>NZ_AYVL01000031.1 GCF_000502835.1 Mesorhizobium sp. LSJC280B00
GAGGGCGAGCGCGCCCGCGATGCCGCCGACCGTTCAGTGGCGATGGCGTTCGCCGATTGGGGGACTCCGACCCCGGCCAGCGTGCAGGGGGTACGTCGGGCGCTGCCAACGGTGAAGCTGATCGCGTCGGGCGGGATCCGCGACGGCGTCGACGTGGCCAAGGCCATCCGCCTGGGCGCGGACATCGCCGGGCAGGCGGCCGGCGTGCTGCGCGCGGCTACGGTATCCACCGAGGCGGTTGTCGCGCATTTCGAAATCGTCATCCGCCAGTTGACCGTCGCCTGCTTCTGCACCGGCTCGGCTGATCTGGCGGCGTTGCGTCAGGCGCGCTTGTTGCCCTCGGCGCATCTGCCCGCCGGTTGATGTCGGGCGTCGCCCGCACGTGGCGGCGGGCGCCTAGTCTTACTTAGGCAGAAAGTCGCGGATGCGGGGCGATTCGCGCTGGTCGCGGAATTGATGAGGGAAGCGCCCCACCATGCCGACTGGACAGCCGAGAGTGAAGCCGCATTTGACGCCTAAGTCGATCGCTTTGATCGGGCTGATCGGTCACACCGACCGAGCTGAGCCCTTGAAGGGGTCGGAACAAGGTGCGCCGGGAGACCGGCAGGGAGTAGATGGTGCAAATCCATTGCAATGAAGGAGTAGCGATCCACATTGACCCCGAGTCAGCGCGGTCGGCCCTATGAACGCGAAGAGACGAGCGATTTCAGCTGCCGGACGGCCTTGATTTAATATGCCGATGATTTCAGAGCGCTGATTGGGCGTTAGTTTCGGACCGCGTCCACCGTCGCGCGGCGCTAAAGGCAGGGAGGAAGATTGATCTCTTTGCGTATCATTATATTTATATATGATACGCGAACAGATCATAAAACTGTTGAGTTGCTCGCTGGATGAGATTCCCAGTCAGTAGGTCTGCTTCCGCAGCTGCCCTTGCCTGCGAGATGGCTCTAGATTGGGCCAAGGCCGCAATGCCGATGGGCTGGAATTAGCAACATGAAATGCCTGCTTCCCGTCGAACGTCATCGACCGAAAGCCCCGATCGGCTCGTATCGTGGTCCGCACATCGAGATCGTGGACTGTACCGCCCCGCTGCCGGCGGAAGTTAAGACGGACCTTGTTCAACCGCCGTGACGCGGGCCATCAGGTGGCGGCCATGGCTGCCTGGACGTTGAGCGGCGGAACTGAAAGCTTCGTCGGCGAGTGGCACACGCACCCGGAGCACGACCCGCACTATTCATCAATCAATCGGCAGACTTGGGACGCCCTGATGCGAAATGCGCGGAACCCTTTGATTTTCGCCATCGCATGTTGGAGCAGTTGGTGGTGGGGAAGGGGCAAATCGGGCACAACTAGTCATCTCGAACCTTAGACGCGGAACGCAAAAACAGCCCCGGTTAATCAGGAAGGTTATGGCATTATTGCGGGGACAGGATTTGAACTGTGACCTTCAGGTTATGAATTTGAGGGCCTTTGAGCAACCCGAGACATAGGTGACATTGCGCGCACCCGAAGAGATTCGAATTCCTGACCCGCAGATTCATAGTTTATCTTGATGCTTTCCTGGTGCATCCGTCTTTTCGCTACAGTACACAATTTGTATGATTCCACAGCCACTTAAGCGATACTTCGTACTTTGCGTAGACGCACCATCTAACTATGTGCGAGTCTAAAACCGGCCGAAAACCGGCTAGATTTTCGGCCGGTGTACCCCCAGACTCGCAGAACTAGGCCATGGCCGACATTCGTATCCTCCTCAACGACAAGGCGATCAGCGACCTCGAGTCGCCTAGTTCGGAACAGTATCGCGCCCGCGACGCCCAGCTCAAAGGCTTCCATGTTGTGGTCGGAAGGCGGAGGAAAGTATTCGCCGTTCAGGGCGACCTGCGCGAAGGTGGCAAGCGCATCGCCACAATCTCAGTACGGATCGGTAACGCGGCGACGATGTCTACACGCGAGGCGCGCGCAACTGCCAAGACGTATGTTGCGCAGATCTCGAAGGGGCGAGCACCCCAATCCAAAGCCTGCCGAGGCCGACCAGCAAGCAGGCGAAGCCTCGCCGGCAAATGGGGATCGGACACAGCCTGCCGGTCTGGCCGCCGCGCACCGTCGCGTAACTCTAAAGGAAGCTTGGGAACGGTATCGGGACGCCCACCTCATTCGGAAGGGCCGAAGCGAAGGTACCATAGAAGGCTATCGGGACCACGTCGAACGACTTTTAGAGATTGGCTCGACACGCCCTTGCAGGAATTGGCTGACAATCCCAGCAAGGTCATCTCGCGGCACGATGAGATTACCACGGAGCATGGTCCCTATATCGCCAATGGCGCCATGCGGACGCTGCGGGCTATCTATAATCATGCGCGCAAAGCGCACCGCTATCTCCCGGCCGATAATCCCGCGAGCGTAGTCGATTGAACTCGGAGGGGCGTCGGAACACCTCGACGGGGCTGGAGGATCTAACCCACTGGTTCCGGCAAGTCGCCGCGCTGCCAAATCCAATACGGCGCGAATTCCATTTGTTCTCGCTGCTTTCGGGATGCCGGCCAACGGCGTTGATAGAGACCAAACCCCATAATCTCGATCCTCGGCGCCGCGTGTTGCACATCCCGCGGCCCAAGGGCGGTACCGACCGCGCCTTCGACATTCCGCTATCGCGGCAGATGATCCTCTGTCTGACGCGGGTAATCCGGTTTGCGCGCCCTTTATACCCGTTTGAGGCCGACAACTGGTTGTTCCCAGCAGCTAGCGACAGCGGGCATTTGGCCGAGCAGAAGGAGGATCGCAAAGTTCTGGCAAAGTGGGGCAATGATCTGCGGCAGACGTTCAGAACTCTTGCGACGCCAGCCGGCGTCACGGAGTTTGATGCCCGCCTCTTGATGAACATGCCATTCCCGGCGTCAATGCCGGCTATATTTGCCGCGACAAGCTGCTCGAAGATCACCTTCGCGCCCAGCAACAGGCGATCAGCAATACGATGTTTGACGCGCTAGGTGATCTGATCGCAAAACACGGCGCCCTTCGATCCTGGCTCGGGCAGGCGCAACACGGCAGGCGATCGGCGCCGCCAAACTCGAGGAGGTCTACGCGCTGCCGCCTACTCTTCGACATTTGATCCCGTGAGGGGCTGAGTTTCAGTGACGTCAAGCAGGCGCCCGTCCGAGGCATTCGAGGTGGCCAGGCACTCCGAAGGCAGAGGTCACAAGTTTGAATCCCGTCGGGTGCGGCAAGAGACGTGCCTATCGGCGACGATGACCGCACCCTTGGGGGGCTCGTCGCTCTATCGTGGGCGGCTCGCGCAGCGTTGCCTCGGCGTAAATCACGGCAAGCTCGACCTCGTCGGCATCGAAGAACGGATAGGCCGCTGGTGCTTTTGCCTATTGATCCATTCGCTCTACTTCGCACTTATCGCGAAATTGGAGTGATACAGCAATGGCAACTTCGTTGCTCTAGTTGCAAAAATTCGCCTTTTTTGCTAAGTAATGCAGATGGAGAAAAATGCCGCCCACCTTCCCCAGGGTCGTTCGCAACTTGTCCGTGTGCTGTCCGCGGCGGGCGACGTCATTCACGTCGATGACGTAGTGGCTGCTCTCCAACTCGACCGTACCGCCGCCGCCCAGCGATTGTCGCGCTGGGTGGAGCAGGGATGGCTGAGCCGCGTGGGCCGCGGCGCCTATGTCGCGGCGTCAATTGATACGTTGGGGTCGGATCGCGTCCTTGATGATCCATGGGTGCTCGTCCCCGCGCTCTTCGCGCCAGCCTATATCGGGGGTCGCACGGCGGCCGAGCATTGGGACCTCACCGAACAACTCTTCAAGGACATTCTCGTGATGACCGCACAGGCGGTGCGGCAGAAGCGCCAAGAGAGACACGGCACGCTTTTTTCGTTGAAGCACATCGATGAGCGGAAGCTCTTTGGCACGAAGAGCGTCTGGCGCCATCAGACGCGTGTGCCCGTGTCGGACGTGCACCGCACGATCATCGATATGTTGGATGACCCAGCGATCGGCGGCGGAATCCAGCACCTGGCCGATTGCCTCGCTGCCTACCTACGCCGCAGTGACCGCGACGATGAGAAGCTCATCGAGTACGCGGTGCGTCTCGCCAATGGCGCCGTTTTCAAGCGCCTGGGCTTTCTGGCGGAACGCTCCCCCGAAGGGGCGGCGCTCGCGCGCCTTTGCGAACACCATCTCAGCGGCGGCCACGCCAAGCTCGACCCCGCCCAGGATGGGCCGCACGTTGTGACAAAGTGGCGACTGCGCGTGCCCCCGCGCTGGGCTCGCGAGGGAACGACATGATCGAGAAGCGCGAAATCCTCGCCATCGCCCAGCAGACATCCCTCACGCCACATGTCGTTGAGAAGGACTACGTCCTCGGATGGATGCTCGCCGGCATCTACCGGCACGAGGATCTCGCGGAGAATTGGGTGTTCAAGGGCGGCACGTGCCTGAAGAAATGTTTCTTCGAGACCTATCGCTTTTCCGAAGACCTCGATTTCACGCTTATCAAACCCGACCAACTCGACGCCGACTTTTTGGGGAGCACGTTTTCTGAAATCAGTGAATGGCTTTACGAACAAACAGGCATCGAGATTCCAGCCGACAAGCAAGAGTTCGAGATCTATCAGAATCCCCGTGGGCAAATCTCGTGTCAGGGAAAGATCAGCTATAAGGGGCCTGTCTCATCAACCCACGCGCTTCCGCGCATCAAACTCGACCTGACGGCTGACGAACGTGTCGTTCTACCGCCTGTCCGTGCGCAGATATTCCACCCGTACAGCGACGGTCCAGAAAATGGAATCGAGGTCTTGGCCTATGACTACGTGGAAGCCTTCGCCGAAAAATTCCGCGCGCTCGCAGAGCGGACACGCCCACGCGACCTTTATGACGTCGTGCACCTCTACCGAAATGCCGAGGCACGCCCTGACCCGCAGCGCTTCATGGAAGTCCTGCGCGCCAAATGTGAATTCAAGGGCATCGACATTCCGCGCATAGCTGACCTTGAGCCGCACCGCAGGGATCTTGAAACGGGCTGGATCCACATGCTGCAGCACCAGCTCCCGGCGCTCCTGCCGGTCGCGACCTTCTGGGAGTCGCTCCCAGAAATTTTCGCCTGGCTCGAAGGCGCCGTCACGCAACCACTCGCGGCGATGCCTATCCGCACTGGTGACACGCTCATCCGTGAACGAATCATCGGTTTGACTGCGGGCGGCCGAGGCCAAACCTTCGTTGAGATGATCCGCTTCGCTGCGGCTAACCGGCTCCTCGTGGAAATTGATTACCGGGACAAGCAAGGCAACCGCTCCACGCGCGCGATCGAAGCTTACTCCCTCCGCCGCTCGCAGGCAGGAGACGTGCTGCTCATGGCGGTGCGCGCAGACGACGGGCAGCCGCGCAGTTATCTGGTCGATAGCATTCTCGGGGTCAAAGCCACCCAGACGCCATTCGCACCGCGCTACCCCATTGAACTTACGCCATCAGGCCTTCAAAGCATTTCACTGACCGCGAGTTCGGGCCCAGGAGCAACTTTCGAGGTGCGCCGCACGCCAGTTGTTCGGCGTTTGCCCGCTCTTAGATCGACCCGAAGCTCGAGTTTCACCGCGGCAAATGGCCCAACCTACGTCTTCAGGTGCTCCGTCTGTGGAAAGACGTTCAGCAAGAAGAGCTACGATGCGACTTTGAACAAGCACAAGAACAATCGGACAGGTTACGAATGCTACGGCACGTTTGGTACGTGTGTGACAACGAAATACTAGTTAACGGAAACGACCACGGGGGTCTGTGTCAAGAGGTGATTAAGAAGTGCGGCGATGGTCGCTGGCTGGTGATGCTGATCGATGAAGCCAATGCTGTGCCACGCTCTGCATCAATCCTCGTTCGCATCGCCTCCAGCCTTGTATTCACGAAACGCGTTTGCCCGGCCGCGGCGCGTATCGGGCAAGGGATCGCTTTCAATCGCCTTTGACCAGGCGGCGCGCATGGCCGGGTCCCCGCGCTTGTTCCGGTCCATCGCGCTGACCAAAATGGCGCCGAAGTGCCGCGCGAGGAATGGGTCGTAGCGCAGTTGCTCGGCCGGGCCGGTCATCTCGGTTTCTTCGAGGATCAGTGCGAGGCCGATGCTCAATACGTCATCGATTTTGGCTGGCACCCGCGCCGGGTCCGTGCGCATTGAGCATGCCAAGAACCGAAGGGCCCACATTAATGGTGAAGGCGCTCGCACCGCTACCACCTGCGCGATCTCGGGCCAGAGCGCCGCTTCAAGGTCGGCCTCGCAGCCTTTCGACCAGTAAATCTGATCCAGCAGGGCCGAGAGAACCAGCACATCGGTCTCATCGCCACTTCCGATCAACGCTCGCAGCCCCTTCGTGGCAGCATCCACCGTCACAATGCCCAGATCGAGGAGCCAGGGGTAGGCAGCTTCCAGACGAAGCGGATATCGATCGAGTATCGCCAGGGACCGCAATTTCTTGGTCGCAGCGGGGCTTGATTTTGCTCGCATCGCGAGGTTCGCTACGATCCGCCCGCATTCCTGCGCTAAGTTGCGATCATTACTGCTGAACAGGTCTGGTCTCGCCGATACGGCAGCATGATTTGCAATATAAACGTGAAGACGCTCGATCAGCGCAACGAGATGAGCCTCGTCGATCAGAAACTGATTCTCTCTGAGCAGGTTTGCCAACGCACCGCTCTTGAGATCTGCATCCGTGAGCGGAGCGTCGGAAAGAAACTTGGCACACAAGGCTCCTTGCGCATCCGCGCTGGCCGGCTTTGGAAATGAGAGGAAGGCACCGGGGTAGAAGACAGTCCCGCTGGGCAGGCCGTCTTCAACATAAGCTGGATCCCACAATGCTTCGCCAAATACCTGTAAGTCTTTTCCGTTGAGCAGCTTGGCATTGAACAGCCATGCCGTCCGCGACGAGGCCGGGAGCCGTGTATCGGCCTGACGCAACGCCGCGAGTGTATCTGAGACGATCTTCCGCCATTTCGGATCGGGTTTCCCCATCTTGACGTCGCTCGGGAGATTCTCCTCCGGATCGCGAACGCCATGGGCGAAATTGCCGGGGTTCCTGGTGATCGGATGCTCAAAGATTGCGAGCAGCATCGCATCGTGCGCGGGGATCTCCGCAGCCTCAAAGCAGCGGCTCACCATCTGGCGCAGCTGATCGCCTATATCGATGCTACGGGGAAATCGGGGATCAGCATGTAGGGCAAGTCCGATCTCCAGCAACTTTGGAGCGCGATGCGGCGTGCGCAGGACCACGCGCGAAGCGATTTCGAGCGCGGATTTGAGCCGTTCCATCCAAAAGCGCTGCTCAGTTTTTCCCGCATCGACACGCTTCTTCGCCGCATCGATCAGGCGGAGAACGCGATCGATTAGACGGTCCGCCTCGCCCGCGTTGACCCTGGCGACCATCGAACGGGAAAAAAGCGCGTCAAACTGCTTGCTCGTGGATCCAGGTGAGGCCAGAAGAAAAGCATCGATCGCCCTTGTTGGTGCGACATCCATCAGCCAGCGCGCAGCTTCGAACACGACTTGCCTGGCGACCGCTGCATGTCCAATGCGAAGCGGCAGGCCTCCCTCTTCCTGGAAACGGAGAGCCTGATAAGCAAGAAGCCGGTCAATGCGTGGATCTAGTGGTCCAAAATTGAAGGTTCGATATATCGAGCCCAGATCAAATCGCCGCGTGCTTTCTCGCTCCTGCTTGAGCGGTGGCGCCGGCTGAGCGAGGCGGTCCATTAAGTTGAAGAAGTCGCTGCGACCCGGGCAGCCACGCGCTTGGAGTTCCTCCTGGCGCATATCGAACCGGTCGCGCACGGGCCCGTTCTCATGCCAATCGCCAAGCGCGCCGAACAGCACGGAACTGCGAAACAGCAGCGCGAAACTTTCACGTGACCAGGAGGCGATGTCCGTCACACCCCGCTGAGTTTGCTCGCGGATCGCGTTGAGCGCCTGCACCGACAACAGCGACGCTTCCTCGTCCCGCCCAAGATCCGCGAGCAAGGCCGCCTTGCGCAACAGCCAAAAGCTGTCGCCCTGGACATTCCACTTCTTGAGCGCTGCCTCGAGCCCGTCGATATCAAAATCTGCGCGCAGGCGCAGGCAGCTGTCATAGGTCAGGCGCTCGAGCCCTTCCGTATCCTCCGCGAGCCTGGGCGCCAGCCAATCCGACCAGCGCTTGTGAAGGCCGGCATCGTTCTCTTCGCGCGCGTGGCGCAAGATCGCCAGCGCAAGGGCTCGAAATTGTCTTGCCGGTTCGGGGGGTAGTTGTTCGTAACGACCGATCAGAGCGTCCAGAAGTTCCAGAACTACATCATCGACGGTCAATGCCAGCGGAACGAGCGCCGCCTCCTGTTGCCAGTTGAGCTCGAATAATGCATCGAGCCGCTCGTCCTCGTCGAGGGCACGCAATCCGCTAATGATATCGTCGAGACGCATCGATAGACGTCGCCAGAGCAACTGGCTCGTATCGAAGGGAGGCACAATCCAGCCGGGGTATATGGTACGGTTCTGCCGCCACTGTAAGACCAACTCGCGAACCATTTGCACAGGTGTGTTGATGTCACTCCACCGCGGATCCGGCATCGGTGATCTTGAATCGGGAACCGGGCTCACATGCACGAGCGGGGGTACAAAACCTGCAGCTGGTCGCGGCCAGCGCTTCGCTCGATACGGTTCAGCCGCACGCAAGCATTCAAGGAACCACCGATGGGCATTCTCCATCTGCTGGCTCTTCGGCCAGGTCTCGAACATCTCAAGTGTCGCGAGATCGATTGGCTGGATGCGCCGGCTTTCGAGCATCTTGCGTTTCGGTGCGCTTAATCCAAGCGCGCCCACCAGATAGATAAGCGGGGCCTTCGGCCCTAGCCGATCGCGCACCCAGCCAGACCAGAACAGGAAGTTCGGGTCGTCGCCCGAGAATCCCAGCAGAACCAGTGTATTCTCCATCGCGAGCTGCTGCGCGAGGTTGACGAAAGCCCCAAATCGCGCCGGATAGGTCCGGAAATCCTCTTCCGTGAAGACAAATGGGCGATGCGACGGGAAACTGCCGTGCAGCTTGATGACCCTCGGTGCCCGCGCCTCCGGAATCTCCTCGACGGTCCGCAGGATGTCATAGACCCGCTCTTCTGCGCTTTCAGCCGCTCGTTCAAGCAGCGTGTCCCAGTTGGTCGTCATGATATCGGCCCACGGGAGCTGGACGAGCATTTCGTGCAGTTTACCCGGTGTGAACTGGCGGTCGGGGACATTTGCCAATATCAATTTGTCGAGCGCATTGCGTCCGAATTGTGCCTCGAATTCTTCTGCCACCCGCAGATAGGCGCTGGTCGCGCCACTCTGTTTCAACAGCCGTTCTCGTTGTTGGTTTTGGTCTGTCGCCTGGCCGGAGTTTGCCGGGTAAAGCTGGTTTACCATTGTTCCGTAGATGTCGTTCCAGTCTGGCATCGTGCCACCAGAGGCTCGCACCGGAGTTGCGTTGCGGCTGAATCCGGCGCCAACCAGTAAGGCAGCAGATCCCACCGGCTCTCGCGCCCAAAGGGCTTCGGCGATCCGCGCGACATGCGGTGCATCCGAAAAGGAATTCATCATCTAGCAGGCTGTTGAAAAAGGTACTCGTCATCGGTTTGCAACGATGATTCATTGTCTCCGAAGGGATTCGGAGACGGATGCATGCGAGGCGGAGACGAACAGACAGGCGAACTGTTCAGCTACGTGGACCTTGAGGCGCGGGTGCGACGCGATCATCCGTTGCGCCGCATTCGGGCGATTGTGAACGAGGCCCTTTCGGCGCTGGGGCGGGAGTTTGCGGCGCTGTATTCACCGATCGGTCGGCCGTCGATCCCGCCGGAAAAGCTGCTCAGGGCGATGCTGCTGCAGGCGTTCTATTCGATCCGCTCGGAGCGGCTTTTGATGGAGCGGCTGGAATACGATCTTTTGTTCCGCTGGTTCGTCGGCATCGGTGTCGACGACGCAGCCTGGGACCATTCGGTGTTCTCCAAAAACCGTGACCGGCTGCTTGAGGGCAACGTCGCAGCGAAGTTTCTAAGTGCAGTCCTGGCGCAGCCCAAGGTGAAGAAGCTCCTTTCCACGGATCACTTCTCGGTCGACGGAACGCTGATCGAGGCCTGGGCGTCGATGAAGAGCGTCAAGCCGAAGGGCGGTTCGGGCGAAGATGACTCAGGCGAGCCGCCGGCTCAGGACGGCGGGCGTAACGCGGAAGCGGACTTCCACGGCGAGAGGCGATCGAACGAGACGCACGCCTCGACCACCGACCCCGACGCCAGGCTCTACCGCAAAGGGCGGGGCAAGGAGGCTAGGTTGTGCTTCATGGGACATGGGCTGATGGAGAACCGCCATGGCCTGCTGGTCGATGCCTGTCTGACGCTGGCCGACGGGCATGCCGAGCGAGTGGCGGCCCTGCATATGATCGAACCTCGCGCCGACCGGCCGCAGGCGATCACGCTCGGCGCCGACAAGGCCTATGACGCGGAGGACTTCATCAACGAGTTGCGCTCGATGAAGGTGACGCCGCACGTGGCGCAGAACACGAACGGCCGCCGTTCCGCGATCGATCGCCGGACCACGCGTCACGGTGGCTATGCCGTCAGCCAGCGCATCAGAAAGCGCATCGAAGAGGCGTTCGGCTGGATCAAGACCGTCGCCGGACAGGAGAAGACCAAGTTGCGCGGCCGCGACCGCGTTGGGTGGGCCTTCACCTTCGCGGCCGCCGCCTACAATCTGGTGCGGCTGCCCAAGCTCTTGGCGGCGCCGAAATGACCGCGCCCGCGGGCTGCCAACTGATCGGCCGCTGGCGGATCATCGAAGCCGATCTGTGGGATCGCGGTTACCTGAACCTCGGTGGACCCGCAACCATCACCATCGGACCCGACAACAACGGCGAGATCGCCTTTGGCGCCCTGCAAGCCGGCCTCGATCTGAGCTATGGCCTCTCGATAGTTCACTTCACATGGGGCGGATGTGACGAGATGGACGACGTCACAGGCGATGGCCATGCCGAATTGCTCGACGACGGCTCGATCGAGATCACATTCGCCTACCACAACGGCGACGAAGCCATCCTCAAGGCAGTACGCCAGACTTCTTCAACAGCCTGCTAGATCCCATCCCCTGGCGTAACCGCATTCCGCAGGAATGGAGCACCGCTGTTTCCCCGGACTGGGATAGCTTCTAAACGAAATTCTTGCCAGTAATTTGAGTCGAGCGACACCGGTCGATCAGACTCGCTGACAAGCAACAGTTTAGAAGGAAAAAATGGATCTCGCTCTTTCATTGTTATCAAAGAAACTGGTCCCATGACGTTCGGAACTGATGAACGATTGAAAAGCTATCTGGACACAAACCAGTTGCAAAGGGAACGTATGTGCACTGCCGTCCTTGCTTTGGACAAGCGGTTCACGAATGTTCGACCACGTCACCCTCGGGGCGGACCTGATGGCGGTCGAGACATCGAAGCTGTCTTGAATGGGGAACAGAAAACTTATGGTGCTATCGGGTTTGTCAATCAAGCTAGCGATTCAACGGATCACAAGAAGAAAGCCCATAAAAAATTCTCGGCGGATTTGGCGAGTGCGACCGCAGCCGATCCTGAAATCAAGGCCTTTGTCTTCTTCACAAACGTGAATCTTACAGCCGGCGAAAAGAATGCCCTGGTTGAGAAAGCCACGAAAAGCGGGTTGGCCTATTGCGAAATCTTCGATCGGGAAAGAATTCGCTTGGTTCTTGACGGTGCCGACGGAATGGCGATCCGATTTCAGTCACTCGGCATCCCAATGTCTGACGCAGAACAGGCGACATTCTTCGCGCGATGGGGCGACGATATCCAAAGTGTGATTGTTGACGGATTTAGCGAAATAAAGAGATCGCTGAACCGAATGCAATTTCTGCATGAGATGAATGCTCCCCTTGAGCAGTTCCTCGTTCTCTTAGAGCTGGACCGCGAATACAATGGCAATGAAATCGGCCACTTCCGGTTTTTCGTGAGTATGAGTCTCGCCGAACCGAGAGATGGGCTCTTTATGGTGATGTTTGGAACGTCGGATCGCGCTGATAGAGCGAGCGCAAAATCTTTGGCGGACGTCGAGGCCATGCCCGCGGGCATCTTCCACGGGATGATGGGAGCCAAGTGGGAGCAACGCATTACGACGTCGGGAGATGACTCGAAACAGAACGCTCCCGCAGACGAAGGGGACGATGACGGAGAGGGCATCAGCGTCCGCACATTCACGTCAGTCGGGATGGAGAACGTGCGCTTTTTGCGTGCTGAGTTTGGGTATGGTGGCGGTAGCTTTCGCTTCGGTCCCTATCTCCGTCTTTCTGACATTGACGACAGCATGATTGCTCTGTTCATGAACAAGACATTGGCAGACAAGATCAAAGCCATTCATTTTATCGGGAACCAATACAAGTTGGCCGAATACGGCCGTGACGGTTTTCGAATTGACACACACGGCAAATTTGAGCCGAGTCTGATCTTTACGCCGTCTGAGTTAACTGACGAATGGCGCCGGATCATGCGGAATTTCGGTCCATTCAGCGTTCGATATTCCGAGATGACGCCCATCAGACTCTTCAAGCCAGTCGAGGCGAGCAACTCCCTGCCAGTCCGACGGTCAGGGAAGGCGAGCATTTAGCGTAAAAATTAAGGCCCGAGTCAGCACTATCAGGTTGAGGAATGCGTAACGCCACAGTGGCTGCACTCGAGATCCACACGTTGCAGGTTGCGGCCTACCTCGAACTGCTGACGAGCCACGCGGCGCCGAAGCGAGGCACCATGTGTCAGCGAAGCCGATACTGATTTGGTGAACAGTCCACCCCAATATCTGAACCTCGACGGGTTCCTACCGAAGAGCCACCCAAGGATGGTAGACCGTTTTTCGCATTTGACCCGCAGGGCATCTGGCGGATTTCCTAGGGCAATGCCCTGTTCGATGTTGAGGCAGTATGCGTAGATTTTCATGAGGCCTTTAAGGGGCCATCACGAAGGGCATTTCCTATGCTGATCTCGTCTACGCTATGCCACGGTTTGTCTGCGACGCTGGACATAATTCAGAGGCCCCTCTGTCACGGGGCCTTTTTTTAGAAATGGCTCGCCGGCCTCAACTAGACGTCGCGGCATCTCGCACTTGAGATCGCAGGGCACGGCGAAGGGATTGTGCAGACCACAAACTCCCATCCGGGTGGTGATGAAAGCCGTAGCTGCGCGTGAGAGGTTCAAGTCTATGCAAATGATAGCTCAGGCGGCCCTCACCTTTGCAATATCTCGGATGGAGCCGATGCGAACCGTAATCTCGTCAGCCTCCAATTTGCCAATGTCGGCGTTGCGCTCATGATGCCTGTTCACGATGACCTGATTGAGCTCGTAACCTCCCCGCTTTGCAAAGACATATCTGTATTCCTGCTCCGCAGCGTAGGTATCGCGCTTCAAAAAAGGAAGGTGTGTCGGGTTCTTGATATCGACCCCTTCGGCCACGGCGGCATCAGTTCGGTAGTAGGTGATCCGGTCGGCTCGCAACAATGGTCGATCGAGCCGGTAACGGCTTCGGCGCAATAAGGCGCCAGCGATGCGGTCGCGCAATGCCTGCTCATCGGTAATTTCTATGCACGCTCCCCCGAATTTTCGCAAACCGTCATCATAAGCCATAGAGAGGCAAAAGCAGAAAATAAGCTCCGGCCGTTTCAGCTCGTTGTGGTAGGCGAAGCGGCCAACAATCTTCTGCCCGGTCGTTACGTTAGTGATGGTTACGTCGTTATTCGGCGCGTCCACATGCATGCCCTCGTAGGCATCTACGCGTGGGTCGCCTTTCGATCTTCATGAAGTACGGCAGGTTACGAAACAGGAGGTTCCCATCGAGGACGCTCCGCCGCGAGTGACGAAGGCGACTTGCTTCCAGCAGCTGCCGTTGGC
This sequence comes from Mesorhizobium sp. LSJC280B00, assembly GCF_000502835.1. Taxonomy (GTDB): domain Bacteria; phylum Pseudomonadota; class Alphaproteobacteria; order Rhizobiales; family Rhizobiaceae; genus Mesorhizobium. The sequence continues at coordinate 13,919 of NZ_AYVL01000031.1, forward strand.
GGCGCACTTCGGCCTGTTCTTCCATCTTGGCTTTGCGGCGGGAAATCGCATTGCCGATAGGCAGCCCTGCGCTCCCATAGAAAAGAGGACCGTTTCCTTCCAGCATCTGCACAATGGTTTCGATTTCGCCGATGATCTTGGGCGCCTCGACCTCCGACCGAAGTGCCCTGTCATACGTCAAACCGGATTCCTGGTGGATCGATTGCAGCCACTGCTCGACCGTTGTGCCGGCGCGTTCGTCTTCGGGAAGCTCGCCAAGTATCCACCCTACCCGCTGCACGGTTTCCTGAATCAAAGTGGTTCTTTGGTTTGCTGCCAGGGTCCTCTCGTTCCATGGTTTAGCGAACGCCGGGGCGAGTATGAAACCGAAGCCTTGCGGGATAAGGACACCCTCACCGAGCAAATATTTCAGATAATTGTCGACTGCCTTCCAAGCCGGGGCGAAGCGGGCATCGATCGCGGTGACATCGTCTGCCACCTCGCCAGACACACGCAGAAAGGCCTTTTGGATCAGCCGGCGTTTTTCCAAATGGTTGACGATCGGCACGGCTTTGCACTGAGCGTTGCCGAGGCAGCGATCATGAAAGACCTCGGCCAGGATGATGGCTTGCCATACCGCCGGCGGTTCGGAAAAACAGGCGAAGCCCGGGACGTCGCGGCCGACAAACTTTGCAAGACCGATCGCTTGAAGCTCGACCTCGCGTGGGACGACGAAGTCACGGCCGACCGGGTTCGCCAGTGCCTGTCTGTATGCTGCCGCTGTTTGCTCAACCCAGCTTCGGTATTTGGCTGTCGCGGCAGCCTCGCGCCTGCCCCGTTCTTGCTGCCATTTGAGCTCATCTGCGTCTTGCTTGGCCCGCGCAGCTTCGATGCCTGGATGATAGAGCCACCGACGCGTTGCGGTTTTCAGCACCGCCTCGTTGATGGCAACCCTTAGCGAGTCACGCGGAGGCTTGGACAGATCGATTTCGACGGCGGGGATCTTGTGTTCCCTGAGGCGCTGGATTTTGGCGCTGTCCGCGAAATGGGTGACGGCGACCTCGACGAACAGGTTATAGCCGAGCGCGCGAACATACAGGTCGGGAATGATGGTCTTGGAATCGTTGTACTTGAGCCGAAGAAATTCGGTTTCGACCTCCAGGCTGGGCTTCATCACCAGGCGTTTGTTATCGAGCCCAAGCCGCTCTGGCAGGATCAGCTTCGGATTGCTGCGAAACGCTTCCTTTGCCAGCAAATGCAAAACCGTCTCGACGAGCGCCACGACGGTTCGAGCGCTGCACCAATGCAGCCGACTAACCCCGTCGCAGAGCGCGGAAGATTGCACGGCGCATCGGAACTCGACGTTCAAAAGCGGAATCGTAGCACAGAGAATAGATTCGTATGTTATCGTAGCCGTAAGGAGGAACGACGATGAATAAAAATTATTGCCAAACACAATCGATTAAGATGGAAGGATAAAGCGCGCATGGCGCGTCGGTTTGTCGGCTGTTTCTTTTAAAAGTTTTGAAGCAGATCGCACATTGTGGCCCTTCGGCCTAATGTCCGCAGAGTATGTAAGGTCTTGTGTTCGAACCCTGTTTTGCACATTGCGGGATTGGTTCACACCATAGTCGCGAGTTTGCATTTGATCTAGCGATTCGCCAGACCCGGCGTGCCAGGCGCGGCCGTTCATCGCTAAAAGGCTTAGCGATGAACGGCGGTGGCTGGTTCTCGCGCTGTGATGGCTTGCGGTGCCCGCATCGCCCGAGGCCTACCGGTGGCATGGGTGTTGGGCCGAGAAGGAGAAATGTTGGCACTAGGCCGTCAGCCGGCTTGCGGTCTTTTTCAACAGGTATTCGAGTGCGCGAAAAACCAGGTGAGCGACTGCGGTTAGGTGGAAAGCTTTCCTCGTAGCGCAACGTCGTCTCTCCGTTGTACGATTCAGGGAGACTCGCGATCCAGGTCTGAGCACAGCGTTTGCGAGCATTTATGACGACCGAGCGTGAGCCGGGGGTGTGCCGTGCTGGAGGAGCTTTATTGACGAGCGTTTTCGGGTCAGGACCAAGCCTCGATGCACCAAAGGGTGATGTCGCGCGCCAGGCAACCGCTGCGCTGCGCGGTTATGGCTATCAGCTCTACGCATCAGGCTTGGCCTGGCTGGGTTTGGGAGACGGCGAGATCCTCCACCTCGAAGTGGCCGAAGACTATGCAGTCGCAACACGTGACGCGCTCGCAGGAACCCAAGTCAAAGACACGGGCGGAAGCGCGAACATCACCCTCCAGTCGGCAGGTGTTCGCGCCGCAATCGATTCCTTCTTCGATCTCGTGCACCGCAATCCCAAGCGCGCTGTTTCGTTCCACTATCTGACCACGTCCGAAATCGGCGTGGAGCGAAGCAAGGCGCATCGCATCGCAGGAGGTGCCGCACTTCATTATTGGCGCCGGGCCGCGGCGGGAGCCGATGTCGGGCCCTTACGCACGCTGGTGGCAGCGCTCGATCTGGAGCCGTCCACGAAAGCCCATCTCGAAGCACTGACGGACGACCATGCGTTCCGGAGCGATTTCCTCCGGCGCATACACTGGGATTGTGGCGCACCGGGCATTGCGGGCATGCGCGACGAGCTTGAGGCTGGGCTTATCGAATATGTTGCATCCGCAAGACGGCTCTCAAGCCATACGGGGAGGGCTGTTTTGCCGGCGGTTGTCGAGCGCCTGCTGATGACGGCGGTTACTGGCAATGCGCGACAATTGCGTCGTGCCGATCTCCTCGTGCTAATCGACGAGACAGCCATTGTTGCAGTTCCTCTGCAGCAACTATCGGCGGCGCTCCAGGGCGGCGGTACAGGCGCGACCTTCACGCGACCGGCCTTGCTGGTACCGGCGAGCGACTTACCTCTTCCCGCGATCCGGGCTCCGCGAATAGACTTAGTCGCCGCGCTCGACACCGCACGCCGCACAGCAGGGGTTGCGATCGCGAGCGGCGCGACGGGATTGGGCAAGTCGCTCGCCGCGCGCGTCGTGGCAGACTGCTGTGAAGGGCGGTGGTCGATCGTCGACTTCCGCAACTTATCTCCCGCCGAGACCGCCGCACGGTTGTCGCTTCTGCGGGGGGAACTGGCTGCCACGTCCGCAACGCACCTTATTCTGGATGACGTGAACGAGATCGACGATCCTGCCGTACGTGATGCGCTGCTGCGCGTCGTCACCAGCCTTCGGCGACGTGATTGTACTGCGGTAATCACAAGCTATCGCGCACCGACCAAGGCTACCCATTACCAACTGGCACCCGAGGCGCCCTCAGCAGTCGAGGTCGCGTATCTGGCGGAGGAGGAAGTTACCGAACTCGTCGCGTTGGCCGGCGGCGATACCAACTACGCCGGTGCGGTCTATCGCGCTGCGGCACGCGGCCATCCTCAGCTCACCATGGCGGCGCTGCTCCATCTCAAGTCAGCAAATTGGTCAAGGGCATCGATTGGCGCGGTCCTGGGCGGGCAGATCCCCGACGAACTGGGCGCGGAACGGCGCGCAGCGCGACAACGCCTGATCGCGGCGTTTCCGACCGACGCACAGACGCTGCTGCTGCGCGCTAGCCTGATCCGCGGTGGGTTCGACCGCGGCCTTGCCCTAGAGATCGCGGGGCTGGAACCGATCGTACCGCTTCCCGGCCTTCTGCTCGACCAACTCGTTGGTCCTTGGATCGAGCCCTATCGGACAAAGCGACTGCGGGTTTCGCCATTGCTCGAAGATGCCGCTGAGGATGTGCTCACCTCCGCAGAATGCCGCGCCGTTCATCGCCGCATTGCCGACGCGATGTTCCGGGCCAGGAGCATCTCCGTACTTGATGCGCCCGCAGCGATGCATCACGCGCTCAGGAGCGAGGAGGGTGGCTTCGTCTTCGCCTTCGCGCATAGTGTGATCACCTGCCCGGTCGAGGTGCTGGATTTTCTCGCTCCCTTCCTGGGCGAGCTTATGGCCTTCGCAACCGACACGCCGATCTTCCCGCAAGACCTCGCAGCGTCGGCGATGCTGCGATTGGCCCAGTTGCTCGTCCTTCTTCCTTATGGCACTCCCGGGAATGCTCGGGCTGCCTGGGACGCCTTCGAACGCGAGCGTTTTCATGTGACGGGACCGGAACTCATCGAGGGCTTCACGCTTTCCAAGCTCCTACTTCATCCGCGCACCGGCGAGCTCTTTTCCGATTGGTTGGAGATACTACTTCGGTTCGACCGGCTGCTTGGGATCTCGCCCCAACTCGCCACGGCCAACAGCAACTTCAAGTCCGTTGCCGGCGATCCGCATGTGAGCGGCGTGTTGTTTGGGGCGCAACTTGGCAACGTCCGAACGGTCGCTCGGTTCAAGGAAATCCTGGAGCGACTTGATAATGAAGAGCCCGCGACGCGCGACCGGGTCCTCTCATCCTTCCAGCCTGGGCGAGGCGATATTTCGATCCTCGTCAACCATGGCTGGCTCAAGGAATCGCGAACCCACACGTTTGATTGGGAGGCCGCTGCCCGCGATTATGCCGCCTGCGCAGACCTCGCGATCAGTTGGGGCAATGCCATGCTCGCGACGCGCTGCGCGATAGCGCGGGCCATTTGCCTCGACGAGAATGGCGACGATGCCGAACGGGCACTTGCCTGCCTCGCGCAAGCCGAGGGCAAATTCGGCTTCGACATCGCAATTTCGCGCGCCCGGGCCAAGATCCATTGGCTCAGGCGCGATCATGCCGCGGCGCTCCCGCTGCTGACAGCGGCTGCAGAAGCCGGCGGCCAGGACACTATCGAACGGGCCTATATCGCTCGCGAGGCTGGCATAAGCGCCGCGACGCTCGGCGACTGGGCAGCCGCCCAGCAATGGTTCGAACGTGCTCAGGGGGAGGCTTCGACGCTCGACAAGATGCCTTCGGTGCGCGCGATGGCGATCGGGCTGCTCGCCGATACCGCCCATGCCGCTTATTGCGCGGGCCGGCCTGAAATCGCGATCGTCAAGATGCGCGACGCCCTGTCGGCCCTGCCTGGCATCGACCCGGAGGGTACGCTAGCCGAAGCCCATTGCCACCGTGTCGTGCGCCATGGCCTGCTCTGGCTTTACCGCGAAATCACGGGGACCAAGGCCGGCGCTCAGGAAGAAGTGATCTATTCGCCTGGCTGCGCCAGCAACACCGAGCCGCTTGAAGCTATCCGCGAACATCCAGTCGTCGCCCTCGACGTCGCCTTCTACCTACTCGCCGATGCGGACGAAGCACTCGCGGCACCCACCGGCTTCTATCGCGATTTTCGTGACTATCTCGTAGAGGGCCCGATCGTCTCGTCGGAGCTTTCAGCGGCCATCGCCGAGGATCGAAGGACTATCGCAACCCACGATCCTACCGATTTCGTCCAGCGAGTGCGGCGCCATGCCTCGGTCGCCGAAATGGTCGCCTCCGGTGAGTGGCTCGAAACCGACGCTGCGCTCAAGAACCCCAGACGCGGCACGATACCGTTGGCGACGATTCGTGAAGACGCCGATGAGGACCTGCGCCGTGCGGCTGAAGACTATCTGTTGAGCTTCGCCACGGCCGCGGCGCTCGCCGGCGCGTTCGACGCGATCGACGCAGTTGTTCATGAGGGATTGGCCTCGTCCGAGATCGGAGCACTTCATTCCTTGCTTCGCCGCATGCGTGGCGACCTTACGATAATCGCGACCGATCGAGATGGCGCCGCCAACACGATCTGGCTGCTGCGCGAGGACCTAACGGCGCGCCCCGCCGAATTCTGCTGGGCAAGCGCATGGCTACTGTTCCATGTCAATGCCTCGCGGCTCCGTCTCGGTGTTGAAGAGCCGCTCGTGGCGTGGATTTTCGGTGGGTGCGCCTATCTGGTCAGCAACGGCCGCTTCCGCCTTTCGTTTCCGGCGACCACGGTGCCGCCGGTCGAGGCTGTGCTTGCGCGACCCGAGCGAACGATCGCGTCCGCCGCCGAACTGCTTCTCACGCTCGCACCCGCAGTGGCGACACGGTTCATTCCACAGGCGCGGTCTACGCTGGAGAAGATCGCCGGAACCTCGCCGAAGTGAACGCTGCGATGAACTCCACTGCAATTCTGCAGGCGGTGTTGCTGCTGTCAGCCTCGTCCTCCGGCTCCATCACGGTGCCGCAATTAACGCTAGAGGGTCGAGATGCTGTTCGCCCACCTCAACACAACGATGCGGTTCGAACGAGTGCGGTGACTGAGGATCGCGATCCGACGCTTTGTGTCGCCATTGTCGGGTCCGCTACACGGCTTGTTCCGACGATCCTTTCTTTGGCCTCGAGCTAAATCCCTGAAAAGCAACCACGAAATTATTCTTCGGTTCGATCAGCCAAGTTGGCACGAGTCTTGAGATCCTTGGGTGCGAGGCGGCGACAGCTGCCCGACCGGCATTCATGTCGCGGCAGCCGCGATGAATGGAACGAAGGAAGGAAAGCTACATGTCAGGTTTGCGTCAGATCGCCTTTTACGGCAAGGGCGGCATCGGCAAGTCCACCACCTCCCAAAATACGCTCGCCGCCCTTGTCGACCTCGGGCAGAGAATCCTCATCGTCGGCTGCGACCCGAAAGCCGACTCCACCCGCCTGATCCTGAACGCGAAGGCGCAGGATACGGTCCTGCACCTCGCGGCAGAGGAAGGTTCGGTGGAAGACCTGGAACTCGCGGACGTGCTCAAGGTCGGCTACAAAGGCATCAAATGCGTGGAGTCGGGCGGCCCTGAGCCGGGTGTCNACTCGCGGACGTGCTCAAGGTCGGCTACAAAGGCATCAAATGCGTGGAGTCGGGCGGCCCTGAGCCGGGTGTCGGCTGCGCCGGCCGCGGTGTGATCACCTCGATCAACTTCCTCGAGGAGAACGGTGCCTACGACGATGTCGACTATGTCTCCTACGACGTGCTCGGGGATGTGGTGTGCGGCGGTTTCGCGATGCCGATCCGCGAGAACAAGGCCCAGGAAATCTATATCGTCATGTCCGGCGAGATGATGGCGCTCTATGCGGCCAACAACATCGCCAAGGGCATCCTGAAATACGCCCATTCGGGCGGCGTGCGGCTCGGCGGCCTGATCTGCAACGAGCGCCAAACCGACCGCGAGCTCGACCTCGCCGAAGCGCTGGCTTCCAGGCTCAATTCCAAGCTCATCCACTTCGTGCCGCGCGACAACATCGTCCAGCACGCCGAACTCAGGAAGATGTCTGTCATCCAGTATGCGCCGGACTCCAAGCAGGCCGGGGAATACCGGGCGCTGGCCGAGAAGATCCATGCCAATTCGGGCCAGGGCACCATCCCCACCCCGATCACCATGGAGGAGCTCGAGGACATGCTGCTCGACTTCGGCATCATGAAGACGGATGAGCAGATGCTTGCCGAGCTTCAGGTCAAGGAAGCGGCGAAGGCGGCCGCACAGTAACGACCGCTACTGACTGGGGGCGCGGCCTGACCTGGCGCGCCTTTCAAAGAACGGCGCCTCGTCGGTGAGGCGTCACCCTGAACCTTGAAAGGGGTCCCATGAGCCTGGAATACGAGAATGACGGCGCCCTCCATGCGAAGCTTATCGAGGAGGTGCTGTCGCAATATCCTGACAAGGCGGCGAAGCGCCGCAAAAAGCACCTCAGCGTCGCAAAGAGCGGCGACGAGGCTGGCAATGAAAGCGAGGTCCTTTCCGAATGCGAGGTCAAATCGAACATCAAGTCCATCCCCGGCGTGATGACGATTCGCGGCTGCGCCTATGCCGGCTCGAAAGGCGTGGTGTGGGGTCCAGTCAAGGATATGGTCCATATCTCGCACGGCCCGGTCGGCTGCGGGCAATATTCCTGGTCGCAACGCCGCAACTACTACGTCGGCACGACCGGCATCGACACGTTCGTCACGATGCAGTTCACCTCCGATTTCCAGGAGAAGGACATTGTTTTTGGTGGCGACAAGAAGCTGGAACGGATCATCGACGAGATCGAGGAACTGTTTCCGCTGAACAAGGGCATGAGCGTGCAATCCGAATGTCCGATCGGCCTGATTGGCGACGACACCGAAGCGGTGTCCCGCAACAAGGCCAAGGAGCACGAAAAGACGATCGTGCCGGTGCGCTGCGAGGGCTTCCGCGGCGTCTCGCAATCACTCGGCCACCACATCGCCAACGACGCGATCCGCGACTGGGTGTTCGAGAAGAAGGACGTCGAGTTCGAGGCCAGCCCGCACGATGTCAATGTGATCGGCGACTACAATATCGGCGGCGACGCCTGGGCTTCGCGCATCCTGCTCGAGGAGATGGGCCTGCGCGTGGTCGGCAACTGGTCGGGCGACGCTACGCTGGCCGAAATAGAGCGCGCGCCGAAGGCCAAGCTCAATCTCATCCATTGCTACAGGTCGATGAACTACATCTGCCGGCATATGGAGGAAAAGTATGGCATCGACTGGATGGAGTACAATTTCTTCGGCCCCTCCCAGACCGAAGCCTCTCTGCGCAAGATAGCCAAGCATTTCGGGCCGGAAATCGAGGCCAAGGCCGAGGCGGTCATCGCCAAATACCGGCCGTTGGTCGATGCCGTCATCGCCAAGTACCGGCCGCGCCTCGAAGGCAGGACGGTGATGCTCTATGTCGGCGGGCTGCGCCCCCGTCACGTCGTCACGGCATATGAGGACCTGGGCATGGTGATCGTCGGCACTGGGTACGAATTTGGCCATAATGATGACTATCAGCGTACCGGCCATTACGTGAAGAAGGGCACGCTGATCTATGACGACGTGACTGGTTACGAGCTGGAGAAGTTCATCGAGGGGATCCGTCCTGATCTCGTTGGCTCCGGCATCAAAGAAAAGTACCCGGTCCAGAAGATGGGCATACCGTTCCGTCAAATGCATTCCTGGGATTATTCCGGCCCGTATCACGGCTACGACGGCTTCGCCATCTTCGCCCGCGACATGGATCTCGCCATCAACAACCCGGTCTGGAACCTCTACGACGCCCCCTGGAAGAAAAAAGCCGAGCCGTCGGCGGCGATCGCAGCCGAATGAAAACCTGGCCTCCCGGAAGCCGGGAGGCCGTTGAACGCCTGTGGCCCTTTGTCCGCGGGAGACCTGAAACGTTTCGACGTCCCTGTGCCGCCGTATGGCGGGCCAGATGGAAAGAGGTAACCACCCATGCCGCAGTCGGCTGAAAAAGTTCTCGACCACGCGCCCCTGTTCCGCGAGCCGGAATACAGGCAGATGCTCGCCGAGAAGAGGCTGAATTTCGAATGTCCGCACCCGGACCAGGTCGTTACCGACCAACGCGAATTCACCAAGACGTGGGAATACCGCGAAAAGAACCTTGCTCGCGAAGCGCTTGTCGTGAACCCCGCCAAGGCCTGCCAGCCGCTCGGCGCGGTGTTCGCGGCCGCAGGCTTCGAGCGAACCATGTCCTTCGTCCACGGCAGCCAGGGCTGCGTGGCCTATTACCGCTCGCACCTGTCGCGCCATTTCAAGGAGCCTGCTTCGGCAGTTTCCTCTTCGATGACCGAGGACGCGGCAGTGTTCGGTGGTCTGAAGAACATGGTCGACGGGCTCGCCAACACGTACCAACTCTACGACCCGAAGATGATCGCCGTCTCGACCACTTGTATGGCAGAGGTCATTGGCGACGACCTGCATAGCTTCATCGAGAACGCCAAGGACGAAGGCTCGGTCCCGCGCGACTTCGACGTGCCCTTCGCCCACACGCCCGCCTTCGTCGGTAGCCATGTCGACGGCTATGACGTAACGATCAAGGGCATTTTGGAGCACTTCTGGAAAGGCGAGGAGCGAACGGAAGCCGAGGGAATCATCAACATCATTCCGGGTTTCGACGGCTTTTGCGTTGGCAACAACCGGGAACTTAAGCGCCTGCTCCATCTGATAGGCGTGTCCTATACCTTCATCCAAGACGCCTCTGATCAGTTCGACACGCCGTCGGACGGCGAATACCGCATGTATGACGGCGGCACGAAGATCGAAGACGTGAGGAAGGCACTCAACGCCGAGGCGACACTTTCGCTACAGCATTACAATACCCGAAAAACACTGGAGTATTGCGAGGGGGTAGGGCAGGCGACTGCCTCGTTCCATTACCCGCTCGGAGTCCAGGCGACCGACGACTTCCTGATGGAGGTCTCCGCGATTTCCGGCAAGGAAATCCCCGAGGCAATCCGCCTGGAGCGCGGCCGACTTGTTGACGCGATGGCGGACAGCCAATCCTGGCTGCACGGTAAGAAATACGCCATCTACGGCGATCCGGACTTTGTCTACGCCATGGCCCGCTTCATTATGGAGACGGGCGGCGAGCCGACCCATTGCCTCGCCACCAACGGCACCTCGGCATGGGAAGCGGAGTTGAACGAACTGCTTGCATCATCGCCCTTCGGCAAGGGTGCTCAAGTCTGGGCGGGCAAGGACCTCTGGGCGATGCGCTCGCTGCTCTTCACCGAGCCGGTGGACCTGCTGATCGGCAACTCCTATGGCAAGTATCTGGAGCGCGACACCGGCACGCCGCTGATCCGGCTGACGTTTCCGATCTTCGACCGCCACCATCACCATCGGTTTGCGCTTATGGGCTACCAAGGCGGGTTGCGCGTCCTGACGACGATCCTCGACAAGATCTTCGACAAGCTCGATCGCGAGACAAGCGAGACGGGCGTGACGGACTATTCGTATGACCTCACCCGCTAAGGCTGGCGGCCGGCGCTTCGGTGAGGCCGGTCGTCTTCCCAAGGGACTTTGGAGACCGACGCAATGTCCTCGCTCAGAGCCAAAATCCAGGATGTCTTCAACGAGCCTGCCTGCGAGAAGAACCGCGGCAAGGATGCCAAGGCACGCAAAAAGGGCTGTTCGAAGCCACCGACCCCCGGGGCAGCGGCCGGCGGCTGTGCCTTCGATGGCGCCAAGATCGTGCTGCAGCCGATCACCGACGTTGCGCATTTGATCCATGCGCCGCTCGCCTGCGAGGGCAATTCCTGGGACAACCGCGGTGCGGCTTCGTCCGGGCCAACGCTGTGGCGCACAAGCTTCACGACCGACCTCACCGAACTCGACGTGGTGATGGGGCAGGGCGAGCGGAAGCTCTTCAAAGCGATCCGCGAGATCAAGGAAGCGTATGGGCCGCCGGCTATCTTCGTCTATCCGACCTGCGTGACGGCGCTGATTGGCGACGACATCGAGGCCGTCTGCAAGCGCGCGGCGGAAAAGTTCGGCCTGCCGGTGGTGCCGGTCAATGCGCCGGGCTTCGTCGGCTCCAAGAATCTCGGCAACAAGCTTGCCGGCGAGGCGTTGCTCAAGCATGTCATCGGCACGGTAGAACCGGACGACGCCGGGCCGTATGACATCAATATCCTTGGGGAATTCAACCTCTCCGGCGAGTTCTGGCTCGTGAAACCGCTCCTTGATCGGCTCGGGATCCGGGTGCGCGCCTGCATTCCGGGTGACGCGCGTTACTTCGACATTGCCTGCGCGCACCGCGCCCGGGCGGCTATGATGGTGTGCTCGACCGCGCTCATCAATCTCGCCCGCAAGATGGAGCAGCGCTGGGATATTCCGTTCTTCGAGGGCTCCTTCTACGGCATCACGGACACCTCGGAAGCGCTCCGACAGATATCTCAGCTGCTCGTGAAGAAGGGTGCCGATCCGGAGATCCTGGACCGCACGGAGGCCTTGATTGCAGAGGAGGAGGCGATTGCGTGGAAGAAGCTCGCGGCCTACCGGCCGAGGCTCGAAGGCAAGCGCGTGCTGCTCAACACCGGCGGTGTGAAGTCCTGGTCGGTCGTCCATGCACTGATGGAGATCGGCATCGAGATCGTCGGCACCTCGGTCAAGAAATCCACAGTCGAAGACAAGGAGCGCGTCAAACAGATGCTCAAGGACGACAACCACATGTTCGAGCAGATGGCACCGCGCGAGCTTTACGCCATGCTCTCAGAACATAAGGCCGATATCATGCTGTCGGGCGGGCGTACGCAATTCATCGCGCTGAAGGCCAAGACACCCTGGCTCGATATCAACCAGGAGCGCCAACACCCTTACGCCGGCTATGACGGCATGGTGGAACTCGTACGCCAGATCGACCTCGCCATTCATAACCCGATCTGGTGCCAGGTGCGGGAGCCGGCACCATGGGATTGCCAGCCTGCGATGAAGGACGAAGTGCCGAGCACAAAGAGCGAGACCCCGACCGTCCAGGCTTTCAAGAAATTCGCCGGCACGATGACCGACGATTTCAGCGAGTGTTGAGGAAGCGATGGTCCGCATCCTTCCCCAGAGCAAAGCGGCGGCGGTCAATCCGCTGAAGTCATCGCAGCCGTTGGGTGCCGCCTTCGCCTTCCTTGGGGTCGACGGCGCGATGCCGTTGTTCCACGGCAGCCAGGGGTGCACCAGCTTTGCGCTCGTGCTGTTCGTGCGGCATTTCAAGGAAGCCATCCCGTTGCAGACGACGGCGATGGACGAGGTGGCGACGATCCTTGGCGGGGCAGACCATCTGGAAGAGGCGATCCTCAACCTCAAGGCCCGCACAAAGCCAACGCTGATCGGGGTCTGCACGACGGCGCTGGTGGAAACCCGGGGCGAAGACTGCGCAGGAGATATCTCCAATATCAGGCTGAAGCGCACGGAAGAACTCGCGGGTACGGATGTGGTACTAGCCAACACGCCGGATTTCGACGGCGCGATCGAAGAGGGCTGGGCCAAGGCTGTCACCGCGATGATCGAAAGGATTACGCGGCGCGGCGAGCAGGCGCGGCAGTCGAAGAAGATCGTGATCCTGCCTGGCTGGAACCTCACTGTGGCTGACCTAGAGCATTTGCGTGAGATGGTTGAAAGCTTTGGACTGAAGCCGGTGATTCTGCCGGACGTCTCCGGCTCGCTTGACGGTACCGTGCCCGACCGCTGGGTCACGACCACCTATGGCGGCACCAGCGTCGAGGATATCCGCGAGCTTGGCACGGCCGAGCAATGCATCGTCATCGGTGAGCATATGCGCCGCCCGGCCGACCTGCTGCAGAGGTTGACCGGCGTGCCTTATGTGCTGTTCCGGTCGCTGACTGGATTGAAGGACGCAGACCGGTTCGTCTCGCTGCTCTCCGCGGTTTCGGGCGCTGCGGCGCCGGCTGAGGTGCGCCGTCGCCGGGCGCAGTTGCAGGACGCGTTGCTCGACGGACATTTCCACTTTGGAGGCAAGAAAATTGCGATCGCTGCTGAACCAGACCAACTCTACCAACTCGCGAGCTTCTTCATCGGCATGGGCTCCGAAATCGCAGCGGCGGTCACCACGACCGACATGTCGAAAATTTTGGAGGAAGTACCGGCGCAGTCGGTTCAGATCGGCGATCTCGGCGATTTGGAAGCTCTTGGCGCCGGCGCTGATCTTCTCGTCACCCATTCCCATGGCCGCCAGGCGGCGCAGCGCCTCGGCATTCCGCTCATGCGGGTCGGCTTCCCGATCTTCGACCGGCTCGGCAGCCAGCACAAGCTCACAATCCTCTATCAGGGGACCCGCGACATGATCTTCGAGGTTGCCAACATCTTTGAAGCCAACCGGCACGCGCCGACCCCTGAGGCGCTTGATCCACTCCGTAAGCGAGAAATCCCAGATGAGCTCCGTTCGTCGCCTCTCGCTCGTCACTGACGAGGTTCACGCACCGACGCCGGAACGCCAAGCCGGCGCATTGCGCGTGGCGATCGCCACGCAGGATATGAAGAACCTCAATGCCCATTTCGGGTCGGCCAGGCGCTTTGCTGTCTACGACGTGTCGCGCGAGGAGTGGAATCTCGTCGAGGCCGTGGCCTTCGATGACGTTTCCGACGAGAGCGGGAAGCACCGAACTGAGGGCGATGACCGCATCACGCCGAAGGTGGAGGCGCTCAAGGGATGTCATCTCCTGTTTTGTCTGGCGATCGGCGGACCTTCGGCAGCCAAGGTTGTTTCGGCAAAAATTCATCCGATCAAAGTGCCGCAGCCCCAAACAATCGAAGAGGTGCTGTTGCGCACGCAGATGATGCTCAGGACGTGTCCTCCCCCTTGGCTGCGCAAGGTGCTGGCGCAGGCAGGTGTCGCCAAACAGAGCCCGTCCTTCGAGGACGAGGACTGAAATGAGGAGTGGGCGAATGTCTGACGCCGTGCTTAGCCCTGCTGTCGCCGAAGACGAGGCGGCCCTTGCCACCCCGTTCGTCAAATGTCTCGTGCGGCTGGTCCGGGCTCATGATTCCCACGGGTCTTGGGAAGGCAAATCGGACGCCGAGCTGCTGGGCGACTTTATCATCACCAGGGAACAGCGCCGTTCGATCCCGATCATCGGCGATCCCGATCCGGACGTGCTGTGGAGGCTCGAGATGTTTTACACCGCCGTCGGGCTTGCGATCGAGGAGCGCTCCGGCCTGATGGCATCGCCGATGATGGAGATGAGCCATGAGGGCTTCGGGCGCGTGCTTTTCACGGCCGGGCGGTTGGTCGTTCTGTCGAAGACCCTGCGCGACGTCCACCGGTTCGGCTTCGAGACGTTCCGGAAACTCGCCGCGGCCGGTACCAAACTGGCCGGCGATGCGACCGCAGCCATTGAGGCTCATCCCGAGGTGGCGCGGGCGTGATGGAACCAATTTTCGATCAAGGGGATCATGTCAGGCTTTGAGGACATGCGATGGCCAGCCCTCTCAATGGAGGCGGTCGAGGCCGATGTGGTTCTTGGGGTAGCGCTGATGAAGCCACTGGTCCTGATCTGTTCGCAAGATGCTGAGTTGTATCTGTTCCTCAGCCACATTCTGGGAGTGGACGGCTTCACGAGTGAGCCGGCAGGCGGCGTGAAGGAAGCACTTGCATTGGCCGATGAACGGGAGCTCCAGGCGGTAGTGCTGGACTGCGGGCCGGCAGGCGCGACAGGCTCCACAATCTGCGCCCGGTTCAAGGGGGAGCCCCGGACCGGCGGCCTGCCCGTAATTGCGCTGATCGCGCCCGGCGCCGAGAACCAGCACCTCGATCTCTTGAAGGCTGGTATTGACGAGAGCTTTGTGCGGCCTTTCGCGCCGGCCCAGCTGCTTGACTGTCTACGGATGAAGCTGGCGCTGCCAAAGCCGGGTTCGAACGGGATTGAAAACGGCGGCTGGATCTCCTGTGGCGACCTTGAGATAAGGCTCGATGCCCACCGCGTTCGGGGTAATGGCCACGAAGTCCACCTTGGGCCGATCGAGTTCAACCTGCTGCGGCTTTTGCTTGAGACTCCCGGCAAGGTCTTCACCAGAGACGAGCTGATCAGCGCGGCCTGGCCGGCCAATATCCATGTCGGTGTACGCACCGTGGATGTCCATATCAGCCGGCTCAGAAGGGCTCTGAATGCGGCCTCCCCCTCCAGCGTCATTCGTACCGTCAGGTCGGCCGGCTACTCGCTCGAGTGGCCGGACGGCTGAATAGATAACCGATGTGGTGCCACTCCGCATTTCCGCCGTGCTGAGGGCAAGTCTTGCGGCTTCGAAACGCGCCGGCAGGTACGACATATTCAGAAAGAAGCAGTCAGATGGCCTTCAAAAGCCTACTCAGTGTAGCGGGAGCTGACCACTCCGACCAGGACGTCAGAACAGCTGCGAGCTTGTGTGCCGAAGTCGGCGCGTATCTTTCCGTACTGATTATGTCGCCTCCGCGGCTCGTTATGTCGCCTCCGCCGCTGGGCGATGGCATCCCCGAGTGGCCTGGAAATCGCGCACACGCCATTGCCGCACTGGAAAAACGGTACAGGCAAATCGAGAGATTTTCACAGGACACAGCCAGTTTGGAGAAAACATCCAGGGAAATTCACAAACTGCTGAGAGCCACGTGGCGGTGCTATGATGTCGATATTGCCAACTGCGATCAGGCCAGCATCGGTGACGCGGTGCGACAGCGGGCTCTCTGCAACGACCTGACAATCGTCGGCCCCGCACTTCTCAACGACATTAACGTCGGTCCCCTTGTTATCAACGGCAGCCTGTTCGACACCGGAAAGCCGGTGCTTGTCGTGCCGGAGGGCGCTGAGGCGACTCTGTCTCCACGGCGCGTGCTGGTCGGCTGGGATTTGCGAATCGAGGCGTCCCGTTCAGTTCGGGAAGCGCTGGATTTGCTAGCCGATGCTGAGGAAGTTCGTGTCGCACTCGTCGATCCGGAGGCGACCTGCACCGGAAACGACACCGAGCCGGGAGCCGACATCGCTGCCTATCTCACTCGGCACGGTGCTTGGGTGTCGGTTGACCGGCTGGCGAGCGCCGGCAAACCAGTGGCCACGGTGCTCGCGCAGCACGCAATCGACACGTCTGCCGACATGATAGTGATGGGCGCTTACGGCAGCCGACCGCTGCGCGAGCGGCTCTTCGGTGGCGTAACGAGATGGATAGTGGGGAAGCCGCCATTGCCGCTGTTTTTTGGCTCGCTAACGGGTTTTGAAGCAGCACCGATGCTGTTCGAAGCTCTACTCCCCTGGGTCACCTATGCTGATGCCAAGTCGGAGAAAGGCCGCGGCAAACGCGCCCAGTTTCGCGAAGCTCCTCGGAGCCAATCTGCACGCGCCGTCGCCGAGAACATCGCGGACGTCTCTAACGCGCGCTCGGGGGTTCTCCTCGCCCGAGATGATCCGTAACGCGGAGACCAACGGCCGGCAGAGGTACAGGCGCTCCTCAATGCAGTCAAAACCGGGGCTTCGCAGGTCGGCGTCAAGGTCGAGAAAGAGCGTCGTTTCAGCGCGGCAGGCGGCGTTCGGACCGTAGCCGCATCGTATTAGCGCTATCACGATCTCTCCTGACTACTGGCCCGGAGCTGAACAACGCGACCGTGCCGTGGCCAAGGCCCTCAACTTCGAGTCTGGAGGGTCGTGCTCTGCCGGAGTCGGCGGGACTCGATCGCATTAATCACGTTGTCGTCGTCAGGGATGGTAGCGGGTTAGCGGCAAGGACGGCCGTCGCCCGACCCGCGTGGCGACGGAGCGGCCTTTGGGGTTGGTCAAATTCTGACAACGCTCACATCGCACCAGGCGGTCCCTGTAGCGCCTGAGCACAGGGAACACAGAACATATCGGCACAAAGCAGGAACCCCGGAGAGCTCACCGGCCGCACATGCCGGCACTCATCCTGGCCTTTTTCGCAACGACATCATCGATCTGAGGATGGCGGTATTGGCGAGCTACAGCTGGACCGGCTTGGGTCGTGAAGAACTCCCATGACACCAGCCCAGGAATTCAATCGCAAGGCGGGCGAGGGGGCCGAGGCCGGGCTCGGATGGAGCGGCCCCCCTGCAATCGCAAATGGCGAGATCCGCTACCGCCTTATGGACCGGAACGGCAAGACGCTCAAGCCGGTGGCGTGAAGCGGACGATGATGACGGGCCTAGCGGCAGTCAACGCAGTCATGATGTCCATCTGCTCGTCCCTCAGCCCGAATGCCTGTTCAGCCATTCGTGGCCACGCTTTTCTGGCGCGGCGAAGCGAGTGATGCGTGTCCGAAACCGGACAGCAGCAGAAAACATGTCGGGTTCAATACAACCGGCCATCTTGGGCATCCGGAGGTGATTTTCTAGTGTCATCATGCGTTTAGTGCGCGCTTAGCGCGTTGGCACGGCCTTTGCGAATTGAGCTTCAGCAACACGGAGTGGAGGCTGACTGCACGCAGATGCGCAAGACGAGCGATGCTCTCCCTTCCTTGAACCCTCGTGCCCCGTCTCAAAGGGGGAACAAGCTCGCGCATAGGTCACGCAACCTTTGGCAACAGCTTTGGAGAGCAACATGGTATTGCAGATGGGGTCACCGGCTCCTTCGATCAAAGTGGAGGACTGGCTGCGTGGCGAGCCCCTTGCGAACTTCCAGCCCGGCAAAGTCTATATCGTCGAATTTTGGGCAACTTGGTGCGAACTATGCATGGCGGAGATGCTCGATCTGATGCGGCTCCAGGAAAAATACAGGGACAGCGGACTTGAGGTCGTCGGCGTCGCGGCTAATGAAGACGCTCCAACAGCCGTTGAGGCTCGCACCAAGTTGGACGCGTGGTTGACCGAAAAGTGCTCGCATCTGAGCTATCGGATCGCGTTCGACCACACAGGTGAAATGAACAAGCTTTGGATGAAACCCAGCTTTTCCGTCGGGATTCCGACCTCGTTCGTGGTCGACCGAGACGGCCACATCGCCTTTACCGGTCATCCCAGCCAACTCGATGAGGTTTTGTCCAAAGTGCTCAACGGCAGCTGGCGCATCAGCGATAAAGCTAAAGCCGCCGATATGGAGCGGATCGCCACAAGCGAACCAATGGCGCGCGAACAAGCGTTGAAGCAGCCGATCGATGACAGATTCTGGGCGGCGGTGAAGTTAGAAGATTGGAAGACGGCGCTCTGGGCGATCGAAGAGGGCATCGCCTTGATGCCCGACGACATCAATTTTCGCCTGGCTCATGCGCATCTGTTGCTACACAAAATTCAAGACATGTGGACCGGCTTGCCCGTGATGCGCCAATTGGTTCGCGACGCAATCGACAAAAACTCCGAGGACTGGATGGTTTCGGCGCTAGACCAACTTTTCCATCCGGCCAATGACCATTCGCGCCTTCCCCCTGCTGAGCGCTTCGCGATGGGCAAGGAGCTGTCCGAACACATCCTGGCGCTGAATCCCCCGCAAGGCGACAGCCCTAAGTTCCGGTCCTATCCCGCGGTTGCCCGGTATTATCACGAGAACGGCAACAATGATCGCGCGATCGAGTTGGTCGAAATGGCACTGACGTCGCTGGACGGTCCGGAGCCTATCCCGGCCGAATTGAAAGAGCAGCATCTGCCGGATTTGCTGCAGGCCCTCGCCAAGTACAGGGGTGGGAAAGTTTGTTACGGAGCTCTCTGTGCGGCTCCGCAAAACAATTTCCCGAAGGTGCCAAAGCGCGGTCGGCCAAGGAGAAAACATAGAAAGGGATGATTGGTCGAAATGGCTTACTGGCCAATTCGTCCATTTCCCTGGTGTGACCGCAGCAAGGAGGGTCCATGCAGCACTTGGTCGATCGTTTGCAGCAGGATCGAGGCTCGAATCTTCATGGCCTCCGGCCGCATTGCGGCGGAGGTGATATTCGACGCGAATTTGCGTGGAAGACTTCGCAGTCGAGGACGTGTTCAAGGTCGGCCAGAGGGACATCAATGGCGTGGAATCAGCCGCGCCGAGCCGGGCGTCGGCTGCGCAAGTGTGCCCGAAGTAGGTGTCCCCGAAAACAGGCAGCGTGCTTCGAGGAAGAGGACTGAAATGAGGAGAAGGCGAACTGATACCGCAGTCAGCCCTGCGGTCAACGAGGACGAGGCGGCCCTTGCCGTGCTTTTTGTCAGATGCCTCGTGCGGCTGATCGGTGCTCAGGATGCCTCCGGGTCACGGGAAGGCAAATCGGACGCCGAACTGCTGGGCGACTTCATCATCACCAGAAAACAGCGCCGTGCGATCCCCATCATCGGCGATCCCGATCCGGAAGTGCTGTGGAAGCTCGATATGTTCTACACGGCCGTCGGGCTTAGGATCGAGGAGCGCTCCGGCCTGATGAGATCGCCAACGATGGAGATGAAACCCATGGGGGCTTCGGACGATTGCTTTTCACGGCCGGGCGGTTGGTCGCTCTGTCGAGACATCTACCGGTTCGGCTTCGACACGTTCAGGAAGCTCGCGGAGGCCGGTACGAAACTGGCCGACGATGCGACTGCAGCCATCGAAGCCTATCCCGACGTGGCACGGGCGTGAAGAAACCGATTTCGAGGAAGGATTTATGTCAAAGCTAGATGAGATGGGGAAGAAAGTCCGAAAGCTTCAGCTGCGCGCGGCAGTTGCCAAGATGAAATTGCGCGACCTTGCAGAGAATCTCCCGGGAAAATGGACGGAGATAGAGGAAGTTGCCCAAGAAACGTCGGCGGTTTTTGCCCAGTTGGATGGTGCCAAGAGAGCGCTCGCTGCAATGAAGAAGTTACGATGACGAGCACATTTATCACCCGCGACGGCTCCGGATGGGTGCCGGAATATCTCACCGCTATAGACGGCACGACCTGCATCGGCTGCGGCCGCTGTTTCAAAGTCTGCTCTCGCGAGGTCATGCATCTTTACGGTGTCGATGACGCGGGTGAAATCCTCGGCGCCTGCGACGGTGAAGACGACGATTTCGACGGCGAGCTCAATCGCATGATCATGGTCGTCGACCATGCCGGCCGCTGCATTGGCTGCGGAGCCTGCGGCCGCGTCTGCCCGAAGAACTGCCAGACCCATGTTGCGGCCGACCAGGTCGCAGCATGATTTGAGGAGACAAGACCAGGAGAACGGCGTTGCCCTTTAGAATCTTTTGTCGCGTCCTGGGGCTGGTGCTGTGCAGCACCGCACTGACTGTCTACTTCGCTTCTCATTCCATCGGCACAGTAGTCGTCACCACGCTGGCTTATTCGCTGCTCCTTCAGCTGGCCTATTTCGCAAGCGTGCTCTTTCTGATCTGGCGGTCTGGCTACGTTAGCCGAGCTGGCCAAAGGGCTGAGCATTTCGGCAGTTGCAAGGAAGTTGGATGCGAGCCGCCAGACCTTGATGAGGTGACGAATGAATCCGCAGATTTGCTCCAGCGCGATCAAATGATGGCCATATCGCTGCTGCTGCCTTGAGGCGCCGTGACAAGGTCAGTGCCCAAGATAGCGCCACTTTGGACCAACCATCAACATTGAGCAGATATTAGAAGGAATACTGCGCTTGAGAGGTCCATGGTGACAGCAATCCGGTCATTCTAGATAATCCAGGAGATGCAGTTCTTGAATGCCGTACGCATTGGGGTAATCTCCCGCACGCCGGCGTGCAGTTACAACTCTCAATGACAAACGAGGCGCTGGAAATAGGTAATGGGACTCTTCTGGCGCCGGATAATGCAGATGACGTCAAATCAAAGACGCCTCTCGAATGAATTGTGAATGGCTAATTCAGCTCCATCGCGTGTTTCCGGAGAGAAAATGCTGGAAAAGTTCGAACGCTATCCGCTCACATTTGGACCCACGCCGATCGAGAAAGCTCGACCGCCTCTCCAAGCATCTGGGGGGCAAGGTGGAAATCTACGCCAAACGCGAGGACTGCAACTCCGGTCTCGCGTTCGGCGGAAACAAGCTCCGCAAGCTCGAATACATCATCCCCGACGCGATCGCGTCAAACGCTGATACGCTCGTCACCATCGGGGGTGTGCAATCCAACCATACGCGCATGGTCGCTGCGGTCGCCGCCAAGATCGGCATGAAATGTCTCCTGGTTCAGGAGAGCTGGGTACTACATGAGGACGCCGTCTATGACCGGGTTGGCAACATTCTCCTGAGCCGGATCATGGGAGCAGAGGTGCGCCTTGTCGATGAGGGCTTCGATATCGGCATCCGCCGCAGTTGGGAACAGGCGCTCGATGAGGTGAAGTCAAGGGGCGGCAGGCCCTACGCGATACCGGCCGGGGCCTCAGTTCACAAATATGGCGGGCTTGGGTACGTCGGGTTGGCGGAGGAGGTGCGCGCCCAGGAGAAACAGCTTGGGTTTGCCTTCGACTACATCGTCGTTTGCACGGTCACAGGCTCGACGCATGCCGGCATGCTCGTTGGATTCGCCAAGGACGGTCGACAGCGCGACGTGCTCGGTATCGATGCCTCCGCCACCCCGCCCAAACCAAGGCGCAGGTGCTAAGTATTGCCCGGGATACTGCGAAGCTCGTCAAGTTTGGCATGGAAATCATCCAGGATGACGTGGTGCTGCTCGAGGGGTACGCGTCTCCCGGTTACGGCCTTCCGTCCGAGGCAACGAAGCAGGCCATCCGCCTGTGTGCGCGGCTCGAGGGTATAATTACCGATCCCGTCTACGAGGGCAAATCTATGCAAGCGATGATCGACCTCGTCCAGAAAGGCTTCTTTCCAGAGAGATCGAGGGTGCTCTACGCGCATCTCGGCGGCGGGCCGGCCATCAACGGGTACAGCGACACCTTCCGCCACGGCTGACGCTCGGCAGATTGCGATTTCGCCATCCTGCCGTGCGGGCGAAGCGCCCAAACTAGGTGCCAGGGCCGCCCAGCAAACCAATGGAGTCGGGGGTTGTTTGCCGCCCAACGCGAAGCTGACTGAGTTTATCGAGAAATTTGACCGATCGATACTACGGAAACCGAAAATCGGTATTATCGTCGAATATTAGAACCGTGGTCGATATATCTGATATTATGAGAGAGGTAATTAATATACGCGAGGTATGCGATAACGCCAGATTTCAATCAAATCAGTAACTTGTTACTTGAATAATCAGGATTCGCCAAGAATGCCATAAAAGTGGAGGCATATCCGATGATCTTACAGGAACTGGGCTCTGCCATCCCAGGCGGCGGCAGGGTTTTGGAAATAACGACGACCACCGGCTGCATCGTCGGATGTTCTTATTGTCCGCAGGACAAATTCGCCCATCGGCAAAAAGCGGTCTCTCATGTGAAGCACCTTGGTCTTGAAGATTCAAGCGGTGCCTGGCGCGCGTACCAACTTCCGTCGACATTAGTTTCGCCGGGTACTCCGAGCCTTGGCTCAATCCGGATTGCACCGAAATGGTCGAGCACGCTTACGCCAGAGGCCATGGCGTCCGGATTTTCACGACGCTTGTAGGAATGAAGGGGCGGGATCTACACCGCTTGCAAGCGCTGCGCTCAAGGGTATTCGTGGTCCATGTTCTCGATGATGGCGCATACATGAATAGCCGTCTTGTCGGAGACAAGTATCTCGCTTTGATTCGTCAAGTGGTCGACACAGACATCGCCTTGATTCGGTTTATAGCCCTGGGCGAGGTCCATCCGGATATCGCCGGGATAATCCCCGCCGAAGCGCTAGTTCGCGCGCGGCCTCTGAGCAGCAGGGGTGGAAGCGTCGATCCGAAGGTCGTCGAACCACGGCAGCCAGTCGTCGGCGCGCTGACGTGCGTTGACGGACGGCAGTATCGGAATGTTCTTCTCCCAAACGGTGACGTTACGCGCTGCTGCATGGATTTTGAACGGCGCCACGTATTGGGCAATCTTCTGCGCGACGAATACGCAGATCTCTTTGAAGGGCCAGTTTTTAGCCAAATCGTCGACCGCATGAATGGGATGGGACGGATGGCTTTCTGCTTTGTAGGATGTGCGAATATGCCCATCCAAAGGCGTCCGCATGCTGACTGGAGGTCGGCAAACCGCCTGAAAGCGCGTGAGCGAATGTCGATCTTCTCGAGACTGCATAAGGCGGGCCGCCTCCATCTGCCTCGTGTGAACCCGGTCGATGGAGTCTAGTCCCCTACTTTTACGCGGCTTCGACAGATCATGTGGGTATCTCTCAGCACAAAGTTGTCTGGTAAACTTTTGTTGGCCTAAAAGGGGGGGAACCGGCTTAGTTTAGTCTGGTCCGACATACAGACTGTAATGTCCTCCGCCGTCGGCTTCGAGACCCTGATCCTCATTTATGCATAGTTGGTCGAGACGCTTCAGAAGCGGTCCGAAAGCGGCCCCGACATCGAAGAACGCCGATCATCGCCCGCTACGCCGCTCGCTCGCTACGGCGCTGTTGAGGGCGCGCTCGCGCGCGGCTTCGCTACCGCCGAGCTACACTACGAGCCGGGGCACCATGCGGTTCGTGTTGCTGCCGAAGCGGCCTGCAACACCTTAGCATGCTGCTGCATGGCAGAAGCGCCTGTCACACATGAGCCGGTGCTAGCGCTGAGCTTGATAGGATTGGCAGGGCGTTTCGCCGGGTACAAGCAGGTGCGTCAACTACCAAATGCCGTAGTATCGACGCCTCCCCGAAAACTCTAGAACGGAGTTCGTCCAACGCATAGACGCGAGATATTGCCGTGCAGAGCAACGTGACTACGGTAGAGGAGGTTCCGAAATGCGTCAGTGCAGCAGTTGAGCTGCCGCGCGAGCGTCTCCCTTTTGTCGCGGACTCATTGAACGCGACGCGGCACGCAGAGGGACCCTGAAATGAACACTGAAATTTTTACGGCTTATGAGTCCAACGTTCGTCGCTACGGGCGGTCGTTTCCTGCAGTCTTTACGAAGGCCCTTGGGGCGACAATCTGGGACGAGGCCGGTAACCCTTATATCGATTTTCTTGTAGGGTCCGGCGCACTCAACTACGGCCACAACAATCCAGACATTATTGCACCGGCAATCGAATATATGGTTGGGGAGAACATTCTCCTATCGCTAGACATGTATACAGCGGCAAAGCGTGACTTCATTGAAGCGTTTGTGGATTCGATCCTGAAGCCCAGGGGGCTGTCTTACAAGATACAATTTCCTGGGCCGACCGGCACAAACGCTAACGAAGCAGCGCTGGCACTGGCACGAAAATATACCGGCCGCTCAAGCGTCATGGCCTTCACAAACGCCTTCCATGGGATGTCGCTCGGCGCTCTGGCAGTGTCGGGTTCGGCGTCAACCAGGGAACTGGGCGGCGTCGCCCGCCACGATGTGATCCGTGTCCCCTATGACGGCTACCCTACCCAAGCTTTCGATTCCGCGAATTACATCGACTCCGTATTGGGCGACCCAGGGAGCGGCATAGAAAAGCCAGCCGCAATTATTCTGGAGACCATCCAGGCAGAAGGCGGCATGAACACTGCATCCGCACCTTGGCTGGCAGAAATTCAGCGGATTTGCCGCAAGCACGACGTTGTTTTGATCGTTGACGACATTCAGGCCGGTGCGGGACGAACGGGCGAGTTCTTCTCATTCGAGTTCGCGAAGATCGCACCCGACATCGTATGCCTTTCGAAGTCCCTAAGCGGTTCAGGTAGTCCGTTCTCCATTGTTCTGATTCGCCCCGACTTGGACATTTGGAATCCCGGAGAACATAGCGGGACGTTCAGAGGCAACAATCTCGCCTTTGTGACTGCAGGGGCCATGTGCAAAATGTGGTCCGACAGGCAGTTTACTGCAGGCGTCGAGCGGACGGCCGCCAAACTGCAAAGACACCTTGATAGCCTCGTCGCGAAATTTCCCAAGTGCATCGAACAAAAGCGCGGCCGCGGTCTGATGGCCGGCCTCAAGTGCCGTTCGCAGGCCGTTGTCGGCCGTGTGCACGATGTCGCGTTCGAAAATGGCCTCCTGATCGAATCTTCAGGACCAAATCGCGACGTCATCAAAGTCCTCCCACCGATAACCATCACCGATGACGAACTCGATCATGGCATCGCCATCCTTGATCACGCACTAAAGGAGCAAGCCAATGGAGAATAATCAAGTATCCCAAGCCCCAGCCATCTCGCGTGTCGAGATCAGAGAGCGAACCGGCTCGATCAGCACTGCGGAGATCATCTCAGTCCTGAAAGGTGAGATCACCGCTCTGCACATTAAGCAAGCTTTCAGTACGGAAATAGCGGAAGAAATCACCGCGAACTTTGTTGACAGTCCCGGCCTCAGGGAGCGTAAAGATGGCGTCCCCGGACAATATGTCGGCGCATCACACTACAGGAAAGATGCAGCCAGCTATTTCGCAGAATCGGAATCTGCGCGACCATTACTAGACGCCCTCTTCGGCAATTTGGTTGATCCGGTCCGAGCATTATTCGACGCGTTGAAGCGCGAGCTTCACGACCAGGGCATTGAATTGCGGCTGGCCCGTTCGGAGCACGGTCAGGCTAATGTTTGTCGCGCACTCAGTTGGTCTGGCAGCGGCACATTCTCCTTGGACCCCCACGACGACGTCGCTCAAGTGTTATGTGCTGGGAACGATTACGAGCTTTCTGCGGTGGCGCACAACACCGTCGCAGCACTCAACTTCTATCCCAGCATGCCCGAGGAAGGTGGCAATCTGCGGCTCTGGAGCCACAAGCCGACAGTCACCGACCGAAGGTCTCAAGGTGTGGAGACTACGGGCTATCCCTATTCGGCAGCCTATCTCGAGGGCGTTCCTTGTCGCGACTTCCAACTCAGGGCGGGGGATATCGGCCTGATCGATGGCGGTTTCGTTCACGGGGTCACCGGTCAATCAGGCAACGGAAAGCGTCGCCTAGTGCTGAACAGCTTTTTCGGGTTTGCTCGCCCGGATCTTGTTCTCTGGTGGACCTGACGGGGCGGTCGACAGGGACCCACTGATTTGCGCAACAGTGAAGGTATCACATCCGTCATAGCGGTGAGGCGTTTCAGTTACAGACCCTCGCGCTTCGAAAGGCCGGCACTATCATGATTCCCTTGGCGTGTCAGATGCTGCCGGCCTCCGACACGACCCCCCAATCGGCTGTAGAGGACGCAGTTGCCGAACAGATTTTAAGACACTGAAGTAAAGAGTGCGATCTCTCTGTCGTAACAGACGGTTTCACGTCAAAACAATTTATGCCAATGGCGCTTCTTAAAACTATATAATTCCTAATCTTATGGCGTTTACAGCTGCTGCCGTCCTGTTCGAAGTATCCATTTTTCGTAATACGTTCTTCACGTGGAAATTCACAGTATCAAGAGATATTTCTAAAATCTGCCCTATTTCCCATGAGGATTTACCGCGGGCTATCCATGAGAGGCACTCTCTTTCTCTGGGAGAAAGGTCAGGCCCTCTCTCGGTACCGCTAGAACTAGCAAACTTAATGACCTTCCGATGGAAATGTAGCGCGGCAAACTGCAAGTACGTGATTGTTCTATTATGGAGTTCGCCGTTCTCGGTTTGAGCGAAACTCATGATCGCAAAGTTGCGGCCGGGGCCATGCAATGGAACGCTAATGCCTGACCTTAGGCCGAACGTCGCGGCCTCGTCTAAAACGCGCCGTTCGTCTTGCGTAGTGCATACGTCCTTGTATACCTCGCTCCATCGAAAGGCGTCTGCTCGCGTTCGACACGTCTTAATAATGGGGTCTATCCTGTCAAAACCCATTTCGTAATAGCGCTCCTGCCATTCCTCAGGAAAATTTAGCAAAACGGCTGGGTCGCGTCGGACCGACTTTAAGCCTTCTGGGCCAGGTGAAATTGAGTCATAGGAAACCCACCGGCAATCAAAATTCAGAGCAAGAGCAGACAACAGGTCGAACAACTGCTCGGATTGAGCAACGCCATCGGTCTGCTCTAGAAATCGGCCGAACTCGACCGCAAACGCCTCCCCGGGGCGGGCAGTGTTGGCAGCTGGCCCCACCCTAGTGGCCTCAAGGTGAGGAACCGCAGATTGATTTCTGTTCGTCGACGGGCGAAAAGGGTGTGATTGACCAACCGATTAGGCCGACGGCACGCTGCAGTATCGCCTCCGTCTCAACATGGCTGGGCGAGACGGCGATGACATGACCCAGTGTGTCTCGGAAATCGCCTTTCCTGACTATCGGCGTCTTGGGTTCAACATACAACTCGACTTCGGCGATACCTGGTATGGCAACCGCCAGACTGTCGCCCTCGATCCAGTCGAGGACGCCGTCGCCCGCAGCAACCAGGAACCGCGCGGCCGCAGTCTGCGAATGCCTTCTGCGCAAACCCCATTCCTCGCCGATCACAAGCTTGAGGTGTTCGGCAATGGGATCGATACCATAAGCCAGCTCAATCAGCCGAGGAGTGGTCCAACCCGGAAGACGGGGATTGACTTCGATGACGACTGGGCCACGCTCCGTCCATCGGAATTCAATATTCGCTGGTCCCCAACCAAGGTCGAGAGCGCGCAAACAGCTCAGTGAAAGATCGGCGATCCGATTATGCTGGTAATCAGTAAGGGGGGCCGGAAAGATGCTGCCAAGAACGAGAAAATGCGGTGGGCACCCGAACTCAGCAGCACCTACTGCAATGACCTCATTTCCCATTGTGTCAGCGCTATACTGGGGACCTTGAGCGAATTCTTCGATCAGTATCCTGGGCGAAGACCGCCATATGTGCTTCCCGCCCAACAGATAGGTCGTATGTTCGGCTAACTCATCGACGTCGCGGCACAATCGGACGCCGCAGCTGCCGCTACCGACGGCTGGCTTAACAATGACAGGTAGGCCAATCTCCATTGCAGAGCTTTCCACTTCCGTCACATCCGCTGCCAAGCGATAACCAGGCATTGGAACGCCGGCCGCCGCGAGGAGTTGACGTTGAGTGAATTTGTCGCAGCATCGTTCGATGGATGCAGGGTTTGGTCCTGGCAGATCGAAATGCCGGCAGAGCTTGCCAACTTTCGCATAGATCGACTCGTCGAGGCCCGAAAAGCCGGTAATGCCAGCAATGTCATAGGTTGCACGTAGCCGGGAACATTCGCGGATCAGAGCATCGAAATCCTCTGTATCGACACCGATGACCTCAAGGCTTTCCGCACCAAGATAGTCGTACTGAGCTGGATCAGCCGACAGGGTAATTGGATGAAGACCAAAACGCTGGGCCGCTTTCACGTATAGCGGACCAATACTCCTGTGACCCTCAACTAGAATGAGCGCTCTTCTTGTCATTTGCTTGCGTCGACCTCCGTGGCGTGCTGTGCTGGTTCGAGCGCAGACACGCGTCGGCTTTTTGTTGGTGCCTGACCCCAGACCTTGCGGTGAAAAGTACCATCGACAGCCGATTTGCGGTCGCAAAGATTCTGTAAAATGATTTTAATGATCTCTTGCAACGTTTTAGGATGTCCGCGGCACAGCGGGTGTTGTCTCTATGACGTTGATCGGTCACGACGCACACTGAAACCGGTAGGTATCCTGCAATGAACAGGGGGATCGAGCAGGATCCTCGTCGACATCAAACTTCGGGGCGGCCATCGCAATAAGTGCCTGGCAACGAGACGACTAACATGGTGCGGAAGCGGCGGGGACACGAGGGGCGCTCCGCCCGACTATGCTATAGTACTGTGCCCGTCCTGTTCGGTTGAAGACGTCCATGTTGGGAACTTGACACGCTGAGGGACAAGTAGGTCACGGTTGTGGCGCAAAACACATAGCTTTGTCCCCTTCCTCCCACAATCTCTTCGGTGGCACGCGGATTGCGGTTCGGTGGCACGCCGATTGCAGGAGGCACGGCGAAGGATACGTTGGTGGTCTCGGAGTCGCCAGCCCAGGGGTTTCTAAATGAAAGTTGCGCGAACGACCCACATCAATGTGATAGACGCTGCGCCGAGTGCGGTCCCGCCAATTGCAGCTTTGCCGCGTGCGTCGCGGGTACCGCTGTCATTCTCCCAGCAGCGGCTTTGGTTCCTTTCGCGCCTGGGCGGTGGCAGCGAGACCTGTAATAGCCAGATGGGATTACGGCTTCGCGGCGAGCTGGAAGAGGCTGCCCTGCAATCAGCCTTGGACGCGTTGGTGGTGCGTCATAAGGTGCTGCGCACAGCTTTCGGGGTGGAGGACGGTGAGCCCTTCCAGCGGATAGGGCCGGCGGACGTCGGCCTGCCGCTGAAACGGGACGATCTGACGGCTGCAGCGGATGTGGAGGCGGTCCGTGGGAGTTTGATCTACGCGACGTCGCTTTTTGAGCGGAGCACGGTCGAACGCTTTGCGAGGCAGCTGCAGCAGGCGGTGAGCCGGACGGTGGCCGACCCCGAGCAACGGTTCTGGTCGGCGCCACCCCAGTTGGCGGAGGAACGTCGTCCGTGAATTTTATAGAGGGGACAAGGGTCATTGCCGAGGGTGAGCTGCAGGCCAACAGCATCACGCGTTATCGTGTCACAAAATCCTATCGTGAGCAGATTACCACCAGTGGTTACTACGACCAGCTTAAGTACATTGTCGAGCCCTCACTCGAAGAATTCGAGAGTCCCGGCAATCTGGATACGAGCGGCGAGCACGACAACACGGTCGTGCCCGGACTTCAGCACAAGTATGCCCAGACCGGGTTGATGCTGGTAACAGACCGTTGTGCCTCCTATTGTCGGTATTGCTTTCGGAAACGGATCGTTGGCAAGGACTCCGATGAAATCGCAACTGACTTCGCGCAGATCGCACAATATATTGGGAACCATCCTGAGATGACGAACGTGTTGTTATCAGGAGGCGACCCGTTCGTGCTCAGCACCGCCAAGCTCGAAAAAATTCTTAATCATCTGCTGCCGATCCCACATCTGGACTCGATTCGATTTGGCACAAAAATAGCCGCCTACGCGCCCAAGCGGTTCGAGGATCCCGCCTTGCCGGCCTTGTTCCAACGGATCCATGAAGCGGGTAAAGCCGCGGTGATCGTCACACATTTCGACCACTTCGGTGAAATCTCAGTCGAGGCTGAGCGCAACATTCGCTCCTTGCGCGCGCAGGGCGTACAGTTCCTCAACCAGTCCGTGCTTCTCGCCAAAATCAATGACGACCCCGAGATTTTGGCGGCGACCTTCGCGAAGTGCCATCAAATGGGTATCCGCCCCTATTATCTCTTTCAAGGCAGGCCGGTGAAGGGCGCGTCACATTTTCAGGTTCCTTTTCGCCGCGGACTAGAGATTGTGCACAGTATCAACCAACGTCTCAGCGGCATCCAAAAGACATTCAAATACATCATGTCCCATTACACAGGAAAGATCGAGATCCTCGACCTTGGAGCCGATAGCCGCGTGTATATGCGATACCACCAAAATAGAGCTTACGAAAAAGTCGGAAAGATATTTTCCCGGCCCTACCTTGAGGGCGCCTGCTGGTTGGACGACTTGCCCGAAGGATAGATTGAAAGGCGTGCAATGCTGATTACCAGGCCAGAGCGCGGACAAGCGCAACGCGCCGAGGTTTCCATGCGGCAGCGTCTTAGTGGGCGCAAAGTTGCTCGTTGCGGCGCGCCCGGTCCTGCTCGCATCGGCATCGAGGTTGCGAAGGCGGCGGACGAGTCTGCCGCTGCGATGCCGGTGGCATCGCAGCCTTCCGAAGTTGGTGGACGCCACACTATCGGCCATCAAAATGTTGCAACAGTTCATTTCACGCAAATTCGCAAATTCTTTGCGCCCATAAATCGCTGCCAACGGTACCGATCGCTTCAAAGTCTGAAGCCAGGTGTGCTCAGCCTGCTGCAGCACGTAACCGATGGGCGGCCAATAGCGAGAAGAGCGCTCATCCTGCTTGAGGGCAAGGATTGGTCTGCTCCTACGTGAAGCCATCGAATTTGTCCTGCCGACCGGGCGGCCCCCAATTCTTGCAACGGCCGACCTAGTACTACAGTTGCGGATCATTTGATTTTCTGATTCACTTCGGCAGGTTATGGAGGCACCATGTCTGTCGCTTCGTGGTCAGGGTCGTTGTTGGCTTGGGAGCAGGAGCTCACAGCGCTGAAGGCGCGGGTTGGGCGGGTGCTTCCTCGTCGTGAGTTGCGGGAAAC
>NZ_AYVL01000032.1 GCF_000502835.1 Mesorhizobium sp. LSJC280B00
GGCGCTGGGGCGCGGTTCCATCTCCGGCTCGAAATCGTCGCGCTCGCGCCGGCGCGCGGCGCGGCGGCGCAGATAGGCCCGCAGCGACAGCCACCAGTGGGTGATGGCGCCAAGCGCCAATATACCTTCGTCGCCCTCGTCCTCTTCATTGTCGAAAAGCAGGTCCTCCTGCGGATCGGGCACTGCAGGCTGTTCGAGGACGGCAAAGCCGTTCTTGCGCGAAATCAGCGCCGAGCCATACAAGAATACCCACAGCGCCGGCGCTGCCAGGAGCACGGCGAGCACGCTGGCGACGAGGCCGGTCGGATAGCCGCCGATGACCAGGCCCGGGATATTGAGCACCATGTCGCCGAAGACGCCGCCGAGGCCGGTCGGCAGCGGCCAGGTCTTGGGCGGCACCACGCAGCCGGCAATTGCCGCGCCAAGCAGCGAAAACCCGAACCAGGCCAGCGCCCGTTTCGGCAGCCGGTCGACGCCGCGCGCGGTAAACAGCAGAAATCCCCAGATCACCGCCGGCACCAGCGCCGCAACGGCGGCAAGTCCGAAGAACTGCATGGCAATGTCGGAAAAGACGGCGCCGGCATAACCCATTGCATTGGTGACGATATTGTCGGTGGCGTGCGAAAAGCTCGGATCGGCGACGTTCCAGGTGGCAAGGGCGGCGACGCCGAAACCAATCAGAGCAAACAGCCCGGCACCGACCAGCCGCCCGACCTGGCGCCTCGCGAACGACCGGATGCCGTGCTCCGTATCGGCTAGCGCAAGCGGTGCTGAAGCCCCTGAACGCATGCTCTTCCTCGTCTGTCGTTGCCCGGCCGGGCGCGGACGCGCAACACGGCA
This sequence comes from Mesorhizobium sp. LSJC280B00, assembly GCF_000502835.1. Lineage (GTDB taxonomy): Bacteria > Pseudomonadota > Alphaproteobacteria > Rhizobiales > Rhizobiaceae > Mesorhizobium. Next base: position 841 of record NZ_AYVL01000032.1, read on the forward strand.
GATTCGGCTGTCAGACTAGCGGCGGGAAGGTTAAGGGCGCATTAACCATGGGCATTCTGCGTCACCGGAACGGGCGACCGCCACCACAGTTCGGAGCCGCTGCGGCCGATGTTTCACGCCACGGGCGGATCGAGCCCCTGATCAAGCGATTGTGATCAAGTCGTCACGGCCATCTGCGTACAAAAAAGAGGCCCGGAAGATTTCCGGGCCTCAAGGCGTGAGCCCTTTCGGGAGCATCACGACGGGATCTTTCTGGCACCGGCAAACGCCGGTGCCGGCCAAATACCCTTACGGCACCACTTCGCCGTGCTGGCTGATGTCGAGGCCTTCGACCTCTTCCGGGGTGGAAGGACGCAGGCCGACCAGCGCCTTGACGATATAGAGGATCACGAAGCTCGCGATCGCCGTCCACAGGATGGTGAAGACGATACCGTAGAGCTGCTTGCCGACAGAGGCACCCGAGCCGAGGCTGTTGATCGCCGGATCGGCGAGCACGCCGGTCAGCAATGCACCGATGATGCCGCCGATGCCGTGCACGCCGAATGCATCGAGCGAGTCGTCATAGCCGAACGCGTGCTTGAGCTTGACGGCCGAGACGTAGCAGAGCACGCCGGCGACGATGCCGACGATGAAGGCGCCGGTCGGATTGACGAAGCCGGAAGCCGGCGTCACCGCGACCAGGCCAGCGACGGCGCCCGAGATGATGCCGAGAACGCTCGGCTTCTTGGCGACGATCCATTCGGCGAACATCCAGGCGAGCGCCGCAGCAGCAGCGGCAACCTGGGTGTTCAGCATTGCGGCACCGGCAAGGCCGTCGGCGGCCAGTTCCGAGCCGGCGTTGAAGCCGAACCAGCCGACCCACAGCAGCGAAGCGCCGATGACGGAGTAGACGAGGTTGTGCGGCGCCATGTTGGTGGTGCCGTAGCCTTCACGTTTGCCGAGAACCAGCGCGCAGACCAGGCCGGCAACACCGGCATTGATGTGAACGACCGTGCCGCCGGCGAAATCGAGAACGCCGGCTGTGCCGAGGAAGCCGCCGCCCCACACCCAGTGCGCGATCGGGGCGTAGACCACCAGCAGCCACGCGCCCATGAAGATGAGCAGCGCCGAGAACTTCATGCGTTCGGCGAAGGCGCCGGCAATCAGCGCCGGCGTGATGATGGCGAAGGTCATCTGGAACATCGAGAAGACGAACTCAGGAATGTTCGCCACGCCCGGCAGCCACAGCGAGGACGTGGTGATGCCGTTGTGGAAGAACTTCGAGAAGCCGCCGAGATAGGCATTCATGCCGCCGCCATCCGAGAAGGCCAGCGAGTAGCCGAACATGAACCACAGCACCGTCACCAGGCAGGTGATGGCAAAGCTCTGCATGATGGTGGCGAGCACGTTCTTTTTGCGCACCATGCCCCCATAAAACAGCGCCAGGCCCGGTATGGTCATCATCAGCACCAGCGCCGTCGAGGTCAGCATCCAGGCTGTGTTGCCGGTGTCGAGCGCGGGCGCAGGGGCAGCCGGTGCCGCCGGTGCCGCTTCCTGCGCGAACGCAGCAACCGTGCCCAGTGCAGCGAGAGCGAGCGAGCCCAAAACGGCCGCGCGTCCCGTTATCTTCAAGGTGGAAGGAATATTCATTGAACTCTCCATTGGAATACGTATCCGCAGCTCAAAGCGCGTCGGTGTCTGTTTCGCCGGTGCGAATGCGCACCGCCTGGTCGATGCCGAAAACGAAGATCTTGCCGTCGCCGATCTGGCCGGTCTTGGCCGCCGCGGTGATGGCTTCGACGGCCTTGTCGACCATGTCGACAGCGACCGCGACTTCGATCTTGATCTTCGGCAGGAAGCTGACCGCGTATTCCGCCCCGCGATAGATTTCCGTGTGCCCCTTCTGACGTCCGTAGCCTTTTACTTCGGTGACGGTCAGGCCCTGGATGCCGACTGCGGTGAGCGCCTCGCGCACCTCGTCGAGCTTGAACGGCTTTATGATTGCCATCACGATCTTCATAAGGTTTCACCCTTTGCTGTTGCGGGTCCCCGCGTTTGCACGACTTCGCCGATCCCCATGAGAGCCGGAGAGTGCCCGCTAGGATTCAAGCTCCGTGCCAATTGCCGAAGCAGGGTGTTAAGCTGTTGTTAAACAACGAAATCGAGAAGGTCTGGCAGCTGCCTGTTCACAGGCGCGGCAGTGCATATGCTTAAAAAATAGGCAAATTTCGAAAAATGCCTACTCCGCAGGCGGCCGCTTCAGCCGGATGAGTCCTTCTTGGGCAACCGAGGCGATCAAGGTGCCGTCGCGGGCAAACAGCGAGCCGCGGGTAAAGCCACGCGATCCTTGCGTCGACGGGCTGTCTTGCGTGTACAGCATCCAGTCGTCGAGCGGATGGCTGCGGTGGAACCACATGGCGTGGTCGAGGCTGGCTGCCTGGATATCACGATCGAAAATGGCGCGGCCATGGGCAAAGGTCGAGGTGTCGAGCAGCGTCATATCCGAGAGGTAAGCGAGCACGGCCGCCTGCGTGGCGCGGTCGGCCGGCACCGGGCCGGTGGTGCGGATCCAGATGTTCTGCTTCGGCTCGAGCTTTTCCCGGCTGGTATAATGCTTCAGCATCACCGGCTTCATCTCGATCGGCCGGTCGCGCTCCCAATAGCGCTTGATGCCGTCGGGCACGGCTTCGCCGAACTTGCCCAGCAATTCGCGCTGCGACAGCAACGTGTCGGGCGCCGGCACGTCCTGCGGCATCGGCACCTGATGTTCCAGGCCGACCTCATCCTGCTGGAACGAGGCTTCCAGCGAAAAGATCGCCTGGCCGTGCTGGATCGCCACGACGCGGCGCGTGGTGAAGGAGCCGCCGTCACGGATGCGGTCGACCTCGTAGATGATAGGCACCTTGGTGTCGCCCGGCCGCATGAAATAGCCATGCAGCGAATGCACGTGGCGCTCGGGCTCGACCGTTCGCTGCGCGGCGACCAGCGCCTGGGCGATGGTCTGGCCGCCGAAGATGCGCTGCCAATCGAGCTTGGGGCTGCGACCACGATACAGGTTGTGTTCCAGCTGCTCGAGGTCGAGAATGCCGAGAAGCTCGTCCATGGCTGCCGTCATCTTGACCTCGCCGCAAAATTACCATGGCGGTTTCCGACAGGAACAGCGGGCAGTCAAGGGCGGAATGCCCGGCGACAGTCAGGCTGCGAAAGGAATTGCCCATGGTCGACAGCAAGAATTCGCTCGACGTTCTGGTCGCCGGCGCCGGTTATATCGGCTTGGCCGCCGCCGTGTCGCTGAAGCAGGCGCGGCCGAGCCTCGCCGTCGCCGTCGTAGATGCAGAACCCGCCGGGGTCTGGCAGNGAAGCAGGCGCGGCCGAGCCTCGCCGTCGCCGTCGTCGATGCAGCACCCGCCGGCGTCTGGCAGAAGGACGGCCGCGCCTCGGCGATTGCCGCCGCCGCGTGCCGCATGCTCGACCAGCTCGGCGTCTGGAACGAGATCGCGCCGGAGGCGCAGGCAATCACCGAAATGATTGTCACCGATTCGCGCACATCCGATCCGGTCCGCCCGGTGTTCCTCACCTTCGACGGCGAGGTCGCGCCCGGCGAACCCTTTGCGCATATGGTCGCCAACAAGGATTTGAACGGCGCCTTGCGCCGGCGCGCCGAACAACTCGGCATCGGCATCATCGAAGGCGTCGCCGTCAGCGCCTTCGACATCAACGGCGCCGGCATAACCGTGCATCTTGCCGACGGCGCGACGCTGAAGGCGCGGCTGCTGGTTGCCGCCGACGGCGTCAATTCGAAGCTGCGCGACATGGCCGGCATCAAGACGGTGAAATGGGAGTATGGCCAGTCCGGCATCGTCTGCACGGTGGCGCACGAGCGGCCGCACAACGGCCGCGCCGAAGAGCATTTCCTTCCCGCGGGCCCGTTTGCCACGCTGCCGCTCAAGCCGGGCAAGGACGGCACCAACCGCTCATCGATCGTCTGGGTCGAACGGTCGCAGGATGCCGAAAAGCTGGTCGCGGGCGACACCCTGGTCCTGGAATATGAACTCGAGCAGCGCTTTGGCCTCAAACTCGGCGAAATCCATATCGCCGACAAGCCCCGCGCCTGGCCTCTCGGGCTGACCATTGCGCGCGCCTTCGTCGCGCCGCGCATCGCCTTGGCCGGCGACGCCGCCCACGGCATCCACCCGATCGCCGGCCAGGGTCTCAATCTCGGCTTCAAGGACGTGGCGGCGCTGGCCGAAGTGGTGGTCGAGGCCGACCGGCTCGGCCAGGACATCGGCGCGCTCGACGTGCTCGAGCGCTACCAGCAATGGCGGCGTTTCGACACGGTGCAGATGGGCATCACCACCGATGTGCTGAACCGGATGTTTTCCAACGATTTCGGCCCGCTGCGCACTTTGCGCGACATCGGCCTCGGCCTTGTCGAACGCATGCCGCGGCTGAAGGAGTTCTTCATCCGCCAGGCGTCAGGCCTGTCCGGCGACACGCCGAAACTGTTGAAGGGCGAGGCGATTTAGGCTTGGCACGTGCGCGTTACTGGCCGTTCGGTCAGTTGACCTCGAAGCCCAGCTTCTGGCGCAGCCGCAGCATTCGCTGGTCGGAAATCTGCCGGCTTTGCCCGCCGGCTTCCGCCACACGGCCGACCATCTGCAGCAGATCGTTCCTTTCAGCCGCGTCGAGGCGTTTGTCGATGACGACCGTGGCGTCATCAATTTGCGAAGCCGCCCATTTGGCGTAGATCACCGCCTCATCGGTCTGCTTTTTATCGGCAATCTCCGAAATCACCGATCGAATGGCGGCTTCGCGTTGCGGCAGCATGGGACCATTCTCGGAAACGATGGCGGTGATCAGCGTCGCGGCCGCCACGACCGGATCGTCGATCGCCGTCAGCGGCGAGAGTGCCGCCTGCTTGCGCAGCTTCTTGCGGCGCACATTGCCCTGCACGCGGCCAACGACGTCGGCAACCTCACGCGCCGCGTCGTTCATGATCTTCAGCCGGTACCACCAGAAGCCCGCTGCTCCGAGCAGGCCGATTGCTGCAATCAATATATGCATGCCCCGAAATCCCCCAATCTCGGGCGACGATAGGAGAAGTATTGCTTCGCTTCAACACGCAAAAGTTGCGTCCGACGAAGAAAACGAAAGCCCATGCCAGTCGTTGGTCCCCGCCGCTCCGCGGAGGAACTTATCGAGACATCTCTATGACCCGGGCACCTTGTAGATCGCCCGCACCTCGATCGTGCCTATTTCGGCGAGCGGAATCTCGCCCGCGATCTCCAGCGCCTCGTCGAGGCTCTCGGCCTCGATCATGACGAAACCGAGCAACTGCTCCTTGGTTTCGGCGAAGGGGCCGTCGGTGACCAGCCGCTTGCCCTTGCGCCTGCGAATGGTTTTCGACGTTTTCACCGATTGCAGCGCCTGCGCGATGATTAGCATCCCGCGTTGGTCCAATGACCGGTCATGGGCCATCGAATCGGCGTCGAGCTTGGCCAGCCTCTCGGGCGTCATTGCGTAGAGATCTTTTTCTTCACCATAGACCAGGCAAACATACTTCATTTTTATCTCCATTCCTGGCTTGAAGCCGAAGACGAGGCTACGGAAATCTCCGCGGAGCCCTTGCCTGCCGCAGAATCGAGACCGGCCGCAGCATAGTCGAGAAGAGATACCGCAATCCCGATAATGGCAATCGCCGCAAGCAATCGGCCGAAGCCGGAAGGCTGCAGGCGCGACCAGTCGGCTTGTTGTTCACCGGCCCTGTAGCCGGTGCTTGTGCAGTGAGCAGAAAACAGGTTGTTCATGTGGTCCTCCATCCGGCCACCAAGTCCATGGCCGCCCGCAGGACGGCCGGGACAGATGGAAGTCGACATTTTTGCACGCGTATTTTTTTCGAATTTTTTTTCGCTCGACATGATGTGTCACGCTGCCGCCGATACGAAAGCGTGGGTGGCCTTCGCTCCGGCGCGCGCTATAGTCGACTGGATGCCGATCACGGGCTCAATCACGACAATCAAGGAGGAATTGATGGACCGCACCGCCAACGCCGTTTGGAAAGGCAGTTTCAAGGAAGGCAAAGGCACGCTCGATACACAGAGCGGGACGCTGAAGGGCACGCCCTATTCGGCCAAGATGCGTTTCGAGGACGAGAGCGGCAAATCCGGCACCAACCCGGAAGAGCTGATCGCCGCCGCCCATGCCGGCTGCTACGCCATGCAGCTTTCGCATTTTCTCGCCGAGAACGGCACTCCGGCCGCCGAACTCGACGCCAAGGCCGTGGTAACGCTGGTTCCCGGCACCGGCATCACCGGCAGCGCGATCACCCTGGTCGGCAAGGTACCGGGCATCGATGCCGCCAAGTTCAAGGAATTGGCCGAGAAGGCCAAGGCCGAATGCCCGGTCTCGAAAGCGCTCGGCGCCATCAAAGTATCGCTCGACGCTAGGCTCGGGTGAGGGAGCTTTTATGCCTGATAGATTCCAACTGGTGTTGGAGTCCATCAATTGTTGAAGTCGGCGCCGCCCCTCATTGCCCTGCCGGGCATTTCTCCCCGTAAGTGACGGGGAGAAAGAAGCTGGCCGCAGCTGCGGCACTCTTCTTGCAACGTTGATGATTGACGAAACCGTCGAAGAGCGTCCCTCTCCTCGTCCCTATACGGGAGAGGTCGCCGGCAGGCGGGGCAGCGCCAGCCAATCGAAAGTAGGCAACGAACACGTTACCTGAGGGGCCGTCCCCGACGTCTCGAAAATCCTTATCGCCCATCGCCGGACAGTGCGTCGAGACGGGCGCGCAATGCCGCGACCTCTTCCTCGAGGGCCTGCACGCGCGTCTCCAGATCCGACGCCGGCGAGGACGACTGCAGGGGCGCTGCGGCAGCCGACAGCTGCGGCGGCCCGCTGAGCAGATGGACATAGCGATCCTCGCGCTGGCCTGGGCCGCGATCGATCTGCTGCACCAGCGGTGGCCGGCGGCCGATCAGCAGATCGAGATTGCCGCGAAGCTCGTCGATCGACGGCAGCCGCGCCATGCGCTCGCTTCGCGCCAGCAATTCATAGGCCGTCTGCGGGCCGCGCAGCAGCAACAGGCCGAGCAGCGCGATCTGCGCCGAGGTCAGGGAAAAGCGCTGCGCCACCACATGCTCGTAGCGCTCGACGCGCGACGCGAACACCTGCCTGACTAGGCCCTTCTGCTCGAGCTGGCCAAGCGCTCTTCTGACCTCGCCAAGTTCGACCGACATCACCGGCTCGCGCGCCGTCTTCTGGTTGGCCGCCGCATGTGCCGCATTGAGCGTCAGCGGATAGACGTCCGGCGTCAGCTCCTTCTTCTCGATAAGGCAGCCGAGCACGCGGGCTTCGATGGGAGAGAGGATGGGAAGGTCGGAATCGGTCATAAGTTTGCTATCCTTTCGAACTCGGCGGGACAGCGCCCCCCTCTGTCCTGCCGGACATCTCCCCCTCTAGTGGGGAGATTGGCTGTCATCACCGCTTCGCCACTTTTCAAGGCTGCAGAAAGGGCGCTGTCCTCCAAGCTGCTAATCTCCCCCCTTGAGGGGGAGATGTCCGGCAGGACAGAGGGGGGCGCGAAGGATCGCTACGGACGAGACGATCTCGGCTGCAACCCGCCCGCCGCCTACACCCGTCGCTCCACCATCATCTTCTTGATCTCGGCGATCGCCTTGGCCGGGTTGAGCCCTTTGGGGCAAGTCTGGGCGCAGTTCATGATGGTGTGGCAGCGATAGAGCCGGAACGGGTCTTCGAGATTGTCGAGCCGCTCGCCCGTCGCCTCGTCCCTGGAATCGATCAGCCAGCGATAGGCCTGCAGCAGCGTCGCCGGGCCGAGATAGCGCTCGCCGTTCCACCAGTAGCTCGGGCAGGAGGTCGAGCAGCAGGCGCACAATATGCACTCGTAGAGCCCGTCGAGCTTTTCGCGGTCCTCATGGCTCTGCAGCCATTCCTTGGCCGGCTCGGGCGACACCGTCTTCAGCCACGGCTCGATCGAGGCGTGCTGGGCGTAGAAATTGGTGAGGTCGGGCACCAAATCCTTGACCACGGCCATATGCGGCAGCGGATAGACCTTGATCGCGCCGGAAATGTCGTCGCAGCCCTTGGTGCAGGCCAGCGTGTTCGACCCGTCGATGTTCATGGCGCACGAGCCGCAAATGCCTTCGCGGCAGGAGCGGCGCAGCGTCAGCGTCGGATCGATCTTGTTCTTGATCCAGAGCAGCGCGTCGAGCACCATCGGCCCGCAATCGTCCATGTCGACGAAATACGTATCCATGCGCGGGTTCTCGTCATCGTCCGGCGACCAGCGGTAGATGCGGTATTCGCGCAGGTTGGTCGCGCCCTCCGGCTTCGGCCAGGATTTTCCGGCCATGATCTTCGAGTTTTTCGGAAGCGTGAGTTCGACCATTACCTCAGGTCCTTTCGGATGACGAGCTTCAGCCCGGACCAGATCTCGTTCACGGCGGCGACCTTGACGTCGACGAGGTCGAGCTTCAGCGCCTCTGTGCGGATAACGTCCTCGGTGACGTCGGTCGGCACTTTCGATGCCTTCTTCGGCCATGACACCCAGACCATGCCGTCCCGCTTGATCGCCGCTTCGACGTCGCCAAGACGGTCCTCGATCTCGACACGCTGCCGGGTGAAAGCATGTACGGCATCGTATTTCTCATGAACGCCAGAGATCGCCGACCAATCAGCCAGCCGGTCGACGTGGGCAAACTCGACGGCGTCTGCCAGATCGTCGAGTTCGGGCGGCAAGGCGACGAAGGCGGCAATCATCCCGTCCTTCAGGCCGAGCTTGGCCGGAAGGGGCGTGCCGGAATATCCCGCAACCGCCAGCGCCATCATCAATACACCCTGGCCTTTGGCGCGATCTTGGCCGGGTTGATGCCGCCGTCTGCTTCCTTAAGCAGCGTTTCGGTGTGCACCGGCCGGTAGGTGAGCGCCACCTCGCCGGCCTCGTTGAGCCGAGCCAGCGTATGCTTGCGCCAGTTGGCGTCGTCGCGGGCCGAAAAGTCCTCCCGCGCGTGCGCGCCGCGGCTTTCCTTGCGCGCCTCGGCGCCGTAGACGGTGGTGATGGCGTTGGCCATCAGGTTTTCCAGCTCCAGCGTCTCGACCAGGTCGGAGTTCCAGATCATCGAGCGGTCGAACACCTTGACGTCGCCGAGTTCACCCCAGATCTGCGAAATGCGCCTGCAGCCGCTTTCCAGCGATTCCTGGGTGCGGAACACCGCCGCGTCCTCCTGCATCGCCTTCTGCATCTTTTCGCGCAAAACCGCTGTCGGCGTCGAGCCGTTGGCGTGACGCAGCCGGTCGAAGCGGTCCATTATCTTTTCGACGGCGGCCTCGTTGGGCGAAGGGATCGCCGATGTGCGGTCGATCACCTGGCCGGCCCGGATTGCCGCCGCACGGCCGAACACCACCAGGTCGATCAGCGAGTTGGAGCCCAGCCGGTTAGCACCGTGCACCGAGGCGCAGCCGGCTTCGCCGACCGCCATCAGCCCGGGCGACACCTGGTCCGGATTCGACGCCGTCGGGTTCAGCACCTCGCCCCAGTAATTGGTCGGCACGCCGCCCATATTGTAGTGGACCGTCGGCAGCACCGGGATCGGCTCCTTGGTCAGGTCGACGCCGGCAAAGATCTTTGCCGATTCCGAAATACCCGGAAGCCTCTCGTGCAGAACGGCCGGGTCGAGATGGTCGAGATGCAGGAAAATGTGATCCTTCTTCGGGCCGACGCCGCGGCCCTCGCGGATTTCCAGCGTCATGCAGCGCGAAACCACGTCGCGCGAAGCCAGATCCTTGGCTGACGGCGCGTAGCGCTCCATGAAGCGCTCGCCCTCGGAATTGACGAGATAGCCGCCCTCGCCGCGCGCGCCCTCGGTGATCAGGCAGCCGGCGCCGTATATGCCGGTCGGGTGGAACTGCACGAACTCCATATCCTGCAGCGGCAGGCCTGCGCGTGCGGCCATGCCGCCGCCATCGCCGGTGCAGGTATGCGCCGAGGTGGCCGAGAAATAGGCGCGGCCATAGCCGCCGGTCGCCAGCACCACCATCTTGGCCGAAAAGCGGTGGATGGTGCCGTCGTCGAGGTTCCAGGCGACGACGCCGGTGCAGGTGCCGTCCGGCTCCATGATCAGGTCGAGCGCGAAATACTCGATAAAGAACTGCGCATTGTGCTTCAGCGACTGGCCGTAGAGCGTGTGCAGCATGGCGTGGCCGGTGCGGTCGGCGGCCGCACAGGTGCGCTGCACCGGCGGCCCCTCGCCGAAATTCATCATCATGCCGCCGAACGGCCGCTGGTAGATTTTCCCGTCCTCGGTGCGGCTGAAGGGAACGCCGTAGTGCTCGAGCTCGTAGACCGCCGCCGGCGCTTCGCGCACCATGTATTCTTGAGCGTCGGTGTCGCCCAGCCAATCTGAGCCTTTGACGGTGTCGAAGAGATGCCACTGCCAGTTGTCGGGCCCCATATTGGCGAGCGAGGCGGCGATGCCGCCCTGCGCCGCAACCGTATGCGAGCGCGTCGGGAACACTTTGGTGATGCAGGCGGTGCGCAGGCCCTGCTCAGCCATGCCGAGCGCGGCGCGCAGGCCGGCGCCGCCGGCGCCGACGACCACGACGTCGAATTTGTGATCGACATAGCTATAGGCGGAAGCCGTGTTGGCGTTCTTCGCGTCCTTGGCCAAAAAATCAGCCTCCAAATGCCAGTTTAAGCAGGGCGAAGACCGAAGCGACGCCGACGACTACGGGAAAGAATGTGTTGAGGGCGAGCAGCGCCAGCCTGGTGCCTTCGCCATGCACATAGTCTTCGATGATCGCCTGCATGCCGAGCCGCATGTGGTAGAGCACCGACAACAGCACCAGCGCCAGCACCAGTGCAACGAACGGATTGGCAAGTGCGGCGCGCACCTCGAGATAGCTGGCGCCGTTGAGTGCGATCAGGAAGCCGACGAAGAACAGGACCAGCGGGATGTTGGAGATCGCCGTCAGCCGCTGGCGCCAGAAATGGCCGGTGCCCTCGCGGGCGGAACCGAGGCCGCGGACCTTGGCCAGCGGCGTGCGCATGTCGGGGTTCTTGCCGTTCATGTCAGGCTCCCCGCGCCATGTAGCCGGCAATCCAGATCAGCAGCGTCAGCGTGACCGAGCCGGCCAGCGTCGCCCAGGCGATCCTCGATGCCGTATGCTTTTCCAGCCCNCAGCGTCAGCGTGACCGAGCCGGCCAGCGTCGCCCAGGCGATCCTCGATGCCGTATGCTTTTCCAGCCCTGCCCCAGTGTCCCAGATAAGATGGCGCACACCGCCCAGCATGTGGTGCATCAGCGCCCAGCTGTAGCCGAACAGCACCAGCCGTCCCAGCCACGAGCCGAAGGCCCAGTTGACGGCATTGAAGGTCGCCTCCGAGCTCGCCGCCGCCATCAGCCACAGCGCGACCAGCAGCGTGCCGAAATAGAGCGCCCCGCCGGTGATGCGGTGGACGATCGACATCGTCATGGTGATCGGCGGCCGATAGACGGTCAGATGCGGCGAAAGCGGCCGTTCACGTCTGGCAAATTCGCGGGTGGCTGGTGATTTGCTCATGGCTCCCCCAGTTCGGCGTCTCTGGAGCCTCAGGTGGGAATGCGGCATTACCGCTTCCGGTTGCGACTTCGGACAGCCGGTTTCTAATGCTCTTTTTGCACCGCGTCAAAGCCGGAAAACCGTTTCGAAAACGTAATTTAGTCTGATGAAAGCGAGGCTTTCAGCTTCAATCGATTAGGGCTGTCGCCTTGCGCCGGCACAATGTCGCCGCACTGCAAAATATGGCTGGCGCAAGGGGCGGATCAGCGCTTGCAGGCCAGCGGTGATGCACCGCCCTTCATCACCAGCGCCTCACGCCCATCGATCACGATTGCGTCATGCGCCTCGCCGTAACGGCTGGTCTGATTGGCCGGTGACGCCGGCAGCTCGGCGCTGGCGCCGTTCTGGCCGAGGACGCGCACCGACGTGCCGAGATTCTCGATGGTTATCACGCTACCGTCGGCGCAGTTGTAAGTAGCTGTGCGCGGCTGCGGTGCCGTCGGTTCGCTAGCGGCGGGAGCAAGCGACACGGAAGCGGCGGCCGTGTTGCCGAGCTTGGGCGCGCTGGTCTGCGGCGCGCAGGCGGCGGCAGCCAGCAGCGGCGGAATGGCCAGCGCCATCCGAAACGTGCGGCGTAATCTCATTTGCTGCTTTCCCCCCGCGTATCGAGCCCGCCGCGATGCTCCGGCAAGCCACCGGATTTCATGCTTTTCGAGTCGCGCCCGATGCTGGGGATGGTGGGAACAAGGCATGGCCGAATGATGGCCGGTGGGCGATCGAGTATTAACCATATTTTCCGAGACCTCGCCCCTGCTGCGGTTGCCCTCTTAACAAAGGTTAATAAAAGGTTAATTTCTGATTCGAGGAGGCTTGCCTCTCAGCAATGGAGCAGCACGCCATGCATTCGAATTCAGCAGGATCGCGCCTTCCCTGGTTCCTAGTGGCGGCGCTCGCCGTCGGCGTCGTCGCACCGGCATTCGCCGGGACGCGCCATCATGACCGCGTCTATGCCGATTCCTTCGGCAATCTCGTCATCGACAGCGCCGCCGGCTACAAGCGTATCCTCGTTGGCGAGGGCAAGCTGGCCAAGGAATTGTCCGACTACACCAGCGCCGGCCAGCCCGACGTGATCTACGAAAACGAATCGGACGATGTCCGCGGCGGCGACTGCTATAGGCCGCCGGTTTTCGTCAAGGGCCGCAGCTATATGTACGGCCTCTCCGACGGCGAAATGCCGGAGCTCAGCCCCTGCCGCTGACGGCCACGCCGCCCTTGGTTGACGGCGCCGGCAGGGCAACAGCCGGCCCCGCCGAGACACGCACGCAATCGCGACCGCTGCCCTTCGCCTGATAGAGCGCTTTGTCGGCGCGCCGCAGCAGGTCGGAAAAGCTTTCGCCCGGACCAAGCTCGGCAATGCCGAAGCTGGCGCTGCAGCGGTGATCCGCGGGCAGGCAGTCGATCGGCGTGGCACCGAAGGCGCTACGCGTGCCCTCGGCAAAGAGCCGGGCGGCGGCTAGATTGGTCCCCGGCAGGAAAATAGCGAATTCCTCGCCGCCGATGCGGCCGGCGACATGATGGTCGGCCGCGGCATCGCGGAGAAACCCGGCAAAGGTCTCGATGACCCGATCGCCCGACGCGTGGCCGTAAGTATCGTTGATGCGCTTGAAATGGTCGAGATCGGCAATGACCAGTGCCGCTGGAACGGCGCGCCGCATGGCGTCACGCAGCGCGATCTCGGCATGGCGCTCGAAGCCGCCACGGTTGAGCAGCCGCGAAAGCGTGTCGGTTTCCGATTTCGACGTCGCCTCGGCGAGCACGTCGCGGACCAGGATAGCCAATGTCACCAGCGCAAGCGCCAGGCCGAACACGGTGCCGACCGACTGCGACACCAACGCATAGCTGGTCTGCGCATAAGATTGCGGATTGGCGCCCCAGCCACCAAGCGCATGGGCGATGAAGGGTTTGCTGGCGAACTGCAAGGTGCTGGCCGCTAGGACAGCCATCAGCATATAGTCGAGCCGCTCGCGTCTTTGCCTGGACGACAAGACGATCGCCAGCCCGGTGAACTGCATAGCCGCATAGGGAAGCTGGTAGGCCGCCATTCGCACAAAGGATTGGCGTGGCAGGTCCTGCACGAAGTGGACCGCGAGGGTGGCGAAGACCAGGAAGAACAGCATCGGCGGCCAAGGCGGCGAAACGCGGTATTTATGGGCAAGCCCGCCATTGAAGGCGACGGTAGCGCCAAGGAAGGCGGCAAAGGCGGCGACAACCACGGGGCGCGCATTGTCGAAGGCAGGAATGCTGAACTCGATCGCAAAATAAGCCGTGCCGAGCACATAGCCGAACGCCAGCCAGCGTGCCGACACCCGGCCGGCGTCATAGACCGCGATCGTCATGAAGGCCGCCGCCAGCAGCCCGGCAACGAACAGGTTGATCAGCAGGATGAAATTAGCGCTGCCCATGGCGTTTTGGCACTTCCCCCCGAACAGCAAATCACCAACGCGCGAAAAAGACGTTAATTCGAAGCCGCCGCTGACGCTCAGCCAGCACTGGTCCGATTGGGAAGGACGACCGTTTCAGGCCGCGGATAGGACAGGCATACGCTGTCGCGGCCACTCCTTTTGGCTTTGTAGAGCGCTTCGTCGGCGCGGCGCATCAGCGGGTCCAGCCCTTCGTCGCTGGTGCGGGCGGCCACCCCGAAGCTCGCGGTCACTCTCGTGTCGGGCGGAAGTCCGTCGATTCTGCCCGCCGAATAGACCGTGCGAATGGCTTCGGCAAACAGTCTTGCCGCGCCAAGGTCGCTGAGCGGCAACAGCACGGCGAACTCTTCGCCGCCGATACGGCCGGCAACGCCGCGCGTACCTGCAGCCGACAGAAGCTTGGCAGCGAAGTCGGCGATGACGCGATCGCCGGCCGCGTGGCCATGCTGATCGTTGAGCGCCTTGAAATGATCGAGATCGGCAAGCACCAGCGCAACCGGCAATTGCGCCGTGGCACAGTGCTGCAGGACAAGCATGGCGCGCTCCTCGAAGCCGCGGCGGTTGAGCAGGCCCGACAGCGGGTCTGTCAGGGTTTCGGTCTTCAGGGCCTTCATCACATCGAGCGCGGCGGCGCCGAACAGGCAAAGCGCAATAAGCAGCGACAGCAATGCATGCGATAGCAGAGCCGTCGTCCAGTAGGACGAGGAGTAAAGCCCTTCATAGCTGGTGAACGGCCCATGCGCGATGACGACGGCAAGCGTCCGCGCCAGGAAGTTCAGGCCGGAAAGCAGCGACAGCACGAACAGGATCATTTCTGTCGGGCCGTTGTTGCGCACCACGCGCAACTCGGCGGCGACAACCAGGCTGATGCCGCCGAAGCTGAAATTGATGGCAAGGATGCGCCAGGTGAGATCCGGCCGGGCAAAAAGAAACCACGAAAACGCGGCCAGGCCGCCGCAGGCCAGAATGCCGACCGCCGGGTAAGGCACGCGCCGCCCATAGCGCGCAATGACCGCGCCGGCGAGACAGCAGGTGGCGAAGGTGAAGCACAGGATCGAGATGAGCTTGGTCGGTGCCATGCCGACCGGCAGCGTGAAATACTGGAGCAGGAAGCCTGCGGCCGAGGCCGAGTAGCCCGCCGCCAGCACGCCCAGATAGGGACGGTGGCGCTGATAGAACCACAGCACGAGAAATGCCGCGCCGAGTGTGAGGGCGATGCCTGGATTGAGCAGCGCTATGAGCAGGCCGGTGTCCAAGCGCTGTAATTTCCCCTCGCTTCCCCTTGGAGGACCTTAGAGCGGAAGCCCAAACAAGCGGTTAAGCGAAAGCGAATATACGACAGGTGCGTCGACAAAGCCGCTGGGCGGAACCGCGAACGGCGAGCGGCGTTTCACGACGGCAACCAGGAGACGCTCCGATGGCCGACACGATCATGCTGACCGATCACGATGCAATTCGCTCATGGGCCGCGGCACGCGCCGGCTTTCCGGCGATCGTCGACGTGTCGCCCGAAGCCGGAACGCAGCCCATGCTGAGGCTGGTCTTCGGCCAGCATGCCTACCAGGACCAGGATGAGGCCGAACGCCCGGTCAATGCCGGCGGCTACGAACTGGTCGAATGGGACGAATGGTTCAAACTCTTCGACGAGCGCCAACTGGCGCTGGTCGTCGCAAAGGACCAACCCGGCCGCCGTGAGGGATTCCACGAATTCGTCAGGCGGCCCGACTGAAGAATGCCCGAACCGCATTGCGGCTCGGGCTCCTCATATCCGACTGCGCGCGCCTGCCCTATTTCCACTCGCGGATGTCGACGAAATGGCCGGCGATCGCCGCCGCCGCGGCCATTGCCGGCGACACCAGATGCGTCCGGCCCTTGAAGCCTTGGCGCCCCTCGAAATTGCGATTCGAGGTCGAGGCGCAGCGCTCATGCGGCTTCAGCCGGTCGTCGTTCATGGCAAGGCACATCGAGCAGCCCGGCTCACGCCAGTCAAAGCCGGCGGCGACAAAGATCTTGTCGAGGCCTTCGGCCTCTGCCTGTTCCTTGACCAGGCCGGAGCCCGGCACGATCATCGCACTGACCCGCGGATTGACCTTCTTGCCCTCGATCACCTTGGCTGCGGCGCGCAGATCCTCGATGCGGCCATTGGTGCAGGAGCCGATGAAGACGCGATCGAGTTCGATATCGGTGATCTTGGTGCCCGGCTTCAGGCCCATATAGTCGAGTGCGCGCTGCTTGGAGGTGCGCTTGTTCTCATCAGTGATGTCGTCCGGGTTCGGCACGATGCCTTGCACCGAGACCACGTCCTCGGGCGAGGAGCCCCAGGAGACGATCGGCGGCAGCTTTGCCGCGTCGAGCACGACCACCTTGTCGAAATGCGCGCCTTCGTCGGACTGCAGCGTCTTCCAGTAGGCGAGCGCGGCGTCCCAGGCTTCGCCCTTGGGGGCGCGCGGCTTGTCCTTGACATAGGCGAAGGTGGTCTCGTCGGGCGCGATCAGGCCGGCGCGGGCGCCGGCTTCGATCGACATGTTGCAGATCGTCATGCGGCCTTCCATCGACAGCGCACGGATTGCCTCGCCGGCATATTCGATGACATAGCCGGTGCCGCCGGCCGTGCCGATCTCGCCGATAATGGCGAGGATGATGTCCTTGGCGGTGACGCCTTCCGGCAGTGCGCCGTCGACGCGCACCAGCATGTTCTTGGCCTTGCGCTGGATCAGCGTCTGCGTCGCCAGCACATGCTCGACTTCAGAGGTGCCGATGCCATGCGCCAGCGCCCCGAACGCGCCATGCGTCGAGGTGTGGCTGTCGCCGCAGACGATGGTCATGCCGGGCAGCGTAAAGCCTTGCTCCGGCCCGATGATGTGGACGATGCCCTGGCGGATATCCTTCTCGGAATAATATTCGACGCCGAAATCCTTGGCGTTTTTGGCCAGCGCTTCGACCTGGATGCGGCTTTCCTCGTTCTTGATGCCGAACTTTCGCTCCGGCGAAGTCGACACATTGTGGTCGACCACGGCCAGCGTCTTTTCCGGATGCCGAACCTTGCGGCCGGTTATGCGCAGGCCTTCGAAAGCCTGCGGGCTGGTGACTTCGTGGACCAGATGGCGGTCGATATAGAGCAGGCAGGTGCCGTCGTCCTGGCGGTCGACAACATGGTCGTCGAAAATCTTGTCGTAGAGGGTGCGCGGTGCGCTCATTTGCGTAAATCCGTCGATTTAAAAAGGGAAAACGACGCCGGTCGGACCGGCGAAACAGCCTGGCGAGTCTGCCCTAGCTAAGTCGGCTGGTCAGCGCCCCGCAGACGCGCGCGGAAAATCGCGACGGCAGGCGTTTCCTGTCCTGCAGCACGAAACCTTTATAGGCCGGATCGCCAAAAAGCTCTTCCATGGCGCTGCTCATATCAATGTTTTGGCTTTTCAGCAATCGCGTCTGCCTTCGCAGGCGCTTCACAGCACCTCGAACACGAAGGTCTTCACCAGCGCGTCGGGCTCGGCGATTGCGTAGCAGCGGAACCACGGGCTCTCCTCGACCGGCTGCCATTTTTTCGCCTGCTCCAGTTCGCCAAACACGGCTTGAAACCCGCCGCTTTCAAACACCTGGTCGCGAACCGTGAAGATGGCGTGGCCGCCCGTCCTGGTGATGCGTACCAGTTCATGCAGGCCCGACGCCGGTGCGTGGCTGATGGTGAACACGCCGGTCGAGAAAAAGGCGCGGAAATACCCGTCCGCCCAAGGCAATGGCCCGCCGAGCATCGCCTGTTTCAGCTCGCTGTAGGCCTGCCGGCTGCCGGCGATTTTCAGCATGTCCTGCGACAGGTCGAGCCCGGCAATATCGTGGTAGCCGAGTGCCTTCAGGGACGGCCCCGACAGGCCGGTGCCGCAACCGGCGTCGAGCAGCGGCCCTTCGCCCGCCGGCACATGGCGCGCCACCCAGGCGGTGATCAGGAACGGCAGGAGATAGCCGAGCGCCGCGGTTTCGCCGTCATAGGTCGCGGCCCATTGCGCATAGGCCTTGGCGAGCGTCTCAGGCGTGTCGGCCGTATAGACCGCTTCCAGCGCCGCATTGGCCTTGTCGATGATCATGGGTCCTCCCCGGTCGCGTCCGCTCGATGGTAGCGCCGTTTTCGCCTGCCTTCTATTCCCCATGCTGGTGGCGGAGCCGCTTCTCCAGCGCCCGCAAGGCCAACGACAGGCCGACGGTCAGGATGAGATAGATATAGGCGACGATCGAATAGGTTTCGAAGAAGCGGAACGAGCCGGCGGCGTAGATCTTGCCCATCTGGGTGATGTCGGCGACGCCGAGCACCGAGACCAGCGAGGAATCCTTGACCATGGCGACGAAATCATTGCCGAGCGGCGGCAGGATGGTGCGGATCGCCTGCGGAAAGATGACCAGCCGGAAGCGCTGGGTGCGCGTCAGCCCGAGCGCCTTGGCCGCCTCGATCTGCCCCTTCTCGACCGCCTGGATACCGGCGCGGAACACCTCCGAGATGAAGGCGGAATAGCCGATGGTCAGCGCCATGACGGCGCGCCAAAGCAACGACACGTCGCGTACCAGCAGCTCACCGAAGAGGCCGGCGCTTTGCAGCGGCGCCGTCAGCGCGTTCCATGCCGCGACGAAGGCCGGCGCCCCGGCAAAGGCGATCCAGAACAACAGCACCAGCATCGGCACGCCGCGGATGATCTCGACGTAGAAGCGGCCGATCTGGCTGAGCCAGCGTGAGCCCGACAGGCCCATCAGCGCGACGCCGAGGCCGATCGCGCAAGCCAGCGCGAAGGCGACCACCGTGACGAAGATGGTGACGCCGATGCCCTTGGCGACGGTTGCGAAGACCTGGGCATAGAGGTCGCTGGCAGCGATGAAGATGGCGGCGGCCAAGGCGATCGCCACGGCCACGGCAAGCCACCACGGGAAGTCGGATTTGGCTGAGGCGAGAGGCGCCGACGGCATCAAGCGGTACCGATAACAGAGTCACGAAGGCAGCGTTCTGTCACACCCCCCTCTGGCCTGCCGGCCATCTCCCCCTCAAGGGGGGAGATCGGCAGCTTTGACCTCGCGGCCCGTTCTGCAACACTGAAAATTGGCGAAAGCCGATGCGAAATCCGATCTCCCCCCTTGAGGGGGAGATGTCCGGCAGGACAGAGGGGGGTGTACAAGCGCAGAGTCAGCACGATTTCCCGCGCACAATCGTCATGAAATGCGCGCAACAAGCGGGCCTACTGCCCCATCTTGTAGTCGAGGAACCACTTCTTGTTGAGCGCGTCGAGCGTACCGTCGGCCTTGAGCGCGGCGATTGCCGCGTTGACCGGCTTCACCAGGTCGGAGCCCTTGGGGAAGATGAAACCGAAATCCTCGGTGCCGAGTGGGCCGCCGATCAGCTTAAGCCCGCCATTGGACGCATCGACATAGCCCTTGCCGGCAGTGCCGTCGGTGAGCACGACGTCGACGTCGCCGGCCTTCAGTGCCTGCACCGTCGCGCCGAACGTCTCGAACAGCTTGATGCGCGGGTTCTGCTCGTTGCCGTCGAGCACGCTGTAGACGGCGGTGTAGAAGGGCGTGGTGCCGGCCTGCGCGCCGATCAGCCCGTCCTTGAAGGCGGCGAACGTCTTTGCATCGGTGAAGCGCTTCTCGTCGCCGCGCACCAGCATGAACTGTTCCGAGCGCATATACGGATCGGAGAAATCGACCTTCTGCTTGCGGTCGTCCTTGATGGTGATGCCGGTCATGCCGATGTTGTACTGGTTGTCGGAAACCGCCTGGATCATCGCGTCCCAAGAGGTATTCTGGTACTCGACCTTGAAATTCAGCCGTTTGGCGATCTCGTTCATCGCGTCATATTCCCAACCGATCTGCTTGCCGGTCTTGGCATCGATGAACTGCAGCGGCGGATAGGCGTTTTCGGTCACCACCACCACCTTCTTGCCGCCGAGGTCGGGCAGCGCCTGCGCCAGAGCCGCGACCGGCACGAGAAGGCAAGCCAGCAGGCCGGCCAGCAGCAGTTTCGAATTGATCATGACTATGCTCCCCAGGAACTGAACCGCCTCGATCGACCGAGGCATGCAGGAAATCCGGCGCCGACTTTAGCTTTCCGCAGGCGCCTTGCAAGCCGCTCTGATGCGCCGCTCGGCACGAAAATGAATTCCAATGCTTTCAACGGCGGCAATTACAGAACGATCCGTATCGATTGCGGACCGGCAAAATCGAATCCACCTCGTGAAATAAAAAGGCGGCCGAAGCCGCCTTTCCAAAACCATGAGTTTTGAAGACGCCTTATTCGGCGGCAGTTGCTTCCGCGGCCTTGGCGGCCTCGTCGGCGGCCTTCTTCTCGGCGGCGTCCTGCGCGGCCTTCTCGGCGGCCAGCGCCTGGGCGGCGGCCACTTTCTCGGCCTCGATGCGCGCCTTCTCGGCGTTCAGCGCATCGCGCTCTTCGTCGTTGAGCTTGCGGGCGCGCACACCGGTGTTTTCCGAAATGCGGGCCGACTTGCCGCGACGGTCACGCAAATAGTACAGCTTGGCGCGACGCACCTTGCCGCGGCGCACGATCTCGACGCCCTCGACCATCGGCGAATAGACCGGGAACACACGCTCCACGCCTTCGCCGTAGGAGATCTTGCGGACGGTGAAGTTTTCCTGGAAGCCGGCGCCGGCGCGGGCGATGACGACGCCCTCATAGGCCTGAACGCGGGTGCGGGTGCCTTCGGTCACGCGGACCTGGACGCGCACGGTGTCGCCGGGCTGGAATTCGGGGAGCTTGCGCTTGGCTTCGATCTTGGCGGCCTGCTCGGCCTCGAGCTGACGGAGGATGTCCATCTCAAAAATCCACTTCTTGTTCTTCCGACAGTCAGAGCGCCCGACACTCGCCTTGCAGTCGCATCGACCGCTCGGCTATGCCCTTCGTTCGAGAACGTCTGTTCGAGAACATCGGGCAGGGGCGACTACACCGTCATTGTTGACGGGCCAGAAGATCGCTCTTGGCATATTTTCTTCCGGTTCGGCGCGCACATACAGCTATTTCGGCGCCTTGTCACGCCTTCGCCGTTTCTTTTTTGGCGCTGCTTCTTTTTGGCTGGCGCCCGCTGTGGCAATCCCGTGATCGCTTCTGGTCCAGGGGGTTGCGCCCGCGCGTCAAGCTTCCTAAGCCGGAAGATAAGCATTTTCCTCCAGCGACGACACCCCTCATGCCAATCTTGGACGCGGTCCTGCTCTTTCTCGCCGGCTTTCTATCAGGCGCGGTCAATGCCGTTGCCGGCGGCGGCACGTTCATAACCTTTGGCGCCATGACCCTGGCCGGCCTGCCGCCGATCGTCGCCAATGCGACATCGTCGGTGACGCAATTTCCTGGCTACATCACCTCGACGCTCGCCTATTGGCACGACATCAAGCATTTCTGGCGTGGCGCACTGCTGCTCAGCCTCATTTCGGCTCTCGGTGCGCTGTCTGGCGCGCTCATCCTTTTAGGGCTCGACAACCCGTCGTTCCGCGCCTTGGTGCCGTGGCTGCTGCTGGCGGCAACAGCATTGTTTGCTGCCGGGCCGTGGCTGAAGCCGGCGCCCAAGCCGGAGCATGAGGCCGCGGTAGGTTCGCTGGTCGGGTCGCTGGCGCAGTTCGCCACCGCCGTCTATGGCGGCTTCTTCGGCGCAGGCATGGGCGTCATGATGCTGGCGACGCTCGGTCTCACCCAGTCCGGCGACTATCACCGGCTGAACGCACTGAAGAACATGCTGGCCGTGGTCATCGCTGCGGTTGCCATCCTCGTCTTCGTCTCGGGCGGCGTCATTGCCTGGCTGCAGGCGATCATCATGATCCCGGGTGGCGCGCTGGGCGGCTATGCCGGCGTCTGGATCGCCAGGCGCGTGCCGCAGAACGCGGTGCGCGGCTTCGTCATCGCCGTCGGCCTGTTCCTGGCTTTCTACTATTTCGATAAGGGCTGAGCGGCTGAAAGATCCGGCCGTCGCTCCTTCGTCAGCCTCTCCGCTTCGGCCCGCCGCCACGCCGCGATCTTCCTGTGATTGCCCGAAATCAGCACTTCGGGGATCGGCCGGCCCTCGAATTCCTGCGGCCGTGTGTAATGCGGATGTTCGAGCAGGCCGTTTTCAAAGCTCTCTTCCTCGCCCGATACCGCATTGCCCATGACGCCGGGCAGCAGGCGCACCACGGCGTCGAGCAGCACGAGTGCCGCCGGCTCGCCGCCGGACAGGATGAAGTCGCCGATCGAAACTTCTTCGAGGCCGCGCGCCTCGATGACCCGCTGGTCGACGCCTTCGAAGCGGCCGCAGACTATCACCGCACCCGGCCCAGCGGCGAGTTCGCGGACGCGTGCCTGGTTCAGCGGCTTGCCGCGCGGGCTCATCAGCAGGCGCGGACGTGGATCGGCTGCCGGCGCGGCGTGGTCAATGGCGCTGGCCAGCACGTCTGCCCGCATCACCATGCCGGCGCCGCCGCCGGCCGGCGTGTCATCGACGGTACGGTGACGATCGCTGGCAAAGTCGCGGATCTGGATCGTTTCGAGCGACCAAATGCCGGTCTCGAGCGCGCGACCGGCCAGCGACAGGCCAAGCGCGCCGGGAAACATCTCGGGATAGAGCGTCAGCACCGAAGCCGAAAAACTCACCGGTTGCCTCCGGCGTCCCTCGGCCCGCGCGGCCTGCCCTTGGGGTCGAAACCGTCGTCAGCGGGAGGCTCGCCGTCCTCATCCTCGACCAAACCTGCGGCGGCTGGATCAACGCGGACAAAGCCGCCGGCGATCGACACTTCCGGAACGGCGGCCTGCGTGAACGGGATGAGCACGCCTTTGCGCCCCGCCAGCGTCACGTCGAGAATGTCGCCGCCGCCGAAATTGTGCACGGCGACGATCTTGCCGACGACCGCACCGGTGTCGTCCTTGACCTCCAGTCCGACGAGGTCGGCATGGTAGAATTCATCCTCTTCGCCCTCATCGGGCAACACCGAACGATCTACGAACAATTCGGTGCCGGCCAGCGCCTCGGCGGCATTGCGGTCGTTGACGCCTTTGAACCGCACCACCACCACGGTGTTGGCGGGCCTGATGTCGACGATCTGGAAGGCGCGGCCATCCCTGGCGTAGAGCGGACCGTAATCGGCCAGCGCCAGCGGGTCGCCGGTAAAGCTCTTGACGCGCAATTCGCCCTTGATGCCATGCGCGGCACCGATCACGGCCATCTGGACGGGGTTTTGCGGCTTGCTCATCTGCGGAAAATCCTTTGCCTTGCTCTAACCCCAGCCCGTCGTCATTTCAATGACGCCGCTCTTCACCGCTTCCTAACCCGCGTGCCGGAAGATGGCGGGGAACGGGAAGAGTGCAATGCAGGAATTCCTCATACCGGCAAAACCCGACCTGCAGGCGGCGCGCGAGGCCTGGCTGAAGATGCTGGCGCGCGAACGCCGGCTATCGCCCGAAACCGTCGAGGCCTATGAGCGCGACACGCGCCAGTTCCTGCATTTCCTGACCGGCCATTGCGGCGGCTCGCCCGGCATTTCCGACATCGCCGATCTGCGCCCCGCCGATTTGCGCGGCTTTCTCGCTGCCCGCCGTGCCGAGGGCGTCGGCGCCCGCACGCTCGGGCGCGGGCTGGCCGGCATCCGCTCGCTGCTGCGTTTCCTGGAACGGCGCGGCCTCGCCAATGCGGCAGGTGCGACAGCCTTGCGCGCGCCGCGGCAGCCGAAATCGCTGCCCAAGCCGCTGACCGCAAGCGATGCAAAACACGTCGTCTCGGTGGAAGGCCAACTGGCGGAGGAGCCGTGGATTGCCGCGCGCAACGCCGCCGTGCTGACCCTGCTCTATGGGTCCGGCTTGCGGATCTCCGAGGCACTCGGCCTGTCGGGCGCCGATCTTTCCTCACCTGGTGATACCGTGCTGCGCGTCACCGGCAAGGGTGGCAAGACCCGGCTGGTGCCGGTGCTGCCGGTGGCGCTGCGGGCGATTGCCGAATACCGCCACTTGTGTCCCTGGCATCTCGATCCCAAGGGCTTGCTGTTTCGCGGTGCCCGCGGCGGCCCGCTCAACCCGGCAATCGTCCAGCGCGACATGGCCAAGCTGCGCTCGGCGCTCAACCTGCCCGACACGGCGACGCCGCATGCGCTGCGCCATTCCTTCGCCACGCATCTGCTAGGGCGGGGCGGCGACCTGCGCACAATCCAGGAGTTGCTCGGCCACGCCAGCCTGTCGACAACCCAGATATACACCGGCGTCGACACCGCCAGGCTGCTCGAGATTTACGAAGCAGCTCATCCTCGTGCGTGATCGATGCATGTGTCGGTGGCCATCTCGCAACAATTTTGATGCGCCGATTAACCGTTTTGCCGCTTTTTGCGCTTAGAACCGCGGCATGAAACGCCTCATCGCCATCGCCGACCGCGCGACCCATATGTCGCTGAAGCTGCTCGTCGCGCTCAACGCCCTGTTTTTCCTCTCTTTCCTCATCGTCGCGCTGCTCGCCGCGGGCAAGGCACGCGCCGAGACTTCGGCCTGCGCCGGTAGCGATATGCTGAGCGCGCTGCAAAAGGACGACCCGGCTGCCTACCGCAAGATCGAGGCAGACGCGGCAGCGACGCCGAACGGCAAGGGCCTGCTGTGGAAGCTCGAAAAATCAGGCGAAAAACCGTCCTTCCTGTTCGGCACCATGCACGTTACCGACCCGCGCGTCACCACGCTCCCACCCGCCGCGCAGAAGGCATTCGATGCGGCTGGCACCGTCATCATCGAGACCACCGAAGTGCTCGACAAGCAGAAGATGATGGCCGCACTGCTGAAAGAGCCGGATCTGATGATGTTCACCGACAAGACGACGCTTTCGTCGCTGCTGTCGCCGGAGGATGCGGCGGTGGTCAACAAGGCGCTCGATGCGCGTGGCATCCCGCCAGCGACCGTCGCCAAGATGAAACCCTGGTTGCTGTCGGCGATGGTGGCGCTACCTGCATGCGAAGTCGCCCGCCAGGCTGGCGGTGCGCCGGTGCTCGACGTCAAGCTTGCCAAGGACGCCGAGGCTTCGGGCAAATCGGTCGAGGGCCTGGAGACAATCGCCGACCAGCTGCGCGCCATGGCTTCGCTGCCGATCGCCTTTCACCTGAAGGGGCTGGTCGATACGCTGAAGCTTGGCGACAAGGTGAACGATGTCAACGAAACCATGATCGTGCTTTACCGGCGTGGCGACACTGGCATGTATGTACCGCTGTTTCGGGCCGTCATCCCCGAACAGGTCGACGACCAATCGGGTTACGCCGAATTCGAGCAGACCATGATCACCAGCCGCAACAAGGTGATGGTCGATCGTGCAGCGCCGATCCTCGCCCACGGCAATGTCTTCATGGCGGTCGGCGCCATGCACCTTCCCGGAGCGCAAGGCTTGGTCGAGGGTTTCCGCAAGACCGGCTATACGGTGACCGCCGTCAACTGAACGACACGGCGGAGTTGCACACCGAATCATTGCCGAGGCGGGACCAGCCCTTACTCGTGGCGCGACGGCGGACCAGCCGCGCTTCGTGCCAAGAAACTGAAAAAGGTTCGGTTTGGCTCGATCGAAACCCATTTTGCGGTGGAAATGCATGCCTGCAAGCGATTCCGGATCAGAATTGCCCTGTTTTCGGCGTTTTCAACGCCTAATGTGAAACCGATTCAACGATTGTACGTTGATGGCTATTACTTGATGTTTTTCATCCACGGAGGACACTTTTATGGCGAACACACCCAATCCGAACGACCCATTCACCTCACCGGGTACCGCACGGCCACGCGGCGGCGGCAGCGGCTGGCTGATTGCACTGGTCGTCGTTATCCTGGCAATTGTCGCCTATTATGTTTTTGGAAGACGTAGCGAGGCACCTGCGCCTGCCGAACCGCCCGCAGCCAGCACACCGGCTCCGGCCCCAGCACCTGCCGAGCCGATGAAGCCAGCCGAACCGGCTCCTGCGCCAGCTCCGGCAACGCCCGCTCCGGCTCCCGCTCCGGCAGAGCCAGCACCCGCTCCGGCCCCTGCGCCAGCCCCGGCACCAGCACCAGCACCAGCACCAGCACCAGCACCAGCACCAGCGCCGGCGCCGGCTCAGTGATCAGACTGCTGATTTAATATATGAACGGCCCGCTGAAAGGCGCGCCGTTTCGTTTTTGGGAGCAGCAGTCGATGCTCTGAGCTGCGATTAGCCATGGGCTAACTTCATCTTCGTCATCCAGCGCGGAGCAGGAGCGAAGCGACATCGCGGAGACCCTGGAATCCATCTGCGGTTCAGAATGGAAGCCGTCTGTGGTGATCCTTCGCGCCCCTCTCTGTCCTGCCGGACATCTCCCCCACTTGGGGGAGATTGGCTACCAGCCCGCTTTCGCCAATCGCCACCGTCGCCTGCGATTCAACCGCTCAGATATGGATCGGCTTGAAGAACGTCGCCAGTGCCGCCTCCTTCACCGCTTCCGACATTGTCGGATGGGCGTGGCAGGTGCGGGCAAGGTCTTCCGACGAGCCGCCGAACTCCATCAGCACCGCCGCCTCGTGGATCATCTCGCCGGCGCCGAAGCCGACGATGTGGACGCCGAGCACACGGTCGCTGGCCTTGTCGGCCAGGATTTTCACAAAGCCGTCGGTGTGCAGCATGGCGCGCGCGCGGCCATTGGCGCTGAACGGGAATTTTCCGGCCTTGTAGTCGACGCCGGCCTTTTTCAATTCTTCTTCGGTCTTGCCGATCGAGGCGATTTCCGGCGTGGTGTAGACGACGCTCGGAATCACGTCATAGTTCACATGACCGGCCTGCCCGGCGATGGTTTCGGCCACCGCCACGCCCTCGTCCTCAGCCTTGTGTGCAAGCATCGGCCCGGCGATGACATCGCCGATGGCATAGATGCCAGGCACGTTGGTCCTGAGATGGCCGTCGGTCTTGACCCGGCCGCGCTCATCGACGTCGACGCCGGTCTCCTTCAGCCCGAGAGCGTCCGAATAGGCCCGTCGTCCCGTCGAAATCAGCACCGCGTCCGCCTCGATCGTCTCGGCCGCACCGCCTTTGACCGGCTCGAAGGTGACCGTCGCCCCCTTCTTGGCCTTGGCGACGCCGGTCACCTTGGCGCCCAGCCTGAATTCAAAGCCCTGCTTCGACAGCAGGCGCTGGAATTGCTTGGAGACCTCGCCATCCATGCCGCCCAGGATGGTGTCAAGGAACTCAACCACGGTGACTTTGGCGCCGAGCCGCGCCCATACCGAGCCGAGTTCCAGACCGATGACACCGCCGCCGACCACCACCAGATGGCCCGGCACCTTGTCCAGCGACAGCGCGCCGGTCGACGATATGATCACCTTCTCGTCGAAATCGACCTTGACGCCGGGAATGCCGGCAACGTCGGAGCCGGTGGCGATGACGATGTTCTTGGTCTCGATCTCCTCGACCTTGCCGTCATCGGAGGTCACCGACACCTTGCCGGCCGCAACCACCTTGCCGGTGCCACGAAAACTGTCGATCTTGTTCTTCTTGAACAGGAAGGCGACGCCATTGACATTGGCCGTCACCGTCGCATCCTTGTGTGCCATCATCTTCCCAAGATTGAGCTTGGGCGCGCCGATCTCGACGCCGAGCGCGTCGAAGGAATGGCCGGCCTCGGCAAACATCTCGGACGCATGCAGCAGCGCCTTTGACGGGATGCAGCCGATGTTGAGGCAGGTACCGCCGAAGGTCGGGTTCTTTTCGACTACCGCCGTCTTCAGACCGAGCTGCGCCGCCTTGATGGCGCAGACGTAGCCGCCTGGTCCCGATCCGATGATAACGACGTCATAGGCCATGATACTGTCCCTTTTGCTTTAGCGGCCGCCGCCGATTTCCAGATTGGCGCCTGTTGTGTAGGACGCCTCGTCCGACAGCAGCCAGAGAATTGCGGCTGCGACTTCCTCGGCGGTGCCGACGCGCTGCATGGGCACCACCTTGCGCATTCTCTCGACGCGATCCGGCTGCCCGCCGGAGGCATGAATTTCGGTGTCGATGATGCCCGGGCTGACCGCGTTGACACGAATGCCTTCGCCGGCCACTTCGCGGGCAAGCCCGATGGTGAAGGAATCGACCGCGCCCTTCGAGGCGGCATAGTCGACATATTGACCCGGCCCGCCAAGCCTTGCCGCGATCGAAGAAACATTGGCGATGGCGCCGCCCTTGCCGCCATGCCTGGTCGACATCCGCTTCACCGCCTCGCGGGCGCAAAGCATCGGCGCGATCACATTGATGCGCATCATGCGCTCCAGCCTTGCAGCGCTAAGCTCGTCGACGCGCGCGCTCTGGTCGACCACGCCGGCATTGTTGACGAGCGCGTCGAGTCGACCGAAACGGCCATCGACAGCCTCGAACATGGCCAATACGTCCGTCTCGCTGCCGACATCGGCCTTGACTGTGAAGGCTTCTCCGCCAGCAGCCTCGATGTCGGCGACCACCGTTTCGGCGGCTTTTGCATTCGACGCGTAATTGACCGCAATGCGATAGCCGGCCTTGGCGGCAAGCCTGCATGTAGCGGCGCCAATGCCGCGGCTGCCGCCGGTCACCAGCAGGATCTTTCCGCTCGCGCTCATTCCTGACATCCCTTCAGGGCAAAGACGTCCCAGGGCACCTGGGAAAAGCCGTTGGCGCCATAGGCGGCCGACATCTGCAACGACGCTCCCAAGTCAGGCAAGATCAGCTTCTTCGGCGCATCCTTTCCTTCGCCCGGCAGCAACGCGATATTGCCCTGGTCGTCGGCAGTGTAGATGACGCCCTCCCACACGGTGCAGGCGGCGAGCTCGTCGCCGGTGACGTCGCCGGCCGGGCATTTGTACATCAGCGAGCCATGCGGCCGCGCCGCGCCCTCGGTCCACATGACGATGCCGTCGAGCACGACGCCCTTGTCGAGCACCATCTTGAAGCTGTTGGTGACGGCGGCCGACTCGCCGGTCGGCCTGAAATCGATCTCGGCGGCGTTTTCAGGATCGCCATAGACGGCGAGCTCGAGCGGGCAGGCGGCGAGGGCCGCGGAGACCGTCTGCACGCCGAGTGCGCAGATTGTGACAAACAAACCGGACCGGAAACGAGACGAACTCATCCGGCGGCGCAGATCCATGCTCCGGCTCACGTCGGCCGCCCCTAGAGGTCGAGCACCAGCCGCTCAGGATCCTCCAGGCTTTCCTTGACCCGCACCAGAAACGTCACCGCTTCCTTGCCGTCGACGATGCGGTGGTCGTAGGACAGCGCCAGATACATCATCGGCCGGATGACGATCTGGCCGCCGACCACCACCGGCCGCTCCTGGATCTTGTGCATACCCAGAATGCCGGACTGCGGCGCATTGAGGATCGGCGTCGACATCAGCGACCCGTAAACGCCACCGTTGGAAATCGTAAACGTGCCGCCTTGCATATCCGCAACCGACAGCTTGCCGTCGCGCGCCGCAAGCCCCAGCCTGCCGATGTCCTTCTCGATTTCGGCGATCGACATCTGGTCGGCATTGCGCACAACCGGCACGACAAGGCCTTTCTCTGTACCGACGGCAACGCCGATATGAGCGTAGTTCTTGAAGATGATATCGGTGCCGTCGATCTCGGCATTGACCGACGGGATCTCCTTCAGCGCATGGGTGACCGCCTTGGTGAAGAAGCCCATGAAGCCGAGCTTCACGCCGTGCTTCTTCTCGAACACGTCCTTGTATTTGCTCCTCAGCGCCATCACCGCGCTCATGTCGACCTCGTTGAAGGTGGTCAGCATGGCGGCGGTCGATTGCGCTTCCTTGAGGCGGCGCGCGATGGTCTGGCGCAGCTTGGTCATGCGCACGCGCTCCTCGCGCGACGCATCGTCGGCCGGGGACGGCGCGCGCGCGGCAACGGGTGCCGGTACAGGCGCTGCCTTCGGCATTTCGGCCGGCTGCGACGGCGCGCCCCTGGCGATAAGGTCNCCGGCGATCTTGGCCGTCTCGGCAGCGGCCTGCCTGACGCTCGAGGCCGCAGTCGGAGCCGAGGCCTGCGACACCGCCTCCTGCTTCGTTGCCGGAGCGGCGGCATTGGCTGCCGCGCCGGCGCCTGCCGAAATCGTGCCGAGCAGTGCGCCGACGCCGACCGTCTCGCCTTCCTTGACGGCGATCTCGGCGAGCGTGCCCGCGGCGGCGGCCGGCACTTCCACCGTCACCTTGTCGGTTTCGAGCTCGACCAGCGGCTCATCGGCGGCGATCGCGTCGCCGACCTTCTTGAACCATTTGCCGATGGTCGCCTCGGTGACGGATTCACCAAGTGTCGGGACGCGGATTTCGGTTGCCATTGTGCCTGTCCGTTTCTTTCGGTTCTGTTCTATTCACCAAGCGCGTCGTCGAGCAAGGCGGCAAGCTGGGCGAGATGCTTCGACATCAATCCGGTCGCCGGCGAGGCGGCCGCCGGCCGGCCGGTATAGCGCACCCGCTGATGCTTGGCGTCGATATGCGCCAGCACCCATTCGAGATACGGATCGATGAACGACCAGGCGCCCATGTTCTTGGGCTCCTCCTGGCACCACACCATCTCGGCATTGCGGAAGCGCGACAGTTCGGTGATCAGCGCCTTGGCCGGGAACGGATAGAGCTGCTCGACGCGCAGCAAATAGATGTCGTTGATGCCGCGCTTCTCGCGCTCCTCGTAGAGGTCGTAATAGACCTTGCCCGAACAGAGCACGACACGGCGGATCTTCGAATCCTTGGTGAGCTTGATGGCCTGGCCCGACAGCAGCTGGGCATCGTCCCACAGCAGCCGGTGAAAGGCGCTTTCGCCCGACATCTCCGGCAGCGTCGATACCGCCCGCTTATGGCGCAGCAGCGACTTCGGCGTCATCAGGATCAGCGGCTTGCGGAAGTCCCGCTTCAACTGCCGGCGCAGTATGTGGAAATAGTTGGCTGGCGTCGTGACGTTGGCGACCTGCATATTGTCTTCGGCGCAAAGCTGAAGGAAGCGCTCGAGCCGGGCCGACGAATGCTCCGGCCCCTGGCCTTCATAGCCGTGCGGCAGCAGGCAGACGAGGCCCGACATTCTGAGCCATTTGCGCTCGCCCGACGAGATGAACTGGTCGAAGACCACCTGGGCGCCGTTGGCGAAGTCGCCGAACTGCGCTTCCCACAGCGTCAGCGCCTTCGGCTCGGCCAGCGAGTAGCCATATTCGAAGCCGAGCACGGCCTCTTCCGACAGCATCGAGTTGATGACCTCGAAGCCGGCCTGCGCCGCCGACAGATTGTTAAGCGGTATGTAGCGTGTCTCGTCGCGCTGGTCGTAGAGCACGGAATGGCGTTGCGAGAACGTGCCGCGCTCCGAATCCTGGCCGGACAGCCGGATCGGATTGCCGTCGAGCAGGATGGCGCCGAAGGCCAGCGCCTCGGCCGTAGACCAGTCGATGCCTTCGCCCGACTCGATCGCCTGGCGGCGGTTGTCGAGGAAGCGGATGATCGTCCTGTGCGCCTCGAAATCCTTCGGCACCTCGGTTAGCTTCTTGCCGATCTCCTTCAGCGTCTTGACCGGCACCGCGGTCTTGCCGCGCCGCTGTTCGTCCTGGTTGTCGGCCGAGCGCAGGCCGGACCAGGCGCCGTCCAGCCAATCCGCCTTGTTCGGCTTGTAGTGCTGGCCGACCTCGAATTCCTGCTCGAGATGCGCCCGCCAATCGGCCTTCACCTTTTCGAGCTCGGCCTGGGTGATGTGGCCTTCCGCGATCAGCCGGTCGGCATAGATCTGCATGGTCGTCTTCTGGTTGCGGATCTTGCGATACATGATCGGCTGGGTGAAGGCCGGCTCGTCGCCCTCATTATGGCCGAAGCGGCGATAGCAGAACATGTCCACCACCACCGGCTTGTGGAACTTCATGCGGAATTCGATCGCCACCTTGGTGGCATGGACCACCGCTTCCGGATCGTCGCCGTTGACGTGGAAGATCGGCGCCTCGATCATCTTGGCCACATCCGACGGATAAGGCGACGAGCGCGAGAAGCGCGGGTTGGTGGTGAAGCCGATCTGGTTGTTGATGATGAAATGCAGCGTGCCGGCGACGCGGTGACCGCGCAGGCCCGACAGGCCGAGGATTTCGGCAATCACGCCCTGGCCGGCAAAAGCGGCATCGCCATGCAACAGCAGCGGCAGCACCTTGGCGCGCTCTTCCAGCGGCACGATCTCCTCGCGGCTGCGGCCGAACAGATAGTCCTGCTTGGCGCGCGCCTTGCCCATCACCACCGGGTCGACGATTTCCAGATGCGAAGGATTGGCGGTCAGCGACAGATGCACCTTGTTGCCGTCGAACTCGCGATCCGACGAGGCACCGAGATGGTACTTCACGTCGCCCGAGCCCTCGACCTCGTCGGGCGCGGCCGAGCCGCCCTTGAACTCGTGGAAAATGGCGCGGTGCGGCTTGGCCATCACCTGCGACAGCACGTTCAGCCGGCCGCGATGCGCCATGCCGAGCACGATCTCCTTCATGCCGAGCTGGCCGCCGCGCTTGATGATCTGCTCCAGCGCCGGGATCAGCGACTCGCCGCCATCGAGGCCGAAGCGCTTGGTGCCCTTGTACTTGACGTCGATGAATTGCTCGAAGCCTTCCGCCTCGACCAGCTTCTGCAGGATCGCCTTCTTGCCGGCGGCGGTGAAGGAGATCTCCTTGTCGGTGCCCTCGATGCGCGCCTGGATCCAGGCCTTCTCCTCGGGATCGGAAATATGCATGAATTCGACACCGAGCGTCGAGCAATAGGTCCGGGTCAGGATGTCGAGCATCTGCCGGATGGTGCCGAATTCCAGCCCGAGCACATTGTCGAGGAAGATCGGCCGGTCGTAGTCGGCTTCGGTGAAGCCGTAATTCTCCGGCGACAGCTCGTTATAATCCTCGAGCGGCTTGGCAATGCCAAGCGGATCGAGATTGGCGTGCAGGTGGCCGCGCATGCGGAAGGCGCGGATCATCATGATGGCGCGGACGGAATCGCGCGTCGCCTGATGCACGTCGGCGTCGGAAAGGGCTGCGCCGTTGCCGGCTGCCCTGTCCTTGACCTTCTTTTCGATGTGCTTTTCGATGAGGCCCCAATTGCCGTCCAGCGCCGAGACAAGCTCGCCATTAGCCTGCATCGGCCAGGAGGGCTTGGCCCATGACGCGCCCTTGGCATTCCTGCGTACGTCGCCGGCGTCGTCCTTCAGCGCCGCGAAGAAGTCCTGCCATTCGGGATCGACCGACGCGGGATCGTCCTCATAGGCGGCATAGAGCGCGTCGATGTAATCTGCATTGCCGCCATAGAGGAAAGAGGTAAGCGAAAACTGGTCGTTGGCCTGATCTTGTCTTGCCATGTCACTGTCGAAGCCTTTGCTTCGTCTCCTTTGTTGGAGGGGAGTAAGGGAATAGGGGAGTAAGGGAGTAGGGCAAATGCCCTCGTCTTGTTCCTTACTCCCCTATTCCCGTACTCCCTTACTCCCCTATTCCCTTGATCGCCTCGACCAGCGTCGTACCCAGCCGGGCCGGCGATGGCGAAACCTTGATGCCGGCCGATTCCATCGCCGCGATCTTGTCTTCCGCGCCGCCCTTGCCGCCGGAGATGACCGCGCCCGCATGGCCCATGGTGCGGCCCGCCGGCGCGGTGCGCCCGGCGATGAAGCCGGCCATCGGCTTGCTGCGGCCGCGCTTTGCCTCGTCCTTGAGGAACTGCGCGGCGTCTTCCTCGGCCGAACCGCCGATTTCACCGATCATGATGATCGACTTGGTCTCGTCGTCGGCGAGGAACATCTCCAGCACGTCGATGAACTCGGTGCCTTTGACCGGATCGCCGCCGATGCCGACGGCGGTGGTCTGGCCGAGGCCGACATTGGTGGTCTGGAACACCGCCTCATAGGTAAGCGTTCCCGAGCGGGAAACAACGCCGACCGAGCCCTTGCGGAAGATGTTGCCGGGCATGATGCCTATCTTGCATTCGTCGGGGGTCAGCACGCCGGGGCAGTTCGGCCCGATCAGCCGCGACGTCGAACGGTCGAGCCTCGCCTTGACCTTGATCATGTCCATCACCGGTATGCCCTCGGTGATGCAGACGATCAGCGGGATCTCGGCCTCGATCGCTTCCAGGATCGCTTCGGCAGCACCCGCCGGCGGCACGTAGACGACCGAAGCGTTGGCGCCGGTCCTGGCCTTGCCTTCGGCTACGGTGGCGAAGATCGGCAGTGCCTCGCCCTTGGCGCCGGTCCAGGTTTCGCCGCCCTTCTTGGGGTGGATGCCGCCGACCATTTTCGTGCCGTGATAGGCCAGCGCCTGTTCAGTGTGGAACGTGCCGGTCTTGCCGGTCAGGCCCTGCACCAGCACCTTGGTGTTCTTATCGACGAGAATGGACATGGTGGTCCTTTTCAAAAACCGTTGATCGGGGAAGGCCGCGCGCTCATGGTCACAACCGCTTCAGCTCGGCGACGGTAAGGTCGCTTTTGGCATTGCCGGTGTTGAGCGTCGTTGCCGGCTCGAACATCAGCACCACCGGCTCCTCGCTTAGCGAGCGCGGCCGGTGCTCGACGGCGCGCGGCACGACAATGAACTCGCCGCTGGAAAGCTCCACCGTGCCGTCGCGGAAATCGATGGCGATGCGCCCGCGCAGCACCAGGAACGCCTCGTCCTCATTGTCATGCGCGTGCCAGTCGAAGACGTCGCCGAACTTGGCGATCTTGACTTGGCTGTCGTTCACGTCGCCGGCGATATGCGGATCGAAGACCTTCTTGATCTTCTGATCCGCCGCCTCGACGAGGTTTATCTTGTGCGGAGGCATCACCTATCGACCTTGACCCTGAAGTTCTGTTTTCAAGCTGGGCATTTTTGGTTTCCGTGAACGACAGCACCGATCCATCGGCCCCCGGCGCGCCGGATCGTCACGATCTGCACCGATAAATTGCCGTTAGATGTTCTCAATTCACCAAGGGACTTGGGGTCATCATCGGCTTGGAAACTGTTGCCATATTTGGTCAGAAGCCTTTTCAGGATCATGTTGGCGGCCAGCTTCGGATCGTTGGTGCCGAAGGAGACCAGGCAGTCGCAGCGACCGTTCGAACTCTTGATTGAGGCAACGATTTCCGTAGCCTTGTAGACTTGCAGCCCGTCGGATCCGGCCTTGAACCCGCTTTGCCGGGCAACCGCGTTGAACCGGCCGAAGCTGGGCGCCGTTGCCGGACATAAGTTCATGAAGAGATTGACCCTCTTGCCGATCCAGGCGGGCGACTTCGAACTATCCGCGGCCGCAGCAGCGCTGGCCCAAAAAGCCATGCCGCAGAGCGCTATGGCCAGCAACCGATGCATCAGTCGCCCTTCACCGCCGCGACAATCTTCTTGGCTGCGTCATCGAGGTCATCGGCCGACACCACGTTCAGCCCGCTGTCGTTGATGATCTTCTTGCCGAGCTCGGCATTGGTGCCTTCCAGCCGCACCACCAGCGGCACTTGCAGGCCGACCTCCTTGACTGCTGCGATGACGCCCTCGGCGATGATGTCGCACTTCATGATACCGCCGAAGATGTTGATCAGGATGCCTTTGACCGCCGGATCCTTGGTGATGATCTTGAACGCCGCCGTCACCTTTTCTTTCGACGCACCGCCGCCGACGTCGAGGAAATTGGCGGGCTCGGCGCCATAGAGCTTGATGATGTCCATCGTTGCCATGGCAAGGCCGGCGCCGTTGACCATGCAGCCGATATTGCCGTCGAGCGCGACATAGGCGAGGTCGTATTTCGACGCCTCGATCTCTTTCTCGTCCTCTTCGGTGGTGTCGCGCAATTCGAGCACGTCCGGGTGACGGAACAGCGCATTGTTGTCGAACGACACTTTTGCGTCGAGCACGCGCAGCCGGCCGTTCTTCATGACGATCAAAGGGTTGACCTCGAGCAGGCTCATGTCCTTCTCGACAAACGCCTTGTAGAGGATCGGAAACAGCGTCGCGCCATCCTTGGCGGCGTCGCCGTCGAGTCTCAGTGCGGCGTTGAGCTTCTTCACATCGTCGGCCGTCACGCCCTTTTCCGGGTCGATGGCGACGGTAATGATCTTTTCCGGCGTGTCGTGGGCGACCGCCTCGATGTCCATGCCGCCCTCGGTCGAGACGACGAAGGCGACGCGCCCGACCGAGCGGTCGACCAGGATCGACAGATAGAGCTCGCGCTCGATGTCGGCGCCGTCCTCGATATAGAGCCGGTTGACCTGCTTGCCGGCCGGGCCGGTCTGCTTGGTGACCAGCGTATGGCCGAGCATCTCCTTGGCGTTGGCGACGACCTCGGCCACCGACTTCGCCAGCCTGACACCGCCCTTGGCATCGGGCCCGAGCTCCTTGAACTTGCCCTTGCCGCGGCCGCCGGCATGGATCTGGCTCTTGACCACATAGAGTGGGCCGGGCAGCGCCTTGGCGGCAGCTTCCGCCTCGCTCGCCTTGAACACCGGCACGCCCTCGGCCACGGGTGCGCCAAAGCCTTTCAGCAGCGCCTTGCCCTGATACTCATGGATGTTCATGCGCTATGTCTCCAGCTTGCTTGGCGGGCTTGGTTACCGGCTTACTTGGCCGCGAGATGCGGAGCGATCTTGACGCAGGCGTCGCACAGGCCCTGCACCGCCGCGACCGAATTGTCGAACATCTTCTGCTCGTTCTTCGCGAGCTCGATCTCGATGATCCGCTCGACGCCGCCGGCGCCGATCACCACGGGAACGCCGACATAGGTGTTCTTGACGCCATATTGGCCGGAGAGATAGGCAGCACAGGGCAGCACCCGCTTCTTGTCCTTGAGATAGGCTTCGGCCATGGCAATGGCCGAAGCTGCCGGCGCATAAAAGGCAGAGCCGGTCTTGAGCAGGCCGACGATCTCGGCGCCGCCGTCGCGGGTGCGCTGCACGATCTGGTCGAGCCGCTCCCTCGAGGTCCAGCCCATCTTGATGAGGTCGGGCAGCGGGATGCCGGCAACCGTCGAATAGCGGATCATCGGCACCATGGAATCGCCGTGGCCGCCGAGCACGAAGGCAGTGACGTCCTCGACCGAGACCTTGAATTCCTCGGCCAGGAAATAACGGAAGCGCGAACTGTCGAGCACGCCGGCCATGCCGACGACATGGCTCTTGGGCAGGCCGGAAAACTTCTGCAGCGCCCAGACCATGGCGTCGAGCGGATTGGTGATGCAGATGACGAAGGCTTTCGGCGCGTATTTCTTGAGGCCGGCGCCGACCTGCTCCATCACCTTCAGATTGATGCCTAGAAGATCGTCGCGGCTCATGCCGGGCTTGCGCGGCACGCCGGCGGTGACGATGCAGACATCGGCGCCCTCGATGCCGGCATAGTCGTTGACGCCGGTCAGCCTGGAGTCGAACCCATCGACTGGCGACGACTGCGCGATGTCCAGCCCCTTGCCTTGCGGGATGCCTTCGGCGATATCGAACAGCACGACGTCGCCGAGATCCTTGAGGCCGACCATGTGGGCGAGGGTGCCGCCGATCATGCCCGAGCCGATGAGCGCTATCTTGTTGCGTGCCATGTCAGGATATTTTCCCTTTGACTATGACGGCGCCCAAATCCTTGACGATTTGATGACGGCGTCGGAGGAAGAGGCCGGAATGCTGCGGAACCGCGAAATTCGCCGCACGCAATAGCCCCGGCCGCACAAAAATTCAAACGATTATTTTGGAGTGAGTAATTTCAATCGGTTAGAAACAATGGGAATTACGTAAACGTCAAAATTCTGAAGCCGGCTAGAGGAATTCTACACAATGGCACTGGAAATCAGAAGGCTGTTTCCTGACGATGACGCCCTTGTGATGCGGGTTGCCGATGAAGTCTTCGACGAGCCGGTCAGGCCGGATCGGCTCTCCGCCTATCTCGCGGAGCCCTGTCATTTCATGGTCGTGGCCCTCGCCGACGGCATCGTCGTTGGCCAATGCGCAGCCGTCATCCACCGCCACCCGGACAAGGTGAGCGAACTCTACATAGACGAGGTCGGCGTGGCGCCGGCCTTTCAACGCCAGGGCATTGCGACGAGGATGCTCGGCGCCATGTTCGCACTCGGTCGCGAGCATGGCTGTGAGGAGGCGTGGGTCGGCACCGAGCCGGACAATGTTGCTGCTCGCGCACTTTACGAGTCGCGAAAAGAGCCGCATGGGCCGGCGGAGGGGTTCGTCATGTATGTTTATCGGTTATAGGCGCCGGCGGAAGCGGCCCCTTCTGTACTATCCCTCACGCCTGAGCCTGCCGTGCCTCGGTCGATGATCCCTGCGCCCTCTGCCTCTCCGCCCAGTCCTCCAGCCAGTCGTGGCTCTGCATCTCGATCAGCCGCGATGCGGTGCGCTCGAACTCGAAGACTTCGTTGCCGCGCTTGGCCGTATAGAGCTGCGCCGGCGGTGCCGCGGCGCTCATCACCAGCCGTACATGATGATCGTAGAGCGTATCGACCAGCAGGATGAAGCGCTTGGCTTCGTTGCGCTTGCCTTCGCCGAGCACCGGCACATGGTCGATGAAGATGGTCGAGAAACGGCTGGCAATGGCAAGATAGTCGCGGGCGCCGAGCGGCCTCTCGCAGAGATCGGCGAAGGAAAACCGCGCCGCCTCGCCGGCAGCACGCGGCACTACGACGTGCCGGCCCTTCACCGTCAGCATCGTCTCGGCCGTCGGCCTGCCATGCGTCATCACCGCCCACGCGTCGTCGAGCGCATGGTCGGCGACGGCATCGGCCGGGGTGACGTAGACCGGCATGTGGCTGAGCTTGTCGAGGCGGTAATCCTTGTCGGCGTCAAGCGCCAGCACCTGCGCGTGGCGCTCCAGGATAGCGACAAACGGCAAAAACAACTGACGGTTCAGCCCGTCGCGGTAGAGATCCTGCGGCGCGACATTGGAAGTGGCAACCAGCACCACGCCATTGGCAAACAACGCCGAGAACAACCTTGACAGGATCATCGCATCGGCGATGTCGGTGACGGAGAACTCGTCGAAGCATAGCACCCAGGCTTCCTCGGCCAGCGCGCGCGCCACCGGCGGGATCGGGTCGTCCTCCTTGGCCGTGCCGTTCTTGCGAGCCTGCCGGTGCTTCTGGATGCGGTCCTGCACGTCGGCCATGAAGTCGTTGAAATGCACCCGGCGCTTGCGCCGCACCGGCAGCAGCTCGAAAAACATGTCCATTAGCATGGTCTTGCCGCGGCCGACGCCGCCATGGATGTAAAGGCCCTTGACCGCCTCGTGCACCTCGCGCTTGCGGGCGAACAACCACCCCAGCGCGCTTGATTTCTGCGCCAGCCGCTTTGCCGATATCTCTTCGATCAGCCGGTCGAGCGCAGCGGCGATCCGCTCCTGCGCCGGATCGCGCCCGATAGCGCCCGTCTCGACCAGATGGTCATAGCGCTGCTTGACGGTCGCATGGGTCTGGAGGCCGTCACGCAGATGCATTGGTCACGTCGTTCCGGAGCAATTCCAAGAAAAGTGTGTAGCGGTTTTCTGTCCGGAATTGCGTAACAATGGGGGGCCGTTCTCTTACCTTGTAAGCGAGATCGGCAGGCCGTTGGAAGTCTGGCCGTCGAATTTCTCGCCGCCCGAAGAATAGAGCCGTGCCAGCGTGCCGCCATTCTCGTCAAAGAGCGTCAGCTGTTTGCCGGCGACGTTCCACGATTTGATGCCATCGAGCGGCGCCGGGCAATGCAGCGGTCCGGCGCGGTAGCCCGAACCGAATTTGGTCTGCGGCGTCGCCACCTGACAGCTCTGGCCGGACACGCTTGCCTTCCAAACACCGGCGACGCTGGAGGCGGTCAGATCGGCCGCACCGGCCGGCGCCGTCCCGTCGGGCGGCAGCGAGGCGACCTGCGTGTTCTGCGGCGCGGTCGGAAATTTCGACGGGTCGGCCGGGCCGGGTGTCGCCGGTGGCGGCAGCTGGTTTGCAGTCACCTTGCCGGCGGGTGCTGCTTCCAGCGGCGCCGGCTGCTGCTCGTCCATCGATGAGAACCGTGAGGTTGAACAGCCGCTCGCAACGAGCACGGCCAACGATACGGCCAGCAGGCCGGTTTTCGAAAATTTCATTCTTCAACCTCCGTCGGATCGGGCTGGGGATGCCGTCCGCGCAATGTCCCCCTCACCAAGATGGAGAAGGTGGCGAAATTTCAACCCGATATGGTTAAAATACGGTTTGCGCCGCTAATGTTGCAAATTTGTCGCAAAATGCACATTGCCTGAAATTGTGTTACGCCTTGGCCGTTTGGCCGACACCTCCGGTTGATTCGATACGGCGCGCTGGCGCCAAACCCTTGGCGTTCACCTCAAATGCTTGTGCGGGCCGGCGCCGGCATTATCTCTTGGCGATCAGCAAACTGCAGGGAGCCGATTTCTTGGCCGCGAGAAAGAGAGCCGCCAACCGCTATTACAGCGGGCCGCCCAGCGATCATTTCGACGGCACCTTGTTCTTCAATCCCGACGGACGGCCGCCAGGTCGCTTTGCCGATCTGTTGAAATGGCAATTGAGCCGCGAGCGCTCGAAATGGCCGGCGGCGGATCCGAGCCCGTTTCCACCGGCAAGACCGGTCGAGCGCATCGATGGTTCTGCGCTGCGCCTCACCATGGTCGGTCATTCCTCACTGCTCGTCCAGACAGCCGGCCTGAACATCCTGACCGACCCGGTCTGGTCGCGGCGCGTCTCGCCGCTCTCCTTCGCGGGGCCGAAACGCGTCAATCCGCCGGGGATCGCCTTTTCCCATTTGCCGTCGATCGACCTCGTGCTGGTCAGCCACAACCACTACGACCATCTCGACCTCGCCACGCTGAAGCGCCTGAAGTCAGGACACGACCCGCTGCTGCTGACGCCGCTCGGCAACGACACGATCATCGGCGCTGCCGTGCCCCGTATGCGGCTTTCCGCGCATGACTGGGGCGACCGGGTCGATATCGGCGATGGCGTCGCCGTCCATGTCGAACCGGTGCACCACTGGTCGGCCCGCGGTACTCGCGACCGGCGCATGGCGCTGTGGGCGGGTTTCGTTGTCGAGACACCCGGTGCAAAGATCTATTTCGCCGGCGATACCGGCTTCCACGGTGGCATCAATTACCGGCTGATGGCGCAAAAGCACGGCGGGTTCCGCCTCGCCATCCTGCCGATCGGCGCCTACGAGCCGCGCTGGTTCATGGCGCCACATCACCAGGATCCGGAGGAGGCGGTGCAAGGCATGCTTTTGTGCAACGCCGCCTATGCCGCCGGCTGTCACTGGGGCACGTTCCGGCTCACCAACGAGCCGATCGACGAGCCGCCCAGAAAGCTCGGCGAAGCGCTCGATGCTGCCGGCCTGCCGCGGCAATGTTTTCGCGCCTTGCGGCCGGGCGAAGTCTGGGACGTGCCGGCGGTCTAGCGCGGCGGAACCTGAGGCATCATATAGACGTTTGTAGGTGTTCAAACCTGTCGGCTGCGAGGTGTCTCTCATGATCAGGTGGATCATCATTCTTTTGATTATCGCGGCCGCGGCGAGCCTGCTCGGCATGCCGGCTCTGGCCGGAGCCGCCGCCACCGGCGCCCGCATCCTCATCGGCATCGTGCTGATCATCTTCCTGCTGATCGTGCTTGGCGTCTTCGCGGTGACCTGAAAATCACGCCGCGCTGGTAATTTCTGCCGCTATCCGCCATATAGGCGCCAAACCGGCAAGAGACGTTTCGATCGATGGCAAGCGCGGCCCCTTTCGCCAAGATGAACGGCATCGGCAACGAAATCATCGTTGCCGATATGCGCGGCCGTGCCGATCGCGTGACGTCTGCGGCAGCCGTCGCGCTCAATGCCGACGCGTCGACCAGGTTCGACCAGATCATGGCGATCCACGACGCCAGGACGCCGGGCACCGCCTTTTTCATCGATATCTTGAATTCCGACGGAACCAGCGCGCAAGCTTGCGGCAACGGCATGCGCTGCGTCGTCCAGGCGCTCGCCGCCGAGACCGGCCAGAAGACATTTGCCTTTGAAACAGTCGCCGGCATCCTAAACGCCGAGGAACATGCCGACGGAATGATCTCGGTCGACATGGGCAGGCCGCGCTTTGGCTGGCAGGACATCCCGCTGGCCGAGGAATTCCGCGACACCCGCATGATCGAGCTGCAGATCGGCCCGATCGATGCCCCGGTGCTGCATTCGCCGTCGGTCGTCTCGATGGGCAATCCGCACGCTATCTTCTGGGTCGACCGCGACGTCTGGTCCTACGAGCTCGAGCGCTTCGGCCCGCTGCTCGAAAACCACCCGATCTTCCCCGAGCGCGCCAACATCACCATCGCGCAGGTGACTTCGCCGGAGACCATGATCATCCGCACCTGGGAGCGCGGCGCCGGCCTGACCAGGGCCTGCGGCTCGGCCGCTTGCGCCGCTGTGGTCGCCGCGTCCCGCACCCGGCGTACCGGCCGCGGCGTTACGCTGATGACGCCCGGCGGCGGCTCGCTGCATGTTTTGTGGCGCGACGACGACCACGTCATCCTGACCGGTGCCGCCGAATGGGAATTTTCCGGCAGCTTCGATCCGTCGACCGGGGCGTGGGCGCGCGACACCGAAAGCGCCGCCTGATGGCTCCTCTTGGCAACAAGGGTATCGAGGTCGTCACCTTCGGCTGCCGGCTGAACACCTATGAATCCGAGGTGATGCGGCGTGAAGCCGAAAGTGCGGGCCTCGGCGGGCTCGAAGGCGGTGCCATCATCTTCAACACCTGCGCCGTCACCGGCGAGGCTGTACGCCAGGCCAAGCAGTCGATCAGAAAAGCCCGCCGTGAGAACCCGGCTGCCCGCATCATCGTTACCGGCTGCGCCGCGCAGACCGGCCCGCAGGATTTCGTCGCCATGGACGAGGTCGATCTCGTCCTCGGCAATGAGGAAAAGCTGAAGGCGCATTCCTATCGCGCGCTGCCGGATTTCGGCGTCAACGACACTGAGAAGGCGCGCGTCAACGATATCTTTTCGGTGCGCGAGACGGCCGCCCACATGGTCGACGCCATCGAGGGCCGGGCGCGCGCTTTTGTCCAGGTGCAGAACGGCTGCGACCACCGCTGTACCTTCTGCATCATTCCCTACGGTCGCGGCAATTCGCGCTCGGTGCCGATGGGCGCCGTGGTCGAGCAGATCAAGCGACTCGTCGGCAATGGTTATGCCGAGATCGTGCTGACGGGCGTCGACATGACCAGTTTTGGCGCCGATCTGCCGGGCGCGCCGAAGCTCGGCAAATTGGTCAAGACGATACTGAAGCAGGTGCCCGACGTGAAACGCCTGCGGCTTTCCTCCATCGACTCGATCGAGGCCGACGACGATCTGCTGGACGCCATCGCCACCGAGCCGAGGCTGATGCCGCATCTGCATCTGTCGCTGCAATCGGGTGACGACATGATCCTGAAGCGGATGAAGCGCCGGCACAGCCGCGACCAGTCGATCCGCTTTTGCGAGGATGTGCGCAAACTGCGCCCCGGCATTGTTTTCGGCGCCGACATCATCGCCGGCTTCCCGACCGAGACGGACGCCATGTTCGAAAACTCGCTGGAGATCGTCGAGGAATGCGGCCTGACGCATCTCCACGTCTTTCCGTTTTCGCCGCGCCAGGGCACGCCCGCCGCGCGCATGCCGCAGCTCCGCCGCGACGTCGTCAAGCAACGCGCGGCACGCCTGCGCGCCGCCGGCGAGGCCGCCTATCGCCGCCATCTTGCCTCGCTCGCTGGAACGCATCAGTCGATCCTGGTCGAGCGTGACGGCCTTGGCCGCACCGAAGGGTTTACGCTGGCCGCGGTCTCTGCCGGCGCTCCGGGCGACATCGTCGAGGCTGATATCGCGGGCCATGACGGTATCCGACTGATCGCAGCGCCGCTTGCCGCCCGCGCCGCCTGAGAGCGCAAGACATGGCTGGTTTTTTCAAGAAGATATTTTCGTTCGGCAAGAAGGAAGTCGTCGAGGAGCGGCCCGACGAGACCGCACCGCTGCCGCCGATCAAATGGGACGAACTGGAGGCGCTGAAACCGGCCGCCGAGCAGGCCGTCCCGGAGTTTTTGAAACGCGACGAGTCGCGACCCGAAGTCGAAGCCGTACCTCCACCGCCAGTCGAACCAGAGTTGCCTCCGGCACCCCAACCGGCGCCGGAATCGCAGAAGCCTGAGCCGCCGCCGACCATTCCACCCGAGCCGGAAACGCCTGCTGAGGAACCGGAGGAGATCCGGGCCGAGCCGCAGCAGCCAGAAATCGTCCCCTCCCAGCCAGAACCTGCACCCGTCGAAGTGCCGGTAGTGCCCACCGAGGCTCCC
Organism: Mesorhizobium sp. LSJC280B00; assembly: GCF_000502835.1. Lineage (GTDB taxonomy): Bacteria > Pseudomonadota > Alphaproteobacteria > Rhizobiales > Rhizobiaceae > Mesorhizobium. Next base: position 45,056 of record NZ_AYVL01000032.1, read on the forward strand.
TCAGCAGCGCCAGCGCGCGAAGTCCCTCCCGCCGAAATACCGCCCCCGATCCGCCAGCCAGCGCCGGCCGAGACGAAACCGATCTTGACCGAGATCGCGCCCGAACCGGAGGTCGTGCCGGCGCCCCACCCTCCCATCGAGGGGGAGGTAAAGCCCGAGCCAGAAGCCGTTCCGCAACCATCGCCGGAGCCAAAGCCCGCCCCCGGCAAAGTCACCGTAACCAAGAAGGTCGAGCAGAAAGCCGAGCCGCAGAAGGCGCCCGAACCGGCGCCGAGGCGTTCCTGGTTCCAGCGCATGCGAGACGGGCTTGCCCGCTCTTCCCGGGAGTTGTCGGGCAACATCGCCGGCGTCTTCACCAAGCGGAAGCTTGACGAGGACACGCTGCAGGACCTGGAGGATGTGCTGATCCGCGCCGATCTCGGCATGGAGACGGCTTTGCGCGTTACCGACGCGCTCTCCGCCAGCCGCTACGGCAAGGACGTCTCCGACACCGAAGTCCGGGCCATCATGGCGGCCGAGGTTGAGAAGGTGCTGACCCACGTCGCCATGCCGTTGGAGCTCGACCTCAGCCACAAGCCGCATGTCATCCTGGTGGTCGGCGTCAACGGCACGGGGAAGACCACGACCATCGGCAAGCTGGCGGCGAAGCTCACCGATGGCGGTCTCTCGGTGATGCTCGCCGCCGGCGACACCTTTCGCGCAGCCGCGATCGAGCAGCTGAAGATCTGGGGCGAGCGTACCAACTCGCCGGTCATTGCCTCGAAGCTCGGCGCCGATGCCGCCGGCCTCGCCTACGATGCATTCGAGCGCGCGAAGGAGGCCGGCTCCGACGTGCTGATCATCGACACCGCCGGGCGGCTGCAGAACAAGACCGAACTAATGGCGGAACTGGAAAAGATCGTCCGGGTGCTGGGCAAGCTCGATCCGGAAGCGCCGCACACGGTGCTGCAGACGGTCGATGCCACCACCGGCCAGAACGCGCTCAACCAGGTCGAGATCTTCCGCAATGTCGCCGGCGTCAACGGCCTGGTGATGACCAAGCTGGACGGCACGGCGCGCGGCGGTATTCTGGTGGCGATCGCGGCAAAGCACAAATTGCCGGTCTATTTCATCGGCGTCGGCGAACAGGTCGACGACCTCGAACCCTTTTCCGCAAGCGAATTCGCCAGGGCGATCGCTGGCGTGGCTTGACGAGCATGATCCCGAAAAGTTGCAGACTTTTTGGATTGAATCATGCGTAAGAAGGATCTTATGAGCCCACCCATCCTCGAACGCGACCTGTCCGATCCACGCCGCAAGGCGTTGAACCCCGGCCTGAAATTCCTGCTCGAGCTCGGGCCTGGCCTGGTGTTCTTTTTCACCACCATCCGCGGCGCGTGGCTTGTCGGGAAATTTCCGATCCTCGGCCATATCGGCGAGCCTATCCTGATTGCCACAGCGTTCTTTATGGTGGCGACGGCGCTGTCGCTCAGCGTTTCGTGGATCTTGACGCGCAGCTGGCCGATCATGCCGCTGGTCTCGGCCATCGTGGTGTTTGTGTTTGGCGCACTGGCGCTGTGGCTGCAGGACAAGACCTTCGCTTTCATGAAGCCGACAATCATCAACAGCCTGTTCGGCATCACGTTGCTTGGCGGGTTGGCGTTTGGCAGATCGCTGTTGGGCTATGTCTTTGATTCCGCCTTCAATCTCGACGCTGAAGGCTGGCGCAAACTCACTTTCCGATGGGGGCTCTTCTTCCTTTTTCTGGCTGCGCTGAACGAGGTCGTGTGGCGCAACTTTTCTGAGGAAGCCTGGCTTTATTTCAAGGTCTGGGGCACGATTCCCATTACCCTTGTCTTCACGTTAAGCCAAATGCCGTTGATCCTGCGCCATTCGCTCGAGGACAAGACCGGCAAGGAAGAGAAGGCCGGCAAATAGAGCAATTCCAGGAAAGTGTGTAGCGGTTTTCCCGGGAAAAGCGCGTAGCGCTTTCCCTAGGGAATTGCGTCAGAATAAGAGGAGAGGGGCATGGAATTCATCACCACACGCGACGAGTTGAGGACGATCTACAAGACGCCTCGGCCGACTGACGGCTCGATCCGCAAGGAACTGAAGGCATTGGACGGCCACTGCCGTTCCTTCATCGGCAAGAGCCCTTTCGTGCTGATCGGCTCGTCCGACGGCGCCGGCAATGCCGATGTGACGCCCAAGGGCGACAGGCCGGGCTTCGTAACAGTGCTCGACGAGAAGACCATCGTCATCCCCGACCGTCCCGGCAACAACCGGCTCGACACGCTGGAGAACATCCTTCTCAATCCCTCGATCGGGCTGCTCTTCCTCATTCCCGGCATGAACGAAACGCTGCGTGTCAATGGCGATGCCCGCATCACCGTCGATGCGGCATTGCGTGAGCGGCTGGCGGTCGACGGCAAGGCACCGCAAAGCGTCGTCGTGGTGACGGTCAAGGCCGCCTACATGCATTGCGCCAAGGCCTTCATGCGCTCCGAATTGTGGAAGCCGGAGAGCTGGTACGACCGCGCGACGCTGCCGACGCTCGGCCAGATCCTGCGCGACCAGTTGGCGCTCGCCGATTCGGCCGAGGCGACCGACCGCTGGCTGGACGAGGAATACAGGGAGACCATGTGGTAGCGTGATCGGCAACGAATCGCCCAAGCCGGTCTCCATTCCTTTGCTCAACATCCTCGCCATCTCCGGCAGCCTGCGCGCCGCCTCGACCAATTCGGCCCTGCTCGCGGCACTCGCGCAAAACGCGCCGCCGGACTGTCACGTCTCCGTCTACGATGGGCTTGGCCGGCTGCCGATTTTCAACCCCGACGAGGAAGGCGAGCGGACGCCGCTGCAAGCAGCAGTGCTGATCGATGCGGTCACCGCCGCTGACGGCGTCATCGTCTCCTGCCCGGAATATGCCCACGGTGTGCCAGGCGGCCTAAAGAACGCGCTTGACTGGCTGGTGTCGCGCGATGCCGCCGTCGGCAAGCCGGCCACGCTGGTCCACGCCTCGCCGCGCTCGCTGTTTGCCCGCGCCGCACTGGCCGAGGTCATGCGGACAATGTCTTTCGCGCTCCATGAGGAAGCAGCGCTCGAAATCGCGCTGCTCGGCAAGAGGCCGCCGGAGGTGGAGGATATCTTATCGCAGCCGGAAAACCGGCTGACGATGCGCCGCGCCGTTTCGGCCTTCGCGGGCTTCATCCGCTCGCGGTGAACGCCGGACCGTGCTTTCGTCATCCCAGGGTCTCCGCGACGGAGCTTCGCTCCTGCTCCGCCCTGGGATGACGACGCTAGGAGCTGCGGCCAATCTGTGCCGAGAACTATCCCTTGCCCCTCCGCGTCTCGACGTCGGTCTCGCCGACGAACCAGTCGCGTGCAGCGACCTCCTCGAAAACCACCCAGACATCATTGTTGGTCAGGCCGGTGACGCTGGTGATGGCCGCTGTCACCTGGGCGGCGATCGCGGCCTTTTTGCCGGCCGGGTCATCGGCAATCACCTCCTTGACCAGGCGGATATTCACGAATGGCATGGTTCCCTCCCTTGCATATGCTTGGCGGCCGCTCAGTAGGTTTTGGCGCCGTTGACCATGAGCCGGACCATGTAGAGCGAGGTCGTGCCGGCGATGTAGAGGCAGTTCAGCTTGTTGCCGCCGAACACGCAATTAGCAACGACTTCCGGTACCTTGACCTTGCCGATCAGCGTCCCGTCCGGATCGTAGCAATGGATCCCGTCGGCGGCACTGGTCCAGATGCGGCCGTCCGCATCCAGCCTGAAACCGTCGAACAGGCCGGCGGTGCAGTCGGCAAAGACCTTTTCGCCTGAGACCGTCTTGCCGCCCTGGTCGACATTGAACACCCGGATGTGCGCCGGGTTTTGTGCACCATGCGTGCGGCCAGTGTCGGCGACATAGAGCTTGCTCTCGTCAAGGGAGAAGGCGAGCCCGTTGGGCCTGACCATGTCGGTGATCACCGCCTCGGTCTCGCCGGTGCCGGGATCGACCCGGTAGACATGGCAGGCGCCGATCTCGCTTTCGGCCTTGTCGCCCTCGTAATCGGTATCGATGCCGTAGCTCGGGTCGGTGAACCAGATCGAGCCGTCGGACTTGACCACGGCGTCATTGGGCGAGTTCAGCCGCTTGCCGCGCCATTTGTCGGCGATGGTGACTACCGACCCGTCATGCTCGGTGCGGCTGACGCGGCGGCCGGAATGCTCGCAAGTAACCAGCCGGCCTTGCCGGTCGACCGTGTTGCCGTTGGAATTGCCGGACGGCTGACGGAACCCGCTGACGCTGCCGTCGGTCTCGTCGTAACGCAGCATGCGATTGTTCGGGATGTCGGACCAGACCACATAGCGCCCGGCCGCGAACCAGGCCGGTCCTTCCGCCCATCGGCAGCCGGTAAACAGCCTGTCGACCTGTGCATTGCCGTTGAACAGCCGCGAAAAGCGCGGATCGAGAACTTCGTAGAATTCGCTGGCCATGGTTCCTCCCGGTAGCAGTCGCTTGGCAAGGCGCGATCAAGCCAGCCCACGATCGATATGGCAAGATCGATGATGCGTCAGAAGCATTATGGAAGCGAATGCTGGCCCGGACGGCAGGTCACATCCCGTTAACCGGCTATGCGCCCAGCGCAATGGTGCATTGCAACATCTTATTTTTGCAATGCACCATAACTATGTCATGCTCCGTATCGATCAAGGGAGGAACAACTGGCCGCGAAACGCGGCGCAAAAAGGAAACTCGCTATGATCATCGACAGCCTTATGAGCCGCGCTCGCGCCAGCATCGCCAAGCGCCGGCATTACAACCGCCTCGTCGCCGAAATCGACAGCTTCAGCAGCCGTGACCTCGCCGACATGCGCGCCGACCGCAGCGAAATGCTCTACCAGATCCACAAGCAGATCTACGGCTGAGTCTTCGGTCGACCTATCACGTGGTCGACCTATCACGTTCGTCATCCTTGGGCGTAGCGACGCAAAGCGGAGCAAAGACCCTNGACCTATCACGTGGTCGACCTATCACGTTCGTCATCCTTGGGCGTAGCGACGCAAAGCGGAGCAAAGACCCTAGCATGACGAAACGGCGGGCCATCAGCCCGGCATGGCCAGCGCCTTCTCGATTTCGGGTAACAGCAGCGTCCGCGCCGAGTCCGGCGTCAGCGGCCCTACATGCTTATAGGCGATCTTGCCATCCTTGCCGATGACGAAGGTCTCCGGCACGCCGTAGACACCCCAGTCGATCGCCGTGCGTCCGGCCTGGTCGACGCCGATCGCCTGGAATGGGTTGCCGAGATCGCCAAGGAACCGACGGGCGTTTTCCGGCTGGTCCTTGTAGTTCAGCGCCGCCATGACGAAGCGTCTGTCCTGCGACAGCGCCAGCAGCACCGGATGCTCTTCGCGGCACGGCGCGCACCAGGACGCGAAGACGTTGACCAGCGTCACCTTGCCGGCGAACTGTTTTGAATCGAGGCCCGGCAAATTGGTGCCTTCGAGCGCCGGCAGGTTGGTCTGCGGCGCCGGCAGGCCGATCAGCGCTGACGGCACTTCCGACACGTCGCGCCCGGACAAAAGCTGCGCCAGGAACAATCCCGCCAGCCCGAGAAAGACCAGCAGCGGCAGCAGCACGATCAGGCGGCGGCGCGCCGGTGTTTGGGCTTCCGTGCTCATGATTTTACTGCCTTATCGGAGCGCCGGCGCACGCCGGATGCCTCCAGCTCGGCAAGCTCTCGCTTGCGGCCGCGCTGGTCGAGCAGAATCCAGCCGATCAGCCCGCCCAGCGCCACGGCCGTGATCGCATAGGCGGCGGTGACATAAAGCGCATGTACGCTCATGCTTTTCGCTCCGCGGCGCTTTCCAACCGGTCCGTCTCACGCCGTTCCAACATGTCTTCTCTTAACGCTGCGCCATCGGCTCCGCAATTGTTCGCCGCGCCGCAGGCATGAGCTGAAGCCAACACATCAATCCGTTCCGTGCCGCAGCGCCAGCGCCGCCGCCACAGGGCCGAGCACGGCAAGAAACAAGGTCAGCGCGGCAAGAATGAGGAAGGGCTGCAGGAATGGATCGGGGTCCGCCACCGCGCCATAGCTTGCCGATACGCCGAAGATCAGCACGGGAATGGTCAGCGGCAGCACGAGCACCGAGATGAGCAGCCCGCCACGCGGCAACGCCACTGCCACCGCTGCACCGGCAGCACCGATGAAGGTGATCGCCGGCGTGCCTACCAGAAGCGTCAACGCCGTGGCGCCGATGCCGGCCGGCTCCATGTTCATGAACAGGCCGAGCAAGGGAGCGGCGATGACCAGCGGCAGCACGCTTCCCGCCCAATGCGCCAGGCATTTCGTCAGCACGGTCAAGGCCAGCATGTGCCGGTCGTTGCCAAGCACCAGAAGATCGAGCGAGCCGTCCTCGCGGTCGGCCTGGAACAGCCGGTCGAGGCCGAGCAGGCAGGCCAGCAAGGCGGCGATCCACAGGATCGCCGGGCCGATGCGGGCCAGCAGCTTCAGCTCGGGACCGACGCCGAAGGGGATGGTCGCGATAACGGCGAGAAAGAAAATCACGCCGGTAAGCGCCCCGCCGCCGGCGCGGATACTCAGGCGGATGTCGCGGAGGAAGAGGGCTAGCATGATGTGAGATGCTTTCGCCTGGGCACCCCCCTCTGTCCTGCCGGACATCTCCCCCTCAAGGGAGGAGATTGGCTGTCAGGACAGAGGGGGGCGTGAAGGAATGTCAACATCAGCCGGTCATCCTCAATTCCTTTCCCTCGATCCCCAGCGGCAAATGCGTCGCCGCAACCACGATTCCCCCACTCTCGAGGTGCTTCCCCATCGATTCGCCGAATCTCTCCTCCGAAGCCTTGTCCAGTCCTGCCGTCGGCTCATCGAGCAGCCACAATGGCCGGTGGCTTACCAGCAGTTTTGCAATCGCCGCGCGGCGGCGTTGCCCGGTCGAGAGATAGCCGAACGGCAGATGGCCGATGCCGCCCAGCCCGACGGTTTCCAGCGCCTCTTCAACACCCGCGGAACCGGCGCCCGAAAAATCGCGCCAGAAGCACAGGTTTTCCGTAACGCTCAGCGCCGTCTTCATCGCGTTGAGGTGGCCGAGATAGTGACACGCCGAGGCGGCCGACGGAAAGTCTTCGCCACCATCTTCGAACCGCACACGGCCTGCCGCCACTGGCAACAGCCCGGCGACGATCCTGAGCAGCGTCGATTTGCCGGCGCCGTTCGGCCCGGTGACGACCAGCGCCTGGCCATCCCCCAGCGCGAATTCGATGCCGGAAAATACCGTCTCGCCGCCGCGTTCGCCGCCCAGATTTTCGGCGATCAGCCGCATCCGTCCCCCTTCGCCGAAAGTTCAGGTGCGGCTTCGGTGCGCCGCAGCAAAAATGGCGAATCCGTGTCTAGAACTATTCCAGAAAATTCTCTATATCCGCATCATCCGTGCCAGCGGTCGGCACGGGAACCGAATTTGCGCCGAACCAGCGCGCGTGCCGCCTTGAACGGCCCGGACGCTTGGGAACGGATAGCGGAAATGGCCGTACCCGCACCTTTGCGCGTGATTTGCATGCCCACTGGCGTCCGTTCCCTTCCGGCAACCGACAGTTAGGGATCGCACGTGTCCAAATCACTCGACAGCTTCAATTGCCGCCGCACGCTGACCGCCGGCGGCGCCGAGTACATCTACTATGACCTTGTCGAGGCCGAAAAGAACGGCCTCACCGGCATCGCCCAATTGCCCTATTCGATGAAGGTGCTGCTGGAGAATCTGCTGCGCAACGAGGACGGCCGTTCCGTCACCAAGGAGAGCATCCAGGCGGTCGCCGGCTGGCTGACTGACCGGGGCACCGCCGGCGTCGAGATCGCCTATCGCCCGGCTCGCGTGCTGATGCAGGATTTCACCGGCGTTCCAGCCGTGGTCGACCTTGCCGCCATGCGCGACGCCATGGCCTCGCTCGGCGGCGACCCGCAAAAGATCAATCCGCTGGTGCCGGTCGATCTAGTCATCGACCACTCGGTCATCGTCGACGAATTCGGCACGCCACTGGCTTTCGCCCGCAATGTCGAGCTTGAATATGAGCGCAACGAGGAACGCTACAAATTCCTGAAATGGGGCCAGCAGGCGTTCCGCAATTTCCGCGTCGTGCCGCCCGGCACCGGCATCTGCCATCAGGTCAATCTTGAGTATCTCGGCCAGGTCGTGTGGACCAACAGCGAAGATGGCGAGACCACCGCTTATCCCGACACCTGCGTCGGCACCGATTCGCACACCACGATGATCAACGGCCTTGGCGTGCTCGGCTGGGGCGTCGGCGGTATCGAGGCGGAGGCCGCGATGCTCGGCCAGCCGGTCTCCATGCTGCTGCCGGAAGTCATCGGCTTTCACCTCACCGGCAGGTTGAGGGAAGGCGTGACCGCCACCGACCTGGTGCTCACCGTCACGCAGATGCTGCGCAAGAAGGGCGTCGTCGGCAAGTTCGTCGAATTCTTCGGGCCGGGCCTGTCCAACATGACGCTGGCCGATCGCGCCACCATCGGCAACATGGCGCCAGAATATGGCGCCACCTGCGGCTTCTTCCCGGTCGACAGCGAAACCATCCGCTATCTCACAATGTCCGGTCGCGACGAAAGCCGCATCGCCCTGGTCGAGGCTTATTCGAAGGCGCAAGGCTTGTGGCGCGATGCCGGCTCTGCCGATCCGGTCTTCACCGACCTGCTGGAGCTCGATCTCGGCAGTGTCGTCCCGTCGATGGCCGGCCCGAAGCGGCCTGAAGGCCGGGTCGCACTTGAAGACATTCCGGCCGGCTTCGCCAAGGCCATGGAGACCGAATACAGGAAGGCCGCCGAAATCGACAAGCGCTATGCCGTCGAGAGCACGGACTACGATCTTGGCCATGGCGATGTGGTCATCGCCGCCATCACCTCCTGCACCAACACCTCGAACCCGAGCGTGCTGATCGGCGCCGGGCTGTTGGCGCGCAACGCCAACCGGCTCGGCCTCAAGCAGAAGCCGTGGGTCAAGACCTCATTGGCGCCGGGCAGCCAGGTCGTCGCCGAATATCTCGAGAAATCCGGCCTGCAGAAGGAGCTCGACCAGATCGGCTTCAACCTGGTCGGCTTCGGCTGCACCACCTGCATCGGCAATTCCGGCCCGTTGCCGGCGCCGATCTCCAAGACCATCAACGATAAGGGCTTGATTGCTGCGGCAGTCTTGTCCGGCAACCGCAATTTCGAAGGCCGCGTCTCGCCCGACGTGCAGGCGAACTATCTCGCCTCGCCGCCGCTGGTCGTCGCCCACGCGCTGGCCGGGACCGTGACCAAAGATCTGACCACCGAGCCGCTCGGCGACGATCGCAACGGCAGTCCGGTCTATCTCAAAGACATCTGGCCAAGTTCGGTCGAGATCCAGGAATTCATCGAGAAGAACGTCACGCGCGAATTGTTCGCCCGCAAGTATGCCGACGTCTTCAAGGGCGACGAGTACTGGCAGAATGTCAAGGCGCCGGAAGGCCAGACCTATGCCTGGGACGACAATTCGACCTATGTGCAGAACCCACCCTATTTCGCCGGCATGAAGTCAGGCTTCGGCAAGATCGGCGATATCAAGGGCGCGCGTGTGCTCGGCCTGTTCGGCGACAAGATCACCACCGACCACATTTCGCCGGCCGGTTCGATCAAGGCGGCCTCGCCGGCCGGCAAGTATCTCACCGACCACGGCGTCGGCGTCGCCGATTTCAACCAGTACGGCACACGCCGCGGCAATCATGAGGTAATGATGCGCGGCACCTTCGCCAATATCCGCATCCGCAACCATATGCTGGGCGAGAACGGCCGCGAGGGCGGCTACACCATCCATTACCCCTCGAAAGAAGAGGAATCGATCTACGACGCCGCGATGCGCTACAAGAAGGAAGGCGTGCCGCTGGTCATTTTCGCCGGCGTCGAATATGGCAACGGCTCGTCGCGTGACTGGGCGGCCAAGGGCACCAATTTGCTGGGCGTCCGCGCGGTCATCGCCCAGTCCTTCGAGCGCATCCACCGCTCCAATTTGGTCGGCATGGGCGTGATCCCCTTCGTCTTCGAGGAAGGCACCTCATGGGCCTCGCTCAACCTCAAGGGCGACGAACTGGTCGAGATCGACGGACTGAGCAACATCAAGCCGCGGCAGAAGATGATCGCCAGGATCACCTACGGCGACGGCAGCGTCAAAGAGGTTCCGATCATCTGCCGCATCGATACGCTGGACGAGCTCGACTACTTCAAGAATGGCGGCATCCTGCAATACGTGCTGCGCGATCTGGCCGCTTAAGGGAGTAGGGCAATAAGGGAGTAGGGCAGTAGGGTGAAGCAAGGAGAAGCGACTTATTCCCCTACTGCCCTATTCCCCCAATTCCCGGCTTTCCAAACCGCGCTGTCGCCGCCAGCAGCACGCCGAGCATCAGCCCGTTGAATATGTGCCACAGGAAATGCGTGCCGAGCGGAAAGCCGCCGCAGACCAGCGGATCGATCATCCTGCAGATGACCGACACGACGAAGATCGCCGAACCCGCCAGATTGTACCAGCCGGCGCGATTGCCGCTGGCCGCCACCCAGGCGCCGAAGAAGGCGAGCGCCAGAAACGGCGGCAGATAGCCGGTCGTCCCGTTCGACGCCTGGCGCAGCCAGTCCGGCACGGCAAAGGTCACCAGCCCGGCAACGGCGTAAAAGGCAACGAAAATGGCGATCGCCTTGCCCCATTTCATGCCGAGAAAACGTCGCAGGTTGAACAGCGTGTAGGCCAGCGTGAACCCTGCAATGGGCAGCACGTCGGCCAGGATCATTGCCCTTGTGGCAAAGGTGTGGAACAGCGACGAGCCGACGCCGATCGCCACCACCCACCAGGCCAGCACTTCGGCGAAGGTGCCGGTGCCGCGCTTGCGCACCTGCCAGACACCCCATAGCCCGGCGGCAAAAAAAGCCAGATTGCTCAGCGCATTGAGCGGTTCGGCCCAGAATTCCGGCCCCGTCCGTTCGCAATAGAGGTCGACCGGCGCCAGGAGAGATTGCCACATGCTGATTGCCGCCCGAATCGCTTCCATCGTGAAGTGCAAGTCCACCTATTGCGCCCTTGCCAGCGGTTGCAACGGCAAAATTTCACCGCAACGTGACTTCCCGTTGACTGCCGCTTCTGCCACATATTTCGACAACCAGAACAAAGCCGGCGTCACCGGCGGGATCGGAACGGCCATGCCATCTCGAAGACCATTGCGGCTTGCGGCCCTTGCGCTGGCCCTCTCGGCGTTTGCCGGCACGGCCCTTGCCGAGCCAGCTGACAAGCCATTAGGCGTCGTCGAGCTCTTCACCAGCCAGGGATGCAACTCCTGTCCGCCGGCCGACGAACTCTTCGCCGAGCTTGCCGCCAAGGAGGACATCGTCGCGCTCGCCTATCATGTCGATTATTGGGATTACCTCGGCTGGCAGGACACGCTGAGCCGCAAGGAAAATACCGAGCGGCAATACGAGTATATGCGCGCCTTCGGCAGTCGTTCCGTCTACACCCCGCAAGCCGTCATAAACGGCCGCAGCCATGTCAACGGCGCCAGCCGCGAGGAAGTCGACGGCGCGCTGGCCCGCATGGAGAGGGTCGGCGAAGGCATGCGCGTCGGCATCAAGGTCAGCCGGACCAGCGATCGCGTCATGATCGATGCCGGCGACGCCGTGACCGGCCCCACCGACGCGCATGTCGTCATCGTCTATTTCAACCCGCCACAGACGATAAAGATCGGCAAGGGCGAAAACAGCGGCCGCAGCATGACCTACTGGAACGCCGTCTCCACCATCCAGACCGCCGGCATGTGGCACGGCAAGGCGCAGCGCTACGAACTGCCGATGAGCGAGATCGCCAAGAAGGGCGGCTGCGCCGTGCTGCTGCAGTCGGTCGGCAAGGACGGCATGCCCGGGCCGATCCTGGGCGCAGCCTTTATCCGCAAGCCTTAAGCGGGGACCTCTCCTTCTCCCCTTGTGGGAGAAGGTGGATCGGCGCGCAGCGCCGAGACGGTTGAGGGGTGCTGGAAGAATTGAGGCGGCGGCGATTTCAAGGAAATTGCCAAGCTGGAACACCCCTCATCCGTCGCCTTCGGCGACACCTTCTCCCACAAGGGGAGAAGGGAGAACCGCGCTCAACCTTCTGATGGCAGCCAATCCGGACGGATCGCACCGCCACGGCTCCGGCCAATAAAAAACCGGCGTCAGCTTGCTTCTGACGCCGGTCATTTAGGTTTTGGGATCGTCGCACCCGATCTTTCCAAGGAAAAACCGAGGTTGGTTCGATCCGACGCAGACCCGTGGGCGGGGGGCTTGGGGTTTACGAGCCGGTGCCGGACCGAACCGTCTCAGGCAACACCGGTAAATTCGTCGGACATTGGGGCATGAGCACGGATAAAAAAAGGCAGGATTGTGGCGAAGCATCACCAATTCCAACAGGCGTTTCGCAAACGTGACTGGACGCTGGAGAAACCGCGCGGTGCTGGCCTTGCCCGGCCGGGCCTTGCAATTCGGCAACGAAAGCGCCAACTTTGGTCGGCGTACGATTCATTGCGAGGATCCAGGCATGACTGATCGCAGCAGCGGGACGGAGGATGGGGACGCATCCGCAATATTGATCCCGCTGCATGAGGCAAGACGCGAACGCCTCGACCAGCCGGTGCGGTTCGACCGGCGCGAACTGGACCAGATCCTCAGGCTCTACGGCCGTATGGTTGCCGCCAACGAGTGGCGCGACTATGCCATCGACCATCTCGCCGACCGCGCCGTTTTTTCCGTCTTCCGCCGCACCAGCGAAGTGCCGCTTTTCCAGATCGTCAAGGATCCGAAGCTGGCGCGACGGCAAGGCGCGTTCGCCGTCATCGCCGCCGGCGGGCGCATCCTCAAGCGCGGCCAGGAACTCGGCCGGGTGCTTGGCGTGTTCGACCGAACACTGAAGCTGGTCGAGGCGTAACCCTTTATTTTTGCTGGCGGAACTTCCGCTCGGGCAGCGATTGCGGATCAGGCGGGATGGACGCCCCGCCATTGATCGGCAGCTGCATGAACACCGTGTCCAGCCAGCGTCCGTGCTTGTAGCCTGAGCCTTCCAGGCGGCCGGAATGACGAAAGCCGAGCTTCTCGTGCAGCCGTACCGAGGCGCTGTCGGGCCGGCCGTCGCCGATCACCGCGATGATCTGGCGAAAACCCGCCGCCTTGGCCGCCTCGATCAGCCCTTGCATCAGGAGCAGCCCGACGCCTTGCCCTTTGGCCTCGGGCGCGACATAGACGGAATCCTCAACGACGAAGCGGTACGCCGGGCGCGGCCGGAACGCCCCGGCATAGGCATAGCCGAGCACGCCGCCGGCCTTTTCCGCAATGAGATAGGGAAAGCCGCCCGCCATCAGGCTGTCGAAGCGCGCGCCCATCTCGGTACGGCTTGGCGGTTCGAGTTCATAGCTCGCCGTGCCATTCGTCACCGCGTCGGCATAGATTTCCGTGATCCGGTCGAGATCGGCCGACGTCGCGGCCCGCAAGGTGATGCTGCTCATAATTTAGGCACGTCGTTCATCTGCCCTATATCACAGCAAAAGCCGGCACAAAAGAAAAGAGCAGCCATTGGGCCGCCCTTTCCAAACTCGCTGGTCCAGGAAAACCGTATTTAGCGACGGTCGCCCATGAACTGCAGCAGGAACATAAACAGGTTGATGAAGTCGAGATAGAGCCTCAATGCGCCCATAATCGCCTTGCGGCCGGCGACATCAGTCTCGTCGCCCTCGAAGTACATCTCCTTGATGTTCTGCGTGTCGTAGGCGGTGAGGCCCGCGAAGATCAGCACGCCGATCGCCGAAACGGCGAAGGAAAGCGCCGACGACTGCAGGAAGATGTTGATCACCATCGCGATGATCAGGCCGACCAGGCCCATGACCAGGAACGACCCGAACGCCGAGAGATCGCGCTTGGTCGTGTAGCCGTAGAGCGACAGCCCGCCAAAGGCGGCGGCGGTGGCGAAGAAGGTCTGCGAGATACTGGCGGTGGTGTAGACCAGGAAGATCGACGACAGCGACAGGCCGACGAGGCCGGCGTAGACCCAGAACGTCGTCTGCGCGCCCGAAACGCTCATCGACTGGACTCGGAACGACAGGAACATCACCGCTGCCAGAGGGGCAAAGATCACCAGCCATTTCAGCGGCGAACCAAAGATCGCGTAGCCGAACGAGGTCAGCATCTCGCCGCTTGGCAACGTCGCGACGGCCGAGGCGGGATCGCTGGTGGTGGCCAGCATGATTGTGCCGACCGCGGCAAGGCCGGTGATGAGGAGGCCAAGCCCCATCAGATTGTAGACCTTAATCATGTAGGCCCGCAGGCCCTGGTCGATGGCAGCATCGACGCCGGCGCCGGGCACGGCGCGCGTCTGATAATTGCGAACGGGATCAGCCATGGAAATCCTCATATTGCTTCTGCCCCGTCCGGTGTCAGGTCCTTTGAACCCAGGCGCCGCTGGCGGGGCTCCAGCATGCCTGCGCCGAAATATGATGGTTCTTGGCGTAAAGGACAAGACCGTAACCAAGCGTAATGCTCCGTGAACTGCCAGAGATACGGTTTTATTGGCCTTCCCGCCCGGGACATTACCGAGATTTAATCAAAAACGGCTCTGGCTCAAAGATTCCGCAGCACCGGCGCCGCCTTGTGGCCCAACACCCGCCACGTGCCGGCAAGGCCGATGCCGACCGTGACCACCAGCGAAAAGCCGATGGTCGCCACCGCCACCTCGGGCATGAAGTGCGATGGCAGCGTCATGATGCGCGCGACGACGAACCATGCCGCCACACCGCCCGCCGCCAGCGCGAAGATCGCGGTAGCAAGGCCGATCAGCATGTATTCCAGCGAAAACGCGGCGATCAGCGTTTTCCTGGTCGCACCCAGGGTCTTCAGCACCACCGCGTCGTGAATGCGAGCCCGGTTGCCGGCGGCGAGCGCCCCGGCCAGCACCAGCACCGAGGCGATCAACGCCACGCCCGCTGCTGCCCTGATTGCTGTGCCGAGCTGCGCCACCAGCCGGTTGACGATTTCGAGCGCGTCCTTGACCCTGACCGTCGTCACCGCGGGAAAGGCACGCGTGACGGCGTTGAGAAGATGCGCATCGTCGGCTGCCGACGCATTCGTCTCGGTCAGCGTCGCCAACCAGCCATGCGGCGCACCGGCGAATGTGTTGGGCGAGAACACCATGACGAAATTGATGCCCATGGTTTCCCATTCGACCTGGCGGAAATTGGCGATCTTGGCCGTGATGTTGCGGCCGAGCACGTTGACGGTGATGGTGTCGCCCAGCTTCAGCCCGATCTCTTTGCCTTCCTCGGCGGAAAACGAGACCAGCGGCTCGCCGGCATAGTTCTCCGGCCACCAGCTGCCCTCGGTCAGCGTCGCATTCTCCGGCAGCTTTGCGTCATAGGTCAGGCCGCGATCGCCGCGCAGTACCCAGGCGCCTTCGGCCGGAACCTTGACCTTGTCGACATCGACGCCGTTGAGCGCCATCACCCGGCCGCGCAGCATCGGCACCTTGATCAGCTTGCCTTGCGGTGCCTCTTTGCCGACCAGCGCGGAGAAGGCATCGACGTCACCGCTCTGGATATCGACGTAGAAGAAGTTCGGTGCCCTTTCCGGCAGGCTGCCCGAAATCTGCCGCCTGAGATTGCCGTCGATCAGCGCCAGCGTCACCAGCAGCGTCAGCCCGAGTCCCAACGACAGCACCACGGACGGCGTCAAGGCGCCAGGCCGATGGATGTTGCCGATGGCGAGCCTGAGCGCGGTCGAGCGCACGCGCGGGCTTTTCTTCGCCGCCCACTGCACCAGCGAGCCGACCACACGCAGCACCAGGAACGAAAAGATCGTGGCGCCGACGAAGATCGAGGCAATACGGCGGTCGCCGGAAAACAGGATCGCCAGTACCGCGAGCAGCAGCGCGATGCCCAATGCCGCGGCGATATAGAGCGGGCGGGGAAAACCGCGGCCCTCGAAACCCATTTCGCGAAACAGCGCCGTTGCCGGCACGTCGCGGGCGCGGCCGAGCGGCAGCAAGGCGAAAGCCAGCGTCACCAGCAGCCCGAACAGCGCTGCCATGCCGAGGGCGCCGGGATAGAACCCACCTTCCGCCGGCACTGGAATGACCGATTGGAGTGCCGCGCTGGCCGCGAACGGCATCAGCGCGCCAAGCACAAGGCCTAGCGTGATGCCGAGTGCTGCGATCATCAGGATCTGCACCAGATAGACGGCAAAGACGAACCCGCCCGAAGCCCCCAGGCTCTTGAAGGTGGCGATGACGCCGCGCTTGCCGTCGAGATAGGCACGCACGGCATTGGCCACGCCGACGCCGCCGACCACCAGCGCCGTCAACCCGACCAGCGTCAGGAATTGCGAAAACCGCTCGATATTCGAGGACAGCGCCGGCGCTGCGTTGCTGCGCGTGCGGATCGACCAGCCGGCCTGCGGGAACTGGTTTGCCGCCTGCTCCTGGATCGCCTTGATCTGTGCCTCAGTGGTGCCGCCGGGCAGGCGGACCTTATAGGCGTTCTCGACCAGGCTGCCCGGCTGGATCAGGCCGGAAGCGGCAAGCCCGTCGGTCGACACCATCAGCCGCGGCGCAAAACCGAAGCCATCCGACACTGCATCCGGCTCGTTGACCAGCCTGGCGCGCAGCTCGAACGTCGCGCTGCCGAGCTTTAGCCGGTCACCGATGCCAAGGTTCAGCCGCTCGAACAAGAGGTCCGGGGCGGCGGCGCCGAAGACGCCGGATTTTTCGCCGAACAGATCCTCTCGCGACAGCACCGGCTCGGTCTCCAGCGCACCATAGAGCGGATAGGCGCCGTCGACCGCCTTGGCCTCGACCAGCGCCTGGTCGGAGCCGTCCTCGAGCCTCGCCATCGAGCGCATATTGGCGCTGTGCGAAACCGTGCCAAGCCGGTCGAGGAAGCTGCGTTCGGCTCTGGTCGGATCGCGTTGGTTGAGCTGGAAGCGGAGATCACCGCCGAGCAGCGTCTGGCCCTGGTCGGCAACACCGGCGGAAATAGCCTGCGCCACCGAATTGACGCCGCCGATCGCAGCGACGCCGAGCGCGATGCAGGCAAGGAAGATCAGGAAGCCGGACAGCCCGCCACGCATTTCTCGCAGCGAAAACCGAAAGGCGAGCCTCAGCGTTTGCGCCAGCGGCATCAGGCGGTCACCTTGCCAGCCCTGGTGGCCGGCTTAGGCGCGTCTTCGATCAGCCCCGACCGCATCGACACCTGGCGCGAGCAGCGCGCCGCGAGTAGCGGGTCATGCGTGACCAGCACCAGCGTCATGCCGCGTTCGGCCGCCTTGGCAAACAGCAGGTCGGCGACGTGCCGCCCCGTTGCCTGGTCGAGATTGCCGGTCGGCTCGTCGGCGATCAGGATGCGCGGCGACGGCGCCAGTGCCCGGGCGATCGCCACGCGCTGTTGCTCGCCGCCAGACAATTCGCCGGGGTAATGGGTGACGCGATCGCTGAGACCGACCGCCGCCAGCTCGCGTGCCGCTACGCCGAACGGATCGACATGGCCGGCAAGCTCCAGCGGGACGGCAACGTTTTCCAGCGCCGTCATATTGGGGATGAGATGGAAAGACTGGAACACGATGCCGATGTTTCGTCCCCGAAACGATGCGATCTGATCTTCGCTTTTGCCGTTGAGCAGCTCGCCGGCAATTCGGACCGTGCCCGAATCGACCCTTTCAAGCCCGGCCAAAACCATCAGCAATGTCGACTTTCCCGAACCTGAAGGTCCAACGATGCCGGTCGCTTCGCCGCCCGCCACATCGAGGCTGACGCCCTTCAGCACATGGACCGAGGATGCACCTTCGCCGAGCGTCAGCGATACGTCTTTCAGCGAAATGACGGCTTCTTCCAAAATCAAATCGTCCTATATGGGGGATGAAGGCTAGTGCATCCGATGCTCGACAAAGACGAAAACCTGCCTTCGCCAACAGATGTTCCTGGTCATATGGGGCCTGCCGCATGGCTTTCAAACACACCTTTGCCGCAGCCTTCGCCCTTTTCCTCGCCATTTGCGGCGCCATTTCGTCGGCGCGCGCCGAACCGTTCACCATTGTCGGTTTCGGCGACAGCTTGATGGCGGGTTATGGCCTCGGGCCAGGTCAGGGCTTCACCGAGAAGCTGCAGGCGGCGCTGCGCGCCAAGGGCTACGATGTCACGGTCGCCAACGCCGGCGTCTCCGGCGATACGACGAGCGGCGGCCTGTCGCGGCTCGACTGGTCGGTGCCGGACGGCACGCAGCTGGTCATCCTGGAGCTCGGCGCCAATGACATGCTGCGCGGCGTTTCGCCCGCCATAGCGGAAAGGAACCTGGACGCCATGCTGGCAAAACTGAAGCAGCGCAAGATCGCCGTTTTGCTTGCCGGAATGCGCGCGGCGCCCAATCTCGGCGCCGACTACCAGAACGCCTTCGACGCGACCTTTCCGAGACTGGCTGAAAAATATGGCGTGCCGCTCTATCCTTTCTTTCTCGAGGGCATCGCCGGTCAATCCGTCCTGCAACTCGAGGACGGCCTTCATCCAAACGCCCGAGGCGTCGACCGCATCGTCGAGGGTATCCTGCCCAGTGTGGAGAAGACCATTGAAGCGGTCCGGGGCAATTCCTGAAGGCGAGGGTTCGCCGTCGCAACACCTTCCGCAGGGGAAGCTTTTAGGCAGGCCTGCGACCAACAAACCCCTTGCCCCGTTTGAATATCGATGATTCGCTAGGGGCAAGAGTTCGATTCGAGGACAGGAGGCTTGCCATGCCGCGTCTTTTTACCGCCCTCGAGATACCGCGTGATGCCGCTCTTTCGCTGTCCCTGCTCAGGGGCGGCCTGCCCGGAGCCCGCTGGATCGACGTCGAAAACTATCATCTGACGCTGCGCTTCATCGGCGATGTCGAGGGCCATGTCGCCGACGACATCGCCAATGCGCTCGACCGTGTTCACCGCCCGTCCTTCCCGCTGACGCTGTCCGGCGTCGGCGCCTTCGGCCAGAAGAAGCCGCATGCGGTGTGGGCCGGGGTCGCCGCTTCGCCCGATCTTTCCGCATTGCAGGCCGAGATCGATCGCATCTGCCAGCGGCTCGGCATCCCGGCCGACCCGCGCAAGTTCACGCCGCATGTGACGCTGGCCCGCCTGCGCAATTCGAGCCCGCTCGACGTCGCCCAGTATCTGTCGGCGCGCGGCAATTTTTCGACGCTGCCGTTCCGGATCGGCCGCTTCGTGCTGATGTCGTCACGCGATTCGGTCGGCGGCGGGCCTTATGTCGTCGAGGAAGCCTGGCCGCTTTCAGGTGCTGACAACCGCGTCGCCAGCCGTTTGGTCGGCGCCGCCGACGCTTCGCGGATCATGCGGTAGACGGACATGGCCAGGGAGAAACTAGCAAAAGAGGCGATCCGCGCCGAACTTGCCGGCCTCGACGGCTGGTCGCTGGCCAAGGATGGTGGCTCGATCACCCGCAGCTTCACCTTCAAGAATTTCTCCGAAGCCTTTGCCTTCATGACCCGCGTTGCCCTGGCCGCGGAGAAGATGGACCACCATCCCGACTGGTCGAACGTCTATAAGACGGTAAACGTGACCCTCAACACGCACGACGCCGGCGGCCTGACCGCGCTGGATTTCGATCTGGCCAGGAAAATGAACCGCTATTTCGGCGGCTGAGCCTATCTGCACCTTGCAGCGAGGTTCGGCTTTCACCACATTTTGCCTCGCGGTCACGCGTGAAGTCACGCGACGGCCGCAAGGAGAGGTTGATGGCGCAAAAATCCGGTTTTGATTTCTTTGGCCTCGGCAGCAAGCCGGGCAACGAGAGCGAAGTGCGCGAAAAGTTCTGGCGTACGGCGAAGAAGGCCGCCCGGCAGATCCCGTTCATGGAAGAGGTGGTCGCCGCCTATTACTGTGCCATGGACAAGAAGACGCCGCTGCGCGCCAAGGGCACCTTGCTGGCTGCGCTCGGCTATTTCGTGCTGCCGACAGACGTCATCCCCGATTTCATCCTTGGGCTAGGCTTCACCGACGACATCGCCGTGCTGACCGCCGCGATTACCGCCGTCAGCGCCCACATCACGCCGGCGCACCGGCTCGCCGCCAGGCAGGCCATCGCCGACAAGAGCTGAGCCGGTACGGCGCAAAAAATCGCGTGAGAACCGACTTTCCGGCCGTCAAACCCACCGCCGCACCCGCGCCTTGTAGGCGCGATAGGCATCTCCGAACTTCCGCTCGAGATAGCGCTCTTCCGGCGCGATTACGCCGGTATTGATCACCCACAGCAGCGGGACGACGAGCGCAATAGCCCAAAGACTTCCGGCCGCGACGCCGAGGCCCAAATAGATGAGGGTCGTTCCCAGATAGAACGGATTCCTGGTGCGCCGATAGATACCGTCGACGACCAGCGCCGTCGTCGGCAAGGTCGGTGGTATGTTGGTTCCAGCGGCCTGAAAGCGGCCCGCTGCCATAAAGATGAACACGAAGCCGCACACCGCGAGCACGGCGCCGGTCAGATAGCGGGCGANAAGATGAACACGAAGCCGCACACCGCGAGGACGGCGCCGGTCAGATAGCGGGCGAGCGCCTGCCCGGCCATGACCGGGAGCGGCACGAGCACCTCGAGCACGGTTGCCGCCACCAGGAAGCCGAGGAAGATCAAAGGTGGCAGCGCAATGACCCCGGCCACGTCGGGCGCGCCCGATCCGCCCGCCGTCTCCCCGGCATCCGACCGGCGCACCGCGCCACCGGCCGCCCGCCGCATGGCGACACGAATGCCGAACACAATCGCCAGGACGGCTGTGCCGCCCGCCAGGATCAGGACTGTCTCGGAAACGGCCATGGCCAAATCTCCCGTAGCCGCCAAGAAGGGCGCCCTGGCCGAACGTCGTGGAGGCGAACGTAGACATGGTACCATCTGGAGGGAAATTCGTCACGTACATCAGAAAAGCCAGGATGGCTGCAAGGACCTAGCTGCTTGAAAAGTCAAACTCTTGCCGTTTTCGTGGCCTCCAAGTCGCGGCAGGGACAGTGCGCCAGCCGCTTTTTCGAGCGGCAGCGCGAAGACGGCGGCGGTTTCCTGGCGTGAACATCCTTTTCTCAGGGAAATTCACCGTTTGGTAACCCAGATTAAATCAAAATGAAGCGACGGGCAGGACGCCGAGCCGGCCTGCCGCCGCACCAGTGGAATACGGGAAAAGCGATGCGCGGATTGATTGCTATAGTTTCCAGCCTGGCCCTGGTGGCCTTGACGGCGCCCGCGCTGGCGCAGTCGGCAACCAAGATCGGCCAGCATAATGCCTGGGGCACCTACAGTTATCAGGCGTCGGGCGGCGGCAAGGTCTGCTATGTCCTGACGGTGCCAACCGACAAGCAGCCGCCGACGCTCGATCACGGCGACATGTTCTTCTTCGTCAGCCAGCGGCCGGGGCAGCAAGTGTCCTACGAGCCGCAATTCATCGCCGGCTATACCTTCCAGGAGGGTTCCAAGGCCACCGTCACCATCGACAAGAAGTCTTTTTCGATGTTCACGCGCGGCAAGTCGGCCTGGGTCGAGAACGCCGCCGAGGAGCCGGTGCTGATCGCCGCGATGAAGACCGGCACCGACATGAAGGTGTCGGCCAAGTCCGGCCGCGGCAACACCACCACCTACGTCTTCTCGCTGAAGGGCATCTCGGCGGCGCTGGCCTCGATCGCCAAGTGCAAGTAGGCGGTTAGGCGCAGTCTTCCCTTCTCCCCTTGTGGGAGAAGGTGGATCGGCGCGCAGCGCCGAGACGGAAGAGGGGTGTTGGACGGAACGCCGTCGGCGCCAAGCTGGAACACCCCTCATCCGACCGAGCTTCGCTCGGCCACCTTCTCCCACAAAGGGAGAAGGAAGAACCCGGCATGACTCCGCCATCAAGCTGTGCTATGCGCCGCGCTTCATTTCGGGCACGATGCTGTATTCGGCCGCAAATCGCTTATATTGGCGCAACAATGACCCTTTCATTCGATCTTACCGCCGAAGGCGCGCGTGACGCGTTGCGCACCCGCACGACGCCTGAAAAACCGTCGCTGATCGGCTTGACGCGCGCCGAACTTGGGGCCGCCCTTGTCGCCGCCGGCATCGTGCCGGAGCGCCAGGCGAAAATGCGCGCCCAACAGCTCTGGCATTGGATCTATGTGCGTGGCGTTTCCGACTTTGCCGGCATGTTCAACATCTCCAAGGATCTGCGCGCGGCGCTCGACAGGCATTTCACCGTCGCCAGGCCCGAAATCGTCGAGGAGCAGATCTCCACCGACGGCACGCGCAAATGGCTGTTTCGCTTTCCGCCGCGCGGCGCCGGCCGGCCGGTCGAGATCGAGACCGTCTACATTCCCGAAGAAGGCCGCGGCACGCTGTGCATCTCTTCGCAGGTCGGCTGCACCCTGACCTGCTCCTTCTGCCACACCGGCACGCAGAAACTGGTGCGCAACCTGACGGCCGAGGAAATCCTCGCCCAACTTTTGACCGCCCGCGACCGGCTCGGCGATTTCCCCGACCGCGATACGCCGGACGGCGCCATCGTGCCGGCCGAAGGCCGCAAAGTATCCAACATCGTCATGATGGGCATGGGCGAGCCGCTCTACAATTTCGAGGCGGTGAAGAAGGCGCTGCTTATCGCATCCGACGGCGACGGGCTTTCCCTGTCGAAGAGGCGCATCACGCTCTCGACCTCCGGCGTCGTGCCCGAAATCTTCCGCACCGGCGAGGAGATCGGCGTGATGCTGGCGATTTCGCTGCACGCCACCAATGACGATTTGCGCGATCTCTTGGTGCCCATCAACAAGAAGTATCCGCTGAAGGATCTGATCGCTGCCTGCCGCGCCTATCCAGGCCTGTCGAACGCCAAGCGGATCACCTTCGAATATGTGATGCTGAAGGACGTCAACGATTCCATCGACGACGCCAAGGCGCTGATCAAGCTGCTCAAGGGCATTCCGGCCAAGATCAATCTGATCCCGTTCAATCCGTGGCCGGGCACCAACTACCAGTGCTCGGACTGGGAAACGATCGAGAAATTCGCCGATTACATCAACAATGCCGGCTATGCCTCGCCGATCCGCACGCCGCGCGGCCGCGATATCCTCGCCGCCTGCGGCCAGCTCAAGTCGGACTCCGAGCGCATGCGCAAGGTCGACCGGCTGGCGCTGGAAGCGATGATGATCGCGGGGCATGGCGAGGCGTGAATCGCGTCGGCGCCTATCTGATCCGCTTCGCCGTCATCCTTGTCGGCTACGGCGTTGCTTCGCTGGCGGCCAGCGCCTTCCTTAACATCATGTTCCTGGCGTCTCTTGGGCTGATAACGGACGAGACGCAACCGGCGGCGCAGGCGTCGCTGTGGTTTTCAATCCCCTTCGTCGCGCTGTTCGTCGCCTATTTCGCCTTCATGCCGGCCGCCATCGCCATCCTCGTCTCCGAGATCCTTGGCCGGCGTGACTGGCTGTTCTATGCGCTGGCGGGTGCTGTGGTCTCGGCGGTCTTCCTTGGCTTCGTCCACCAGACGGCCGATGCCAATTTCGAGGTTACCAATACCAGCGTCATGCTGGCGGTGATCGGCTGCGGCATGGTCGGCGGTATTTTCTACTGGCTGAGCGCCGGGCGCTCGGCCGGAAGCTGGCGTCAGATCGGACGCCCTATTTCGCCTGGGCCGTCAGGATCTTGAGCGCGAAGGCCGAAAAAACTCCGGCAAACAGATAGTCGACGACGCGGGTGACGCGCGGGCTGGATTTCATCGCGGCCGAGAATTTTTCCGCCGCCAGCACCATCGGCGCCGTCACTGGGATCGCCAGCACGACGAACATCGCGCCGAGGAAGAACAGCTTTCCCGGCGCGTCGGGATCATGCGCGGAGACGAATTGCGGCAGGAAGGTCATGAAGAACAGGATGATCTTCGGGTTGAGCAGATTGACCCCGAGCCCCGCCGCCCAGCTACGGAACAGCGAGATCTGCGGCCCGCTCTTCTTCTCCGGTGAAAACGCCGACCCTTTTGTGATCGCCTGCCATGCCAGGAAGACCAGGTAGCCGGCGCCAAAAATCTTCAGCACGAAGAACGCCATCGGCGAGGCGACGATCAGCGCCGAGACGCCGACCACCACCAGCGTGGTGTGAATCAGCGTGCCGCACAAGGCGCCGGCCATCGAGGCAAAGCCGGTGGCACGGCCCTGACTCAGCGTGCGCGAGACGAACAGCGTCATGTCAGGCCCGGGCGTGATCGCCAGGATGAAGGTGGCGATGGAGAACTGGATAAGCGTCGTACTGTCGGGGATGAAGGACATGGCTCGTCTCGTAGGGGCAAAAGACGGCGCAGCCATAGCGCAAGAGCCGTGTCCTCGCCAGCCTCTTGGAGATGAAGCATCTGGTCCAGGCATCGTTCGTCCCTTGCGCTGGCCTAAAACGCCGTGATACCTCGCCCGCGAAGAACCCCTGTCGCGGAACTGCCCACCATGTCGAAAGCAAAAGCCGTCAAGAAAGTCGTGCTCGCCTATTCCGGCGGCCTTGATACCTCGATCATCCTGAAATGGCTGCAGACCGAGCTCGGCGCCGAGGTCGTCACCTTCACCGCCGATCTCGGCCAGGGTGGCGAACTGGAGCCGGCCAGGCGCAAGGCCGAGATGATGGGCATCAAGGACATCCGCATCGTCGATGTCCGCGAGGAGTTCGTATCCGATTTCGTCTTCCCGATGTTCCGCGCCAACGCCGTCTATGAAGGCACCTATCTGCTCGGCACCTCGATCGCCCGGCCGCTGATTTCGAAACATCTCGTCGAGATCGCAAAAGAGACCGGCGCCGATGCCATCGCCCATGGCGCCACCGGCAAAGGCAACGACCAGGTGCGTTTCGAGCTGTCGGCCTATGCGCTCAACCCCGACATCAAGGTCATCGCGCCGTGGCGCGATTGGTCGTTCAAGTCGCGCACCGATCTCATCAACTTCGCCGAGCAGCACCAGATCCCGGTGCCGAAGGACAAGAAGGGCGATGCGCCGTTTTCCGTCGACGCGAACCTTCTGCACTCCTCCTCCGAGGGCAAGGTGCTGGAGGACCCGTGGACGGAACCGCCGGAATTCGTCCACCAGCGCACCATCTCGCCGATGGACGCGCCCGATGAGGTCACCGAGATCGAGATCGAATTCCTCAAGGGCGATCCGATCGCGCTCGACGGCAAGAAACTCTCGCCGGCAACGATGCTGGCAGCGCTCAACGATCTCGGTCGCGACAACGGCATCGGCAGGCTAGATCTGGTCGAGAACCGTTTCGTCGGCATGAAATCGCGCGGCGTCTACGAGACCCCCGGCGGCACCATCCTGATCGCCGCCCATCGGGCGATCGAATCGATCACGCTCGACCGCGGAGCCGCCCATCTCAAGGACGAGTTCATGCCGCGCTACGCCGAGCTCATCTACAACGGCTTCTGGTTCGCGCCCGAGCGGCTGATGCTGCAGGCAATGATCGACAAGAGCCAGGAAGACGTCGAAGGCACCGTGCGGCTGAAGCTCTACAAGGGCAACGTGATTGTCACCGGCCGCAAGTCGAGGAAAACGCTCTATTCCGATGCGCTGGTCACCTTCGAGGACGACCGCGGCGCCTACGATCAGAAGGATGCCGAAGGCTTCATCCGCCTCAACGCGCTCAGGCTGAGGACACTGGCGGCGCGTAACCGCCAGCGCTGACATCCGAACAGCGGGCTGGGCGCTCTACCGATCTCG
>NZ_AYVL01000033.1 GCF_000502835.1 Mesorhizobium sp. LSJC280B00
ATCTCCCTGCTTCGACCATCATCACAGAATCACCAATCGGCTTCTGTGCAAAGGTCTCACAAGGGGAGAAGGGGAGTCGGCGCCTGCTATTTCAGCACCTTCCCATCGGCTCCAAACCGGTATGTCTTCGCCGGATCCGGCGTCGCGTAGAGCGTGGCACCAGGTTCGGCGTTATAGACGCCAAAAATGCGCACTGTGATCAAGCCGGCCTTCTCGCAGTCGAGATAGAGGTTGGTGTCGGCGCCAAGGTGCTCGGCATGGACGACCGTGCCTTTCCAGGCGCCGGACTTGGGATCGACGGTCAGATGTTCGGGACGGACGCCGATGGTCTTTGCCGTTTCGCCAAGCCTGGCGCCGTCGACGAAGTTCATCTTCGGTGAGCCGATGAAGCCGGCGACGAATTCATTTGCCGGCGAATTGTAAAGCTCCATCGGTCCGCCGATCTGCTCGATCCTGCCCGCATTAAGGACCACGATCTTGTCGGCCAGCGTCATCGCCTCGACCTGGTCGTGGGTGACATAGATCATCGTGGCCTTCAGCCGGCGATGCAATTGCGCGATCTCCAGCCTGGTGTTGACGCGCAGTGCGGCGTCGAGGTTCGACAGCGGCTCGTCGAACAGAAACAGCTTGGGCTCACGCACCACGGCGCGGCCGATGGCGACGCGCTGGCGCTGGCCGCCGGAGAGCTCGGCCGGCCGCCTCGAGAGGTAGGGCTCCAGCGACAGCATCGAGGAGGCGATGCCGATGCGGCGGTCGATCTCGGCCGCCGGTGTGCCCGCCTGCTTGAGGCCGAGGCCCATATTGTTCTTCACCGTCAGATGCGGATAGAGCGCATACGTCTGGAACACCATGGCGATGCCGCGTTTGGCCGGCGGGGTGGCGGAGACGTCCGCCCCGTCGATGACCACGCGGCCCGAGGTCGAGTCCTCCAGCCCGGCGATGACCCTCAGCAGTGTCGACTTTCCGCAGCCGGATGGACCGACGAAGACGACGAACTCGCCATCGGTCACCTCGAGGTTGATGCCCTTCAGCACCTCGACCGGCCCAAAGGCCTTTTTTACGTTCTCGATGTTCAGCGAGCCCACGGCGTCGTCCCTGTTCTAGAGTTTCACGGCGAGGCCGCTGCGCACGCTCTCGTCTGCGGCAAGGCAGACGGCGAGCGACTTCACCGCGTCGTCCATGTGACGGGTCAAGTCCAGATCCTCGCGGATCGCCTTCAGCACAAACGCCTGTTCCAGGTCGCAGAGGTCCTGATGGCCGGGCTCGCCTTGCATCGACAGCATCTCGTCCGGTTTGGCGAATTTGCCGTCGGCTCCGGTCGCCGCACTGTGCAGGCGGATGGTCGAGGTCTTGGTGTGGGTGTCGATGTCGTCGGACCTGACACCCTCCTTCATGACGATCGACACGCAGCCATTGGGCGAAATCACGTCTTTCACGAAGAAAGCCGTCTCCGAAATCATCGGCCCCCAGCCGGCCTCGTACCAGCCGACCGAACCGTCGTCGAACAGCACCTGCAGATGACCGTAATTGTACATCGACGGCGCGATCTCGTCGCTCAGCCGTAGCCCCATGCCGCGCACCTCGACTGGTCTGGCGTCGGTGATCTGCAGCATCACGTCGAGATAATGCACGCCGCAATCGACGATCGGCGATGTCGTCTGCATCAACTGCTTGTGCGTCTCCCAGCTATGGCCGGAGGATTGCTGGTTGAGGTTCATGCGGAACACGTAAGGGCCGCCGAGCTTGCGTGCCTCGGCGATCAGCCGGATCCAGGACGGGTGATGGCGCAGGATGTAGCCGATCACCAGTTTCTTGCCGTTGGCCTTGGCTGCCGCGACCACGCGCTCTGCATCCGCGACGGTGGTTGCCAGCGGCTTTTCGAGGAAGACGTGGCAGCCGGCCTCGAACGCCTTGACAGCATAGTCAGCATGGCTGTCGGAATAGGTGGCGATGCAGGCGACGTCGGGCCGTTCGTCACGCAGCGCCTCGTCGAAGGAGCGCCTGATGCCGTAGCTCGAAAGCCCTTCCGGCAGCGGCACATCGGAGCGGTTGACCAGCGCGGCGATCTGGAATCCCGGATTGGTGTGATACGCCAGCGCATGGCTGCGCCCCATGTTGCCGAGGCCGGCGATGACAACGCGAAGAGGTTGGTCCATTTCAGTTTGCCTTTTGTAGAGCGCGGGCTTTCAGGTCCATCCTAATACTCGATCCATACTCACTGGCGATCTGCAGAGCAGCCTTTTCGCTTTCACAACGTGCCAGAAGTCCGAACCCGTATGTATCGACCCCCCTCTTTGATCAGAGAAGACCTCCGGTCGTCCGGCAACGGACGATCCAGATCCAGCGCCTCGGTGAATGCCTTGGATTGCTCGCTAACCATCAGGGAGTTGACACGCCAGATGATATGACAGTTGTATTCCTTTGGTCGACGCTCGATCCCGAACCGAGTCAGCCAGACTGCTGCATTGAGATAGAACTGCGGTCCCCAGGCAGACTTCTGAAGGTTAAGCAGACAGACCGTTTCCGGCCATTCGCGATAATAGTTTGTTTGGCGAACGCCGCGGAATCTGTGGCGGATTGCCGACTCGGTGGGGCCTCGAATGATCGCGTCCCGACCCTCACTCACTTGACCGCCCCCGAAGTGATGCCGCGGATCAGCTGCCGCGAGAAGATGACGTAGAGGATCAGTACCGGCATGATTGCCAGCGACAGCGCCGCCAGGATGGCGTTCCAGTTGGTGACGAACTGGCCGAGAAACAGCTGGGCGCCGAGCGTCACCGTCTTGGTCTCCTCCGACGGCGCCAGGATCAGCGGGAACCACAGATCGTTCCAGATCGGGATCATGGTGAAGACGGCGACGGTCGCCATCGATGGGCGCACCAGCGGCAGCACCAGCCGGAAAAAGATGGTGTATTCGGACAGGCCGTCGATCCTGCCCGCATTCTTCAGATCGTCCGAGACCTGCTTCATGAATTCCGACAGGATGAAGACGGCAAGCGGCAGGCCTTGCGCGGTATAGACCAGGATCAGCGCCGTCAGCGTGTTGACTAGCCCGCTCGCCACCATCAATTGCAGGATGGCGACGGTGGCAAGGCGGATCGGGATCATGATGCCGAGCGCCAGATAGAGCCCCATCAGCGAATTGCCGCGGAAGCGGTATTCCGACAGCGAGAAAGCCGCCATGGCGCCGAACAAAAGCACGAAGAACAGCGAGGCGACGGTGACGACAAGGCTGTTCTGGAAATAGTGGATGAAATCGCCCTGGCCGATCACCGTCGTGTAGCCGATTAGATCGAAGGTTTTCGGCGTCGGCGGCGCCAGCGGCGCACCGAAGATGGCGGCGCGCGACTTGAATGAGTTGACGATGACGATGATTACCGGAAACAGCGCGATCGCCGTGTAGGTCAGAAGGATCGCATGCGCGCCAATGGTGCGGGGCAGCGAGCGGGTTGCCGTGCTCATGTGGCGCCTCAGAACTGGTAGCGACGCAGGCGCGTCTGCACGAGGAACAGGTAGACGCAGACGCCGCCCAGGATGATCAGGAACATCATCGTGGCGATTGCCGCGCCCATGTTGGGATCACCGATCTGCAACTGGAAGCCGAAGAAGGCGCGGTAGAGGAAGGTGCCGAGGATATCGGTTGAATAGTTCGGCCCGGCCAGCGCCCCTTGCGCTGTGTAGATCAGGTCGAACGCGTTGAAATTACCGACGAAGGTCAGGATCGAGATGATGCCTATCGACGGCAGGATCAGCGGCAGCTTGATCTTCCAGAACTGCGACATGCCGGTGATGCCGTCGCATTCAGCCGCCTCGATCACCTCTTCGGGGATGGATAAGAGCGCCGCATAGATCAGCATCATCGGGATGCCGACGAACTGCCACACCGAGATCAGGCTGAGCGCGGTCAGGGCATATTGTTCTTTGCCGAGCCACGGCGNGCCTCGATCACCTCTTCGGGGATGGATAAGAGCGCCGCATAGATCAGCATCATCGGGATGCCGACGAACTGCCAGACCGAGATCAGGCTGAGTGTGGTCAGCGCGTACTGCTCCTTGCCCAACCAGGGCGTGAACAGGCTCTTGAGGCCGACCAGATCGAGCAGATGCGGCGCCACGCCCCACAGCGGCGACAGGATCAGCTTCCAGGCGAAGCCGACAATGACGAAGGACAGGATTGTCGGCACGAAGATCGCCGTTCGGTAGAAGGCGGAGAATCTCAGCCGCGGGCTCGACAGCAGCGCCGCCAAAAGGACGCCGATCGGATTCTGCACCAGCATGTGGATGATGAAGAACCAGACATTGTTCCGGAGAGCATTCCAGAAGCCCACCGACCAGTTAGGATCGCCGAACAGCGTGCGGAAGTTTGCCAGTCCCACGAAGACTTGGGATTGGTCTATGTTGCGGAACAAGGAGAGCTGCAGCGTGCCGGCCAGCGGCAGGATCATGATCGCCGTATAGACCAGCACTGCCGGCGCCAGAAAGACGCCGATGTGCCAGCGGAACGGTCTTTTCGGTGTTGCGGCCATGAGTTCGGTCCCGCCGATCAGGTTCTTGCAATTGCCGTCAAAGGGCGCGGCGCCTCCCTCCCCTCGAGGGGAGGGTGCCTCGCAAAGCGAGGCGGGTGGAGTCGGCAGAGGCAGCGCGCTATCGTCGTTCGACCGTGCTTTCCAGCAGCGATCAAGCCGCAGCCTGCCTCGACCGACCCCCTCTGTCGCCTTCGGCGACATCTCCCCCCTCGAGGGGGGAGACAACGCTTCGCCGCACTCTTACTTCGCCGGCTTGTACCAGCTGTCGAGGCCGTCCTGCAGCTTCTTGGCGGCAGCTTCCGGCGTGTCGGTGCCGTTGATGACGTTGGCCGATTCAACCCATGTCTCGTTTTCGAGGTTCGGCGTACCGCGGCCCAGGATCTGGTAAGTCGAGCGGATCGTCGACTTGCACTTGTCGCGCCAGGAGACGAATTCCTGCGCCAGCGGGTCTTCCATCTTCACCGGCGTGTTGTTCAGGCTGAAGAAGCCCGGCAGCGCGTTGGCATAGATGGTGGCAAAATCAGGCGAGGCGACCCAGGACAGGAAGGTCTTGGCCGCGTCGGCGTTCTTGGACGCCGCATTGAGGCCCATGCCGATGTCGGTGTGGTCGGAGATGTAACAGGTGTCGCCGGCCTTCTGCACCGGCGGCGGGAAGGCGCCCATCTTGAACTGCGCCTGCGTGTTGAACAGGCCGATCTCCCACGAGCCGGCCGGGTAGATGGCGGCGCGGCCGAGCGTGAACAGGTTCTGGCTGTCCGGATAGGTCTGCGCCTCGAAACCGTCGCCAAGATAGGGCTTCCACTTGGCAAGCTCGGCATAAGGTGCGACCCACTGAGGGTCGGTCAGCTTCTGCTCGCCCTTGATCAGTGCGGCGCGGCCTTCCTCGCCCTTCCAGTAGTTCGGGCCGATGTTCTGGTAGCCCATGGTCGCGGCTTCCCAGAGGTCCTTGGTGCCCATCGCCATCGGGATGTAGGTGCCGTCGGCCTTGATCTTGTCGAGCGCGGCGAAGAATTCGTCGCGCGTCTCCGGCACCTTGATGCCGAGCTTGTCGAAGGCGTCCTTGTTGTAGATGAAGCCGTGGATGACCGAGGCCATCGGCACGCAGAATGTCGCCTTGCCGTCGTCGGTCTGCCAGGCCGACTTGGCCACCGGGGAGAAGTTCTCCATGCCCGGCAGCGCCGACAGATCGGCGAGGTTGCCCTTCTTGAAGAGTTCCAGCGACTTGTCGAACGGGCGGCAGGTGATCAGGTCGCCCGCCGAGCCGGCGGCGAGCTTGGCGCCGAGGGCGGCGTCATATTCGGTTGGCGCCGACGGCGCGAACACCACCTTGATGCCCGGGTTCTTGGCTTCGAAGGCCGGGATCAGCTTGTCCTTCCAGATGGCAAGGTCGTCGCCGCGCCAGCTTTCGATGTTGAGCGTTACGTCGTCGGCATAAGCCACCCCGGCGGAGCCGAGAATGCTGGTGCCGAGAAGAAGTGCCGTCAGTAGCTTCGTTGTCATGCTCAGTCTCCCTGTTGACCTTTTTCAGGTTCGGTTTTGATGAGAACAGAGGCATTGCGCCCCTTGCTCCCCTCGATCGCGGAAAGGGCCGGCCGCAGCTTGTGGCCGGTCCCTTCCAATATCTTCTCGGCTGCATCGGCGCTGGCGGCGCCGGCGGCGAGCAGAATAGCGGTCTTGACGACGCCGCCGCTCCTTTCGAGCAGGCGCGCCGCCTCGTCCTTGTCGCGCCCGCTGACGGCGGCAACGATGCGTGCGGCGCGGTCGCGCAGCTTGATGTTGTCGGCCATGAGGTTGACCATGTAGCCGTCATGGACATGGCCGAGATGGATGGCGGCGAGCGTCGACAGCATGTTGAGCGCGATCTTCTGGGCGGTGCCTGCGCCCATGCGCGTTGAGCCGGCAATCAGCTCCGGCGGCGTTTCGAGCAGGATGGCGATGTCGGCCAGCCGCAACAGCGGCGCATCCCTGTTGTTGGCGATGGCAATGGTCGCCGCACCGCGGCGCCTGGCGTCCTCGATCGCCCTGACTGCATAAGGTGTCGAGCCGCTGGCCGAGACGGCGATCAGGCAGTCGCCCTTGCCGATGCGGGCGGCGGCAACTGCTGCCGAAGCTTCCTCGGTGTCGTCCTCCGGCCCGCCGGCCAGTGTCTTGAAGGCCTCGTCGCCGCCGGCGATCAGGATGGCGATGCGGTCGCGTTGGATGCCGAAAGTGCCCGGCAGCTCAAGCGCATCGGCCAGTGCCATCAGGCCCGAACTGCCGGCAGCCGCATAGGCGAGCTTGCCGCCGCTTTTCAGTCTGCTTGCGATGATTTCGGCTGCCGCGGCAATGGCAGGAATGGCGCCGTGCACAGCCTTGGCGGCCTCGATCTGTGCGTTGGCCAACGAGGAAAGGACGGCTTCCGGGGCCTGGATATCCAGTCCCTCGGCATTCTGGTGAAGCGCTTCGGTGCGCGTTTCGGCCATCCGCTTTCCTCCAATCGAGAAAACCATACCAAAAAAATACCACTTGTCCACACGCATTAATGAAATCCTTGCGGCGGTGCAGGCCTGCGAACGCAATTGGCTGATTTTCCAACAAACTACGCCTTAACTTTTTTGAAACGGAAATTAATCCTTGGCTATTGGTATTTTATTGGTATTATCCGCCCGGAGGAGAAATCGCGTGAAATTCGTGCTCGGCATCGATGGCGGCGGCACCAGCTGCAGGGCGGCCCTTGCAACGGCCGACGGCAGCGTCCTCGGCCGCGCCAAAAGCGGTGCCGCCAACATCCGAACCGATCTCACCGGCGCCAGGACGAACATCGTCGACGCAGCGCAGCAGGCCTTTGTCGCCGCGGGCAGGGATCCCGCACTGATCCCGCAAACTCCGGCCGTTCTCGGTCTTGCCGGCGCCAATGTCGGCACCTACCGGCAGCAGCTCGAAGCGATCCTGCCGTTCCGCATCAGCCGCGTCGAGACCGATGCCGAGATCGCGCTGGAAGGCGCGGTTGGCTCAGGCGACGGCGCCATGGCCATACTCGGCACCGGCACCGCTTATATGGCGCGCAGACGAGGCAAGTCGCGCGCCATCGGTGGCTGGGGTTTTCAGGTCGGCGACCAGGGCAGCGGCGCCCGCATCGGCCGCGACCTGCTCGAGCAGACGCTGCTCGCCTATGACGGCATCCGCCAGGGATCGCCGCTGACGGAGACCATGCTCGCCATTTTCCGCAACAATCCCGAGGATGTGGTCGAATTCACCACCAACGCCAAGCCCGGCGATTTCGGCGGCTTCGCGCCCAAGGTGTTCGAACATGCCGAAAAAGGCGACGCCGTCGCTATCTGGATCCTCGACAAGGCGATCGCCGATGTCGAGGCAGCGCTTGGCGTGCTCGACCTCGGCGGCGACGATCCGCTCTGCCTGCTCGGCGGGCTGGCGCCGCTTTATGCGCCGCGCCTGTCGGCCCGCTACCGGGCGCTGCTGAAACCGCCGCTCGACGACGCGCTGGGCGGCGCGGTTCAGATGGCGGTTCGGATTTTCGCAAACACGGCGGAGGCAGCTCGATGAGTGAGGCCGCCGACCAGATATTTGCGGCGCTGAAACAATCGTCGCAGAGTGGCGCGCCGCTCTATCTGCAGCTCAGGAAGAGCATCGAGGATGCGGTCAAACGCGGGCTGATCGGACCTGGCGATGCGCTGCCTTCCGAGCGCGACATCGCTAGCAAGGCCGACATTTCGCGCGTCACCGTGCGCAAGGCGGTGCAGGACCTGGTCAAGGGCGGCATCCTCGTCCAGCGCCATGGTTCCGGTACCTTCGTTGCGCCACGTATGGAGCGCGTCGAGCAGTCGCTGTCGATGCTGACCTCGTTTACCGAAGACATGGCGCGGCGCGGCATGGCGGTGCGTTCGGCTTGGCTCGACCGCGGCCTCTATCCGCCGTCGCCCGACGAGATGATGGTGCTCGGCCTGGCGTCGAACGAATTGGTTGCGCGCGTGGCGCGCCTTCGTATCGCCAACGACACGCCGCTGGCGATCGAGCGCGCCTCGCTATCGACAAGCGTGCTGCCCGATCCGGCGGCGATTGGTTCGTCGCTCTACGCCGCGTTGGAAAAGACCGGCAACAGGCCGGTGCGGGCGGTGCAGCGCATTTCCGCCACCAATCTCGGCGATGGCGACGCACATCTGCTGGAAGTACCGCCGGGTATTGCCGGCCTGCACATCGAGCGTATCTCCTATCTGGCGAGCGGCAAGGTGATCGAGTTTACCCGCTCCATCTACAGGGGCGACGCCTATGATTTTGTCGCCGAACTCCGGCTGAGCGGGCCGGGCGAAGAGGGCCGGCCGTGACCGCAACAACGACCCATATGCGGCGCGAGATCGAGGAGATCCCGGAGGCCACCGCCCGCCTGCTCGATGGCTCGGCCGCGGTGCTGACGGAAGCTGGACGCGGCATTCGCGAGCGCGATCCGAATTTCGTCGTCACCGTGGCGCGCGGCTCGTCCGACCATGCCGCAACCTTCATGAAATATGCCGTGGAGTTGACCGCCGGGCTGGCGGTTGCATCGGTCGGCCCGTCGATCGCCTCGATCTATGGCGCCAAGCTGAAGCTGGGCGGCTCGGCCTGCCTGGCGATCTCGCAGTCCGGCAAGAGCCCGGACATCGTTGCAATGGCGCAAGCGGCGAGGACCGGCGGTTCGCTGACCGTCGCCATCACCAACACCGCCGATTCGCCGCTGGCGCGGGCTTCGGACTACGCGATCGACATCCTGGCCGGACCGGAGCGCAGCGTCGCGGCGACGAAGACCTTCGTCAATTCAGCCGTCGCAGGACTCGCCTTGATGGCGCATTGCACCGGCGACGAGAAACTCCTGGTGGCGCTCGCGCGCTTGCCGGAGCATTTTCGCAAGGCGATCGCCTGCGACTGGATGGCGCTGGCTGGGGCACTCGAGACGCCGAAATCGCTGTTCATTCTCGGCCGTGGCCCGTCGGCGGCGATCGCCAACGAGGCGGCGCTGAAATTCAAGGAAACCTGCGCCATGCATGCGGAAGCCTATAGTGCCGCCGAGGTCATGCACGGCCCGCTGGCGCTGGTCGGTCCCGGTTTCCCGGTGCTGGCTCTGGCTGCTCGCGATGCGTCCGAGCCATCGGTGGCCGATGCCGCCGACAGCCTGGCCGGCAAGGGCGCTGCCGTCTTTGTGACGTCGAACAAGGCAAAGAGCGCTCAGCGCCTGCCGCATGTCGCAACCGGTCATCCGCTGACCGACCCGCTGACGCTGATCGTGTCGTTCTATGGTTTCGTCGAGGCTTTTGCCCGCCATCGCGGCCTCGACCCCGACACGCCGCCCAATCTGCGCAAGGTAACGGAAACCCTATGAGCGACCGTTTTGCCCTGACTGGCGCCCGGATTTTCGATGGCGACGACTGGCACGACAATGCGGCGCTTGTCGTGCGCGACGGCCTCGTCGAGGCCATTGTTGCCGCCGGCGCCATTCCATCCAATGTTGCGCGTATCGAGACCGGCGGCGGCATGCTGGCGCCTGGCTTCGTCGATCTGCAGGTCAATGGCGGCGGCGGCGTCATGCTCAACGACCATCCCGACGTCGCCTCGATCGAGACCATCTGCCGGGCGCACGCACCCTTCGGCACGGCGGCGCTGTTGCCGACGCTGATCACCGACACGTCCGAGATCACCGCCGCGGCGGTTGCGGCCGGAGCCGAGGCGGCACGGAGGAAGGTGCCGGGGTTCCTGGGCCTGCACCTCGAAGGGCCGCATCTGTCGATCGCCCGCAAGGGCGCACATGACCCGGCTTTGGTCCGGCCGATGCTAGACTCCGACCAGACGATGCTGATCGCCGCACGGAAAAACCTGCCCGTGCTGCTGACGACGGTGGCGCCCGAATCCGTCGAGCCCAGCCAGGTGTCGGCGCTTAGCAAGGCCGGCATCGTCGTCAGCATCGGCCATTCCGATACCGGCTATGCCACGGCTCGCGCCTTTGCCGAGGCCGGCGCAACGGTGGTCACCCATCTGTTCAATGCGATGAGCCAGATCGGCAATCGCGAGCCAGGGCTAGCGGGCGCCGCAATCGATACCGGCACATTCTATGCCGGGATCATCGCCGACGGTATCCATGTCGATCCGGCCACCATGGCCATCGCCTTGCGCGCCAAGCAGGGGCCGGGCAAGATCCTGCTCGTTACCGATGCCATGGCGACGATCGGCACCGACATGACCTCGTTCACGCTGAACGGCCGCACCATCCACCGCAAGGATGGCAGGCTGACACTTGCCGACGGCACGCTGGCGGGCGCGGATCTCGACATGATTTCCGCGGTGCGCTTCATGCACCGCGTCGTCGGTCTCGACCTCGATGAAACCTTGCGCATGGCCTCGCTCTATCCGGCGCAGGCGATCGGCCAGTCGCACCGGCTCGGGCGCTTCGCCAACGGTACCGCGGCCAACATCGTTTCGCTGTCGGACGATCTGGACATTAAAAGCGTCTGGATCGATGGCGCCAGGGTTTTTGCAGGCAGCTCTGCTCGTTAGGGTTAGCCGGCTTTGGACGTATAGAGGTCCTTGTAGGCTTCGCGCAGCAGGTTCTTCTGCACCTTGCCCATCGTGTTGCGCGGCAGTTCGTCGACGAAGATCACCCGTTTCGGATGCTTGTACCTGGCGAGGCGCCCGGCGATGGCCTCGACGATCCCTGCGGCGCTGATGGTCGAGCCTGGCGCCCTCACCACGACAGCGGTGACGCCTTCGCCGAAATCCGGATGGGCAACGCCGATGACAGCGCTTTCGGCGACGCCAGGCAGCGCGTCGATCTCGCTCTCGACTTCCTTTGGATAGATATTGTAGCCGCCGGAAATGATCAGGTCCTTGCCGCGGCCGACGATGTGGACATAGCCGTCGGCATCGATCAGCCCGAGATCGCCGGTGATGAAGAAACCGTCGTCACGGAACTCCGCTTTGGTCTTTTCCGGCATGCGCCAGTAGCCGCAAAAGACATTGGGACCCCTCACCTCGATCATGCCGACATCGCCCTTGGCAAGTGTTTCGCCGCTCTCGGGGTCGGTGATGCGCAGGGAAACGCCGGTCAGGGGAAACCCGACCGTGCCGGCACGCCGCTCGCCATCATAAGGGTTCGACGTGTTCATGTTGGTCTCGGTCATGCCGTAGCGCTCGAGGATGGCGTGGCCGGTGCGCTCTCGCCAGGCTCTGTGCGTCTCGGCCAACAGCGGCGCCGAGCCGGAAATGAACAGGCGGATGTTTTTCGCCGCTTGCCGGTTCAAACCGTCCTGCTGCAGCAGGCGGACGTAGAATGTCGGCACGCCCATCAGCACGGTGGCGCGCGGCAGCAGCGAGACGATGCGGGCCGGGTCGAATTTGGTTTCGAACAGCATCGAGGCGCCGGCCATCAGGACGACATTGGTGGCGACGAAAAGGCCATGCGTGTGGAAAACCGGCAGCGCGTGAATCAGCACGTCTGCGGCAGTGAAGCGCCAGAGGTCGACCAGCACCCGCGCATTCGAGGCGAGGTTTTCGTGGCTGAGCATGGCGCC
This sequence comes from Mesorhizobium sp. LSJC280B00, assembly GCF_000502835.1. Taxonomy (GTDB): domain Bacteria; phylum Pseudomonadota; class Alphaproteobacteria; order Rhizobiales; family Rhizobiaceae; genus Mesorhizobium. Next base: position 12,058 of record NZ_AYVL01000033.1, read on the forward strand.
TTTCGAACGGCCGGTGGTGCCGGAGGTGTAGAGGATCGCAGCAAGGTCGTCCGGTCCGCGCGCCACGTCGTGGAAGTCCACGGCCGCCTCAGAGGCGCGATCGGTCAACGAACCCTCGCCCTTGCTGCCGAGTGTCGCGACCGCAGCGCCCGAGGCCTGCGCCAAAGCGCCGATCTCGGTCACTCGCGCCGGGTCGCAGACGATCAGTCGCGGCTCGGCATCCCTGAAGAAATAGTCGAGCTCGGTCAGCGTATAGGCGGTGTTGAGCGGCAGGAAGATCGCGCCGGCACGCAGACAGGCGAGATAGAGGAAAATGGCCTCCGGGCTTTTCTCGACCTGAACGGCGACGCAGTCGCCGGCTTCGACGCCCAGCTGCGACACCACATGTGCCAGTTGAGCGGAGCGCGCCAGCATTTCGCCATAGCTGATCGAGCGCCCGTCCTCTGCCTCCATCAAAAGGCGTCCGGGCGTGGGCATCCGGGCACGGAAAGCATCGAACAGATGGTTGCTCATAAGTCCCCCCGAGCGGCTGTCTCCGGCCGAACGGCGGCGGTCAGCCGGCCGCCTTGTCCGCCGCCGCCCTGATTGCCTCGATATTTGCCCGGTAGGCCTCGACGCTGCCGCCCTTGAAGATGGCCGCACCAGCGACCAGCACGCTGGCGCCGGCGGCGGTGACCAGGGGCGCAGTTTCAGGCGAAATGCCGCCGTCGATCTCGATCCGGATCGGCCTGTCACCGATCAGCGCCTTCACCCGCTTCACCTTGTCTACGATCGCCGGAATGAAGGCCTGGCCGCCGAAGCCCGGATTGACCGTCATGATCAGGATAAGATCGAGCCGGTCGAGCACGTATTCGATCATCGTCTCCGGTGTCGCCGGGTTGAGCGACACACCGGCCTTCTTGCCAAGGTTTTTGATCGTCTGCAGCGAGCGGTCGAGATGCGGCCCGGCTTCGGCGTGCACCGTGATGCCGTCGCACCCGGCCTCGGCGAAGGCGGCCAGATAGGGGTCGGCGGGGGCGATCATCAGATGGCAGTCGAAGAAGGCCTTGGTGCGGTTGCGAATCGCCTTGATCACCGGCGGCCCGAAGGTGATGTTGGGGACGAAATGCCCGTCCATGACGTCGAGATGGATCCAGTCGGCGCCGGCGGCCGCCACCGCCTCGACCTCGTCGCCGAGCTTCGAGAAATCGGACGCCAGCACCGATGGCGCGATCAGGGTTTTTTTGCTCATGACGCGGTCTTCCCGAACGCCTCGGTTTACGGACCCTCTGTATCGCCTGCCTAGACCATGAGTCGAGTCCGGAAAGTGGAAGCCGGTTTGTCCTTCCGCTGATGCCACGGCTTCAGGTTTTCGCTGCTCTTTCATCTGCCAGCCAAAGAAAAACCCCGCCGGATCGCTCCGGCGGGGTTTTCTTGATCGAACCATCACCGTTTGAAGTTCCGTGCGCGATCCTATTGCTCGATCTGCGGCTTGCGCCTTGGCACGACCTGCTGAAGAACCTTTGGATTCAGCAGCAGGTTCGGTTTGCGGATCGGCTGGCACTGGCCATTGATCGGCCGCGCGCCCGGTGCGCATTCCAACCGTGGTTTGCGGCAGGCGCCGTCGCGCAGCTCTGTCCCACGCGGGCAGACGCATACGCCACGCTTGTTGTGGATCTGGCCTGGTATCGGGCACTCCACCACAACAGGCTTCTTGCGCCTGCAGGCATTGCCTTGCACTTCCGTGCCCCTCGGGCAGACGCAATCGCCAGCGGCATTGTGGATCTGACCACGAATGGTGCACTGCTCCGGCTTCGGCTGGATTGGCCGGCAGGCATTGCCCCTGACTTCCGTACCCCGCGGGCAGACGCAATCGCCAGCGGCGTCGTGGATCTGGCCACGGATGGTGCACTGCTCGGGCCTTGGCTGGATTGGCCGGCAGGCATTGCCTCTGACTTCGGTGCCCCGCGGGCAGGCGCAATCGCCAGCAGCGTCGTGGATCTGGCCACGGATGGTGCACTGCTCGGGCTTCGGCTCTTTCCCCACGCAAGCGCCGTTCTCCAGCTCGGTTCCGCGCGGACAGACGCAGCGTCCGTCTTCGGTGCGGATCTGGCCTTTGAGCAGAACGCAAGGTTTTGGCTTCGGCACGATGACCGTGCCGCCCCCGGACGAGCATTGGCCATTGCGGAAGGTCGTGCCGGGCGGGCAGACGCAGTTGCCGGCGTCGTTCATGACGAAGCCTTGCGAGCATTCCTTCTTCACCTCATTCCTGATGGTGAAGGGATGGCAGGCATAGGCCTTGCCACGATCACCCTGCACGTCGGCCGCACCGCGGGACAACACGTCGCCACCGCCTTGCACCGGCGTGTTCGGAGACAGCACGCCGACGCAGTTCTGACCATTGACCGTGCCCTGCAGATTTGCCAGGCGACCGTCGTCGGGAAGCACCACGGTCACGTTGTGAACGTGGCTTTCCCCCGAGCCGATCGTCAAATTGGCAATGCAGGAGGCAGGCAAGGTTGCCGGCTCCGGCGAGCAGCCGAAGGGCGGATCGATCGAGGTGATCGCAACGCCCTCCAGCCGGCCGAGGCCTTCGACGCCGATGGCATCGCCGATGCGAACCGGGCCAGAGAAGGCGCTCGCCCCATCGTTCGTGATGGTGATCTCGAACGAGCAGGGCTGGCCGGGCTTGCACTCGGCATCACCGGTCTTCTCGACGCGGATGGTCGAGGCGCCGCCGCCCTTGGCGCAGGCCTGGCCGATCGGATAGACGATGTCGTCTCCCGGAGCCGGGCCGTAGGAGCCGCGTGCGCAGTTCTCGAATTCGCCGTTCGCGGCAACCGTCAGGTCGAAATGGCGGCTGGTTCCAGGCGTCATAACAGCGCCAGGAATCTGGCAGGACAGTGTGTTGGCCGGAAGCGGTCCGCAAGCCCATTCCGCGCCGTCTGGGGTGACGGTCTGGATCTGGACCGGCGCTCCGCCGGCTATCAGCGTCGCGGCATCGTTGACCCGTACCGGACCGGTCGGGGCAATGGTGCCGAGGCTGATGACGGTAATGCGGCAGGAAACGACCGCAGCACCGGCCAGCGAGGCATTGCATACCTTGGTGATGCGCAGGGCCGGCTGGCCGCCATTCGGATGACGGATGCGTTCCTTGGCGCAGGCCCTGTTGTTGGTGATGTCGTTCTCACCGGGAATAGCCTTCACCTCGGCGCAGTTCTCGACACTGTCGGGCCGGTAGTTGGCCGGCATCACCGCCCTGACGAAGATCGGCGTCGAGGCGCCAGGCAACAGCACGATGCCGGCGGTGTCGCAGCGGAACTGGCCGGGGCCGTTCGGTCCGCATGTCCATGGCGGCGTCGGGCCGAAGGTCGAGGATGCCGGCGCGCCGCCCGGATAGGTATCGACGACCGTCAGCGGCCCATTATAGGGGACGCTGCCATTGTTGATTATGTCGACCACGAAGGTGCAGACGCCATCGGCCGAACAGAATTCGGTGCGGGCGCGCTTCTTCAGGATCAGGTCGACCTTCTTCTCCACCGGCGGCCGGCAGTCGCGGTCACGATCGCCACGCCGGCAGACCGGGATCGATGCACAGCCGCGATCGTTTTGCTGGCTGCCGAAAAGCGGCTTGCCGCTGGCGCCGTAATTGTAAGTGGCGCAGTTGCGCAAGACGCTGCCTCGCCAGCCTGCGGCCGGCTTGAAGCCGAGCTTGAGGTCGACAGAGGCACCCGGATTGAGCGTGGTCACCAGATGAGTGCAAATCATCGGGGTGGTTCCAGGCGCGCAGACCCAAGGCGGGTTCGGCCCTGAATCGAGGGTGGAGCCGGCCGGCAGGGTGACTTCGTCGAGCACGATCTTGCCGTGGTAGGGTGCATCGCCGACATTGGTGACCCTGATGGTGAAGTCGCAGCCGCCGCCCATCGTGCAACGTTGCACGTCGGCGCGCTTTTCGACTTTCAGATCCGGTTCCTTGTCCTTCGGCGGGCAGCGCTGATCACGTGGGATGACGATATCGATGGTCTGCGTACAGCACCGGCCCCAGCCCTCCCTCGGGCCGGCATAGGTTTCGATACCGGTGACGATGATGTGGATGACGTCGCCGGGTGAAGCGCCGACGATCTTCCAATTGAGCACACCGCCGCCGGCCGGCACCAATTGCGTGTCGGGAATGATGGTGATGCCGGGTGTCGTCGTCGAAAGCTGCACCCATTTGCCGGCCATCTCTGGGCCGACCGGCATGTGGTAGATGAAGGCGCCGCCGCCGGGCAAGCAATCGACCGTGCCGCGCTCCACCTTGAAGCATTCCTTGCCGGGAGGTGGAGGCGGCGGGTTGCACCTGGTGACGTCGATCTTGATCGACGTCTTTGCACCCGTGAGATAATTGCCGTCGTCCGGCTTGCCCGGATCCTGCGACGGGATTTCGATGCCGGCGCCGCGTTCGCGGCTCACCTTAACCGCGCCCTGGTTGTGAACGATCGTCGGCGACGGAAACGCCGCATGGTCGATCTTGGCGGTGATCTGGAACGTGATGACGCGCTGGTTCGCAGCGCCGATGCCGTCGAGATCGCTGGCGGAAATCCGGAAATCGGACACCGTCGCGGTATCGTCCGGGCCAGCCGAACTGCTGATCGCAGCGCCGGGCAGCGGTCCGCCGGACGCATCGGTGCCGTCGCCGGTCACATGCACGCCGACGATGCGCAGGCCGTGCGGGAGCTGGTCCCTGAAATCGAGCCTGACCTTTTTCAGCATGGCGGCGAGGTCCGGGCTGGCAAAACCCTGCGGATTGCCGCGCAAGCCAAAGCTCAGCGAGTATACGACATAGTCGCAGCCTCTCTGGGTGCCTTTCTTGGTGAAGAAGGGCACGATCCGGCCCGGCTCCGGATTGACGGTGCGAGGATTGTCGAAATCGAGCCTGGGATCTGGAACGGCAGTGTAGATGCCCGCATCGGCAGGCTTGGTCTTGGCCGGAGCAAGGTCTTCAGCGAAGCCTTGCAGCGGACTCAGCATGGCGACCGCGATACCGGCCGCCATCAGCCAGCGCACGCCGCGCCTGGCGAGTGACAGGGGTTTCATGATGGTCTCCATGACGGATGATTGTTTGCCGGTTGATGGGCTGCTTGTCGCAGGCGGGAAAAATGCGAGATTGCTCATCTTCCCCTCCTCACGGTTCGCAGCTGACGGCTGGGGTTCTGAGCCGCAAGGTCATCTTGCAGCAAGGGTAGTAGCCACCCTTGTCGCTATCGGACTGCCTGTAGAAGCAGAGCCCGACATCGACCGTATCGCCAGGGTAATGGCCGGTGATGCCGATCGTGTATGGCGCGCCGGGCGCATGCGACAGAGGTGAAGTCACCCCAACGCCAGGCGTCCTGGACAGAGCCTTGATCGAATCGCCGCCAAAGCCGGCATGGTCATGGAGATAGAGATCGGCCTCGAGGCCGGGGGGCGTGCAGAAATACCTGACATCCTCGACATCAAGGCAAGGAGGCAGATTGCCGGGGGGCGGAAAGTCCGGCGGATAGAACGGTGGCAGATAGCCGCCCGGCACCTGCTCGTAATAGCCGGCACGGCCTTCGCAGGGGCGCCAGACCTCGACGTCGCCGACATGGCCTTCGACTTCCGGGTCTTCGAAATAATTGTCGAAGTCGACGAACCACGCGCCGAAAGGCGGCATGTTGGCCGGCTTGACCAGTGCCGTCGGCGTGATTTGCACGCCGTGCACGGCGAGCGGCCCGCCGGCTGCGAGTTGTTCGGCAAGCTCCGGGTTGTCGCGCAACTTGTCGCCGGTATCGACCAGCGTGTCGGTGCAGACGCCGGTATCGAGATTGCCTTCGGCATCGTAGCCATATTGCAGGTCGAGGCCGCCGGCCGACTGTCGGTTGTCTTGCGGGAAGCCGACCGCATATTCCTGCGGCACTTCCACCCAGGCCGATTCCGTCGCCGGATCGTCCGGATTTTCGCGCCAGTAGCGGATGACCTCACCCTTGCCGGAATCGGCGAACTGGCTGTAGTCGTAGCGGTTCTCCACCGGGCCGCGCTGGGCCAGGTACATGAAGCCCTCGTTGTCGAAGGCGATGTCGGTGACCGCGTAATCCTTGTCGGCCTTGACCGTCAGTTCCCAGCGCGGGTCGCCGGCGAAACTGCCGTCGCCGGCAACGCCCACCGACCAGATCTCCGCCTTATCACCGACCGAATAATAGAGCCGGCCGCCACGATAGGCGACCGACCAGACGCGGCGCTCGTCCTGCGTGTAGCCCCAGCTGTCGGGGTCCTCGCTGTCGAAGGCAGCACCCTGGATGTCAATCACCGAGCCGTCGTCGGCAAGGGCGGCAAGCCCGTGCGCCGGGCGGCCGGCTATGCCGTGGTCGAACGTGTCGAGCAGCGCGCCATTGGCGTCGATGCGGTGGATGAGGCCGGTGTCGAGATCGCTGGCGAAGAACTGGCGGTGGATATTGTCGAAAGTGACGTCGCCGATGCCGGGACCGCTATTGGCGTCGATATCGGCGAATTTCGAGACGGCGCCGGTGATGCCGTCGATCTTCCAGATCGTTCCGGAGCCGCCGCCGTTTTCGGTGCCGAACTGGCCGTCCATGAAGACCGCGTCAGCCGTGCCGCGGCGCTGCCGCTCCGGCCGGCCGTCGGCGTCGCCGTCTGGCGTGACTATGCGGATGCCGTGCAGCGACGTGGCGCCGGCATAGAGGTTTGGAATGGCCGATGGAACGCCGTCGCGCACGCCGTCGTCGTAGGTGATGCCGAACACCTGGCCGATTTGCCCGGCCGTGACCTCGAACGGTGGCGGGGTGAAGACCAATTGGCCAGACGCCGGCCCGCCCAGCCTTGAGACGTCGAAGATGCGCAAGGTCGCGCGCGCCGTGTCGATGAAGGTTTCGTCGACGGGATCGACGCCCGGCGGCAGGCCTTCCTCGAAATTGGGAATGATGGTGCCGGAGAATCCGGTCACTGCCATTGAGCCGGGATAGATGATCTGGGTTTCCTGAGCCTGGGCCGAGCCACCGAGCCAGAGCCCAGCGGCGAGCGCCAAGATCGACAATCCGCTGGCAGCCTGGATGGCGCGGCGCAAACGGCCGGCACGAGAGCGCACGAACGCGCCGTGGTCGCAAGACATGGATCTCCCCCCACAGGTCATGGGAGAAGCATCCGGTCCCGGCGCGCAAATCAGGGCAAGGCGCGGCGTTCCGGCACGTTCATCCCTGATCGAATTGTCTGCTTTCCTCAACGTCACGATACGCCTGCGTCCGCGCAGGGTCAACGGAACCAGCGAAAAGCCCAGCGCATCGACCCGGTCCCGAAGGCGATGGTCGCGCTGAGTTCCTGCTGTTCCCGGAGACCATGGAGCCTCTGGATCTGTGGTCATGGGGCTTTCCTTTCCGGGGCCGCACCACGCGGCACCTGAGCGTCAGTCGCGGGGCGAGGCGGAAAGGTTCATGGGCCGGGGGCCGGGCCGGCTGGATCACCGCCGGAAAATACGGGCCTGCCGGTCCCGAATCCGATCAACCGCGATGAAAGGTGAACGCCTTGCGCAGAATGCTTGCGCGCCACGCAGCCTGTTCTTATATACGCGCCAAGCCGTCCAGCGCCGAATGCCGGTTGCCGGAGCGGAATTTCTTGTGAACAGGGGCTTTCGTCGGAACGCCTGTACGGGTCCTGAGAGCCTGCTTAGCGGAGAGATTAGAGAAATGGCAAAAGTAATCGGTATCGATCTGGGAACAACCAATTCCTGTGTCGCCATCATGGACGGCAAGGAATCCAAGGTCATCGAGAATGCGGAAGGCGCGCGCACGACCCCTTCCATCGTCGCCATCAACAGCGACGGCGAGCGCCTCGTCGGCCAGCCGGCAAAGCGCCAGGCGGTTACCAATCCTGAGAACACCATTTTCGCGGTCAAGCGCCTGATCGGCCGCCGCTACGACGATCCGGTGACGGAGAAGGACAAGAAGCTTGTCCCCTACAAGATCGTCAAGGGCGACAATGGCGACGCCTGGGTCGAGGCCGGCGGCAAGAAGCAGTCGCCTAGCCAGATCTCGGCGATGATCCTGCAGAAGATGAAGGAAACGGCGGAGGCCTATCTCGGCGAGAAGGTCGAGAAGGCGGTCATCACCGTTCCGGCCTATTTCAACGACGCCCAGCGCCAGGCGACCAAGGATGCCGGCAAGATCGCCGGCCTCGAAGTGCTGCGCATCATCAACGAGCCGACGGCGGCCGCGCTTGCCTATGGACTGGACAAGAAGGAAGGCAAGACGATTGCCGTCTATGACCTTGGCGGCGGCACGTTCGATATTTCGGTGCTCGAAATCGGCGACGGCGTGTTCGAGGTGAAGTCGACCAATGGCGACACCTTCCTCGGCGGCGAGGATTTCGACATGCGTCTGGTCGAATATCTGGCAGCCGAGTTCAAGAAGGAACAGGGCATCGACCTGCGGAACGACAAGCTCGCCCTTCAGCGCCTCAAGGAAGCGGCTGAAAAGGCCAAGATTGAGCTGTCGTCCACCACGCAGACCGAGATCAACCTGCCCTTCATCACCGCCGATGCCACCGGCCCCAAGCACCTGACGCTGAAGCTGACGCGGGCGAAGTTCGAGAGCCTGGTCGAGGATCTCGTCCAGCGCACGATCGATCCTTGCAAGGCGGCGCTCAAGGATGCCGGCCTGAAGGCCGGCGAAATCGACGAAGTCGTCCTGGTCGGCGGCATGACCCGTATGCCCAAGATCCAGGAGATCGTGAAGCAGTTCTTCGGCAAGGAGCCGCACAAGGGCGTCAACCCGGATGAAGTCGTCGCGTTGGGCGCCGCTATCCAGGCCGGCGTGCTGCAGGGCGACGTCAAGGACGTGCTGCTGCTCGACGTGACGCCGTTGTCGCTCGGCATCGAGACGCTGGGCGGCGTGTTCACTCGGCTGATCGAACGCAACACGACGATTCCGACAAAGAAGAGCCAGGTGTTCTCCACGGCCGAGGATTCGCAGTCGGCGGTGACCATCCGCGTCTTCCAGGGCGAGCGTGAAATGGCCGCCGACAACAAGGCGCTCGGCCAGTTCGATCTGGTCGGCATCCCGCCTGCGCCGCGCGGCGTGCCGCAGATCGAGGTCACCTTCGACATCGACGCCAACGGCATCGTCAACGTCTCGGCCAAGGACAAGGGCACCGGCAAGGAGCACCAGATCCGCATCCAGGCGTCCGGCGGCCTTTCGGACGCCGACATCGAGAAGATGGTCAAGGACGCCGAGGCCAATGCCGAAGCCGACAAGAAGCGGCGCGCGCTGGTCGAGGCCCGCAACCAGGCCGAGGCGCTGGTGCATTCCTCGGAGAAATCTCTGAAGGAATACGGCGAGAAGGTTTCCGAGGCCGACCGCACGGCGATTGCCGATGCGATCGCGGCGCTGAAGACCGCTGCCGAAGGCGACGATGTGACCGAGATCGAGGCCAAGACGCAGACGCTCGCCGAAGTCTCGATGAAGCTCGGCCAGGCCATGTACGAGGCTTCGCAGAAGGAAGCCGCCGAGGCCGACGCCAAGGCTGATGCCGCCAAGGACAGTGACGTCGTCGATGCCGACTTCGAGGAAATCGACGAAGACGACGAGAAGAAGAAGTCGGCCTGAACCGCCTGACGGTACAGGTAAGGGAAAAAGCCCGGCGCACAGCCGGGCTTTTTTGCAACCCTTTGCCGGAAAAACGCTGAGCTGCCCGAAAAAATGCGGACAAAGCCTCGTAGACACTGGCATCGCGGCTCCATCACACCTAAATCGGAACAGCGTGCCGGCAAACGACGCAACGATGCTTCAAGACGTTGACTATCCGGACTGCGGGAAAACATGAAAGCTGATTTTTACGAAACGCTAGGCGTGCAAAAGGGCGCCGACGAGAAGGAGCTCAAGAGCGCTTTTCGCAAGCTCGCCATGCAGTTCCATCCCGACCGCAACCCAGGCGACCATGCCTGCGAGCACAAGTTCAAGGAAATCAACGAAGCCTATGAGACACTGAAGGACCCGCAGAAGCGCGCCGCCTATGATCGCTTCGGCCACGCCGCCTTCGAGCACGGCGGTATGAATGGCGGGGCGCAAGGCTTTGGCGCCGGCGGTTTCGCCGACATTTTCGAAGACATTTTCGGCGACATGATGGGCGGGCGCCAGCGCCGCTCGTCCGGCGGCCGCGAGCGCGGCGCCGACCTGCGCTACAATATGGAAATTACGCTGGAAGAGGCATTTTCCGGCAAGACCGCGCAGATTCGGGTGCCAGCCTCGATCTCCTGCTCGGAATGCTCGGGCAGCGGCGCCAAGCCTGGCACCCAGCCCGTCACCTGCTCGATGTGCAACGGCCACGGCAAGGTGCGCGCCACGCAAGGCTTCTTCTCGATCGAGCGCACCTGCCCGCAATGCCAGGGGCGCGGCCAGACCATCAAGGATCCGTGCCCGAAATGCGCCGGCCAGGGCCGTGTCACCGAGGAGCGCTCGCTGTCGGTAAACATCCCTGCCGGCATCGAGGATGGCACCCGCATCCGGCTGGCCAATGAGGGCGAGGCCGGCCTGCGCGGCGGCCCGTCGGGCGATCTCTACATCTTCCTCGCGGTCAAGCCGCACGAATTCTTCCAGCGCGACGGGGCCGATCTTTATTGCAAGGTGCCGATCTCGATGACGACGGCAGCGCTTGGCGGCTCGTTCGAGGTGACGACACTGGACGGTACCCAGACGAAGGTGAAGGTGCCGGAAGGCACCCAGAACGGTCGCCAGTTCCGCCTCAAGGGCAAGGGCATGCCGGTGCTGCGCCAGCCCAATATCGGCGACCTCTACATCCAGACCGTGGTTGAGACGCCGCAGAACCTTTCGCGCCGTCAGCGCGAATTGCTGGAGGAATTCGAGCAGCTTTCCTCAAAGGACAATTCGCCTCAGTCGAGCGGATTTTTCGCCCGCATGAAAGACTTTTTCGAAACGTTCGGCGAGCACTGAAGCTGATCCCTGGAAAACGCTTCCCGAGCGTCATCAACACCTTATCCGGGGATTCGACTTGTCTTGCACCTCGTAACTGTTAAGTAGCATGCGAGGGAGCGTTGAGGAGGACTTTCGATGACGCGTAGTCCCGGACTGCGAAAGACGCTGGCGGAAAAGTTCGACGACGAGCTGAAGTTCTTCAAGGGCTGGATCGACAAGCCGAAGGCGGTCGGTTCGATCGTCCCGACCAGTTCCATCACCGCAGGCAAGATGGCCTCGATCGTCGATCCGACATCCGGCCTGCCGGTGCTCGAGGTCGGGCCCGGTACAGGCGTCATCACACGCGCCATCCTCGCCCAGGGCATAAAGCCTGAGAACCTCTACGCGGTCGAATATTCCACTGATTTCGTGCGCCATCTGCGCCAGCTTTATCCAGGCGTCAACGTCATCGAGGGCGACGCCTTCAATCTCGACGCGACGCTTGGCGACAAGCGCGACCTGATCTTCGATTCTGTGATATCGGGCGTGCCGCTGCTCAATTTCCCTGTCGCCCAGCGCATCGCCTATGTCGAGAGCCTGCTCGACCGTATCCCGGCGGGCCGGCCGATCGTGCAGCTGACTTACGGGCCGCTGTCGCCGATCCCGCCGGGCCGCGGCGACTATACGGTCGAGCATTTCCATTTCGTCATCCGCAACATTCCGCCGACGCAGCTTTGGATCTACCGACGCGGGGCCGCATGAATTGAAGCGTTGGGTTTGAATAGCACTTGTCTTATACCCATCGGGTGACAAGGCAGACCCATGGCTGTGATCCCGAAAATTCTCGTCGTCGCCGGTTCGTTGCGCAGCGGCGCCTATAGCGGCAGGACCGCCGACGTGGCACAGAAGGAACTTGCCATGCAGGGCGCCGAGGTGACCCGCATCTCGCTCGCCGACTATCCGCTGCCGATCCTCGACCAGGATTTGGAAAAGGACGAAGGCATTCCCGACAACGCCGTCAAGCTCGGCCGGATGATCGCCGCCCATGACGGGCTGCTGATCGCGACGCCCGAATATAACGGCTCCATTCCACCGCTGCTCAAGAACAGCATCGATTGGGTGAGCCAGCTGCGCAAGGATGGCGGCCGGACGTTCAGGCCGCTTGCCGGCAAGGTCGCCGGCCTCTGCTCGTCTTCCAACGGACCCTTCGGCGGGATACGCTGCATCAACCATCTGCGCGCCGTTCTGGTACGCTGCCGGATGGAGGTGGTGACACCGGAGTGTTCGGTGCCGGAGGGCGGCTACGCCTTCGACGACGAGGGCAACTTCCGGGACGAAAGACTACGCCAATCGATGGAGCACCTATGCCGAACGCTGATCGAAACCTCGCGCATGCTGTCGACGCGGATCGAGGCATGATCCCGGACGCCGCGCATGCCGACACGATGCAGGAACGGCTGATCGTCGGCCTCGACCTGCCGACGCTGAAGGAAGCCGAGAAAGCGGTGCGCGAGCTCGACGGGATCGTCTCCTTCTACAAGATCGGTTACCAGCTCGCCTTTGCCGGCGGGCTCGATTTCGCCCGCGAGCTGGCCAGCGGCGGCACTAGGATCTTTCTCGACATGAAGCTCCTCGACATCGATAACACCGTTGCCAAGGGGGTCGACAACATCGCCAGGATGGGCATGAGCATGCTGACCATCCATGCCTATCCGAAGACGATGAAGGCGGCGGTCGAGGCCGCGAGGGGCAGCGACCTTTGCCTGCTCGGGGTCACCGTGCTGACCTCGATGGACGAGCAGGACGTGATCGACGCCGGCTATGAGTATGATCCGCATACACTGGTGCTGAGGCGCTCCGAGCAGGCGCTGCATGCCGGCATGGGCGGCATCGTCTGCTCGGCCGAGGAAGCTGAGGCGGTGCGCCGCATCGTCGGCCCCGACCTGGCGGTCGTGACGCCGGGAATCCGGCCGAAGGGCAGCGACCATGGCGACCAGAAGCGGGTGGTGACGCCGGCGCAGGCGATCCGTAACGGCTCCAGCCATCTCGTCGTCGGCCGGCCGATCGTCGGTGCGGCCGACAGGCGGGCGGCGGCGGAAGCCATCCTTGACGAAATGCGCTCCGCGTAACATCCCCAAAACCATTTCGGAGAAATGCCATGCCCAAGGGATACTGGATCGCTCGCGTCGACGTGCGCGATGCGGAAGGCTACAAGGACTATGTCGCAGCTGCCAAACCGGCCTTCGACCGCTTCGGCGCCAAGTTCCTGGCGCGCGGCGGCGCGCATGAGAAGGCCGAGGGGCCGGGCCGCGACCGCAACGTGATCATCGAGTTTCCGTCGCTTGCGGCGGCGCATGACTGCTACCACTCTCCCGAATACCAGCGCGCCGTCGCGATCCGCCAGAAGGTGGCCGAGGGCGAAATCGTGCTGGTCGAGGGGATTTAGGCGAGAAGCCGGTTCGCCGCTGCCTCCGCCATCGCATCGGCGAGGCTCAAGCCCCATTGCTGGCGACAGTAATCGCGGAAATCGAAGCAGGGCAGGCCGGGGCAGACCTCGAACTCGATGAGGTGGACGCTGTCGTCGGCTTCGACCCGGAAATCGATGGAAAACACATCCCGCAGGCCAAGCCCGACCATCAGGCTTTCGGCGATGTTGCGGATCCTTGCATCAGCCAGAGGCTGGCTGCCGGCGACCGGCAGCAGCAACGGCTCGGCGTAATTTCCCGTGGCTTTGGCCGCTTCGCCGGTATTGCCGTAAAGCGCCAGGCTGTCCTGCATGGTCTGGAAATCGCCGCCTGAATCGACAAAGGCGATGCCCAGCGCCTCGACGCCGGTATCCGGCCTCAATCCGAGAAAACTGGCGCGCGCGTTGCGGCCGGCGACATAGGGCTGGACGACGACATCGTCGCGATAGGCGGCGAAGACGCGCCGGCTAAGCTCCAGCGCATGGCCGAGATCGTGGCAGCGCGAATCGGGCCAGATACCGATCTTGGCGCCGAGCCGGTTCGGCTTGACGAACCAGCCGGCGGGCGAAGCCGGCGGCGCGACCAGCCAGGCGCCGTCACGGGCAAGGCCCGCCTGCGGCACCGGCAAGCCGAACGCGCCGAGCACGGCGCCTGAACGGAACTTGTCCTGGCAGAGCGCGAAAAGCGCATCGTCGGCGCCGATCGCCTCCAGGCCGTTCAGCCGTGCCAGAGCTGGTGCCGCGCCGCCGCGGAAATAGGCGATGCCGTCGGTCAGCGTCCAGACTAGCGTGGTCTTCGGGTCCTCGCCGGCGAGAACGCTTGCGGCGTCGTCGAGCGCCACCGGCGCAAACGACGGGCCGCGCTTCTGGCAAGCGGCGGCAAGTGCGTCGAATTCAGCAGCGATATCGGTCGATTGCGCCAGATAGGAGGCAATTTCGGCGGCACGCTCCGGCACGTGGTTATCGGCAACCAGCCGATCGAAGCAAGCCTTTTCTGGCTCGTAGACAAGGATCAGCTTCGGCTTGCGGCTTGACATGATCGAACGATTTCCCGGCAGCACGATTGCTAAAGCAATTCCAGGAAAAGTGTGAAACGGTTTTCCGTCCGGAATTGCGTCAAAACAAAGAGATAGAGCGGTTCAGCGTTCCCGCGAAACGATGAACCGTTCTAGCATCGCACGGCGAATGCATTCGGCTTTCGCGGAACCGACGTCAGCCGGACGCCTGCACGACAGCAACGGCGCCATCTTCCTGTTTGACCATGATCTTTTCCGAAAACCGGTTCCCACTTTTCGGGATCATGGTCAGCCAATCAGCACACGCGGCTCGAAGCGACCATTGACTGGAATGTCGAGCATAAATGTCATGCCGGCTTGCGGGTCGAGCAGGCGCTGCTTCTCGCTCTTGCCCGACCAGGCGGAGGTGACCGCCAGCCGGTCGGCATTCCTGCCGACGAAAGCCGGACAGGAAGGCTGCGTCGCCGGCATCGCCACCGAACGGACGAGCTTGCCGTCGGGTCCATAGGCTTCGACGACGCTGCCGCCCCAGCAGGCGTTCCACAATATGCCGTCACGGTCGAGCACCGAACCATCGATATAGCCCTTGGCCGAACGGTGGTCGACGAAGACCTTCGGTTCGCCAACCGGCAGGCCGGTCGCCGGATCGCAGCCGACGCGCATCAACAGCCCGGTGCTGGTGTCGGTGTAATAGGCGATCGTCCCATCCTCGGAAAAGCAGATCGAATTGGGCACCGTGACGTCGGCATAGAGCCGGCGCAGCTCGCCCTTGAAGAACCAGTAGATCGAACCGGCGGCCTTCTCCTCGCCCTTGCCCATGGTGCCGACCCAGAGGGCGCCGCAAGGGTGAACGCGTGAATCGTTCGAGCGGGTGACCGTATTGTCGGCCTCGATCGGCGTGTGCAGCGTCAGCTTGCCGGTCGCGACGTCGCGGACATGCAGACCGGTCTCGGTGGCGATCAGCTGGCGTTGGTCGTCGATGATGCAGATGGCGCTGGCCATCTGACCGAGCTCGTGGATTTTGACGGCACCGCCCGACAGGCGCTGTTCGAGGAGCTGGCCGTTGACGATGTCGAACCAGTAGAGCGTGTCGGTGGCAGGGTCATAGCTTGGTCCCTCCCCGAGTTGGCAGACATGGTCGGAAAAAACCGAAACAATGGTCTCGCTCATCATGCCACTCCAAACGCCGCGTCCCAGGCCTGAACTGCGGCTTTCGCTCGCGCTGCCACTTCGTCGACGCTCATGCCCGGCTTGAACAGGCTCGAGCCAAGACCGAAGACGCTGACGCCGGCTGCCTTGTAGCCGGCAAAATCCTTATCCGAAACGCCGCCGACCGCGCCGACCAGCACACTGGCCGGCAGCACCGCGCGCATCGCCGAAATGCCCGCCGCGCCAAGCACGCTCGCCGGGAAGAATTTCAGTGCCGAGGCGCCGAGCCGGATTGCTTGAAATGCCTCGGTCGGCGTGAACACGCCGGGCATCGTCACCATGCCGTAGTGCATGGCACGGCCCATGACCTCGGCATCGATATTGGGGCTGACCAGCAGCCGCCCGCCGGCCTTGTGCAGGCCGTCGACATCGGCGGCGCTGAGCACCGTGCCGGCACCGACCAAGGCTGTTGGAGGAAGCGCTCCGACAATGCTGGCGATGGAGGCGTAAGGATCGGGCGAGTTGAGCGGCACCTCGATCGCTTCGATACCGGCGCCGAAGATCGCCTGGCCGATCGCCACCGCCTCGCTTGGCTTGAGGCCACGCAGGATGGCGACCAGACCCCGCTCGAGCTTTGGAAAAGGTGCGGTCTCTGTCATGCGGCAACTCCATTTCCGGCGATCATGCCATTTTCGCGCGCGGCTTCGGCAAGACCGGCACGCACCGCCTCGTCGGCGTCGACCACCCTGACCGCGAGCCCGGCAAGGCCGAGCGCGTCGGCATAGAGCGTGCCAAGTGCGCCCGACGCGATCAGCACGACGGGCACGGCACTCGCCCCATAACGGCGATTTGCCGAAGCGATCTCGCCGCCGATCAGCAGGCCGGACAGGCACGCGGCGGCATCCTCGGGCTTCAGATCCTGCAGCAGGCTGGCGGCGCGGATCGAGAACAGTCTTGAACCGATGTCACCGCCTTCGGCCAACGCCTTCAGGCACCACTCCCGGAAAAATGGATTTTCGGCGGCAACCGGCTTCGGCGGCTCGCCCAGCGAATGGCGCAGGATCGAGTGCGCGGCCAGCACCGAAAACAGCTCGCCGGTCGGCCAGGTGCCGAAACCGGCAACGGCACCGTCCTCGACCAGCACCCATTTCGAATGCGTGCCAGGCATGCAGACGACATGGCGTCCCTTTGCCGGCAAACCGGCGCCGGCAAGCTGCGTCTCCTCGCCGCGCATGACATCCGGGGCGTCGGCCAGACGCTGGGCAAGGCCGGGCACGATGCGGATGTCGCGGCGCTGGCCGGGGATGCGGGCAGCGCCGGCGAGAATAGCGCCGATCGGCGCCGGCACGCTGACATAGGGCGCCTCCAGCCAGCCCTGGCGCGAACCGGCCATGCCGCAAATGATGACCGGCAGCGCCTCGGCTGCGCCCAGTGCAGCCAGATGCCCTTCAAGAATGGACGAAAATCCTTTAGCCTGGGCGGTGATCAGCCCGTCATCGCCGCGCCGCTCGGCGAGAACCTTGCCGGCGCCGTCGAGCAGCCAGACCCTCATACGGGTGGTGCCCCAGTCGACGGCCGCGACGGAAGCTGCCTTGCTCGATGAGATCACAGGAACCCCCCATCGACGATCAGCATCTGCGCGGTCAGCATGCGTGAGGCATCCGACGCCAGGAACAGCACGGTGCCGACAATGTCTTCCGGCTGCATCACCTCTTTGATGCACTGTTTGGCGACATGAGCGGCGAGCGCTTCTTCGGTGACCCAGAGCTTTCTCTGCCGCTCGGTGATCACCCAGCCGGGCGCGATCGCGTTGACACGGATGCCGTCGACGCCGAGCTTGCCGGCAAGACCCTTGGTGAGACCGACGATGCCGGCCTTGGCGGCGGTGTAGGCCGGCATATCGGGATGGTTGATGAGAAACGACGTCGAGGTGAAGTTGATGATCGAGCCGCCGCCGGCCCGCTTCATGCCCGGCGCCACCGCCTGTGCGCTGAAGAAATGCGGGCGCAGGTTGATGGCATGGTTGTTGTCCCAGAACTCCACCGTGACGTCTTCGACGGCATGACGGTCATCCTGAGCGGCATTGTTGACCAGCACGGTCACGTTGCCATGCGCCTCGGCGGCTTTGGCGATTGATACCCGCAATGCCTCGATGTCGCGTATGTCGGTCTTGAGATAGAACGGCCGCCGGCCGAGCTCCTTGTCTAACCGATCGGCCAGCGCCAGGCTCGGACGGTCGGCGATATCGATGAAGGCGACCTTTGCCCCCTGGCGGACAAAACCTTCGGTCAAGGCAGCACCAATGCCGGAGCCGCCGCCGGTGATCAGCACCGAAGCGCCTTCGAGGTCGGCAAAGCGTGCCGATGGCATCATGAAATTCTCTCCCGGTCCAATGATCGCGGTCGGCCGGCGCGCATCCTATCCAGCCATGTCGGGCGGGCAAGGGCGAAAGAGTGGATTGTCAGGACTTATGTCCGACAAAAGGCCGCACGGGCCGCCGATCGATCAGTTGCCCAGCCGGACGCGGTACAATTCGACGGCGGCTCCGCTGGTCCCGGCAACCGGCTCAAGCCATTCCGGCACGCTGCCGCGCATCAGCCCGGCAAGAAAGCCTGCCGGCGCCTTGGCTGCGAGGAGCTTGCTTTCGGCGCTGCCGGGGCACAGCGCGACGAGGCCGACGTGATGATCCGCCACGACCGTCCTGGCATCGGCATCAGACCCAAGGAAGGCATCGAGCGCCAGCAGGTTGCCGGCGACATTGCGATGATAAGGCCCAGCGAAGACGCGATGTCCGGAATAGGCCAGGATAGGCGATCCGAGATTGGAAATTGCCAGTACGGTGGTGCCGGGCAGGCGGCCGAGTGCCGCAAAGGAGGCCATGCGCTGGCAAGCGACATCGGTGCCGTCGCCATTATCCGCCGTGGTGTTGCTGTCGTCGAAGGCTACCGAGGTCGCCGCGGCAGCCCCAGTCCAGACCGCATTCACCGAAACCAGCCAGACGGCAGCCATGCGCAGCGCCACCCCGCGCGACGCGCTGGCCTCGGCCCGTTGACGCCATTTGGCAATCCAGGCGGCAAGCGGGATGACGGCGAAGGCGATCGAGAATGTCGAACCGCGTACCTGCCAGGCGCTGACGATGAAGGCCACGACAAGCAGCGCGCCGACAAGGCTGTCCTGCCGCCGCCAGCCACCGCGGCCAAGGCGAAGCGCCATCAGCACGAGCGCAATGAGCGGCGTGGCATAGCGCGCCACCACCCCGGCCGGATCTTCAGCGAGCAGCTTGAACAGCGATTGCGCCTCGTCGATGTGATCAAGCCATAGCTCCTTGAGGCGCGGATCGAGGTTGGCGTAGGGCGCTGCCAGGCATTGTGGGAACAACAAGACGACGACAGCGCCCAATAGCAGGGCAAGCAGGCCAAGTGAGGCGATGCGCCGTTGGCGCGTGCGGCCGGCCGGCTCGATCGACGCTATCGCCGCAAGGCCGGTTCCGGCAATCGCCGCGACGACGAACTGCACGGTCGAAAAGGCGTCGCATTGCGCCTGACCCCAGGCAGACGGCGCAATGGTGGCGACAAAGACGAGAGCGGACACGCCGGCAAAGCCGAGGCCGAAATCCCTGGCGATCAGCCTCTCGCCATTGGCGCCGAGGGCGAACAGCATGGCGACAGAGGCGCCGATGGTGGCCACATAAGGGGCGGTCTCCATACCGACCGCCAGCATCAATCCGGCGCACAGGCCGGAGAGCAATGCCGCCGGCCTGCGCATTGGCGCTTCAAGCAATAGGCTCAGGCTGGCCATGCTCAGCATCAGCTGGATATTGTGGTGATCGAGCGCGCCAGGCGAAAAAATGCCAATGAAATACAGTGCGGCAGCGCCGACCACGACAGCGGGCAGCACGGCGCTGTCACCGGCAAAGCTGCGTGCGGCGCGGGCGGTGAAAAACACGGTCAGGCAGAAGAGCAGCGTCGGCCACAGCACTTGCGCAACATTCTCGGCAAAGGCCGCGCTGCCGGTCAGGGCCGATACGGCGATGATGATGGCGGCGATCGGCGCATCGACCAGCCGCGACCAATGCATGACGAAACCGCCTTCCAGGCCCATCCTGTACTGGTGCAGATCGAACCAGCCCTGGCTGGCCAGCATGTCGCGAACTTCGACAAGGCGCAGCAGATTGTCGTTGTCGCCGCCGGCATTGGTCAATTCCGGGAAGCCGGCAAGGGCATTGACGGCAAGTGCCGGCAACGTGGCAAGCAGCGCCAGCGCGATATCGGACCTCCAAATGGAGGCGCCATCGTCGGCTGTGCTCATATCAGGACCTTTGGAAGGAATACGGTGCGGTTTAAACCTAGCCTTAACAGCTTCAATAAATAGTAAAGCCGCCCGAGCGAGGCCGGCGCTTGAGCGGTCAGGGGCCTCACAGGGCATCCGGAGACGAAAAATGCCACAAGAAGTGCGCCATGAGCCGAGCATCGCCGTGCTCCTGCCTTGCTACAATGAGGAGCTGACGATCGGCGAAGTGGTGCGGCGCTTTCGCGAAACGCTGCCTGCCGCCGCGATCTATGTCTACGACAACAATTCGCGCGATCTGACGGCGCTCCGAGCCCGCGCCGCCGGCGCCATCGTGGTGCGCGAGCCGCGCCAGGGCAAAGGCAATGTCGTGCGCCGCATGTTCGCCGACATCGAGGCCGACATCTACCTGATGGCCGACGGCGACGGCACCTATGCGCCGGAGGACGCGCCGCAACTGATCAACACGCTGCTGACCGAGCGCTCCGACATGGTGGTGGGCACCAGGCGCGGCGTCGCCAACGACGCCGGCAGGACAGGCCACGCCTTCGGCAACCGCATCTTCAACAGCCTCTACAAACGTTTGTTCGGCTCGGACTTTACCGATATCTTCTCGGGTTACCGCGCCTTCACCAGGCGCTTCGTCAAGAGTTTTCCCGCCGTTTCCGGCGGTTTCGAGATCGAGACCGAAATGTCGGTGCACGCCTCGCAGCTCAAATTGCCGGTCAGCGAGATCGGACTCGACTATGGCCGCCGGCCGGAAGGCTCCTCGTCGAAGCTGTCGACCTTTCGCGACGGCGCGAAGATCCTGTGGATGTTCGCCATGCTGATGAAGGAGACGCAGCCGCTGCGTTTCTTCGGCGCTTTTTCGGTGTTCTTCCTGGCATCAAGCCTGTTTCTGATGGCGCCGGTGCTGATCGAGTTCGCCGAAACCGGGCTTGTGCCGCGCATGCCGACCTGGGTTCTGTCGGTCGGCCTGCTGCTGCTGTCGATGCTGGCGGCGGTGACCGGGGTGATCCTCGATTCGGTGTCGCGCGGCCGCGCCGAGCAGAAGCGCATCTTCTATCTGTCGATGCCTTCCGGTCGCGTCGAACGTGAACGTGCAAGCGCGCTCGCGACTTTGAAGGCCGGACCGCGCAAGACCCCGCGCGCGGCCTAGAGCCTAGATGGGACGCCTCGCCCGCTTCATTGTCGCCGGCGGCATCGGCTTCGTCGCCGACGCGGGTGCGCTTTGGCTGGTGCTGGCGGCAACGCCGCTTGGCCCCTTGGCAGCCCGCATCATTTCGATCGGTTTTGCGCTGTCCGCCACCTGGCTGATCAACCGCCACCTGACCTTCTCGCCTTCCAGCCGGGGCATCGCGCATGAGGGCGCCCGCTACGGCGGCGTCGGCATTGCCACCAGCGTCGTCAATTATCTCGTCTATTGCGTCATGTTGTTCGCACTGCCGATGGTGTCGCCGCTCATAGCCCTTGCGGTCGCCTCGCTGGTCGCCATGGCGCTGTCCTTCCTCGGCTATTCCAAGCTGGTGTTCGACCGCTGAAGGCACATCGCGTTGGGATCTGCGCCAAGCGAAGCGCAGCCTCATCATGACCTTGGCCGATTGGCAGAGGCCGCCGATTTCCTTATATCGCTGTCGTCGATGCATCGGCCCGAAAAATCGGAATCGATTTTCGGAAAGCACGATGCATGGATTCAAGAAATGTTGGAGCGTACTTTGTGCGTCCAAGTGGATCGCTCCAAGTGCGCCGGAGAGCTGCCATGCCCCTGAAAGTCGCCGTCCAGATGGACCACATCTCCACCGTGTCGGTAGCCGGCGACACGTCGTTTGCACTGTCGCTGGAGGCGCAGCGGCGCGGCCACCAATTGTTCCACTACACGCCCGACCGGCTGTCGCTGCGCGACGGCAAGGTGTTTGCCCGTATCGAGGCGATGCAGGTCCGCGACGAGAAGGGCAATCATTATTCGCTGGGCGAAGAAGTCCGCACCGATCTTTCGGAGATGGACGTCATCCTTTTGCGGCAGGATCCGCCCTTCGACATGAACTACATCACCACCACGCATATTCTCGAGCGCATCCATCCGAAGACGCTGGTGGTCAACGACCCGGCCTGGGTGCGCAACAGCCCGGAAAAGATCTTCGTCACCGAATTTCCCGACCTGATGCCGGACACGCTGATCACCAAGGACCCTCTCGAGGTCGCAGCCTTCCGCAAGGAGTTCGGCGATATCATCGTCAAACCGCTCTACGGCAATGGCGGCGCCGGCATCTTCCACCTGCACGAGGCCGACCGCAACCTCGCCTCGCTGCTCGAAATGTTCGACCAGTTGTTCCGCGAACCCTACATCGTGCAGCGCTACCTCAAGGAGGTGCGGGCTGGCGACAAGCGCATCATCCTGGTTGACGGCGAGCCTGTCGGCGCCATCAACCGGGTACCGGCCGAGCATGATTCCCGCTCCAACATGCATGTCGGCGGCCGCGCCGAAAAGACCGAGCTGACGGCGCGCGAACGCGAGATCTGTGCCCGCATCGGCCCCGCGCTGAAGGAGCGCGGCTTCATCCTTGTCGGCATCGACGTCATCGGCGACTACATGACCGAGATCAACGTGACCTCACCGACCGGCATACGCGAAGTGCAGCGCTTCGGCGGCGCCGACATCGCCAGCCTATTTTGGGATGCCGTCGAGGAGAAGCGCAACTAGCGTACATTGCTTCTGGAAGCGGCCGCGTTCCGGACCATTGCAGCCGTGGCGCTCAGCTGTTCCCCAAATGTTCTTGCCTTCGCCGGAAATCTGTGGTTGTCTCCGGTGACGCCGTTCGCGGCATGATCGCAAAGGCTTGGGGCAAAAGCCTGCATCCGGGGTGAAGACATGGTGGCGCGGGTTCGCACGGTTGCTTTCCAGGGCATCGAGGCCGTGCCGGTCGACGTGCAGGTGATGATCGCGCCGGGCAAGGTCAACATGCACATCGTCGGGCTGGCCGACAAGGCTGTAGCCGAAAGCCGCGAGCGGGTGCAGGCAGCGCTGCATGCATCCGGCCTGTCGATGCCGTCGAAGAAGGTCACCGTCAATCTGGCACCCGCTGACCTGCCCAAGGAAGGCAGCCACTACGATCTGCCGATCGCCCTCGGGCTGATGGCGGCGCTCGGCGCCATTCCGGGCGACATGCTGGCCGGCTATGTCGTGCTTGGCGAATTGTCGCTCGACGGAACCATCGCCGCGGTGGCTGGCGCGCTGCCGGCGGCAATCGGTGCCAACGCCGAAGGCAAGGGCTTGATCTGCCCGTTCGCCTGCGGGCCGGAAGCGGCCTGGGCCGGCAAGGACTTCGACATATTGGCGCCGCGCAGCCTGATCGCCATCGCCAATCATTTTCGCGGCACGCAGGTTCTGTCACGGCCGGAAGCCGGCATCCATGCCGCGGCGCGCGACCTGCCCGACCTTGCCGACATCAAGGGCCAGGAGACCGCCAAGCGGGCGCTGGAGGTGGCGGCCGCCGGCGGCCACAATCTTTTGATGGTCGGACCGCCGGGGTCGGGAAAGTCGATGCTGGCGCAGCGGCTGCCGTCGATCCTACCGCCGCTGGCGCCCAGGGAATTGCTCGAAGTCTCGATGATCGCCTCGGTGGCCGGCGAACTCGGCGAAGGAAAACTCACCGACCGGCGGCCGTTCCGCGCGCCGCATCATTCGGCCTCGATGGCGGCGATGGTCGGCGGCGGGTTGCGCGTACGGCCGGGCGAGGCTTCGCTCGCCCATCACGGCGTGCTGTTCCTCGACGAGTTTCCCGAATTCTCGCCGCAGGCGCTCGATGCGCTGCGCCAGCCGCTCGAGACCGGCGACTGCATGATCGCGCGCGCCAATCATCGCGTTACTTATCCGGCACGTATCCAGCTGGTCGCGGCGATGAACCCGTGCCGCTGCGGCATGGCCGGCGAGCCCGGCTATCGCTGCCTGCGCGGCGACCGCTGCCGCACCGACTACCAGGCGCGCATTTCCGGCCCGCTGCTCGACCGTATCGATCTCAGGATCGAGGTGCCGGCGGTCTCGGCCAGCGATCTGATCCGGCCGGACCGGGCGGAGAAAAGTGCCGCCGTCGCACTACGTGTTGCCCGCGCCCGTACGATCCAGCGCGAGCGCTTCGAGCGGCTCGGCGCGACCGCCACCACCAACGCCCATTGCTCGCCGTCAGTCATCGAGGAGATCGCCATGCCCGATGCCGCCGGCCTGTCGCTGCTGAGGGATGCCAGCGAAAAGCTCGGCTTTTCCGCGCGCGCCTATCACCGCGTCTTGAAGGTGGCGCGGACCCTGGCCGATCTCGAGGCCAGCGAGACGGTCGGCCGCATTCATCTGGCCGAAGCGATTTCGTACCGCATGAGCTCGGAGCGGATGGCGCAGGCGGCGTAGCGTTTTCCCTCCCCCTCGAGGGGAAGGTGGCCGCGAAGCGGCCGGGTGGGGTCGCCGGTGAGACGCTCGGCCTGTCGCATTTCGAAACCGACCGAGGTGCGGAGCGTTGCGATGCTCCTCCTAAGGCGCACCGTCAGAATTGGGTTGGCGCACTGCATTGGCGACCCCACCCGGCCCTTCGGGCCACCCCCCCTCAAGGGGGAGGGAGACGCCGGCGCTTACCCTTGGCCGGCGTGCATCGTGCTTTCGGTTCAGCCGTTATCCCGCGCCTTCAGCTCCAGCCGCCGCGCGTGCAGCACTGGCTCGGTGTAGCCGTTGGCCTGGACGCGGCCCTTGAAGACCAGATCACACGCGGCGAGGAAGGCGATGGACTTGTCGAAATCCGGCGCCATCGGCCGGTAGAGCGGATCGCCTTCGTTCTGGCGGTCGACGATCGCCGCCATGCGTTTCATCGTCTCCATGACCTGCTCGGGCGTGCAGACGCCGTGATGCAGCCAGTTGGCGATGTGCTGCGAGGAGATGCGCAGCGTGGCGCGGTCCTCCATCAGGCCGACGTCGTTTATGTCCGGCACTTTCGAACAGCCGACGCCCTGGTCGATCCAGCGCACGACATAGCCCAGAATGCCTTGCGCGTTGTTGTCGAGTTCCTTCTGGATGTCCGCCTGAGACCAGTTCGGCCGCACCGCGACCGGCACCGACAGGATGTCGTCGAGTTTTGCCTTGGGCCGGCTCTTCAGTGCCGCCTGCACGGCATGGACGTCGACCTTGTGGTAGTGCGTGGCGTGCAGGGTTGCCGCCGTCGGCGACGGCACCCAGGCGGTGTTGGCGCCGGCCTTGGGATGGGCGATCTTCTCGGCCAGCATCGCCGCCATCAGGTCGGGCATCGCCCACATGCCCTTGCCGATCTGGGCGTGGCCGGCCAACCCACATTCCAGCCCGATGTCGACGTTCCAGGCTTCGTAGGCGGCAATCCAGGCGGCCTGCTTCATGTCGCCCTTGCGGATCATCGGGCCGGCTTCCATCGAGGTGTGGATCTCGTCGCCGGTGCGATCGAGGAAGCCGGTGTTGATGAAGACGACGCGTTCTTTCGCGGCGCGGATCGCCTCCTTGAGGTTGACGGTGGTGCGCCGCTCCTCGTCCATGATGCCCATCTTGATGGTGTTTTTGGGCACGCCGAGCAGCGCCTCGACGCGGTCGAAAATCTCGACGGCGAAGGCGACTTCGTCGGGCCCGTGCATCTTGGGCTTTACGATGTACATCGAGCCGGCGCGAGAATTGGCGCGGCGCCCGTTCACGCCGATGTCATGCAGCGCGATCAGCGCCGTCAGCGCCGCATCCATAATGCCTTCCGGCACCTCGTTGGCGTCGCGGTCTGATATCGCCGGATTGGTCATGAGGTGGCCGACATTCCTGACCAGCATCAGCGAGCGGCCGGGCAAGGTCAGCGTGCCGCCATCGGGCGCGGTATAGGTGCGGTCGGGGTTGAGCCTCCGAACAAAGCTCTTGCCGGCCTTGGTGATCTCCTCCGCCAAGTCGCCCTTCATCAGGCCGAGCCAGTTGCGGTAGACCAGCACCTTATCCTCGGCATCGACGGCCGCCACCGAATCCTCGCAGTCCTGGATCGTGGTCAGCGCCGATTCCAGCACGACATCGGCAATGCCGGCCGGATCGGTGCGGCCGATCTGGTTGTTGTGGTCGACAACGATTTCGATGTGCAGGCCGTTCTTGGTGAGCAGCACGGCTTCGGGGTCGGCGGCATCGCCGCGATAGCCGGCAAACTGTCTGAGGTCGGCAAGCGTGGTGGCGCCGGCACCCTCGCCGAGCCGCAACATGCCGTTGGCGACCGAAAGCCCGTTGACGCCGGCCCATTTGCCTGTCGTGAGCGGCACCGCCTCGTCGAAGAAGCTTTTCACCCAGGCGACGACCTTGGCGCCGCGCGCCGGATTGAATTTGTTGCCTCGCTCGGCGCCGGCCGTCTCCGGGATAGCGTCGGTTCCGTAGAGCGCATCGTACAGCGAACCCCAGCGCGCATTGGCGGCATTCAGTGCATAACGCGCGTTCATCACCGGCACCACCAACTGCGGCCCGGCAACCAAAGCGATTTCCGGGTCGACATTTTCGGTGGTCATGCTGAACGCCGGCCCCTCGGGCAGGAGATAGCCGATCTCGCGGAGGAACGTCTTGTAGGCCTCCATGTCGACGGGCGCGCCATTGTCGCGATACCAGCGGTCGAGCTTGTCCTGCATGGCATCGCGCTTTTCGAGCAGCGCCCGGTTTTTTGGCGAGAGATCATGGACGATGGCCGAAAAACCGTTCCAGAATGCCTCCGCCTCGATGCCGGTGCCCGGCATCGCTTCGTTCACGACAAAATCATGAAGCTCGCGGGCAATCCGCAATCCGGCGATCTCGACGCGATCAGTCATCAGGGCTTCTCCAGACGAAAGGCTAGGCCGGGCCTTTGGCATGTCACGGTGGCAGGGTCAATTCAGCTCAGGGTGAAGGTAGGGCGTTTTCGCTGCCGATCTCCCCCCTTGAGGGGGAGATGGCCGGCAGGCCAGAGGGGGTCGCCTCGCGTGGAGTGCAACTCTTCTTTGCACCAAATCGGGTCGCGCTTCATGCGCGGCGACCCCCTCGGTCGCCTTCGGCGACATCTCCCCCTCGAGGGGGGAGATTACGCGCTCACACCGCAATCCTTGGCCTTCCCGACGCCACCGCCACGACATGCGCCTCGATGAACATGCGCTGGCCCTCTACTGTGGAGACGCGGAACTCGCTGGCGATTTCGATCTCGGCACTGTCGGTGCCGGCGTCCTTAGCCCGCCCGGCGGCAATCGCCCGCACATCTTTCTCCGCCGCGGCGATTGCCGCCGCCTCGTCGTTGAAATCGCGCACGCTTTCACCTGAGGCAACGCGGAACAGCCCTTCCTTGGGCTGGCTGACCCGCGCCTCGGCCGATACCCGGACCTGGCCGACGACGGCGCCGAGCGCGTTGGCGACATCGGTATCCTGCGGCACCACGCATCGATTGCCGACCAGCTCGGCCAGGCCGGCATAGTGCAGCGGCGCCGAGGCGCCGAGGCCGATGACCGGACGGTCGAGCGCGACGCTGAGGCGGGCGATGCCGGGATGCGCGTCGACGGCGCGCTGGACCAGGGCATGGGCGACGGTCGCCGCGCCATCCAGCCC
>NZ_AYVL01000034.1 GCF_000502835.1 Mesorhizobium sp. LSJC280B00
GCAGGAGAACCCGCTGCGGACTTACCCACGGCTGATGGAGACGGTGTAATGAACGATACGATAGCCAGCCCGAAGCAGCCGGTGCGTTCCACATCTTCGGTAGGCATAGCCGATTGCGATATCCATCCGGCGCTCAAAGACCGCTATGGCCTGTATCCGTATATGTCAAAGCGATGGCGCGATCATCTCGATCAGTATGGAGAGTTGGGATTCGAGGCGTTTACCAGCGGCTACAACTATGACGGATCCAATCCAATGTCGTGCCGTCGTGACGCCTGGCCGGATGGCGGGCTGCCCGGTTCGGACCTGGCGCTCATGAGGAAGCAGCACCTCGATCCCAACAATGTCGTCTTCGGTGTGCTCCAACCCATGGTAGGGCTGCCCAACGGCGGGCGCAATCTCGATCTCAGCAACGTGTTGTCCACGGCGATCAACGATTGGCAGATCACCGAGTTCGTCGAGCCGGAGGATCGGCTGAGAGCGTCCGTTGTGGTCGTTCCGGACGATGTCGTTGCCGCGGTCGCGGAAATCGAAAAGCGGGCTCTGGATGCGCGATTTGTCCAGGTGGAGATATTCGCAGGGACAACCGAACCATTGGGCCACCGGCGCTACAGGCCTATCCTGGAAGCTGCGACTCATCATGGCTTTCCGATCGGCATGCACATCGGAGGCCGAGCCGGCGCCCGGACTGCCAGCGGCTGGCCGTCCTACTACTGTGAGGACCATTTGGATCTCACCTTCGCTGCGCATTCGCAGATTATGAGTCTCATTCTCGATGGCGTGTTCGATCAGCTGCCATCTCTCAAGGTGATCATCATCGAGTGCGGCTGTACCTGGTCGATCGGACTTGGACACCGGCTCGACATGTTGTGGCGGCGCATGGGCTCGGAAGTGGCGAGCCTGAAACACCCGCCTTCGCAGTATCTTCGCAAGCATTTCTACTTTTCCACACAGCCGGTGGAAGAGCCGGACAATTCCGAGGAACTAGACTACCTGTTTGATCAGATCGGCTGGGACAAGCTGCTGTATGCGAGCGACTATCCTCACTGGGACTTTGACGATCCACGCTACGCCTTCAAGGCCCGAATATCCGAGGAACACAAGGCGATGCTGTTTCGGGAGAACGCCAGAAACGTTTATCGGAGCCTATAACGCGAACACCCGAATATCAGCATGCGCATAATGCGCCAGGCACTACGCCAAGATACAGCAGGGTAGCCGCTTCATATGTGGCCCACAGGAAGGATTTCGATGGCTGGGCAACCGACGGCGAAACGAACTGGTCCTGACCAGACGTGTTGTCCTGTTTCACGCGAATGGAGACTAGAGTGGGTCGAGAAAGCGAACTGCGCGGCGGACGCAGACCTATCCGTCCGGTCCGAGAAAATTGATCTGTCGAACGTGCTCAATGAAGCAAAAGATTTCTGGGCCAGAACCTTTTCCGGTCTTCAGCGAAAATTGGTCATAGGTCTTGGAGGGGTCTCGTGGTTTCCGACCTGGTAGATTTATGCAAGCCTGAGTCAAGAGTGCGTAGACACGCAATGACCGAGCCGGTCCTTTCGGTTTCGCAGTTGGTAACCTCCTTCCGTGTCGGAGGGCGCTGGGCGCCCGTCGTGGACGGCATATCGTTTGACATCGGCGCAAGAGAGACAGTCGCCGTCGTAGGCGAATCCGGCTCGGGAAAGAGCGTGACGGCTCTCTCGATCATGCGGCTCAACTCGCCAGCTTCGAGCAGGGTGGAAGGGTCGATCAAGCTTGAGGGGCAGGAGCTGCTCACGCTCTCGCAAGCAGAAATGCGTCGTATTCGCGGCAACGACATTGCCATGATTTTTCAGGAGCCGATGACCTCGCTGAACCCGGTACTCACAATCGGGTTCCAAATAGCGGAATCGCTGATTCTGCACCGCAGCCTGTCGCGATCCGAGGCTGAGTTGGAAACGATTAGGCTGTTGGAGAAGGTACGGATCCCGGCGGCGAAGTCGCGCTTCCACGAATATCCACACCACTTCTCTGGGGGCATGCGCCAACGCGTGATGATTGCGATGGCGTTGGCCGGCAAGCCAAAGCTGCTGATTGCCGATGAGCCGACGACGGCACTGGACGTGACGATCCAGGCGCAAATCTTGGAGCTGATCAAGGAGCTGCAGAAAGAGGAGGCCATGTCCGTCCTCTTCATCACGCACGACATGGGCGTCGTCGCCGAGATGGCGGACCGCGTNGCCAACCGCACGGTGGTCATGTATGACGGCCAAGTGGTCGAGGCTGCGCCGACCGAGGCCATCTTCAAACGCCCCGAACACCCCTACACGCAATCGCTGCTTGCAGCCGTCCCAAAGCTCGGCTCGATGAAGGGGCGAAGGCGGCCAATGCGTTTCACGATCGTCGACCGCACGACTGGCCAATCCGACGTGCCGGCCGAGGTGCCGGACACTGTCAAGGAGGCGGAGCGCCCGGTGCTGGAGGTTGCGGCCTTGACTAAGCGCTTCGAAATCCGGTCGGGCATGTTTTCTTCGGTCAAAGGCCGGGTCTACGCGGTCGAGAATGTCTCCTTCAGCGTCAAGAGCGGCGAAACCTTGGCACTGGTCGGCGAATCAGGCTGTGGTAAATCGACGACAGGCCGGACGGTGATGCGGTTGACTGAGCCCCTCTCCGGGTCGATTTTGCTCGATGGTGTTGACCTTGTAAAACTTGGTCAATCCGAGTTGCGCAAACAGCGTAATCGCATTCAGATGATCTTCCAGGATCCGTTCGCATCGCTCAATCCGCGCATGGATGTCGGCACAGCGATCATCGAACCGCTGCTGATCAACAATCTCGCCAGCCGCTCGGAAGCACGCGATAAGGTCGCCGACCTCCTGCAGCGGGTAGGTCTTTCGCCTGACATAGTCAACCGCTTTCCGCATGAGTTCTCGGGTGGCCAGCGCCAGCGCATCTGTATTGCCCGTGCGCTTGCACTCGAGCCGCGGCTCATCATAGCGGACGAAGCCGTCTCGGCGCTGGATGTGTCTGTGAAGGCGCAAGTCGTCAACCTTATGCTGGATCTCCAGGCTCGTATGGGCCTCGCCTATCTTTTCATCTCGCACGACATGGCAGTGGTCGAACGCGTTAGCCACCGCGTGGCTGTGATGTATCTTGGCGAGATCGTCGAGATCGGCCCGCGCGAGGCGATTTTTCAGAATCCGCAGCATCCGTATACCAAACGGCTGCTCGCGGCAGTGCCGACCGCAGATCCGGCACGGCGCCTGCAGAAACGCCCGGTCTCAAATGACGAAATCAAGAGTCCGGTCCGTCCTGCAGACTACGTCCCACCTGTACGCCAGTATCGTGAAGTCTCGCCTGGCCACGCAGTCATGATTTGGGGCGAGGAATGGGAGCAGGAGAACCCAATGGGCACTACAGCCTATTGGTCCTTAAACAACTAGAGGGAACGAAAATGAAGATCAAACTCATGACATCGACGTCCAGAACAACTGCAGTGCGTCGGTTACTAACGACTGCCTTTGTCGGCGTTTTATCCGTCGGCGCGGCGAAGGCGGACACGCTGCGCGTAATAGAGGGAAGCGCCCTGAAAATTGTTGATCCCATTGTAACAACATCGGGAGACACGCAGATCCACGGATATCTGATTTACGATAAATTGTTCGAATTCGACAGCAGCGGCACACCTCATCCCCAAATGGCCGACAAAGTTGATGTGGACTCGGACAAGAAGACCTACACAATCACGCTTCGCAAGGGCCTGAAATTCTCCGACGGAGCTCCAATCACCACTGACGACGTGATCCAGTCCCTGAAACGCTGGGAGTCTCGGGATGTGGTCGGTGGACTCCTTGGATCCCGGACCAAGGAGATGGTGAAGGTCGACGATCTGACGTTTCGGATCGAGCTTAATGAGCCGTTCGACGTTCCCTCGGCGCTTGCCAGTACTGAGGGTAATGTCCCTTTCATAATGCCCAAGCGGGTCGCCTCCCTGCCACCAACGGAACAACTCACCGATACAACCGGTTCTGGTCCGTATAAGTTTGATTACTCCACCTGGAAGCCAGGGCAAACGCCCGTCTACACCAAGAACTCCTTCTACACTCCGCGCAACGACCCGCCGAGCTTCTATTGGGGTAAGAAAGAGGCAACCTTTGATAAGATTGAAGTTTCCTACATTCCCGACCCAAACACCGCGATGGCGGCGATGCTCACGGGGAAACAAGATATCTGGCTAACTCCTGCGATCGACAACGCTTTGGCGCTGCGAAAAGATCCGAAGCTCGTGGTGTCGAAAGGATATTTCGTGCAAAGCCTCTTCGTGGTGAATCATGAGGTGCCACCGTTCAACAACATAAAGGCGACTGAGGCTCTTACCTACCTCATCGACCAGAGGGAGGTCATGCAGATCTCTGTGGGTGACCCGCAATTCTGGCATCCCTGCTACGCTTATCTCACCTGTGAGGGAAAGTATGGCGACGAGTCCGCCTATAGCGGCCACCGGGGTGCCGCGGACTTTGACAAGGCTAAGGAGCTCTTCAGAGAAGCCGGTTACGATGGAAAGCCGATTGTGATCTTCGATCTAACCGATTGGGCAGAGGCCCACGCGAGATCGTTGTACTTGGCGCAGCAGTTGAGAAAGATTGGCGTCCAAGTAGACCTTCAAGCAATGGATTGGGCTACCGTGACGTCGCGCCGCACGTCTAAGGCGCCTGCTTCGGAAGGCGGGTGGAACCTGTTCCCTACCTACATGGAGGTGGGACCTGCCAGTTCCCCGATCACCCATCTAATGCTGGCTGCGAACTGCGACAAGGCTTGGTTTGGTTGGCCTTGCGATGAAAAGCTCGAGAAACTGAGAGCTGCCTTCGCCAGCGCAGTCGACGAGAACGAGAAAAAGAAAATTACTTTTGAACTCCAAGCCCGCGCATCAGCCTATTTTCCCTTTGTCATGACGGGAGAGTACGGCGTTCCGATTGTTTATGGCGCCGACATCGAAGGGTTCAATCCCGAGGCACCTTATGCCTATTTCTGGAACATCCGACGGAAGGCAAAGTAGCGCATCGCGTCTACGGTTTGTGAGGTAAATATGATCAGGTATCTCATTACCAGAGTGCTTTCCGTCATTCCGGTGGTGGGGGTCGTGACCGCCATAGTTTTCGGTCTGACGTATCTGAGCCCTGGAGATGCGGCGGCTGTGCTGGCGGGCGACTACGCGACGCCCGCCCAGATCGCCGCTATTCGGGAGAGCCTTCACCTCGATGATCCGCTGGTTGTCCAGTATCTTCATTGGTTGAAGAATATCATCCGGGGAAACTTGGGAAACTCGCTTTTTTCTAAACAGCCGGTATTGAATCTCATTCTGTCGCGAGTAGAACCGACGATTATCCTCGCAGCCGCAGCAACTGTGGTTCAAATAACCGTCTCGCTGCCATTGGGATTGTTGGCAGCACAAAAGAGGGGGGGCATCGCTGATCGCTTAGTATCACTCTTCGGGGTTGCCGGGACAGCGATACCTCCCTTTCTGATCGGGTATGTGCTAATATACACCTTCGGTGTGTACTATGGGTCAATGCCGGTCTCCGGGTTCCCGGGATTCGACAGCGGTGTGACGGAAGTCTTGCGGCATGTGCTTCTGCCCGCAACCATGTTGGGATTTGCGCAAACGGCACTCATCACTCGAATCACAAGAGCGAGCGCGATCGAAGTGTTGAATCAGGACTTTATCCGTGTCGCGCGAGCGAAAGGGCTCGACGACTTCACGATCCTCGTTCGACACTGCCTTAAGCTGATCGCCGTGCCTCTGGTCACCGTAGTTGGAATGTCGTTCGCCGGTATGCTGGGTGGTGTGGTCATAACAGAGGCGGTCTTCGCAATTCCCGGGGTCGGCAGCCTCCTTGTGGAGGCCATCCAGCACCGGGATGTTCCGGTCATTCAGGGGGTCCTGCTGATAAGTGCGTGTGTGTATGTCATGGTAAATCTGCTGGTGGACCTGTCATACCCCTTAATGGACCCGAGAATTAAATATACTTGAGGAGGTAGGCCGTATGACGTTTTCCCTGTTGTGGCCGCATATGACACGCCTGCCGGCGGCGGTGCGTGTCGCCGTGATTGTCATGCTTGTGGTTGTACTCGTGTCGTATCTCGGTCCTGGGATAGCCAATCTTGATCCCTTGTCGATAAGTCCGGAGTTGAGACTCAATCCGCCCAGTAGCGCCCATTTGCTGGGCACC
The DNA here is from genome assembly GCF_000502835.1 of Mesorhizobium sp. LSJC280B00. Taxonomy (GTDB): domain Bacteria; phylum Pseudomonadota; class Alphaproteobacteria; order Rhizobiales; family Rhizobiaceae; genus Mesorhizobium. The sequence goes on from NZ_AYVL01000034.1 coordinate 6,210, forward strand.
GATATGTTCGGGCGGGACATTTTCACGCGTGTGCTTTACGGCGGGCGGGTCTCGCTCGCAATTGGACTAGCCACAGCTGTTCTGGCGACAACAGCCGGAACTATCTTGGGTCTTGTGGCAGGGGCCGGACAGACATCAGACAAGATCTTGATGAGGGTGATGGACGGCATTATGGCGANGGACTAGCCACAGCTGTTCTGGCGACAACAGCCGGAACTATCTTGGGTCTTGTGGCAGGTGCCGGACAGACATCAGACAAGATCTTGATGAGGGTGATGGACGGCATTATGGCGATACCCGGGATCCTGCTCGCCATTGCCTTGGCAACGATTTTCGGTGGCGGGATCTCGACCGTAATCCTGGCTTTGGCGATACCGGAAGTGCCCGGTGTTGCAAGATTGGTTAGAAGCTTAACGCTGACGCTCCGGGAGCAGGTCTTCATAGAGGCGGCTCGGTCATACGGCGCTAGTCCTCTGCGGCTATTATTCAAGTACATTTTGCCGAACGCGTTGGCCCCAATCACCGTGCAGGCAACATATATCTGTGGCCTGGCTATTCTTTATGAAGCCTACCTGAGCTTTGTGGGTGTCGGGGTTCCTCCTGAGCACCCGAGTTGGGGCAATATCGTCGCCGAAGGCCGGTCGTTTGCTCTGATCGCACCTTACCTAATATTGTATCCAAGCCTCGTAATTGTGGCCGTAGTATTGGCTATCAACTTGATTGGTGATGGCCTGCGTGACATGCTCGACCCTCGCTTCGCGCTACCCGACTAGGTCGTTGCGCAAGATCGCCGGCCGACGCTCGTCGAGTGGTATATGAGGATCGAAGGGCCAAACGACCGAGGATATTTCGAACCTCGACGCAAATCTTGCTGGAGTGTCCTCACCTGAGCGCTAAGTCGGCAGGGTATTGCATCATGGCGGGGAGCTATCAGTCACTATCGAAAGTTAACCTGACCACATCGGTTGAGGACATTCCCACTCTCGAAAATGCACTCCGTTCTAGAAGAGCCTGCTCTTCGCCCGCGTACCTCGGCGAGGTCGCCGGAAAGCCGGAGAAATGCCCAAGAATGTAAACGCTTCCGGATACGGCCATCCGACCAGTTAACCATGACCTCAAGGGACATAGAATTATGCAAAACGATCCTCTCAGCCTTGATGAAATCGTCCGCCGCGTGAATGCGAAAGCCGCCGACTACTGCGCCTTAAGCGACCGCATCTGGGCGATGCCAGAATTAGCATTTGAGGAGCATCGCTCGGTTGCAGAGCACGTCGCTATGCTCGAGCGCGAAGGTTTTCGCATCAACAGGAATGTCGGCGGCATCGCTACCGCCTTCATCGCCGAGTTCGGCAAGGGCAGCCCCATCATTGGCATCCTCGGCGAATACGATGCGCTTCCCGATCTTGCTCAAGTCTCGAGTGCAACTGAACCCAGCTCGACCGAGGGTGGACCAGGTCATGGCTGCGGGCACAATCTTCTCGGCGCTGGCTCGGCGCTTGCAGCAGTTGCATTAAAGGATGCGCTCGCAGCCGAACGTATTGAAGGTAGAGTGCGCTTTTACGGCTGCCCGGCAGAAGAAGCTGGAGGGGGTAAGGCCTTTATGGCTCGAGCCGGCGCTTTTAACGATCTTGATGTTGCCTTCTGCTGGCACCCAGCAGTGGTGAACGAAGTTTTAACAAAATCCTGCAACGCTGCAAAGTGGGCTCGTTTCTCCTTTACCGGTCGCGCAGCGCACGCGGCGTCGGATCCACATTTGGGGCGCAGCGCGCTCGACGCAGTCGAGTTAATGAATGTTGGCGTCAACTACATGCGCGAGCACATACCGTCAAACGCTCGCGTTCACTATGCCATTACAAACGCCGGCGGTGAGTTCCCTAACGTCGTGCAGGCGTATGCCGAGTCATCGTATTCAATTCGTTCTCCGAACTGGCAAGATGCTGAGCGGGTGTTCGCGCGCGTGCAAAAGATTGCCGAGGGTGCCGCGCTTATGACCGAGACATCTGTTAAGATGCAAATCACTGGCGGCTACTCCAACCTTTTGCCCAACAAAGCGCTGTATGATGTCATGTATGAGAACATGCGCCGTGTCGGCCCACCCCCCTTTGACAGAGCTGACTATGAGTTCGCCGAGGAGCTTCGCAAGATGGCGCTGACGGATGAAGGCGCGCTGGCCAGCGTCGCGGGGCGCGATGTCTCGTTGAAGGACAAGGTCCTCCACGACAGCCTCCTTCCGTTGGGGACAGACCAATTCGAGATGGGATCGACAGATGTGGGCGACGTCAGCTGGATCGTGCCCACTGCACAGTGTCAGACAGCCTGTTTCGCCATTGGCACGTCCTTCCACAGTTGGCAGCTCGTCACCCAAGGCGATATGCCTGCGGCCCACAAGGGGATGATATTGGCTGCCAAGGTCATGGCTTCTACGGCGGCAGATTGCATACGCAATCCAGAGATCATCATTCGTGCAAAGGCGGAGTTGAAGCAACAAACGGGGGGGCGCCCATATCTCTGCCCAATACCATTGGACGTCACACCCAGTGATTTGCGTGGGAAGGCGCTATAAAGCGCCGCTCCCAACTCGCTGACGCGCGAAAGCATGGCAGGCTCGCTTCGCTTGTATGACCCATCCGGTCAAGCCTCACCGGAGTCGTACCTCCGCTTTTATTGCCGTGAAAGGCTAATAGGTTCGGCATGCGACCGATCAGTCCGTAGCCATCCGGTAAACGCCGCAGAGGTTATGGCTTGACCGGGAATATGATCAGTCGGTTTGATCGCGATGGATGCGATGAGTCCTGCAACTGCTCGATGCCGAAGTCGGTGAAAGCAATCGTCTTTTCGTCACCCGGACCGTAGACGCAGATTGATCTGGATTCGGGCTTCATCTCGCCGATCGATATCCGAGAGCCATTCTTCGTCTTCGCCCAGCTCCGCGACAACGCGGGCGATCGTGGTGACGCGGTAGACTTTATTGATGTGCATATCAGGCGGCCGCGGCGTCGAGCCCCTCGCGGCGCCAGTTCCAAGGGAAGAGTTCGTCGATCTGCCGACGTAGCACTCGGGTACGAAGTCTCATCTTCACCGAGCATTTCGGCCGCATATTTCACCCAAGTCAGCGCTTTCCGTCCCTGTCGCCCAATTTGCCCGCGGCGAGTTACACCCCGCCGCCGCGCAGAACTTCCCCAAGCGAGCAAAACTGATCCCGATGGCGAGGCCTGTGTTGGTCTAAACTCAGACCTCCGACCTTTGCCACGACCACCCGATTCTCCAGCGGCATTCGCCTCCGATGACATCAGCGGCCGCCGTAGCTGGACCTGCTCAGGCAGTCGTGGCTGCGCCGGGCGTCTTCAGGTTCGGTTCTGCTTTCGCCCTGTGGTGGTGCATTTTGATCCAATCTGTCTATTCCGCAGATGGAGCGAGGTTATTAGGTTTAACATGGCTTCTCGGATCAGTTCCGTCTCGCTTTTGCCAGGGAGGAAAAATGGCTAAGCACGTGGTGGGCAAGGCAGAGGATGTCGGCCCGGGCATGCGCAAGGTCTTCGAGGTGCGTGGCCGTCCGATCGTCGTCTTCAATGTCGGTGGCGACTACTTCGCCCTCCTCAATCGTTGCCCTCACCAGAGCGCTGAACTGTCGATGGGCCTGATCTCAGGAATTGCCACGGCAGATGAGCCCGGACATGTCCAGTGTTCGCGTCGCGGGGAGTTCATCCGCTGCCCTTGGCACGGCTGGGAATTTGATATTCGCACTGGCCAGTCATGGTGTGATCCGGGGCGAATATCCGTGAAACAATACCCGGTATCGATAGCTGCGGGAGCCGAGTTGGTCGAGGGTCCGTATAAAGCGGAAACTTTCCCTGTGAGTGTCGAGGACTCATACTTGGTCGTCGATCTGTGAAGATCGACCCCATCTATTGTTAGACGGCATACTTTCTTGAAAGCTGAGGCATTTATGCTCCACAACCCGACATCGGTAATTGATTGCGATATTCATCCCGCCGTGCCGGGAAACGATGCTCTGATCCCCTATATGGACGAGTATTGGCAGGATCAATTCATCAGCCGCGCGATCGGCGAGATGGATCTGGCCAGCTATCCGCCGAGCGTGCCGCTGTCATGCCGCCCGGACTGGCGGCAAGATGGTGAAAAGCCGGGCGTCAGCCTCGATCGCTGCCGGGAACAGGCGCTCGATAAATTCAATTGCGAGATCGCAATCTGTAATCCGCTCTATGGCGGTCAAGTCGCGGCAAGCGGTTTGATGGGAGCAGAAGTCTGCACCGCGACCAACAAATGGTTGGCTCGGGAGTGGCTGGACGCTGAGCCCCGTTTGCGCGGTTCGATCGTGGTGGGCTCGCAGCTTCCCGATCGGGCTGCAGAGGAAATCCACAGATGTGCTTCCGACAAAAGGTTCGTTCAGGTCCTGTTGCTGGCCGGCAACGAGATGCTTCTTGGCCGGAGCCATTATTGGCCGATCTATGAAGCGGCCCAAAAGCATGGGTTGCCTGTCGGTATCCACGCCGGGACGATGTATCGCTATCCCACGAGCGGCGGTATGGGATGGCCGTCGACCTACCTGCAGGACTATGCCAGCGGAACTCACATTTTCGCGGCGCAGCTCCAGAGCCTGATCATGGAGGGTGTATTTGCCAAGTTTCCGGGTCTCACCTTCGTGATGATCGAGGCGGGCATCAGTTGGGTGCCCAGTTTTATCTGGAAGAGCAAGAAAGACTGGCATGGTACCCGCGGCGAGGTCCCGTGGGTGAAGCGCTCTCCCGCGGTGGAAATCCGGGATCGTGTCCGGTTTACAATCCAGCCATTCGATACGTCGAAGGATCCGGTGCACGTCGAGAAGCTGATAGAGCATCTCGGCTCCGAAGACATGCTGCTCTTCTCTTCCGACTACCCGCATTGGCAGTTCGACGGAGATGATCCGATGCCGCCCGGTTTTCCAGCGCGGCTTCGCCACAAGATCGCGCAGGAGAACCCGCTGCGGACTTACCCACGGCTGATGGAGACGGTGTAATGAACGATACGATAGCCCGCCCGAAGCAGTCGGTGCGTTCCACATCTTCGGTAGGTATCGCCGATTGCGATATTCATCCGGAACTTAAAGACCGGTACGGCCTGCATCCGTACCTTTCGAAGCGGTGGCGAGGTCATCTCGACCAGTATGGCGAACTCGGATTCGACGTGTTCTCCGACAACATTACCTACAATGGATCCACCTTTAACGCCCTCCGTCGCGATGCGGTGCCGCCCAATGGCGGTCCACCCGGGTCGGACCTGCCGTTTATGAGGAAGCAGCACCTCGATCCAAATAATGTAGTCTTCGGCGTTTTGCAGCCCATGGTGGCGCTGGGCAATGGCGGTCGCAATCTCGATCTCAGCAACGCATTGGCTTCGGCGATCAACGATTGGCAGATCGCCCAGTTTGTCGAGCCGGAGGACCGGTTGAGAGCGTCTGTTGTGGTCGTTCCGGACGATGTCGTTGCCGCAGTCGCTGAAATCGAAAAAAGGGCATTCGATGCGCGATTTGTTCAGGTGGAGATATTCACAGGGACAACCGAACCATTGGGGCATCGGCGCTACAGGCCTATCCTCGAAGCAGCGGCTCATCATGGCTTCCCAATCGGCATGCACATTGGAGGCCGAGTTGGTGGACGGACTGCCAGTGGCTGGCCGTCCTACTACTGTGAGAGCCATATAGACCTCACCTTCGCTGCCCAGACCCAAATCATGAGTCTCATCCTTGATGGCGTGTTCGATCAGTTGCCATCTCTCAAGGTGATCGTTGTCGAGTGCGGCTGTGCCTGGTCGATCGAACTTGGACACCGGCTCGATATGTTGTGGCGGCGCATGGGCTCGGAGGTGCCGGCCCTGAAACACCCGCCTTCCCACTATCTGCGCCAGAATATTTACTTTTCCACCCAGCCGATGGAAGAGCCGGACCCTCCCGAGGAGCTCAACTATCTGTTTGATAAGATAGGCTGGGACAGGCTGCTTTACGCGAGCGACTATCCTCACTGGGACTTCGACGATCCGCGCTACGCATTCAAGGCCCGAATATCCGAGGAACACAAGGCGATGCTGTTTCGGGAGAACGCAAAAAAAGTTTACCGGATTCTGTAACGCGAGGGAGAGTGGACATTTTTGGTCTAGGTCCTGAGGGTTACCGCCGCGAGAGATTTGCGCAACCTACGCTAAAACACATGGAGGCACGTAGACCAGGATGAACCATACAGTGCTTTTCGTTTTTCGAAGTTTGGTGAACTCCATCATATCGGACGGTGCTGGGCGTCCGTGGTTGACGGCTTGTCGTCTGAGATCGTCACGCGAGAGACAGTCGCCGTCGTCAGCTCCGGCCCGGGTGCGAGCGTGAGGGCGGCTGTCCAGTAGAGAAACTTTTGACGCACACGTCCTCTCGGATGCCGCATATGAGGCGTTTTCAGCGACGAACCGCAGGTCCTGCAGATGGGACGACAGCGGCAAGTGGGCTGCCTCCGGGTAGCAGCGAATAAACCGATGAGCACAAAAAGAAAGGGGAATTAAGATGGTTGATGAAATTCGTTTTCTCAGTGAGCGCGTTGCGAAAGGTAAGCTATCCCGACGCGAGTTTTTAGGTCGGGCCGCGGTCCTCGGTGTCAGTGCAGTATTGGCCAATAACCTGCTTGCTGAAGCCGCATGGGCGGAAGGCCCGGTCAAAGGCGGCACGCTCAGGGCCGGATTGAACGGTGGCCAAGCGACGGACAGTCTTGATCCAGCGCTCATAGGATTCGATGTTCAATTTATCTTCAGCCGCCAATGGGGCGAACAACTTGTTGAGCTGTCTGCAGATCAAGAACTCAAACCGGCACTTGCCGAGGAATGGGGCGGATCGAAGGACGCCAAGGTCTGGACCTTCAAAATCCGCAAGGGCGTGCAATTCCATAATGGAAAGGAGATGACTCCCACCGACGTGCTCGCCACGATGGAGCGCCACTCCGATGCTAACTCTAAGTCCGCGGTTCGCGCCCTTTTGCAGGGCATCGACAAGATCGCGGTCGACGGACAGAACGTAGTCTTCACGCTAAAAGACGGTAATGCCGACTTTCCGTTCATTATGAACGATCTCCACTTGGTCGTTCAGCCAAATGGCGGTAAGGACAACCCGAATGAGGGCATCGGAACCGGTCCCTACAAAGTGACGATGAACAATCCTGGTGTTCGACTTGGCGGCGAGAAGTTCGCCAATTACTGGCGAGATGATCGCGGCTTCGCCGACCAGATCGAGATCATCGTCATCAACGATGGGACCGCCCGCGGCTCTGCCTTGCAGAGCGGGCAGGTCCACATGATCAACCGAGTCGATCCCAAAGTGGTCGAACTCCTAAAGCGCTTCCCTGACATCACTGTTCGAAACGCTCCGGGCCGTAGCCACTCTTATTTCTATTGCCAATGCGACACGGCTCCTTTTGACAACAACGACTTACGCCTCGCGCTGAAATATGCGGTCGACCGCGAGGAGATGGTGCAGAAGATCCTGGCGGGCTATGGCTCCGTTGGCAATGACACGTACGTCAACAAGCTTTATCCGCTCTTCACCGAGATCGAGCAGCGCATTTACGATCCGGACAAAGCAGCCTTCCATTACAAGAAGTCTGGGCACACAGGATCGCTGCTCCTTCAAATATCCGAAGTCGCCTTCCCGAGCGCGGTGGACGCTGCTCAGCTTTACCAACAGAGCGCGGCCAAAGCCGGAATTAGCATCGAAGTCAAGCGCGAACCGGCTGACGGCTATTGGGACAGCGTGTGGGGCAAGGTCCCCTTCGCTGGGTCATCCGGCGCCGGCCGGCCGACGCAGGACATGTTCTACTCCCTCATGCTCCAGTCGAAAGCTGTATGGAATGAAACTCACTTTTTCAACGATAAGTTCGACCAGATGTTGGTCCAGGCACGCAGCGAACTCGATGCCGACAAGCGCAAGAAGCTCTACGCCGATATGGGCCAACTCGTGCGAGAAGAAGGTGGCGCGATCATCCCGATGTTTGCCGACTTCATCGATGCAACGGGCCCTCAGGTCGGTGGCTGGGTCAGCGATGGTAACAATCAATCTATGAACGGTTACGCGCTGTCCAAATGCTGGCTGCAGGCGTGAGGCGGGGCCGCTAAGATGATTTTGGCCCTCATTGCCCAGCGCGTTGCGCTGGGCATCCTATTGTTGCTCGCCGTGTCGGGTCTGATTTTCGCCGGCACGCAAATCCTGCCCGGCGATGTCGCACAGTCCATCCTGGGTCGGTCGGCCACGCCTGTTGCACTCGCCAACCTGCGTGCAGAAATGGGGCTCAACGATCCGGCCGATGTCAGGTATTTCCACTGGCTCTTCAGCATCCTCCATGGCGATCTGGGCACTGCACTCACCAGCAAACTCGATATCGCTACCTCGATCAAGGAACGGCTTTGGAACACCTTGTTTCTGGCCTTCTGGGCGGCGATGATCTCGGTCCCAGTTGCCGTCACCCTCGGCCTCATCGCCGTGCGCTACCGCAACGGGCCGATCGACAAGGCAATTTCGGGCTTTGCCCTCGCATCGACGTCGGTGCCGGAATTCTTCATCGGCTATCTGCTGGTCTATTTCTTTGCCGTGAAGTTCCAGTTTCTCCCAGGCATTTCGATGGTCTACGAGGGCATGCCCTTCCTTGACAAGATGAAGGCCATCGCGCTGCCCTGCATGACGCTCACGCTGGGCATCCTCGCCCATATGATGCGGATGACGAGGGCGGCGATCCTCAACGTAATGCAATCGGCATATATTGAGACGGCCGAACTGAAAGGACTCGCCGCCTTCGACATCATCCGAAGGCACGCTTTCCCTAATGCCATCGCCCCGATCATCAATGTCATCATGCTCAACCTCGCTTATCTCGTGGTCGGCGTGGTGGTGATCGAGGTGATTTTCGTCTATCCCGGCATGGGCCAGTATCTGGTCGACCATGTCGCCAAGCGCGACGTGCCGGTCGTGCAGGCCGTTGGGCTGATCTTCGCCGCGGTTTATATCTCCCTCAATGTCGTGGCCGACGTGGCATCCATTCTCGCCAATCCGCGCCTCAGGCATCCGAGGTAAGGAGCACCATGTTCCGACGTATTCCCATCGGCGCCCTGACCGGCCTTGTTATCGCCACCCTCTTTTTCCTCGTCGCGATCTTTGCACAATGGATCGCCCCCTACGGCCTCGGCGACATCGCCGGCGGAGTTTGGGAGCCGATATCGGCGAAATTTCTCTTCGGCACCGACAATCTTGGCCGCGACCTGCTCTCGCGCATGATCTATGGCGCCCAGACGACGATCCTGATCGCGGTGCTGGCTACACTACTTTCCTTCTCGATGGGCGTAATCCTCGGCTTCACGGCTGCGGTGGTCGGCGGCTGGTTCGATATGTTGATGTCCCGCTTCGTCGATCTGCTGATGGCGATCCCGACGCTGATCTTCGGTCTCGTGGTGCTCTCGGTCCTGCCTTCGACGCTGGTCACGCTGATCCTCGTCATGGGTATTCTCGATGCGACCCGCGTCTACCGCCTGTCACGCGTGATCGCATCGGACTTGAACGTCATGGATTTCGTCGAGGCCGCGAAACTGCGCGGCGAAGGGAAGTGGTGGGTGATCTTCGCCGAAATCTTGCCCAATGCGCTGTCGCCGCTAATCTCGGAACTCGGGCTGCGCTTCATCTATGCAGTGCTCTTCCTGTCCGCTCTCTCCTTCCTCGGCCTCGGCGTGCAGCCGCCGGCAGCGGATTGGGGCGGCATGGTCAAGGAGAACAAGGATGGCATCGTCTTCGGCATCCCCGCTGCGCTGATCCCGGCTGCGGCGATTGCCGCGCTCGCCATCTCCGTCAACCTGGTCGCCGACTGGATCCTGAACCGCACCACCGATCTCAAGGGAGGACGCGGCAATGGCTGATGTTCTGCTCGACATCCGCAATCTTCGCATTGAGGCGACCACCTATCCGCCCGGCGAAAAGCCGATGACGATCACCATCGTCGATGGCGTGTCGCTGACGCTGGAAAAAGGCAAGGTGCTGGGCTTGATCGGCGAATCCGGCGCGGGCAAATCCACCATCGGCCTTTCGCCGATGGGCTATGGTCGCGGCGGCGTGCGCATCACTGGCGGCGAGGTCATCCTCACCGGCCGCGACATTCTCAAGCAGGGTAAAAACGGCATCCGCAAACTGCGCGGTCATCAAGCATGCTATGTCGCGCAATCCGCTGCGGCGGCCTTCAATCCCGCCCAGCGGCTGATGGACCAGGTGGTGGAAAGCACGCTCAAGCACGGCCTAGCCAACCGGGCCGAGGCCCAACGCCGGGCGGTGGCACTATTCCGCAAGCTCAGCCTTCCCGACCCAGAAAATATCGGCAAGCGCTATCCGCACCAGGTCTCCGGCGGACAATTGCAACGTGTGATGACGGCCATGGCGCTCTGCCCCGAGCCGGATCTGATCATCTTCGACGAACCTACCACGGCACTCGATGTGACGACGCAGATCGACGTGCTCGCCGCGATCAAGCAAGCAATCCACGCCACAGGTGTTGCCGCGCTCTACATCACCCATGACCTCGCGGTCGTAGCGCAGGTGGCCGACGACATCATGGTGCTGCGGCATGGCAAGATGGTTGAGGCGGGCCCCGCCCATCAGATTATTAAGGAGCCGAAGCAGGCCTATACCCAGGCGTTGGTCGCCGTGCACCGTCTCGAGCACGAAGAGAAGCAGCCGACGCCGAAACCGATCCTATCGGTGAAGAACGTCACGGCCGCCTACGGCAACGGCATTTTAAAGGTGTTGAAGAACGTCTCGGTCGAAATCCATCCCGGCCAGACGCTGGCTGTGGTCGGCGAATCCGGCTCCGGAAAGTCGACACTGGCGCGGGCGATCACCGGCCTGTTGCCGCCGCAGCAGGGCGAAATCACCTTCGAGGGCCGTAAGCTTTCCAACCGACTCGGCGGCCGTACCAAGGAAGACCTCCGCCAGCTTCAAATGATCTACCAAATGGCCGATGTGGCGATGAACCCGCGCCACACCGTCGGCACCATCATCGGCCGGCCGCTAACCTTCTATTTCGGCCTCAAGGGCGCCGAGCGCGACAGGCGGGTCAAGGAGCTGCTCGAGGAAATCGAGATGGGCAAGGGCTTCATCGATCGCCATCCGGCCGAACTGTCGGGAGGTCAGAAGCAGCGCGTCTGCATCGCCCGTGCGCTGGCGGCCAAGCCCAAGCTCATCATCTGCGATGAGGTAACTTCGGCCCTCGACCCGCTGGTGGCGAACGGTATCCTGAAGCTGTTGCTCAATCTCCAGCAGATCGAGCACGTGGCTTACCTTTTCATCACCCACGATCTCGCGACGGTGAAGTCGATCGCCGATTCCATCGCCGTCATGTATCGCGGCGAGGTCGTGCGCTATGGGGCGAAGAGCCAGGTGCTGACGCCGCCGTTCGACGACTATACCGATCTCCTGCTGTGGTCCGTGCCGGAGATGGAGCTCGGCTGGCTGGAGAAGGCGATCGCCGGGCGGAAGATGGCGAGTGCGGGGAATTAGCGATGTGATGACCTGCCACGGGTAATTTCCTCCAGTTGGGATTAGAGTCCGGCCTCGTTTGAAGGACGGACTGATGAAGAGAAAGCGATTTACGGAAGAGCAGATCATCGCGGTTTTGCGCGAACACGAGGCGGGGGCGAAGGCGGGCGATCTGGCCCGCAAGCACGGGATCTCGGAGGCGACGCTGTATAATTGGAAGGCCAAATATGGCGGGATGGAGGTGTCGGACGCCAAGCGGCTGAAGGCGCTGGAGGAGGAGAACGCGAAGCTGAAGAAGCTNTGCGCGACCTTGCCAATGAGCGCCGGCGCTTCGGCTATCGGCGGCTGTTCATCCTGCTCAGACGCGAGGGCGAGCCGTCGGGCATCAACCGCATCTACCGGCTCTATCGCGAGGAAGGGCTGACGGTCGCAAGCGACGGTCACGACGACGCGCGGTTGGCACCCGCGCACCGATCCTGGTCGAGGCAAGGCCGAACGCCCGCTGGTCGCTGGATTTCGTCCACGACCAGTTCGCCTGCGGTCGACGCTTCCGCATCCTCAACGTCGTCGACGACGTGACGCGCGAATGCCTGGCGGCGATCCCAGACACCTCGATCTCAGGCCGGCGTGTCGCGCGCGAACTGACGGAACTGGTCGCCCGCCGCGGCAAGCCGGGCATGATCGTCTCCGACCACGGCACCGAGTTCACCTCGAACGCCATCCTCGCCTGGTCGAAGGATCACAAGGTGGAATGGCATTACATCGCGCCGGGCAAGCCGATGCAGAACGGCTTCTGCGAGAGCTTCAACGGCCGGATGCGCGACGAACTCTTGAACGAAACCTTGTTCTTCGGCCTCGACCATGCCCGCACGACGATCGCCGAATGGGCGGACGACTACAACCGATCGCGCCCACATTCGGCGCNTACATCACGCCCGCGGCTTATGCCGCCGATCTCACTGCAACGGGCGATCAGCTGCACAACCCCGACCAGCTCCGCCGATCGCCCGTTGCTCAACCCGCGCCATACGGCGTACAACCGCCGAGGCTCTAATTGCCGCTGGATGAAAATTCGGTGGCAGGTCAGTGAGTCTTCGCGATACCACCAGTTCAATGAGGTTCCTCTGCGCCGGTGGCTCCCAACACCAGCAAGCCCGCTCGTGCCTTCGAGCCCGGCCTGTTCATCCGATTTTGCACGCGTCACAATGCCGGCCGCAGGCCACAGACACAAATCGGCACGCCTGAGAAGATATTGCGCGGACCATGCAGCGGGCGGTTGATTGATCTTGAAGACTGGGATTCTCGCGGCGTGCTCGTCCCACTTCATTTGTCAAGCGACGTGGGTGGTACATTCTCAGCGCGACCCCGCTGGTCTATGCGTTGGACCTATATCAACGGCGGGCATCGACTGGTGTGATAGCCAACTTCTTGGCAAACTGTATATTTTGGGAAGCTGAGAAACCTGCCATCGTCCCTTGAGAATAAGTCATTTGATTGCGCAGTAGCGCAAATTTATGGCTCCCTCCGACTCTAAGGTAAGCTTCCTTCCCTGGCTTGGAACGAAGACGTTCCAGGTGGGGCGGGTTGCTGCTGACCACGCAGTACGGCTCAGGCTACGCAAAGGATTGTTAAAATGGCAGGACATCCATTCGCCGAAATCATTAGGTCGGGAAAACCGCAAATTGGAGGCTGGATGCAGATTCCACACGTGATGGTCGCAGAGACGCTGGCACAGACAAACCTAGATTTTCTATTGGTGGACGGCGAGCATTCACCCATCCCACCCAACTCACTTCTAGAAATACTTCCTGCAACAGAACGATACGGGATGCCTGTACTATATAGAGTCGCTTGGAACAGGATTGAACTTATAAAAGCGGCGCTAGATCATGGTGCGAACGGCGTCATGGTGCCAATGGTAAATTCGGGTGCCGAAGCCATCGATGCTGTGTCGTCCGCAAAATATCCGCCTGCCGGAAAGCGCGGATCTGGAGCGTGGAGAGCATCGAATTATTACCAAAATGATGCAGAGTATCGGAAAAATGCGAACTCTAGCCTGGCTGTGGTACTCCAAATTGAGACACGAGAGGCTCTCAACAATCTCGATGACATAGCCTCGACACCTGGTGTTGACGCGCTCTTCATCGGTCCGGCAGACCTTGCTCTTTCCTTTGGCATGGAACCAGGAAGGCTTGCACCTGAGTTGATGGATGCCTGCGAGGCAGTCGCGGATGCCGCTAAGAAGTATGGTATCGCATCGGGTATTGACGTGGCATCCATAGACTATTTGCCGCGACTCCGACAAATGGGGCTCAGCTTGTTCACCTACGGATCGGACCTCGATTGTGTTTTGCAGGGCGGCCGCGCTGTGGCGAAAGATTTCCACGATGAGTTTATCGATAAGTAGACCGCTCATTGATCAATCTAAAATTGCAAGACTTGGGAGGCCTTGGTGGTTCGCCGGCCCGAGATATATCAACCCAACTTTTCGTTTATACAACTCAGGCGGATGCTTCGCCGTCCAGTTTGCCTGCTCGGGTCCACGGCCAACTCACGCATATCCGGTGAGGCCTTCGCTGTAATTGGCCGAGCGGTCATTCTGGACGATGCTGATGTCGACTGGCTCTCACACAGGGAGGAACTCATCCATGTGGGCAACAGCGATGTGACGCGACTGAAACATTGCCGCACTCGGCAACGACGTTGTCCTATCTGCCAAACAGCTGCCCGAGATTAAAGCGCGGATTCCTGCCATCGGACTTGAGGGCTGGAGCCGTATGTCCAACAGTTCGTGCTCGAAAAGCGGCTCGACACACTGTCTAATCTATGCCGCTGAGAAGAGGTTTGTGATGCCTAAAACCGCAGCGGCTGTAAAGACTTCAACAACAATTGCCGCAGGCGCATTGCCCAAGGTGTCCCATGCTCAGGGAGGCTATGTCTTCGACGCCGACGGCAAGCAATACATCGATGGGTCCGGGGGGCCTGCCGTTTATAGCATCGGCTACGGCAATGAAGAGGTCATCGCGGCCATCCATGATCAGCTCAAGCGCGTGATGCATGGATACCGGTATACATTCACCAGCGATCCGCTCGAAGAGTTGACCGCACTGGTCGCCGCCAAGTGTGGAGGCGAGCTCGACGCCATGGTGTTCGTATCTGGCGGATCCGAGGCCGTGGAATCCTCGATGAAGCTGGCGCTTCAGTATCATACCGGCCGCGGAGAAAAGAGCAGGCGTCGTTTCATATCTCGGCAACGGTCGTGGCATGGCAATACGCTTGGCGCGCTTTCCATTTCTGGTTTCAAAGAGCGTCGCAACGCCTACGAAGGCGCCTTGCTGCCTTCGTGCTTCCTGTCTCCCGCCAACACCTACCGGCCGCCGTCTGGCGTGTCTGCCGAGGATGTTGGCGCACATTGCGCGGCCGAACTGGAGGATGCCATTCGGGAAATCGGCCCTAAGAACGTCGCTGCCTTTGTCTTTGAACCCGTCGTCGGTGCAGCCGGTGGCGTCGTGCCCGCACCGCCAGGATATGCGGCTCGCATCCGCGACATATGCGATCGCCACGGCGTCCTCTTGATCGCAGACGAGGTCATGTGCGGAAGCGGGCGCTGCGGCACCTTCCGCGCCCTGGAACATGATGGTGTGGTTCCAGACATCATGCCGATCGCCAAGGGGTTGGCAGCCGGATACATTCCGCTGGGAGCCGCCGTCTACAGCCGCAAAGTTGGCGATGTACTCAGATCGGTGAGTGGAGGACCGCAGACCGGCCATACGTTCACGGGTCACACCACGGCTTGCGCCGCCGGCGTGGCGGTTCAGAAGATAATCGAGCGTGAGCGGCTCGTGGAACACGTCTCGGCCAACGGTCCAAAACTGGTTTCCCTGCTACACGACACGCTCGACGGGATCGCGTCCGTCGGGGATATTCGGGGGCGGGGTTACTTCGTTGGCATCGAGCTTGTCGCAGATCCCGCCACCAAGGCTCCGTTCGACCCCAGCAGCCAGGCCTTCCTGAGGGTGCGGCGACGAGCGCTGCAAAATGGCCTCATCTGCTATCCGTCAGGCGGCAACGTCGATGGCGTGGCAGGCGACACAGTCATCATTTCCCCCAGGTATAACGCGACAGACGCGGAATTGAGCGAAATCGCCGACAAGCTCGGCAAGTCGGTGCGAGAGGCCCTTTCTGAGATTAGAGCCGTTTGATGTCTCCACGCATAGCCATCGTTACCTGCGCGATCACAGGATCGATCCACACGCCGTCGATGTCGCCCTTTCTGCCAATCAGCGAGGACGACATCGTTTCGCAGGCGATCGCGGCGGCTGGTGCCGGCGCGACGGTCATTCACCTTCACGTCCGTGACCCCGAGACGGGTCGCCCGAGTTCCGACGCGGAACGGTTTGAACGCGTGGTGGGACGCATTCGTGCTGGTTGCGACGCTCTGCTTAGCATCACGACTGGCGGCAGCGCGCAAATGTCGGTGGAGGAGAGACTTGAGGCTCCGATCCGGCTCCGGCCTGAACTTTGTTCCCTCAACCTTGGCACCATGAATTTCGGGCTGCACCCGATGGCAGTGAAGGAGCGAGCCTGGAAACACTCGTGGGAGGAGCCGTTTCTTGAGGCCACCAGGAGCGGCTTCTTCCGGAATACCTTTGCCGATATGGAGAGGATAATTGGCGAACTGGCGGATCGATTTGGCACGCGCTTCGAGTTCGAAGCCTATGACGTGGGGCATCTCTACAACTTGGCGCATCTTCTGGACCGGGGCCTGGTTAAGAGCAAGCCGTTCGTTCAGTTCGTCATGGGAATTCTTGGCGGTATCGGAGCAGACGCCGACAACCTTTCCTTCATGAAGCAGACGGCGACGAGGCTGTTTGGCGACGATATCGAATGGTCGGCCTTGCCCGCGGGCAGAAGCCAGATGCCCCTTTGCACGATGGCCGCAATCATGGGGGGCAATGTGCGTGTTGGGCTCGAGGACAATCTCTGGCTTGCACCGGGGCTACTGGCTGAAAGCAATGCGAAGCAGGTGGAGAAGATTACCCGCATACTTTCCGAGTTGCAGATAGGGGTCGCTACGCCATCCGAAGCGCGACGGCGGCTTCAAATTGCCCAATGAACCCCGCAGCTTTAGAGCGACTCCTCGCTATCCGGGATGGTCTGGAACCACTGCCAAAGCTTTATGCAACGCTTGGGCTCCAGGTCGTGTCGGCCGAGGTCGGATCAGTGAGGATGCATCTACTTCCCATGGACGGTCACGCAAACCCGCACGGCTTCATGGGCGGGGGAGTAATCGCTACCGTTCTTGACACTTCGACGGCGTGGGTCTGCGACACGATGTGCGCGCCAGGCGGAGCTTGCGTGACAATTGACCTGAACGTGAATTTTCTCCGGCCGGTGCGCATTGACGACCGGGCGCTTCTTGCCCATGCAACGATTGTCCACTCTGGATCGCGCATCATGGTGGCAGAAGGCAAACTATGGCAAGCGGATGGGAAACTGGTCGCAACAGCTAAATCAACCTGCATGGTGGTCGCTTCCGACCGGGTCGAGAGGCCCCGAAAACGATTGACCGACCGGACACGAAACGAGACGACTTGACCGGCCGCCCCGGCGAGAACTCTGCAACTGCATTCATTTTGTGTGGTGCGGATTGCGAAGATCGGGGCTAGATATTGCCGTCGGCAACAATCGCGAGATGCTGACCGATTCCGACGGTATGGCTTCGCGTTCACGCGATGCTCATGGCTCCAGATCGTGCCGCTGCCACACGCCGCGGACCTGGCTGGCGCGATCGAATGGGCAAGGTTCCCGTAGCCGATGCCTATAAACGGCAGGTCCCCGAGCCATCGATGTATTGTTTGCCGTCGGAATCGAAGACATAGCCGAACTCACCACGGATACCTTGGGCAATGCGCGGGGCAGCCCGTTGTTGAAACTTTACAGTCTCCTCACAAACCTCTTCTCAGCGGCATGGTTAGACAATGTGTCGAGCCGCCTTCGAGCACGAACTGTTGGAGATCCGGCTCCAGCACCTTAAGTCCGTTGGCACGAATCCGCGCGTTGATCTCGGGCTGCTGTTTGGCAGACAGGACAATGTCGTTGCCGAGCGCGGTAACGTTGCAGCCCATCCGCATCACATCGCTGTAGCTCACATGGATAAGTTCGTATCTGTGTGAGAGCCAGTCGACATCAGCAGCATCCAGAATGTCGGTTGCGCATAGCGCAAGCCGCCCGTTCAGCACGCTGAAAAGCACATCGAGATGGAGGAAATGGGCTGGAACGCGGATCTTGCGCACACTCCAGCCCTCGCCCTCCACCCAGCGCGCGACCTGGTCCGCGCCTTTTGAGAAGGTCCGGACCTCATTCACACCGATGATAATCTCTCCCTCTCTGAGGATCTGGACATCGCCACCCTCGACCGGAGCCGCCGTAACGCGTTTCCAGATGGGCAGATCAAGATGGGAGGCGAGGTCTTCGAGCGCGCCCCATTCGCCGCGCCGTTCCGGGCGGGCCATCTGTGCGATCAGCATGCCCCACGGAGTCATGATCCCGCTATCGCGGGCGAACGTCTGCATCGGCAAATGTTCATCGGGCTCGAGGAAGTGGCATGTCACCCCTTCCCCCTCGAGCGCCGCGACCAGCTCCTGGTGTTGGGAAATGGCGGCGTCCACCTCGACCGACGCGCCTGAAGACTTTGACCGCTCAACAATCGCGTTCTCGGCGGCCCAGTCGTAGTAGGTTGGGCGACAGAGAGCGACCTCCTGAAGAACACCGTGTTCGCTACGCACGAACTCTCGGCCGTCTGTCTGGCGTACGGGGCGCGGGCTGGTCTCCAGCATGTTTCCTCCTGATGGATTGCTTAAAGCTGGTCTATGTGAAAGTGGCCACGGCCCAGACGATGAAGATGGAGCTTCAGCAGTCAGTCCGCCTCCGAGGCCGATGTGGAATTAGCCGATCGGCTAGCTTTTGAACGTCTGCTTTTGTTTCTTCGCTATTCAAGAGCCTCAGTTCGCGAGTAATTGAGCTGGTCGAGAATTCAAGCGATCCGAATGCGTGGTCCTCAGCTCTGGTAACCTCATGCGAGGCGCCGGAGTGGCCGCCGATTTTCATGACGCGAAGTTCGCGATGGGCGGCGCAGGAAGCGACGTTGCGCTACATAGCGGACAGGCAGGACAGAGGAGCACTTGGCCGTCGTCCAGCGCAGGGCGCTATCCCGTCCACATAGGATCTCGCGAGATCTGGTGGAAGGTTGGCCTAAGCAACCCAATCCCTACGCCAAATCAGGCTTAAGCTACATCCGCCGGCTTTTCCAACACACCGTTATGCATAAGACGGGATAGACCAGTCATCAGCGATGAGACTTATCAGATGAGGTAGCCGGTTATATCGTCCTCTTCCATAGTATAATTCCTCACATAAATTCGATTGCCGCGCCGAAATAGATAAGGCTTCTGAGCCGGGATCTTTCCAAGTTTTGTAGTAACCACATAGCTCGGAACAGAAAAACCCGTTTCGAACCCGACAAGGCCATCGACTATCTCTTGGCCTTGCTCGAGACCAGTCATGAAATGGGAAACGCCAGTGACACGATCACAATGGTACAGATAGTACGGCCTCACCCGTATTTCGATAAGCCTGCGAAAGAGCGCCTTCAGTATCTCAAGATTGTCATTAATACCCTTCAATAGGACCGTCTGATTTTGCACAGGAATTCCGTGCCGAAGGAGGCGGTCGCAGGCTTCAGCAGCCTCTGCAGACACTTCGATCGGGTGATTGAAGTGCGTGCTAAGCCATATGGGTTGATACTTATCCAGCATGCGGCATAGCTCATCGGTAATTCTCTGAGGCAAAAAGACCGGGTAGCGGGATCCGATTCTTATTATCTTGACGTGCGAAATAGATCGCAACCTACTTATTATTTCCTCCAGCTTTCCGTCATTCATTATGAGCGGATCGCCGCCTGTTAATAGAACGTCGCATATGTCCTGGTTCCGTTCAATATACTCGAAATCGGGATCGTATCCAGCATCATAATCCGCGTTATAGTATGTGCCTTTCTCGTTAGACGTGTGGTATTTTCTGGTACAAAAACGGCAATAAACAGGGCACGTATCTGAGACCAAAAAGACAACTCTATTCGGATATTTGTGTATAACACGTCGCGTCTTAATAAAAATCGCGTCTCCAACAGGATCAACATCCGAGCCAGCATCAGTATTCATTTCATCTGTATGAGGTATGGCTTGCAGGCGAATCGGACATTTGTCATCCGTCTTCGACATCAATGACGCATAATAGGGAGTCACCATCCAGCGGTAGGTGCCTTTGACGGCATCAATCGCTGTGACATCCTGGTCGCTTAGGGCGATCCATTGAGCGAGCTTGTCCTTCGTCCTGATCAAATTGCGCATATGGAATTTCCAGTCGTTCCAGACGGCGTCGGTGAAATTTTCTTTCGTCAATAACATTGTAGGAGCTCCCCAATTTCATAGGTTCGACATTTCAATGGCGTGCTTGTTTCCAAGCGGCGCTTCCATAATTGATCAATTCGCGGCGATAGACCCATGTTGTTTCGAAACCAACGAAACCGCAAACCGACCACGGGCTCAGTTCCTAATGCCGCCAAAGGGGTCAATTCCTCCTGTCGCTTGACAAGGTCGTTCCGATTGATCCCGGCCAATTCCGATTTGGCCATCTTCGGTCTGAACCGAGTACCCCTGGCCAAGGTCCGGATTGGCGTTTGTCGCCTTGATCTTGACGATAGGATACCCCCATGTCCTAGGTCGGAAATGGTGTGATCGACCAACTGATCAAGTCGACGGCACGCTGAAGTATTGCCTCGGTGCGAGGAGAACTGGATGACGCCGCGACGACATGTCCCAAACAGTCTCGATAATCCCCCTTTGCGACGATCGGGGTCTGGGGTCTAGCGTAAAATTTCACCTCGGCCACACCTGATACAGCAGCGGCCTCACTGTCCCCCGCAATCCAATCAAGTGTCCCATCGCGATCAGCAACCAAGAATCGCGCGGCCGCAGAGTGGGAATGCCTTTTGCGCAGGTCGCATTCATCGCCGATTACAAGCTTGATGTGCTCGGTGACGAGATCGACACCATAGGCGAGCTGGACCAGCTGAGGATCCGGTGCACCACTCAGGCGCGGATTGACTTCAATGACGACTGGGCCACACTTGGTCCATCGCAACTCGATGTTCGATGGCCCCCAGCCGAGGCCGAGAGCGCGCAAAGAGCTCAGCGAAATCTCGGTGATCTCCAGACACTCGGCATCGGTCAGTAAGGCCGGAAAGGCCCACTCCCGGTAAACAAAGTTTGGTGGAGGGCCATATTCACCGATGCCAATCGCAACGACCTCTTTTCCCATCATGTCGGCGCTATACAACGGGCCTTGTGCGAATTCTTCAACCAGTATCCTCGGCGCAGACCGCCACATGTGCTGAGCGCTCAACAGATAGTCGGTATGTTCGGCTAGCTCGTCGGCAGTGCGGCACAATCGGACACCGACGCTGTTGCTACCCACCGCAGGCTTAACTATCACCGGCAGTCCGATCTCCGCGGCAGAACCCTCCACTTCAGCTGCATTGGCCGCCAAGCGATAAGCAGGTATCGGTACGCCTGAGGCCGCGAGCAGTTGACGCTGAGTGTACTTATCGCAGCATTGTTCAACAGCGTCCGGGTTCGGTCCCGGCAGATCGAAATGACGGCAGAGCTTGCCAACTGTCGCATACACTGGGTCCAACGCGCCCGTAATGCCAGCGATTTCATAGGTCTCTCGGAGCCTGGAACATTCGCGGATCAGCGCATCCAGATCGTCTGTATCAACGCGGATTGTCTCAGCCTCTTTCGCCCCAAAATGGTCATACCGAGTTGGANTTCTCGGAGCCTGGAACATTCGCGGATCAGGGCATCCAGATCGTCTGTATCAACGCGGATTGTCTCAGCCCCTTTCGCTCCAAAATGGTCATACCGAGTTGGATCGTCCGAAAGGGTAATTGGCTGGAGGCCAAGACGCTGAGCGGCCTGGACGTAGAGCAGACCCGAGCCCATTCTCGTGCCTCCAACTAAGATAAACGCTCTTGCCATTGCTGTGGACCCCTTCTGTGCGTGCCGTGCGGCGGTCTGGAGATTGCCGGCATCTTTGTAGCCGCGCTTGACCTCAGACCTTGCCCCGAGGCTACCATCGTCAACAATTTTGCGGCGTTAAGACTCTGCGAATTTTATTTCGAGTTTTGTGGCAGGTTTGTTGCAACGGCTGAATGGGATTGTAGAAGGTCTGACACGAGGCTCGGCATCTGCCGCGATTATCCTAACGGCATCGAAATGGTTCACATGATGCTAAGTAACGGGCGAGGTTCGCCTTGAACCCGAATCCATCCCTGGCCGAGCAGTTCCAAATCCTTGCCGCGTGATTGGCGACCGGATGCGGCGCTTGATGCGCGAGGGCAGGTCACGCTGCTCGCTGAACCAGAATTCGACTGTGTCGCCGACACGGTCGATGGCGCAATAAAGATACATCCACTGACCGCGGACCTTGATGTACGTCTCGTCGACATGGCACTTCCAGTCACGCTACGCTTGCGCCGGTGTCATCGGCGATCCATTGCTCGAGGCCAGCATCATCGTCGTCCGCGCACCAATCTGGGAGAAGGTGCGCGACAACCTGATCGTTGCGCTGCAGCGAGCAACTCGCTTCTCCTGGAGATGTGACCATTCATGACAAGGCTCAGAGCGCTTCGCCTGGCGGTGCGGAAATGTAGCAGGACGCATAGATGTAGCCCGTCGTGCGCTCTAGGCGATCCTCTATGCCGAGTTTGGCCATAGCCTTCAGGATCGCCCGCAGTTCCTTCGACGTGGAGAAGCGGCTCTGGCGCTGTCTGAACCGTTCTAAGTGCCGAGTTTCCAACGAGAAAGCCCGAAGGGACGCCGCGATGTCGTCATAGCTGAAGCGGTGCATTACGAAGGCGACTACCCAGGGACGTGACGTCGCCGACGCCTCATAGACGCGTGCAAAGGTGCGCTCGGTAGCGTAGCCCACGCAGCCTGTGCTGATAAGGATGTCGGCATCCGCGAGTGCGCTACGTTCCTCGACCGTCAAGTCGCGAGTTTCCAGATCAGCCGTGACGCCAGCCTCCAACAGGCCCAGATCCAGGGCATAACGAACAGCCCAGAACGATGGATCCACGCCGACGAACTGGATGTCGTCACGGAGGCCCAGATTGCGAAAAAAGGCGCGATGCTCGATCCCCTCTTGGCGCGACAGCGATCCGCTGGGTTCCAGATAGGCAGCATATAGATCGTCGAGGTCGAGATCGGTTCGCAGCAAGGCAGCGTTGATACCATACGAGCAACCGACGTCGATTATCTTCAACTTCGTCTTGTTTCGAATGCGTCGGTAATCGGCGAAGATCCTTTCGAAGATCGGCTTGGCCCGATCTGGAAGCATATAGTCCACGGCCAAACAAGCCCGAAAATAGTCGTGCGGCCATCTGCCATTGTAGCTTGCCGTGAAATCGTGCTTCGCCCCCTGAATTCTTCCGCGCTCCGCGCTTGCTGCCTGACTTGACATGCTGCTTCCCTTCTTCGCTCCAGTGATCACAATCTCGCCCCACGATCTAAATATCGCTCGCCAGTTCCTACCCCCTCATGAGAGGTGGTTCAAAAATCGTGCCAGGCTGAGGAGAGGTCATAAAAGCGATTTTCTGCACATCAACTCGGCTAAGGAACATCACCGTGGCGCGCACTCGACAACCTGATGGGTACCAATCGGGCCAGCCATCTACCTGCAGCTGGGCATATTCATTCATTGAGGACTGTTGCTAACATCACGATTGGAAACTGGTTCAGCTGTGGCAATGACTCGTTTCAGCGTGCCTGCCACTGAACCCTCACGGCCGGCTGTCAATTGTAAAGCGTTGGCTCCGAGATACCGTGCTTGCAGGGCCAGATCACCGGCCTTCGCCCCCGTCTCATGCTCGCGCGGTATCGTGATGATGATGCTTTTCCGTTAACCGCTTTCTTTTCATGAGCCCGGGAGGTGAGGGGCCGCACATTGGTTTTGTTTGTCAAGTGATCGGAAGGGTGTGATCGACCAACCGATCAAGTCGACGGCACGCTGAAGTATCGCCTCGGTGCGAGGAAGACTGCATGAAGCGGCGATGACATGTCCCATACAGTCTCGATAATCGCCTTTTCTGACAATCGGCGTCTTGGGTTCAACATAGAACTTGACCTCGGCAACACCTGATACTGCGGCCGCTTGGCTGTGCCCATCGATCCAATCAAGGGTGCCATTGCGATCAGCAATCAGGTGCCGCGCGGCCGCAATGTGCGAATGCCTTCTGCGCAAATCGCATTTGTCGCCTATGATAAGCTTGATGTGCTCGGTGATGAGATCGACACCGTAAGCCAGACGAACGAGTTGAGGAAAGGGCGTGCCAGCAAGGCGCGGATTGACTTCAATGACGACCGGGCCACGCTTCGTCCACCGGAATTCAATGTTCGTTGGCCCCCAGCCAAGGTCGAGAGCTCGCAAACAGCTCAGCGAAACATCTACGATACGCTCATGCTCGTGATCACTCAGGAGTGCCGGAAAGGTGAACTCACGACAAACGAAATGCGGTGGAGGGCCGAAGCCACCGGTGCCAATTGCAACGACCTCATTCCCCATTATCTCAGCGGTATAATAGGGGCCTTGTGCGAATTCTTCGACCAATATCCTCGCCGAAGACCGCGACAGGTGCTTCCCGCCCAACAGATGGGTCGTATGTTCGACTACCTCATCGGCAGTGTAGCACAATCGGACACCGACGCTGCTGTGGCCCACCGCAGGCTTAACTATCACCGGCAGCCCGATTTCCGCGGCAGAATCCTTTACCTCCGCTGCATTGGCCGCCAAGCGATAAGCAGGCATCGGAACGCCTGAGGCCGCGAGAAGTTGACGTTGAGTGTACTTATCGAGGCATTGTTCAATAGCTCCCGTGTTCGGTCCAGGTAGATCGAAGTGCCGACAGAGCTTGCTGGCTATCGCACAAAACGAATCGGCAGCGCCCGTTATGCCGGCGATGTCATAAGTCGCGCGCAGCCGGGAACATTCGCGGATCAGCGCATCCAGATCGTCTGTATCAACACGGATTGATTCAACCTCTTTCGCCGCGAAATGGTCATACCGAGTTGGATCGTCCGAAAGGGCAATTGGCTGAAGGCCAAGACGCTGAGCAGCCTGGAGGTAGAGCAGACCCGAGCCCATTCTCGTGCCTCCAATCAGGATCAGCGCTCTTGACATTGGCTGCGGACTCCTTCGGTGCGTACCGTGTGGCGGTCTGAACGATTGTCGGCATCTTGTAGCCGCGCTTGACCTCAGACCTTGCCCCGAGGCTACCATCGTCAACAATTTTGCGGNGCATCTTGTAGCCGCGCTTGACCTCAGACCTTGCCCCGAGGCTACCATCGTCAACAATTTTGCGGTGTTAAGATTCTGCAAACTTGTTTCGAGTTTTGTTGCAGGTTTTGTTGCAACGGCTGCCGTTCAAACTTGTTGCGCCTTGCAAACCCGGATCGGGATGGATTGCACCCCCCACAGGGTGTCAAGTGCGTTGAAACATGGCATGGTCCTCATTGGTATCGGCTCCAGGTTCCAGCCCTGCGTGACCCGGCCCGTTTTGCCGAGCCTCATCCACCTCACATATGGTCGCCGTTATTGCGGCTGCACCAACGTCCCGCGTCCGGCGGGCAGGGGGGTACGTCGGTCGTCGGCCCGGAACCTCCAGGGTTCATGAGACCCTGGAGGTATAGGAAAGGGTAAAGAGATGAGCAAAACGTTAGGCCGTTTTCATGACCGCGCTCGATGACGACTCCCCGATGTTTCATACTTCCACAGTGCCACCAGCAGCTTGCGCGCCTTGGCACGTGCAACACAGCTGTCGGGTTTATCAGATCCGCGACACGGTGCTGTGCCATGAGATGATCGCGCAGACCTCGTTGGAGGAGCGCACTTATCTGTAGGGCGACAATCTGGGTTGTCGCGCTGCACCTATCGGTGAGCGGTCTCAGTCCGTCGCCTCGCGGAACCTCATCGCCTCAAGCAAGAATTCGCCCGCGCTGCGGATCTCCTCGACGAGGAAGTCGCGCGCTAGATCGGGCCGGCCCTGGCGCAGGGCGTCCATGATTTCTTTGTGCCTGTGCGGCGCCCGGCCGAGCGAGCTTCCTAGCAGCGCCCAGCGCGCCTCCCAGAACATCGGTCTGCGGCGAAGCCACAGGCTCTCGATGAAGCTGAGCAGCAGCGCCGAACCGGAGGAGCGGTAGAGCTCGAACAGGAAGCCGGTATCGGCTTGCCGCACGCCTGTCGGATCGCTGGCCAGCCGGGCGGCTTCATGCTGCGCCACGAAGGCGTCAAGCCGCTCGAACTGTGCGGGCTTCAGATGCGGCGCGGCAAGCGTCAGCGCCAGCGGCTCCAATTGCAGGCGCATCGCCGNCGAATGGAAAGCTTGCTGTCCGGCGTGAAATCGCCATTGATCAGCGCGCTGCGGATCAGCCGATAAGCTTCCTCCTCCAGCGCGCCCGCGGCCGTGGCTGACGAAGTTATGTCGCTCCTGCCCATCTTGCAGCGTTCTGCCTTTGGTGCCGGCCTATTGTAGCAATGCCGCCCGTGCGTCGAGGAAATCCCCGACGGCAGCGGTGAAATGCGCAAGGTCGCATTCCGTCGTCGGCAAGCTGAGCGCCGTCATGCCGCGGCGGGCGATGTAGACGCCGGCTTCGAGCATGTCGAAGAAGAACAGCTCTTTCAGCGCCTCCTCCCTGGGGGTGATGGCATAGGGGCGGTCGATCCGGCCCCGACGGAAATGGGCCGTGGCGAGCGAGCCAAGGCCACAGAACTGCAGCGGCGCGCCGGCTTTGTCGGAGATCGCGTTGAGTCTTTCGCGCAGGCCTTCCCCGAGCGCGAACAGATCGGCAGCCGCTGCGGCGGTAAACACCTCTCCCATGGCGGCGATTCCTGCCGCCATGGACATCACGTTATTGTTGAAGGTGCCAGCATGAGGCACCTTAGAGACGAAGATCTCCATGAGGTCGTGGCGCCCGCCGAAGGCGCCGAAGCTCATGCCGCCGCCGATATATTTTCCAAGCGTGGTGATGTCGGGCAGGATACCGAGACGTTCCTGCAGGCCGCCTCCCGACATGCGCGAGGTCATCACCTCGTCGAAGATCAGGATCGCACCGGCAGCGCGTGTGGCCTCGGCGACGGCCGCCAGAAAGGCAGGTTCGGCGGCGATGCAGCCCCCGCTGCCCAGCATCGGCTCGACGATCACGGCGGCGAGGTCGTCGCCGATGGTACGGATGGCGGCCACTGTGCCGTCGGTGTCGTTGTAGTCGCATAGCGTCACCGGGAACGGGGCGGCGATCAGGCTTGAGCCGGTCACGGGGTAGTACAGGAGGCTGCCGTGATAGCCGCCGCGGAAGGCGATGATGCGCTTGCGCCCTGTCACCACCTGCGCGGCGCTGAGCGCGATCAGGTTGGCCTCGGTGCCGCTGTTGGCGAAGCGGATCATGTCGATCGACGGAAAGCGGCTGCAGAGGATCCTGGCAAGGCGCTGTTCGGCCTCGCCCACCGCGGCCAGGCTCAGTCCTCGCGCCATGGCGTCGTGGAGGGCGGCAAGGATGCGGCCGTCGGTATGGCCGAACAGGCCGGCAGTGTATTCGCCGCACAGGTCGAGATAGGCGTTACCGTCGATGTCCCAAAGCCGGCAGCCCTCGCCGCTTGCCATCGCAGTCGGAAAAGGCGCATAGGCGAGCAGGGAACGGGTGTTGCCGCCGGGAAGAACTTTTAACGCCTCGCGATGCAGCGCCGCACTCTTGGGGCGTTTCACGCTGTAGCGCTCCCGCGCTCCGAGCAGGGCGGTGTCGAGCGAAGAATTCCGTTGGGCAAGGCTCTGGAACATGACAGGTCAGATCTCACAATGGCTCACTTTGAGATCAAAAAAGCCTATTCCCGGGATCTAATCAAGCGCTTTCTGCTGACTAGGTGTTTGATCCCGGATTTTGATGATGCAGTCCCCTCATTGGGCTTGGAAGGTTTCGCAGTGTCCTCCCCGAGCTACAACTTGGCTGAATCGCATTATGCGCAACATGTCGGAGCCGCGACGACCACCTGCTCGCGCGGCAAATGTTCTGAAACGGTTTGCGAGATGGGCGCTTGCGCTCTTACTCTGACGGGATGGCTTGCGCCCCAGGCGGGAACGTGCGCAGCAGGTTCCAAGTCCAGCTTCCAGAGAATACGCTCTTCGGTAGGGCGGCCATAAATGCAATCAATGATTATGATTATGCTTATCTGCTTGCGTTATGTGCTGGGAGCGGTCATTTTCGCTAACGAAGCAGACTCCAACCGCAAGGCGATCTTGAGGGCCAACGTTCAGACAGGGAGGTCAGCACTGGGAACAGCATTCCGCCACCCGGTCTGCACTTGCACAAGCTGAACAGCGTGAGACCAACGCTTTGGCGCAAGGCACTGCTCGAACTATTCGCGAACGCCATAGCCCGACCGCATATGCGCGAGCCGGCAAGAAAGATGGGATGATCTGCATGACACTGCCCGACAAGCGCGGCGCGATCGAAGAGGCCATTTCGGCCATAGGTGACGGCGCCTCGATCATGCTCGGCGGCTTCGGCGTGCCCGGAACGCCCTTCTGCCTGATCCGTGAACTGGTCAGGCGGGGCCCCCGAAATTTAATCATCATCAAGAACGACGCCAACGAAGCTGGCATGGAGGTCGATTGGTTGCTGGAAAATGGCCAATTGGCCAGGCTGGTGACCAGTCATATCGGTCTCAACCCGACCGCCATGCGCATGATGAACGAGGGTGGCGTCGCCGCGCTCTATATCACGCACGACCTTGCCGTCGTGGCGCAGGTGTAAAATGACCGCAAAACATTCAACGATTATCACCTGCGCGATAACCGGATCGATCCACACGCCTTCCATGTCGCCGTATCTGCCGGTCAAGGAAGAGGAGATCGTCTCGCAGGCATTGGCTGCCGCGGAGGCCGGCGCTGCCGTTCTTCACCTCCATGTGCGCAATCCGAACACCGGAGAGCCCTCCAGCGATCCAAAGCTTTTCGAACGCGTGGCCAAGACGATTAGCGCACGCACCGACGCAATCCTGAGTATCACGACCGGTGGCAGCGCGAAGATGACGGTGGAGGAGCGCTTAAGAGCGCCGGCCCGAATTCAGCCGGAACTCTGTTCCCTTAACCTCGGCACCATGAATTTCGCACTCCATCAGATGGCAGATAAGCCCCGTGAATGGAAGCATGATTGGGAAAAGCCGTTCCTCACGTCCACGAAGGAGGGCTTCTTTAAAAATACCTTCGGCGACATGGAACAGATCATCAAAAATCTTGGTGAGCGCTATGGGACACGATTCGAGTTTGAAGCCTATGATGTCGGACACCTCTATAGCCTTGCGCACCTTATTGACCGGGGGATCGTGACCGGCAAGGTTTTTGTTCAGTTTGTGATGGGCATTCTTGGTGGGATAGGCGCCGATCACAACAGCCTTGTTGTCATGAAAGACACGGCTATCCGACTGTTGGGGGACAATATCGAGTGGTCGGTGCTTCCAGGCGGCAGAGCACAAATGCCCCTTTGCGCGATGGCCGCGATCATGGGTGGAAACATCCGCGTCGGTCTCGAAGACAATCTCTGGCTCGGTCCTGGTCAGCTGGCCGAAACCAATGCTCAGCAGGTGGAAAAAATCACCCACATCCTTTCTGAATTGCACATTCCCGTTGCTTCACCTGATGAAGCACGGCAGCGACTTTGCCTGCGTGGAACGTCATGAGTGCCGAGGCTAGACTAGCGGGAATACAACGCGGTGACATCGAGGTTCCGCTCTACGGACTGCTGGGCCTTCGGGTTGTCGACTTTTCCTCAGGGGCGGTCAAACTATCACTCACGCCGTCAACCTCGCATGCCAATCCTTATGGAAAAGTTGGGGGTGGTGTGATCGCCACCTCGCTCGACACCGCGGCCGCCTGGGTCGGCGACCTGCAATGCTCTGATGGCGCTTTTTGTACGACGATCGAAATCAAAGTCAATTTCTTGCGTCCGCTCGCCGACACGGACGGCGAAGTGGAGATCGTTGCCACGCTGATACATCGCGGCTCACGAATTATGGTCTCGGAGGCAAAGATGGCTCGGAGCGATGGAAAACTAATTGCTGTGGCGGTCGCCACGCTCGCCGTCTGCAAGCATAGCCAAGGCTCAAACACGCTGCAGTTGTAGCATATGATTTTCGAGGTAGCGCGATGACAAAGCATGCAAACCTCGCCGTCGACGGCGACCGGCTTTGGCAGTCACTGTTGGATATGGCCCAGATCGGCCCGCGCAGAAGGCTGTGGAAAAAGCCGCCGAATGAGAAGAACGGGCTATTCTACAACATCCGTCTGCATCGGCTTGCCCGGTGCGATGTAGTGCCATTCGACATGCCGATCCTCCTGCCAAGCCAAAATGGCGTTCGAGGTCAGCTCGGTGCCGTTGTCCGACACGATCATGCAGGGGTAGCCNCTTCCAGTTCACCGCCACGCCTTCGCGCTTCAAGAGAAGGTGCAGCCGACGATAGCCGAAGCGCTGGCGTTCGGCGGCCGGATCCCGCAGCCGCTTGCGCAAACCGGCATCATCCGGTCGGGACGGACGGTAGCGGTAGACCCGCGGCTCCATGCCGACGAGCCGTACCCATCCGGTGAAGCTTTCGATTACCCACATCGTCGGCTTGATCCAATAGAGATGCCGAAGGCGATGTCGTGCAAGCGGGTCATGCCGCGCCAGACGACCATGTTGCCGGGAGGCGGATCATGTTTGCGGGCGAGATAGCCGCCAAGCATGGCGATTTGCAGCAGGTAGGCGGCGAGCGTGGGCCGTTGGAGACGCGGTCGTGTTCGGGCGGCGTCGATCTGGTCGAGCGCAGTGAGCTCGGCGAAGGTGAGAACGCTGTCGGGCGCGGCGTCTGGCTTGGCGCGCGCCGACATAGTGACGAAGAATATTCGCCAGCTGACCACTGCGATGAGAGCGAGGAACTTCGCCAGCCTCTCTGCGGTCTCGAGCCTCGCCTCCTCGGCGCGGCAGCCGGACTTCATGACCTTGTAGAACACCTCCGCCTTCCAGCGCAGAGCGTACCAGCCGAGCTTCTCGACCGCCACGGAGAGATCTTCGACCGGCAGGTTGGTTACCAGCTTCCAGTCGATCGGCTCGCGACCGGCCGGCGGATCCTCTTCGAGGGCATGGATGTATGTCAGAACCTGCGGACTGTAGCGCTTCTGTTTGCCCACGGGCGGCAATGTGTTGATGGCGGCGAACTTCACCCGCAGCCAGGTCGTCTCGTCCTGATCGATCGTAATGCGATGACGTCCCGCCCAGGGCGCCGCCGCAAGTTGGGTAAAGACGCGATTCGCAGGATCGTGTGGGCCAGCATCGGCAGGCCGCTCGGCGAGCCTGTTCGTCTGCACCCGCACGAGGAAGCTGGTGCCAAGGTCCTGCGCGGTGCAATAGAGCTCGTAGATGTCGCTCTCCCGGTCACCCACATGCACACAGCTGTCGATGCCGGCTCAATACTCCCCAGAAGTGCCGTTTGAATCTTCCCCAGTTTAGCGCTGTCGCCGGTGTNTCGGCAGGGCCTGTCGGTGTCGGCGATCGCCAGGGAGAGCGGGATCGACCGCAAGACGGTGCGCAAATACATTGCGCGCGGGCTCGAGGCTCCGGCCTACGGACCGCGCAAGCCGCGTCAGGCGGTGATCGATCCCTTCACAGCCTATCTTCGCGAACGGGTCACGCGATATCCCGGGCTCACCGGCAGCCGGCTTTTCCGCGAACTGAAGGACCTCGGCTATGGCGGCGGCTACACTGCGGATTTCACTAAATTGGGACAGCCGTTTCAGTAAATCGCGGACAAGCGTTTCGCTAAGTCGCGGACAACGGAAGCGATCGAGTTCCGGTTGCCTTGTTGCTGTTAGGAGTGATTGATTTCGGTTATTTCGCTGCCGGTCAAGAGCGTCGATGGTTTTCGCTTTCGCATGCTGTCGCCTTCGAGCGTTATGCGGTGCGCATTGTGAACGATACGGTCCAGGATCGCATCGGCTAAAGTGACCTCTCCGATCATTTCATGCCAGGCGGCCACAGGAAGTTGAGCCGTGATCAGCGTCGATTTCCGCCGGTATCGCTCCTCGAAGATTTCGAGCAGATCGAGGCGCTGCCTGTCGCTCAGCGTATGCGTTCCCCAATCGTCGAGGATCAGCAGCTGGACGCGAGCGAGTTTATCGATAAGGCGCGGGAAGCGTCCGTCGAGCCTTGCAAGTGCGAGATCCTCGAAGAGCCGTGGCATGCGAACGTAGAGCACGGAATAGTCCAGACGGGCCGCCTGTCGTCCGAAGGCGCAGGCAATCCATGTCTTTCCGGTGCCCGTTTGGCCTGTCAGAATCAAGTTCTCGTTTGCCTTCAGCCATGCCCCCTGCGCCAAGGATAAGACGTTCCGGCGATCAAGGCCGCGGTGAGTGCTAAAATCGATGTCTTCGATCGAGGCATTGGCAAAACGCAGCTTTGCTGTTGCCAACCGATTGGTCAGCCGTTTGTCTGTTCTCAGTGCGATCTCGCGGTCGAGCATCAGGCCGAGCCGCTCGTCAAAGCTGAGGTCGTTTCCATGGACCTGCTCGGCAAGCTCGCGATAGGCCGCGACCATTCCGGCAAGGCCGAGCGTGTGCATTTGATCAAGGGTTGGATGTGTCAGCATCTGGGTGTTTTCCTTTCTCATTGATAGTAGGTTTTACCGCGGATATTGCCGTGCGGCGGTGCCGGCTTGACGGCCTCGCTCACGGGCGCAGCTTGGTCGAGACCAGATTTGAGAATGTTGGCGACGGACGAATAGCTCATTGCATTGATGGTCAAGGCACGCTCGCACGCCATTTCCAGGCGATCGGATTTGTAGCGTCGCGCCAAGGAAAGGACGCCCTGCGCGGATCGATAGCCTTGTTCCGGATGCGGGCGGTCACTCAGCAGACGCTCGATAAATATCGCCGTATTGCTCCCGACTTTTGCCGCTTCCTTGCGCAACGTGTGAGGCGTCGTGTTTGCATAGCGCTGGTGGGACTTCGGCATATGCTCATTGACGGTAATATGGCCCGAGCGCTGCGAGCTTCTGATGTGGCTGGCGATCCGCTTATGGTCAAAGAAGATCTCGACCGCCCGGTAGGTCAGTCTCACATCGACCCGCCTGCCGATCAGACCGTGCGGCACGGAGTAGAAGGTCTTGTCGACTTCGACATGATAGTCGGGATGGACCTTGGCGACTTTCCATTCTGCATATTCAAACGGTGTTGCCGGCAGTGGCTTGAGCTGGGTGCGTTCGATCTCATCAAACAACGCACGGCGGGATTTGCCATAACGGCGCATGGTCCGGCCGTTGAGGTCTTCGATCAAACTGCTGATCCGGATATT
Source organism: Mesorhizobium sp. LSJC280B00 (assembly GCF_000502835.1). GTDB lineage: Bacteria > Pseudomonadota > Alphaproteobacteria > Rhizobiales > Rhizobiaceae > Mesorhizobium. The sequence continues at coordinate 39,237 of NZ_AYVL01000034.1, forward strand.
GAGATCAGCAAGGCTGAAGAAGCGTTCATTTCGAAGCCTGGCCAGCACCCACCTCTCGACGATTAAAACTGAACCTTCGGCGGATGGCTTATCCCGAGGACGTTTTGGCCGCGCTGGCAGGATGGTCGTATCGTAGTGCTCGGCGAAGGCGGCGAAGGTCGCATTTAACGTCGGCTCGAACCAAAGAGCCTTGGCAACCGCGGATTTGAGATTGTCGCAGATCGTCCTCTTCGTCGCGCCGCCGAAGTAACTGAAGGCCCGTTGGTTCGCTTCGATCCAATCCGGCAGCTTCTGGCTGAAGCTCGCATAAGAGAACGTCAATTGAGACGCGCTCAGCACCGCGACGTAAATCTGCGCTGCGCGGATCTCTCCTGTCGACGGGTCGACGACGGGGATCGTGTGGCCAGCATAGTCGCACTCCATGGCGACGCCAGCAACGTGCCGGCTGCGATAGCTGGGTTTGACGCGGCTTTCGTATTCGGCAAAACGGCAGCAGAACCAGGTGTAGCCATAGCCGTCCAGATGGCTCTCACGATATTCCTGCCACAGCAGATTGAGCGTCACGCCCTTGCGCTTCAGCTCGCTGGCAATCTTCGGCCAGTCCGGCTCATCGATGTCACGCGGCGGCCGTCCCATCCGGCGAAAGAGCCGTCGCTCCAGAACCTCGTCATCGTCCAGTCCAGGGGGCAGCGGCCAGACCGCAAGTCCGGCTTCCCGTGCCCGCAGCAGATACGTCGATACCGACGTCTTGCTGATCTTCAAACGCTCCGAAACGGCCCGCACAGGGAGTTCCTGCTCGAACGTCAGCCGCAGTATCGATCGGATGTCCTTCACGCTCGTATGTCTCGCTCGCTTCCGTCTCGGCATTGATGTCCTCGCTTCGAATACGAGGGCAAAATGCCAGATCGGCGCTCACGAAAATCGACCTAATTCCGCCGCCTGTTTTGTCCGCGACTTACTGAAATCCCTGTCCCGAACTTACTGAAATCCGTGTCCGCGACTTACTGAATTCCTTGTCCGGGACTTTGCGAAACCCGCANTCCCTGTCCCGAACTTACTGAAATCCGTGTCCGCGACTTACTGAATTCCTTGTCCGGGACTTTGCGAAACCCGCACGTAGACCGCCAAAGTGCCATTCGGGAGCGTCATGAGCTGTCGGTAGCCTTCACTCGATGAGCCCAATGAGACGAGCGTGCGTAGCGGGGAGAAAGCCTGAAGGATCGCCAGCAGCATAAGCCAGCCTCCGAAACCTACGAGAGCCGAAGGATCCTGTAATGGCTTTGCGGCTGACCGAACGGCAAAGAAAACAGGCACGCCGATCAGCAGCAGCACTATAGCCCAATGCCAGATGGAAATCTGCATCCAACCCTCCCTTGATGCCCTTTTAGGTTGTAACAGATTTCAACCTCAACTCAAGAGGCAACATCGAGAGGAAGCGCTGCTTGCAGACCCGTCAACACTAGATTTCCGGCATGATACTATTTCCGGCAGGATGCTGCCATGTCGCGAACTCTGATCGTCGTTGGTCTCAGCATAGTCGCCATAGGCCTGCTGTGGCCTTGGTTGGCTCGGACCGGCCTTGGCAGGCTGCCCGGCGATATCGTGATCGAGCGTGAGAACTTCAGGCTTTATGTCCCTATCACCACGGGGATACTGGTCAGCATCGTGCTCTCGGCCATTCTATGGCTGATCAACCGTTAGGCGATGCTCCGGCTGCGGCGATTTGGGTTGCAGGCCCTACTCGCCCTTGATCTTCTTACACTCCGATCGCCGCCACCAATATCCTGTTCTGCCTGCGTATCGCCGTGCGCAGTTCGGCAATCCTCGCCTCCTCGCGCTTCACGAATTCGATGAACATCATGTTCATGTTGTTGAAGATGAGTTCGCCGAGCGCCGGCCCGTCGATGTCGCGGCGCACCAGGCCGAGCGCCTGCAGGCGGACGATCAGCGCGCGGATTTGCTCGGTCAGGGCGCGGTCTAGCGCGGTATAGGCCTGGCCGAACGGGCTGTCGGGCAGTTGCGTCGAGATCGCCATCGCCTGCCGCCACATCTCCTTGCTGAGATAATGCAGCGAGTGCTCGATATAGATGCCGAGCAGCGTATCGAGAGCGTCGCCGACATTGGCCGGCGGGTTGGCGACGACGCCGCGCCCGGCATTCAGCACCTCGTTGACCTCCATCGAGACGATGGCGCCGAGGATGTCGCCCTTGTTCTGGTAGTAATTGTAGATCGTGCCGACCGAGACCTCGGCCTGCGCGGCGATGGTCTCGATTTTGGCGCCTTCATAACCGGCATCGCGGAAAAGCGCCGCCGCTGCCTCGATGATGCGGCGGTGCCGATCCGCCTTCTGCCTTGCCCGCAATCCGCTCATAGCGGCTGTTTGCCACAAAAACAGAATTGACTCAATTTTAGAATTGGTTCAATTTTTTCCTACAAGCCAAAAAGGCAAGGGAGAACACTCGATGTCCGTCAATCCAAAGACCCCCAATCCAGCCGTCAGGAATCCGCTTTCCGTTCTGAAGAGCCATCTCCAAGGCGCCTGCGCCGCGGCAGCACTGCTGCTGGCGGCGGGCAGCCTCGCTCAGGCGCAGGATCTCAACGCGCTGATCTGGTGCGATCACGCCGATCCGGCGCTGTTGCAGCCGTTCGAGGAGGCGAACGGCGTCAAGGTCAATGTCAAGGAGTTCGAAGGCACCGGCGCCGGCCTGGCCATCGTCGAACAGTCGCAGCCGGGCGACTGGGACGTGATGGTGATCGACAGCATCGACATACCGCGCGGCGTCGAAAAAGGCCTGTTCGAACCGCTACCGGAAGACAAGCTGCCGCTGGCCGACCTGTTTCCGCAGGTGAAGATGGATAGCTCCACCGTCGTCGACGGCAAGCGTTACGGCATCACCGAAAAGTTCGGCTACAACACGATCGGCTACAACAAGACCAAGGTCGACCCGGCCGACATGCAGTCGCTTGCCGCGCTGACCGGCGACAAATACAAGGGCAAGATCGCCATCTACGATTATTACCTGCCTGTCATCGGCATGGCCGCACTGGCGATCGGCAAGAAGACTGCCGAGCTGACCGAAGCCGACCTTCCCGCCATCAAGGAAGAGCTGCTCAAAATGAAGGCCAACGCCAAGCTGGTCGGCGAAGTGACCGCCAGCCAGACGGCGCTGGCGACCGGCGAGGTCGACATTCTGGTCGGCGGCGGCGAATGGGTGACGGCGGGGCTGGCCAAGGAAAACCCTGCCCTCGACTTCTCTATCCCGAAGGAAGGCGCCGTGCTGTGGTCGCAGTCGCTGGCAATGTTCAAGGATTCCAAGAACAAGGAGCTGGCGCTTAAATTCATCCAGTACATTATGAGCCCCGAAGGCCAGGCGCGGCTCGCCACCTCGTCCTGCTATTGGGGCATGCCGGCCAGCAGCAAGGCGGCGTTGAGCGACGAGCAGAAGAATATCCTGCGCTTCGACGAGCAGCCGGAATTCCTCGCCCGCGCCCAGTCCTATCCGGCGCCGAACGCGGATCTCGACAAGAAGATGCAGGACGTCTGGACCGAAATGCTGCAGGCGCAATGACCGGCTGCCGGTCGTGAACGCCGTCAACAGCGGGCGTGCCCTGCCCTGGGCGCTGGTCGCGCCGGCGCTCGGCTGGACGTTGCTGTTCTTCGTGCTGCCCTTCGTCGCCATGGCGGTATCCAGCCTGACGGCACATGAAGGCGGCGGCTTCACGCTGTCCAACTACAGCCAGTTCTTTGCCAATCCGTCCTACTGGCAGGCGATGGTGAACTCGCTGCAGGTCACAGCGATCGTCACCGTGATCTCGGTGCTGCTTGCCTATCCCTTTGCCTGGATCCTGGCCGAGCAGGTGCCGGAGCGCTGGCAGCGGCTGGCGCTGATGCTGGCCGTGCTGCCCTTCTGGACCTCCTATGTCGTGCGCTCCTATTCGTGGCTGCTGGTGCTGGCGCAGAACGGCGTCGTCAACCGCGCACTGACCGGCTCCGGCCTGTTCGGCGAACCGCTGCAGCTCGCCAATACTCGGCTCGCCACCGTCACCGGCTTCGTGCATTTCTTCGTCATGCTGTTGACGCTGACGATCTTCGCCAATCTGAAGCAGCTCAGCCCCAGCTACCGGAAGGCCGCCGCCGACCTCGGCGCCGGGTCGCTGCGGACTTTCCTGCATGTCGTTCTGCCGCTGACGCTGCCTGGCATCATGGTCGGCGCCTTCCTCACCTTCGTGCTATGCATCGGCGACTACATCACGCCGCAGATCCTCGGCGGCAACAACGAGCTTTTGATGCCGCAACTCGTCATGATGCAGATCGGCCGGCGCGGCGACTTTCCGCTCGCCTCGGCGCTGTCGATCATCCTGATGGCGGTGGTCACCGTCGCCTACCTCGCCTGCTCCCGCTGGCTGAAGATCGAGCGGGCCTGACCATGCGCGCGCTCATCCGCCTCGTCTCCGGCCTTTATGCCATCGCCATCTATGGCTTCATCTTCCTGCCGGTGGTGGTGCTGGTGCTGTTTTCGCTGCAGGCGACGTCGTTTCCGATCCCGCCCTTCACCGGGCCGTCGCTGCGCTGGTACGAGGCCGTGCTCGCCGACACGCGGCTGACTTCGGCTCTGGTCAATTCGCTGCTGGTGGCGGTCGTCTCCTCGGCTGTCGCCGTCACGCTTGGCTTTCTCTCCGCCTGGGGTTTTGCGCGCTTCGCCTTGCCGGGCTCGGGCCTGATGCGCGGGCTGATCACCTTGCCCTTGACCGTCAGCTATCTCATCATCGGCATGGGGCTGCTGGTGCTGTTCAACTGGACCGGCGTACCGAAGTCTCTACTTGCCGCAGGCATCGGCCATGTCGTGATCAACCTGCCGCTCTGCTTTGCCATCGTCTACAGCCAGATGGGCGACCACCAGATCAATATCGAGCGCGCCGCGCGCGACCTCGGCGCGCCCGAATGGAAGGTGCTGCTGCTGATCACCGTGCCCATCATGGCGCCGGCCATCTTCGCCGGCTTCTTCCTGTCGATGACCTTCTCCTGGGACGAGTTCGTCATCTCGTTCCTGTTGACGCGCTTCGACACGACGCTGCCGGTCGAGATCTGGAACCTGCTCCGCTCCGGCCTCAATCCCAAGACCAACGCCGTCGGCTCGCTGGTCTTCGCCGTCTCCATCGTACTGGTGGTATTGTTCGAGCTGATGCTGTTGCGGAGGAAGCCGGCATGAGTGCGCCACTGGTCGATATAAGCTCCGTCTCGCATCGCTTCGGTCAGCACACCGTGCTGAAGAACGTCTCGCTGACGATCGAGCCTGGCAGCTACACGATCCTGCTCGGCCCGTCCGGCTCCGGCAAGACGACGCTTTTGTCCATCCTCGGCGGCTTCGTCACGCCGAGCGAAGGCAAGGTGCTGATCCGCGGCGAGGACTGCACCGCCGTGCCGCCGGCGAAGCGGCCGACGACGACCGTGTTCCAGGATTATGCGCTGTTCCCGCATATGAGCGTCGGCAGCAATGTCGGCTTCGGCCTGCGCATGCGGGGTGTCGATGGCGCAACCCGGGCAGCAAGGGCACGCGAGGCGCTGGCGCTGGTTGGGTTGGCCACTGCCTTCGACAAGAAGCCGCATCAGCTTTCCGGCGGTCAGCGGCAGCGCGTGGCGCTGGCGCGCGCCCTGGTGGTCGAGCCGGCGGTGCTCCTGCTCGACGAGCCGCTCGGCGCGCTCGACCTGAAATTGCGCCGGCAGATGCAGGATGAATTGAAGGCGATCCAGAAACGCGTCGGCACCGCCTTCATCCACGTCACCCACGACCAGGAAGAGGCGATGGCGCTGGCCGATCATTGCGTGGTGATGAATGACGGGCGCATCGAGGACGAAGGGCCGCCCGAGCGCGTCTATGCACGGCCGGCGACGCGCTTTTCCGCGACTTTCATGGGCGAAAGCACGCTGATATCGGGAACGGTGACGGAGGCGAAGAGCGGCAAAATCACCGTCACCACGAAGCTTGGGTCGCTCTCGCAGCCTGGCACATTGCCGGCCGGCTCGACCGTTGCGCTGGCCATCCGCCCGGAGCATCTTGTTCTCGGCGCTGCCGCCGGCGCCGTGGCGCTTGGCATGGTCAAGGTCAGCGACGTCGTCTTCCAGGGCAGCTTCAAGCGTGTGCTGGGGACCTCCACGACCGACCCGGCGCTGCACTTCATCGCCAAGGTCGCGGCAGCATCGGCCGTCCAGCCGGGCGACGTTGTCGCGGTATCGTGCGATGCTGGCGACATCATCCTGCTTGCGGACCAAACATGAGCACGCTTCCAATCATCGACGCTCCTGACTGGTACGAAACTATCCGCATGGGCGATGGCGTGACGCTGATCCACGAGCCGTGGATCAAGCCGTTCTTCCGCTGCAACATCTGGCATGTGCGCGGCCGCGACCGCGATCTTCTGTTCGACACCGGCCTCGGGCATTTCAGCCTGCGCCGCCACGTGCCGCTGGTCACGGAGCGCAAGCTCACCTGCGTGGCCAGCCACACGCATTTCGATCATATCGGCTGCCATCACGAATTTCCCGACCGCTGCGTGCACCCGGCCGAGGCCGAAATCCTCGCCGATCCACGCAACGAATGGACGGTTGCCGACCGCTATGCCACTGACGAGATGTTCGACGGCATGCCGCAAGGTTGGGACACGAAGCGCTACCAGATCCTGCCCGCACCAGCCGGCTGGTTGCTCGAGCAAGGCGACATCGTCGATCTCGGCGACCGTGCCTTCGAGGTCATCCACACGCCCGGCCATTCACCCGGCGGCATTGCGCTCTACGAAAACAGGACGGGCATCCTGTTTTCCGGCGACATCATCTATGACGGCCCGCTGATCGACGACGTCTATCACTCCGATATCGACGATTATGTCGAAACGCTGCTGCGCATGCGCGATCTCGATGTCTCGGTCGTGCACGGCGGCCATTTCCCGAGCTTCGGCAAAGTCCGCTATCGCCAGCTTGTCGACGAGTATCTCGCGCAAAAGCGCCAGGCCGGCTGCCATCTGTTGCAAGCCCGATAAGCACTGGCGCTGTGGCGTTAAAGCGCCCTTTGCGGACAGGGTGTCCCCGCCGCGTCGCCGCAGCGTGAGGCCGTGGGCTCGGGTCTAAAGCTCTTTTCCTCCGACTGGCGCACCAGTTCCGCGAAAGCCAGGGCAAAACTTGCCAGCATCAGGAAGACAATAATCAAGCGTGCCAGCGGCAATAGATCGGCCTCGACTGGTTAGCCCCCACGCCGCCCGTCCGCTGCCGGCTAACATGATCGATATGGCTTTACGAGAGTTTAAGGCGAGTCTTAACCATCACATCATTTTGTCCTCCGACATGATGCGCGAGTGCGGCTTGTTTGGTCGCCATCTGCAGGCACCTCCCTCCCTTTGCAGAAATGCCCACCCATGCTAACCCGGCGCTGGCGCGGCCCAGCAACCGGTCGCCGCCAATCGGTCGCCAGGCGGTCGTCCCAATCGGTTGTCGTTGAGAGCCATGAGCAAAACCGCCAGCCGTTTCGCCTTCGTCTCATCCGGTACCGCCGACGCCAATGCGGCGTTGGAAAGCCTTTCGGCACGCTACGGCCAGGCATCCGTCGAAGAAGCCGGGATCGTCGTGGCGCTCGGCGGCGACGGCTTTCTGCTGCAGACCCTGCGTGAGACGATGAGCACGGGAAAGAAGGTCTACGGCATGAACCGTGGCACCATCGGTTTCCTGATGAACGAATACCGCGCCAGCGGCTTGACCGGGCGCATCGCGGCGGCCGTTGCCGAAACGATCCGTCCGCTGGAGATGCAGGCGGTGACGGCCGAAGGCGAGACGATTTCGGCGCTCGCGATCAACGAGGTCGCGCTTTGGCGCCAGTCGTACCAGACGGCCAAGATCCGCATCACCGTGGATGGGCAGGAGCGGCTGGAGGAATTGCACTGCGACGGCGTGATGATTGCGACGCCGGCCGGCTCGACCGCATATAATCTGTCGGCGCACGGGCCGATCCTGCCGCTCGACGCTCCGCTGCTGGCGCTGACCCCGGTCAGCCCGTTTCGTCCGCGCCGCTGGCGCGGCGCGCTGCTCTCCAACAAGGCGATCGTGCGTTTCGACATTCTGGAGCCGGAAAAGCGGCCGGTGAATGCCGCCGCCGACCACACCGAGGTCAAGGCGGTGACGACGGTCACGGTGAGGGAATCGCCGACGGCAACGGCGACGCTGCTCTTCGATCCCAACCATTCGTGGAACGAGCGCATTCTCGCCGAACAGTTCAGGTATTGAGCCGGCGCAGCGGCCACTGCGCAAATTAAGCATCGCGATTAAGGTTACGACTTCACAATCGCGCCAATGCCGCCCGTTTGTGTTGACAAATCGTGGGCTTGCGCCTACCTGCAATACCAATCTTGCAGGCGCGCGGCGCTTGCCGCGACTGCATATGTTGCGCCCCCGAACCAGCCAAAGACAGCCAAACTTGTCCTCAGACACCCAGATCGCTCAAGAAGCGTTGACCTTTGCAGACCTTGGCCTGTCGCCGAAGGTCCTTTCCGCAGTTACCGATGCCGGCTACACCGAGCCGACGCCGATCCAGGCTGGCGCCATCCCTCACGCCTTGCTCGGCAAGGACGTGCTGGGCATAGCCCAGACCGGCACCGGCAAGACGGCGTCCTTCGTCCTGCCGATGCTCACCCGGCTGGAAAAGGGCCGCGCCCGCGCCCGCATGCCGCGCACGCTGATCCTCGAGCCGACGCGCGAGCTCGCCGCGCAGGTCGAGGAAAACTTCGTCAAATACGGCAAGAACCACAAGCTCAACATCGCACTGCTGATCGGCGGCGTGTCCTTCGACGAGCAGGACAAGAAGCTCGAGCGCGGCGCCGATGTGCTGATCGCGACTCCCGGCCGCCTGCTCGACCATCGCGAGCGCGGCAAGCTCCTGCTCAATGGTGTCGAGATCCTCGTCATCGACGAGGCCGACCGCATGCTCGACATGGGCTTCATCCCCGACATCGAGCGTATCTGCGAGATGATCCCGTTCACCAGGCAGACGCTGTTCTTCTCGGCGACGATGCCGCCGGAAATCACCAAGCTCACCGAGAAATTCCTGCACGCGCCGGTGCGCGTCGAAGTGTCGAAGGCAGCATCGGCCGCCACCAACATTATCCAGCGGCTGGTGAAATCCGGGCCAAAGCCGTGGGACAAGCGCGAGACGCTGCGCAATTTGATGAAAGCCGAGGATGCCGAGCTGAAGAACGCCATCATCTTCTGCAACCGCAAGATCGAGGTATCGGAGCTGTTCCGCTCGCTGCTGAAATATGATTTCGACGCCGGCGCCCTGCATGGCGACATGGACCAGCGCGCGCGCATGCAGATGCTTGCCAATTTCCGTGACGGCAAGCTGCGCTACCTCGTTGCTTCGGATGTCGCGGCGCGCGGCCTCGACATTCCCGATGTCAGCCATGTCTTCAATTACGACGTGCCGATCCACGCGGAGGATTACGTCCACCGCATCGGCCGTACCGGCCGCGCCGGGCGCTCGGGCAAATCCTTCACCATCGCGACCAAGTCGGACACCAAATACATCGACGCCATCGAGCGGCTGATCGGCACGAAGATCGAGTGGCATGACGGCGATTTGTCGACGGTCGTTGCCAGCGAAGGCGGCGAGGATGAGGCCCCGCGCCGTGGCCGCGGTGCGCCACGCCGTGCCGGCCGCAAGGACGACGCCAAGGACAGGGGCGAGCGCAAACCGCGTGAACGCCACGCCAAGCGCAGCGAAGAAGCAGCGCCGGAAGCAGTTAGCGAGGAACAGCCGGTCGTGGCCGAAGCCACCGTCGCCGACATCGACGAGCGGCGTACCCGCAAAGAGGCGATCCGCTCGGAAAACAGCGAGCGCCAGGCTTCACCTGAACGCAAGGCTTCGCCGGATCGCAACGAAAGGCGCGCGCCGGAACGGGGCGACACCAGGCCGCAGCGCGAGCGCCCTGGCCGCCAGCGACAGGAAGACAATGACGCGACCGTCGGCTTCGGCGACGACATGCCGGCCTTCATGCGGATCGTCGCCAAGGTCTGATGCTGCAGGGCTTGCGCGTCGCGCCGACGCGCGAAGCACCGAAAGCTGCATAAGACGGCCTCGCTTCGCGCTGATACTGCGTTAGTCCGGCAGGCCCGCCTTACGAAGGCCTTCGATATATCTGCTGCGATCATCCGGTCGATAAAACGGCGGCAGCACCTCGGCGAGATTCGAAAGCCGCAGCGAGGGATCGAACTCGCATAGCCGGGCCATCATTTGCTGCGCTTCCGTTAGGCGCCCCGCAAGGGCATGACCCGCCGCCACTACACGCATCGCGCTCACGTAGTTCGGCTGGTGACGCAGCGACTTTCCCGCCCAAGCGACGGCGTCATCGTAGTGGCCTGCACAAAAATGAGCGAGCCCGGTGTTGAACTGCCAAGCGAACAGGCGTGGATCCAATGGGCTTAGGCGCATGGCAAGCGCGGCGTGCTCAATGGCCTTGCCTGGCTCGCCCAAGCAAGCCCTCACCCAGCTGCTGACGCCCAAAGCAGCGGCCAAGTTCGGGTTGAGAGCGAGCGCGCGATCGATGCAAGCCGCACTATCATCAAGGTCGCCGCCTACGTAGCCGAGGACGTATCCACCGTAGGAAAGCGCAATTGCATCGTCCCTTCCGAGTTCGACCGCTCTCCTGGCCAGTCGAGTAGCTTCGGCAATCTCTTCTGCACGGTCGACCATCCAGCCGTTGCTTTTTCGGGTAGCGTAGCACCGCGCCGCCCGCGCATGGGCTATCGCGAACTCCGGGTCACGGTCGATCGCCTTCATGAAGAGGCGCAAGGCGTCGTCAATGGCCGATCTACTAGTGATCGTTCGGTCAAAGGCCGCCAGCCCGCGGAGATAGTAGTCATAAGCATCGAGGCTTTCTGTCGGTTTGCGTTTGGCACGCTCGATCTCAGCCTCCTCCATTTTCGGTGTGATTGCGCCGACGATGCTCGAGGCGACCTGGTCCTGCAGATTGAAAACTTCGGCGAGCGTTCCATCAAAACGGTCGGCCCAGAGATAGGCCCCCGTTGAGGTGTCGATGAGCTGCCCGGCGATGCGCAGGCGGTCGCCCGCCCGGCGAACACTTCCCTCGACCACATAGCGCACGCCCAGCTCACGCCCGACCTGCTTTATGTCTATGGACCGTCCCCTGTAGGTGAAGCTCGAATTCCGTGCGACCACGAACAGGTGACGAAAGTGAGCCAAGGCGGTGACAATGTCTTCCACCATGCCGTCGGCGAAATATTCCTGCTCCACATCACCGCTTAGATTCTGAAACGGCAGCACCGCAATCGACGGCTGGTCGTCGCGCCTCGTCGGGGCCGCCAGAACCTGCGCCAGTGATGCGGCGCCAGAGCTTGGCTCCGGCCGCTGACGTTCAGTTCTTTCACGGGACTGCAGGGAAGCCGCAAGTGAGCTTGTCTGCTCCTCTGGGTCCGCATTCAGATGTTTTTTTAAAGCTGCCCGACACAGCTCGAACTGGCGCAAGGCCGCGTTTTCGTGACCTCGATGAGCGTGGATGCGGATAAGCGCCCGATGGGCTGCCTCCGCCGTCGGATCCGAGGCGAGCAATCTCTCCGCGAGCCCTTCGCAGGCCGTCTCTTCCGCTGAGCCGGGTGCGGGCAGCGCCAGGCTCAGCCGATCGACCAACTGCAGCGCCTTGCGCTGATACTTACTCAGAAAGGGTCCAAACCACTCGTCCAGTTCGTCAGGAATCGTTTGCCCGGCAAGCAGCTCACCGCGGTAGAGATCGGCGGCGAAGGCGAGATCGGTGGTTCGGCCCTCCTCTAATTTCCGATCGAAGATCGAGATGTCCGCCTCATCCGGTCCGGCAATCAGCGCAACGGTTTCCTGATCCCCATCGATGTAGACGGTGGCATCCAAGCTGGCCGGGAACGAGCGCCTGATGTCGACAAGCGCTTGCCGCAGACTATTGCGGGCTTGCCCATTGCTTCGCCCCGGCCAAAAGGCTTCGGAAAGCTGCTCGCGACGATGGCCGCGGCGGCCTGCGAGAACCAGAGCAGCAAAAAGAAGCGAAGTCTTGCGTGTGGCGAACCGGACGGGCCGTTGCTCCGGGGAAGTAACCTCCAGGCCACCAAGCAACCGGATGCGCACAAATCGTCTCCAGACTTTGACCGCAGCGACAGAATAGCATCTCGGTAGATTGATTTAACACCGATTTAACGGCGGATCGTCGGACTCCTCCCAATTGTTCACGCACAGCCGAACAGCCCGAAAACACCTGCGTGGCACGCTCCCACCCGCAAACTCGAAACGGGAGACTAAGAAATGGCTCACACGGGAACTCGCGCCGGCAGCAGCGCGTCCAAACGCCGCTGGCTTGGGTCTGGCCTGAAAAGCGCAGCAATGATGATCACTGCCTTCACGGGGTGGCGGCGGACCGTCGCAAGACGCAGGGCATTGGCAAATTTGACGACCGATCAGCTGAATGACATCGGTCATTCGGAGGTCCATCAACCCGTGGTCAACGCCGCCAAGGCAGTTCTGATCACGAACTTGATGTCGATGAGGTAAGATCGGCGCTCAGATTAGTTTTGCGCCCTAAAGGTTCTTGAGCTCCAGGCGGGATGCCAGCAGGTCCAGAAAAGCGCGAACTTTGGCGGAGGATGATCTGCCTTCCGGCCACACGGCGTGTATCGGCACCGGCACAGGCTCGAATTCGGTCAGAACCAGTTCCAGGCGGCCGTCGTCCACCAGGTGTTTTATCTGCCAAAGCGGCGAGTAGCCCAGACCCACTCCGTGAACCGCGGCTGCATAGATGGATATCATCAAATTCGACCGGAAAGTGCCCGCGACCTTCACCGACCGGGGCTTGCCTTCAATCTGAAACATCCATTCGCCCGGGCGGCCGTCGACAGTTCGTACGATGCAATCGTGCTCACGCAATTCAAGCGGATGGGCCGGTCGGCCGCGTTGCTGGAAGTAGGCAGGTGCGCCGAACACGACGCGCCGCAACGCCCCCAGCCGCTTCGCACGTAAATTGGAATCCGGCAAATTGCCGATCCGGACCGCCAAATCGAGACCCTCGGCATCAAGATCGACAAATTCATCGGAAAGCTGGAGGTCAACCTCGACGCGGGGATATGTCCGCATACAGTCGGCGATGACCGGCATCAGGAAATCCGGGCCGAACAGAACCGGGGCACTCACACGCAGGATGCCCGACGGCTCCGACCGTCGGTTGGCCGCCTGAAGCCTGGCTTCGTTAATTTCCTCGACGGCGGGTTTGATGCGCTGGAAAAAAGCCGCTCCGGCTTCGCTCGGCGTCGAGCGGCGTGTCGTCCTGTGCAGAAGCTCGACCCCGATGGATTCCTCCAATGTCGCCAAGGACCGACTGACCGACTGCAGTGAGCGGTTCAGCCGGCGTGCGGCAGCCGTCAGGCTGCCGTGCTCGACAATGGCAATGAAGGCTTCGAAATCATCTATCCGGCTCATCGCTCCTTTCTCCCGAAAATCGGGAGAAACTATCGCAAAATCGATCAATTGTAACGCAGTTCGCTAGATTTTATCTTCCCTGCATAGGCCGAAAGGCAGACTTGAGGGAAGGAGATCGTCATGCGAACACCCAGTCCAACGGTCCTGATCGTAGGCGCCGCAGGCCGCGTTGCCGGTTTGGTGGTGCCTGAACTCGTCCGCCGCAATGCCAGGATTCGGGCGCTTGTTCGTGACGCCGCGAGTGCCGAAAAAGCCCAGAAAGCCGGTGCATCCGAGATCGCGATCGGAGATCTGCGCGACCATCGGAGCCTTGAGCAGGCCGTGGAAGGTGTCGACGGTGTCTTTCACATCGGACCGGCCTTTGCTCCCGACGAAGCCGCCATGGGGGTTGCCATGGTTGAGGCGGCGGCGCGAGCAGGCGTTCGAAAGTTCGTCTTTTCGTCGGTGATCCAGCCGACCAATACGAGGCTGGAAAACCATGCAAGCAAGGTACCCGTTGAAGCTGCCCTCTATTCGACGAACATGGAGTACACCATTCTGCACCCGGCCAATTTCATGCAAAATATCGCGGCGGCCTGGCCGTCCGTCGTCGAGCACGGCGTTTTCGCCGAGCCGTTTCCAAGGACGGCGAAGCTCGCCCGCGTCGACTATCGCGATGTGGCTGAAGTTGCGGCAATCGCACTGACCGAAGCGCGTTTGTCCTATGCGACCCTCGAGCTGTGCGCCGACGGTATGCACAGCCGCGAAGAGGTCGTCGCCATGATGAGCGAAGCGCTTGGCCGGCCGGTTTCGGCGGGCGAGCCGACATTTCAGGACTGGGCGGCGAAGGCCCGCCTTCCCTATACGGACCGGCAGTTGCAGATGCTGGCCAAAGTACACAGCCACTACGCCAAATACGGCCTCGGCGGGAACAGCCTGACGTTGCGTGCCGTGCTTGGCCGCGAGCCGCGTTCGCTGCGAAGCTTCATTCGGGAATTGGCGCTGCAGACGGCATATGCCGCCTGATCGTCCTCACAATAGCGCCTACGCATATTTTTTTATTAGGAGATTTCGATGCAAGCATCACCGGACCGAGCCTTCAAGTTGAGAAAGCTGCCGCCCTCCTACGGCGCGGTGGTGATGCCGTTGGTTCTTTCGATTCTGATGTCCTCGATTGTCTCGGCGGTTTCGACGGCAATCGGCGCAGGCTGGACGAACGGGTTTATAGCGGCCTGGAGCTATGCGTGGGGCGCTTCATGGCTTGTTGCGTTTCCCAGCCTGCTGATTGTGCTTCCGATCGTGCGCCGGATCGTTGCCGCAATTGTCGATCAGCCGGCCCGGTCCTGATATCGCGAACGAAGGGCGCCGGCGGCCGGTGGTCCGGCATAACCATTAGAGCGGCCCCTTGCGGGGCCGCTCTCGGTTCATGTGCTTGCCTCAGGTGAGCGGCGACAGCTGGATCTCGACGCGGCGGTTCTGAGCCCGGCCGGCAGCCGTCGCATTGGAGGCGATCGGACGCGTCTTGCCGAAGCCGGTGACGGCGAAGCGGCGGGAATCGACGCCCTGTCCGGACAGATAGTTGGCGACCGCCAAAGCACGGCGCTGCGACAGGTCGAAATTGTGCTCGTCGCCGCCGGTCGAGTCGGTGTGGCCGAACACGTCGACGGTGGTCTGCCGGAACTTTTTCAGCACAAGGGCAACCGAATTCAGCACCGGATAGAAACCGGCCTTCACCGCGTCCTGGTCGACGTTGAAGGTGATGTCGGACGGCATATTGAGGATGATCTGGTCGCCGGTGCGGGTGACGCTGACGCCGGTGCCCTGAAGCTGTCGGCGCAGTTCGGCCTCGTTCTGGTCCATGGTGGCACCGATGGCACCGCCGGCAAGCGCGCCGATGCCCGCGCCGATCAGCGCGTTGCGGCGGTCGTTACCGCCGGCAAGCATGCCGAGCCCGGCACCCGCCAAAGCACCGAGACCGGCGCCGGCAGCGGTGTTGGAAACCTTCTGTTCCCCGGTGTAGGGATCGGTGGTGCATGCGCTCACGAGCACAGCCGTCGCCACGACGGCGAGCACAATCTTTTTCATATGGTGGTCCCTCTCCATTCCACGGTCGCGCAACGGCGCACCGCATCAGCCCTTCCAGCGACTTGTACCATGAAATGCGGCGAAAAACGGACCAGCAAAAGCCGTTGCCGCGGCTTTCCCCGGCTCAATTCCACACGCCTGCAGCGGCTCGCGCGACCACCCCAATTCGATCGGCTACCAGAGATTCTTGCCGTCGATGACCACCACTTCGACCTTGTCGAGATCGAAATCGTCGAACAGCCGCGAGTTCACGCTGATCTTCGGATTGTCGAAATTCGGCTCGCCTGTCGACCAGTCCGGCGTCTCGGTGAAGGTGCCGCAGCCGCAGGTGGCGCAAAAACCGTGTTTTATGGTTTTCGATCCCCACTGGTAGAACGAAACATTCTCCGGCGGGCTGGTGAGTCTGAATTGCGATGGGGTGTAATAGGCCCACAACGAACCGCGTTTCGAACAGAAGGAACAGGTGCATCGCGTCACTGTCTGCGGCGCTTGCGAAACCTCGAACGTCGTCGCCTTGCAGTGGCAGCTTGCCTTGATGGTCATGAATTGGTCCCTCACAATGCCCCCGCCCCGTACGGCAAAGGCAGCATAAAGAAACGCTCCTGACAACTGCCGGTCAGCAGACCTGTGAGCCTGCGATGCACAGATCGAAGGCCCATCGATCCAAAACCGCTGCACACGCTCGGGTCAGCCCGTGGGCAAGCTTTTGGGCGTCATGCGCTAGTAGGACGATGGGGGCACGAACAGGCAGATGGTCTTTCCGTCATTGGCACCGGCAACGGAGCACCAATGATATTCGCCGTCGGGCGAATTCTTGATCCGCTTGTCGCTATAGGCCACGACTTCCCCGGTTCCTTTGATGACATAGCCCTCGGGACGTTCGCTGATCGATGTCTGAGAGACCTCGCGGCAATCATAGCCCGAGCAGCAGGAGAACGGATAGCTCCAGCCTTGCGGCATTGCCGCGGTCGGCTTGGCATCATGCGCCAGAGCAGGCGCCGCAAATGGAATGGCGGCAGCAATCAAAACCACTGCCGCGACAAGTGAATTCAGGAGTCGGCGCGCCGTGCGGGCGACTGGGGCCGGTCTGGTTGTGAGAGCAGGCATGAGCGCAGTTCCTATCAACGGTTGTCAAGCATTTCGCTTGCCCGTTCCCGGAACGTGTCTTCCCATTGGCCGGATCGTCAGGTCGCAGATACGCCGCGCCCGGCCATAAATGCTTTTTTCCTCCCCAGCGCATGAATGCTGGGCTGATTCCTTGGTTGGCGCAAGGAATTGCTGTCGCAACCGAACGCCGACCTCTGCAGCCGGAACCAACCTGCCGTCCTGATTGACGAAACCTGGTCAACCCGGCAGCGGGATCGCCAATAACGGGATTTGGCTCGCGCTGGTTCCAGGCTTGGCACCGGCAGGCCCGAGGCATCCGCGTCAAAAGCGGAAATCGATTTTGAAAAACTCTACGAAAAACAAAGTTGTAGAACGACAGGTAGGTGCAAATTGAGAGCTCGTCACTCTCGCACGATGGCCGTAACTCTCGCGTGATGAACCCACATTCCTGCCGGATTGGTGCCCGGCGGCCTCAGTCGATATCGGCCACCGTTTCGCCGGCGCCACCCTCGATCCGCTGCGACAGCGAGGCTTCCATGAAATCATCGAGGTCGCCGTCGAGCACGCTCGACGGGCTGGTGCTCTCGACACCGGTGCGCAGATCTTTCACCAACTGATAGGGCTGCAGCACGTAGGACCGTATCTGGTGGCCCCAGCCGATATCGCTCTTCGACGCTTCCGTGGCGTCCGCCACCGCTTCGCGCTTCTTCAGCTCTTCCTCGTAAAGCCGCGAGCGCAGCATTTCCCAGGCCTTGGCCTTGTTCTTGTGCTGGGAGCGCTCGGCCTGGCAGGCAACCGCGATGCCGGTGGCGAGATGGGTTATGCGCACGGCCGAATCGGTGGTGTTGACGTGCTGGCCGCCCGATCCCGACGACCGATACGTGTCGATACGGACGTCGGATTCGGAAACGTCGATGTCGATCGTATCGTCGATGACGGGATAGACCCAGACGCTGGCGAAGGAGGTGTGGCGGCGCGCATTGCTGTCATAGGGCGAAATCCGCACGAGACGATGCACGCCGGATTCCGTCTTCAGCCAGCCGTAGGCGTTGTGGCCCTTGATCAGCAGCGTGGCGGACTTGATGCCGGCTTCTTCACCGTCATGTACTTCCAGCACTTCGACCTTGAAGCGGCGGCGCTCGGCCCAGCGCGTATACATGCGCAGAAGCATCGAGGCCCAGTCCTGGCTTTCGGTGCCGCCGGCGCCAGCATGGACTTCCAGATAGCTATCGTTGGCGTCAGCCTCGCCCGACAGCAGCGTTTCGATCTGGCGCGCCTTGGCCTCGCCGCGCATCGAGCGGATCGCCGCTTCGGCCTCCGCGATTACGCCCTCGTCGCCCTCTTCCTCGCCAAGCTCGATCAGGCCGATATTGTCTTCCAGGGCCTGGGTGAGGCCTTTGACCGCGGCAATACCTTCCTCGAGGCCCTGACGCTCGCGCATCAGCTTTTGCGCTTCCAGCGGCTCGTTCCAGAGGCTCGAATCCTCGGCACGGACATTCAGGTACTCAAGCCGCTTTATGGCTTGATCCCAGTCAAAGATGCCTCCTCAGCAGGGTTATCGCCTGCCTGATCTCGTCGACAATATTTTGCGTTTCCGCGCGCATGGCTGGCTGTTCTGTCCTGTTGCTAAATGGCGGCTTGATGGCGCGATACATAGGGACGGCACCGGCCCCTGTAAAGCGGAATGGGCCGGCTCGACCATCATCGTCAAGTCGGCCCGACCCGATGTAGCGATTGTCAGTAGAGCCCGCCGCCGCCCGACTGGATGGCCTGGTTGGCCTGCGGCGACAGCGCCCCGCCGGTGGCGTTGGAGCCGTCCGCACCCATGCCGATCACCCAATAGCTGTCGGCGGGACCGGTACCCGGCTTGAAGGCTTCGGTGATGGTTCCGGCGTCGCCCGCGTTGGCTCGCATGCCGGTCTTGCGATTGATCGCAATCAGCTTCATGCCTTCCGGAACCTTGAAGTCGACATTGGGCGTGCCATCCAGCGCCACGCGCATGAAATCCTTGAAGATCGGCGCGGCAAGGCCGCCGCCGGTCGCGCCCTTGCCAAGACCTTTCGGCTGATCGTAGCCCATATAGAGGCCGACAACGAGGTTCGGCGTATAGCCGATGAACCAGGCATCCTTTTCGTCGTTGGTCGTTCCGGTCTTGCCGGCGATGTGACGGCCAAGCTCGTTGATGGTGGCGCCGGTACCGCGTTGCACGACGCCCTCCATCATCGATGTGATCTGGTAGGCGGTCATCGGATCGAGCACCTGCTCGGAGTTGTCGACCAGCTCCGGCTCTGGCTGGTCCTGCCACTCGGCGGCATTGCAGTTCGAGCAGCCGCGTTCGTCCTGCCTAAAGACGGTCTTGCCGTAGCGATCCTGGATGCGGTCGATCAGCGACGGCTTGATCGACTTGCCGCCATTGGCCATGATCGAATAGGCCGACACCATGCGCATCACCGTCGTCTCGCCGGATCCCAGCGCCATCGGCAGATACGGCGCCAGGTGGTCGTAGACGCCGAAACGCTCGGCATATTCCACGACCAGCTTCATGCCCATGTCGTTGGCAAGCCGCACCGTCATCAGATTGCGCGATTTCTCGATGCCGGAGCGCAACGTCGCCGGGCCGGCCACCGTTCCGTCGTAGTTCTTGGGCGTCCAGGTCGTGTTGCCGCTCTGGATGGTGATCGGCCCGTCCATGATCACGGAGGCGGGGGTATAGCCATTGTCGAGGGCGGCCGAATAGACGATCGGCTTGAACGACGATCCCGGCTGGCGCATGGCCTGCGTCGCCCGGTTGAACTCCGATTGCGCGTAGGAGAAACCGCCGACCATGGCCAGGACGCGTCCGGTATGCGGGTCCATGGCGATCAGGCCGCCTTCCACTTCGGGAACCTGGCGCAAGCTGTAGCTGTTGTCCGAGCCGTCGTTCTTCTGCACGAAAATCACGTCGCCCGGCTTCAACACGTCGGCGGGCGACTTCGCCTTGACGGTCCTGCCGTCGACCACGTGGCGCATGGCGAAGCTCATGTCTTCCTTGCTGACAGTGCCTTCGACGCGGTCCTTGACGATTTCGCCGGAGATCTGGCGCGTCGGCTGCAGGCCGATGGACAGGCCGGTGGCCGAGCTGTCGAGCACGACGGCGAGCGACCATTCCGGCACGTCCTCCAACCGCTTGACGTTGCCCAGCGGCACGCCCCAGTCGCCGGAAACGTCGATGCTCGTGACCGGCCCGCGGTAGCCGCGCAGCGTGTCGAACTTCATAAGTCCGTTCTGCATGGCCTTGCGGGCAATCAGCTGCATCTTCGGATCGAGCGTCGTGCGGACGGAAAGGCCGCCCTCGTAGAGCGCATTCTCGCCATAGCGCGCGATGATCTGGCGACGCACTTCCTCGGTGAAATACTCCCCGGCGAAGAGATAGTTGCCGGTGCGGCGCGGCGTGACGCCGAGCGGCTCGGCCTTGGCCTTCTCGCCTTCCTCATGCGTGACGTAACCGTTCTCGACCATCTGGTCGATCACCCAGTTGCGGCGCTCCAAGGCGCGATCGGCATGCTTGAAGGGATGGTAGTTGTTCGGCCCCTTCGGCAGAGAGGCGAGATAGGCGGCTTCGGCCACGGTGAGCTCGTTCACCGATTTGTCGAAATAGGTTAGCGCAGCACCGGCGACGCCATAGGCGCCGAAGCCGAAGAAAATCTCGTTGAGATAGAGCTCGAGAATGCGATCCTTTGAGTAGGCCTGCTCGATGCGGAAGGCGAGGATCATCTCCTTGATCTTGCGCTCGTAGGTCTGGTCTGAAGACAACAGGAAGTTCTTCGCCACCTGCTGGGTGATGGTCGAGGCGCCGACCTGGCGCTTTCCCGAGCCAACATTCTGCAGGTTGACGACAATGGCCCGGCCAAGGCCGGTCACGTCGATGCCGGGGTGATTGTAAAAGTTCTTGTCCTCGGCCGACAGGAAGGCCGCCTTGACACGGTCCGGGATCGCCTGAATCGGCAGATAAAGCCGCCGCTCACGCGCATATTCGGCCATCAGCGCGCCATCCGACGCGTGGATGCGGGTCGTCACCGGCGGCTCGTATTTGGCCAGCACCTCGTAATCGGGCAGGTCCTTCGACAAATGGCCGATATAGATCGCCACGCCCGCCGCGACCAAAAGGGCCAGCGTCGTGCCGATGCCGAAGAAATAGCCAATGAGACGAATCATACCCGCTCCAGTCCTTGGTTCGGGAATTTCCTAAACGAAGCCGCCCTTCACGCAAGCTTTCGGGACGATCCCAAACCGTAATCGCAAAATCCATGTCGCGACCATGTGGGCAAAATACGGCAGCGCGGAATTTCGGTTTCGAATGCCGGAAATAAAAGCACAGGGTGTTGTCGCCGTGCAACGCTGCTTCAGGTTGTGGGCGCCGGCGGACATTTCAGCCTCCGGCCCCCGTTCCGCTCTTGGCCGAAGCAAACAGGGCAACGGCGTTGGTTATGCTCTGGGTCGCCTTGTTGCGCCAATCGGCGCTGAGCAATTGCGCTTCGTCCTTGGCGTTCGACAGATAGCCGAGTTCGACCAGCACGGATGGAACGTCCGGCGCTTTCAGCACCTTGAAGCCGGCAGAACGCTGCGGGTTGTTGATCAGACCGACGCTGGTGGAAAGCTGGCCGACGAGAGTATGGGCGAAGCTCATCGAAAAATTATGCGTCTCGCGGCGGATCAGGTCGATCAGGATGTCGGTCACTTCCTTGCTGTCGTCCTTGATCTCCATGCCGGCGAACTGGTCGGAAAGATTTTCACGGTCGGCAAGCGCCTGCGCCTCGGGATCGGAAGCCTTGTCGGACACGGTGTAGACCGTTGCGCCGCGAATGCCCTTGAGGCTGATCGTGTCGGCATGGATCGAGATGAGCAGGTCGGCCTCATGCTGGCGGGCAATGCGCACGCGGTCGTCAAGCCGCAGGAACACGTCGGTCTCACGTGTCAGGAACACGTCGTATTTGCCGCCGGCGGCGAGCTTGTCGCGCAGTTCCATGGCGAAGGCGAGCGTCACGTTCTTCTCGACCGTCCCGTTCAGGCCCTCGGCGCCGCCGTCGATGCCGCCATGGCCGGGATCGATGACGACGGTGAAACGATGGCCCGGATTGGAGACCGGCCCGGTACCGACCCTGCCGGCCTTGTCGGCGGAGACCGTCGAACCGGTGGTCAGCGCCTGATTGGCGAGCGCTGCGTCGAATTCCCGCTGCGAGGCCGCCGACATGTCGATGGCGATGCGGTAGCCGTTGCCGTCATCGTTCTTGAGCACGTCGAGATTGTCGACGGCGAACGGTCCCTTGCCGGTGAGAATCAGCCGCGATTTCCCCTCGCCGAGTCCGCCGTAACGCACGGCGCGGACAAGCCCGCGCGGCTTCATATCCTTGGCATTGAGGGCGAATCTCGTGGCCGGGAGATCGATGACCAGGCGATTGGGGCCGCGCAGCAGGAACCATTTGATGTCGGGGTCGCGGTCGAAATTGATGACGATGCGCATCTTGGTGGCATCGCCGGCCATCTTGTAGCTTATGGCACCGAGCGGTGCGTCGGCAGCACGCGAAAGCGGCGAAAAGACCAGGCAAGCCAGGATCAGCGGCAGCAGGCAGGCGGTGCGGAAGAACCGGCCTCCATGATGACGGCCCTTGTCTGCGAAGCCTGCCAGTCCCATCTTTCTACCAATCGCTCCCGTTGGCGTCATGCCCGATCGCTTGTCGAAGTGCCCTATTGCTTGTCAAAGTGCTGGCAGGCCGCGAACTCGATTAACGATTGGTATCCAGAGAAGGTTAACCAAGCCTTTTCATGGAAGGCTTGGAACCTGGGCTTCCGCTGCGGAACGGCTTTTTGCCGGCATCGGGAATCGGGGTTGCCTTCCAACCCGCCAAATCATAAAAGCGATGGTGGATCACTGCAATCCTGGAACCGTCCTCCTCCGCAGCTTCCTGCTACAGGTCAGACGCAAGACGGCTCCTTTCGCTTCAGGCGAAGAAGGCATCGGTGATCGCGACGATTTTCGCAGGCGTGCTCCCGTGGCGGGGGAATCGCCTGCGTGAGCAAAACGGCCGGGATTGTCCCGTGCCGGCTCTGTATGAGCAAACAAGCTGGTCCGGTTTTTTCCGGGCTTTGGTTCAAAAGGTTCTGCTGGTGACGATGGCTTCAAGCGCAATCATGGAAAGGTCCGCAACAAACCGCGCCACTACGGCTGCGGGCGGCACCGCCATGGCGCTCAGGCAGCGGCCGGCGGACGTTCAATTGTCCGGCACCCATGTTCCAGGTCCACGGCAGCGGGCAGTGTCCTGCAAGCTGCGGCCGACGGCTGCCGGGAGGAAACGAAATAATGCCCAACAAAATGCTGATAGACGCCTCCCACCCGGAGGAAACACGCGTTGTCGTCGTTCGCGGTAACCGTATTGAAGAATTCGACTTTGAATCCCAGGACAAGAAGCAGCTCAAAGGAAACATCTATCTCGCCCGCGTAACGCGCGTCGAACCTTCCCTCCAGGCAGCCTTTGTCGAATATGGCGGCAACCGTCACGGTTTCCTCGCCTTCAGTGAAATACATCCCGACTACTACCAGATTCCGGTCGCCGACCGTCAGGCGCTGCTGCGTGCGGAAGCACAGGAAGCCCAGGACGAAGAGGACGAGGAAGCCGAAGGCGAGGACCGCCAGAGCCGCGACCGTGGCAAGCGCGGACGCCGGCGCGGCGGCAAGAGCCGCGACCGCGGCGAGCACAGGCGCGAGG
>NZ_AYVL01000035.1 GCF_000502835.1 Mesorhizobium sp. LSJC280B00
ATAGACCTTGTGGAACGCCGGCAGCAGCCGGAACCCCGCAAAGGCATATAGCCCTATCACAGGCAGTGCGCTGCCGATGCTGCCGCTTCTCATCAGGATGTAGACCGAGATCAGGCAGACGGCCGCGAAACCTACCGCTTCGGCCAGGAACTTCGGCAGCTGCGAGACGACCTCGCCGGCTGCGCTGTGAAGAGAGAATCGTCTGGACGGGCTCTCGAAGGCGGCAAGATAGGCGCTCGACTTCCCGAGCACCTTCAGTTCCTTGATCCCGCCGAGAACCTCGGACATCGCCTGATATCTTTCGCGATTTGCCTGAAGGCGACCTTCGCCGCTGCGTCCAAGGAACCCGCTCACGCTGACGTAGACGACGGAATAGAGTGCAGCCACCGCAGAAAGTACGCTCAAGGTAACAATGGGATCTATCGCCAGCAACAGAGCGAATATGGCTGCCACCAGACTGAGGCTCGCCGCCAAGGCCAAAGCTGGAGCGACGCCGCACCGTATGACCTCGTCGACCTCTGACACCACCGTCTTGGACATTTCCGATGTATTCCGGTCGAGGAAGAACCGATAAGGCTGCGACAGGTAATGCGACACCAGTTCGACGCCAATCTGATGTCGCCGTGTGTTTATGAACTTGAGCTCTACATAGAGCACCACCGCTCGCAGGGCGGAGACCAAGAGGACGATGACGAGCGTGAAGATGGCGAGCGCAAGCAGGAAGCTCCAACTGTCGACAAACCCGAGCTCGTCGTATGCGGCCCTGAGGTAGGCATTGCTATGGACGACGTCGGGGTTAGCGAGCACGGCCAGAAACGGCGCCACCGAAGCTACTCCCGCCGCCTCGACAGCGGCCGTGGCCGCCAGCAAGATGATCAGCAGGCCTCCGCGGACGAGGTCAGACGGAGTGAGGATTGCGATCAGCGCGCGGAGAGTCTTGTTGAGCATATCCTGTGCTTTCGCGTGTTCAACAGTACGCTTGGCGGTCCGACTGGACGGGCGAGCTAGTCCGGAGCATTCTTGGAGAAGCCGCCCGTACGAAACAGAAGCACCCTCATGAACCTCGAAGCTTGGCGAGTTCGACACCCGCTGCCTAGCGCCGTTACATGTGGTGCGTGGCTGTGTATGCGGATGATGCGAGTCCCCGCTGTGTAAGCAGCTTGCCGGGATCAAGTGATTAGGTTGCGGACCAGCACGAGCCTGGTTAGCCGTCGAAAGTCCTAGCGGCCAGGGGCGACAGAGTGCACAGCGCCCACCGCGGCAGCTTGAGGAGCCTCGCGCACTGCCAGCACCGCCTCCGCATGCTCAACCGGGACGGTATCCGCTTTGCGCAGCCGTCCGCGGTGGAGCTCGACGATGCGAGCTCGCTTGTGGAGAGTGGCCAGGCGGTGGGTGATCATGATGATTGTCTTCTGCCCGGCCAGGCCTTCGACGGCGGCGAGGAGGTTGGCTTCGGTTTCATGGTCGAGCGCGTTGGTGGCCTCGTCGAAGATCACGATGTCGGGTTCATGATAGAGCGCGCGGGCGATGCCGAGGCGCTGGCGCTGGCCGCCCGACAGGCGCACCCCACGCTCGCCGACGCAGGTGGCGTAGCCGTCCGGCAGCTGCACGATGAAGTCGTGGATCTGCGCCAGCCTTGCCGCCCGCTCCACCGCCTGCCGGTCGATTGCCTCGGCCTCGATGCCGAAGGCGATGTTNGCTGCACGATGAAGTCGTGGATCTGCGCCAGCCTTGCCGCCCGCTCCACCGCCTGCCGGTCGATTGCCTCGGCCTCGATGCCGAAGGCGATGTTGCGCGCCACCGTGTCGTCGGCGAGGAAAATGTGTTGCGGCACGTAGCCGATATTGTTCTGCCAGGCCCGGACATTGGCCTCCGTGAGGGGCGTCCCGTCGATCAGGATGCGCCCCTCGTCGGGGCGCAGCAGGCCCAGCAGCAGATCGACCAGGGTGCTCTTGCCGACCCCACTCGGACCGACGATGCCGGTCACGCTGCCGGCGGCGATGGTCAGACTGAGATCGCATATGGCCGCGGGCCTGGCGCCATCATAACGGAAGCTGACATGTTCAAGCTCGATCGACCGGCGCAGGCACAGGCGCTCCTCGCCACGCGTACCGATCCCGTGCCGTCCCCCGCCTCCAGGGGCCTGCCGCAGTTCCTCTGCGATCGCGCCCACCGCAGGCGCGGCAAAGCGCAGCAGCGCCACCGAGGAATAGACCTTGTGGAACGCCGGCAGCAGCCGGAACCCCGCAAAGGCATATAGCCCTATCACAGGCAGTGCGCTCGCAAGGTGCTCCTGCTGCACCACCAAGTAGATGGAAATCAGGAGAATTGAGGCGAACCCAACAGCCTCGATCACGTATTTTGGCGTTTCCGCCAACACGCCGCTCAGGGTCCGATAAGCACAATACCGCTTCGATGGGCGAGAGTAAGCCGCCAGGAACGTCCCCTCCCGTCCTAGCACCTTCAGTTCCTTGATCCCGCCCAACACGTCCGTCGAAGCCTTGAAACGCTCTCCATTGGCTTTCAGCCGCTCACGACCGATGCGTCCCAGCACCTCGCGCGTGAAGACATAAATCAGCGCGAACATACCGCCCGCGCTCGCCGTGAGCAGCAGCGCCAGAAGCGGGTCTATGGCCAACAGAAACAATACAACCGCCAGGGCCATCAGGCCCTGCGCGACCAATACTAAGGCAGGTACGACGGCATTCTCAACAAGCTCATCGACCTCGACCAGTATTGTTTTTGTCAGTTCGGCCACATTCTTGTCTAGAAAATACCGGTAGTCGCGATCCAGGCTGGCGTTCAGAAGTCGTGTCGCGATTCGGTGGCGGTGCTCATTTGCATATAGAAACTTTACATAGTGTAGGACAGCTCTGAATACGGAAATCAAGCATATAAAAACAAGCGTCCCTATGGCAAAGAATATGATAAAGGAATTATAAGAACTGAATCCTAGATCGACAAACAGTTTATTAATGATTTTGTTTGTCGTAATTATTTGGGGATCGCCCAATATCAGCAGCAGGGGAGCGATGGAAGCGACGCCAGCCACCTCCACGGCTGCCAGAACGGCCAACAGACCGACCAGCCGCGCTGCTCGGATGCGTTCTGATGGCTCCAGTAGCCCGGTGATGTCTCGAAGTGTGTGGGCGATGCTCATGTATCGGCCTTGTGCCGCGTGATGGAGATGCCGCCGGCCTGATTCAGCGTTGTTCGCTCGACAGGGGCGGTCGCGGCGCGTAGCAGCACGTCGCGGAGAATTTCCGCCAGGCAGCTTTCGCACCGATCGAACTGGAACCTCGCCAGGAAACGCGCACGGGCCGCCCGCCCGAGCCGTTGGCGCAAATCCGGGTTGCGCGCGAGCTTCTCCAGCGCGTCGGCCAACGCACCGGCATCGCGGGCCGCGACCATGTACCCGCTCGAGCCCTCATCCACGATCTCCGGAATCGCCGCTTCGCCGGTCGTCACGAGCGGCAGGCTGTATGCCATCGCTTCGAGGAGGACACCGGGAAAGACTTCCTGAGGATAAAAGGTCGGGAACGCGAAGATATCGGCATCCAGCATGAACTCTGCTTTTCGAGCTCCGTAAGCGGGGCCGGCGTAGCGCACTTCCTCCGACAGGCCGAGAGCGTCGATCCGCTCCCGAAACACTTGCAAGGCGATGTCGCCCGGTTCTCCGACGAAGGTGGCCCGGAAAGGCACACCCCGGCGTTTCAGTATTTCGAGCGCACTCAGCAACACCAGCGGACCTTTGGTCTCAAACAGGTGAGACAGGAACAGTATGTGTGGGATTCGGCGAGCCGGGCGGTCAGGTAGCCGGATTTCCCGACAAGGGTCGGGGAGCGCATCCGGAAGATAGTAGACCTGCTCGTCCCGCACGAACTCCGATACGTCGTCGAAGACGCGGGGGGACAGCAGTATCACCCAGGCCTTGGAGAAGGCCCAACGGCACAGGGCCCGGTGGAGGGCGCTTCGCTCGGCAGTGCGGCGGATGCCGCGGCAGCGCATCTGCAGAATATGCGGAAAGCCGAGCCCCTTGACCACGCCGAGCAGCACGATGCCTCCCAGATACGCGTACCCCGTCGACGGCAACGTGTAGAGGACGACGCCGGGGGGGCGGAAGACGAGAGCAAACAGCAGGCGTACAACATGACCGGAAAGTCGAATGATCTTGCTTAGTGCGAACCTGTTTGTATCGTCGATGGACCGCGCAAGTTGAACAGGCAGTACGTTCAGGTCGAACTCGTCGCGGATTCGCCGGGAGGAGGCAAGCCGCTGGTTGGTAATGGCCGCGCCATGTGCTGGCGGTGGTAGCTGCACCATCATTAGGACGGCATGTTTCGGCATGATCTCCTGCTCCTTCCGGCAACGTTTTGCTGACGCGGCCTGGTCGCTCCGGTTCATTCTGCAGCGGCTATTTCGCCCAAGGCAGTCGCATGGCGGCTGGCGGGCCCTGACTTCCGGAGGTAGGCGAGATTCGCAGCGCCCCGTAGCGACTGCAGATAACCAATCGTGAAGGCGACGCCGATCACATAGAGCGGACTCTGCAGCGCCACGTTCGAGAAGACGCAGATGAAGAGGGTGAAGAACGCCACCGCCGCATGCGCCCGCACGCGTACGGGCATTTTGGAGCTCGGATAACAGCCAATGATAACGGCGCTCCAAAGCACGAGCCCGACCATTCCCAAACGAAGGATGATGTCGAAAAAAGCATTGTGGGTGCCGATCAGCAGGAAGGATGTGTCCTCCTCCGGCAAGAAGAAGAGGCGGCCAATGACCATGGTATATTCATTCCGCAGCGCCTCGGTGCCGAAGCCGACGCCGATCCCCCAGGTCTCTGCCAGCGCCTCCAAGGCATCCCCCCAGAATGTGACGCGCCATCCGGTGTTAGGATCTAAAACAAACAAGCTGATCGGGTCGAGTATTCCGAAGATCGCCAAACCCACCAAACCTAGCATAAGGATGTTGGCCAGCGTTCGTTCCAAATGCAAACCGATCATGCAAAGAAAAGAAGCAGCCATGGCCACGAAATAGGCCAGGACGTTCTGAAGTCTGAACTCTATCGTAGCGGATAGGATAAATACGAGCATCAAAAGAAAGCCGCCCACGATTGGATTCATTCGAACCATGGCGAGGTAGGTTATTCCCACCAGAGCGATCATCACATCGTTCTGCAAGGTGACAAAGGCCTTCGGCGGGTCCAGAGGCGTCTCCATGTCGCCAAAGACGTACAAGCGCGCGGGAATGCTGACAATGAACACCAGAATGATGGTGCCGACGAGGATCGCGTCACGGTGCCGATCGATGCCCTTGTCTTCCCACCACTTTTGCGATGCGGCTATGACGGGAAGCAGAAGGAACACAAAGGAGGACTGCTGGACGATGATGCCGGCTTGGTGATATCGGGTCCAGCCATCGGGAAGAAGCTCCAGATAGGACAGGCCGACGTAAAGTAGCCCCCAGCATGTAAGAAGCAGAGCGGGAATGTTCTGCGGCGATAGGAGAGTCCGTCCGGCGTAGGCAAGCGAAAGTAGAAGGATGAAGGCAAGAAGAGGTGCACCGAGCGCCTTCAGTCCCGCACCGCCCAGCAGGCAGATGGCGAGAAGCAATATGGTGAACGCCCAGCTCCCGGCTGCGGGACGCTGCCGCCGCGGATGGAGAAGAGTAGTTGGTCCCCTCAGCCATCTTCCGTGCCAGTCGCGTTCATTCGTCGTCGAAGACATTAAGCGTCAGCCCTGCCGAATACATCTGTGCGACGGTCGGAACCAGAAGTCACTCAGCCGTCGTGGCGATCTCCACGCCGACGGGCGCCGAGCGCGCACCCGAGCCTCCCTCTGCGGCAAGGTGGGCCTCGTAGAAGCGCTTCAGCCCCTGACGCAGCCCGGTGCGGGCCCGCCAGCCCAGGGCTGCCATCCTGCCGACATCGACGAGCTTGCGCGGCGCCCCGTCCGGTTTTGAAGAGTCGAAGCAGATGCGGCCCTTGAACCCGACGGTCTGTGCCACCGCTTCGGCAAAATCCGCGATTGTTATGTCCTCACCGGTGCCAACGTTGATCGGCAGGTCGTCCGAGTCCTGTTGGCGACGCAGGTCCACCCTCTGGGTGCCGGTCGATACGAGGTGACAGCCCTCCTGCCTAAGGCATTGCGTCAGTGCTTGGCCCACCATACCTCGATGACCGGCGACCCAAACCCGCTTGCCGTCGAGAGAAAAGATTTCCCGTCCCATGAATGTCCCTCCGGTAAGGGTGCCCTATCAAGCGGTTGAGCGGTTGTATGTGCTTGGTCGTATCGCTTCCGGGCGACAGCTCGTGGCCTGAACCTCGATCGGTTCAAGCGGTAGCCGGACCGGATGGTACAACGTGCGCCGTATCGTCTGGGACATGCGTCAATTCCCCGGTCCGTCAGATCGAACTGGTAGCTTTCCAAGATGCCGCCTCTTGAGATGATGACATCTTGCTCGGCATGGCTAGGGCACTGCCTCGGGCGCTCTGCGCAAGACCGACCGGGCCTTGTGCTGCCGCCTGAGACCACCTTGTCGTGATAACCGCCATGTCCGTCTGTGCCGTTCGCCGCTACCAGATCGCCGCGCGAGCGTTCTGCCAATGCGGCTCCATCGGGATCGCCTTCAGATCCCCAAGCACCATTTCCTCAACCAGGGAATCGAAGCTCGTCTCATGCTGCCACCCCAGGCGCACCCGAGCCTTGCTCGGGTCGCCGACCAAGAGTTCGACCTCGGTCGGCCGGAAATACCGGTTGTCAATCTCTACCAGGATTCGACCCGAACGCGCATCCCGACCCTTCTCTTCCAACCCCTTTCCATGCCACTCGATTTGCATCTCCACGCAGGAAAATGCCTTCTCAACGAACTCGCGCACCGTCCGAACCTCGCCCGTGGCAAGCACGAAATCGTCCGGTTCCGGGTGCTGGACGATCATCCACATGCCTCGGACGTAGTCGCGCGCGTGGCCCCAATCACGCCCTGCATCGAGGTTACCTAGGTAGAGCCTGTCCTGCAGCCCATGATGAATAGCCGCAACAGCTCGGGTCACCTTGCGAGTCACGAACGTCTCGCCGCGGATGGGGCTCTCGTGATTGAAAAGGATGCCGTTTGAAGCATGAATGCCATACGCTTGGCGGTAGTTTACGGTGATCCAGTATGCATACAGCTTCGCTGCCGCGTATGGGCTCCTGGGATAAAACGGGGTGGTCTCGCGCTGCGGGACTTCTTGTACTAGGCCGTAAAGTTCGGACGTGGATGCTTGGTAGAAGCGCGTCTTTTCAGTAAGCCCCAGCAGTCGGATCGCCTCCAGCAAGCGGAGCGTCCCCAAGCCATCCGTATTGGCGGTGTATTCCGGTGTCTCGAAACTTACCTGCACGTGGCTTTGCGCAGCGAGATTGTATATCTCGTCGGGTTGAACCTCCGAAACGACGCGGATGAGGTTGGTAGAGTCGCTCACGTCGCCATAGTGCAGGATGAGTCTGGGGTTGTCCTCGTGGGGATCCTGGTACAGATGCTCAATGCGGCCGGTATTGAAAGACGATGAGCGCCGCTTTATGCCGTGGACCAGATATCCTTGGCCGATCAAAAACTTAGCAAGGTACGCGCCATCCTGTCCGGTCACCCCGGTTATCAGAGCGGTTTTTTGTCGTGTCATGTTTGTTCCCATGCTTGTGCGACTGCGGTGCAATCGCATGGAGCAGGAATTCGCCCACGCTACCGCAGTCTGGGTGAAATCAAACCCAGTGAACCGGCTCGACGGTGCTGCGACGCCTAGGCCGGCAGCACGCTCCTCCGATGCGTCTTCACCTCGACGCATCGACCCATGATCTCGAGCAGGATGCGAACAGACTGGGTACCGTCCAGCCGATCTAACCTGCCAAGTTGTTCTGCAAATGGCCCCGACACTAGACGCACGACCTGACCAGGCCGAAGCAGATTGTCGAGATGTATTACGCCGTGCCTGTCAGTCGCCTCGATGAGCGCTTCAACAACACCTTCAGGAACCTGCGCTGGCATTTCTCCGAACCGAACAAGGTGGGCCACGCCATATGTTCCATCGATGCTGAGCCAGCGGTCCCGGCGCAGATCGAGTCTCACGAACAGGTAGCACGGGAACAGCGGCCCCATTACGACTTTCATCTGGCGGGCGTGTCGTATGGTTCTTTGCAACCTTGGCAGGAACGTGGAGAACGACTGATTCCCAAGTTCGCGTTCCGCCCTTGCCTCTTGATTGGGAAGGCAGAAGACGGCGAACCAGCGTGCCGTTCTCGACTCGGCGGCCGCAGTAGTGCCTTCTGGTGCCTGGCTGCAACCGGCCCGCATCGGATTATGTCGGGCCGCGTCCATGCCCAGCCGGGACGTCAAAGGAACAGATGATTCCGACACGTGCCCCACCATAGTTCAATGAGCCTTTCTGTCAGTAAGTATTTTCACTGCAGTTCGGCATATAAGATAGATATCAAGCCAAATGCTCCAGTTATTAATGTACCATAAATCATGATTAACGCGTGCGGCCATCGCGTTCAATTCTCGTGTTTCGCCACGAAAACCATTTATCTGCGCCCATCCCGTGAGCCCGGGCTTTACATTCTGACGACGCGCGTAAAAAGCAATAAGTGCGGAGTAGTATTCGTCATGCGCGACTGCATGCGGACGAGGTCCTACAATCGACATCTCGCCCCTTAACACGTTCAACAGTTGCGGTAACTCGTCTATGCTCGTGCGCCTTAGCAGCGACCCGAAGGGCGTAACGCGCGGATCGTCAGCCGTGGCCTGCGCGATCGTCGGGCCGTCTTCGCATACCCGCATCGTACGGAATTTGTAGATCTGGAAACGCCTGCCACAGAGGCCCTGGCGCTCCTGGCGAAAGATAACCGGGCTGCCGGACGTAGCGCGGATGGCGATGCTGACGGCGATCAGCAAAGGCGCCAGCAAGACGAGTCCCGCGAGCGCGATGCTCACGTCGAGGGATCGCTTCATTGCGCGTTCGGCCCACGACAGCGGGGCCCGCTGGAGCTCGAAGCCCTTGAAGGGGCCGAAACGTAGCGCCGATGTCTGCAGCAGCCGTTCCATTGCTGCATCCGCAAACAGAAACACGGGCAGCGGAAGGCGTCCCAGTGCGGTCGCTAGGTTGCGGAGCTGCCTGCGCTTGTCCCAAGGGAAAAACAGGTAAATCTCGTCAAACGGTACCCTTTGGAGGGCGTCACGGAGCTCCCGCACTAGGTCCTCACACATTCTAGCGAACGCCCGACCGGTCACCTTGTCCGCCGGAAGGATCGACACGCCAACAATCTGTATGCCGCGGTTCTGCGCTTCGCTGAGCACTTCGGCTGATGCTTGGTCTCCAAAGCAGATGAGGTGGGCTCTCCGAATCGCAATGGCACCGCGTCCAAGCCAGACGCGCAAGGCCTTCACCGTCCCCACCCGGACAAGCACAATCGCTGCCGCACCGACTGCAAACGAAGTGATTAGCAGCTCGTGCGACAGCTCACCTATCGTTTCGACCAGGAGGCCGATCCAGGCAAACACGAAGGCCACCATGAGCCAGCTCAATAGCGCGTTTCGGGCGCTGGCCATCGGCTCAAGATATAACCCGGTTGTGTATGCGCCAGAAAGGCTCTCGAAAACCACAAAGAACGTTGCAGCAAGGGAGGTCACCATCAGGACGTGGGGGTCGCGCAAATCGTAAAGGATATGCGGCTGATAAAAAAGAATGACCGCATGCACACTCAGCCCAACAATAACGAAATCAGCGACCATGCAGACCCCCACTAGAAGGGCTTGCGGAAAATGAAATGCGGCACGCCCATAAACTACCGACTTCTTGGGAATGGTTTGGATAATCTCTGTCATCCGACGCAATTCCAATGATAAACCCGTGCCTGCGCGAGCGGATATCCGCTTCTTAAAGATTTCTTTGGTCGATCTTGGAATAAACAAGGTCTTTTGTACGTACGGCCGAACAAACTGACTCACATGGCGTCAAGCTATTAAAAAAATAACATCTTAATTTCGCGAACGTAAAAAACGTATTATATTTCATGGTTATTGTTGGTTAACATTGTCTGCTTGTCAATTGATTCGTTCGCAGCCGAATTGCGTATACGTCTACTACTTACGGAGAAGGTTCGCCGCTGGAAACGCTGAATGCGGTGGTTCCGTGGGAGGGTATTCCGCATGCCGCTGGCGAAGGCGCTGAAGCAGCCGGATGCACTTAATTTGAGAATCCACCGCCCAAGATTCTTACGTTTAAATGCCAACCCTTAGCAAAACCGGCGCATTCTTACGTTCAACTGCCAAGCGACAGCGGGAGTGGCATACGCTGCGGGCATGGTGCAGAAATTGCTCGCATCATGCCGAGGTAAAGTCGGCCGCACTCATCCGCAGGTATGGCAAAGGCGCGCTGTTCGGCACGGTCGAGAGGGCGCTGCTCTGTACGAGTTGCGACAGGGGCGGGCCGGTTCGGCTGGAGATTCACAGGCTGCCGAGGAAGCTGGAAAGATGCAGGACTTGATCGATTTCTACAAACCAACTCGGCCCTGGTGCTAGCCAACCCAGGCCCCTTTGCTTCGTTCGCGGTCCTTTTTGGAGGCGGAGGCTTCCTGGTCGGGCGCTACTTTTTGACGGAGCGCATCGCCAATCTCGAAAGCCGCATCGCCAGGCGGGATGACGAGATCGTCGACCTCAAAGTGCGACAGACGGCCAAGAAGCTGGAACTGCCAATGGTTCCTATCGCTCGT
The DNA here is from genome assembly GCF_000502835.1 of Mesorhizobium sp. LSJC280B00. GTDB lineage: Bacteria > Pseudomonadota > Alphaproteobacteria > Rhizobiales > Rhizobiaceae > Mesorhizobium. Next base: position 10,740 of record NZ_AYVL01000035.1, read on the forward strand.
ACCATGGCCGTCGACGAATACGACAGGCCGGCGCCTTTCAGTGGGAGGTTGCCTGAAAGGCGCCGGCCCGGACGAGCCATCAGGTCCGCCGCGCCTTAGCGATAGTTGAGTCGCAGCTTCGCCGTGCACAGCGTGATCGCGGAAGTTTGCATTTACGCGCTCCCGTCCGTTTCACTCTCCTCATCGATTTCGCGCACGGGCAAATAGGCGTTCGTTTCCAGCCATTCCCGCAGCACGATCTGAATGAGGTCCGCCCGGCCGATTTTCATTTCGGCAGCAATGGAGTTGAGAGCGTCCTCGGTTGCTGGCTCCAGCGGCAACGCCGGCGACGTTCCTATAGCATCAATGCGGCGCGACGCAGAATGATCTGCAAATCCGCACGCGAAATGTCTGCGATGCGACCAGCAGCGCTTTCAAGCTCTTCGGCAATGGATTGGCGTGTCATCGCATTAATCCGCTTGCCTGAGGCAGGGTGTTCTTAGGCACTCACCCGCTTGGCTGGTGCCTTCTTGGTTGGCGCCTTCTTGTTGGTGGGCATTTTTGCACTCACCTTACGACCCAACCCACTAGCTTTTGCTAGCTCCGATCGCTGTGCTGCGTAGCTTGGTGCTACCATAGGATAGTCCCGCGCCAACCCCCACTTGGCTCGATACTCGTCAGGCGTCATCCCAAGCAAGCCCAAGTGCCGTTTCATCGACTTGAACTTGCGCCCGTCTTCTAAAGAAATGATGTGGTCGGGAAACACAGATTTTTTGGGATTGACCGCCGGGGTCTGTTTTGGCTGCTCAACCACAGATGGCTTGACTAAGCTAACGAGAGCGGAGTTCACCGAAGAAATAAGATCGGGCAGGTCTGCTACTGGCACTGCGTTATTTTGGACAAACGCCGCAACAATATCCGCGGTCAATTCCATCAATTCTGCATTCTGGCGATTGTTCTCTTCGGTCATTCATCAAACTCCTATTGCTATTCCGCTTTCGTATGGGGGAAGTCGGATTGCGCAAGAAGCAGGTCCACAGAACGAAATACTCGGGATCATTGGCCGGCCGCTGCGCAGGTCCTCCGGAAGCCAGGCTGCCGGGGTTTGTTCCTCTTTTGTCCGAAATCGGCGTGTAGGATCGGATCGTTCCGACGCTCCTTCGCGTTGGGTAAACCGACAGGAGGAACGACCATGTCAGAGGACAAACACGAACGCATCCGGCGCCGCGCATATGAGATCTGGCTGCCGCAGCTGAATTCGTGGCGATCCCTAAAACCGACCTCGTTCTGCTGGGAAATACAAGTGCTGACGTCGCGGCGCTCATTCCTGAAGCTCTTTGGCGCCGTGTCGCTCGCGACATTCGGTCTGGCGAGTTATGCCCTCGCGATTGAGCCTCGGTTTCGACTGCGTGTCACTCACTACAAGCTCCTTCCGCCGCGCTGGCCGACGACTGCCAGGCCCTTGCGCATCGTCGTGGTCGCTGACATCCACGCCTGCGAGCCTTGGATGCCGGTTTCCAGGATCGATGAGATCGTCGCTGTTTCCAATAGCATGCAGCCCGACATCATCCTTCTCCTTGGCGACTATGTGATGGGCGTGCTGCCTCGCTATGCCACCGGGATCGTGCCCGACACTGTTTGGGGCAATTCACTTTCGAAACTTTCCGCGCCACTCGGCTGCCACGCCATTCTCGGCAACCACGACTGGTGGCACGGTGTCGATAGCGTCCGCGCAGCCCTCGTCGACAATGGCATTCCGGTCCTGGAGAACACCGCCACGCTTATTCGGCCGCAGGATGGCCCAGCGTTCTGGCTCGCGGGTCTTGGCGATCAGTGGGCCAAGAAGTTTTCTCGCGGCGTGTACCAAGGCGTCGACGATCTGCCTGGAACAATGGCTGGAATACCCGACGACGGCAATCCGATATTGCTCCTTGCGCATGAACCGGACATCTTCATTACTGTCCCTGACCGTGTCAGCCTGACGTTATGCGGCCATACACATGGCGGACAGGTGCGCTTGCCATTCATCGGCCCCCCATCATCAATTCAGCCTACGGACAGCGCTTCGCCTATGGGCATATCGTCGAGGGTGGGCGGCACATGATCGTATCCGGGGGTTTGGGCGTATCGTGGCTGCCGGTGCGCTTCGGCGTGTCGCCGGAGATCATGGTCGTCGATATCGGCCCGAAAACGTTCTCTCTTCCTGTCGACGGATGACATCTGCCGTTCCAGAGAGACCTGCCGTTCGCGGTTGACCGTTCCGTGTGAGGGTATCGATCGTCGTGTACATGCGGTCGGGGTTTGGCCGAGTTCCCATCGCCTACAAGGCGAACGCGGCACAGTCCATCATCCTTTTTCGGAGGCCGGCTGATAGCTCTCGATTTCCACCAGAATGCCTTTGAGAAGTCGAGCCAAGCGTCCGAAACACCTTTCTTCGACATTCTCGGGACGGCCATGCTTGGACGAGCCCTCCTTTCGGCCATCGGCGGGCATACTCCTATTGGACGAGGCGGCGCGACCCAGCGTGTTAGGACTACTCCAATTGCTGAAGGGGCCTGCGTCGGGCAGCGTGCTAGAACTGTTGCGAATAGCGGATCGAAGAACCGGGACTCTGGGTATAGTCGACCAGGCCAGCCGAACACATTCCTTTTCGGAAACAGTGCTCTCATCAAAGCCACTGGCTTTCGGGAATGCGAGGCGCGCTGGTGGTTCGGCCATCCAGACACGGAGAAGTGCCCGAACTCAACCTGATGGGCGTGTAAGAGATCGGCATTGTGCTTGGCACCTTGACCCGCCGAATGGGTGTAGAGACGCGGAATTCACGACAATGAAGGCGGACGGGATCGAGTCGCTGGCCAGCCCCTGGCCAATCTCGTCACCGTGAAGGGGTGCGTGTCGTTGCCCAGCCGGCAAGCGGGGTCAGGGCCTTGTTGAACAAGCCGGAAATTGTCGTCGTGGGAGGCTTTGTCTCGCCGGAGCGGCGTAGCGAGATGTTCGAGGCTCTCGCTCGCCGTGCTGCGCCGGAGCCAGAGGTCGGAGCCTACAACCAGACATTCTGAGAGGAACTGGACCATGTCGGAGCGGATCGTCAGTTTTGTGATGAGCGGGGGCGTCGGGTCACGGCTATGGCCGCTGTCGCGCGAGGACAATCCCAAGCAATTCCACGACCTTTCGGGCGACGGCTCCATGCTCGCCAAAACTGTCCGACGCCTCAAGGCGCGGTCGGACGGCGAGACGCCGATCTATCTGATAGCCTCCGAACGGCATGCCGACCGCGTTATCTCGGACATCGGTCCGCTCGGCCTTAACGGTGGCAGCCCGATTTTCGAGCCCGTCAGCCGCAATACCGCCGCTGCGGTGGCCATAGCCACCTTGCAGACAATCTCCGAATATGACGGCGAAGCGCTTGTGCTGGTGGTCCCCTCCGACCATCAGATATCGACCGAAACGCAATTCTGGGAAACCGTCGAGACGGGCATGCCTGCCGCCGATTCAGGAAGCATTGTCGTATTCGGCATCAAGCCGACGCATCCCGAAATCGGCTACGGTTACATCGAGGTTGGGGCAACTGGTGACAGAGTGGCCGCCGTTTCGCAGTTTGTCGAAAAGCCCAATGCCGCGACGGCCCGCAAATATGTGTCTTCGGGAAGGTTCTACTGGAACGCCGGCATCTTCCTGTTTCGTGCCGACACGATGCGGAAGGCATTTCTCGAGTTCCGGCCAGACATCTGGGACACCGCGGAACGGGCCCATAAGGCTGCACGGACCGACCTCTTGGGCATCTACCTGCCCCAGGGCTTCTATTCGGCTGTCCCGTCGACGTCGATCGACTACGCAGTCATGGAGCATGCACGCGGTATTGCGATGGTTACGGCTTCCTTCCGCTGGAACGACCTTGGATCGTGGCAATCGCTGCTCGAAGCCAGCCCGACGGACCGCGACGGCAATGTCGTAATGGGCGACGTTGTCGCCATGGATTGCGGCAACTCCTATCTCAGAAGCCAGGGCAGACTGCTCACAGTCATTGGAATGAAGCATGTGGCGGTGGTGACGACACCGGACGCGGTATTCGTCGCTCCTGTCAGCCACAGCCAGAACGTGAAGAAAGTCGTCGAACAACTCGAGAAGAGCGGACGCCTTGAAACGAAGTTCACGGGGTCGGACGACCGGGTCATCATCAGCGGGTCATGGCGCAAGCGCGTCGAGCACTGGCTCTTCAACGAAACCCTGCCGCTGTGGTCCACTGCAGGTGTCGACGATGTGTATGGCGGCTTCCACGAGGCTCTCGGTTTCGATGCAAGGCCGCTGGGCAAACCCAAGCGCATGCGCACGATGGCTCGCCAGATTTACGCTTTCGCGGTGGCCAAAGAACGCGGCTGGGTTGGACCGGCCGACAAGCTCATCGACCACGGCATCGACTTCATCGCGAGACACGGCCGCACCGATCGCGGTGGCTGGGTGCGCACCCTTAATTGCGATGGCAGCGTGGCTGACCCGGCGGAGGACGCCTACGACCATTCCTGCGTGCTCCTGGCGCTTGCTCATGCTCACCGATGCGGCCATCAGGATGCCCTGCAGCTGGCACAAGAGACGTTCCATTTCATCGACACCCATCTCGAGGACGACAGCCTGAACGGCTTCCTCGAGACCCCCGGCTGGAAGGGGGTGCGGTTGTCGAACCCGCACATGCACATGCTGGAATCCTTCCTTGCCTGGCATGGCGTCACCGGCGAGCGTGCATATCTCCGTCGGGCGGCACGCGTCGTCGATCTCTTCCGGTGCCATTTCTTCGACCAGGAGAGCTGGACGCTTGGGGAACACTTCGACGTCGATTGGCTACCGTTGCCGGGAGACGAGGGACAGTGGACCGAACCAGGGCACCATTTCGAATGGGCCTCGCTGCTGGTTGATTTCGCGCGGGCAAGCGGGCAGAAAGACTTGGCAGCCTACGCAAGGAAGCTCTATTCGTCGGCGATCGCCAGCGGATTGAACCGGGCCACGGGCCTGGCTTATGCAGCTGTGTCGCGGCAGGGAATTCCCTTCGACCGGCTCTCCCGCAGCTGGCCGCAATGCGAAGCCGTCAAGGCGGCCGTCGCCCTGGACGGCATCGGCGGGCCTGATCTGAAACCCGAGATCGAAGCTCGTGTCGCCCGCCTCTTCAAATGGCATATCGATCCCGCACCGCTTGGCTTGTGGATCGACAGGATTGACGAGCGCGGAAGGTCACTGGCAACGGAGGTGCCCGCGAGCATTTTCTACCACCTCGTGACGGCCTTGATGCAGTATCTGGACAAGACCGCAGGGCAGGTCGAACCTTTCCCGCTGCCAGCTTTGGATACGAGCAAGAGCGTTGCGATGCAGGGTTATTACGGCTGACCCAACCGTCCGCCATAGCTCCGTGTTGGTGAAACGATCAATAACGAAACTAGTACAAGATAGGGAGGAATACCCATGAAAGTGACAATCCTGGGAAACTGTCCGCCCCATGCCTACAAGGGATTGATACAAGGCTCAGACCGGGAAGCTGCAATCAAGGCGGTTTTGGAAAGCGTTGGTGGCAAGGTATCCGGTATGATGTTTACTCGCGGCGCCTATGATATTGTCATCAATGCTGAGGTTCCGGACCAGGCCGATGGGATGGACCTAGCACTGGCGGTCCGGGCAAGCGGCTGGATAAACGACCTGGTTGTCCTCGAAGAACTCGACATGAATGCGGCGCTCGCAGCTGCCAAAAAGGCTGCCGGCGTTACAAGCTCGCCGGATGATTGGACTGGCTGTACATTGAAGGCAGCACGGTTCCGACTGAACGCGCCGTGCTGCCAAGTCTCAAGGAAAGACACGCTGGGGTTTCGGAAAGCCGGAGCAGGCGCGGCACTGGTTCTGCTTCAATACCGCGCCGACAGCGAACGCGCCCGGCTCAGGGGGTCAGAAACGGAGGTCATGCCGAGTTAATTTTGGAATGTACACCCTAGAAGGTGCGCTTGACGGATAGGCGAGGTCCGGTTTTGTAGAGGTTTCTTGTCGGAGCGCTTCTTTATCTAATCGGAGCGCGACAAGGCAATCGAGATCACATTGTCAGTATCTGTTTCAGGTAGCTCGAACAGCATTGGCAAAATTGGCCGCTCGGGCGGCGTTCTCATGATCACCGTCCCTAAGCGAGCTCGGACTTTACGACTTTCCAGGATACCTATGGTCCTGAGGCAGCGGTTGAGCTAGCCGTCACTTCCCTACACCCTGTGCGCCGCCACCAATCTCGCGTAGAAGGGCCCTGGCCGAACCCGGCCCTGCGACGCGAGAACTCCATGCGAATAGTGTTGCCTGTCCTGTTGCTCGGCGCCGCCCTCGCCAGCCTGTCGCCCGCCCGCGCCGGCGCCGGCGATTGCGGCGATGCCGCCGCGCTGGTGCAGCAGGCCTATCCCAAGGCCCGAAGGAGCGCCGACGGCACCTCGTTCACGCTTGAACCTCATACTAGCATCACCTCAACGCTCCCGGAGAGCGAAGCGCCATTTGGCCTGGTCTGCAAGATTTGGCCCGCCCATGTCGACCTGCTGTTGGTCGCAGTGCCGCTGATTGACAGGGCTAACGGCGACCACCTGCATGTCGGCGATATCGAGCTTCTGGTCGTCGACAGGAACACGCTGCGTGTGCGCCAGCGCCTGCTCCAGCCCGGTCTGATGACCGATGACATGATTGTCATTGAAAAGGTGGAATTCGACACCGGCCGTTATGCACTGGCCCCCGATGTCAGCGCATTCGGCCTGCGCATCGAAATGGCGCACTTTTCGCTGACCGCTCCCTTCACTGAAACCGACCTGCGGCTCTACGCCCTTGCCGACGATGCGCTTCGCTTGGTGCTCGACGGCCTCGTGGTGGCCGGCCATGGCGGCGATAGCGATGGTAGTTGCGCCGGATACTTTCATTCCAGCCAGGTCAGCCTGGCGATAAGCCCGGCGAGCCATCATGGCTATCACGATATCACCGCGGTTGAGCGGTCGAATATCGATAATCCCTCCCCCGACCAGAATGGCGAATGCCAGTCCCATCCTGGCAAGCCTGTGAAGCGGACCTACCGGATGCGCTATGACGGCAGCCGCTATCCGGTTCCCGCCGCACTCAAGGTGATGGGACTGTGATGAGGCCGCACGCGTCCTTGCCTTGGTTCGTCAATGTGATCAATTCCAGTTGAAAGGGTATCGACCATTAATTCTCTCGTGGTAGGAGGCGCTCAAGGGGGCTCTTCCCAAAGGAGCTGATGATTTGTGGTGGTCAAGATTCAAAAGGGGTTTTGCAGGAACGTGGGACGACAGACTTGACGGGCTATTCTCCGCAAAGGTCGACTACGCCGGAAAATCCATTCTCGATGTTGGCTGCAATATGGGTGTTGTCGCCTATGAGATATCCAAGCTGAAACCCAGTTCGATCCACGGGATCGACATTGCCAAGCCACATATCGAGACTGCAAAGATGTTGATGAGCGGCTCCCCGGTACATGCCCGGTTCGATCGCCTAAACCTCGGCAGCCGGCGCCTCGGCAATATCCTTCTACCGAAATACGATATCGTCCTGCTGCTGGCCGTCTATCAGCACATGCAGCGCAACATCGGCCCGGGCAAGGCGCGAAGGGTGCTTTCCAATATTGTGAGGCGCACCTCAAGCATTGTTGCCCGCGTTCCGCCTGGAACGGATGGCGAATTCATCGAAACGCTTTCTGACGAGGGGTTCCAGGTCAAGAGCACTCACACATCGCCTCTTGGTAGTCATGTGCTCGTGCTTGAGAAACCTGCCTTCGGAAATCCGCAGCCATAATGACACATTGCTTGTGGTAATCTGCCTCTTCAACATCCCATGTGCCAGCAGCGGGCGCAGACCCGCTGCCTGCCTGCAACTCGGCCGGGGCAGCGCCGATTCGCCGGCAGAAAGCATTTTACGGATGGACTTCGCGCCAATGGCGTTGACGTTGAGGGCCGCGGCTGCGGTGTTCTCTGCCACTGCCTTAACAGACTGGATGCGCCCGTTGGCGTAGGTGACGAATACCAATTTGGCCGTCACGGCGAGAGTACTGGCCGTCCCGCCTGCGGTCAGCGCGCCGCCGGTGTCGAAATTCAGCCATGTGCGCTATCAGCTCGCAGGCGCCCGTCCAGCGCTCTGGCTCAGGGTGCCGGAAGGGTGAACAGGGTTCGGAATAGCTCCTCCGCACGCCGCAGTCCTTCATCTGTCAGAACCACTGACTTCGCCTTGTTTGCCGGATTCGCGATCAACCCCTTCTCGTGCAAGCGATCCAGAGCATTCCAATCCAACCCCTTCCAGGCGCGCCTCTCTTCATGCAGCGTCAGCCAAAGCAGGCCCATAACGGCATCGTCGATCTTGTCGGTGTCGATCTCCATGCAAGCAGTTTAACACGCGAAAGCGCCGCTGCCACGATCCACACCGTAGGGTTATTCCTCGCGCAACGGTTCGCCTGAAAATAAATGCTTCACCTAGGCGTCGCATGCGCGACGGCGTCATTTGGGGGGACGAGCCGGGATGGGATCCGAGTTCATCATGGTGCCTAAGCGGCCGTGGCAGCCCTTGCTGCTGGCAATGAAATGCGAATTGGCGAAATCCTCGTCGTCGCTCTGGTTGCGCTTACCGCAGGCGAGCGGCGCACCATTCAGGTGCGCGTCATGCTGCCGGCATCGCGCAGTACAGCGTCACCCGCCGCAGGGTCCCATTCCATAGTGCGACCGACGCGCGGATGCGTTTGGCGGGACACTTTCTTCTCCGACGCGCTCTCCGACCGCAGAAGTCTCAACCTTGCCAGAGGTGGAATTTTTGGGCCCTGAGCGGTTATCGCGGAGCGCATCCCGGGCCACAATCGACTTTGCGACATCCGTTCACTGATTCACTGCCCGTCTAGCGCCAGAATGCGAAATCCGCTGTGAGGGTCGGGGCGTCGCAACAACCGCTCAAGGTCGTTCCGACATTGCATGGCTGACGTGTTTTCATCGAGCCAAGACTGACTCTGGTGCCGTGCCGGGAATGAGCTATAGTTCACATACTAAGACGGCCGGGCGCTTGCACAATGGCTGGACTGGGTGAACAGATTGCGCGTCAGCAGCGCACCATGGGACCGCTCCTGGTGGCGGCAGTGGTCATCGGCCTTATCGGTCTGCCCGTCGCAGCCTGGCTCGACCTCCGAGNCCTCCGAGACCTGTCGGAACGGATGCTGCGCAGGCAAGCCAGCGAAATCAGCCGCATCATCGACGAAATGCGCGGATTCTACGGCAGCGACGTCGTGGGACGCGTGCTGCAAGCTAACGGCGCCGTGACTGCGACGCACAACTACCGGGACGTGCCAGGTGCGATCCCTATTCCAGCAACCCTCTCGATCGAACTCGGCAAGCGCATCAGCGCTCATGACGGGTCGGTCAAATATCGGTTTGTCTCGGATCTGCCTTTCAAAGGTCGCGCGCCCCACCAGCTCGATGCGTTCGAGCGGAATGCAATCTTGGCTTTGCGCGCCAACCCGAAGGAGCCGATCATCGAGGTCTCGGGTTCACTGTTTGACCGGCAGGTCCGCGCCGCGGCCCCTGTCATAATGGGACAAGTGTGCGTGACCTGCCATAACTCACACCCGGACAGCCCCAAGACGGACTGGAAGGTAGGGGATGTCCGAGGGATCCAGGAGATATCAGTCAATCAGCCTATTGCTGCGAACGTGCTGACCTTCAAGTATCTGCTCCTATATTTCGGTTTCGCGGCGGCGGCGGGCCTGACGTTCATTCTCCTGCAGCGTCGGCAGTCCGCGTTGATTCAGGGCATCAACAAGGAGCTTTCCGAGGCAAACGACTTTCTGGCCGCGATTTCATTGAAGATCGCCAAATACCTTTCGCCTCAAATTTACAAAAGCATCTTCAGCGGCCAGAAGGACGTCACCATCGCAACCGAGCGCAAGAAGCTCACGATCTTTTTCTCCGACGTCAAGGATTTCACCGCGATCGTGGAACGGCTCCAGCCCGAGGACCTGACGCTTCTCCTCAACGAGTACTTCACCGAGATGTCGACGATCGCGCTCAAACACGGCGGCACCGTCGACAAGTTCATCGGCGACGCGCTTCTTGTGTTCTTCGGAGACCCCGAGACGCAAGGCGTCGAGGAAGACGCGAGAGCCTGCTTGCGCATGGCTGTCGACATGCAGCGTCGGCTGGAGCAGTTGAACAGGGTGTGGCATGACCGCGGAGTTGAACGGCCCTTCCGAGCTCGCATGGGCATCAACACGGGCTATTGCAATGTTGGGAACTTCGGTTCCGATGATCGGATGGACTACACGATCATTGGAGCCGAGGCGAACTTGGCGGCCCGGCTGCAGTCGATTGCCGAGCCCGGCGGCATCTGCCTCAGCTATGAGACTTACGCGCTCGTGCGCGACCTTGTCCGGGCGCGTCCATTAGCACCGATTGCCATGAAGGGGATCAGCCGGGAGGTTGTCCCCTACGAAGTCGAGGGCCTCCTGGGTGAACTCGCCCAGCGCCCTCAGGTCATCAGCGAGCATGCGACTGGTCTCGACTTGTTCCTCGATGTTGAGGCAATCGACGAGAACGGGGTGGAGCGGGCGAAGAAACGACTTTCGGAGGCGCTCCTGGCCTTAACCATCCGAAGCAAGCCCGCCGCATTTTAGGTTCTTGAACGTGATCCAATCTGGACCGTGGCCAGCCAAGTAAAGTCCGGTTCAACACTGTTCAGCCGCGCCGGGTCCCGGCCAGGAGTTTGCGCGCATCATCCTCGTTGGTCATCAGCGCCGTCAGCGCCGAGGCATCGATGAACATCAGTCATTCTCGTACAGGCTGTCGCGAAACGCCTTGTCGGCGGGCCTGCCGTGTTCAGGCTTACCCTGGGCTCGCAAATCACGGCAGAACCTGACGCCGATCTCCACCAGGGACGGTGTAGCCTGTTCGCGTTCAAGCTCATGCTTGAGCGCGGCATGGACGGCCTCGGCCAGACCGGTCCTCTTGAGCGCGGCGACCCGGCGGGCCAGCGCGTCGGACTTGGGATTCTTGATGTGGAACGCCATGACTCGCTCGTATAGCCGTTCAAGTGCATCGGTATATAGCGCACCGTGTGAAGGTCCGGGGAGCGTCGACCGGAAGGGTCACCAACGGAATCGGCCACGCCAACCGACCGAGTTGGCGGCTGCGCCTCGCTTGCCGCAGGCTGGATGGGGACCGTAACCCTGTTGTTTACAGACCCCGAGCATATCTGATCGGTAAGCGGCGTTTCCGGATACCTTTCGGGAGTGGCCGCGATCTGTGAGGTTGCCGATCCTGTATTGGGATTGGAGATCGGCTTGGGTCTGGACTTGACCGGTGCTCGACGAGCCGCTGGCTGAGATCACCGGTCTGCTCGATATCACGGTCGATGCCATGACGGGGCGAATCTCCTGCTGCTCCGCTGACTCGACGTTGTATCAGGGGGCGCTAATTATCGGTCCTCGGGTCAAAAACCTTAGAAGGCCGACATGCTGAAACCATCGTGGAACAACGCTCGAGGAAGCCGACTTCTATCTCTTTTTCGCAGCTATGCTGATCGTATCACAACGCGGCGGGTCACACGCAAACTTGATTCGTACGGAGATTGGCTGAGAGCCCTCACCCTGACACTCCTCCCGACGAGGAAGGCTCATCACTGCAATGCCTGCGATCGCGGTGTGGCGGCTTTTTACCGTTTCGGGCGATACACGCTTATTTGCCCGCTTTGTCATGCCCTGGATCGTGAGCGGTTTTTGATTTGTGCTCTAGACCGTAAGCTTCTCGGGCTTCCGGCGGGACCGCTTAGAATTCTCCAGATTGCGCCGAGCGAGAAGGGGCTTTCTAAGAGACTATCTCAGGCGGGCAACCTCATTAAAGGCGATATCGAGCCCGGACGGTACGGCCCCGATACCGTGCAGGTTGACCTAATGAACATGAACGGCACCAGCGATCTCGATATTGTCGTCTTGTGTCATGTCATGGAGCACGTCCCTGACGATCGGCATGTTTTTCGGCAAGTTTGGTCATCCCTTAAGCCTCGAGGACAGGTCTGGATCCAAGTACCGCTTATCTATCGTCAAACGCTCGAAGCGACGCCATCCATGTCACGGAGCGAGCGCGACGAGCGCTTCGGCGGATCAGATCACGTGCGAGCCTACGGACCCGATATCAAGGAGCGTATCGAGGACGTGGGTTTTACGGTCGCTCGAATACATTCAGACCGTATACCTGCCGCCGATCGCGAGCGTCTTGGGCTTCTCCCCGATACTCTCTTTATCGCCGAACGGCCCGAGCAACACAATTCGGATTGAGAGCGCGAAGTTCCCGGCGCCATCCTTGGTGGCGATCATCGCTACTGTGGGCAAGCGCATCGCGGATCGCGTCACGCTGCACATTCCGACAGCCAATTTCCCTATTGGATCACCGATCCGAGAAGCTCTGATCGCGGCCAGCAGTTATTGTCACACCGTCACACCTGCGCTTTCACACCGGTCTGGAACTGCGCTTACCGGAGGCGATAGGTCGTGCATCCGAAGAACGCCGGTCAGGTCTGACGCGGTCCTTTGGTTTGCGCAACCAAGGTCTATGGGGATTGAGCAGCCTTGCCACTGGCGATAAAATGCGGATTGGCGAAATCCTCGTCATCGCTCTGGTTGCGCTTGCCGTAAGCAAGCGGCTCGCCATCCAGCGTGCGCGTCATGCCGCCGGCAGCGCGTAGCACCGCATCGCCCGCGGCCGTATCCCACTCCATGGTGCGGCCGAAACGTGGATACACGTCCGCCTCGGCGCCGGCGACGAGACAGAATTTCAGCGACGAGCCGACCGAGACGATCTCGGCGGCGCCAAGCGCGCGGATATAGGCGTCGGTTTCCGGCGTGTTGTGGGAGCGGCTGGCAACGACGGTCAGCGGCACCATACCGGCCCTTGCCGAAATCGGCTGGCGATCGACGATCTCGTAGTCGTCATTGATCTCGATCGTTTCCGCTTTGCCCGGCCGGCCGGAAAAGAAGCGGCCGGTGCAAGGCGCGAAGACGACGCCGATCTCGGGCACGCCATGGCGAACCAGCGCGATGTTGACAGTGAAATCGGTGCGGCGGTTGACGAACTCCTTGGTGCCGTCGAGCGGATCGATCAGGAAAAAGGCGTCGCCGAGATCCGGCGCCATGATGCCGGCAGAGGCTTCCTCCTCTGCCACGCATGGAATCTCTGGAAATGCGGCGCGCAGCCCGGCAAGGATGATCTTTTCGCTCTCGCGATCCGCCTCGGTCACTGGCGAACTGTCCGACTTTTGGTCGACCGCACAGCCGGCACGAAAGACGCGCATCACCTCGCGCCCCGCCGCCAAGGCAAGGTGCTCGAAGACGGCGAGCATCGCTTCGTCGTCAGATACCGCCGCCGCTGTCATATTGGTCTTCGGCAATGTCCCGCTCGTTCAGCCAGTGTTCCAGGGCGTCCACCATCTCCTCGGCCGATTTGCCGAGTGTCTTGAGATGGATTTCGGGCTTTTCCGGCACCTCATACGGTGAATCGACGCCGGTGAAATTCTTGATCTCGCCGTTCAACGCCCGCGCATAGAGACCCTTCGGATCGCGCCTGGCGCATTCCTCGAAGGGGGTATCAACAAACACCTCGACGAATTCGCCGTCGGCCATCAATTCGCGCGCCATGCGCCGCTCGGCGCTGAACGGCGAGATGAACGACACGATGACGATCAGCCCGGCGTCGGCCATCAGGCGTGCCACTTCGGCGACGCGGCGAATGTTTTCGACACGATCGGCGTCGGTGAAACCGAGATCGCGGTTGAGGCCGTGACGGACGTTGTCGCCATCCAGAATGTAGGTATGGCGCCCAGTGGCGAACAGCTTCTTTTCGAACAGATTGGCGATGGTCGACTTGCCCGAGCCCGAAAGCCCGGTGAACCAGAACACGGCCGGCCGCTGGTTCTTCATATCGGCGCGGGCGCGCTTGCCGACATCGAGCGACTGCCAGTGGATGTTTTCGGCGCGGCGCAGCGAATGCAGGATCATGCCGGCGCCGACCGTGGCGTTGGTGATGCGGTCGATCAGGATGAAGGCGCCGGTGGTGCGGTTTTCGGCAAACGGATCGAAGGCGATCGGCGACCGCGTCGAGATGTTGCAGATGCCGACTTCGTTCATTTCAAGCGACTTGGCCGCCTCATGGGCAAAGTCGTTGACGTTGACGCGGTATTTCAGGTCGGTGACGGTGGCGCTGGTCTGGTCGGTCTCGGTGCGCAGGATGTAGGAGCGGCCAGGCAGCAGCGCGTGTTCGTCGAACCAGACGATGTTGGCGGCGAACTGGTCGGCGACCTGCGGCCGCGCTGCCGGCGACACCAGCATATTGCCGCGCGAGACTTCCACCTCGTCGTCGAGGACAAGGGTGATGGCCTGGCCGGCGATAGCCTGCTGAAGGTCGCCGCCATGCGAGACGATGCGCTTGACACGGGAGGATTTGCCGGATTTGGCGACGACCACCTCGTCGCCCGGCGCAACCGACCCGGAGGCTATGGTGCCGGCGAAACCGCGGAAGTCGAGATTGGGACGGTTCACATATTGGACGGGAAACCGGAACGGCAATTCGACCGCGGCCTCGTCGACCGAGACGGTTTCGAGATGTTCGATCAGCGTCGGGCCGGAATACCAGTCCGTCCTGTCGGAACGGCCAGTAACGTTGTCGCCATAACGGGCCGACATCGGGATGGGCACGATCGTCTGGAAGCCGAGCTCACGTGAGAACTGTGCGTAATCCGCGACGATCCGTTCAAAAACCGCCTCGTCGAAGCCGACAAGATCGATCTTGTTGACGGCGAGCACGATGTGGCGGATGCCAAGCAGCGAGGCAATGATCGAATGCCGCCTGGTCTGACGCAGTACCCCCTGGCGGGCATCGATCAGCACGATGGCGAGATCGGCGGTCGATGCACCCGTCGCCATGTTACGCGTGTATTGTTCGTGGCCGGGCGTGTCGGCGACGATGAACTTGCGCTTTGGCGTGGCGAAGAAGCGATAGGCGACGTCGATGGTAATGCCTTGCTCGCGCTCGGCCTCGAGGCCGTCGACCAGCAGCGCGAAGTCGACGTCGTCGCCGGTGGTGCCGTGCTTGCGCGAATCGCGCTCGAGCGTGGCCAGCTGGTCCTCGAAAATCTGCTTGGTGTCGGAAAGCAGGCGCCCGATCAGCGTCGACTTGCCGTCGTCGACCGAGCCGCAGGTCAGGAAGCGCAGCAGCGACTTTCGTTCTTGCGCCGCCAGATAGTCGCGGACGCCGTCGGTCGGGGCGAGGCTCTTGGCCATGATGTGGCGCATACTCAGAAATATCCCTCGCGCTTCTTCTTTTCCATCGAGCCGGCTTCGTCGCGGTCGATCAGGCGACCTTGCCGCTCGGAGGTGCGCGCCGTGAGCATTTCGCCGACTATCGCCTCCAGAGTGTCGGCTTCCGAGTCGATCGCGCCGGTCAGCGGATAGCAGCCGAGCGTGCGGAACCGCACCATCCGGTTCTCCACTGTTTCGCCGGGCCGCAGCTGCATGCGCTCGTCATCCCTCAGGATGAGCATGCCGTCGCGCTCGACGACCGGCCGCTCCTTGGCCAAATACAGCGGCACGATGGGGATGTCTTCCTGGAGAATGTATTGCCAGATGTCGAGCTCGGTCCAGTTCGACAGTGGAAACACCCTGATCGATTCGCCGGCAGCGATGCGGGTGTTGAAAATCTTCCACATCTCCGGCCGCTGGTTCTTCGGATCCCAGACGTGCTGGGCGTTGCGGAACGAGAAGATGCGCTCCTTGGCGCGCGACTTCTCCTCGTCGCGCCGCGCGCCGCCGAAGGCAGCGTCAAACCCGTATTTGTCGAGCGCCTGCCGCAGCGCCACCGTCTTCATCACATGCGTGTGGGTGTTGGAGCCGTGGTCGAACGGATTGATGTTGTCGCGCACGCCGTCTTCATTGACATGGACCAGGAGGTCGAAACCGAGCTTTTGCTGCATCTGGTCGCGAAAGGCGATCATCTCGCGGAATTTCCAGGTCGTGTCGACATGGAGAAAGGGAAAAGGCGGCTTGGCCGGATAGAATGCCTTCATCGCCAGGTGCATGAGCACGGACGAATCCTTGCCGACCGAATAGAGCATCACCGGCTTGGCGAAAGCCGCGGCCACCTCGCGAAAAACATGGATGGATTCGGCCTCAAGCCG
Source organism: Mesorhizobium sp. LSJC280B00 (assembly GCF_000502835.1). Lineage (GTDB taxonomy): Bacteria > Pseudomonadota > Alphaproteobacteria > Rhizobiales > Rhizobiaceae > Mesorhizobium. The sequence goes on from NZ_AYVL01000035.1 coordinate 26,925, forward strand.
CTGAAGGTGCGTAAGTGCGATGTTCATGGGATTGTGAGCGTTCTTTCGTACCCATCCGCGGAAGGGGCCTGTATCGTGAACGGAGGCGACTTTCAGCCGCCCGATTCAAGCTGCACTTCTGGACAATCTATTCTCGTGCGGGCGTTCTAGCAGATCGTTCCCGCTCAGAACAATGCAAGACAAGCCTGCGGCCGAATGGTTCGGGAATGAATTTTCCATACAGCCGGCATAATCGGGAAATTTCTGCTCAGCGACCAGTTGCGCTTAGGAGGGGCAGGAAAATATTGCATGGGCTTGGGAGAACCAGAGCTGGAGGTTTTAGGGGGTTCGGCGCGGAACCTGCGAGCCGGCAAGCGGTAACTGGTTCCACCTCATTCAGGCGATGTCAGCCGTGGCGACCGGATCGCTAAGACGAAGTTCCGATGGGAACAAGCAGCTTATCGCCATTGTGGTCGATCTCGATCATCTCACTCTTGCGGCTCAAGCGTTCAGCAAATCCTTTGTGAAAGACAATGGCGTTCATATAGGCAAAGGTCATCGCCAGCGCCCCGGTTCGCAGCGGATAGTCGACGAGCGAATGAACGAGAAGAAAAGATACTGAGAGGAATGCCGCCTTCTGAAACGGGTCACGGCGAACCCTCGCCAATGCAGCGAAAAGCAGTACGAAATAGCCTACCATAAGTGAGATAGCAGTAATTCCGCCTTCGAAAGCAATTTCAAGGTATTCATTGTGGGCATGATTCACATACTCCCTGAAAATCATGCCTTCTCTTTCGTATATCTGATAAGCTTTTTGGAAATTCCCGTATCCAATACCTGTCGCCCAATTCTCCTTGATGCCCTCGATTGTGGTTCGCGCAAATTCCCCTCGCCCGAAAGCCGGGTCGAGCCCCTGTGCATCCAGCTTGGTCCAGGCGCTCATCGTGTAGATCGAAAGCCCGATAAAAATCAGGAGAACGCTGAACCCACTCACCCTCGAACGGGCTGAGAGAAAGATCACGGACAATACGGTGATCGCCAACCCAATGAGAACACCGGCGCGGGAACCGGCGGCCAAAAGCAGCAGCAAAAGCGCGATCAAGCCGAAAGATCCGGACAAGAGATGTCCGCGGAACAGACCGTAATAGACGACGAAGGGGATAGACACAAAAAGCAATGCCGAAAAATGATTCACATTGGCGAAAAGCCCGGCATTGATCGTAAAAGGCAATAGCCCGACAATAGCGACGTCGTCAGAGAGTGAATATTGAATCGCTCCCGCCAAACCGTTGCAGATCACGCCCATGAAGAGAAACGGAAGGAGCGCGCTGACCTGTTCGGCACGCAAACGCAATACGGCTAAAAAAAACGCTGCTGCAGCCAAGAGATAGAGTAGACTTTCGACCGTGCGGCCGACCCCAACGCTGATGAAGCGAAATCGGCTTTCTCCGACCCAAGGATCTCCGAGGAGCAGTTCCGGCCGCAACCCGTTGAACATGGCCGCCGGCAGTGGGATGATTTGCAAAACCGCCGACGCCACGGCGAAGACCAGCAGCCATAGAACAGGCCGGGGGATTCTTTGGCCGGGGGTTTGCGAAAAAACGGCCGCGGCCGAAAAAATTGCCGCAATCTCGATCAGAGTGTCTGTGTAAAGGCCGCTCGCAGTACCACCGCCAATCAGCAGCGATACAAACAAGACCGTGCCGAGGATATATTTATCCCATTCCGACGGCCGGTCGTTCAAGATGCAATTCTCTCAATGCTCAGTTTGTGCATTATCAACGTACCGACATACCTAAATCGCCAGCTCTCAGCAATTGCCGCAGTCTGTAGCCTTACTAACTGCAGAGGACACGAAGCGGGCCCTACCGAAAACTCGAGGCTAAGATTTTGACGATTATAGGTGCCCTCCGGAATGTTAAATCGCGCTATTTCTCCCGATGGGTCAACACATCTGATCGACCAGAACAATTCCTTTGGAAGCTTCAGGTTTCGTGCAGAGGCAATCAGGGAAATCTTATAAACGCCTAGCGGCAACGCGATGTACTGCTGGAGGGCTGCTTCCTTAACCGGCGTGTTCAAGAAGCGGACTGTCGCCCCGCCCTCACCCTCCACCGCATCCTCAGATGTTGCAAATGTAACTTCCAAGCCTGATTGATCGCGGAGTTGCCAATTGAAGGGCCTGCTGCCGGACCCGGGTTCGAAAGTGCTGTTGAAAATATACCCGCCCAATTTTCGTTCTTCGTCAGAAAGACTGAAAAGAAACAGCCGATAGGCCGGCTCATATTCTCGCTGACGGATATAGCCCGCAATCACAGAGGCCAGTTCGCTCGCTTTCGGCGGTGCGCTTGAGCCAGTCAAATCGAGCAGAAGCCGATTTGCTGAATTGAGCCCCTCGGGGGTTTTGCCAAGTGCGGCGAACAGGGTGGATCTCCAGGGAGCTTCCGCCACAATGGCTGCCAATACAGCCTTGTACCCGCCGGGGTCTGAGAGGATTGTCGGCATACCGTCGGCGACTGCTGAAAAATGATCTGGCCATCGGCGCAGCAGTATGTCGATCTCACCGACGGCCTTCGACAAATCACCTGTTTCGACATTGCGGCCGATGGATTTCTGCAATGCGAGGATCTCCGTCTTTGAAAGTTTTTGGGCGTGGTCGAAGAGCTGGTAAGCTTCGTGCTTTTCGCCTTGCCGGGTCTTAATCTCTCCGATCAAACTGTAGAGACGCGCGTCCCCCAGATTGAAACGAAGCGCGCCTTGGGCCTTGGCAAGCAACTTGTTTAGATCGGGAGCATTGTTCGTATCGTTCAGATCGGCAGTGAGTTCACTTATCAGGGCATCAACGTTCAGCCGATCGAGAGCAAGAGAAACGGCAGGCGTTTCAGTTTCAAGAAATCGACTTAGCCCGATCGAGGAAGCCGCCAACACTAGAACGCATGCGACGAACCAAACGACTGAACGCCGAAGACCTTCCATAAGCAGGCTGGCTTGCTCCATCATCGACTTTGCCCTCGATCTTTGGCGTATTCGCATCCGTGCCGTAGCTGTAGTACTGGTAGTTCATGTATTTGTAGGCGTAATTATAATCGAACTTGTTCACCGCAAACTTGGACATGGCGGCGCCGACCACGTTCGCCCCAGCAGCTTGCAGGCGCTTCAACGCGGTCTTGGCCGACTTACGTGTCACCTGATTGGTAGAGATTACCATCAATGTGCCCTCAGCAAGCCGGCTGAGAATGGGAGCATCCGAAAGGCCGACGACCGGCGGTGCATCGATGATGACCAGATCGAAGCGTTTGCCAAGATTAGTCAAAATCAGAGCCATCTTCGGTGACGAGAGCAGATCCGCGGGATTTGGGGGGATCGTGCCGGAAGTGAGAACGGTTACATTGGGATACTTTGTCGCCCTGAAAATGGCCGCCAGATCCTCTCTGCGCACTGTATTTGTCAAGAGATTGCTGAGCCCAATCGTGTTATCGAGCCCAAACAGGCGATGAAGGTTCGGCTTTCGCAGATCGCTATCGACAACGAGGACTCTTGCGCCGAGCGCGGCAAAATCTTGGCCGAGCTTGAACGAGGTAGTCGACTTGCCTTCCGAGGGCTCCGAGCTCGTAACGAGCAACGACCGCGGTGCGCCTTCCGCACCGGAGAATTGCAACGACGTCCGAAGCGAACGATAAGCTTCCGACAGCCCAGACTTCTGATCGGCGATGCTGGCTAGGAATTCCCGGTCATCGACATTCGGCAGAATGCCGAGGATCGGCAGTCCTAATTCCTTTTCGATCTGTTCCGGATTAGTGAAGGTATTATTCAACAGCTCGATGACATAGATAACGGACGCACTTAAAGCCAGAAAAAGAGCTAACGCAATGGAAACATTAATGCTCAGGCGAGGGGAATAGGGGGCCGTCGGTTGCGCAGCAAAATCGACGATTGCAGCACTTTGCGTTTTGAGTTCCGAGCTAACTCCAACCTCATTCAGCTTGGCGATAAGACTATCATATTGTGACCGGTTCGAATCCACTTCTCGCTTTAGGATCGTGTACTTGATGTTCTTGTCATTAAACACGACCTGCTGATTTTCCATCTCAGAAAGTTTAGCCTTAAGGTCAGCTTCCTTGTTCAGTGCCTCTTGGTACTTCAACCGAAGCGAATCCGTTATGGCCAGGACGCCGTTGTTATAGAGCCGCTGCAGTTCCTTGATCTGTGATTGAAGCTGCTGCATTTCCGGAAATCCGGGCTTCAGTATGCCCAGTTTCTGCTGATATTGGCTTGTTAAATCGGCTAGCTTATCGCTGAGCTTCTGCAACCCTTCGCTTTCCAACACCGGACCCAGACTTGCGCCGCGACCTTTCTCTATCTGATCCACTACCCGTCCGGCGTCGAGTCTCTCCTGGATTGCCGTCGCAAGCGCCGTGTTCAGAGCTTCGATGTTCGACCCAATCAACGATTTGTCGTCGCCAGTTACCGTAATACCGGCATCCTTTGCGTAGGCGACTAGCGCCTCTTCAGACTTTTGAAGCTTTCCCTTAACCTGCAGAACCTGCTCTTGGATAAATTGTCGCGCCAGGTCCGAGGTCTCGCTGGTCTGGTCGAGACGTTGGTCAATAAAGCTCTGCGCAACTTGGTTGGCGACGTCGCTCGCGTATTTCGGTTTCTGATCGGTAAAGGTGATCGACAACAGGCTTGTATTGGGGACCAGATTGACGCTGAGGTCATTTAAAACGCGCCCGATTGCAATCGCCTCTCGTTGTTCGGGAGTTTTCTCCTGAATGGAGGGCGATTTGGAAATTTTGAACGCGCGATAGAAAATGTTACTAATTGAAAAGTCCGACGTCGGAAACAGGAAGTCCGGCTTTTCGCCGAGACCCAATTGAAATACGACGCGCTGCGCCAACGCGCGGCTTTTGAGCTTCTCACGGGCTGTGAGAAAGGCCCGTACGTCGCTGTCTTCGGAAACCACCTCAATATCCTGGAAGACCTTAGCCGAAGGCACCAACACTTCCAATTGCGTTGTAGCTTGGTATTTTGGCGTTTGCATCATCGTGACGACCACGCCAGCGACAAGTCCCGCCGCGGTCATAATGGCAATTAGCCAACGATACTGGACGATGTAAAAGAGCAGCTTGAGCGGGCTAAAGCCCTCGCGCTGGTCGGAAGCATCGTGGCCGTAAGCGCTATAGTTTTGCGCGCCATCGTAAAACAGGTCCGCGGACAACGCTTGGCTCTGTCCGGGCCCCACAATTTGATGCTGCCTGTTGCGATCGAGCATAGCGCTAGATTATCCTAGGTTTGCCTATGTATTGGCTGAACGGAAAGCATCTATGGAACCAGTACGCCAATTCGAGCTGCACTTGACGCAACGCCGAGAGCATCTTTGAGATTGTTCATAGCGATTTTCGATTTCGAGGCGAAGACCACAACCTTGTCGCCCCCATAGATTCGGGGATTGCGGCTCTTGCCAGCACGAATCTCCTCGACATTGTAATTAGCAACCAATGTGTTTGGGCCGATATTGCGATAGACATAAACCTTTTTTGCGTCCCCAACGGTATTGAACCCTCCAGCAAGGGCGATCGCATCGATGAGAGAAGAATTGCTCGCCACCGGATAGATACCGGCCTTGTTGACTTCGCCGTCGACGGTTATGCGCTGTCCGATCGATTCCTTGACGAAGACAGTGACGTCAGGAGACTGCAGGTATTTGGCGCCATAGGCAGTCTCGATCTCTTGCTCCAACTGGCGAACGGTTTTTCCTGCCGCGGTAATGGTGCCAATAAGTGGAAGCGAAATCTGACCACCAGAGTCGACTTGAACCGTTCTGTTCAAATTGTCGACCTGAAACACATTTACATCGAGCACATCGTTTGGAGACAAAGGCTGCTCGCTGCCGTTCTGTGTATTTTGCGGCGCAGGCAGGTCCTTCACCACCCGCAGAGCGCCGCCGCCCGAAAGTGGCGCGGATGATGATGTCAATTGAAGTGCATCCACGGCAGTCGGTGAAGAGGAGGCCGTCGACGAGGTGCTCGTGCATGCCGACATCGCGAGCGACGCGACCAACACGAATAGCGCACCTACATGATTTCTTGCCAAACGAAAAACGCCCATCATGCTGTCCCGCCTTTGAACAAGCGGCCGAACCCTCCAAAGCGGCCGGTATTGCCGGCGTGTGGTTTTTTTGGACGTGTTTTTCCGACCGGTTCGATGGGCCGGTTCGCCAATATCTCACCTGGACGTTTCAACACCATATTGCGGGCCTCGTCTTCGCCACATCGCTTGGCAGCAGCGGCAACCGCTTGCGAAAGCCCAGGGCGACGGCGCGTAGCGCTATGCGTGTCCGATGCGATGATGTCCACCCTGCCCTCGTCAATCAGCTTTTCCGAATAATAAAGCGCCGTGCGCCCAAAAGCACCAACAATCGAGTCTGCGGTAAGCTGGATAAGGCAGCCGACTGCATTCAACCGCTCGATAACGTCGTAATTTGTTTTGATCCAGGTCAAACGCTCGGGATGAGTAAGGATCGGGATGAAGCCGTCATTTATCAAGCGTAGAGCAAGATCCTCCATTCGTGGAGGCAGAACATGATGCGGCGGCTCGAACAGGAAATAGCGGGACCTGTTTAAGGTCGGCACGCTGCCGGCCGCCAATTGGTCCGGAAGATCCGGCGCTATATGAACATCGGCGCCGACGTAGAGAGCAAGCGGTATGGCGGCGCGGCGCAGCGCCTGGTGCAGCTCTTGAACCGCCCGGACGATGTTCGATGTTCCGTTTTCGTATACGCCCGGCGTCACGTGCGGCGTGCACGCCATGTGGGTCGTTCCGTCGGCCACCGCCAGTCGAGCCATTTCCAGCGATTCGGCAAGACTGGGCGAGCCGTCGTCGAGGCCGGGCAAGATATGGGAATGCAGATCGATCATGTGTGTTTGTGACTGCAACGAAGCAACATAGCATCCCAAAAAAAGCATAAATGCGTCACCCGCAAGACAGCGAATGACGCATTTGTCAAGTTCATGCGGTATGATGGATGCCAGGTCCCGGCTACTGGCGGACAGAGTTGTCGTCATCATGCAGGCCGACGATCAGCGCCGCACCGCCAACTACAGCGCTGCCCGACAGAATTGGCATAAGGCCATGTCCCACGCTGCCAGCGGCAATAGCCACAGCTGATATATCAAGCGCTACACACATGCCGCCCTCCACAGGATTAACTTTGATCGTCGCTTTTGCGGAACGTCGGATCTACAACTCGCACCTACACGCAGCGAAGCGGAAGAGTGCGATTCGGTCACAATGCGAGCGCCAGGATAGATTGGCACTCCGACCCTCATCCCGGGCAGCCTCAGACACCCGGACGTCGCCTTGGGCTTGAGCGATCTAGCCAATACACCGGCTCCGACACCAGCATATCGGCTAAGGCAACTCTGCCGCCGCTAACAGACACACAGCAGAACCGCCCGCGCATCTGCTGCCGCCGCCCCGCTTGCCAGCCAAGCTTAGTCACTGACGCCGTGGTGCTTGTCCGCCGTCGCGGCCAGAACACCGGCCCCAAGAGCCATGCCGCCAAAGATCAAGAGCGGGACTCTGCTCTGGTTGTTGTTGGAATTCTGCGTTTGGGCGGTCCGCTCAGAACCCAGCACATTAAGGCAAATCTTGTTCTCAACACGGGAGATATCGAGGGTCGAATTGGCCGGCACGCTAAGCTTGCAGCCACCGACACTAACCGAAGCCGAGCCCTTGGCGCCAACCACGACACGGCTACCAAAATCCAGCGCGCTGCCCGCCTGTGCCGGGCCGTAGCCAGCCACCTGTGATATCATTACGTCGCCGTCGACACGGCCGAGCGATCCAATCGGATTGACGCCCGTATAGGCAGTTGCACAGGTGCACGAAGCATCCTGCGCGAAAGACGACACCGGGGCGAAGCCGGCCAACACAACGACTCCGGCCAACGCACTTTTCAACACTGAGTTCATCCGTATCAATCCTTCTGTCCTACGTTACCTGAGGCTCCACCCAACCGCCAAGCTAGTGGGTCAGCGCCTAACAGACTTTTGCGCCAATTCCAACCCATATAGCAAATGCGGGATAGTTTTTGGTTTCGGTGTGGTTGATATAACACACCGTTAGTGAAAGGGAATGTACCATCTTTACAGCCTCTACGGCGGGCTGCAATAGCAAGTGCCAGAAAGCCGATCCGGAGTTCCAAGTGATTGCCGATTGGCAAGTGCGGTTTTCGGATTCGAAGACTCTACAAGGCCATTCGGTTCCATTCGGTGGGACACACACGGTAATAGGTTAGGCTTCCATGCGCAGCAGCGAGTTAATTGCACAAGTTACGCGCCCTGCAAGATCCGTCCTGTCTAGGGCGGCGAGGCCCAGCTCTAGCCTCGACGCTCGAGCTTGTCCAGTCTATCCTCCTCTTGGCTATGCCGCGGCCGACGATAGCCAGCGAAGAGCGGACGACAAAGCATTCCCGCATCTTGGGTGTGGGAGAGCCGTGCGATTTCGCGCTGGAGGTTTTGTCGCCCTTATCAGTGTAGATTTTCCGCGCGTTCCGAACTAGAAAACCGCGACAAGGGACGAGGAATATATGACCGTCGGATGGCACGCTCTGCATTCGCACCGCTGTTGCGCGGTATCCAGCTTCCGAAAGTAAGGGTGATGGAGCTGAAACGAATTGGAGAATGGTAGCTCCGAAAGGCCTTGCAAAATCCAAACGGGAAGTGATGTTCCAGACCCGCATTCCAGTGAAACTGGGAGGGCAGCTTTTGCAAGCTTGGCGACAGCGGACTTTCTGTTATTTAGCTTAGAAATGGTTCTCCTTAAACGAATGTAGAAGTGAGCCTCGACATGCAGCTTAGTAATGTGAGAAAACTAGCTTTTCAGTTCGATCGGCCGGGGTGGAGGTGGGTGCTGGCCTCTTTGTTGCCTCTGTTGGCCAAATCTTCTCCTGACGGCGTCCGCCGGCTCTCGTACAATAACGGTGGTTGGGAACATCACTTCGAGGGGGCGTCATCCGTTGAGCCTACCCCGCGCTTACGCGGGTGCCATCTTCGCGAGGCGGCGAACCTGCCTGTGTGGGGCTTTCTTTATACACCGAAGCCCGGAGACACCATCGTAGATGTTGGAGCGGGACTTGGTGATGAGACTGTCTATTTTGCCAAGAAAGTGGGGTCATCAGGCCGAGTTGTCTCCATAGAAGCCCATCCCTTAATCTGTGCTTTTCTAAGGCGCACTGCTGAATTGAACGATTTTAAGCATGCTGTGGTTCTTAACGTGGCTGTTGCTGACAAAAGTCAGGTTGTTTCGATTGAGAATGATTTGACTCATCATTTGGGGAACTCGATCCTTCAGAATGGAGACGTTCCTGTACAGGGTCTGCCGTTGGACCAAATTTGTGATGAACACGCACTCAACCATATCGACTTGCTAAAAATGAATATTGAGGGAGCAGAGCGCTTGGCCATTGCAGGTATGTCGGCAACGGTGAGTCGAACAGCAGTCGTAGCAATCAGTTGTCATGATTTCAAATGGGCTAGAACTGGTAACGAGTTTTATCGGACAAAGGCCATTGTGGAAGAATTCTTTCGCGACAACGGTTTCATCATGGTACCTCGCCACAGCTCCCGAGCTGAATTGGCTGATCAAGTTAATGCATACAACCCGAACTTGATCAATATTGATGCGTTAAATCGCAATGCCTTTCAGTAGCGCAACTAAGCGCTCGCCCCGAGCGTCGAACCGTACATTGAGCCGACTTAGGGCATACATTCGCGCCGATTTTCGAATGCGAAAGATTGCACCCTCTGCTAGAGCGTTCGCGTATAATCCAATTGTACGCTTTACAGTTTTGCTCCGTTTGAACGAGTATCTTGCAAATAGGGAAGCATCTTTTCTCTTGCGAGCTCTGCCATATTTTTGGTATAGGCGACTGGCGATACGCTTGGGATTCACTGTACCACTGAACGTATTTGGGCCAGGCCTCGCAATTGTTCACTATGGGCTGTTGGTCGTTACTGACAAAGCAATTATTGGGCGGAATTGCCGTATTCACATGGGAGCCCACATTGGAGGGGCCAGCACCGGATATCCTGTGATCGGCAATAATTGTTACATAGCCCCAGGCGCAAAAATTTTTGGCGGGATCAAGATTGGCAGTTGTTGCAGAATTGGAGCCAACGCAGTGGTGAACAAATCATTTCCATCGAACGTCACAATCGTAGGAGTGCCCGCAAAAATCTCTTCTGGGGCTGGGAACGTCATGGACCAAGCGGGTGTCTAATAGGTCCTGTCGAGGCGCGGCGGCCTAATATCACGCGAAGTGAGAACAGTTCAGACCTGTTGAAAGTGCCCGAACTAGGGTGACCACGCCACCGTTGCAGTGGGTTCTCCCGCGCGAGCTCTGGGTCAGCGGGACCGGGGCCACGATCTGCGTTGAAGAGCGGATTGTAGCCGCTATAGGCCTATAGGCGCCCGCCTGCAGAATGCGCCAAAGCTTCAGATGGCGCTCGGGATATTCCTGCCGCCGATCGCGCGAGGCATAGTAAAGTGCCGCCGGCGGCGATTGCCCGCCGAATGGCCGGTCATCCCTCAGATAGGTCCAGATGCGGCCCGTGTCGGTCTTGCCGCGGGCTAAAATGGGCACTGTGGTGTCGTCTCCATGAAACCGCTCGGCGGCAAGCACATGCGTCTCGATTAGCGCATGCACCAGCTTCAGCGCCGCGGCACAAGCTCCGACCTGGTCGGCCAGTGTCGAGAGGATGAGGTCCCTCACGGACATAACGTTCGCTTTGCCGGTTCAGCGGCTGGGGCTGGCCGAACTTCTCGAACAGGATCATCGCCAAAAGGTTTGGTTCGGCAACGGCTTTGCGGTGGTCATCGACAGTTCGCCGGTAAGTCGTAAGCGCCAAGCTGACCCCATCTGGCGCGGCTTGAGGTGATGAGCGAGACATACTGACACTGAAGCAAGGAGC
>NZ_AYVL01000036.1 GCF_000502835.1 Mesorhizobium sp. LSJC280B00
GGTTCGTCCTTCAGCCGGCGCTCGAGATTGACCAGCTTGCCCTCGGCGCGGCGGCGGTCAAGCCTGCCGTGTTCGATCGTGGCGACGCCGGCCGAGTCATAGCCGCGATATTCGAGCCTTTTCAGCGCATCGACGATAAGCGGCGCGACCGGCGAGTTACCGACAATTCCAACGATACCGCACATGGCGCTTGCCCCCGATTCCGACCTCAAACCCGGCGCTACTTAGAGACTGCCGGGCTGTCGCGAAAAATCACATTCCATTTCGTCCGGTATCAGCCGGACTATCCTACACAGATGCACCATGACAGGGCGCACTTGCAATCCGGTTACTGCAATTGCTCAGTTTCTCCGCTTATGTATCCTATCTCGGCTCAACGGCTCCAGAAATCAGTCAAAGACATGATGCGGCTATGAACGAACGAATTGACACGGTGACGCTTTGGCGTCCGGTTGGGCCCCGCGAACTGGAGTTGATCCAGAGGGCAGGGATGCGCGCCTTTCCTCCTCGACTTGCCGATCAGCCGATCTTCTATCCGGTCACCAGCGAGGCCTATGCCACCCAGATCGCCCGAGACTGGAATGTGCCCGCGAGCGGATCAGGTTTCGTGACGCGTTTCGAGGTGCGTCGTAGCTTTCTGGACCGTTACAGCGTCCAGCATGCCGGCAGCCGGGCGCATCTGGAATACTGGATCCCGGCCGAAGACCTGTCGGCCTTCAACGATGCAATCGTCGGCGAAATCCAGCTTGTCGCCGAGTTCCGCTAGTCTACCCTTTTTTGCGGGCCGCCGCGGCCTGAGAAAAACGCTCTCGCAACTCCTTGCCCTTGCCGGCTAGAGTCCGCTGGCGGGCGCGGCCGAAGGCCAGCGCATCGTCGGGTACGCTTTCGGTGATGACGCTGCCCGAGGCGATGTAGCCGCCCTTGCCGATCGACACCGGCGCCACCAGCGAGGAGTTCGAGCCTATGAAGGCGCCCTCGCCGATATCGGTGAAGAATTTCGAATAGCCGTCATAATTGCAGGTGATGGTGCCGGCGCCGATATTGGCACCGGCGCCGATGCGAGCATCGCCGATATAGGTCAGATGGTTGACCTTCGCGCCCTCCTCGACGATCGCCTGCTTTACCTCGCAGAAATTGCCAACCTTGGCCTTGTTTCTCAGATCGGCCCCGGGCCGTAGCCGCGCGAACGGCCCGACATCGCAATTCGACGCGATGGTGGCGCCTTCGATATGGCTGAAGGCATGGATCTTGGCCCCCGTGGCGATTTTCACGCCCGGCCCGAACCAGACATTGGATTCGACGATCGTATCGGCGCCGATCTCGGTGTCGTGCGAGAAGAACACAGTTTCGGGCGCAATCAGCGTAACGCCAGAAAGCATCGCCTCGCGCCGCCGGCGCGCCTGCCAGATACCTTCCGCCTGGGCAAGCTCGGCACGGTTGTTGATGCCGAGCGCGTTCTCGAAACTTGCTTCGGAGGCGACCACATCAAATCCCTGCGCAGCGGCGATCTCGACGATGTCGGTGAGATAATACTCGCCCTTGGCGTTCTTGCTGCCGACTTGATCGAGCAGCTTCAGCGCGTGCCTGCCGGCGACCGCCATCAGCCCGCCATTGCAGAAGGTGATTTTCTTCTCCTCGTCCGAGCAGTCCTTCTCCTCGCGGATGGCCACGAGCTTGCCGGCCTTTTCGATAAGCCGGCCGTAGCCCGAAGGATTTTCCGTACGGAAGCCGACCACGACGACGGCCGCACCTTCCGCCAGCTTCAGCCGCGCCGCCGCGAGCGCTTCCGGATCGATCAACGGCGTGTCGCCAAACATCACCAAGATGTCGTCATAACCTTTTGATATTGCTGCGCGTGCGGCAAGCACGGCGTGCGCGGTGCCGAGACGTTTTTCCTGGACGAAAGCCTCGGCCTTCGGCGCAAACTTGAGTGCGGCCTTGCGCATCTCATCGGCGCCATGGCCGATCACCAGCGCCAACTCGCCGCTGCCGGCGGCTTCGGCCGCCTTGACGACATGGGCAACCATCGGCAGGCCGGCGATTGTGTGCAGCACTTTCGGCACTGCACTCTTCATGCGCGTGCCTTCGCCGGCGGCGAGGATGATGGACAGGCAGGTTCTCTGGCTCATGGGATGGCAACCGTTGAAAGGGGTCTGGAATCGAAGCGTTAGTAGCACTGGCGCCATGCTGCACCAATGCGGTTAAATTCCGGTGAGACGGTGGAACCTCCAACCCGTGACACGCTCAAGCCGATCGGCTCAGGCGGCTTCCGCCTCGTTGCGTGATGCGAAACTGGAGGCTCGGCCACGGCCGTATTGCCGTGGCGAACAGTTCATGACCCGCTTGAAGGCTGTGCTGAAGGCGCTTTCGGATTCGTAGCCGAGCGAAAGCGCTATGACGGCGACGGGATCGCTGGAATTCGTCAGCCGGTCGCCGGCCAGCAGCATTCGCCAGCGCGTCAAATAGTCCATCGGCGACGCGCCAACCGTCTCCTTGAATCTGAGCGCAAAGGTCGATCGCGACATGCCGGCCCGTTCCGCCAGTTCCTGTAACGTCCAGCCATGCGCCGGATCGTCATGCATGGCGCTGATCGCTGCGCCGATCTGTTTGTCCGCGAGGGCAAAGAGCCAGCCGATGCCACCTTTCAATCCTTCCGAAAGATGCAGCCGCAGCGCCTGAACCAGCATCATGTGGGCGAGGTGCTGGATCACCAGAAAGCCGCCCGGTTGTGGCTCGCGCAGCTCCTGCATCATCCGCTCCACCGACCAGCGCAGCGCCGACTGGTCCGACTCTTTGCGGATATGCACAATGGCTGGCAGCATCCGCAACAGGATGCCGGCATGATTGCCGCCAAGCGCGAAGCGGCTGCTGACCAGAAAGAAATCACCACCGCCATTGTGGGTCACGACACCGCCGGCTCGCGCAGGCGGAAAAATCTTGACGGCTTCAACAGGCGTCAAGCTCATGTCGCTTGCAAGGCGGAAAGGCCGTCCACTCGGCAGCAGGAAGCAGTCTCCCGTCTCAAGGCGCACTGCGTCAGCAACGCCCTCCACAGATAGCCAGCACCGGCCGGAGACCACCGCTCCGGTCTTGATGCTTTGCTGCTGGTCGGGGAACTGGATCGACCATTCACCACCAGCATCGAAACCGGCCGACATATAGTTTCGCGGCTTCAGCAGCGAGAGCACATCTGAAAGGGGATCCACAGGTCATTCCGGACGATTGCGAAGATAATACGGACTTTACCGCATAGATCGTATTTTCTCAAGCGCCTATCACGACACAACTGCGCCGCGAAAATGGTCGTGGCCAGAAACGAACAAGGAGAAGTCGTGATGCGTGTTTTCGTTACCGGAGCGACCGGATTCGTCGGTTCTGCCGTCGTTCAAGAACTCATCGGCGCCGGCCATCAGGTGCTCGGCCTCGCCCGCTCGGCGGCGTCGGCCAAGTCGCTTGCAGCCACCGGAGCCGAGGTGCATCGAGGTGACCTCGAAGACCTCGAAAGCCTCAGCAGGGGCGCAGCGGCAGCTGATGGAGTGATCCATACCGGCTTCAACCACGACTTCTCGAAATTCGCGCAAAATTGCGAGATGGACCGGCGCGCCATCGAGGCCTTGGGCGGTGCACTCGAAGGCTCCGAGCGGCCCCTGCTCGTCACCTCCGGAACCGCGCTCCAGGCGCGGGGCCGTATCGCGACCGAGGAAGATGCGCCTGTCCCCTCTTCCGCTTCGTATCCCCGCGCCTCCGAAGCGACAGCCGCCGCGCTGGCGGCACGCGGCGTGCGCGCGTCGGTTGTGCGCCTTCCTCCATCGGTCCATGGCCAGGGCGACCACGCCTTCGTTCCTATTCTCATCGACCTCGCTCGCAAGAAGGGCGTGTCGGCCTATATCGGCGAAGGGCTCAATCGCTGGCCTGCGGTGCATCGGTTCGATGCCGCCCGCGTTTACCGGCTTGCGCTCGAGCATGGAGCCGATGGCGGGCGATATCACGCGATCGCCGAAGAAGGCGTGCCGTTCAAGGACATCGCCGGCGTGATCGGCCGGCGCCTGAACGTGCCGGTCGTCGCCAAGTCCGCGGAAGAAGCCGCCGATCATTTTGGCTGGTTCGCGATGTTCGCGGCGATGGATGTCCCGACCTCGAGCGAGCGGACTCGCGCGCTGCTGGGGTGGGCGCCGAGCGGACCCGGGCTCATCGCCGATATCGACCAGCCGGGCTATTTCGAAGGTGAATGGACCGCGTAGCTGCGGTGCCTTGCGCCGCAGCTACGGCCTCGCGCTTCGGCCGGGCGGCAAACCTATCCCAATTGCCCCAGCACCGGAAAATTCTCGAGCAACCAATAGGACACCGCCTGCACGCCGCCGGTCAGGAAAAACACGCCGGCGACCACCAGCAACGCGCCGATGGCCTTTTCGACGCGGCCGAGATGGACGCGGAATTTCCCGAGAAAGCGCATGAAGGCGCCTGAAAACAGCGCCGCAACGAGGAAGGGAATACCGAGGCCGAGCGAATAGGCGGCAAGCAGCAGCGCGCCCTCGCCCACCGTCTCGCGGCCGCCGGCAAGCGTCAGGATCGGCCCCAGCACCGGGCCGATACAGGGCGTCCAGCCAAAGGCGAAGGCCAGGCCCATTACGTAAGCGGCGATCAGGCTGGCCGGCTTGCCTTGTGACTGGAAGCGCGCCTCGCGTGAAAGCAAAGGGATGCGCAGTACGCCGAGGAAATTCAGCCCCATCAGGATGATCAGCACGCCGGCCGCCATTGCCAGCGGCTCCTGCCAGACTCGCAGCAGATGGCCGATGGTCGAGGCGCCGGCGCCGAGCGCGACGAAGACGGTCGAGAAGCCGAGCACGAAGGCGATGGAGGAATTAACCAGCGCGCCTCGCGCCCCGGCCTTTGCCGTAATGCCGGCTTCGCCGCGGAAATCGTCGACCGAGACGCCGGCCATATAACATAGGTACGGTGGCACCAGCGGCAGCACGCAAGGCGACAGGAACGAAATCGCTCCCGCCCCGATCGCACTGACATAGCCGACGTCCAATGCCATTTCCGTCTCCCGATGACTGCGCAGCCATATAGCCGCGACAACAGCTGTCCGCCAATCACCATCGCGTGGCCCCATCACATTGGGTAGCAAGTCGACGCCCGCCCGGGAAGAAAGGGCAGCCAGGCAGCGTTGATCAAACGAAGCTGCGTTGTTCCGCGCGCTTTTCGAATGATCCAGGGAGAAATCCATGAAAACGATCGCAACTGGCATGGCCGCGCTTTTGCTCGGCACTGCCGCATCCTTCGCCGCCGAGGCGTGGAAGGAAGCGGAGGTCGGCAGCACCAAGATCTACACCGACGCCAGCGGCATGANCATCCTTCGCCGCCGAGGCGTGGAAGGAAGCGGAGGTCGGCAGCACCAAGATCTACACCGACGCCAGCGGCATGACGCTCTACACCTACGACAAGGACGAGGCGGGCAAGTCGAACTGCTACGACAAATGCGCCGCCAATTGGCCGCCGCTGAAGGCTGACGCCAACGCCAAGGCCGAGGGCGAGTGGACGATCGTCGACCGCACCGACGGCACCAGGATGTGGGCCTACGAAGGTAAGCCGCTCTACACGTTCATCAAGGACAAGAAGGCCGGCGACGTGACCGGCGAGGGTGTCGGCGGCGTCTGGCATATCGCCAAGGCCGACTAGGCCTTGAGCTTCTGATCGGCTGTAACAGGCGGTAACACGGCTGGTCGCTGGGAACTCGACCCAACCGCCCCGGCGGCCAGCTTTTCAGCACGGTACTTCCTTGCGACTGTCCGAGCAAAATGCCGGGCTACCGATTGCGCGCTTCACAGCATCTGTTCAAGCAGGGCTGGCGCGTGCTCGATGTTTCTCTTATATCCGCGGGAGAGTTTGTCCCGTTCTCCAGGATCAATTGCCGGGCTTGTCCAGTGATAGGCTGGCCATTTCCCTTATCCAGGATTGCGGAAAATCGCATGGCGCCGTTGGGTTGCGCATTCGGTACAGGGCCGCATTTTGACTGCTTGGCCTTGACCGGATGCAAAAGCGCGGCCATGTGAGCGACACATTGAACGAGATTTCGTCGCGCGCAGCGGAATTCTTCTGCCGCATCACAACTGATATGAGACCGTATGGACGTCGTCGTCGTCGAATCGCCGGCCAAGGCGAAGACAATCAACAAATACCTCGGCAAGAACTACAAGGTTCTGGCCTCGTTCGGCCATGTCCGCGATCTGCCGGCCAAGGATGGCTCGGTGCGTCCGGATGAGGACTTTGCCATGTCCTGGGCCGTCGACACCGCGTCTGGAAAGCGTCTCGCCGATATTGCCAAGGCGGTCAAGGACGCCGACGGGCTGATCCTCGCCACCGATCCGGACCGCGAGGGCGAAGCGATCTCCTGGCATGTCCTGGAAGTGCTGAAGCAAAAGCGCGCGTTGAAGGACAAGCCGGTCAGCCGCGTCGTCTTCAACGCCATCACCAAGGCGTCCGTGCTGGAGGCGATGGCCAATCCGCGCCAGATCGACGCGCCGCTGGTCGATGCCTATCTCGCCCGCCGCGCGCTCGACTATCTGGTCGGCTTCACGCTGTCGCCCGTGCTGTGGCGCAAGCTGCCCGGCGCCCGCTCCGCCGGCCGCGTCCAGTCGGTGGCGCTGCGTCTGGTCTGCGACCGCGAATCCGAGATCGAGCGCTTCATCCGCGAGGAATACTGGCAGGTCGCCGCCATTCTCGGTACGCCGCGCAAGGAAAATTTCGAGGCGCGGCTGACCGCCTTCGAGCGCAAGAAGCTGCAAAAGCTCGACATTTCCAACAAGGGGCAGGCCGACGACATCAAAGCGATGCTCGAAGGCGCCAGCTTCAAGGCGGCGTCTGTCGAAGCGAAGCCGACCAAGCGCAATCCCGGGCCGCCCTTCACCACCTCAACGCTGCAGCAGGCAGCCTCATCGGGTCTCGGCTTTTCGGCCAACCGCACCATGCAGGTGGCGCAGCGGCTCTATGAGGGCATGGAGATCGGCGGTGAGACCACCGGCCTGATCACCTATATGCGGACCGATGGCGTGCAGATGGCACCGGAGGCGATCTCTGCCGCACGCGATGCGATTGCCAAGGAATTCGGCCCTAAATACCTGCCTGAAAAGCCGCGCTACTATTCCGCCAAGGCCAAGAATGCCCAGGAGGCGCACGAAGCGATCCGTCCGACCGATTTCATGCGCACGCCGGCTTCCGTCAAGCAGTATCTCGACGCCGACCAGGCGCGGCTTTACGAGATGATCTGGAAACGCGCCATCGCCAGCCAGATGCAGCCGGCCGAGATAGAGCGCACCACGGTCGAGATAGAGGCAGTCAACGGCCCGCGCACCGCCGAGCTTCGCGCTGTAGGCTCGGTTGTTCGCTTCGACGGCTTCCTTGCCGCTTACATCGAGCAGAAGGAAGAAGATTCGGAAGACGAGGAAAGCCGCCGCCTGCCCGAGATCCGTGCCGGCGAGCAGCTCACACGCGAGGCGATCAACGCCACCCAGCACACCACCGAGCCGCCGCCGCGTTATTCGGAAGCTTCGCTGATCAAGAAGCTGGAAGAGTTGGGCATCGGCCGGCCGTCGACTTATACGGCGATCCTGAAGACGCTCGAGGATCGTGACTATGTCACCATCGACAAGCGCAAGCTGGTGCCGCAGGCAAAGGGCCGGCTATTGTCGGCCTTCCTCGAAAGCTTCTTCGAGCGTTATGTCGAGTACGACTTCACCGCTTCGCTGGAGGAAAAGCTCGACGAGATTTCCGACGGCAAGCTCGCATGGAAGGACGTGCTGCGCGATTTCTGGAAGGATTTTTCCGGCGCCGTCGCCGACATCAAGGAGTTGCGCGTCACCGACGTCCTCGATGCGTTGAACGAGGAACTGGCGCCGCTGGTCTTTCCCGCGCGGGAAGACGGTTCGAACCCGCGCATCTGTCCGAAATGCGGCACCGGCAACCTGTCGCTGAAGCTCGGCAAGTTCGGCGCCTTCGTTGGCTGTTCGAACTATCCCGAATGCTCCTTCACCCGCCAGCTCGGCGACGCCGCCAATCCCAATGGCGAGAACGGCGGTGGCGAAGACGGCACCAAAGTGCTCGGCAAGGACCCCTATACCGCCGAGGAGATCACGCTGCGCAATGGCCGGTTCGGCCCCTATATCCAGCGCGGCGACGGCAAGGATGCCAAGCGCTCCAGCCTGCCCAAGGGCTGGACTGTCGATTCGATCGATCACGAAAAAGCACTCGCCCTTTTGTCGCTGCCGCGCGATGTCGGCAAGCATCCGGAATCCGGCAAGATGATTTCGGCCGGGCTGGGGCGCTACGGGCCGTTCGTGCTGCATGACGGCACCTACGCCAATCTCGACAGCATCGAGGACGTGTTCTCGATCGGCCTCAATCGCGCCGTCTCCGTGATCGCCGAGAAGCAATTGAAGGGCAAAGGCGGCCGCAATGGCGGCACAGCCGCTGCGCTCAAGGAACTTGGCGAGCATCCTGCCGGCGGCGGCAAGATCGTCGTGCGCGACGGCAAATACGGGCCTTATGTGAATTTCGGCAAGGTCAATGCGACGCTGCCGAAGGGCAAGGATCCGCAATCGGTGACGATCGAGGATGCGGTGGCGCTCATTGCGGAAAAGGAAGCCAAGGGCGGCAATGGCCCCAGGAAGCCCTTCCGCAAAGCGGCCGCGCCTGCGAAGAAATCGGCTGCGGCCAAAAAACCGGCGGCCAGGAAAAAGGGATAGGACGGGTTGGCGCGCAAAGTCTCCGGAAGAAGCCACGGCGATCTGCGCACCGCCGATACCCGTGCCAAGGTCAGGGACAATTACCGGCCTTCACGCGACGAGATACTGCGTTACATCGCCGAAAATCCGGACCGCGCCGGAAAACGCGACATCGCCAAGGCGTTTGCGCTGCGCGGCGAAGACCGCATCTGGCTGAAGGACGTCTTGCGCGACCTGCAGGATGAAGGCCTGCTGACCAAGGAGCGCAAGCGGCTTGCCCGTGTCGGCGCCCTGCCCCACGTCGCGGTGCTCGACATCTTCGGCCGTGACGCCGACGGTGTGCTGCTGGCGCACCCGACCGAAGCGATCGGCAATGGCGAACCTCCGGTCATAGCGATCCGCGTGTCGCGCGGCGGCAATGGGCCGACGCCTGGCATCGGCGACCGCGTGCTGGCCAAGACCTTTCCGACCGACGATCCGGCAGGCCCGGCCTATACCGGCCGGGTGATGAAGATATTCGAGAAGCGCACCGATGCGGTTCTCGGCGTTTTCCGTGTGCTGAAGGACGGCACGTTCCGCATCGAGCCGGTGGAAAGGCGCCAGCCGGAGCTGGTCGTCGACAAGGAATTCCAGAACGGCGCCAAGAACGGCGACCTGGTCGAAGTCGAGCCGGCGCGGGCCTCGCGCTACGGGCTGCCGCGAGCCAAGGTTCTGGCGGTGTTGGGGTCGCTGACCAGCGAAAAGGCGGTCTCGATGATCGCCATCCATGCACACGACATTCCACATATTTTTCCCACCGACGTCATCGCCGAGGCGGAGGCGGTCAAGGCGGCGACGCTTGCCGGACGCGAGGATTGGCGCGAGCTGCCGCTGCTCACCATCGATCCGGCCGACGCCAAGGATCATGACGACGCGGTGTTCGCCATGCCCGACACCGACGAGAAGAACGCCGGCGGCGTGGTTGTCACCGTCGCCATTGCCGATGTCGCTGCATACGTGCGCTATGCCACGGCGCTCGATCGCGAAGCGCTGAAGCGCGGCAATTCGGTCTATTTTCCCGACCGCGTCGTACCGATGCTGCCGGAGCGCATCTCGAACGACCTCTGTTCACTGCGCGAGGGCCAGGATCGTCCGGCGATAGCGGTGCGTATGACTTTCTCGGCCGATGGCCACAAACTCAGACACTCCTTCCATCGCGTCATGATGAAGTCGGCGGCGAAACTCGCCTATCAGCAGGCGCAAGCGGCGATCGACGGCGCACCGGACGACACGACCGGCCCGATCCTCGATACGGTGCTGAAGCCGCTATGGGACGCCTACACGATCCTGAAGCGCGGCCGCGACACGCGCCAGCCGCTTGAGCTCGATCTGCCCGAGCGCAAGATCCTGCTCAAGCAGGACGGCACCGTCGACAAGGTCGTCGTGCCGGAGCGGCTCGACGCGCACAAGCTGATCGAAGAGTTCATGATCCAGGCCAATGTCGCCGCCGCCGAGACACTCGAGGCGAAGCGCCAGGCGCTGGTCTACCGCATCCACGATGCGCCCTCGCTCGCCAAGCAGGAATCGTTGCGTGAATTCCTGCAGACGCTCGGCCTGTCGCTGGCGCGCGGCGCGCAAATGCGGCCGAACCAGTTCAACGGCATCCTCGCTCGCGTGCGCGGCGCCGACAATGAGGGGCTCGTCAACGAAGTGGTGCTGCGCTCGCAGAGCCAGGCCGAATATTCGCCCGCCAATATCGGCCATTTCGGCCTCAACCTGAAGCGCTACGCGCATTTCACCTCGCCGATCCGCAGATATGCCGATCTGATCGTGCATCGCGGGCTGATTGCCGCACTCGGCCTTGGTCCGGGGGGCCTGACGCAGGACGAGGCGGAGCGGCTGGAAGAGGTCTCGGCGCTGATTTCGGCGACCGAGCGGCGCGCGATGGCCGCCGAGCGCGACACGGTCGACCGGCTGATCGCTGCCTATCTCGCCGAGCGCATCGACGACCGTTTCGACGCCCGCATCTCGGGCGTCACCAAATCGGGCCTGTTTGTCCAATTGCCGCAGTATGGCGCGGATGGCTTCATTCCGGTTTCAACCCTGGGCGGCGACTACTATATATACGACGAAACTGCTCGATCGCTTTTCGGAGAACGCACCGGCAAGGGCTATCAGCTTGCTGATCGCGTCGAGGTTCGCCTGATCGAGGTGGCGCCGATGGCCGGCGCGATGCGTTTCGAGATGCTGACCGAGCCAAAGCCGCTGCCCGGCTCCAAACGGTCGTTCCACAAGGCCAAAGGCCGCGCCCGGGCGTCGCAATCGCGTCCAGGCTCGCGCGGCAGGAGACGGTAATGCCAACAGAACTGCAGGTGGAAGAACGGATTTTCGGCGGCGAACATCACTCGGGCCGGACCGCCCGGCCGCTATGGACGGCAATGAAGCGCGGCATGCTCGGCCGCTGCCCGCATTGCGGCGAGGGCAAGCTGTTTCGCGCCTTCGTCAAAACCGTCGACAAATGCGATCATTGCGGCGAGGAACTTCACCACCATCGCGCCGACGACCTGCCGGCCTATCTTGTGGTGGTCATTGTCGGCCACATCGTGCTCGGCGCCTTCATGGGTGTCGAGGCAACCTCGACGCTGTCGACCTGGCAGCACATCGCCATCTGGGTGCCATTGACCATCATTCTCGCCGTCGTCCTGCTGCAGCCGGTCAAGGGCGCTGTCATCGGCCTGCAATGGGCGTTTTATATGCACGGCTTTGGCGGTGAAGAAGATCTGATCGAGTCGCATCCCGAGGCTTGAAACCGAGGCTGGCGCAATCGGCATGGCTGGACGCCACTTCCGCATTGGAGAAGATTCCGCTAGGTCGAGCGCATGGACGTTATGACCAAGGCGGAAATCGACAAGGGTGAGCGGATCGCGCTCGATGCCAAGCCTATACGCCCGCGCGACGCCGCGACGCTGATCCTGCTCGACCGCAAGGGCGACGAGTTCCTGGTGCTGATGGGCCGGCGCCACGCCGGTCATGCCTTCATGCCGGGAAAATTCGTGTTTCCTGGCGGCCGCACAGATCCGGCCGACAGCCGCATCCCGACAGCCACCGCCCTTCATCCCGAGGAAGAAGCGAGATTGACCGCTGGCATCGGCCGCACCAGCCCGGCCCGCGCCCGCGCCATTGCCCTGTCGGCAATCCGCGAAACCTATGAGGAGGCCGGCTTGCTGATCGGCCAAAAAGGCACCTTCGCGACCGCCAGGCGCGACTGGCAGGGCTTTGTCGAGCACGGCGTCATCCCATCACTGCAAGCGCTGCGCTTCGTCGCACGCGCCATCACCCCGCCCAACCGGGTGCGCCGCTTCGATACGCGCTTTCTCGCCGCATGGCGCGACGATGTCGCCGTTGAACTGCCGGATGGCGGTCCGACCGACGAGTTGGAGGACGTCGTTTGGCTGCCGCTGGCCAAGGCCCGGCAAGCCGATATTCCAGACATCACGCGCACGGTCCTGGAGGAGCTGGAAACCCGGCTCGCCCGGGATCCGCTGCTGAGCCCCGGCGGTCCCGTGCCGTTCTACCGGCTTGTCCGCAATCGCTTCGTCCGCGAAATTCTCTAGAGCAGCCAGGCAATCCATGACAGTCGATATCCAGCCGCAGGGCAAGGAACGCGTACACTGGCTGCCGATGGTCGCGGCGATCTCGTCGATCAGCGTCGTCGGCATTGCCATCGGCCTTGGCATGCCGCTGCTCAGCGTGATCCTGGAAACGCGTGGCCATTCCGCGTCGATGATCGGTCTCAACACCGCGGTCGCCGGTCTCGCCTCGATCGCCGGCGCGCCGCTCGCCACCCCGCTCGCCATGCGGTTCGGGGTCGCCTGGACGATGCTTGCCATGATCGCCGCCGGGGCGCTGGCCTTTGTCGGTTTCCATTTCGCGCCAGCTTTCTGGATGTGGTTTCCGCTGCGCGTGCTGCTGCATATCGCGCTGACGGTGCTGTTCATCCTGTCGGAATTCTGGATCAGCACCTCGGCGCCGCCACACCGGCGCGGACTGGTCCTCGGCATCTATGCCACCGTGCTGTCTCTCGGCTTTGCCGCCGGGCCTTGGCTGTTCGCCCATCTCGGCAGCAGTGGCTTCCTGCCCTTCGGCGTTACCATCGCCTTGGTTACGCTCGCTGCCATACCGGTCCTGGCGGCACGCAACGAGAGCCCGACGATCGTCTCGGACGGCGAAACCAGCAATTTCCTGCGTTACATCTGGCTGGTGCCGACGGCGACCGCCGCCGTGCTGGTGTTCGGCGCGGTCGAGACCGGCGGCTTTGCACTGTTCCCGGTCTACGGTAGCCGCATCGGCTACTCCGAGGCGGACGCCGCCCTTTTGCTCACCATGATCGGGCTTGGCAATGTGCTGTTGCAGATCCCGATCGGCATGATCAGCGACCGCGTCAGCGACCGCCGCTATCTGCTGATGGCCTGTGCCACTGTCGGGCTTGCCGGCACGGTCTTCATGCCGTTCTTCGCGCATAACTGGCATTTGATGGCAGCGCTTCTGTTCATCTGGGGCGGTGTGGTCGCCGCTATGTATACAATCGGTCTTGCTCACCTCGGCTCCCAGCTTTCCGGCCACGAACTGGCCTCCGCCAACGCCGCCTTCGTGCTTTGCTACGGCGTCGGCATGGTGCTTGGCCCGCAGGCAATCGGCATCGGCATGGACGCTTTCGGGCCGTCGGGCTTCGGTTGGGCGCTCGGCCTGTTCTTCGCCTGCTATATCGTGCTGGTCGGCACCAGGCTGCTCCGCAAAATCCTCTGAGTCGGCCCAGCTGCCGACATCGCTCCCACTGCTGACCAACTCCTGACACAACCATGTCAGGAGGGCTCGAGTATATGCTCCCCCAAAGTGCATTAGCAGGGAGACCTCGGATGATCGACAGTGGCTTTGAAACGAAATCGCTGCGGATGGAATTGCTGCTGCTGGTGACCTTTCAGGCACCGGCAGCCGATGTCGACCGCATCATGGAGGCGGTGGTCGCGATCGTACCGCTCGGAATGGGCAAATATGACAGCAATGCTTTCCAGTCGGCGGACGGCATCGAACGCTACCGGCCGCTTGAAGGTGCCGCCGCCGGCGCCGAGACGGAATTGCGCAGGCGGTCGGGCACTGTCGAGGTGTCGTTCGAACTGCCCGACGACCAGAAGCTCGCCGCACGCGTCGTCGAAGCGATTTATCAGGTTCACAGCTATCAGGAACCGGTGATCCGCATTCAGCCACTGCTTGCCAGCCGCTCCAAGGGTCTCGACGACCGCGCCAACCCGAACCGCTGGTGGAACACGACGGGAGACTGGAAGAAGGCGTTGCAACCGGAAACCGTCGCGGCGGAGTGACCGGAACCTGGTCGTCTCTCGGTTTGAATTTGGCTGTCAGGAAGCCTGCCGATGAATGATGAAGCAAACCGCAAACCGGCAAGCGATCCCCAGGACCTGGCGCGGCTATTGGTTTCTCGCGAGCAAGCGGGAGACGCGGAAGGAATGGCTGCTCTTTACGAACCCGGTGCCATCCTCGATACCGGCAACGGGCGGTTGGCCTGCGGCAGAGATGCCATCCGCCGATTTTACGCCAAGTTGGTGGCAGCGGGACGAAAGTTTGATCTCGGAGATCAGCGTCCGGCTATCATCAACAGGGATTTGGCGCTCACTTCCACGCGCCTTGCCGATGGCACCGTTACTGCGGAAATCGCTCGCCGGCAAGGTGACGGGAACTGGCTTTGGGTGATCGATCAGCCGTCCATCGCTCGATACTCATAGCCAGCATTCAAACTGAGACGCCACCCGGAGGACGGCCGGAGGCACACAGGAGCCTCCCGCGGCTGTCGGCACCCAATCAAATTGTCGGGTTTTGGTAGCACATCGATGTCCGCTTCGTCCCCAGCCTCCATCGGCTGGCAACAAACCCGGACAACTCATGTGCCACCTAATCCGGACAACCCATCTGCTTACGACACAGAACCTGGACAAGGGTTGACTTTCCGGGCGCGTTCTTTATGTGTCGCGGCAAGTTTCCCGCGTCCGGGTGTTTTCCCCGTGCTCCAGCGGCCAAAACTCCACGAACATTTAACGGACGAACATCATGGCCAAAGCCGCAAACATCAAGATCAAGCTTCTGTCGACCGCCGACACCGGTTTCTTCTACGTGACCAGCAAAAACAGCCGCACCAAGACGGACAAGCTGTCGTTCCGCAAATACGACCCGGTCGCCAAGAAGCACGTCGAATTCAAGGAAACCAAGATCAAGTAATCGGGTTTTCTCTCGCGGTACCGAATCGCCGCCCTCCGGGCGGCGTTTTTCGTTTCGGGAATACAGGACTAGCCGATGCGACCGCCGCTTGCCGGATCGAACAGATGGAGCGATGCCGGATCAGCCGACAGGCGCACGGCCTCACCCGGCTTCACGCTGGCCCGGCCCATGGCAAACACGCAGACCTGCTGGCCGGCAAGCCTGGCATAGAACTGGGTGGACAGGCCGAGCGGCTCCACGACACCCACCTCGCCCTTCAGCGCGCCATTGTCGGCGAGCCGGATATGCTCGGGCCGCAAGCCGACGGTGATCGTATCGCCATCCCTGAGCGGCAGGCCGTCTGGCAGCCTCAGCTTCTGGCCGTCGGCCAGGATGGCATCCGGCTTGGCGCCCTTTTCAACCACGGCAGGCAGAAAATTCATGCCGGGCGAGCCGATGAACCCGGCGACGAACATGTTGACCGGCCGGTCGTACAGATCGAGCGGCACACCGACCTGCTGGACGAGGCCGTCATGCATGACGACGATGCGGTCGGCCATTGTCATCGCTTCGGTCTGGTCGTGGGTGACATAGACCGAAGTGGTCTTCAATTGCTGGTGCAGCGCCTTGATCTCGGCACGCATGTGAACGCGCAGCTTGGCATCGAGGTTCGAAAGCGGCTCGTCGAAGAGAAAGACCTTCGGGTCGCGTACGATGGCACGGCCCATGGCGACGCGCTGACGCTGGCCGCCAGACAATTGCCGAGGCAGGCGCTGCAGAAGCGCATCGAGCCCGAGCCGCTTGGCGGCCCCGTCCACCCTTGCATCGATCGCCGGCTTCCCGGCCTTCCTCAGCATCAGGCTGAAGCCCATGTTCTTCGACACGTCCATGTGCGGATAGAGCGCGTAGGACTGGAATACCATGGCAATGTCGCGGTCCTTTGGCGCAATGTCGTTGACCAGGCGCTCACCAATATGGATTTCGCCGTCGGAGACCTCCTCCAGCCCGGCGATCATACGCAGCAGTGTCGACTTCCCGCAGCCGGACGGGCCGACCAGAACGACGAACTCACCGTCGGCGATTTCGAGATCGACCGCGTGCAGGACGCGCACGGCTCCATAGTCTTTACGGACTTTGTCGAGTGTGACGGAGGCCATCGATCTATCCCTTGACGGCACCGGCGGTAAGGCCGGTGACGAGGTAGCGTTGCAGGAAAGCAAAGAAGATGCAGACCGGGATCAGCGCCAGGATGGAAGCCGCCATCATCTGTCCCCAGTCGACCGCGAATTTGCCGATATAGGTGAGCAGGCCGACCGCGAAGGTCTTCTGGTCGTCGCTGGAAATCAGCATCAGCGCAAACAGCAACTCGCTCCAGGCGGCGGTAAAGACGAAACCGAGCGTCGCACCCATGCCGGGCAGCGTCAGCGGCACGATCACCTTGCGCATCGCCTGCAGGCGCGTGCAGCCGTCGATCATCGCTGCCTCTTCCAGATCCCTGGGAATGCCGTCGAAGAACGACTGCATCAGGAAGGTCGCAAAGGCCGTATTGAAGGCGGTGTAGATGATGACGAGGCCGGTCAGGCTGTTGATGAGGCCGATCTGTCCCATGATGCGGTAGATCGGCGGAATGACCATCACCAGCGGGAACGTCTGGGTGAGCAGAAGCAGGATGGCCAGGGTCGCCTTGCCGCGGAAGGAAAATCGCGACATGGCGTAGCCGGCCAGCGTGGCAATNCAGAAGCAGGATGGCCAGGGTCGCCTTGCCGCGGAAGGAAAATCGCGACATGGCGTAGCCGGCCAGCGTGGCAATCACCGTTACGAAGGCTGCCGTCGAAACCGAAACGATAACGCTGTTCAGGAAGTAACGCGGGAAATCGCTGGCTTCGAGCACGGTGACGAAGTTCTGCAGCGTCGTTTGCGACGGCCAGAAAGTGATGCCTTCGGAATAGAGCAGCCGCTCCGGCGTGACCGAGATCTTCAACGTCCAGAAGATCGGGAACAACGCGAAGGCCATATAGGCGGCGATGGCGCCGTAAAGGCCGATGCCGCCGAGAATGCGCGAGGAGACGGAGCGTCCGGCAATCATCAGACGTGCCTCACCAGCGAGCGGCGGATGCCTATCAGCGCAATCGCATAGACGATGAGCAGCACAAGCAGCAGCACCGCCACCGCCGAGGCATAGCCCTTATCCAGTGACTTGAACGCGCTGACATAGATATAGACCGGCACCGTGGCGGTCGAACCGGCAGGCCCGCCTTCGGTCATGACGAAGATCAGGTCGGCGAATGTGGCGATCCATATCGTGCGCAGCATGACGGTAATGACGATGGTCGGCGCCAGGAACGGCAGCGTCACCTTGGTGAAGCGCTGCCACGGCGAGGCGCCGTCGATCGCCGCCGCCTCATGCAGTTCTGACGGGATCGACTTCAACGCCGCCAAAAGCGTGATGGCAAAAAAGGGAATGCCGAACCAGACATTGGCGACGATCGGCCCCCACATGGCTGTCGAGGGATCGGAGAGCACGTTGGTTGGCTCGGCTTTCAGCCCCAAGGCGTAGAGCCAATGCGGCAGCGGCCCGATGATCGGGTTGAACAGCCAGGCCCAGGTCAGGCCCGAGAGGAAGGACGGTACCGCCCAAGGCAGGAACACCACGGCCTGCACGATCTTTCTGCCCCGGAACGGCGTATCGAGCAGCAGCGCCAGGCCAAGTCCAAGGAAAAATTGGAAGAACAGGCTGGCTGCCGTCCACCATAGGGTGTTGACGAGCGCCTGCCCGAGCACAGGATCCGACAGCATCGCCTGATACTGCCCAAGCCCGACATATTCGGATTTGAAAGCGGAGAATTTGCGGAACGAGTAGCCGACACCGATAACCAGCGGCACCAGGAGCACGACGACCAGCAGCGCGATCGCCGGGCTGAGATAGAGCCAAGGCTCGATCGCGGCATGCGATAGCCGCTTCTTTCGCGGCCTGCCGGCGGATCGGATTTCGGACACGGCATAGGTCATTGGTACTGGATCGTCTCCTGGGTAAGCACGGGCTGGCGACAGCGCCTTCCCCGTTTACGGGGAGATGCCGGTCCACCCTCCGCAGCTGCAGCGCAGCTGCTGTGGAGGACGGGCAGGCAGATGAGAAGCAGCGCGAGCCAAGTCGAGTTGGCGCCGCCGCTCATCCGTCACGTCGTGACACCTTCTCCCCGTGAACGGGAGAAGGAAGAAAAGCTATTTCTTGTTCTTGGCCAGCCAGTCCTGCTGTTCCTTGGTCAGGAACTTGGCCCATTCGTCAGCCACGTCCTTGGCCGCTTTCTGGCCAAGCAGCACTTCCTGAAAATTCTTGATCGCCACCTGGTCTACGAAATTGCCAAGGTTTTCCAGATGCGTCGGAGGCGTCACCATCTCGTATTTGTCGCCGTTGTTCAGTTCCTCGAACCAGCCTTTGAACTGCTCGGTCCTGAAGTGGGCGTCCTGGTCGGCGCCGTTGTGGATTGGAATGACGCCGACTTCCTTTGCCCATTCCAGATTGTCCTTGGGCGACAACAGCGTCGCCATCAGCTTCCAGGCATCGTCCTTGTGCTGGGAATTGGCGAACATCGCCCAGCCGGCATAACCGAGCGTCGGATAGGATTTGCCGCTCGGCCCGACCGGCATCGGCGCCACGGCGAAATCGTCGGCGCTCATCTTGTCGGCGATGCCGAGCAGCGCGTCGGGATCCTGGTTCAGCATGGCGCAGGTGCCGCTGTAGAAGCCGGTGACGGTCTCGTTAAAACCCCAGCTCACCGCATCCTTCGGCGCCAGGCCGTTCTTGTACATGTCGGCGAGCATCTGCAGGCCCTTGACCGAGCCTTCCTCGTTGATGGTCGAGGTGCCGTCCTCGTTGAAATAGCCGCCCTTGCCGGCGGCGATGTTCATGAACATATGCATGCCGTTGAAGGCGCCCGGGCCGCCGCGCAGGCAGTAGCCGTATTTGCCCGGTATCGCCGAGATTTTTTTGGAGTCCTCGACGAATTCATCGAGCGTCGCCGGCGGACCGTCCAGACCGGCCTCCTTGAACAGCTTCTTGTTCCAGAACAGCGCGTTCAGGTAATAGCCGTAAGGGATCATGTACTGCTTGTTATCGACCGTCGAGCCGAACTGCTTGGCACGCTCGCCCAGCGTTTTGGCATCGTCCCATTTGGCCATGTATGGCCCGAGATCCTCGAGCTGGCCGTTGGTCGCATAAAGACCCATCCAGCGTTCCGGCATCTCGACGATGTCGGGCGTGTCGCCGGCCTGCACCATGGTGAGGAACTTCTCGAACGCCTGGCCCCAGGGCAGCGATACCAGCTCGACCTTGACACCCGGATTGGCCGCCTCGAATTCGGCGATCTGCTTCTTGAGGAATTCGGTACGCGGCGGGCTGGTGATGACCTCGACCATCTTGACCGTGGAATCGGCCAGCACGCTGCCGGCGGAAATCGCCAGACCCGCGACGGCACCAAGAAGGATGCTCAGTTTTTTCATGTTCAGCACTCCCATTTTGAACGGCTCCTTTATCTTTTTGCTCTGTCGAAGGCCTGGGCAACATCCGCCCACAGGTCTTCGACACTTTCCAATCCGACACTGAAGCGGATGGTTCGTGGGCTGACGCCGAAGCGCGCCATCGAATTCAGGCCCGGCGTCTGCTCGAGCGAGGCCTTTGCCGGAACGACCAGGCTTTCATGGCCGCCCCAGCTGACGCCGATGCGAAAGAGTTTCAGCGCATCGACGAAAGCCGGGATGTCGACGTCTTCCGTCACTTCGAACGAGAACAGCCCGGCATAGCCGGCAAGCGTCGCCTTGCCTGGATGGTTGGAATAGGCCGGGTGGTTGACCCGCTCGACATGGTCATGCGCTTTCAGCCGTTCGGCGATGGTCAGCCCGCTCTTCATGTGATGCGGCAACCGCAGCGGCAATGTGCGCAGGCCACGCAGCAACAGCCAGGCCTCGAAAGGCGAAAGTTTGCCGCCGAGATAGGAATAGGTCTGCTCGTTGATATGTCGGATATGGGCGGCCGAACCGGCTACCACACCGGCGACGGTGTCGCTGTGGCCGCCGAGATATTTCGAGGCCGAATGCAGCACCAGATCGACACCGTGCGAAATCGGCTTCTGGAACACCGGCGTAGCCCAGGAATTGTCGATCGAGGTGATGATGCCCTGCTCTTTGGCCAGCCGCGCCAGATGGGTTATGTCCTGGAGTTCGAACATCATCGACGTCGGGCTTTCCAGGTAGAGCAGCTTGGCGCCGGGAAGTGCTGCCGCGACCGCGTCCGGATCGGAACCGTCGACATAGTCGACCTTGATGTTGAGCCGTGGCAAAAGCCGTTCGAACAGCCGGTAGGCATCGCCGTAGCAATTGCGCACGACAACCATGCGCTCACCGGCACCGACGAAAGCAAGCACCGTGGCGCTGATCGCCGCCATGCCGCTGGAAAAGCCGCGCGCGGCCTCCGCGCCTTCGAGAGCGGCGACACGCGCCTCGAACTCCATGACCGTCGGGTTGTCGCCGCGCGAATAGATCGGCTGACGTCGCCTGCCGGCGAATGTGTCGGCCATCTCGGAATAGTCGGCGAAGGTAAAGAGCGAAGTCTGGTAGATCGGCGGGACCACCGCGCCGCCGGGGAAAGGCTCGTCATGGGCGAGAAGCGTCGCTGCCTCGGCGAGATAGTCGTTTTCGAAACCGGCGGGATGATCGCTCATTTCTGGCCTGAAAGTTCGAGTTTGGCCGCGCCGCGCTTCAGATCGTCCTCGACGGTGGCGATCAGCTTGAGCGCCTCGGCCCGGGCCCCCTCCGGATCGTGCGCGGCGATGCGTTCGTAGATGGTGCGGTGGTAAGGAAAGCTGGCGTGGCCGAAATCACGCACCCCGAGCGGATGCTCCCAGAAACGATGGAACAGTTCGTGCATGGCGGCGATGATCTGCTCGAACAGCGGATTGCCGGAACTGCGGTAGATCGACTGGTGGAATTCCCAGTCCTCCTCCGCCGACATCCCGGCGCGGGTGTGGAAGGCCTGCTCCATAATGTCGAGCTTGCGCCCGATCTCGACGAGATCTGCCTGGCCCGCGCGGACGGCGCACAGGGCGGCGGCTTCCGCTTCCAGTGCCCGGCGGATTTCCAGCGTCTGCATCAGGCTGGTGAAATCATTGCCGCCGGCCAGCGTCAGCGGCATGTGCAGCATGTCCAGCGAGACCACTCCCTTGAGATAGGTGCCGCTGCCTTGCCGCCGTTCGACCAGGCCGAGCCCTTCCCAGCGCGTCAGCGCCTCGCGCACGGTGTTGCGGCTCACCTTGAGGCGCTCGGCAAGGATGCGTTCGGTCGGCAGTCTCTGGCCGGGCCCGAGAGCTTCCCGCATCACAAAGCCGGCCAGCGCCTTGAGTACCGCGTCGTCGCGAGCAGTTGCCTGTATGGGGGAAAGGCCGAATTCGGTCATGCCAACGGGTCACCAAATGGCTCAATGGTCCAACCAATTTCTGCATAGAAGACAGGCCCTGTCAACCGACTGCGGGCGCATACGCTCTGCCCAGCCGGCTATTTCAAAGGGCGCTGTCGCTGCCGCTACAAAAACCAAGCGTTTTCCAGGTCTTGGCGTAGAATCCTGATGTGTTTTGAAAATTGGGGGCCGGCCGGCGTTTGGCAGCGGTACGAGGAGGCCACTATGTGCCAGCGCCGGCCGGCCGACCCCACGGACCCAGGAGATGCGGCGGACCTGAGCATCATGGGGTATTCTTCGGGTCGAACCGGCGATCTAGCCTCGTGCCGGTTACGTCTAAGGGCTGCACATTTGCGCAACAACTTATGGAAATCAACCGTTTCTTAACCAAGCCTCGCAAATCGCTTGGATTAAGGTAAATTCGTAACCTTGTCGCGTTGACCGGGCAATTGGTGTTCGGTGCTAAGCCGCCTTGGCGACGACGCGATTGCGGCCGCCGCTCTTGGCTTCGTAGAGCGCGAGGTCGGCGCGTTTCATCAGCGCGGAGACCGTGTCTACCCCCTTCAGCACCGACGACACGCCGACGCTGACGGTGACTTCGACGGCCTTGCCTTCGGTGCCGACGGCAAACGGCAGCTGGGCGATTTCGGCGCGAATGCGCTCGGCGACCTTTTCGGCTACCGCGCCGTCGGTGTCCGGCATCACCACGACGAACTCCTCACCGCCGAAGCGGCAGGCCAGATCGATGCCGCGCACATTCTTGCGCAGCCGCCGCGCGAATTCGCGCAGCACGTCGTCGCCGCCGTCATGGCCATGCGCGTCGTTGATGCTCTTGAAGCGGTCCAGATCGGTGATCATCACCGACAGCGGCCGGCGCCGTGCCACGGCGCGGTCGAACAGCGTCTGCAAATGGCTGTCGAGATAGCGGCGGTTGTGCAGGCCGGTCAGGGCATCGGTCACCGCCATCTCGATGGTCTGGGTGACGCTGGCGCGAAGCTGGTCGTTGTAGCGCTTGCGGCGCACCTGCGTGCGCAGCCGCGCGGTCAGCTCCTGCTGGTCGATCGGCCGCATCAGATAATCGTTGATGCCGAGTTCGAGGCCGCGGATGATACGCCCCTCCTCGCCCTCGTCCGCCAGAAGGATGATCGGCAGGAAACGGGTGCGATCGAGCGAGCGCAATTGCGAGCAGAGCCTCAGCGGGTCGAAATCGGCGAAGGCTGTCGAGATCATCACGCATTCATACGGCTGCTCGGCGGCCTGGAAGAAGCCGGCATGCGGATCATTGGCGACGTCGAGATCGGCACTGCCGCGCAGCATCTTCTGGATGCGCTCGAACGAGGATTTGCGCTCGTCGACCAGCAGCACCTTCGGCACCGCATCGTCGGCAGCGAAGTTGCGGCTCAAAAGCTCCTCGATGCCGATATTGCGTGTCGTCGAGGCGCGCAGCCGCAGCTCGTCGGTCAGCGATTTCAGCCTGACCAGGCTCTTGACGCGCGTCATCAACTGCAGATCGTTGACCGGCTTGGTCAAAAAATCGTCGGCGCCGGCCTCGAGGCCGCGCACCCGGTCCGAAACCTGGTCGAGTGCGGTGATCATCACGACAGGGATGTGCGATGTCGCCGGGTCGCCCTTCAGCCGCCGGCAGACCTCGAACCCGTCCATGTCGGGCATCATCACGTCGAGCAGCACGACGTCGACCTTGCCGTTCTCGCAGATCTCGATCGCGTCCGGCCCGTTGGTGGCGGTCAGGACCTCGAAATATTCGGCGAGCAGCCGAACCTCCAGCAGCCTGACATTGGCTGGGATGTCGTCGACGACGAGGATCCGCGCGGTCATTTCATAAAGCTCCGGCTCGGCTGGAAAGGGACATCAGGCATCGCCCAGGTAGGATTTGATGGTTTCGATGAAACGCGGCACCGAGATCGGCTTGGAGATATATGCCTCGCAGCCGCCCTGGCGAATGCGCTCCTCGTCCCCCTTCATCGCGAAGGCGGTGACGGCGATGACCGGGATGACGTGAAGATCATCGTCCTCCTTCAGCCATTTGGTGACCTCGAGGCCCGACACTTCCGGCAGCTGGATGTCCATCAGGATGAGGTCCGGCCTGTGCTGCCGCGCCAGATCCAGCGCTTCCAGGCCGTTGCGTGTGCGCACCGTCTCGTAGCCGCTCGCTTCGATGAGGTCGCGAAAGAGCTTCATGTTGAGCTCGTTGTCTTCGACGATCATAACCTTCTTTGGCATCGATTTCCCGTCCCGGCTGGCCTTCCACTCGAAGGGTGCCGTCATGCGCCCCTTGTCGGCACGCACCAAACCTGTTCCCACTATACGGCAATATGATTGACGAAACGGAAACCGGTCGCCCTAAAAGCGTTCGGATTCCAGGTCGGCGAGCTTGCTGCCGGCGACACTTGCCACTACTGCGAAAACAGAACGATTCCGCCCATGAAGGAAGGTAGCGATGGCAAACGCAGCGTCAATGCGCGAGGAAGCGGAAACGGTTGCCGTAAAGGCGTTGGGCTTCGTCGCCGCCGATCCGGAACTTCTGCCCCGCTTCCTGGCGATCACCGGCATCGAAGCCCATTCCATCCGCTGGGCGGCCGGCGAGCCGGGATTCCTGGCCGGCGTGCTGCAGTTCATCCTTGCCCACGAGCCGACGCTGATGCGTTTTTCCGAGGAGACCGGAACGCCGCCCGCCGCAGTCGGCAAGGCATTGCGGGCGCTGCCGCTCGGCGACGACAATCATGAGCATTCGATATAAGCGGCGATCCCGAGACAGATCGCGGCGGCGAAAATCGTGAGCGCACTCGGGCGTTAACGCCAGCCGCTTCTAGAGCAATTCCAGGAAAAGTGTAAAACGGTTTTCCGTCCGGATTGTGCAAAAACAAAGACATGGAGCGGTTCGGCGTTTCCGTGAAACGATGAACGGCTCCAAGCTCGGCGCTTAGGGTTTCAACTTCGCCCCTGCCCCGCCATTGTCATTCTCGCCCGAGCCATGATCCGGAACGGTAGCCTCGCTTGGGTCCATGATGGGGTTGTCCTGAACGGCATCGGCCGGCTTCAGCATGGCGCCGTTGACCGTGACCGAACCGTCTGCCTTAGCGTTGACGACCCATTCCAGTCGACCATCCGGCAGTGCCTTGCCAAATCCTTTGACGGCGAGTGCGAAGGGGAAATACTGCGCCGCTTCCGGCTCGGTCTTGGCCGCCGTTTGCAGAGCCTCCACGATCTTGTCATAGCCCGCGACATCGATGGTCATGCTCGCCTCGGGCTTCTTGCCGGGGAACGTCATTTCACCTTCCATCGCAATCTCGATGTTGCCGTTCTTGATCGTGCTGTGTCCGAGAATGGCCTTTGGCGTCTTGGCCAGGAAATCGGCGAAGATCTGGTTGCCGAAATCTGCCGGCACTGGTGGATCCTTGCTGAAATCAAGGGTTTCGATGGTTTTCTTCGCCATGCTGTCCAGATCGATGTTGGTGCCGCCGAAGTTGAGGTCGATATCCGTCGGCAGCAACGCAACGCTCCAGCTGGGCAGCACCTGCTGTGGTATTGTCAGGCCGGAAACCTTGAACGCGTAGTTGATCTTGCCGTCCTTGGCGATGCCGTCCATGCTGACGGCGGTATTCAGTTGCGTCGCACCGAACTTGCCCACCGGGCTCTCCACCACAAAGTCCTTGAAGCCGTAGGTGCCGTCGATCCGCTCCCACAATGGCAGTGCTGCCGTCAGAAGCGATTTGAACTCCGCCTCATCCGCCTTGAATTTGGCTGCATCATCAGTCGCCACGATGAAAGCAAGCAGGTCGAGCAGCGGCTTTGTCCGCAAACCCTTGCCGGTCGCATCCACGGAAAGTTCAGGCGCTTTTACAGCAGCCGGAAAACTCAACCCACTTTTGGGATCGTTGACTTTGATCGTTTCGGCGAAGTTCGTTATTTTTTCCGTCACCGTGAAATCGATGCCGCCATTTGCGGATTTGGTCGAAACTATTACGGCAGTGCCAGCACCGACCGTGACATCCGCCTGCTGCTTGGGCTCTCGGGTGGTCATCGTCATGCCAGCCATCGAACCGGTTGCGCTCGCGAAAGCGGCCAGGTCGGGGTCATAAACTCCGGTGAACTTGTTGTCCGACACGGAGAAATCGATGTGCTGCGCCCCCTCAGGGCCAACGAAATCGATAGACCCCTTCGGGGACACGTCCGCCGAAACGTCCCAGTGTCCATCTTTGCGTGGCTTGACCAAGATGAAGTAAGGCGTGACGTCGAACTTGAAGGCTTGCTGCTTTGCCATCAAATCCGTGACTGGCTTGAAGTCGAAAGCCAGCTTGTAGGCATCGCGGTCGACTGAAATTTTCACGAACCCGATATCGAACAGCTTCTTGCCGATGTAGTGCGCCAGATCGTCGGAAAGCTGCTTCGCGCCTTGCCTGTCGACCGCTTGGCCGAAGGCCGGTGCGCTGCAGGCAAGAAGTAAAACAAGTGGCAAAACGCGCTTCATCTCGATCCTCACTTAATCGCGGCCCTCAAGCCGTTCTATCACTGGTAGGCAAATACCATCGCAGCCGCAAGAGAAGGCCTATGTGTTGCGGAGCTGTTACAGCACCAGCCGCATCAGCGGTCGGCCTGGCTTACGTTCGACCAACCGCTGGAACCCGGCCTTTTCGAAGACCCGCGACGAGCCGACGAACAGCCCGATCGAGCGCGAATCCTTCGATAGATCGATCGGGCAGGCTTCGATCAGCCGCGCTCCGTTCTGGCGGGCGAACTCGATGCCGCCTTGGACCAGGCGGTGCGACAGGCCCTTGCCGCGTGCTTTGGTGCGGATGAAGAAGCAGGAGATCGCCCAGACGCCCGGATCGCTGGCGTCGGCGGGGTCGATCGGCGCCGACCCCCTGCCCTGGTTGTTCCATTCGGGCACGTCGGCACGCGGGCCGATCTGCATCCAGCCGACCGCCTGGCCACCCTCGAAGGCCAACAGGCCGGGCGGCGGCCCGGCCTCGATCCGCGCCTTGATGTGGTCCTTGTTGCGCTCCCGGTTGCTCGCGCGGCGCGCTGCGGGCGACAGCCGGAAATGTGTGCACCAGCAGCCGTAGCAGGCGCCTTGCCTACCGAAAAGATCTTCGAAATCCGCCCAAAGCTCGGGCACTAGCGGCGCTATGGTCGTATTCATGAGCTCTCTCCCGGCCCACCGCCTTGTCGTGGCGTCCGTCCTGACGTACCATTGCATTTGTTCTCTTTATGTTCGCAGCGATGGCGGCCCCTGTCAACAATCCCGAACACGGTTTTTGCCGCGACTGCCTGAGTTTTCAGCGCAGCGAGGCAGGCCGTTGCGAGCGCTGCGGCAGTCCACGGCTCGCCCGCCATCCGGAGCTCTACCGGCTGCGCCTTGCCCATATCGATTGCGACGCGTTCTACGCGGCGGTCGAAAAGCGCGACAACCCGGCGTTGAAGGACCGGCCATTGATCATCGGCGGCGGCAAGCGCGGCGTCGTCTCCACCGCATGCTACATTGCCCGCATCCACGGCGTGCGCTCGGCAATGCCGATGTTCAAGGCGCTCGAAGCCTGCCCGGAAGCGGTGGTCCTGCCGCCGGACATGGAAAAATACGTGCGCGTCGGCCGCGAGGTGCGCGCCATGATGCAGGCGCTGACGCCGCTGGTCGAGCCGCTCTCGATCGACGAGGCCTTTCTCGACCTCGCCGGCACCGAGCGCCTGCATGGCCTGCCGCCTGCGGTGGTGCTGGCGCGCTTCGCACTCGGCGTGGAAAAGGAGATCGGCATCACCGTTTCGGCCGGCCTTTCCTACTGCAAGTTCCTGGCCAAGGTGGCGTCGGACTTCCGCAAGCCGCGCGGCTTTTCGGTGATCGGCGAGGCCGAGGCTATCGGCTTCCTGGCCGAGCAGCCGGTGACGCTGATCTGGGGGGTCGGCAAGGCCTTTGCCGCCACGCTCGAGCGCGACGGCATCCGCACCATCGGCCAGTTGCAGCGCATGGAACGTGGCGATCTGATGCGCCGCTACGGCGTCATGGGCGACCGGCTCTACCGGCTTTCGCGCGGCGAGGACGACCGTCGCGTCGTTCCCGACCAGGACGCGAAAAGTGTGTCGGCAGAAACCACTTTCGATACCGACATCGCCTCCGTCGACGAACTGGTTTCGGTGCTGAGGGCGCTGTCGGAAAAAGTCTCGGCCCGGCTGAAGAAATCCGGCATTGCCGGACGCACCGTCGTCCTCAAGCTGAAGACCCAGGATTTCAAGATCCGCACGCGCAATCGCCAGCTCGGCGATCCGACCCGGCTGGCCGACCGCATCTTTCAGACCGGGCTCAAGCTGCTGCGCAAGGAAGCGGATGGCACGAAATACCGGCTGCTCGGCATTGGCGTCAGCGATCTCTCCGACGATGACCGGGCGGACCCGCCCGACCTGGTCGACGTCCAGTCACGCAAGCGCGCCATGGCCGAAGGCGCCATCGACACGCTGCGCGGCAAGTTCGGCCGCAGGGCGGTGGAAACCGGCTATACCTTCGGCAAGGGCCGCGATGCCCATCCGCCCGAACCGGTCGAGGAGTGAGCCCGTCAGGTGCGCCGCAGATCGATCCTGCTGGTCACCACCCTTTTTCCAGTTTTCGGATCGGTATCGATAACGGTCAGCCGCATGCCGTCCTCGCCGGTTTTCTCAACAGTCATTTGCGCCCTGCGATCGCCATTGACCTCCTTGGCCCAACGGATGCCGAGATTGATTGCGTTGCCGGAGCGGCTGCCGCTCAATTGCGCCGGCCCGGTGCGCGATCCGACATAGGTGCCGGTGTATTTCGTCCCGCTCGATTTGAGATCGGCGCTGATGGCGCGCGTTACCACGATAAGACCGCGGCAGCTGCCGTCGAGCGATAGCGAGCTCGACGTTGCGTCGGAATTGAAATGACAGGAGACATTCACCGTCGGCGCATCGGTGGTCACCTTGACGATGCCTTTGCCGGCGAAATTCCCCTGGAATGAGCAAAGAAAATCCGGATCGTCGGCATGCGCTGCGCCGGCCCCGGCCGTCAGGCAGCCGGCAAGTACAAATCGTGCGAATGATTTCATCGGACCGCTCCTCGTTGGTATCCAAAACACAGAACGCAAGCAGTGACAGACCAACGCTTCCCTCAGTCGCGAGTTCCGGCTTCAACATCACTGCGTGAAGCGCTGCACGGCTGGCCCAGCCGAATGCGTCGGCTAGCGGTTGCGATGAGCGCTCCGGCTTGCGACATAGCCGCATGGCACCCGCACCCTCGATCCCCAAGGCCGCGTTCTGGATGGCGCTGTCGATCGCCTCGTTCCTGGCGATGTCGGTGGCTGGCCGCGCCACGACGGCCGAACTAAACGTCTTCCAGGTGCTCGAGCTGCGCTCGGTGATCGGCTTTTTCATCCTGTTGCCGCTGGTCATGATGTCAGGCGGTTTTGCGGCGATGCGCACCGGACGCCCGCTGGCTCATATCGCCCGCAACGTCGTCCACTATACCGGCCAGGCTGCCTGGCTCTACGCCCTGACGCTGATCCCGCTTGCGGTACTGATCTCGATCGAATTCACGACGCCGATCTGGACTGCTTTGCTGGCCGTCGGTTTCCTCGGCGAAAGGCTCTCGCGGCCACGGCTCGCAGCGATCGTGCTCGGGCTGATCGGCGTTGTGATCATCGTGCGTCCGGGCGTCGGCGCGGTCAATCCGGGACATGTAATCGTGCTGGGAGCCGCGGTCTGCTTCGGCGTCTCGGTGGTCCTCGTCAAGTCGCTGACGCGGACGGACAGCGTCGTGCGCATCATCTTCTGGATGCTGATCATCCAGTCGCTGCTTGGCCTGGTCCCGGCGCTTTACGAATGGCAAAACCCGCCGCTTGAGCTCTGGCCGTGGATCCTGCTCATCGCCTTCACCGGCATGTCGTCGCATTTCTGCATGGCCCGCGCACTTGTCTATGCCGATGCGACGGTCATCTCGCCAATGGACTTTTTGCGCGTGCCGCTGTCGGCGGTGATCGGATGGCTGCTCTATCACGAGCAGATCGACGCCTTCACCGCCGGTGGCGCCCTGCTGATCCTCATGGGAAATCTGCTCAACCTGCAGCGGAGAGCACCGCAACCGGCGGAGATCGCCGCTTCATAAGCGTGCGCTAACTCTTAGACCAGTTCCACCTCGACCACGCCCGGCACCGCCCGCATCGCCGACGCGATCTGAGGCGATACGCGGTAGCGGTTGGGCAACTCGATCTCGACCTCGCCCTCGCCGCCTTCCTTGATGACGATGATGCTCACCTGACTGTCGCCACGCTGGCCAAGCTGCGATTGGATTGTCGATGCCGGTGCGTCATTTCTGACGAAGATGCGCAACGCTTTCTGGATACGGCTTGCCTCTTCCTCCAACGACTGCACGGTCTGGATGCGCAGATTGACGCCTTCAGGCCTGTCCTCGGCCGAAACGGTGATCACCACCGAGCGGCCGGGTTCGAGCAAGTCGCGGTATTGCGCCAGCCCCTCGGAAAACAGCACCGCTTCATACTGGCCGGACGTGTCGGAGAATTGCACGACGCCCATCTTGTTGCCGGTGCGCGTCTTGCGCTCCTGCTTGGTGGTCACCGTGCCGGCGAGCCGGCCGGCGGCAGCACCGCGTTTGACGGCGGCCGAAAACTCGCCCCAGGTCTGCACCCGCATTTTCTGCAGCGCCGCCTTGTATTCGTCGAGCGGATGCGCCGAGAGATAGAACCCGACCACCTGGAATTCACGGTGCAGGCGGTCGGCGGCGAGCCAGGGATCGGTCGCCGGCAAGTTGAGCGCCTGCGACTGTGCGCCGAGCGAGGCGCCAAAGATGTCATGCTGGCCGGTGACGGCATTCTGCTGCGCCAGCGACGCCAGCCCCATCATCCGCTCGACGCCGGCCATCATCGCCGCACGGTCATGACCGAAGCAGTCGAGCGCGCCGGCCATGATCAGGCTTTCGAAGACGCGCTTGCCGACGATCTTCGGATCGACCCTATCACAGAAATCGGCGAGGCTCTTGAAGGGTTTTTCGCCGCGCGTAGCGACGATGTGCTCGACCGCCGCGTCGCCGACGCCCTTGAGCGCGGCCAGCGAATAGAAGATGCGGTTCTCGCCGACCTCGAAATCCCGGAACGACGTCATGACCGACGGCGCCACCACCTCGATGCCGAGGCGCAGCGCATCCTGGCGGAAATCGGCGAGCT
The DNA here is from genome assembly GCF_000502835.1 of Mesorhizobium sp. LSJC280B00. Taxonomy (GTDB): domain Bacteria; phylum Pseudomonadota; class Alphaproteobacteria; order Rhizobiales; family Rhizobiaceae; genus Mesorhizobium. Next base: position 30,618 of record NZ_AYVL01000036.1, read on the forward strand.
TGTCCGTATTGCCCATGTCGAGCGTCATCGATGCCGCCAGGAATTCGACAGGGTAATGCGCCTTCAGATAGGCGGTCTGGTAGGAGACGACGGCATAGGCGGCGGCATGCGATTTGTTGAAACCGTAGTCGGCAAACTTTGCCAGCAGGTCGAAGATGAAGTCGGCTTGCGGCTTGCCGACGCCGCGCTCGACCGCGCCCGAAACAAAGCGCTCGCGCTGCTTGTCCATCTCGGCGCGGATCTTCTTGCCCATGGCGCGGCGCAGCAGATCGGCTTCGCCCAGCGAATAGCCGGAGAGCTCCTGCGCGATCTGCATCACCTGTTCCTGGTAGACGATGACGCCTTGCGTCTCCTTGACGAGATGGTCGATCTTCGGGTGGATCGACGCCATCTCCTCCTCGCCGTGCTTTCTGGCGTTGTAGGTCGGTATGTTCTCCATCGGCCCCGGCCGGTAGAGCGCGACCAGCGCGATAATGTCCTCGATACAGTCGGGCCGCATGCCGATCAGCGCCTTGCGCATGCCGGCACTTTCCACCTGGAACACGCCGACCACCTCGCCGCGCGACAGCATGGCGTAGGTTTCGGGGTCGTCGAGCGGAATGTGGGCAAGATCGATTTCGATGCCGCGGCGGCGGATCAGCTTGACGGCCCTGTCCAGCACCGTCAGCGTCTTCAGGCCAAGGAAGTCGAATTTCACCAGCCCGGCCTGCTCGACATATTTCATGTTGAACTGCGTGACCGGCATGTCCGAGCGCGGATCGCGGTACATCGGCACCAGCTCCGACAGCGGCCGGTCGCCGATGACGATGCCGGCGGCGTGCGTCGAGGCGTGCCGATAAAGACCTTCCAGTTTCTGCGCCGTATCGAGCAGCGTCTGCACGATCGGCTCACGCTCCGCCTCTTCGGCAAAGCGCGGCTCGTTGGCGATGGCGTCGGCGAGCTTGACCGGATTGGCCGGGTTCGACGGCACCATCTTGCTCAGCTTGTCGACCTGCCCGTAAGGCATCTGCAGCACGCGGCCGACGTCGCGCAGCACCGCGCGCGCCTGCAGCGTGCCGAAGGTGATGATCTGGCCAACCTGGTCGCGGCCGTATTTCCGTTGGACGTAGCGGATGACTTCCTCGCGCCGGTCCTGGCAGAAGTCGATGTCGAAGTCGGGCATCGACACGCGGTCGGGATTGAGGAAGCGCTCGAACAGCAACGAAAAACGCAGTGGGTCGATGTCGGTGATGGTCGTGGCATAGGCGACCAGCGAGCCGGCGCCCGAACCGCGGCCCGGGCCGACCGGAATCCCTTGTGCCTTGGCCCATTTGATGAAGTCGGCAACGATCAGGAAATAGCCCGGATATTTCATCTTCTCGATGACGCCGAGCTCGAAATCCAGCCTTTCGCGATATTGCTCGACGGTATAGCCGGGCGTCGGCCCGTGCGCCGCCAGCCGCGCCTCTAGCCCTTCATGCGCCTGCCTGGCAAGCTCCTGCGCCTCCGCCTTGACCGCAGCATCGGCGTCGGCGACATCGCGGCCGGCAAAGCGCGGCAGAATCGGATTGCGGGTCTTCGGGTAATACGAGCAGCGCAGCGCGATCTCGACGGTGTTGTCGATTGCTTCCGGCAGGTCGGCGAACAGCCTCGCCATATCGGCCTGGCTTCTCAGGAAGTGGTCGGGCGACAGGCGGCGGCGATTGTCGGCCGCAACCACGGAACCTTCGGCGATGGCGATCAGGGCGTCATGCGCCTCATAGTCTTCACGAGAGAAGAAAAACGCCTCGTTGGTGGCAACCAGCGGCAGATCGTGGCGGTAGGCGAGATCGACCGACGACTGCTCGATGGCGCGGTCGTAGCTCGACACGCGCTCAAGCTCGACATAGAGCCGGTCGCCGAACAGGCTCTTGAGCGCCGAGAGCCGGGTCTCGGCGAGTTCGCGGCGATCCTGTTTCAAGGCAGTGCCGATCGGACCGCGCGGCCCGCCCGTAAGGCAGATCAGACCGTCGGAATGGCCCTGCAGCATCTCGCTCGTCAGATGCACCGCTTCGCCGGGCGGTGTCTCGAGGTAGACGCGGCTGACCAGCCTGACCAGATTGCCGTAGCCGGCCTCGGTTGCGGCGATCAGGACGACCGGCCGCATCTCCGGTCCTTGCCGCCTGCGGTCGCGCTGGCTGTCGCTCGCCTCGCCGGAAAAGGCGAGGTCGATCTGGCAGCCGATGATCGGCTGGATGCCGTCCTTTGCCGCCTTCTGGGCGAATTCCAGCGCGCCGAACAGATTGTTGGTGTCGGTGACGGCGATTGCCGGGCATTCGTCCTGCACCGCATGGCCGACGATCTTGCCGAGCTGCAAGGCACCTTCGAGCAGCGAATAGGCCGAATGCACGCGCAGATGAATGAACCGACGCGCCGCCGCCTCCGCCCGCGACGCCTTTGCATAGGCCTCGCGCAGCAAGGGATCGCGTGGAAGTCTCTCATCCGCCATGGTTTTTTCGCGCCGCCTCACAAGGACTCAGTCGATGAAGATGTATTGTCCGGCACCGGGTAACACGAGTCCAGCGGTGGTGATTGGAGCTTTGGAAGTTTAGAGCAACCACCGAAGCTGCCAATCTCCCCCTCGTGGGGGAGATGTCCGGCAGGACAGAGAGGGCGCTGTCCCGCCGACGTCAGGCTGCAAATAAAAACCCGCCACTGCGGGCGGGTCGCTGGAGCCAATTAGCACCATGCGCAAATTAATAGCATAGCTGCCGGCACAAAGCAAGAACAAAATACGTTGTGACGGCAAAAAAGTGCGAATTCCTCACGGCCTCGCCTTGTCCCTCCTCCACTGAGCGTGCCCAACCAATTGCAAGGTCGCGTTCCTTCGCGCCCCCCTCTGTCCTGCCGGACATCTCCCCCACGAGGGGGGAGATTGGCCATCATCTCGGCTTTCGCCAATTTCCAACGTTGCAGGAGCGAGCGAGGCGCCGAGGCTGCCAATCTCCCCCCTGGAGGGGGAGATGTCCGGCAGGACAGAGGGGGGCGCTGTCCCGCCAACTTCTGACGGGCGTCGAGGGCGGGGGTTTCGGCCTCACGCGAATTCCATGATCACCGCATCGACGGCAAGGCTGTCGCCTGGCCTGGCGTTGAGCTTCGAGACGATGAGATCGCGCTCGGCGCGCAGCACGTTTTCCATCTTCATCGCCTCGACCACGGCCAGCGTCTCGCCGGCCTTGACCTCCTGCCCCTCGGCAACGGCGATCGAGACGACGAGGCCGGGCATCGGGCAGAGCAGCATCTTGGAGGTGTCCGGCGCCACTTTTTCCGGCATCAGCCGTTCGAGCTCGGCGGTGCGCGGCAGCATGGCGCGGGCTGTCACCGACATGCCTTTCCAGGCGATGCGGAACCCGTTCAGCACCGGCCTGACTTGCGCCGCGACCTTGCGGCCGCCGACCGTGCCGCGCCAGATGAGATCGCCCGGCCGCCAGTCGGAGGTCACCGTCAGTGGCTCGCCGCCGTCGATCGACAGGTCAAGCTCGATCGGAATGGAAATCATGCCTTCGACGATGGCGACCGAAAGATAGTCCCGGCCGATCTTCACCACCCAATCGCGTTTCAAGGCACCCGAATGCGGCGCCAGCCGCCCGCCCAGCCGGTCGAGCCGGTCGCGGCGCAGCAGTTCCACCGCGGTGGCAATCGCGGCCAGCACCGCTTTTTCTTCGCTGTTCGGCACGATGGGCGCGAAGCCATCGGGGTATTCTTCGGCGATGAAGCCGGTCGATATCAGACCTTCCCGCCAGCGCCGATGCTGCATCAGCGCCGCCAGGAACGGTATGTTGTGCTCGATGCCGTCGACGACGAAACTGTCCAGCGCTTCCGACATCGCGTCTATCGCCGCCAGCCGTGTCGGCGCCCAGGTGCACAGCTTGGCGACCATCGGGTCGTAGAACATCGAGATTTCCGAGCCTTCGGTAACGCCGGTATCGTTGCGGATAACGATTTCGCCGAATTTTCCCTCTTCCGGCGGCCGGTATTTCGTCAGCCTGCCGATCGACGGCAGAAAGTTGCGATACGGATCTTCGGCATAGAGGCGGCTTTCCACCGCCCAGCCGTTCAGCTTGACATCGCTCTGCTTGATGGCGAGCTTTTCGCCGGCCGCCACGCGGATCATCTGCTCGACCAGGTCGATGCCGGTGACGAGTTCCGTCACCGGATGCTCGACCTGCAGCCGCGTGTTCATTTCCAGGAAATAGAAGTTCTTGTCGCTGTCGACGATGAACTCGACCGTGCCGGCGCTCTGGTAGTCGACGGCCTTGGCCAGCGCCACCGACTGCTCGCCCATGGCTTTGCGGGTCTTGGCGTCGAGGAACGGGGACGGCGCCTCCTCCACGACCTTCTGATTGCGGCGCTGGATCGAGCATTCGCGCTCGCCGAGATAGAGCGTGTTGCCATGCGCGTCGGCGAGCACCTGGATTTCGATATGGCGCGGATCGACGATGAATTTTTCGATGAAGACGCGGTCATCGCCGAACGAGCTTTTGGCCTCAGACCGCGCCCGGTCGAAGCCGTCGCGCACCTCTGCCTTGCTCCAGGCGATGCGCATGCCCTTGCCGCCGCCGCCGGCCGAAGCCTTGATCATCACGGGATAGCCGATTTCGCCGGCTATTCTTTCGGCATGGGCGGCGTTTTCGACGACGCCGAGCCAGCCGGGCACCGTCGACACCTTGGCCGCATTGGCGAACTTCTTCGATTCGATCTTGTCGCCCATCACCTTGATGGCCTTGGGCTTCGGGCCGATGAAGACGATGCCTTCCTGCTCCAGCGCTTCGCAGAAGGATGCCCGCTCGGACAGGAAACCGTAGCCGGGATGCACGGCCTCTGCTCCTGTGGCCTTGCAGGCGGCGATGATCTTTTCCGCGACCAGATAACTTTGCGCAGCCGGCGAAGGCCCGATATGCACCGCCTCGTCGGCCATTTCGACATGCACGGCGTCGCGGTCGGCGTCGGAATGGACCGCGACGGTGGCGATGCCCATCTTGCGCGCCGTCTTGATCACGCGGCAGGCGATCTCGCCACGGTTGGCGACCAGGATCTTTGTGAACATGCAGGCCTCGTCCCTCGGCTGCCCTTCTTTTACGGGCTTCCCGTTTTATGGGCTTCAGGGGGCCGGTCAAGGCAAAGTCGGAGCCTATCCCGCATGCAAATCGGCGGGCGCTGACGAAAATCCGGGGTCAGAACGTCGCTTCGTGCATAGCGCAGAGCTGAATGGTAAGTTAAATCTAACCTGGATTGCAGACTGCCTTGGGAGGATTGCCTGATGAAAACGCGCGCCGCTGTCGCCGTCGCCGCCGGAAAGCCGCTGGAGATCATGGAGGTCGACCTCGAAGGTCCCCGTGATGGCGAGGTGCTGGTCGAGATCAAGGCAACCGGCATCTGCCACACCGACGAGTTCACGC
>NZ_AYVL01000037.1 GCF_000502835.1 Mesorhizobium sp. LSJC280B00
AGCGCGACCCCAACGGCCGCACGCCGCAGGGCGGTTGGGTGCGTGACCTCCTGACCGGTGCATCACGCGAAGACGACGCCAAGCCGGCAGCGCCCGCCGAAGCGCCGCGCCCGGCTCCCGCTGCGCGTTCGCCGCTTCATGTCGTGGAATCGCTGAACTCGCTCTCGGTCGATATCGCACGCGCCATCGATCACGATGCCTCGATCGAGCTGTGGAACCGCTACCGGCGCGGCGAGCGCGACGTCTTCACGCGCCGACTTTACACGCTGAAGGGCCAGCAGACGTTCGACGAGATCCGCCGCAAATATCAGTCGGAGGCGGAGTTCCGCGCTGCTGTCGATCGTTACTGCGACGATTTCGAAAAGCTGCTCAAGGACGTGTCGCGCAACGACCGCGACAACATCATGGCGCAGACCTACCTGACGTCGGATACCGGCAAGGTCTACACCATGCTGGCCCACGCCAGCGGCCGCCTGCACTAAGCGGGCGACAGAGAACAAACGAAAAGGCGGGATTTCCCGCCTTTTTCATGCCGTACTGAATTCCATTGGCGCTGTAGAGTGCCGTGCCGGCAGTTCCGGCTGTGTCAGATCACGGTGTCCGTCCAGCGGACGATTTGCCCAGCCGCATCGCCGAACGCGGCATCGAGCGCGCCGACATAGGCCTGGTTGCCATTGCCCGAAACGGGCGCGATTGCGCTAAACGTCTTCGAAGCCCGCACTTCACCGTTGCGATCGTTCAACAGGCGCACGAACAGCTCGACCTCGGCATGTTCGCCACCGTCGACACGCACCTCGAACGAGCGGATCTCGACGATCACCTGATAGTCGATCGCCAGCCCCTCGCCTGGCTTGCCGACGCCGGTGAAGCTGCCCGAGCGCTGGAACGTCTCTGCCAGCCGCGCCTGTACGATCATCGGCAGCCGGTCGGCCCATTGCGCGCCCTTGAGATACTGGATCGATCGCGGCGATGGCTTAATGACGATGTTCTGGCTGTCCAGCGCCTTGAGCGCCGATGGCTGAGCGATGAGTATCTGGCGACGGCTGTGGGCACGCGCTTCCAGCGACGGCGCCGAAAGCTCAAACGTATCCAGCGGCGCCGGCTTGCCGCCCAGCGCCGCGCAGCCGGCGAGCGAAAGCGCCAGCAGTGCCGCTCCGGCCTTGAACCCACTCGATCTGACGCTGCCTGAACTGATCGACTTCAAACGCGATCCCCCCCGGATCGTGGAAACAACGCGCATCCGCAAGCTATGTTCTTGCGGTGGGCGCAGGCCGAAGTCAACGGCGCACCCTGCCGTCGAACTGCCGGACCTCACCCTCGCCGCCGGACAGGATCCGCTGTGGATTGCGGCTGAGGTCGGTCACCGCCTCTTCGATGCGGTTGATCGAACGACGGCTGTCCTGGACCAGCGATTCGACGTTTTGCAGCCCCTGTCCCGAGAACCGCGCCAGATTGTCGGTGATGGTGCCGAGGCGGGCGTTCAGCGTGTCGGCGACCTGCTTGAACGATTTGAGCGTCGCCCTGGCATCGGCCATGACGCCGTCGGCCTGACCGGAGCCGAGCAGTTTGTCGACCTTGGCAAGGATACCGTCGACTCGCACCGAGGCATCGTTGAGGCGTCCTGCGAGCTGGTGCGCGTCTTTGATGGTTTCGTCGATGTCGTCGGCCCGGTTGGCGAACTTGTTGGTCACCTTGGCGATGTCGGCGGCAGCTTCATTGGCGTTTTCGCTGGCCTTCTGGATATTGGCCAGCGCGGTGCGAACCTCAGCCGGATCGATGCCGTCGAGAACGCCGTCGACCTTGGCCAGCGTGCCTTGCGTCTTCTGGGCGAACTCGTTGATCGAGCCTACCGCGGTGTCCACGTTCTTGATGACCGTGTCGAACTGCTTGCTGGTTTCCTTGAGGTTGGAAGTGACCGTGTCGACATTGGCGACGATGCTCTTGATCTGGTCCTTGTCGACGGCGTTGAGTAGCCCTTCCGCCGCCTTCAGGGTGCCGTCGAGCTTGCCCGAAACACCCTTCAGTTCGTCCGCCAGCGAGCTGACGCTGGCCAGGAACTTGTCGACGCCGTCCGCATTCCTGGCCAGTGCATCGGAGAAGGTCTGGACATTGTTGACGGTCTGCGTCAGCGGCCCGCGAACATCCTTGGTGAAGCCTTCGAGCTCCGAAAGGACCTTGTCGGCGCGGGTGAAGATGTTCTGCGCCGTCTGCAGCAGATTGGTGACCGCCGACGGGTTGGCAACGATCTCGGCGACACGGCCTTCCTTTTCCGCCTCGTCGAGAAGTTTTGGCTCTTTGGGGTCGGCGCCCTTGAGCTCGATGTTGGCCTGGCCGGTGAGGCCGGCAAGCCCGATATCGGCCTGCGTCGACTTGGTGATAGGCGTATTCCGGTCTATTTCGGTGTCGGCGATAGCAGCGGTCGGATTGTCGACGTCGATATAGACACGGCGCACGTCGCCGACTTTGACGCCATTGAACAGCACGAAGCTGCCACGGCCGAGCCCCGAAGCGGAGCCTGGAATGCGCACGCGCAGCACCGTCGTCTCACCCTTTTCGCCGATTGCCGCCGTCCAATAGACGAAAGCGAAAGCCGCGAGGATCGCGGCCAGCGTGAAAATGCCGACAATGACGTAGTTGGCCCTGGTTTCCATTGCTCACTTATGGCTATGCGCGCGCCGCAAGATCAAGTTGCCGGGCGCGTTTTCCGCGGAAATAGGATTTTACCCAGGGTTCCTCGCTCCTGAGCATGTCGTCGATCGTGCCCTCGACCAGCACTTTCTTGTTGCCGAGCACCGCCACGCGGTCGCACGCCGTAAACAGCGTGTCGAGATCGTGCGTGACCATATACACGGTCAAATCCATCGTATCGCGCAGCTTGACGACCAATTCGTCGAACTCAGCCGCGCTGATCGGATCGAGCCCGGACGTCGGTTCGTCGAGGAAAAGGATATCCGGGTCGAGTGCCAGGGCGCGCGCCAGCGCAGCACGCTTGATCATGCCGCCGGAGAGCTCGGAGGGGAATTTCTGCGCCGCATCCGGCGGCAGTCCGACCAGCTCGACCTTGAGCATGGCAAGTTCGTCCATCAGCTTCTTCGGCAAATCGAGATATTCACGCATCGGCACCTGGACGTTTTCGAGGACCGTCAGCGCCGAAAAAAGGGCGCCATGCTGGAACAGCACGCCAAGCCGCATGTCGATGCGAAGGCGCTCCCTTTCGGTTGCCTTCTCGACGTCAACGCCGAACAGTTTGATTGTTCCCGATTGCTTGCGCGTCAAGCCAAGGATGGTGCGCAAGAGAACAGATTTGCCGGCACCGGAGGCACCGACGAAGCCGAGAATCTCCCCGCGCCAGATATCGAGCGACAATTTGTCGAGAACGACCTGGTCGGCGAACGACACCGTGATGTCGTGCGCCGACAGCACGATCTCGTCTTCTTTGGCTTTCGCCGCCACCTTGGTCGTGTTTGTGCCCGGCAGCGCCATGTCAGAACTCGATCGCTGCATAGAACATGGCGAAAAGCCCGTCGAGGATAATGACCACGAAGATCGACTTCACCACTGAGGCGGTCACATGCTGGCCAAGCGATTCGGCGCTGCCGCCAACCTTCATGCCCTCGACCGAGGCAATTATGCCGATGATCATGGCCATGAACGGCGCCTTGATCAGGCCGGCAAAGATGGTGCTGAGGTCGATTGCGACACGCAGCCGGTCGATGAACGCTGCCGGTGCAATATCGGAGTAGAGCCATGCAGCCAAAATGCCGCCGCCCAGTGCGGCAAAGTTGGCGATGATCGTCAGGCAAGGCAGCGCGACGACCAGCGCGACCAGCCGCGGAAACACCAGCACGCCGATTGGATTAAGACCGATCACCTTCAGCGCATCGACCTCCTCGCGCATCTTCATCGAGCCGATCNACCAGCACGCCGATTGGATTAAGACCGATCACCTTCAGCGCATCGACCTCCTCGCGCATCTTCATCGAGCCGATCTCGGCGGTGATCGCACTGCCGGAGCGGCCGGCGATCATGATCGCCGTCATCAGCACGCCGAGCTCGCGCAGGATCAGCACCCCGACCAGGTCGACGACGAAGATGTCGGCGCCGAAATAGCTGAGCTGATAAGCGCCTTGCTGGGCGACGATCGCACCGACGATGGCCGACATCAGCACGACTACCGGTATGGCGCCGACACCCATGCGATCGATCTGGTTGAAGATCGCCGCCATGTTGACGCCATGGCCACGGCCAAGCTTCATCTGAGAGCCGCGTATCGTGGCGCCAAGGATATTCATTGCGGCCAGGAAATCGTCGCGCATCTCATAAACGCGCCGGCCAACCGCCTCGAGCCCGCGAATGATGAAGTTGGGCGGCTTTGCCGGACCTGATTCGGGCTCGCGTCGGACCGCATCACCGACGGCGCCGAGCAGGATCGAGGCAATCTCGCTTTGCCCCTGCATCGTGATCTCGACGCCCTTTTTTTCGAAGCTGCTGACCAGGCGGTCGATCAGCCACGCCCCGGCAGTGTCCATCTTCTCGATTTGTGAAAGGTCGAGCGCCAGCGTCTTGAAGCCGCCGCGCTTCTCGATCTTGCGCATCTCGGCATCGACCAGGGCAACGGTACGTGTCGTCCAGGTTCCCGAGAAAGCGCAGCCGAGAACGTCGCCCTCCTCGCCGATCGCGATGCGCGGCTGGTGGTCGGGCTCCTTGGCAGGGCCGCTTGCGTCGCGTTTGCGGATGGTCAACATGGCATCCTGTTTAGCCTGACGGGGCCGACCTGTCGATTTGCCGATATCCTCCTTGTCGCACAGCTGGAGCAGAAAAATATGGCGCGTGTCATTTCGGTCGAGGCCGAGCGCTTTCCGATAGCCGGGACCTTTACCATTTCGCGCGGCTCGAAGACCGAAGCGGAGGTGATTTCCTGCGCCATCACCGAAAACGGCCGTACAGGACGCGGCGAATGCGTCCCTTACAAGCGCTATGGCGAGACCATGGAGGGTGTGCGCGACGCGATCGAGGCGATGCGCAGCGAGATCGCGCGCGGCATCAGCCGCATCGCCCTGCTCGATGCCATGCCTGCCGGCGCGGCACGCAGTGCCATCGACTGCGCGCTCTGGGACCTGGAAGCGAAGATCAGCGGAACACCGGTGGCGCATACGATACGAACCGTTCCGTTACGACCGCTTGAGACGGCGTATACATTGTCGCTCGCCGAGCCGGAGGCGATGGCGGCGCAGGCCCGCGCTAACCCCCAGCGCCCGCTGCTCAAGGTCAAGATCGGCGGCGACAACGACATCGCGCGCATCCGTGCAGTGACGGCGGCAGCACCCGACAGCCGAATCATTCTCGACGCCAATGAGGGCTGGAATGACGACAATATCGTCGCAAACCTTGCCTTTGCCGCCGAGCACGGTATCGCCTTGATCGAACAGCCGCTGCCGGCGGGACATGACGGTATTCTTCGCCACATCGCGCATCCGGTACCGATCTGTGCCGACGAAAGCGTGCACGAGGCGAAGGATCTTGAAGCGCTTGTCGGCCTTTACGACGCCGTCAACATCAAGCTCGACAAATCGGGTGGCCTGACCGCTGCACTCGTGCTTCGCGACCGCGCCCGCGAACTGGGTCTTGGTGTCATGGTCGGCTGTATGGTCGGCACATCGCTTGCGATGGCGCCGGCCGTGCTGTTGGCGCAGGATGCCGATTTCGTCGATCTCGACGGTCCGCTGCTGCTGGCCCGCGACCGCGTTCCCGGTCTCGTCTACCAAGGTTCGCTGGTGTCACCGCCCGAGCGGGCGCTGTGGGGCTGAACGCGCGGCAAGCCCGATCAGAGCCAGGCCCGTCAGCGCGATCGGGATCATCGCAAAGAAGCCATTCGCGCCGAAGCGGTCGTAAAGAGGACCGGAAATCAGCGTCGCCGCCGCCATGAAGAAGCCATTGGAGAAATAGGCGATGCCTTGCGCCGCCCCGGTGCGTTCTTCCGCGACCGTCTCACCGATCATCTTTTGCAGGCCGATCAGCACCAGCGCCACCGAAACCGCGTGCAGCGTCTGGATCGCGAAAAACCCGCCAACGCCAAGCCCAAGCGGCCAGATCAGCGGAAAGGCGAACCAGCGCACGATCGCGCCAATCCCGGCAATCAGCATGATCGAGACGACCGAGAAGGAGGCGAAAGCGCGGGTGAAAACGACGAACATGCATATCTCGGCGACGACGCCCCACCCCCACAGAAGCCCGACAACCGAATCGCTGATGCCGATCGACTTCCAGTAGATCGACACGAAACCGTAGAGAAATGCGTGGCTGGCGGTGATGACGCCGACGCCTGTCGAAAAATAGAGGAAGTACCGGTTGAGGAGTTTCGGTGCCGATTGCTGGATATCGGCGGCCGAAAGCGGCGAGGCGCGGCGTGGACGGCCGAGGCGCGGCGCAATCAGTCCGGCGGCTAGCGCGGCACACAGCGCCGCGAAGATGATCACCGGGACAGCCTGGGCACCGCTCGCCGACAGGATGAAACCGCCGGCGAGATTGGCGCAGAGATAGGAGATCGAGCCCCATTTGCGCATGCTTGCGTAATTCGAGCCGAAGCGGCGAACACCTGAAAGGGCGAGCGAATCGGCAATCGGCGAATGCGGCGTCCAGACGACCGTCAGGGCCAACGACACGGCAAGTACCGTTGGGTAGGTCGGCGGCAGGAGGTAGCCGGCGGACAGGATCAGCGATGCGGCGACCAGCGCAACATAGACATTGGCGCGGTCGCTCGCTTTGTCTGCCAGCGCAGTAAGAAAAGGCGTCGTCGCCACGCGCAGGAACATCGGCGCGGCGAGGATCACGGCTATCTGTTCGGCATGGAACCCCTTCGCCTGCAGCCACAGCGGGAAATACGGCACATGCGTCCCGAGCGGAACGAAGAGCGTAAAGAAGATCAAGCTCATGCGCAGTTCGAAATGGCGTGGCTTGACGAGCTGTTCGGGCGAAAGCGGCGGCAGCGAGGACATTGACAGGCGATCCGTCGGCACGGCATTCAGCCGGGTCGGCCCGCCACACCTGCCGCTGCTTAACACGGCGAAAAAGTCGATGAAACCGCTGGACTAACCGATTGAAGCGAGATGCGGCCGGATTTGGTCAAGCCGCCTGGACTGCCCTGCCCTTGATGTCGATCGGCACGAGCACCTCGCTGCCGACCGGAGTCTCCGGCAGGACATGCGCCCATTGCAGGATCTCCATCCGGCCGTCAAAATGCTCGACCACCGCCGTGCAGCTCTCCACCCAATCGCCGGTGTTGATGTATTGCACGTCCTGATAGCGTTCGATCGCGGCATGGTGGATGTGCCCGCAGATCACGCCATCGACATGCGAGCGGCGCGCCTCCTCGGTCAGCACGGTCTGGAACGAGCCGATGAAATTCACCGCCTTCTTGACCTTGACCTTGGCCCAGGACGAGAACGACCAGTAAGGCAGGCCGAGCACCTGGCGCAGGCGCGTGATGACGCGGTTGACCAGCATCGCCGCGTCATAGGCGTAGTCGCCAAGATAGGCCAGCCAGCGCGCATTATGGACGACGGTGTCGAACTGGTCGCCATGGATGACAAGAAGGCGTTTGCCATCGGCGGTCTCATGGATGGCGCGGTCGGCGACGACAATGCCGCCGAAATGAACGCCCTGGAACTGGCGCGCGAACTCGTCATGGTTTCCGGCGATGTAGGTGATACTGGCGCCCTTGCGCGCCTTGCGCAGCAACTTCTGGACGACGTCATTGTGGCTCTGCGGCCAATGCCAGCTCCGTCTCAAGCGCCAGCCGTCGACGACGTCGCCGACGAGATAGATGATATCGGCATCGTGATGGCGCAGGAAATCGATCAGGAACTCGGCCTTCGCCGCCTTCGATCCGAGATGGACGTCGGAGATGAACATGCTGCGGAAAGTGCGGGGCTCTGCGCCGGACATCATTTGTCACCGTTGCTTTCGCCTGAGCCTATGCCCCGATTCATGCAACAACCGTATGACGGTTGCGATTGGTCCAGCCATCCGGATAGGTTGCCGCGGCAATCAGAGGAGAAAATCACCATGGATCTCGGCATTCGCAGCAAGAAGGCCATCGTCTGCGCTTCCAGCAAAGGCTTGGGACGCGGCTGCGCCATGGCACTGGCAGAGGCAGGTTGCGATCTGGTGGTCAATGGCCGCAACGCCGACGTGCTGGCCAAAACTGCCGCTGAACTGCGCGAGAAATTCGGCGTCAAGGTGACCGAAATCGTCGGCGACGTATCCAAGCCCGATGTCCAGAAGGCGCTGCTTGCCGCCTGCCCCGATCCCGACATCCTCGTCAACAACAATGGCGGTCCGCCGTTTCGCGATTTCCGCGCGCTCGACCGCGAAAAGATCCTCGAGGGCGTCACCCAGAACATGGTGACCCCTGTCGAACTGGTTCAGGCCGTGATCGACGGCATGGCGGCGCGCGGCTTCGGCCGTATCGTCAACATCACCTCGCTGTCGGTCTATGTGCCTATCCCCGGCCTCGACCTGTCGTCTGGCGCCCGCGCCGGCCTCACTTCGTTCCTGGCCGGCGTCGCACGGACAGTGATCGACCGCAACGTGACTATCAATAACATGCTGCCGGGCAAACTCGACACCGATCGGCTACGCGGCCCGCACGAGGCCGGCACGCCCGAAGATCCGGCCGCCGCCGCCGCGCGCAAAGCGCAAGCAGCAGCCAACGTTCCGGCCAAACGGCTCGGTACACCGGAGGAATTCGGCCAGATCTGCGCCTTTCTGTGCTCGGTCCATGCCGGCTACCTGACCGGACAGAACATACCGGTGGACGGCGGCCTCTATGTCAGCGCGTTTTAGTGGCAGAATCCAAGGCTTGATACCCGCTGGAAACGGCGGGCAACAGGCGCCCTCAGGCAAGCCGAAACAGGGCAACATTATGCTCAAAACGGCGCCCAGTTCACAAGGACTAGGGTTAGTCCGCATGTTATGTCCTGCCTCGCACATGAAAATGAGACCGGCGAATGGCGTCTATTTATCGCTTTGTTGCGCAAAAACTGCTGTCGCACGGGGTTCGAGACACGGCCGACGGCAACCTTGCAATTACCGACAGGAGATTGTTCCTTGACTTCGTTCGTCTAGAACGAGCGGTTAGGCTAGAGGATTTCGCTACAGTCCAGTCTGCGGTGGTGGCGATAGAAAATCGTTGCTTATCAATGGGTAAACGTCATATCGCGGTGTTTGCATACATGTATCTCAGGTTTTCGGATGCGACCCCAAAGTTTACTCACCTGGACATCGAGCTTGAGGAAGAAGGAGGTATCCGCCGAACAGTCGACTACCGGCGTAGGGTGTCGTCGACAGAGCGACTTGTCGGCGAGTGGGCTGCCGCTTGGTACGATCGCTATTCCAAGAGTTTCTTTCGTGCACTTTATAGGAGCAACAGCCCCACAGCGAACTAGCGAAAGAATACCTAATCGTCCGCAAACCACCTGAAGCAGACATTCGGCTCGCAGCTCGCTCCAGCAACGCGCCTATCGCCCCAACATTTCAATGGCAGACCGTACAGGCCGGCGGGCGATGCGAAGCCATAAGCTCGCGCTTGCGACATATCACCCCTCGAAAAGGCTCGGCTGCATGCTAAGAGACTCAAAACACCAAACGGACTGAACTGAGGAGGCGGCCGTCATGACAGGCGAAAGCAAGAAGGCGGCCCGATCCGACCTCGACGAAGCAGCGCTCTATTTCCATAAGCACCCCCGTCCCGGAAAGCTTGAAATCCAGGCGACGAAGCCGCTCGGCAACCAGCGCGACCTGGCGCTTGCCTATTCGCCGGGTGTCGCCGCCCCCTGCCTTGAAATCCGCGACGATCCGGCAACCGCTGCCGACTATACAGCCCGCGCCAATCTGGTCGGCGTTGTCACTAACGGTTCGGCGGTGCTCGGCCTCGGCAATATCGGTCCGCTCGCCTCCAAGCCGGTGATGGAGGGCAAAGCGGTGCTGTTCAAGAAGTTCGCCGGCATCGATGTCTTCGACATCGAGATCGACGCACCGGGCATCGAGCGCATGGTCGAGACGATCTCGGCGCTGGAACCAACCTTCGGCGGCATCAACCTGGAAGACATCAAGGCGCCCGAATGCTTCGAGGTCGAGGAGCAGTTGAAAGCGCGCATGGGCATACCGGTCTTCCATGACGACCAGCACGGCACCGCCATCATCGTCGCTGCCGCCGTGCTCAACGGGCTGGAATTCGCCGGCAAGTCCATCTCGGACATCAAGATAGTCACGTCAGGCGCCGGCGCTGCGGCGCTTGCGTGCCTCAACCTTCTGGTCTCGCTCGGCGCGCGGGTCGAAAACATCTGGGTCACCGACCGGTTCGGGGTCGCCCATAAGGGCCGTGTCGAGGAGATGGACCGCTGGAAAGACCCCTATGTGAAGGACACCGAGGCGCGCACGCTGGCTGACGTTCTGCCCGGCGCCGACGTGTTTCTCGGCCTGTCTGCCGCCGGCGTACTGAAACCGGAACTGCTCCACCACATGGCGCCCAAGCCGTTGATCCTCGCGCTGGCCAACCCCAATCCCGAGATCATGCCGGAAGCGGCGCGGGCAGCACGGCCCGACGCGATGATCTGCACAGGCCGCTCCGATTTCCCCAACCAAGTCAACAACGTACTCTGTTTTCCCTACATCTTCCGTGGCGCGCTGGATTGTGGTGCAAGCGCCATCAACGAAGAGATGAAAATGGCCGCCGTGCGAGCGATTGCAGCGCTTGCCCGCGAAGAGCCGTCCGATGTCGCCGCCCGCGCCTATTCCGGCGAGACGCCGATCTTCGGTCCTGAGTTCCTGATCCCCTCGCCCTTCGATCCGCGGCTGATCCTGCGCATTGCCCCTGCTGTCGCCAAGGCAGCGTGCGAGACCGGCGTCGCGACCCGGCCGATCACCGATTTCCCCGCCTATATCGACAAGCTCAACCGCTTCGTCTTCCGCTCCGGCCTGGTCATGAAGCCAGTGTTCTCGATGGCCAAGACGTCGAGCGCCAAGCGCGTCATCTATGCCGACGGCGAGGACGAGCGGGTGCTTCGCGCCGCGCAGGTCGTGCTCGAGGAAGGCATTGCCGAACCGATCCTGATCGGCCGCCCGCATGTCATCGAGGTGCGGCTGAAGCGCTACGGGCTGCGCATCAAGCCGGGCGTCGATTTCGGCTTGATCAACCCGGAAGACGATCCGCGTTACCGTCACTACGTCGATCTCTTGATCGAGCTTGCCGGCCGGCGTGGGGTGACGACGGAAGCGGCGCGCACCATGGTGCGCACCGACAATACGGTGATCGCCGCCCTTGCCCTGAAACGCGGCGACGCCGACGCCATGGTCTGCGGCCTCGAAGGCCGTTTCGAGCGCCATCTGCGCAACGTCACGCTGATCATCGGACCGCGCGCCGGCATTACGGATCGCGACCTGTCGACGCTTTCGATGCTGATCTCGCAGCGCGGCATCATTTTCCTCACCGACACCCATGTCTCCGTCGATCCGACCGCCGAAGAAATTGCGGAAATGACCGTTTTGGCGGCCGAGGAAATTCAGCGTTTCGGCATTGAGCCCAAGGCAGCGCTGCTGTCGCATTCTGATTTCGGCTCCCGCGATTCGCCAAGCGCCATGAAGATGCGGCAGGCGGCGGCGATCCTGGCGCGCATCGCGCCCGACCTGCAATGCGACGGCGAGATGCATGCCGACTCGGCACTGTCGGAGCAGCTGCGCCAACGCGTCTATCCGCATTCGCGGCTGAAAGGCGAAGCCAATCTGCTGGTGTTCCCCAATCTCGATTCGGCGAACATCACACTGACGGCGCTGCGCACAATGATGGACGCGCTGCATGTCGGCCCGATCCTGCTCGGCACCGACAGCCCGGCGCATATATTGACGCCGTCGGTGACGTCGCGCGGCGTCGTCAATATGACGGCACTGGCCGTGGTCGAAGCCGCGCACAAGGCGCAAGCCATCGTCGATCTGGAATAGCCGCGGGCTTTCTCAGATTGGCCTGAACCGGAAATGTCCTGTCTGCCTGAAGGCAAACAAAGTGTCCTCTTCCCTGGCGCCGCCGCCGATATTGTGAATGACCAGTCTTCTTGTCGGTACCAAAGTGGAGCGATTGGACGACACGATGGCAATATGCGACAGATTGCCGGGCAGCATCTGGGCGATGAGATCCCCTGGCCGATAGTCGGCCGGGTCTTGGCTGACGGGCAAGGCAGCACCGCGCCGCTCGAAATAGACCGCAAGGTTGGGCACACGGCGGTGGTCGATGTTGCGGTCGGGCGCCTTCAAGCCCCAAGCCTTCGGATAGGCGGCAAAATTGGCCCGCATATCCTCATGCACCAATTCTTGCAGGTCGAGATCGAAGGCGCGGCGATAGGCACGGATCACGACATCCGTGCACACACCCCGCTCGGGCCCAACGTCCCCGCCCGGATAGGCCAGGCGTGTATAGGTCGGATCGTAGAGCATGGTGACGCCGATCTGCTCACGGGCAGCTTCGACCAATTTGGTACCCCAATCCGGCGTGATGGGCTTTTCCTGCGCCATGGCATCCGGCATCGCCAGGCACAAAAGACCAAACTGCACTGCGGCTCGACGGGTAATCGCGGTCATGCCAAGCCTCCGGGCATTCTGGATCCGGGCATTCTTCTGGGCGAATACGCCTTTTTCGTGCATCGCCAGGATGTCTCGGTCGTGGCTCTGTCCGAGTATGTCGTGCGGCGTGGTCGATATGACAGCGCTGGTCGTGGTCGAAGCCGCGCACCGGCGCGAGCCATCCGATTTGGGATGAAGCCGGAATCGGCGGTATGGTAAACAAACGGTTAACCGCAAGCGCGGTAGCTTTCTGAACGACAGGCAGGCGGAGTTTCGGAGGGATGACGGGCGCATGTTGGAAGCTGACGCGGGCCGCCGCGCTGCTCGGCGCCCTGCTACTGTGCGGCATTGCCGTCACTCAGGCGCAGGCCGCTCCGCGCCTCTGCCGCCAGCTTGAAGCCGATCTTGCCGCCGCTTCTCGTGGTGGCGGTGGCAAACCGGCTTTGCTCAGGAAATATGACGACGCAATCGTCCGGCAGCGCCAGCAGATTTCAAAGGCCGTCAGCCAGGCCAGCAGCGCCGGCTGCGGCTTTTCGCTGTCTCGCCGCAACGCCAATGCATGCGCGGCACTCGACGCCACCATCGATCGCATGGCAGCCAATCTCGACGCCCTGCAGGCCAAGCGCGCCGACCTTGCCGGCGGTGGTTCGCGACGCGATCGCGCGCGCATATTGACGTTGCTTGACGCCAATGGCTGCCGCGATGATGGGGCGGCGCGGACGCCCGCGCCGGTCCGCGAAGCCAGCCGTGAAAACGGCAAGCGAAACCTGCTCGACCAGCTTTTGGGCAGTGACGCAACTGAACCCGGTGCGCCCGATCAGCCTGAAGAGCCCGACCAGGCTGAAGAACTAAGTCAGCCGCGCAACATTCGCACCATGCTCAACAACGCCGACGAGTTGGGCCAGCCGCGAGGCGAATTCCGCACCATGTGTGTGCGGACCTGCGACGGCTATTTCTTCCCGATGTCGAATGCTGCCTCGCTGGGCGATTTCGAGCGCGACCAGAAGAATTGCGAATCGAGCTGCCCCGGCACAGAAATGCAGGTTTTCTACACGCGCGGCATGAATGGCGATTCGGCGTCCATGACGTCTTCGGTGACCGGCAGGCCTTATATCGAACTGCCGACGGCCTACCTCTACAAGCAGTCCGACATGCCGCGGCCGCCGGCCTGCGGCTGCAATGCCGCGCAGAATTTCGAGATCATCGCCGGCAACCCGCCAACCCGGGCACAATCTGAGGCGAATGTAGAGAGTACCCCGTTCATTCCGCTGCCGGTTGCTAGGCCTGATCCGGGCGCCGATCCGGAGTCCTTGGCCAACGCGCAAGACGGCCTCGATCGTGAGGCGATCAGACGCCTTGCCGTCAAGCCCGTGCCTTCGCCGACGTCCCTGCCCCCGCCGGAACAGCGCAAGGTCAGGGTCGTCGGGCCAACGTTCCTTCCCGACCCAGCAGCGGCAACAGATCTGCAAGCTCCGGACCCGAAGGCTGTCCCGTAAGCGCCAGCCTGAGCGGCATGAACAGCGCCTTGCCCTTACGGCCGCTCGCCTCTCGGATCTTGCCGGTCCAGTTTTTCCAGACGGTGCCGTTCCAAGGCTCCTCCGGCAGCAGTTCGAACGCCTGGCGAAGAAAGTCGCGGTCATCGTCGGAAAACTCCGCCGGCTCCTCTGGACCGTCTCGAAGCGTACGCCACCAGATCGCCGCATCGGCCAGCCTGTCGAGATTGCCGCGCACCGCCAGCCAGAAAGGCTCGGCCTGTTCGCCGGAGATGCCGAGCACGATCAGCCGGTCGCGCGCCTCGGAAAACGGCATGTGATGCAGCAGCGTGCGGTTGAGCACGAAGAGCTCGTCCGGGTCGAATTTGGCGGCGGATTTCGATGTTGCAGCCGGATCGAAGCGCTCGGCTAGCTCGGCCATCGTTGGCACCGCCACGACGTTTTCCGAGGTGCCGACGAGCACCGCCAGCGAAGCGATCGCCATCGGCTCGATGCCGCTCTCACGCAGGCTCTGGATGGACAGCGCGCCGGTGCGCTTCGAAAGTCCCTCGCCTGATGCCGTTGTCAGGAGATTGTGGTGGCCGAACACCGGCGGCTCCGCGCCAAGTGCTCGGAACAGGGCTATCTGGACGCCGGTATTGGTGACGTGGTCGTCGCCGCGAATGACATGGCTGACGCCCATGTCGATGTCGTCGACAACCGAAGGCAATGTATAGAGGTAGGTGCCGTCCTCACGCCGCAGAACCGGGTCTGAAAGCGAGGCGAGGTCGACGGTCTCTTCGCCGCGCACCAGGTCGTTCCAGTGGATTTCGGTGCGCTCCGGCTGCAGCGGATCGCTGCTGAAGTTGGGCAGCAGAAAGCGCCAGTGCGGCCGCCGGCCATCGGCCTCATATTCCGCCACCTGCTCGGGTGCCAGCGTCAGCGCCTCGCGGCCATAGACTGGCGGCAGACCACGCGTGCGGCGCACCTTGCGCCTCAGGTCGAGCTCTTCGGGCGTCTCATAGCAGGCATAGACGAGGCGCGCCTCCTTCAGCTTCTGCAGTGCGGCATCATAGATTTCGACCCGCCGCGACTGATACTCCGTGGCGTCGGGGAAGATGCCCAGCCAATGCAGGTCATAAAGGATGGCGTCGGAAAATTCCTGCGTCGAACGGGCAACGTCGGTGTCGTCGAAGCGCTGGATGAAGCGGCCCTTGTTCTTGATGGCGAACAGCCAGTTGAACAGAGCGGTGCGCGCATTGCCGATATGGATGCGGCCGGTCGGTGACGGGGCGAAACGGACGGTAACTGTCATGAGCGGGGCGTACCGGATGGTTTTGCTGTTGACAAGACGCGCCCCCGCGCTCGGCGGCAGACATAGAACATGACGAAGGCGAAGAAAAGACTGCAGCGCCACGCGTCCATCAGGACGCGCGGCGCCGCAACCGTCAGATCACCATGCCTTTGGTCAGTTCAAGCGCCTGGCGTTCGAACAGCCGGCGGTAGATGCCGCCTTGCAGCCGGATCAGTTGGTCATGCGAGCCCTCTTCGACGATGCGGCCGCGATCGAACACCAAAAGCCTGTCCAGCGCCCGCACCGTCGACAGCCGGTGGGCAATGACCAGCGTCGTGCGGCCGACCATCAACCGCTCCATCGCCTGCTGGATCAGCACCTCCGATTCCGAATCGAGGCTCGACGTTGCCTCATCCAGGATGAGAATGCGCGCATCGGCAAGAAAGGCGCGTGCGATTGCAACGCGTTGACGCTCACCACCCGATAGCTTTACGCCACGCTCGCCGACCAGCGTGCCATAGCCTTTCGGCAAATTGGCGATGAAGTCATGCGCGCTGGCCAATCGCGCCGCGTGCTCGATCTTGGCCTGCGTGGCGGCCGGCCGGGCATAGGCGATGTTTTCGGCCAGCGACCGGTGAAACAGGATCGGCTCCTGCTGGACAATCGCGATCTGTGCGCGCAGCGACGCCTGCGCCACATTGGCAATATCCTGGCCGTCGATCAGGATATTGCCCGCAGTCACGTCGTAGAGGCGCTGGATCAGCTTGACGAATGTCGTCTTGCCGGAGCCCGAATGGCCAACCAGCCCAACCCGTTCGCCCGGCGCGATGTCCACCGAAAAGTCGCGATAGAGCGGCAGGCGGTGGCTGCCATAATGGAACGTGACCTTGTCGAAGGTGATACGGCCATCGGTGATCCGGATCGGTTTGGCTCCGGGCCGATCCTCGATGCCGAGTGGTTCGGACTGGAAGTCGACCAGTTCCTCCATGTCGTTGATCGAGCGCTGCAGATTGCGGATATGTGTGCCGATGTCGCGCAGATAGCCTTGCAGCACGAAGAATGAGGTCAACACGAAGGCGACATCGCCGGCGCTCGCCTGCCCCCACGACCACAACAGCAGGGAGAATCCGATGACCGCTGCCCTCAAAAGCAGCAGCATCGTCCCTTGCGTGGTGCCGTTGACAGTGCCGCGCATCCAGGTGCGGCGCGTGCGGCCGCGCCATTTAGCGACGACCTCGGCAAGCCGTGTCTCCTCGCGTTCCTCGGCGCCAAAACCCTTGACCACGGCGTTGCAGCTCACCGCGTCGGCCAGCGAGCCGCCGAGCCGTGTATCCCACGCATTGGCAAGCCTTGCCGCGGGCGCGACATAGCCAAGCGACAGCATCGTCGTCACCGCGATGAACAGAACCGAACCGGTGGCGACGACAGCACCCATCAGCGGCCAGAACCAGCCAAGCAGCAGCGTCGAGCCGACGAGCATGACGACCGATGGCAGCAGCGCGATCAGGATCGTGTCGTTGAGCAGGTCGAGCGCCCACATGCCGCGCGTTATCTTGCGCACCGTCGATCCGGCGAAGCTGTTGGCGTGCCAGTCGGTGGAGAAGCGCTGGACGCGGTGGAAGGCGTCGGCGGCGATATCCGCCATCATCTTCAACGTCAGCTCGACAATGGCCATGAAGGCGAGATTGCGCAGCACGACACCGGTGAGCGCCAGGGCCACCAGCATCGAAAAGGCCGCTGTCGCCGCGTTCCACGCAACATCGTCGGCCGCAGCACTGCTGGCGACGGCATCCACCAGCCGGCCGGAATAGAGCGGCGTCAGCACGTCGGCCAAGGTCGACAGCAGGAACGTGCCCATAATGCCGGCAAGCCGCCACGGCTGACGCCGCCAATGGCTGAGCGTGAAGCCAAGAACGCTGCGAAAGGCGCCCGCGCGCAAATCTATTCGAAAACGAGTCATGATGTCATTCGGGCGCAAACGAGCCCGATCCCACGAAAGTAGAAATTGAAAAACCGCGTCGGCGCCGTTAGGCGCCCGGAGATGCGGAGGTTTGGCGTATTTGGCGGCCCTGTAGAGGGGCGGCGACCGGCAGCGGCGAAATACCTGCCTCGGTTCAGCCTTGCCGCGAGGCTATCTCGCGGCGCACTGACCAAGACCTAGGCTTCGCGGCCTCGCATAACGATGTCAAATCCTGGCATTCGGTTCCTCCTGAAGGGGAATCGCGGAGAGGTGTTTATAGAGACGCCTCAACGCCGCGCCAAGTCAGTAGATAGCCAAAAGCGCATCTGGTCCAAGCAGTGAGACGATTTTGCAACAATCGCGGTTGTGCGCTGCCTCTGTTCAGGTTGCCGGGATACGGTCGAAGCGCATATAGCGGCCGTCGGCGGAAGGCCTGAAGCCGAGCTTCTCGTAAACCGCATGGGCGTCGTTGGTCGACAGGCTCCAATGCGTGACAGTCTTGCAATCCGGATGATCGATAAGCGCCTGGACAAGCCGGGTTCCGATGCCTTGCCCGCGATACCCGGGCCAGACAATGATGTCGGCGAGATAGGCAAATACCGTACGGTCGGTGATCGCCCGGCCGAAGCCGACCTGATTGCCGCCGACATAGGCGCCGACACACAGTGAGTTGGCAAAAGCGCGGCGGTGCAGTTCATCGCTGCGGCCACTGCCCCAATAGCTCGCCTTCAACATGTCGGATGTCGCCCGGAAGTCGATCCGCGACAGGTCAAAGCTGATTTCAAGGTTGGCCATGGCTAAACCGTTACGCAGGCCAATCGCCTACCCGCCATCCCTGAACCGGTTGGTAATGGGATAGCGGCGGTCGCGGCCGAAATTCTTCCTGGTGATCTTCACACCGGGTGCCGCCTGCCGGCGCTTGTATTCGGCGACGTAAAGCAGGTGCTCGACGCGCGTCACCGTCGCCCGGTCATGGCCGCGCGCAACGATGTCGTCGACACCCATCTCGTTTTCGACCAGACATTCCAATATGTCGTCGAGCACCGGATAGGGCGGCAGCGAATCCTGGTCCGTCTGGTTCTCTCGCAGTTCCGCCGAGGGCGCCTTGTCGATGATGTTGTTCGGGATCACCTCGCCGGACGGACCGAGCGCACCCGGCGGCATATGCGCGTTGCGCCAGCGCGACAGCGCATAGACCTGCATCTTGTAGAGGTCCTTGATCGGATTGAAGCCGCCATTCATGTCGCCATAGAGCGTCGCGTAGCCGACCGACATCTCGCTTTTGTTGCCGGTGGTGACCACCATCGAGCCGAATTTGTTGGAAATCGCCATCAGGATGGTGCCGCGGGCCCGGCTCTGCAGGTTTTCCTCGGTGATGCCTTCGTTGGTGCCCTCGAAAAGCTGTGTCAACGTGTGCAGGAAGCCCTCGACCGGCTCGAAGATCGGCACGATATCGTAGCGGCAGCCGAGTGCGCGGGCGCAGTCCTCGGCATCCTTCAGCGAGTCCTTCGAAGTGTAGCGGTAAGGCATCATCACGGCGCGCAGCCGTTCCTCGCCCAGCGCATCGACGGCAAGTGCCGCGCAGATCGCCGAATCGATGCCGCCGGAAAGGCCGAGCACGACATTCTTGAAGCCGTTCTTGTTGACGTAATCGCGCAGGCCCAACATGCAGGCGCGGTAGTCGGCCTCCTCCTTCTCCGGGATTTTCGACATCGGTCCGTCAGAGCAGACCCAGATGTCATTCTTTCGCTTCCAGGTGGTGACGTTGACCGTCTCCTCGAACTGGCTCATCTGGAAGGCCAGCGTCTTGTCAGAACCTATGGCAAACGATGCGCCATCGAAAACCAGCTCGTCCTGGCCGCCAAGCTGGTTGGCATAGATAATCGGCAGTCCGCATTCGATGACCTGGCGGATGACGATCTGGTGGCGGACGTCGACCTTGCCGCGGTAATAGGGCGAGCCGTTCGGGACCAGCAGGATTTCCGCGCCGCTTTCGGCCAGCGTCTCGCAGACGGCAACCTCGCCCCAGATATCTTCGCAGATCGGCACTCCCACGCGCACGCCGCGGAAATTGACCGGCCCCTGGATCTCGGGGCCGGCCTGGAAGACGCGCTTCTCGTCGAACTCACCGTAATTCGGCAGATCGAGCTTGTAGCGTTCGGCAAGGATCTTGCCGCCATCGGCAAAGATGATCGAATTGTGCGTGCCGGTCTTGCGCTTCAACGGCGTGCCGATGACGAAACCCGGGCCGCCGTCGGCGGTATCGCCGGCGAAATCCTCCGCCGCCCGCTCGCAGGCCTTCAGGAAGGCGGGCTTCAGCACCAGATCCTCAGGCGGATAGCCGGCAAGGAAAAGCTCGGTAAACAGCACGAGGTCGGCGCCTTGGCGGGCGGCATCCGCCCTCGCCTCGCGTGCCTTGGCAAGATTGCCGGCGACGTCGCCGACCGTCGGATTGAGCTGGGCGACGGCGATGCGCAATATGTCTGGAGCGGTCTTGTCTGTCATGCCCGTGGGTTTAGCGCGGCAAAATTCGTCGAGCAATGGCGTTCGTTTGGACCAAACAGTCGATCCTATTCGCCCATATATTCGCGCAAGGCTTCCGGCGGATGGTTCTCGCCGATCGACATTGCCAGAATGCGCGAAATGTGCCGGCGCGGCAGCCCGGTTTCCGCCGCCCAGGCGTTTATCTGCACTTGGATCTTGTCCAGGTCCTTCTTCGATGTCGGGCTCTGCGCGAGGTCGAGCCCGGCGTCGCGCAGCGCTGCCGTCATGTCGGCCGAGACGATGAAGGCGTCCCACTCCAGCCAGCGCAGAAAATACTGGCCGGTATTGCCGCCGAGCCGGCTGCCATGCTTGCCGAGATAGGCCATCAATCCGACCTGGTCATCCGCCGGCCAATTGGCCAGGAACTTGCCGAAGCTGCCATGCTCCTTCGACACGCGCGCGACGAAGGCTGCGTTGTCGCGTACGGATTTGATCTTCTGCGGATTGCGGACGATGCGCTTGTCGGCTGTGAGATCGTGCCAGAAATCGTCAGGCTGGAACAGCAGCCGCCTCGGCTCGAAGCCAAGAAATGCTTCCTCGAAACCCGGCCATTTCTGCTCGATGACCCGCCAGACAAAGCCGGCGGCAAAAACCCGCTCGGCCATGGTCGACAGGATCCGGTCGTCCGCAATTTTTGCCACCGCGGCATTGTCGGGCATAGGACCCAGCAGCGACGTCAGCGCTGCCTCACCGCCTTTGCGCTTCGCTGCACGGGCGCGAATTTTCTGAAAATCCACCATTGTTTCCTGACCCCATCGCGTCAATCTACCACTTCCCGTATGAACCGGCAGCTTCTACCTCATCGCTGACGACGGAGGCGACGATGAACAAAACGATCGAGGACCTGGCAAGCCGCTGGCTGAAGCGAAAGCCGGACGGCCTCAGCGCGCTCGAAAGCCGGGTACTGCAATCTACGCTCGAGCGCACCACGATCTCCAAGGACACCAACAAGGCCGTCGCCTTTCACCAGACGTTTGGAGATCGCCTGGCCGACACCATCGCACGGATCGGCGGCTCGTGGTCCTTCATCCTGGCATTCATTGGCTTCCTGATCCTGTGGACGGCAGGCAATGTCTGGCTCTTGTCGCGCGCCGCCTTCGATCCGTATCCCTTCATCTTTCTCAATCTCGTGCTTTCCATGGTTGCCGCCCTGCAGGCGCCAGTGATCATGATGGCGCAGAACCGCCAGACGGAGCGCGATCGAATCGACGCCGCCCACGACTATGAGGTTAATCTCAAGGCCGAGATCGAGATCATGGCGTTACACGAAAAGCTCGACGAACTGCGCCACAGCCAGATCATCGGCATGCGAGACGAGATCGCCCGGCTGGCCGAGCAGGTGAAGCGCATCGACGACATTCTGTCGAAGCAGCGAACGTCTTCATGACGGAAGTCATCCATCGTCTCATTGAGCAATATGGATTGGTCGCGGTTTTTCTGGGCTGCGTCGCCGAGGGCGAAAGCGCCGCAATTCTTGGCGGTTTTTTTGCGCATCAGCATGTCTTCGTCCCGTGGCAGGCGTTTCTCGCAGCCGCGCTCGGCGCCTTCGGTGGCGACACGTTGTTCTTCATCTTGGGACGGAGCTTCGCCGACCATAAATTCGTGATCAGGCTCCGAGCCCGGCCGGGCTTCAGCCACGCCTACCGCCTTGTCACCTCTCATCCCAACATTTTCGTGCTGTCGAACCGTTACATCTATGGCCTGCGACTGGTCGGCGGAATCGCGGCCGGGCTGTCGGGCATCGCCGCGGCGCGCTTCATCATCCTCAACGCCATCTCGTCGGTAGTCTGGGCGGCACTGTTCTGCACTGTCGGTTATGTCTTCGGGCTGGGCGCGGAGCACATCGTCGGCCAGGCGCTGGCCCGCCACGAGCGGTTGCTGATCGCTCTGGCAATCGGCCTCGTTGTGGCCATCCTCGGCTGGCTCGCGGCCCATATCGTCGCCAAGAAGGAACTCCACAAGGGAAGCTGATCGTCAATCAATGCCGAGCGCACGATCACCCTTCTCGAGGATCAGCGGAATGATCAGGTCTTCCTCGTCGGCAAGATGCCGGGTCAACATGGCGATCAGCCGGCTGTTCTCGTCAGCATAGGCATCGGCGGCGAAACGCTGTTTGTCTTCGCTCTCCTGAAGCGTGCGGATGAAGGCATTTGCCGCCTGGCCATTGCGCTCCAGTCCCTCATGGATTGTGTGGTGATCGGCATCCAGGATTTCGAAGCCGCGCTTCAGACGGGTCTCGGCCCTGGCGAAGACCGGGAAATAATGATGGTCCTCGACATTGTGGTGGCCGTCGAGATTGCCGAGGAAATGGTTGAGGCGCGGCGCGAACCAGCGCGCGAATTCCGGCGCGTTCAGCCTACCTTCTCGATAATCGCCGATACCATTGGTGAGCATGCCGCCAAGCTCGCGGAACATATCGTGCCGCTGCAGCCACATATTGGCCACGCCGTGGATGTTGGCATGCGCCTGCCAGACCTCGCGTGGAAATTTTTCAACCAGCCAGCGAAGATCGTCCGGCAGGCCCTCACGTTCGAGCAGCAGAAATCCGGCGGTATCGGCCATATCGGTCTCCTCAGACCATGATCCCGAAAAGTGGTACCGGTTTTCGGAAAAGATCATGGTCAAAACGAGAAATGCAGTGACGGCATGTAGTGTCTGAAACCTCAGATCGGTACCCCGAGGATCCGCTCGATGACGGCGACGCCCCAGACGCCGGCAGCGATCACCACCGAAATCAGCACCGCCAGCGAACCGCAATCCTTGGCCAGTTGGATATCGATGTTGAATTCGCGGCTGAACGCGTCGCATGCCGCCTCGATGCCGGTATTCAACACCTCGATCATGATCATGAGCAGCACCGCGCCGATCAGCAACGCATAGCCGCGCCACGATTCCGAAAGGAACCAGCCGAGCGGCAAGGCAAGCACGAGCAGTGTCAGCTCCAACTGGAAAGCCTCCTCGCCGGCGGCCAGTTTGCGAAACGCCCGCACCGAATTGTAAAAAGCGTCGATCAGCCGCTGCATGCCAAAACCCTTCGGAATCACCGGCAGGGGATTAGCGCAATGGCTGGACCAAGGGAATAAGGCGACCTCTTCAAAATCAGTCGCCTGCCACCTTGATCGACGGTGTCGACTTCTCGAACTGCGGCAGCCCGTCATCGATGGCGTAATAATCGCCCTTGTCGCCGACGAAGATATGGCATTCTCCTTGAAGCCCGGTTGGCGCGTCGAACAGCCCTGCCATGACCGAAACATAGCCATCATCGCTCGGCTTCCAGAACAGCAGAGAGCCGCATGTCTTGCAGAAGCCGCGTCTGGCGAACGAAGAAGCCTCGTACCAGGTGATGCTCTCCGCGCCGGTGATTGTGATGTCGCGGTCGGCAACATTGGTCGCCGCATAAAAATGCCCGCTCTGCTTCCGGCACTGCGAGCAATGGCAGTAGACGACACCGCGTAGCGGTCCTCGTGTCTGGAACCGCACTGCCCCGCACAAGCATGATCCGCTGTGACTGTCAGCCATGTCGGCCTCCCGATGCAATTGCCATCGCCTGGCAGGATTCCAGTTTTGCGCGCGTTAGGCACGAGCAAATGCGACACCGGCGGGATTGAATACAAAAAGCGCCGGTTTTCGCCCGGCGCTTCTTCAATGACATCAAAGTTCAGATCGTATCAGCCGTTGACGGCCTGCTTGTGCTGGACCGGATGGGTCTTCTTGAGCAGATCGGAGACCAGGAACGCCAACTCGATCGCCTGGTCAGCGTTGAGGCGCGGATCGCAATGGGTGTGGTAGCGATCCTGCAGCTCTTCGGCGGTGATGGCGCGGGCGCCACCGGTGCATTCCGTGACGTTCTTGCCGGTCATCTCGACATGGATGCCGCCCGGATGCGTGCCTTCGGCGCGATGCACCTCGAAGAAGGTCTGCACCTCCTTCAGGATGCGGTCGAACGGCCGTGTCTTGTAGCCGGCGGCCTCGATGGTGTTGCCATGCATCGGGTCGGACGACCACACCACGCTGCGGCCTTCCTTCTGCACCGCGCGCACCAGCTTCGGCAGGTGGTCAGCAACCTTGTCGGAACCGAAACGCGCGATCAGCGTCAGCCGGCCGGGCTCGTTCTCCGGATTGAGCAGGTCGATGAGCTGCAAGAGGCCATCCGGCGTCAGCGACGGGCCACATTTCAGGCCGAGCGGGTTCTTGATGCCACGGCAGTATTCGACATGGGCATGGTCGGGCTGGCGCGTTCGATCGCCGATCCAGATCATGTGGCCGGAGGTGGCGTACCAGTCGCCGGAGGTCGAATCGACGCGGGTCAGCGCCTCCTCATAGCCGAGCAGCAACGCTTCGTGGCTGGTGTAGAAATCGGTCTCGCGCAGCGCGTAATTGGTCTCCGAGGTGATGCCGACGGCCTTCATGAAGTCCATCGTCTCGGTGATGCGGTTGGCGAGAGACTCGTATTTCTCGCCCTGCGGGCTGTCGGACACGAAGCCAAGCATCCATTGATGCACGTTCTCCAGGCTGGCATAGCCACCTTGGGCGAAGGCACGCAAAAGGTTGAGCGTGGCCGCTGACTGGCGGTACGCCATCTCCTGCCGCGCAGGATCGGGAATGCGCGACTTGGCATCGAACTCGATGCCATTGATGATGTCGCCGCGATAGCTGGGCAGCGTCACACCGCCCTTGGTCTCATTGTCGGACGAGCGCGGCTTGGCGAACTGGCCGGCGACACGGCCGACCTTCACCACCGGCTGTGCGCCGGCGAAGGTCAGCACCACCGACATCTGCAAGAAGACGCGGAAGAAGTCGCGGATATTGTCGGCGCCATGCTCGGCGAAGCTCTCGGCGCAATCGCCGCCCTGCAGAAGGAATGCGTCACCGGCAGCGACGGCTGCAAGCTGCTTCTTCAGCTTGCGTGCCTCACCTGCAAAAACCAACGGCGGAAACGTGGCAAGCTGGGCTTCCGTGTTCCTCAGCGCGGCAAGTTCCGGATAGGCAGGAACCTGCTGGATCGGCTTAGCTCTCCACGAATTCGGCGACCATTTCGTCATCGAAGCACCTAACGCTCTTTCACACGGACGCCATCGCCCGCCAATCCGCCCCACATGGGGTCGCGGCTCCATACACGAAGCCGATTTCCTATTCTAGACCGGAAGTGGTCGCGTGGCGAATGAGCACGGCACGGCGAAAGTGCCGGTGCGGCTGTGCCCAGACCACCAGCGACGCGCTGCTACGCCGCCTTCTCCACCAGCCGCGCCAGCTGCGTCATGACAACCGCTGAGCCAGCCAGCCGCTTCTCGGGCGTCGCCCAGTCACGGCTGAAGACGACGCTCTGGTCCGGACGGATCTTGGCCAGCGAGCCCTGTTCGCCGATGAGCTTGACCAGCCCGACCGGATTGGGGAATTCCCGCTTGCGGAAATGGATGACGACGCCTTTCGGCCCGGCGTCGAGCTTCTCCACGTTGGCCTTGCGGCAAAGCGCCTTGATGAAGACGATCTTCAACAGATGTTCAACCTCTTCCGGCAGCGGCCCGAACCGGTCGATCAGCTCGGCGCCGAAAGCATCGATCTCTTCCGTATTTTCGAGATCGCCAAGACGACGATAGAGCGCGAGCCTCAGCTGCAGGTCCGGGACATAGCTTTCCGGGATCATTACCGCCGTGCCGACGGCGATCTGCGGCGACCAGCCGCCGTCCTGCACCTCGCCGGAATCCTTCACTTCGGCCACCGCCTCCTCCAGCATCTGCTGATAGAGCTCGAAGCCAACCTCCTTGATGTGCCCGGACTGCTCTTCGCCGAGCAGATTGCCGGCGCCGCGGATGTCGAGGTCGTGGCTGGCCAGCTGGAAACCGGCGCCTAGCGTATCGAGCGACTGCAGCACTTTCAGCCGACGCTCGGCTGTATCGGTTAGCTTGCGGTTGGCGGGCAGCGTGAACAGCGCATAGGCGCGCACCTTCGAACGGCCGACGCGGCCACGCAACTGATAGAGCTGCGACAGGCCGAACATGTCGGCGCGATGCACGATCAGCGTGTTGGCGGTCGGTATATCGAGGCCGGATTCGACGATGGTGGTCGACAAAAGCACGTCGTACTGGCCGTCATAAAAGGCATTCATGATATCGTCGAGCTCGCCGGGCGGCATCTGGCCATGGGCCACCGCCACTTTCAGCTCAGGTACAGATTCGCGCAGAAAATCATGGATTTCCGCGAGATCGCTGATGCGCGGTACGACGTAGAAGGAATGGCCGCCGCGGTAGCGTTCTCTGAGCAGCGTCTCGCGGATGACCAGCGGATCGAAGGGCGAGATGAAGGTGCGCACCGCCAGGCGGTCGACCGGCGGCGTGGCGATCAGCGACAGCTCACGCACACCGGTCAAGGCAAGCTGCAGCGTTCGCGGGATCGGCGTCGCCGACAGCGTCAGAACGTGGACGTCGGTCTTGAGATCCTTCAGCCGCTCTTTGTGCTTGACGCCGAAATGCTGCTCCTCATCGATGATCAGCAGACCAAGATTCTTGAACGAGATCGAGGAGCCGAGCAGTGCATGCGTGCCGACGACGATATCGATCTGGCCTTCGGCGATGCCCTTCTTGGTCTCCGCCAATTCCTTGGCGCCGACCAGCCGCGAGGCCTGGGCGACGCGGATCGGCAGGCCGGAGAAGCGCTGCGAGAAAGTCTTGAAATGCTGGCGCGACAACAATGTCGTCGGCACCACTATGGCCACCTGAAAGCCTTCCATCGCCCCAATGAAGGCGGCGCGAAGTGCAACTTCGGTCTTGCCGAAGCCGACGTCGCCGCAGATCAGCCGGTCCATCGGCTTTCCGGCGCCTAGATCATCCATGACCGAATCGATCGCCGTCTGCTGGTCATCGGTCTCCTCATAGGGAAAACGCGCTGCAAACTCGCCATAGAGGCCTTCCGCCGGCACCAGCGCCGGTGCTGCCCGCATCTGCCGCTCGGCGGCAATGCGGATCAGCTGCCCGGCCATGTCGAGCAGGCGTTTCTTCAGCCGCGCCTTGCGCGATTGCCAGGCGCCACCGCCAAGCTTGTCGAGCGTCGCCTCGGCCGAATCCGAGCCATAGCGCGACAGCAGCTCGATGTTTTCCACCGGCAAGAATAGCCGATCGTCGCCGGCATAGTGGATCTCGAGGCAATCGTGCGGCGCACCAACCGCCTCGATGGTACGCAACCCGATGAAACGGCCAATGCCATGGTCGGCATGGACGACGATATCGCCTGAAGACAATGCCGAAGCCTCGGCGATGAAGTCGGACGCGCGCTTCTTGCGCTTCGAGCGCCGGATCAGCCGGTCGCCGAGAATGTCCTGCTCGGCGACGACGACCAGTTTCTCGGTCTCGAAGCCGGATTCGAGCGGCAGCACGGCCAGCGCCGCCTGCCCTGGCTCAAGCCTTTCGGCTTCGGCAAGCGTCGCCACCGGTTTCAGGTTGCCAAGGTGATGCTCGACCAGGATCTGGCCGAGCCGGTCGAGCGAACCTTCAGTCCAGCCGGCGACGATGACGCGGCGGCGTCCAGCGCGCTCGTCGGAAATGTGTTTTACGACGACGTCGAAAACGTTGGCGTTAGGATCGGCGCGTTCCTCGACGAAGCTGCGGCCGTGGCGCGAGCCGGCACGGAACACCTTTTTCGCGCCGGCATCGGGCGCGTCGAAGGCCGTGAAATCTATCGCCTCGCGCGGGCCAAGCGAGGCAATCAGGTTCTCGGGCGACAGATAGAGCAGATCCGGCGGCACCGGCTTGTAGGGCACCGCGTCCTTCAAGGCGCCGTCGGCCTGCTTCTTGCGCGCTTCGTAGTGGTCGAGGATCAGAGTGTGGCGCTCGGCCAGTGCCTCATGCGCCAGATGGTCGAAAACCACAGGCGCATCGGGCAGGTAGTCGAAGACGGTTTCCAGCCGCTCATAGAAGAACNGAAGAACGGCAGCCAGTGCTCCATGCCGGCAAACCGCCTGCCCTCGCTGACCGCCGCATAGAGCCCATCGTCGCGGGAGGGCGCGCCAAAGGCTTCGATGTAGGCGCGGCGGAAGCGGCTGATGGTTTCCGGCGTCAGCGCCACCTCGCTCATCGCCTGCAGCGCCATCGATTTGCGTTGGCCGATGGTGCGCTGGGTTGCGGTGTCGAAGACGCGGATCGATTCCAGCGTATCGCCGAAGAAATCGAGGCGCAGTGCCTCCATCCAGCCGGGCGCGAAGAGATCGAGAATGCCGCCGCGCACCGCAAATTCGCCGATGCCGCGCACCGTCGGCACTCGCTCGAAGCCGGAAGTCTCCAGCCGCGACACCAGCACGTTCATGTCTATCTGGTTGCCGGGTTTGGCGTGGAAGGTCTGCGCCTCGACGAGTTCAGCCGGCGGAATGCGTTGCAACAGCGCATTCGCGGTGGTGAGGACGACGGCGCGGTGCGGCTTTTTCGCCAGCGCAATCATTGCGGCCAGTGCGTCGAGCCGCCTTGCGGCGGCATCGGCGCCGGGCGAGACGCGGTCGTAAGGCAGGCAGTCCCAGGCCGGCAGTTCCAGCACCGGCAGGCCTGGAGCGGCAAAGGCAAGCGCCTCGACGATCGCCGGCAGACGCTGGCCGTCGCGCGCCACGAACAGCACCGGCTTGTCAGGGGCGATCTCGTGCGCAGCCTGCACCAGCGCAAAGGCTTCGTAGCCGTCGGCGACGCCATCGACGNATCGACGATGAACTGGCCGGCGCGGCCTTTCGGCAGACCGATCGTAGGGATAAGGCTCATGGCTACACGTTGTTCAGAAGGTCATCTCCCGGCGCGAAGCCAGGATTTTTTGCAGGACGGCACAGTCGATATCCGCCGGAACCGGGCGTTCGCCAGTGACGAGAGGCAGGAATTCGGTGTCGGGAATGTCGAGGAGCCTCTCATATTGGTCGATTTCGTCGCCGGTCAAGGCGCCGATCTCGGCGTCGGCGAAGCTGCCGAGTATAAGGTCCATCTCGCGCATGCCGCGGTGCCACGAACGAAACAGAAGCTTGCGGCGGCGGGCATCGAGCCCCTCGCTTGATCGTTTCGTTCCGGTCATCTTGCAACATCCTTGCCCAGGCGGCGCATATAGCGTGGATAGAAGGCGGTGTCAGCCTTGCGCTACAGTCGCCGCAACATAAGCTGACATCATGCGTCCCTCCCTCCTCGATCCGCTGTTTGTCCCGATCACCTCGCTTGTCGGGGTCGGGCCAAAAGTTGGCGCCCTGATCGAAAAAGTCGTAGCAGCCGACCTCGGCGACCGGGCCGCGCGCGCCGGGGACCTCTTGTTCGTGCTGCCGCATACTGTCATCGACCGCCGCAACCGGCCCGGCATCGCCGGCTCGGCCGAGGGCGCCATCGTCACACTCGATGTATGCATCGACCGCCACCAGCCGCCGCCACGCGGCAACAGGTCGGTCCCGTACCGGGTCTACGCCTATGACGACACCGGCGAGATCGCGCTGACCTTCTTCCATGCCCATGCCGCCTATCTCGAAAAAGCAATGCCCGTAGGCGAGCATGTCGTCGTCTCCGGCCGCATGGAATGGTTCAACGGCCGCCCGACCATGGTTCACCCCGACCATATCGCACTTGCCGGCGACGCGGAAAACCTGCCGCTGGTCGAGCCGGTTTATCCGCTGACCGCCGGGCTCTCGGGCAAGGTGCTGCGCCGGGCCATCGGCCAGGCGCTGGCCCGCCTGCCGGTGCTGCCCGAATGGCAGGACGGTGAGTTCCGGCGCCGCCATGCCTTTCCCGCTTTCAGCGATGCGCTCAACCGCATCCACAATCCTGCCGACCCGGTCGACGTCTCCGTCGACAGCGCAGCGTGGCGGCGCCTTGCCTATGACGAGTTCTTGGCCGGCCAAGTATCGCTGGCGCTGGTGCGGGCCAAGGTCCGCCGATTATCTGGCCGGCCACTCGTCGGCGACGGCCGCATAGTCGAACAACTGCGCGTGGCACTCCCCTATTCGCTGACCATGTCGCAGGAAATGGCGCTTGCCGAAATCAACGCCGATCTCGGTGACCCCGAACGCATGCTGCGCCTTTTGCAGGGCGATGTCGGCTCCGGCAAGACGGTGGTCGCGCTGCTTNGCGCCGAATGAGTTCTTTGCCGTGTGCATCGCAGACGCCGTCCTCACAGGTCGCGAAAAGGGCCGCGAGCGTGCCGACACGCTGACCGGGCTGGCCAATGGTGACATCGACATCGTCGTCGGCACCCATGCGCTGTTCCAGGAAACGGTGACGTTCCGTGACCTCGTGTTCGCCGTCGTCGACGAGCAGCACCGTTTCGGTGTCCACCAGCGCCTTGCGATCACCGCCAAGGGCGACGCGCCCGACATGCTGGTGATGACGGCAACGCCGATACCGCGGACGCTGGTGCTGACTGCATTCGGCGACATGGATGTGTCGAAGCTGACGGAAAAGCCGGCCGGCCGCCAGCCGATCCGCACCGTCACCTTGCCGCTTGAACGGCTCGACGAACTGATCGGACGCATGCTCGACGCCGTCGCCGATGGCCAGAAAATCTACTGGATCTGTCCGCTGGTCGAGGAATCCGAGGAGATCAAGCTGATGTCGGCCGAGGACCGTTTTGCCTCGCTGGAGCCGCTGTTCGGCGACCGCATCGGCCTGGTGCACGGCCGCATGAAAGGCACCGACAAAGACGAGGCGATGCGCGCCTTCAAGCAGGGTGACACCCGTATCCTGATCGCCACCACAGTGATCGAGGTCGGCGTCGATGTGCCTGATGCGACAATCATGGTTATCGAGCATGCCGAGCGTTTTGGCCTTACCCAGTTGCACCAATTGCGCGGCCGGGTCGGGCGTGGCGACAAGCCTTCATCGTGCGTGCTGCTCTACAAGGATCCGCTCGGCGAGACGGCAAAACGCCGTTTGTCGGTAATGCGCGAGACCGAGGACGGCTTCCGTATCGCCGAAGAGGATCTGAAGCTGCGCGGCGAAGGCGAGTTGCTCGGCACCCGCCAGTCCGGCACGCCGGGCTTCCAGGTGGCGCGCATCGAGGCGCATGCCGACCTGCTCGAGGCCGCTCGCGACGATGCGCGGCTGATCCTGTCGCGCGATCCGGAATTGCAGTCCGATCGCGGCACGGCGCTGCGCCTGTTGCTCTATCTGTTCGGCCGCGACGAGGCCGTGCGGCTCCTGCGTGCCGGCTGAGGCATCGTGTCGAGCGGAGGATTGGCAAGCGCGCCGTGGATCTGCTCGCCGTTCACCGTCACCATTTTGACTGCCGGCGCCACCAAGCCGGCCGACACGATCAGCTTGGCTCCGTCCTCGATTGTCATGTCGAGCAGCACAATGTCGGATTTCGGCACATACATCAGAAAGCCCGTCGTCGGGTTGGGCGTACATGGCATGAATACGGCAATCAGCGGATCGCCTTCCCGGTCGAGCTTCTGGTTGATCTCGGTTTCCTTCTCGCTGGCGACGAAGACCAGCGACCAGACCCCTTTGCGCGGATATTCGACCAACCCGACCTGGCGGAACATGTCGCCCTTGTTCGACAGCACGGTCTCGAAAATCTGCTTCAGCGAACGGTAGATGCCGCGCACCAGCGGCATGCGGCCAAGCAGGCGCTCGCCGAAGTTGACGATGGCGCGGCCAACGATATTGGCGGTCATAAAGCCGATGAAGGTGATGAGGATCAAGGCAACGATCAGCCCAAAACCCGGCACTGGAAACGGCAGGTAGGTGTCCGGATTGTAGCGTACCGGAATGTAGGGTTTCACCCAGGAATCGACCCAGCCGATCAGCGACCAGGCAATGTAGGCAGTAATCGCCAGCGGCGCGCAAACGACGAAGCCGGTCAGGAAATAGTTTCTCAGCCGGGTCATGCCTGAGGTCTTGAGAGCATCCGACATGGTTCACCGCAGCGTGTGTTTGCAGCGCGACACTACTGAACCCCAAGGCGCTTTGGAATGGCGAAGTTTTTAAAAGATCAACTATGCCGCGGCTTCCAGCGGTTCGATCTTCTCGAGCTCCGGTGCGAGTTTCTTCGCCTCGGTTTCAAGTTCATAAGCCTGCTGAAAATTCATCCAGAATTCCGGCGTGGTGTTGAAGAACCTGGCGAGGCGAAGCGCGGTATCAGGAGTCAGGCCGATCTCTTCCTTGGCAATGCGTTCGATACGGGTACGAGGAAGATTGAGCTTCTTCGCCAGCGCACCGGCACTCATACCGAGCGGGACGAGATATTCCTCGCGCAGGAACTCTCCGGGGTGAATTGGACGAACGAACTTGAGCATGGTTCAGAGACCTCAAGGGTTTAGGGCAAGTGCCCGCTCAATGGTAGTCGACGATCTCCACCTCTTCGGCGCCAGCGTTGGTCCATTTGAAGCAGATACGCCATTGGTCGTTGATACGAATTGAATGCTGCCCAGCTCTGCTCCCTTTCAGGGCTTCAAGGCGATTTCCGGGTGGCGATCGAAGGTCGTTCAATTGTGCGGCGTTTTCGTTCGCTCGAAGACGACGTTCGCCGCGGGCAACCAGATCCGGTGGAAAACCTTTCGGTGCCTTCCCCTCGGCAACCGCTTCCACCGCTTTGCCTTTGAACGAAACGATCAACTTCTGCCCTCGTCTTGTATCATACATTGATACAAGACAGGGTGCAAGAAATATGTATCAATAACTGATACTAAATTGTCGTTGGACCCTATCGGCAGCCGTTTGGAACCGATCATTCCACCGTTACCGATTTCGCCAGGTTGCGAGGCTGGTCGACATCCGTGCCCATGAACACGGCGGTGAAATAGGCGAGCATCT
>NZ_AYVL01000038.1 GCF_000502835.1 Mesorhizobium sp. LSJC280B00
AACGTGCTTTCGGCTCTGTCGGAGATCAACCAACGGCCGGGCTCCATCTCGTTCGCCAGGCCGAAGTGCTCCAGCTTCTTTGCCCGATCGATCAGCAGATAGCGATTGCTGGAAATGGTGTAGCTGTCGCTGGCGTTGGGACGGAGATCGACAACATCGTGCTCCTGCTGTTCGGCAATCAGCATGCGGTCGAGCCGGGTCAGCCGTTCGGCCCCGACTTCGTTGGCCAGCTTGCGGGCGACCNGTTCGGCAATCAGCATGCGGTCGAGCCGGGTCAGCCGTTCGGCCCCGACTTCGTTGGCCAGCTTGCGGGCGACTTCGACCTCGCTTTGCAGGCCGAGTTCCCGTTCGACCAGCTCGCTTGCCCGGTGACGAATGCCATGGGCGATGTAGTCGCCGGCGATGTTCAGGATCTTGCTGTCATCGGTGACGCCGCGCACCAGGATATGGGTGTGCGGATGACCGGTGTTGTGGTGGTCGACGGCGATCCAGTCGAGGCGCGTGTTGAGGTCGGTCTCCATCTGCCGCATGAGATCGCGGGTGAAGGGGCGCAGGTCTTCCATCTCCGCGGCATCCTCCGGCGCGACGATGAAGCGGAACTGATGCCGGTCGCCGCGGCCGCGCTCGACGAAGGCCTTTGCGTCGGCCTCGTCGTCGACGGCCGAGTACACCCTGCCCTTCTCGCCGTCTCTGGTGACGCCGTCGCGCTGGAGATAGCGCAGATGCGCATCGACGGCCTTGCTGGTCGACACGAACTTTTGGCCGCGCCCGGTGGTCCCCTTGCCTCGTCCTGGCAACTTGACGACGCGCGCCTTCACGACGACGCGGCGGGAGCGAAAGCGGACGCCATTGCCGTCCTGCTTCCAACCGCCACCATCCCTTGGCAACTCTGCTGCCAGCTTGCCGCCGCGGCCGCGGGCGTTGAAGCGGCCACTCCCCTTCCCGGCACCGCTGCTTGCACCGAGGCGATAGGGATTGCCGCCCTGCTTGCGGATGGCAATCTCGACCTGGCGCACAAAGGGCAGCGTGCGCGAATTGACCGGCGCGCCGCCATGCCGCGTCCGGCCGGTGCGAACCTGGAATTGGTCGCTGTCACGATTTGCCATGACGACAGCATCGGGAGTCGGATTTCGCGCTTCAAGATGGCTGGAGCGCGGCGCGTACTATGGCGCGCAAAGCCTTGCTGTGGCGTATAAACGGCGGATCGCACATCGCCCGGGCACCGCACCTTTACTTTTCAGATCAGCAGGATAGCGGACCAACCGGCACCCGCCACACCTCGCGTGGTGCCTCCCGGTGTCCGCATGTGCCGGAAAAAACAATGTGCAGACAGACACTTACGAGCAAAGCGAGGGCG
Source organism: Mesorhizobium sp. LSJC280B00 (assembly GCF_000502835.1). Lineage (GTDB taxonomy): Bacteria > Pseudomonadota > Alphaproteobacteria > Rhizobiales > Rhizobiaceae > Mesorhizobium. Next base: position 1,358 of record NZ_AYVL01000038.1, read on the forward strand.
AGCGCCAGCTCGCTTTATCTTGCTGTCCCCCACCACCCTCGCTGTCCCCCACCACCCTCGGTAACCGTCCGGATCCTGCACATCTTTCGGGTCGTGCAATCTCGCAACATGTGACGTTCCTTGCTATTGAGAGATTTCCGGCGGTGCCTCAACGTTCCTGGGACAAGGCCAACAACCCGTGCTGGTCGACGCATGACGCGACCTGGTATCGGGCCGTTTTGAGGCGGAGGAATATTGCCGCCGGCGCAAGCTTTCGACGAAGACTTTTGAGCTGTGAGTGCGCCATCTGGTGAGCCCGGAAGATCGGCGCAAACGTGCGGAATATCTGCGGAAATTGCGCCAGGAAAAGCCGGAAAAGCGGGGCAAGAAAGGGCCGCCGAAGCGACGCAAGAGCCCGCGCCGCTACCGCTACAGCGTGCGTACGGACACCGGTCCGATTGCCCTGCAGGCGTTCTGGGGCAAGCATGTGGAGGCGATGAACTGGAGCGGGTTGGGGCTTGCCGAATATGCCGCGGCGCTCGGACTTTCGCCCCATGCGCTGCGCAAATGGCGCCCTCGTCCCCGAGGAATTCGAGGCCGAAGTGGACTGGCGATCTCTGTTGCATCCGAGTGCGCGGGCTCAATTCAGCAGCGCTGCTAATTGCGTACGGCGCCAATGTCACTTGACACCGCGGTTGACGGGCGGTCGAACCGGCGCCGCTTCAGCGACGCACAGAAGCAGGCGATCGTGCAGGAGACGGAGAAGCCCGGCGTCAGTGTGGCGGAGGTTTGCCGCCGCCATGGGATGGCCACCAGCATGCCTTCGGCCGGCGTGTCCAGTTCGGCGTGACCGCTCGCAAGGCGCCGCAATTGGCAACGGTTGCACTCATCCATGGGACGGAAACCGAACCGCCGGTACTGACTGCCCTGCGCAATCTCGTACGACCGCCGGACGGCGTGATGACAGCCCAACTGGACGACGGGCGGCGCGTCTTTGCATCCGTCGGCACAATGCAGATGCAGTCCAGCAGCATCTCGCGGCGAGGAAGAACGCATCATGATCGTCGTTCCGACGGGGGTGAAGGTGCATCTGGCGCTCGGTCATACCGACATGCGCAAGGGGCTCGATGGGCTCGCGGCGCCGTGGTGTCAAACGAGTTGTCAGCTGCGGGGTGGCAAGCGCTTCAAAAGCAGCACGCCGTTCATCAGATATTCGTTGAGCCAGTAGGCGGCAGCCGTTCGGGCGCATGCCGGCTGCCATGTCAGCAACATCCATCCTGCCGATCGGCGCGAGGCGGTGCAGCCCACCTGAATGAGTCCCACAAGAGGTACACGCGAGGGCCAATTCATGCCGGGGCGAGACCAGGACCGCGGCACAGAGTGTCGCGACGACAATTGTTCATGGCTCAATCCTGCGACGCAGGAGCCATGATTCATGGCGCTGGCTTGCGTTGGGCTGTGCGCTTGGCGCGCGGAGAAGCGAGGGGGAAAGCCTTCCTGCTTCCCCGACGCGATCGGCAACTTGTCTGCAGCCGGACCGAACGATCGCAGCGACACTTGCCTGCTTGATATTTACACGGAATGAGGTTTGTTGGCGGAGTAACGAATTATTTGCCTGGATTGGCGAATAGACAGACCATCCGTTTTCAAAGCGCGCTTTGGACAAGAGGAAATTCGATGACCGTTTCTCCAGACCCAAGCGACCAGGCTGATCTCGTATCAATCACCGCTGACATCGTTTCCGCCTACGTTTCGAACAATCCGTTGCCGGTCGGCGAGTTGTCGAAGCTGATCGGGGATGTCTATGTCGCTTTGCAAGGGATCGGCACACCTGTGGCTCCGACCGCAGCCAAACTGGAGCCGGCGGTGTCGATCAAGAAGTCAGTGTCACCTGATTTCATCATATGCCTGGAAGACGGGAAAAAGTTCAAATCCTTGAAGCGGCATATCGGAACGCACTACAACCTGAGTCCGGACGAATACCGCCAGAAATGGAACCTGCCCTCCGACTATCCTATGGTTGCGCCGAACTACGCGGCGACTCGCTCGGCCCTGGCAAAATCAATAGGATTGGGCCGCAAGGCGGCAGCGCCAGCGACAGCTGCGGCGGAAAAACCAAAACGAGCTGCTCGCGCGCCAGCGGCGGCAGCAATTGCCACGGCAATCAAATCGCCGGTGAAGAAGGCGCGCAAAACACCCGTCAAAGCATAGCGTGCTGCACCAGATAGAGGTGCAGTGGCGAACCTGAACATGGCGAAGCCCCGCCTTGCGCGGGGCTTCGTGTTAGCTCGGATCACTCGGCGGCGCGGCGGGACCAGATGAGCGAGAACTCGCCCCCGGGGTCGGTTTCGACCAGGCTCGCATAGATCGGAGCGGGGAAGCTGGGATCGTCGAGCTTGACTGAGTGATAGTCGCGGCCCTCGCGCGAGGTCTTCTTCCATGCCGCCCCGAACTCGATGGCGCCGGCGAAGATGCGGAAGTCCGGACCTTTTTCATTGTCGCCGTCGACCGGGGTGAACGACACTGTCTTGACGTTGAGGTTGAGGGTTTTGACTGAGCCGGAGAAGCCGTTCGCGGTGCGGGAGAATGTGCCGATCGTCGCCATTGTGGTGGTCCTTCTGTTTCTCGGGCCGCGCCCATTGCGGCCTCACATGAGGGACCACTCGTCAAGCTGTGGCTCTGAGCTGCTGAGTGGTCGTTTCTGGAGGACGCTCCGCTCGGTGCGAGGCGTCCTGTCAAGGGTGCTCAATCGCATTCGGCACAAGCAGCGCGATCCCTACCGCCACATGAACCTGAGGTCTGAGCCCATTCCTGATCCGCGCGTTTGCACGTATCAACCTCACATCCGGTCGCCGCTCGAGCGGCCGCACCATAATCCCGCCTGCGGCGGCAAGGGCTCAGGAGGACGAGACCAGTCTCGATGACGGCGTTCAAAGCCATGCCGCAATGCGGTCGTCCACCTGGTTCCGGCGGGGCTGATCAGGCCCTGGCCGAACTGGAATGCGGTCAGATCGTCATGGTCTTACAAACGCTCCTTCGATCACCACGCCGGCGCGGACGTATTTCCACAAAGCCACGATCAGCTTGCGGGCCAGCGCGGTAATCATCACCTTCTTGAAGCATCCGCCATTCTGGGCAACTCGCTCGTTGAACCAGCGGCTGAGCGCCGAGGCGGGCTGGTGCCGCAACCAGAGCCACGCCATTTCCAGCAGCGTCGATCGCAAGCGTGGGTTTCCGGACTTTCCGATCCCCTGTTCCCGGTCGATCGACCCGCTTTGCCATGGCGTCGGCGCAAGGCCGGCATAGGCCGCCAGCTGCCGGCGATTGTCGAAACACCGAAACAAGCCCTCTCCCCACAGCACGGCCGCAAACTCTGGTCCGATACCGACGACTTTCGACAGCATAACCACTTCACGCGCCGATTGGCGTTCTTCGGCGAGCATGGCGTCCCGTTCCGCCTCGACTGCCTTGATCTGATCGAGCAACATTTCCATTCGGTCGACCTCACGCAGAACCTGGCGCTTCATATTTGCGGGCAGATCCCGTCCATCGCCGGTGTGAAGAGTTTCCAGCCGATCGCGACGATCACGCCGCAAAGGATCGTAGCCGGTGATGCCCTGCGAGAAGAGCAGACCCTTGATCCGGTTGCCGTGCCGGATGCGTTCTTCCATCAACACCTTGCGCTCCCGGACGATGCGGCGGCGATCCTCCTCATAAGGGCTCGGCACGCGTAGCATGGAGCAGACTCGCGGTTCGCCACGCTTGAACGCCAGCAGCGACGCCGAGTGGTTTTGAAAGCAAGGCAGCGCACAAAGAGCTGGACGAGATCTTTGTTTCGGTGGAGCTGAGCAAGAAGTCCTGGCTGGTCACCTCGATTCGCCGGGAGCTGGCGGGTTATCGCGCCATACCATCCCCGGCGCGGATATTGCCGGGCTTCTTGGCCGCCTCGCTCAGTTGAAGCAAAGGCTCGTAGCCGAACCGGCCGCGACTATCCGTTCGTCATCATTCAAGGGGCCGGCCTTGATGGCTTCTGGGTCCACCGAGTTCTGGAAGCAGAAGGCCACGACACTCATGTCGTTGACGCGGCATTTTGAACATCACTACGGTTCGGTCGCTCCTCCAAGCGCCCGCCGTGCGGGTGGCGGAGGAGTTGTATGGCCTCATGAGGGTTGAACGAATGTTTCGGGCAAGTTTGCAGCCAGCTCCGCCGACTGAACCAAGTCCGGAGATTCCATATCGACGCTTGGGTTGGACGCTCGCGCCAGCCGGAACCAACGGCGGCCACAAGCGGTTTACCAATCGAAGGGACTGCAATGGATGCAGGATAATGGAATTTTTGGATATGGAACTGGCGAGAGCCCGACAGCGGCTCAACGGAGCGCAGCTTTCCCTTAAACGTGCGAATGAAATGCTGGATGAAGACTGCGGCGTCGGCATCAATATCGCGCTGTGCAGCAGGATACGGGCTGCGCAACGGCGCGTGGTGGAGGCCAGATCGCGGTTGACGAAGATCGATCCCACCAGCGCTGACGGAGTTCGCACACGTTGAACCATCCGGGCCGTGAAAGCCTTCCGATCCGCCGCTGCCCCATGTCGTCACGGCTAGCGCCTCAGACCGCGCAGCAATATGTGAGGACCGGCCTCTCATTCGTCACGGCCCTCCGGCCAGCTCTTTGCGAGCGTAAGATCGGACAGCGGAACCAAAGGCGGATTCGCGAATTCTACCGCTAGACAATTGGATTGTCGCCCATGAGGCTCGCGACCCTCCACCTTGAAACTGCGAGATACGGCGATGTATATCGCGCCGCCAGGCTCGCGCGACTGACGCGGCAAATGATCCGGCACATCAAGCGCACTGACACCTCGGCTCAAAACGTCGAGCAAGCGCTGGCTAGGTTGGCCGAAGCAAACGCGCCCATGGATCGGCTCACGCTGCATCAGTAAGGCCGCCACGCTCATGCCCGCCCCCGCATCGGCACGATGTGCGGCGGGTTGTTTGTGTGGCGTTCCCTCCACATCCGTTTCGCGGTGCCGGGGATGGCGCTCATGATCTTGGCGATCGGGCGCTCGCTGCCCAGTCGAGTAGATCGAGCTGCGCTGGGTCATGATATCGCTTCTTCGTGACTCCGCTGGTCCTTAATCGGTTGTTCTTGCGAGACTTATGTAACATCGTGCCAGCGCCGTTCAGCGCATCGTTGCCGCCACGGCCTCGGATGATGTCGGCGACATTGAAAGAGCCGAGCCGTTGATGCAGCCCAGTTCGCTGCTACGGTCAATGATCCTGGTCGGCGGCAGACTTAAAAGTGCTGACGGGTGGCTAGAATGTATTACGTCCACGGATATGCCTACGAGAACGTCTTCCCCTTCCCGGGTGACTTTACGCGGCTTCCTCATCATCGTCCGACTCGTACTTTCGAGCTCGTGACGCTGGATCCCGGGTGCTGTCAGGCCGCATGCCGGCGATAGCAAAAGAACGCCCCCTCAATAGTGGGTCTTGCGATGTAGCGGTCTCCCACCCTCAAATTCCAAACAATTCTCTGTTGGAATACAGCGCGCTCTGAAGCCCAGGATGGCGCCGAAAGCTGTTTGCTGGGCCGTGCGCCAAATCAGCCGAATTGCTCTCTAGAAAGCCGTTCTTCTCCATACTTCTGTGCTACGCTATTTAGCACACAGGTTGGCGATCTCAATGAATTCAAGTGCTTGGCGCATAGCGCCTAGCATCGAGTTTGCGGCCTGCTGCGCTGGAGCGAGAGAACCCGACGACGAACGCGAACGCCCATCGACAGGTTTGAGAGATTTTGCTCTAGTGAGAGTATGATCCACGCCGCATAGACCGGTGTTATTTCCCCTGGCGATTCTTCCAAGAGATCGCGTCCTCAAGCCGGTCGTCACCCCAGAAAATCTCCTTGCCGACGACGAAAGTCGGCGAGCCGAAAATGCCGAGGCTCTTGGCTTGGTTCGTCGCGTCAACAAGCCCCGCCACGGCTTCTTCCGCGTCCGCGCGTGCCAGCACATCCTCCACATCGGCGCCGGCCTCCGTGATACTCTGGCTGATGTTCGGCTCATTTCCGGCAGGAAGTCCTTCTTCGATCCATCGCCTGTAGCTTGCCCGGACATAGGCGGGACACCAGCCTTCTGCTGCCCCCACGATTGCTACACGGTTCGCCCGTTCCAGCTCCGCTAGAGGGTACGGCGCCGGGAGCTTCGGCGAGAGCCCGCGCATTTGCGAGCGCCGCTCGATGTCCCTCCACATATAGGCGGCCTTTGCCGGCTTGTTCACAAAGGGGACGTTGTTCATCTCGATCATCACCACCCGCACATTGAAGGGTTTCCAGACGAAACGAACGCCAGTCTGCTTCTCGACCTGCTCGATGCGCATGACCGACAGGTATGTGTAGGTGCTGCCTATTGAGAACCAGAAGTCGATGATTGGCATTACCTAAAACTCCAGAGCATGACCCGCCTTGTCGCCAGCGAGGTGTGCTCCCAACGCGGCGATCCCGCTCCCGACATTAAGGCAGGCCTGGCTTCGTTGCCATTGTGGTTACCAATACGTCACCGGAAACCTGCGAGGCCAGGAAATTGCGAGCGTCGCGTATGTCCCGAGAGAACTCTGCATCTGCAAAGGGAACCAGGAGTTGCTCCAGCATCGAGCAGGGATAGAGCCCAGGGCTGGCCTCGTGTGCGAAACGCGCGAGATCTGTCGCGGCTCGAAGTTCCAACATTCGGGCGTCCTGCTGCCGCGCAACCTCCATTGCGGCGAGGAGGCTGGTTCCACCCGGGAGAGGTCCGGCTGTGGTTGCTTCAGTGCCACCAGGCCATCGAGCCGATGAAGTTCAGCCAGCCAGAACTGCTCGCCCGACCGGCCAACGAAGGCGAAACCTTCCCGCACCGCAGCCTCTGCTGCCACCGTATTGCCGGCCTTCAGAAGGCATTCGGCAAGCTGCGCGACGAACACTGACTCGAATAGGTGAGCGTCGCGCGTTCGATTGGAATCGAGCGCCTGACGGATCGTCGCTATGTTCTCGTCGGTTGGCTCGCGCCGGGCTCGCACACATGCATGGCATAGAACGCCGTTTCGCTTCAGGTGCTCGACCTTCCGTTCGCCGCAATAGGTGACGAGCGCAACAGCATCGCTCTCGCAAGCGTCGAGATTGCCGAACAGAAATTGTGGCCACACGATCGTGTAGAAGTTGCCTGCCGCGACGGTGTGAGCGTTGCCATGATTTAACAGCTCTGACCGCACCTGTTCACTGGATTTCGCGACGCCCTCGTACTGTCCCAGCAGAGCTAACGCCATTGTCTTCCAGTACAGGACGTTCAGGCCGGGGTCGATGCCAAACCAGGAGCTCAACACCTTCTAGCGGTCGGGGTCACGATATCTTTCAGCCGACTGCAGACTTTCCAGAGCCTCGCGAGAACGTCCGGTCAGGACCTGGGTCGTCCCGAGAAGCCGATAGGCGACCAACTTGAATGTCGGGTCGACCTGGCGGTCCGCAAACTCTACAATCTGCCGCGCTAGGGCGAACGCATCCTCCATCTTCCCCGCGAAATAGCTGCTCGCGCAAAGGCCATGCAGAACCGAGAAGCGTTGCAAGTCGGAACCGACACCTGCGTCAAGCAGTGATTTGGCACTAGTCAACGCCGCAACTGTTTCCTGGAACGGCAGCAGCGAGTTGGCGCGGGCGACCAATAGAGCCAGGTTCAAGTGGTCGACGCACCTGCTCGTCTTCGATTTGCCGGGCTGCCGTCAATCCGGCCCCGGTGTGCTGAGTGGCCTCGGCAAGAGCTGACCGCGACAGGGCCAATTCCGCAGCAGTCAGCCAATAGTGCGCCGCCGGCTCCGAGAGTCCCGCCTCAGTGTAGTGATGGGCGATCACCGCCGGCGCGGATTCGCTGCTATCAGCAAAGCGCTCGACAATTGACCGGGCGATGTCCGCATGGATGCGCTGTCTGCGGGAGCGAAGCAGCGAGTTGTGGGCTGCATCCTGCACGAGCGCGTGTTTGAAAACATAGATCGTGTCACCTATGGCGGCGCGAGAGAATACCAGCTCCGACTCGACCAGTTTGTGTAACGCCTCCTTAAGCGCGGTTCCGGTAATCGGCGAGATCGCTTCCAGCAGACGGTACGAAAATTCCCGGCCGATCGCCGCGCCAATCTGTGCGATTTCCCGGATCGACCCGAGCCTATCCAACCGCGCCATTAGGGAGTCCTGCAGCGTCGATGGAATCGCCAGTGCCGTCAACGGCGCGGCCAGCACAAAACACTGGCTTTGCTCGCGCAGTTGCCCCGATTCAAGGACCGCCTTGGTCAGCTCCTCAACGAATAAGGGAACGCCGTCAGTCTTAGAGATTATCGCGCTTTGCACTTCTGCAGGAATCTCCTTGCCGCCGGTGATGCGATCGATCATGGCTGCAGCGTGACGCCGTCCGAATCGGTTGAGCGCCAGCCCTGTCACATGGCCTTGACCGACCCAGGGATTTGTAAACTCCGGGCGAGAGGTCACTATCAACAGCGCCCGCAATCCCGGTACTCGCTCGACGATGCCGCTGAAGAAATCCAGCGAGGTGGGGTCTATCCAGTGCGCGTCCTCCAGCACGGCAAACACGGGCGCCTCTCGCGTCAGCCCGGCGAACAGCTCAATCAACGCGGCAATCGTCTGCTCCTTTGCCTCGCTCGGCACTACTCCGAGGTCCTGAAAGTGTCCCTCGGTCGAGATCGACAGAAGCGAGGCGAGATAGGATGCGACGCCCCGGCCACCGAGGCCCGAGCGGGCGATTAAAGCTTCGAGCCTTTCGATTTGCGCTGTCGGCGGCTCGCCGGACCTAAGACCCAGCGAAGATGATATCTGTCGGACGACCGGATACATCGAGACGTTGCGATGGTGCGGAGAACACTGGTAACGCACAAGGCCATAAGGTTGACCCACGATCCGTTCGCGCAGTGCCTCCAACAGGCGTGACTTGCCGATGCCTGCCTCGCCGGTCAGCAACACTACTTGGCCTTCCCCCCCGCACGCGTCGCTCCAGCGGTCGGCAAGCAACGCCACTTCCTGATCACGTCCCACCAGGGGCGCGTTCGACCGGGACGCCTCGAACCGATTGACGTTCTCCGTCTCGCGGAGGACCTCCCAGGCCGAAATCGGAGCATCAAAGCCTTTGATGACGTGGACGCCCAAGGCCTTGAGCTCGAATACCTCGCCAAGTAGTAGGCGCGTCGAAGGCGCGATGACGATGCGGCCTGCGTTGGCCAGACCCTGAAGCCGGGCCGCGAGATTCGGCGTATCGCCGACCACCGCATGCTCGCGCGATGCACCATGGCCGATCACGTCCCCCACCACCACCAGGCCAGTCGCAATTCCGACGCGCGCCTGGAGTGTGCCTGCTGCCGCCGTTTCAATCGTGGCAACCGCAGCTACGATCTCCAGAGCGGCACGCACGGAACGCTCCGCGTCGTCTTCATGGGCAAGCGGATAGCCGAAATAGGCCAACACGCCGTCACCCATGAACTTCGCAACAAAACCCCCGTACCGGGCGATGATGACGGAGCAAGCTTCTTGGTAAGCGCGCAGTACGTTGCGCATCTCCTCCGGATCCAGCCGTGTCGACATTTGCGTCGAGCCGACGAGATCGCAGAACATAACTGTAATCTGACGTCGCTCAGCTGTGTCGACATGCGGCGTCGTCGGCTCTATGGGCTCGGGTTCCAATTGCCGCGCACCAAGGCGTTCGATTGCCTTCAACAACCGCTTGCGATGCCCGAGAAGCACGCCGATCTTTTCCAGGTCGGCGTCCGTAAGGTCAGGCAGCACTTCGCTGTCTATCCCGTTCTCACTGAACGAAGCTTCATATTGAACAAGACCGAGGCTCTGCAGCCATTTCCCTAAATTCATGGACGTATCGCAGCCCGATTGGACCAATAGTCCTCAAACGGGAGCCGGATGTCTAGTGAAGAGAATTCCGGGTAGTGGGTCAGTTTGAAATCTGACGCTGCGCTTCTTGCCGGGGCGCCGTTCTTCGCTCAGCTCTGGGCATATTTGTCAGTTCTTCGGCATTTGCGGTGGCACAAGTTGAACGTATGGCGTCGTCGGTTCCTTATCAGGGCGAATGCGACTGGGGGCCGGCTTCCCGTGTTTGCCGAGCGACCTAATGTATTGATAGAGCGATTGCATATCGCTCTCGTCCATCGCTCGAAGATTGTACCAAGGCATCGGTGGAGATGTTCTAATGCGCTTCAGCATCCCTACAAATCCACGCTCGGTCATTACCGAAGCATCTATCCGAAGATTGGTCGCATAGGTCGTGCCCCANGTAGCCTTCGGTATGGCAATCGTGACACCCGCCGATGATTGATACCTGCAACCCTCGTTCGACCGATACTTCGCCTTGAGCGAAGGCTGCAATTGGCATCGTGAGACCGGCTAATAGGAAAAACCGGCTTGTGACACGCATCCTTCCCTCCCATGCGTTCCGCTAAGCAGTATGAGCCAACGTCCGAAGGCGACGGCTAGCTTGAAAGGCTCTTTTTGTAAGGGCCGCGAATAGCCGGTTTCTCGGCTTCTCTCGCTTCGATCAGCGCAACGATGTCACCAATCTCCCAAAGCTTGTCAGTGACGCCAGTGGCCATCGCAGGCGTCATGCGCAACGTGGCATGGATGCGAACAAAATTGTAGTACATGAAATGCAACGCCACCGCATTGGCGTGAGCCTCCACCTTCTTGGAAAAGCCATTGGTCAGGCGAGTGAAGCGGCGCATGTGCATCCGCATGGTCAGGTTCTGGCGTTCCGCAAATGACGTGCTGACATGCTTGATGTCAGGATTTCCTTCGATCCGTTCTTTCCGCGCGCCAGTGCATTCGGCGGGGCTATAGCGCCCCTTGGCGCTGTCAGGCGAAGTGCCATAGAGCTTGATCAGCATGGCATAGTCGATATCGCCGCCGAACGCACCTTCAACAGACTCTAGCGACTTGAACCCCCGACGTCAGCACCGAAACATTCTGCCGCATCTTACCCTGTCCGATTTGCACGTCGCTATTCGCCTTTCCCGAACGAGCCGGCCAAGCAGCTTCCGCACCACGCAACATCTCTTATCTTGGGCAACACGGTCTCTTCATTACCGGATGTGCGGGATGTGGATTTGTTGTGCCGAGTGCAATATGGCCCCGTTTACCGGGACCGAGGCTTGTCGAAACAGTCAACCGCCTGGATTTGATATCGTTGTGCTGTTTCAGTACCGACGTTCTCGAGGCCGCGTCTATGAAGAGTGACGCGCTTTCGTACCCGCCCCGCGGCCTCTCTCGTGAGGAAGCAGCGCGCTATGTCGGCGTCGGATCGACACTATTCGACGACATGGTTGCTGACGGCCGCATGCCGAGGCCCAAGCACGTCAACAGTCGCGCGATCTGGGATCGTGTGGCGCTCGATATCGCTTTCTCCGCCCTGCCAGACAAAGACAATGGTCTCCAACAACTATTGGAGCGGAGCAAACGAGAGCCGACAAGGAGATAAGCAACTACGCACATTGCGTATACGCTGCAGGCGTAGTACAGTCATCGCCTGAGCGGATGAGATGACGTGAACGACAATGAAAAGCTCGCGCGAGAAGTGAAAGCCTGGCGGGCGAAGGGAGGATTCACCGCCGAGAGTGCAGCCAAGGTCTTGGGAATACCGAAACGCACTTTTGAAGGCATAGAGCAAGGTCGGGGCTTCCCTTACCCGGTACTCCTGCGCGTTGCTATAGAAAGCAAGACCCTTTCGCTTCAGGCAATGCTGGAGGATTCCCCGCCTGTTGAGCAACGGCAGCGGAAAACTCAAAGGGAGATTTAATGGCCAGGCCATTCAAAGATATCCGCTACCCCGGCGTTTCGTCGCGCATCAAGAACGGAAAGCTCGTCTATCGCTATCGCGGCAAAGGAATGCCCGAAATTCGGCTTCCTGGCGGACCAGGCGATCCTGAGTTCGAAGCCTATGAACAGGCAACGCAAGGCCAAGGTCAAAAGGCCGTCATCATTGACTTGCCCGGTCGGGCGTTGCCAAAGACATTTGGTCATGCTGCGCGCCGACTTGAAGCGACGATGGAATGGCTGGACTTCGACGAAGCGACGCAGCAGAAGAATGCTCGGCTTATTGAGCGCTTCCTTCAGATGCAGGTCGATCCTGCCTATCCGCTGACTTGGCGCAACACGCCGGTGGAACATCTCGATGCCGACCATCTGCGTGCGATTATCGAAAGTGTCTTTGCCACCAACCGGACGGTTGCCAAGCACCTGCTGGTGGCAATCAAGAAGCTCCTGTGGGTGGCGATCGAAGTTGAGAAATGGATCAAACCGCAGGACGATCCCTCGCTGTCGATCCGCGTCCGCATTTCCAAAATCGACTGCCAATCCCGCCTGGCCGATCGCCATTCGTGAAAAGTTCGAGGCGCACCATCCAATCGGCTCAGCGCCGCGCACCTGCTATGCGCTTGGTTTCTGGCTCGGCAACCGACGCGGCGATATCGCCTCACTGGAGTGGGACGATTTGGTCTTCGAGGAGATCGAATTGTTCGATGGCTCCTTGGAAACAATCGAAGCCTTCGACTTCCGACAGCAGAAAAATCGTAACCGTCATGGCGGGCGCGAGATGTTCATCCCGGTTGTGGACAAGCTGGCGCAAGCTTTTAGTGCCACTAGATCGCTCTAAGGGTGGCACGGTATTGAAGAACGGCTATGGGCGTCCGTTCTCCGAAAAGAGCCTCACCGGCATGATGGCACATTGGAACAAGCAAGCCGGCATCCCGGAGGGCTACACCCTGCACGGGCTGCGCCGTACCTTCGGTACGTATCTCGCCGAATGCAACATCCAAGCGCGCGCTATCATGGAGGCGATGGGGCATTCTTCAATGACGGTAACAGACGAGTATGTGCGAGAGGCCAATAAGAAACGGATGGCTGTCGATATCGCCCGCGCCATTAACGAGCGGGAGGCCAAACGCGACGCCATGAAGCAACGGACACCGCTGCGCGTCATCAAATGAGCGGTTTCAAACCGACCACATGCAGGGTGGCCTATCGGCCGCCCTTTTTGTTGGGCCCATAACGGGCCCAAAACGTTTTGGGCCGAGGCCACTTTTTATAAACAAAATCAATGGTCATGGTGGGCCCGGAGGGTGTTCAGAAAGCGATAAAAATCAATTTCTTAGAGATCAGTGGGACTTCAGAGTATTCAAATCTTTTCCAATGTTTTTCGATGTTGTTGTCCCACTCAGAAGTGCCTCAGTCCACCAAGCCGACGCACTGAACGCCTCACTCGGAAGGGAGGTTTGCGCAAGGCGAAAGGAAGATCGCGTCGGTGTGCAGCCTTCCTGAGGAAGGTCGCGGTAGCGCCAACTGCTGACGCTCAGCGCGAAGACATCAATGTCCTGTTATGGGGCCGTTAGAGGACCGGCCGCTTCTCGCGCCAAGAAGCGATAGCAGACATGCAACTAGGTGGTACAAAATCTCTAGCGTGACCCTTTAGAGACATTTGCGTGCGGCATTTGCGTCTCGAAAGCGGATCTTTAGTGCTACCAGCACCAACGACCGTCTGCGGTCGTTCAGAACACGGGTTACCGTCTCTAAACCGTATATTGGACCGGGCAGCCGCCGGAAATTGATCGAATCGAGGTGATCGCATGTGTACGCATCCGGTGAAGACCGCAGACGTGCGCATCCGGCAGCCAGGAGAACCTGAGCACCGGAGTGCTGGGGTCAAGCTTTCTTTGGGGAGACGCGATGATATTCTTCGAGGAGGAGTTTGACCTCCTCGATGCCTTCATCGGTGAAGGCCAAGATCCCGTCGTCATCGTTGGCGCCGTAGACCCAGATGACGCCGTCCTCGGGCTCGAGACCGAGGGTCAGGTCCTGGATGAGCGCTTCGCTGACGCCGAGGTCCCTGGCGACACGATCGACGGTGTAGACGTGATGCACCTTATTGCGCTGCATGATCAGGCCGCCGCTGGTTGGGTCCGCAATTTTGCGGATCTCCAATTCCACGGCAGCAAATCATCGATCCGATGGGCCGGATAGGCGGGCAGTCGGGCGAGGACGTCGGCGAGCCAGGCCTGCGGGTCGACATCGTTCATCTTGGCGCTGACGATCAGGCTGTAGAGAACGGCCGCGCGCTGTCCGCCGCGATCGGAACCGCAGAAGAGCCAGGACTTTCTGCCGAGAGCGATGCCGCGCAGGGCTCGCTCGGCTGCATTGTTGGATAGGCAGATCCGCCCATCGTCGAGGAACCGGGTGAAGNGGTCTTCGCGATGCCGCGCAGGGCTCGCTCGGCTGCATTGTTGGATAGGCAGATCCGCCCATCGTCGAGGAACCGGGTGAAGGATGACCAGCGGCGCAGCATGTAGTTGAAGGCCTTGGTCAGGTCGTGCCCGCGCGAGAGCTTGTCGCGCGTCTTGATCATCCAGCGCTCGAGCTCGGTGACCAGCGGCGCGCTCCGCTCCTGGCGCACGGCGTGGCGTTGGGCCGGCGACAGGCCGTTGATCGCGCGCTCGATATCGAACAGGGCATCGATGCGCTTCACGGCTTCGACCGCCAGCGGATAGACCAGGTTGGGCTTCTCGCCGTGCGCCTTCTTGCGCGCCGCCGCTTCGACATCGGCCAGCTCAAACACTTTGCGCCGGCTGTGGGCCCAGCAGCTGGCCTCCAGAACAGGCGCCGGCTGACGACCCGTCGCATAGAGATCGCCATAACCACCAAAGGCATCGGCCTGCAGAATGCCGCTCCAGCCGGCGAGATGCGTCGCGGGATGTTCGCCTCGGCGATCGCGGGAATAGTAGAACACTGCCGCCGGCGGATCGGCGCCGCCGAACGGTCGGTCATCGCGCACATAGGTCCATAATCGGCCGGTATCGGTCTTGCCCTTGGCCAGGACCGGCACCGTCGTGTCGTCGCCNATCGCGCACATAGGTCCATAATCGGCCGGTATCGGTCTTGCCCTTGGCCAGGACCGGCACCGTCGTGTCGTCGCCGTGCAGACGCGAAGCGGCCAGCACATGGGCTTCGAGCTGCTTGAACAGCGGCATCAGCGCCGCGGCGCCGGCGCCGACCTGGTCGGCGAGCGTCGACAGGCTGAGCGGCACGCCTTCGCGGGCATAGCGTTCGGCCTGGCGGTTAAGCGGCTGATGCTGGCCGAACTTCTCGAACAGGATCATCGCCAGCAGGCCGGGACCGGCCCAGCCGCGCGGGGTGGCGTGGAAGGGCGCCGGAGCCTGGCTGATCGTCTCGCAGTCGCGGCAGGTGAACTTCTCCCGCACGTGCTGGATCACCTTCCATTGCCGCGGCACCACCTCCAGCGTCTCGGTGATATCCTCACCCAGCTTGCGCAGCCGATGACCGCCGCAGCAATGGCAAGCGGCCGGCGCCGGCTCGACCACGCGTTCGCGCGGCAGATGCTCGGGAAATGGCTGGCGCGCCGGTCGCTTGCGCATGTAAGGCGCCACCTCGGTGGTCCGGGCCGCGGCCTGTTCGGCGGCGATCTCGTCTTCCGTCGCGGTGCTCTCGAGTTCCTCGAAGGTGAGTTCCATCTGGTCGTGCAGGCGGGCTGAGCGTTCAGAACTCTGACCATGCAGCGCCCGCTGCAGCTTCCGGATCGTCAGATGCTGATGCGCGATCAGCGCCGCATCATCCGATGCCTTGGCCCTGGCGACCGCCAGTTCGGCCTCGACCAGCGCAGCGCGGGCGGCCTCGTCTTCGGCTCTGGCCAGCGCCGCGGTCAGCGCTGCTCTCAGCGCGCCAATATCGTCCGGAACANTCATCCTGGGCGGTGGCAACCATGCCCTGGAGTGAATCATAAAACGCGTCCGCTGACTCGCGGAAAATGGCGCAAACTCAAAGAAAAACTCAGCCCGCGCGCTGCGGGCGGAACGTGTGAAGCG
Source organism: Mesorhizobium sp. LSJC280B00 (assembly GCF_000502835.1). Taxonomy (GTDB): domain Bacteria; phylum Pseudomonadota; class Alphaproteobacteria; order Rhizobiales; family Rhizobiaceae; genus Mesorhizobium. The sequence continues at coordinate 17,238 of NZ_AYVL01000038.1, forward strand.
GGTTGCGCCAATCGATCCCGTCGAGCATGTAGGCGAGCTGCGCCGGGGATATGGAAACCGTGCCGTCCGCCGGCGACGGCCATAGAAACCGGCCCTTCTCGAGCCGTTTTGCATACAGCGACATGCCGAGCCCATCATGCCAGATAATCTTGATCAGATTGCCGCTGCGGCCGCGGAAGACATAAATATCGCCGGCATGCGGGTCCCGGCCCAGCGTCTCCTGAACCTGCAGAGCGAGGCCTTGCATCCCGCGACGCATATCGGTCCGGCCGACCGCCAACCAGATCCGCACCTGGCTCGGAACCGGGATCATGAAACGCCCAGCGCCTTCACCATCGCTGCCGCCAGTGTTGGCGGCGTGGTCAGCGGAATCCGCAGCCGCACCTTGCCGGCGACCTCCAGCTCGATCACCGCTGGGGATGCCGCCGGCCGCGAAACGGCGACAGGCTCATCGGGAGCCACGACAACTTCGGCAAAGCCCGTCTCGCGGGCTCTCACCGTGCGGCGCCACTTATAGATCAGGCTGGTCGCGACATCGTACTGACGCGCTACCGCCGCCACTGTGGCCCCGGGCGCGAATGCCGCGGCCAATATCCGGCACTGATCCGCTTCACGCCAACGACGACGACGCTCAGGCCCGGTCAATAACGTCACATGGCTCATGCTGTGCTGCTAACTTCGCTCGTAAGGGCGACCTTAAGAGCGCAGCCTCGCTACCGTGCCGTCCTCTCGCAAGGCGGCCTTCGCCGGAGGGTATCNCGTAAGGGCGACCTTAAGAGCGCAGCCTCGCTACCGTGCCGTCCTCTCGCAAGGCGGCCTTCGCCGGAGGGTATCTCGCATGTCAGGAGGCGTTCAAAAACGACCTACGACCGCGATCTTCATCGCGGCCGTTTTCATGGTGTCATTCCCGGCTATGCTGACAAGTTCTTTATGATCGGCAGCTTGCGGATCGTCTTGCCCGTCGCCGCCCGTAGCGCGTTGGCGACGGCCGGGCCGATCGGCGGCACACCCGGCTCGCCAACGCCCGTGGGCGGCTCGTCGGACGGCACAATGTGCACCTCGACGCGCGGCATCTGCTCGATCCTGAGCGGCATATAGGTGTCGTAGTTCTCTTGGTCTACGACACCGCCCGTCAGGGTCAGCTCCTCCTGGAGGATCGCGCCTAGCCCGAAGCCGATACCGCCCTCCATCTGAGCGCGAATCTGGTCAGGATTTATCGCGGTGCCGCAATCTACCGCGCAGACGACGCGGTCGACTTTGAAATCATTTCCATCGTTGAAGGTGATCTCCACCACCTCGGCGACATAAGTCGAGAGGCTTTCATGCAGGGCCACGCCGCGGAAACGGCCTTCCGGCAGAGGCTTGTCCCAGCCTGCCTTCTCAGCAGCCAATTTCAGCACGCCGGCATGCCGTGGATGGTGACCGAGCATCGACAAGCGGAAGTCGACCGGATCACGGTTCGCAGCGGCGGCGAGCTCATCGATCAGGGTTTCCATTGCGTAAGCGGTGTGGGTGGAGCCTACCGAACGCCACCACAGCACTGGGATGTTCACGTCCGTGGTGGTCAGCTCGACCTTCAGGTTCGGGATCGCATAGGGCAGGTTGGTGGCGCCCTCTACGGAGGTCGGATCGATGCCGTTCTCGATCATCGCCGCAAAGGGCGAACCGCCCGCGATCGATTGGCCCACGATGTGGTCATGGAGAGCGACGACATTGCCTTCCTTGTCGAGCCCCGCCTCGACTGCGTGCACATAGGCCGGCCGGTACCGCCCACCCCGCATGTCGTTCTCGCGGGTCCACTGCACCTTCACTGGCTTGCCGGGTCCCAGTGCACGCGCTGTGGAAACAGCTTCGATAATGAGATCTGCGTCCGAGACCGCTCGGCGGCCGAAGCTGCCGCCGGTCTTCATCACGTGCAGCCTCACCTTGTCTGGCGTGGTGCCGCCTACTTGAGCGGCAGCCGCCTGATAAAGGTCGGGCATCTGGTGTCCGCCCCAGACGTCGATGGTGCCGTCTTCGTTGATTCTGGCGGCCGCGTTGAGTGGCTCGATCGAAGCATGGACAAGATAGGGGAATTCGTAGTGCCCTTGGATGACTTTCTCAGCACTGGCCAACGCTGCGGGAGTGTTACCGTCGTCGCGCGCGGTGGCCGCGCCCGGATCGTCTGCTGCCTTAGTGTATTCGGCCATGATCTCGGCCGTGCCGCGCCTTTCGGCCTTCTCTTCGTTCCAGGTCACCTCCACGAGATCGCGGCCCTTGAGCGCCGTCCACATGTCCCTGCCGACCACGGCAATGCCGCGCGGCGTCTGGACGACATCGACAATGCCGTCGAGTGCCTTGGCCTTGGAGGCGTCGAAGCTCTCGATCTCAGCGCCGAACTTCGGCGGATGGATCATAACGGCCGTATTGAGTCCATCTATCTTGAGGTCGATCGTGTAGGTCTGCGCGCCATTGGTCTTGCCGGCGGAATCGTAGCGCTTGAGGCTGTCCGATCCGATCTGGGCCCACTTGTCGCGCGGCTTTAGCGGCACGTCGTCGGGAACCGGCATTCCCGCTGCGGCTTTAGCCAGGTCACCGAAGCGCGCCTGCATCCCTGAGGCGTGCGACACGACCCCGGAAGCGACTGTGATCTCGCCGGCTGGCACGTCCCACCGCTGCGCCGCGGCCGCCACCAGCATGGCCCGTGCGGCAGCACCCGCCTTGCGGTAGCGCTCCCACGACGAGCTCATCGACGTGGAGCCACCGGTTCCCTGCGCGGCCCCGCCCCAGGCGAGATTGCCGTAGAGCGCGGTATTGCCATATCCGCCGACCACGTGGACCTGCGCCCAGGCGCCGTCGAGCTCTTCCATAACCAGGGTGGCGATGCCGAAATAGGAGCCTTGTCCCATCTCGAACTGCGACGAGTGGATGACGATTCGGTTCTCCGGTGTGATCTCGACATAGGTCTGGAAGGGGTTCGCCTGGACCGCTGCAGGCGTCGTTTGTGCGTTGGCGGGCGCGGCCATCATTAGCCGGTAGCCCACGGCGAAGCCCGCGGTGGTGACGGCCGTGCCGAGGAGGAACTGGCGCCGCGTGGGCCCCACGGCATTATGCTTCGGGAGAAACTGCAACATGCCTCAAGTCTCCAGCCGGTTGGCGGTCTCGTGGATGGCCGCGCGGATGCGATGATAGGTGGCGCAGCGGCAGAGATTGCCGCTCATCGCCGAATCAATATCATCGTCCGTCGGCTTCGGCGTCTCTGTCAGGAGGGCCACGGCCGACATGATCTGGCCAGACTGGCAATAGCCGCATTGAGGTACGTCGAACTCGGCCCACACGGCCTGGATCGTTTCGCCGATCTTGCCCGACACGCCCTCAATGGTGGTGATCGAGGCTCCTTCGATGTCGCCGACTGCGGTCTGGCACGAGCGCGTCGGCATGCCGTTAACGTGAACCGTGCAAGCGCCGCACTGGGCAAGGCCGCAACCGAATTTCGTTCCTGTGAGTCCGATGCCGTCACGGATCGCCCAGAGCAGCGGCATCTCTGGATCGACGTCGAGTGTTCGCGCTTCGCCATTGAGGGTAAAAGCGACCATGGCTTGCTCTCCTTGTCCTGAGCTGGCTATCTCGTTGCGCCTCCGCCCGGCTAGGAACCGGACTCTTCTTGCTGAGGCATAGCGACCACAGACTAGGATCGCGCAGCTCGAGCAACAAGCCGCTAGCTGGCAATCGCGAGATCGTGAAGTGGCTCGTGTCGAAAGGCTGGAGGCAACTGAATGTCATTTTTGGGCCCACCGGCCGGTCAGTTTCCGGCTCGATTTGACGGATCTTCGCCTTCTTCTGGGCGCTGGTGGGCTGATGAAGGGCGGCTTAGGGTCATGATTCCCGCTGCAATGACCGATGAATCACAGACGCTGCATTTCGCGCTAGACCGCAACTGCGGTATTCTCGATCATACGCTCAGCCATCCTATTCGCACCTCGTTGCCGCCGTTCGCCGCACCTATCGATCGGAGGCCTTCCAGCCTCGCGATAGCCGCGCTATGTGTGCACACAACCTGACGACGAACAGGAGCAAGATTGGACATAGAAGCCAGCACAAGATCGCCCTCCCCCTGTCCTTGCTCGTTTTCATGCGAAAACAATCGAACTGAGTGCTGCGGGGATAGCGAGGTCGATTTGGCCCACTTCAGAGCGAAGTCGGCCATAAGCCATTGATATAATTTTGGTGGGCCCTGAGGGTGCTTGGAAAGTCAGAAATATCAAAGGCTATTCGACAGTGGGACTGTGTTGCGTTACTATGCTCTCCGGTCTTTTCCGGTTGATTTGTCCCACCCCTGATGCCGATTGCGGTCATTCGCCGCTGCCTTGGTCAATTCCCGATTCCACAAGCATCCGGTCCTGAGTGGGCAGACGGGCTTCCTAGTGGTAATTAGTCAGCGACACGTTGACCGTTCTCGTCACGCGGGTGAAATCTACGTTCGACCATATACGTCGTCGAAGCGAACGATATCATCCTCGCCGAGATAATCGCCGCTCTGCACTTCAATGATCACCAGGTCAATTCTGCCTGGGTTCTCCAGCCGATGCTTATGGCCGCAGGGGATGTAGGCTGATTCGTTTGTCGCCAGGAACAACTCCTGCTCGCCATTGACGATTTTCGCGGAGCCGCTGACCACGACCCAGTGCTCCGAACGATGATAGTGCATCTGCAGGCTCAGCCGCCGACCGGGCTTCACCTCGATGCGTTTGATCTTGAAGCGCTCGCCTTCCTCAAGAACCGTGTAGGTACCCCACGGCCGGTGTACCGTGCTATGGACCAGGTGAGCTTCATGTCCTGAAGCCTTGAGGCCCTCGAACAGCTTCTTGACGTCCTGAACGCGGTCGCGGGATGCGACAAGCAAAGCGTCCGGGGAATCGACGATCACCAGATCGCTGACGCCGACCGTGCCGATGACGCGCTTGTCGGAGCTCACATAGCTGCCGGTCGTGTCGACCATATGCACATCGCCGCGTATCCTGTTCCCGCTTTCGTCGGGGGCGATCAAATCGGCCATTGCGTTCCAGGATCCGATGTCGTTCCAATCCATGTCGCAGGCAACCACGGCAAGTTTGTTCGTCTTCTCCATGACAGCGTAGTCGAGCGAGATTCGCGGGGCGGAGCCGAAATGCTCAGGCGCGAGTTCGATCTTGGCAAAGCCTTCGCCTTGACTGAAGCGGCCGTTCTCGTAGCTGTCGGAGACGGCCTGGATCACCGCGGGGCAATGCGATGCCATCTCGTCGAGCATGGTTTGTGCGCTAAAGCAGAAAATGCCGGCGTTCCAAAAGAAGCGCTTGGACGCGACATAGGCTTTGGCTGTGTCCAGATCCGGTTTTTCAACGAAACGGACGACTTTCTCACCATCCGCTTCGATATAGCCGAATGCCGTGTCCGGTCTGGTTGGGGTGATGCCCAATGTGGCGATCCGCCCGAGCTTCGCATGTTCGATGGCCCGGCACATGACGTCTAAAAATGCAGGCAGGTTGCCAACCATGTGATCGGCTGGGAAGACGCATAGAATCGCGTCAGGGCCTTGCGTTGCCTTGGCATGGATGGCGGCTGCCGCAACGGCTGCGGCCGTATCCCGGCCTTCAGGCTCGAGCAGAAAGGTGCGTGGCAGGACCACGGACTCTAGTTCGTCGAAGTCGTCCTTGGTAAGGAAGAGGTGTTCCCCAGATGTCACGGCGACGAGTTCCACTACGCCCTTTATCGAACCGGCGCGCAACACAGTGTGCTGCATCAGTGAATGCCCGTCTGCCACTTTGAGGAAAGGTTTAGGGTGCGATTGCCTTGAGGCGGGCCATAGCCGCGATCCGGCTCCGCCGCTGATGATGACGGGAACCACTTTCATATAACAACCTCGATTTCGTCTCTGGAGTGATTGCCCGCGCCCTTTCGAGCGTTAGCGTCACGATCGCCGTCGCTCTGGCTTGGTCTGCGGCCTCCGAGTAACAGCGAAGTTCTGGCGCGTTGCCGAACGGCGTCAGATGACGACGCTATCGGTATCGTACGACGCTTCCATGGCCTCGATGAGAAATGGACATTCAACTATGTCTGTTGGTTGCATCCGCCGAATTGTGCAGGTGACGGGTCTTAACTGAGACCAGAGATTCTTTGGCTGTCTTCTATCAAAATCAAACGACTTGGCTCCTTCAGATCGAACTCAATTACGCGTGGTACGAAAAGGCGTGCATATCGTGTAAAGGCGCTCGTCGGAGGAAACCGAATTACAGTATCGCAGCGCCCGAGAAGATACATCTCAACGAGGGCGGAAATTGCGCCGTCCATCCCAAGTGCTGCAGTGTGTAAGGGGCCGTCTTGATCGGATCGGAAATGCTTGGGGACGGTGAGAAGATCGGGAAACCTGGCCGACAGGTGATCCAGGATTTGCGCGCTGTCCGTGCACAAGAACAGCCGCACAGGCTTGGGGTGCGGTAACGCTTTAGCCTTATCAACCGCAGTGCACACTTGTCGAACGGCGAACTCCGGATCGGCCCAGTAGGGCGCATGGTCCATGATGTCTTCACCGTTACCATGTCGAACATGAACCCCGATGATGCTGTGCCCCTCAAAACATTCTTGGTAAATGGCATTTATGCGTGTTTGAATTTCAGACCGAGGCTTGACACTCTGGAAGACCTGCCGCTCGGCATCCTCATCGCAGCGCCACATCAAGCAAGCGTCACACACTACTGTGTTCGCTTCGACATCGTGTTCGGCCTGAAAGAGCTCGCCCAACTCGTCGCGCTCTTGGAAAATCTGCTCATCTGGGCGGTAAAGGCAGTCGATCGCTGGCCTATTCCACCACTCCGGGAAGAATGGACCCGGGAAGGAAAAGTCGTTGATCCGGTCGTCGCAAATAGCCGGTACGCCAGCGATGTCATTGATCGGTTCGAAGAACACCGGAAAGGCATTTGTGAAGGGTTGGTCGAGATAGCAGGACCCGCGCCAGTCGACGGCTAGCGTTCGTCCCGACCGCTGAGCGTAGCGCCAAGCGGCCGCCAGCGACCATAGACAATCACCGAACCCCGTACGCCTCTGAGAGACGACGAACCTGCGTTTTACCAATCCACTGACCTGCATTTTCGGAAATTTCGTTTCAGAGACGAGGTTGCATCTGGCTTGGGATCTCTTAATCGATACTAGTCGACCGTTACGCCGGGCGATTTGGTAGAGGCTGCGCGTGGGGCAGAAGAGCTCCCTCTGCACTGCCTATCCTTATCTCTGTGACGCTCGCAAATCTTGACGCCGGGTACTCCCGCTTCCGGTTAAATTCAGCGTTCTCTAATGCGCCGGGCGACATCTGTAAAATTGATTGCGTGGATGTGGCCCATCCATGTGTTGGATACGAAGGCATTCCTTGACGATGGGCCTCTGCTGACGCGAGGCCGCGCTTTGCTAAGCGAAACAGCCGTTCGAGGCAGTCCACAAAGTCCCTTTTTCAAGTCCAATTCTTAACTGCCTCAACGTAACATGTCATTTGCGGGCGTTTCCTGAAGGACGGATGTGCAGGACCCGCCAGCCGTCGAATGTCAGGCGCAGGCCATCCACGTCATTTATGGCCATCATGGCGTCCGGTCCCATCGAAAGATGCGACACGGCGCCCTCTGACGCTTTCAAGTGCGCCAACATGGCGCAACTCGTGTCGACCGGATAGCTTTCGATCCGGCCGGACTGAGCGACTGGCACGCGATGCTGTGCGACGACGGCCGAGAGAGGAATTTTGGCGTCTGCAGCCATGTGGAGGATCGTTCCGACGGTTCTGCGGGTTCTCGGTGTCGGAGCCGACACCTGTGCGAACCCGCTCTCGTCCGTTTTCGACAGGCCCTTGAGGTTCATGACCCTGTTGTTCGCCGAGATCACCCGCCAGTTCAGCGATCCAGGTGAAGATCGGCACGCCTGTCGATGCGGCGATCATCGCCTCGGCCAGCGAAGATGATGAAGAGGACCATTGGGTCAAGTACAAGCGCCGACCAGCGTTTCATTGCTTCAAAGCCCATTTCGGTGCCTACGCCGATACGGCCCTTGTCGAGGAGATCGCCGTCACGGCGCCCACACCGAGGACGGCAACGCCGTTCCTGATGCTCTGCCCGACAATCCCGGCGAAGTGTTTGCCGACAGCGCCTACCGAGGCAATCATCTCGGCGACGCGGTGCGCGCCAAGGGTGGAAGGCCGCGCATCGTCGCAACCGCTGTGGGGGCGCGACGAGGCCGAAAGCTCGACGCCTGGAACCAACCGATCCACAGAATTTGTACTCGGATCGAGAAGATCTTCGGCACCTGTAGCCGGATGCGATGGCGAGGGCTGGCAAAGGCGGCCGTTCAAATTCGCCGCACTGCGATCGCCTACAGTATGAAACACAGTTTGATGGTCGCCTCGTCCCCCCATCGTTGAAGCCCAGCTACCGTTTTCGGGCTAGCGCGCCCGAAATTCCTTGGAGGTCAATACGTAATGCCCTACCCGGCTTTTCGCCGCCGTCTCAAATGTGCGGTTCGCCCAAAGCCCCCGACTGCCACGAACTTTGTCTTCGCGCGGAGCGAAACCTCGCGCCCACGACTTTGTGCCGCCAATGTGCCGCGCTGCCCTGTCAAACAATCCATTTTATGGATGCACCTCATCCAAACAATCGATTTCACTGATCAAAACAATTTCCATTAGAAGACGCTGAAGCAGGCAATGATTAAGATTACTTGGTTAGCGCAAGAGAGCGGTAAGGTGGAGTTGTCGGCTTGGACCCACATGCCCGCCATTTTATCTGGGAATGGCTACGTGCCCTGTTGGCGCAGGGCAAGACGATTCTACTGGCCACCCACTTCGTGGAAGAAGCGGAGCGGCTATGCAACCGACCTGCGTGCTTGAGAACGGACGTGCGTCCTCACTCGCTGATTGATGAGCAAATCGGGTGCGACGTGATTGAAATCTATGTCGCTCACCCCGTGAGCTGAGTTCGGCACTCAGGCCGCATGTGCGACTTAGGCAGGTTAGCGGCGAGACTCTGTTTTGCTATGCCTCCAAGCAGGAGCAGGTGTGCTCGCTGGCTGACACTGTCAATGACGAGCTCCGCGCCGCATCTGTCGAAATCCTACCATAGGGTATGGGCGGGCCGCAGTTTGCTGGCGGTGTGGCGAGCCGGAGTCGAAACTTCAACTATAATAGAGCAGGAAGAAAATGGGCGAGAACAGGAAAGTTGCTCTGGTTACGGGCATAACGGGACAGGATGGTGCCTATCTTACCCGTCTTCTGCTGGAAAAAGGCTACGTCGTTCATGGGATTAAGCGACGTTCCTCTTCCTTCAACACGGGTCGCATCGAAGACATCTACCAAGACCCGCACGATCCCGATCCGCGCCTAATTTTGCATTACGGTGACCTCACTGATGCGACTAATCTCATCCGAGTAGTTCAGGAATCCCAGCCAGACGAGATTTACCACTTGGCCGCTCAGAGCCATGTCCAGGTGTCGTTCGAAACGCCGGAATACACAGCAAACGCCGACGGTATCGGAACATTGCGACTTCTTGAGGCGATCCGCCTCCTCGGTCTGAAGGACAAGACCCGCTTCTATCAGGCCTCGACTTCAGAGCTCTACGGCCTCGTGCAATCCGTACCGCAGAACGAAACAACGCCCTTTTATCCGCGCAGCCCTTACGCCGCCGCCAAGCTCTACGCCTACTGGATCGTGGTCAACTATCGCGAGGCCTATGGTATCCATGCTTCCAACGGCATTCTCTTCAATCATGAAAGCCCACTGCGCGGCGAAACTTTTGTGACGCGCAAGATCACCCGCGCCGCCGCTGCTATCTACCTCGGCAAGCAGGACAAGCTTTATCTCGGCAATCTGGATGCTCAACGCGATTGGGGCCATGCGCGTGAGTACGTGCGTGGTATGTGGATGATGATGCAGCAGGATCAACCGGATGATTACGTGCTGGCGACGGGCAAGACGACCCCTGTCCGCCAATTCGTCGAATGGGTTTTCGAAGATGTCGGCGTCGCGCTCGAATGGCGTGGTGAGGGAGTCGACGAAAAGGGCTATGATGTCGAGACCGGCAGATGCCTAGTCCAGGTAGACCCACGCTACTTCCGCCCCACGGAAGTCGATCTTCTCCTGGGCGATGCCACCAAGGCGAAGGAGAAGCTCGGCTGGGTGCATGAGACATCCGTGCGCGAGCTCGCCGCGGAAATGGTGCGGGAAGACCTCAAGGTCATGCAGACATCGGTAATCATGAAGGAAGCATAATGTACGATCTGAAGGGAAAAGCCGTGTGGGTCGCGGGCCACAAGCATGGTGGGCAGCGCTGTTGTAGGCCGCCTCGCGTCTGAAGACTGCAAAGTTATGGCCGCCCTGACGTTTCCCCCAATTCTATCCAGTCGTGAGTTCGTTTCCGGGGGTGGATTTGCCCTGATGGCCGGTGGACGCGACGGGTGCTGGCGCGGAGCGTTTCACGTTGCGCAGCGCGAGCGACCGTCGCGGGTTGAAGGTCGATGCACATTCGTTGGGTGTCTGCCATCCGATGTGCGAGTGCGGACGCGCGCCGTTGTAATCGGCGCGCCATACATTGAGCCTCGCGCGGGCCTGGGCCAGGGACGTGAACCGCGGCTCGTTGAGGAGTTCATCGCGAAGGGGGCCGTTGAAGCTCTCGCGTTAGGGTCCTAGCCAACCTCCGACTGTGAACTCGCGGAAGCGATTTACGGCAAGCGCACACAGCAGCTCGTCCACGGCGTTCGTACATGAAGTTTGGAAACTTGTAATACTGGTACACACCTCCATGGGGGAACATTATCTCCAATATCTCAGCGATTACCGGATAGCTATCTGCCTTCACCTACCTCGGCCTAGTGCAGAATCTTGGCCGAATGAACTCGGCGCTCTTGCTGCACACCAATGGTCCGTCCCGCGCGAAGTGCGATCATACCGCCGCAGCTTACCTTCAATCCGGCACTGGCGAGGATCTAGATCCAAGCCGACGGCGCCGGGCATCAAATAAAAAGCCGCCGACCGAAGCCAGCGGGCTTGATTGGGATGGCCCGCGCGGACGGTCAAGGCTGCGCCGGCCGACCATGGCGGAGGGACCACCTCGGTCAACGGCACGGCCCGATGACGGCGTGGCGATGTACCCCAACATACGGCGAGATAGAGCCTTCCGGCGTCGCGGAAAAAAAGCCCGCCGGTTTTGAGCCAGCGGGCAAGTTCTGGAGTGGCTGAGATCAACCCAGCATCAGTCAACGACCGGCGGAAGGGTTGGTTGCAGTGGATGCCAGCTAGCCGCAGCATGCTGTGAATCGTAGCAAAGTGAAAAACAAAACTCTGGACTTCTAGGTCGGACTCGCCCCAATATTTGTTTGGGGGATTCACATGAAAATTGGAGCACTCATCGCAAGTGCAGCCCTGTGCGTCAGCGGCTGCTCTACGAGCGCTGTCGTGTCGGACAGCGATCTCACGGCAATGAATACCGTTGCGCTATGTCACGTTCTCGCCAGCAGCACGGACGAACAGTATCGTAGCAGGGTAGCGGCCCTTCTAGTGCGCAGGGGCGCAACAGCAGAGAGGTGCACCAGGCTTGTGCAAACCGACAATGCTGTCGCGACAGGCATAGCGATCGCGGCTGTCGGCGGCGCAGCTGTGGGTGTCGCTGCCAACAACGGCTATGGAGGCGGAACATATTACCGGCCACCGCCACCACAAACCTATGGCGTCGCGTGGGACCAATTCTATGGCCAGAACTACAGCGTTATCTGGCGCTGCCGCGACCGGTCCACCGGGCGGTTCCTTGACGATTACTATTGCGCCGGCCTGCCCATGGTCGACAGCGCATGGCCGGGCTGGTCGGCGTAGCGGATGAGCAGGCCATACCGCAAATATCGATCCAATCGGTGGCAGAGACCCACCGGTGCCAAGCTGTGGCGGCGCCAACTTGCGAGCGTGCCGGCAATGCTCGGTCTTACGGCAGCGGCGGCGGTGGCCGCCTTCCTGGCGCCGTCGGGCGCGCAACGTAGCGACGATGCATCAAAGGCCAGCCCACAAAGGGCGGCGCCCGCCTCGCTTACCGGTGTCGCTTCCGTCATTGACGGCGATACGATCGAAATCCACGGCCAGCGCGTCCGCTTCAACGGCATCGACGCGCCAGAGAGCCGGCAGCTGTGCCGCGATGCGAATGGCGCCGAGTATCCTTGCGGCCGGCGATCGGCCGAAGCGCTGGACACTTTCCTGGCCGCGTCGAGGCCGCTCGAATGCACATTCGTGACGTGGGACCGCTACCACCGCTTTGTCGGCGATTGTCGGCGCGCCGACGGCGCGGGCGTGGCCGCCTGGATGGTCAAGCACGGCCAGGCGCTGGATTGGCCTCACTACAGCCAGGGCGCCTATGGGGGGCAGCAGGCGCAAGCCCAAGCCTCAAAGATCGGCCTGTGGGCCGGGACGTTTCAGGCACCCTGGGAATGGCGCGCTGCGCACGCCGACGGCGCGGCGCCGTCGAGTCGCCCGCTGGGCATCATCAGCCGTAAGCTGGTCGCGCAGAGCGGCTATTCTTGCGAGCCGCGGAGAACGTGCAAGCAGATCGGTTCCTGCGACGAAGCCAACTGGTACCTGCAAAACTGCTCATGGGGCGGAAAACTCGATCGCGACAAGGATGGGATCCCATGCGAAACACTCTGCTAGCTGAAATGTAACGGAGTAAGCGCGCTACGGCCTGTTCGGCTTTCCGCTTACACCGATCCAACGAAAACCATGCATGGGCGACGCGGTCTGCTAACCCCATTTTTTGACGAGGTATTCTATATCTGAAGGGCAGAAAAAGTTATTGCGACAATAGAGAGAAGAGACGCCTTAACTAAGACTTTCAAAACCGTTAAATGTATGCTGGCAGGCGATCAAGGCGTGATGTTGCCCTGTCGGGGGGGCGAGTAAAATGCAGACTGTGATGAGTCAAAAGCTGGCAAGCTATGGCCAGTGGACCTACCGTGGTGCCTGGGCCCTAGAGATTGCGGCCGCAGCGATTGGTCTTACGACAGGTGTAGCATTAGGCGTACAAGCGTTTTCTGCAAGCGAGTCTGTCACTGCAATGGATTTGACGCTCGCCAGTGCACCCTTTCTCATGGTGGCAATCGCGGAGCTCACCAAGATACCGATAGCTACACTGCTTTTCAGCGCGTCTTGGCTCTGGAAGCCCATAATCTTGGTCTTCCTCCTGGTTCTTGCAGGCATCACTTTCGAAACTGTCTTTATGGGGATGGAGAGGGCAGGCGCATTGCGTCAGCTGCGTTATGAGGAGCTCGTAAACGAGATTGATGCCCTTGAGCAGGAAGCGACAAAGCTCGCCTCTGCTGACGAACTTGGTCGAAGAGCCGATCAGGTCGATCAAGCCCGTTCCGAAATTGAGCAGCTAACCTCTCTTGCAGAAAAATCGCGTGCGACCTCTCAGTCGCAAATTGCCGAGGCCAATGCGGAATTGGAGGGAACGACAGCCCTTACTCCAGAGGCCTCGCGTGTTCGCGATCAAGTGGATGAGAAAAATGCTGTTCGATCGGCGCTGATTCAACAGCGTGATCGCGAAGTTAAAGACGCTGTCGATCAGTTTGAGCGCCAACGCGACAGCTTTGTTGAACGTATCAAGATGGCGCGCGATTCAGGCGACAGCGACTCGGCACGCAGGCTAGAATCGGAAGTGGCTAAACTTGCCAACCCCCGCACGAAAATTATCACCAAGTTCGACACTCGGATTGAGCCGCTCGATCAAGAGATTGCTGCGCTGCGCGAAAATTTCGATCGTTTGCGGGCAAATAGCCCTCCTATGACTACTGACCAGAGGCAGAAGCTTGTCGATAGGCGTTCGTCTCTGGAGCAAACGCGCGATAGTGATGCCGCGGCTTGGCAGCGTCGATTGGATGAAGCGGGCAAACGGCTCGCAGATGCCCAGGCGGCAGAAGCCAACAAGGCAAACACCTCGGCGCAAAACCAGGTCAGACAGGACCAGATTGCCAAAGCCCTCAGCGCCTTGGCCAAGGAGCGGATCCCAATGGCGCGGACAGATCAGGTCCGCCGTATTGCCTCACGGTGGTACGGCAGCAAACCTGAACTGGTGACTGAGGCACAGGCCGGAATAATCTCTGTGATTTGGTTCGGCTCGCTCGCGCTCATCGCCGCGCTCGCGGGACCAATTTCGGCAATGGTCGCTCTAGCGCTCCAGCGCATTGCCGCCCGAGAAGAGGACAATTCAGACAGCAAGATTTCCAGGCTGCTCCGCAGAATGCTTCTGAGTTGGCGGTGGCGCCGAATTCGAACGATTAAGGTACCAGTCGAAGTTATGGTCGAGAAAGAGGTTGAGAAGCGGGTTGAGGTGCCTGTGGAAAAGGTGGTCAAAGAGATCCTCTATGTTCCGCTCTTCACCGATGATCCCGAAGTCCTTCGCAAGGCCCTCGACCAGGATTTGCCGCCTGAGGTCTCAGACCTCGTGACGGTATCAATGAAGGGTCGCAAAAGTGCTCGTCCGGCATAATACCACCCTGCTTGAGCAAGCCGTCGATCTCGCCGTCAAAAGGTCAGCGATTCCAACCTTGCAGGCTCAAGCCGCGGCCCAAGAGAAGACAGCCCGAGCGACCGCCTTTCGCCGAATGGCGACTGGCGGAGCCATTGCAGTGGCGGCGGTCGGGATTGGGCTAGGCATCAATCTTGGTCTATGGGACAAAACCTTGCCGGAGCCGGCGGCTTTGCCGACCATAGAGCAGCCAAGCGATCTCACCTCCCCAAAAGATGAGCCGCCTATTCCTGTTCCAACTCCAAAGCCAACTCAGGAGCAGGCGCCCCAGGCTGACGTCCCTACCAAGCCTGACGTGGTGACCGTCGACTTCAACAAGTTCGCCACCAAGAACGTCGAGTTCCAAGGCACCACTTGGGAGTTAATCACAGGTCACCACTTCAAGGATGAGAACGACCAAACCTGGGACCGAGCGTGGTGTTACTCTCGGCGGAGTGTGAACGGCGTAGACGTAAATGTATCATTGGCAGCTCGTTCTGCACCGACAGCGCCACCAGCCGGGCCTGGCGCTGCTGCTCAGACGCTTCAGTTGGTCGGCCTTAATGATTCATCCGCCGTCGATCTTGCAACAAGATGCGCGTGGCTGGATGGTCGCACATTTGCGTCTTCAGACATCATTCCTGACTCGTCACGAGAGCAGGCCGCAACTGTCCCCGCAGAAACTCCTGCGACAGAGGTCGATCCAGATAGTGGATTTGTTGTCGTGTCCGGGTGGGACGCGATCGGAAACGACCTGCCGGATATGCCAATTAGGAACGTGAGTTCTGAGCAGTGTCAAACCGCCTGCGACACCGACTTCAGGTGTCTAGCGGTTACTTATAACACAAAATTTCGAGCTTGTTTCATGAAAGGGGACGCATCGCTACTGGTCAAAAGCGAAGAGTCGATCATGGCCGCAAAAAAAGTGGTCGAGAGCAATTTGCGCTACTCGAATTTGGTGTTCGCCACAAAAACGGAAATTTCTGGCAACGCCTATTGGACCTCTCCGCTCCGATATCCAGACTGCATACTGCAATGTGCAAACGACAAATCCTGCTTAGGGTTCAATTTCCGCAAAAAAGAAAGTGCGTGTGTCCTTTTCAACAGCATAACCCAATCCGCTGATAACGCAGCGGTCGCATCTGGCATCAAGAGCGTCGCCAACTAAAGTTGAAGCGAAGAACCTATCCTCAAGGAGCGATTGAAACCAAGCCGCTTGTCAAAGAAAGTGGCTAGCAAAATTCCACGATAACCTTTGGGTTAGCGGCAGGAATGTTCTTCGACGAAGCTCCAGCAGAATGCAAAGTGGAGCCAACTGAGGCATCTCAGAGAAAGAATTGTCGTCGGCGCATTGCGGGACCGTCTGACTGAATGTCAAAATGGGGCCCGTGAGCGGACTGTCCGGTGCTGGCTTCGATATGCGATAGTTTGACGTTCGCCTCCCAACTTCATTGTCGCCTTTTGGGAGCTTCCGTGAAAGCAGGCATACCTACGCCAGCGCGGGACTCGTATCGATTGCAGTCATCTCCGAATGAGAGCCTAGGAACAAAACAAAAACAAGGATGTGGATAACTGCTACTGAGCGTTTTTCTTCGACAAACTCGTAGCAAGAATCTTAGATAATAATTGAGGAACGTGGGAGCGGGATGATACGGGATACGGTTTTTATCAGCCATGCGACTCCTGACGACAATATGTTCGTCAGGTGGCTCGGCGCGCGGCTGAGCGGGCATGGATATCGCGTCTGGGCAGACCTGTTCGAATTGAAGGGAGGGACCCCTTTCTGGGTCACGATCGAAGAGGCACTGCGCCAGCGGGCAATCAAAGTCATCTTCGTCGTTTCCCGCCAGAGCGTAGACCCAGCGCGATCGGGAGTCCGCAACGAGCTCTCGGTCGCGGATGCTCTCAAGAAATCCTTGCGCGATCCAGATTTCATCATTCCGGTGCGGGTAGATGATGTCCCGTTCGGCGAATTTCCGATCCAGGTCCACCAGCTCAACGCAATCGACTTTTCGCGCGATTGGGGCGCCCGATTTATCGAGCTGCTGGATACTCTTGAGGCGGCCAACGTTCCGCGGAATCAGAACGATCGCACCGCCGAATTCGAGGCCTGGCGAGACGGTTTTACCAGCAAAGCCGTTTTCGTCGAAGAGGCCGAAGAACGGGTCCTGACTAACTGGTTGCCCATCGCGGCGCTGCCGAGTTCCGTGAATTTCTACGAGTATGCGGGTTCCGAAGATGTGATCAGGAAGGCGTTGCAGGGTGCGGGGCTGCCGCATCGGCCTTTCCACAGGCTAATCATATCTTTTCTCGACCTGGCCAGCCTGCAATCCAGCATGCTGCCGTCCAACACGCTCTTGTTCCGGGCACAGGTGCCGCTGGCAGATTTTCTGTCAGGCAAGACGGCGGCTGTCACTTCACCGCGCGCTGCGGACGCGCGAAATATCGCCACCCATCTTCTGCGCGAGCATGTTGAAAGCCATCTCGTTAGCCGCGGGCTCAAACGTTACGAAACGTCGTCCGGCGCCGCATATTATTTCCCCAAAGGTTTGGTCACGAACGACAAGGTCGCGTATCTGGCCGCGTCGGGTAAAGCCGCGAGGAAAAATGTCGTCGGCCGGAGCGAGCGACATAAGGTGTTCTGGCATCTAGCCATGAAGGTCAACCTCACACTGGGCGAAACGCCATTCGTGCGCTTCAAGCCCTATATCTGCTTTTCCGAAGAAGGCCTCGCTGCCATCGCCGATGCAAAGAAGACGTCGGCGATCCGTCGGCGGTTCTGCATGAACTGGTGGAACAAGCACTGGCGGCAATTGCAGCAGGCTTTCTGCGCGTTCCTTGTCGCTGACGGTCAGAACATCCCCATCAGCCTTGGCGCTCAGGGGTTGGTCCTGAACGGGTCCCTGCTTGAGCTGCCGGCCGCGCGCCGGATGTCGGACGATCTGGCGCTGTTGGAACCGGAGGATGCAGAAGACCCCGCCGAGTCGGAAATTGACGAGTACGGTGATGACGACTTCTTACTTGAGGAGGCCGACGAGGATGCATCGGAGGCGGCGGAATGAAAGGGTGGCGTCTGGTCCATATTGACGAGCCGCAGCTGGCATTCGGTTTTGGCCAGAAAGCGGAACATCCGAAAGATGGCCTGTTCCTGTTCGGCCCGCCGGCCTCCAACCAGAATCCGGCACGCATGGATATCGGCATCATCGGCACCACTCGGGCGACGGCGATCTATGAAAGCTGGGTCCAGTCGATCCAGGCGACGATTGCCGAAGCGGAAAAAGGGAAACCCGAGAACAAGATGATGTGGCCAGGTTTTCAGGCCGTCTTCGGCATTCCTTGGCCCGCCAAGCCCTTCGCCTTTTGCCAGATCGACGGCGCAGAACTCAGCCGCCGGATACGCGGCGCTGACCGCCATGAGGCGATCTATAAGGCGGTTGACCTGTATGAAGAAGCCCTGCGCCGCTACATGCGGGAAGAAGAAGCACGGCCGCAGCTATGGTACGCGATCGTTCCCGAGGAAGTCTTCCGTTACGGGCGGCCGCAATCGAGTGTACCACGCGATATTCGCGAGCCCGCAAAGGGAGGGCTAGGTAAGCGTGTAGCGCAAAGGATCCTTCGTGAAGGTTCCCTCTTTCCCGAAGAGGTCGAGGCCGCTGCAATCTATGAGTACGAGCTCAATTTTCACAACCAGTTGAAGGCGCGGCTCCTCGATACAAAACAGGTGATCCAAGTGGTTCGCGAGACGACGCTCGCGCCGCTCCTCGCTGAAGAAGACAGCCGGCGATCGTTGCAGGATCCCGCTTCGGTCGCATGGAATCTCACCACGACGAGCTTCTACAAGTCCGGCGGGCGGCCGTGGCGTATCGCCGATGTGCGCGAAGATGTCTGTTATGTCGGACTGGTCTACAAGCTGATCGAAAATGCCAAAGGGCGCGACAATGCCTGTTGCGGCGCTCAGATGTTCCTTGCCAGTGGGGATGGCGTCGTTTTCAAAGGCGCGGTGGGCCCTTGGTATTCACAGGCCAACGACCAGTACCAGCTCTCGAAGGCGAAAGCAGCCGAACTCATGGATATGGTCGTCAAGGCTTACAAAGAGATGCACGGTAATCCGCCCGCAGAGCTTTTCATCCACGGCCAGGCAGCCTTCGGCGACGATGAGTGGTCCGGCTTTGCAAGCACGGTGCCGGAAGGCACCAAACTCGTCGGCGTGCGCATCAAGAGGCAGACCGAGATCAAACTGTTTCGCTTTGGTGACCGTCCCGTATTGCGGGGGACGGCCATGATTGCAGGGACCCGAAAGGCCTATCTTTGGAGCGCCGGATTCACACCTCGTCTCAACACCTATCCCGGCCGGGAGGTGCCCAACCCGCTCACCGTGGACATCGTTCGCGGCGAGGCTGATATTGAACGCGTTCTCGCCGACTCTTCTGGCGCTAACCAAGCTAAACTTCAACAATGCCGGATTCTCGGATGGACTCCCGGTGACACTGCGGTTTGCGGACTTAGTCGGTGAAATTTTGACAGCCGGGCCAACCGACAACACACCGCCGCTACCATTCAAGTACTACATCTAGGTCTGTCTTTGGCCCATGGGATATCAATTCCAAGAGCGCTGACAGGTGCTGAAGTAAATACTGGCCCGACCATTGGGGCTTCGTGCCAAGACGCGCGGCGCGTGAAACAGGTGAGAAAGTGCAGCGGCTTTTTCCGACACTCGATCAGATATCTCAGGAATATGTCCTCGTTCAGGCTTGGAAAAAGGCGGCTGGCTACATCCGCTATCACAACTGGTTCTCCGACACCCTAGAGCTCGACCGGGCCGCCGCGGACCTTCCGAATTTCATATCCCGACTATCGAGGCGTCTCCGATCGGGACATTACGAAACCGACGAGCTGAAACTCGTTCCCGCTCCTAAGAGCCAGCGCTGGCAGCTCGACGCCCAGGGGCTCTGGAAACCCACTCGATCCGGACCAACGAAGACGCGGCCGCTCGCCCACGTCTCGCTAGCCGACCAGGTTGCCGCGACGGCGCTTCTCCTTTGCCTGAGCGAACGGGCTGAAACCGCGCAAGGAGACCCTCGTGGGAACGTCGGATCCCCCGCAGTCCGACGGTCAGTGATGTCCTACGGCAATCGGCTATTCTGCGATCGCGCGGAGGCAGGTGACCGCCTGGTCCATCGTTGGGGCTCCTCCAAGCTCTATCGCGCTTATTTTCAGGATTACCGGTCCTTTCTCCACCGGCCAGAATTGGTTGCGGCAACCCTCGTTGACGAGGATCGTATCCTGATCGTCCAGACCGACCTGATGCAGTTCTATGATCGGGTGACGCCCGAACTTCTAAACTCCAAGATTCGGACGCTGCAGGCTCCCGACGACGACGGGGGGTTCTTCGATCTTGCCAGCCAAGTGCTCAATTGGTCTTGGGGCGGCGCCGATCAGCGCCGGTTCGAAAGCTACAAGCAGGGTGCCTCGATACCAGAGTTCGACGGCGTCTCCCTTCCTCAGGGGCTAGTGGCAGCCGGATTCTTCTCGAACATAGTGCTTCTGGCTTTCGACCAGACCGTGCTGGGCCAGCTTGGGCGGGAGATAGCCAACGGAGTCTGGCTCCAGGACGCATGTCGGTACGTCGACGACATTAGGCTAACCATCACCGTGGCGCCTGGAGTTTCGCAAGCAGAGGCTCAGACACGCGTTTTTGCCTGGCTGCAGGAAACGCTCACGAACACCAGTCCAGCCCTGGAACTCGCTCCCGAAAAGACCTCCACGGCCTCGGTGGGCGGCGAGCAGACGCCTCTCGTTCGCCAGTCCCGAAAGATGGAGCGCATTCAGACTGCAATCTCCGGCGGGTTCGACGCAAGCGGCGGTGAAGAAGTAATACAGGCGATCGAAGCGCTGGTCAGGTCCCAACTGAATCTCAATGACACCGAGCGGGCGTCGGGCCC
This sequence comes from Mesorhizobium sp. LSJC280B00, assembly GCF_000502835.1. Lineage (GTDB taxonomy): Bacteria > Pseudomonadota > Alphaproteobacteria > Rhizobiales > Rhizobiaceae > Mesorhizobium. The sequence goes on from NZ_AYVL01000038.1 coordinate 37,711, forward strand.
TGCTAGCCTGAGGGCAGTGCCTGACGTCAAGGACGAGACGATCGGCAGGTTCGCCGCGGGTCGCTTTAGAAAGACCTTCCGTTCTCTCAGACCGCTCCTCGACGATCGCCCCTTCATGGATCTCCCCGAGTTCGGCGAAGAGACGTTCCGGCGTACCCGGCTTTCGCAGGCGGAACTGGACGATGAAGCGCACGCTTTCGCACTGATCCTCGTTGAGCGGTGGATTTCCGATCCATCCAATGTGCGACTGCTTCGTGTCGCCCTGGACCTTTGGCCCTCTCCCGAGATGTTGGCCGAGGTGCTAAAGCTCATCGATCCCTATCTGGACGGGCGTATCAAGACGGCCGGCAGCCGTCGGATCGCCTACTACTGCCTCGCGGAGATCTTTCGTGCTGGAGCCACGGAGACCGGCTTCGTCGATGATCTCGAATGCCTTCCGGCTTCGGTTGATGTCGCTGGATACCGGTCATTTCTCCTGAAGTCCGCAATCCGGGTGGCCAACGGCGAAGCGACGCAGGTACCATGGTACCTCACCCAGCAGGCTCTCCTCTACATTGCCGTACATAACCCTCAGTCGATACGTCCGCCCAAACTTCTGAAGACCAATCGACAATATTGGAGGCTCCTCTCCTTCTTGACGGGAAGACGAGAACCATCGTCGGAACGGGAATATGCGATACTCGCAGTCGTCATCCGTCGGTCTTTCTTGGGCAAAGGACAGGCTGTGGAACTGGTCGGAAGGACGCTGACTCCGGATAGGTTTGCTGAGATTGCTGCCCGGGACATCGAATTCGCTCGGGACCTGTTCCGCACCGTCGACCGGCAATTCACCATGCCAGCGGGAATCGCCGAGGATTTGGGGGCCATCGAGTGGTCGAGTTCGCCCGACATGCATTCCTTGCAGTCGTACGTTCAGGACAAGGGACCGCTGAATCCGCTGCGAAACGAGATAGGCGTTCTGAGCTTCGCCGAGAAGTTCATCGAGCATATCGCGCAGGGAAACGTGCCGGATGTCGTAACGCCCTCCACAACGCAGATCGCGGTGAGTGATGTCGGGAAATATGTCCGTGTGGATCAGGTAGTCTTCAGATCCGCTCAGATCACCCAAGCCTACAGGTCGATCTACACGGCTCCCTCATGGGCCCCGGACTCCCAACGCTGGAGGTTTCAGCTCGGTTATCTGATGCGCTTCATTTTGACGGCTAGGATAGATTTCAGCCTTCCAGTTCGGCCTTCGTCGTGGAGGGAAGCAGAGCCCGTCTATCGACCCACAAGGGGGCATTGGTTCCAGAGGCAGTACGGGTTCTACAATGGACACGAGGCGTTCGGCGACGACTGGCTTCCAATATCTCAATTCACACAGGATCTTCTGTTCGACCTTCTGATCTGGCCGGGCTGCCGCACCAGCAAGTCCGAGGCGGATCAGCTTTCTCTTGGTGAGACAGCATCTCGGATCCGCACCGCGCTGACCAACGCCTACGCCGCAGTCGGCTCGGCAACGGGCACGCTTATGCTCAAGGTGAATGCGCCGATCCCGGGTACGGCACTTAAGGGTCGGCCGCTCCGGGCATGCGTCGTCCAATCGATCATGCCCGAGAAGAATGATTTCTCAACGGCCGATCTCGAAATGCGCTCGCGCGCTGTTCGGCGGAAACACCGGAGGCATCTGTCGACGGCACTGGCCGCAGTGGAAAAAATGCTGGACCTGCGCGAAACCCACAAACCAGCGAACAAGCGCCTGGACTGGCTGATCCTACCAGAGCTGTCGGTACATCCGGATGATGTGGCCACTCACCTCATTCCGTTCGCTCGAGCGTTCAAGACCGCTATTTTGGCCGGAATGGTCTACGAACGCGTCGTTCCTGGCCAGCCGCTGATCAATTCCGCTCTGTGGATCATACCGAGAATGGTGGAGGGTCAGGGCCTGCAGACCATCATCAGGCGGCAAGGGAAGCAGCACCTTTCTCCGATGGAGCTGCCGTTCAATTCGCCAGTTGAATTGGTAACTGGATTCCGGCCGTGCCAATGGCTGGTCGGGTACGAATGGTCAAATAATCCGGCCAGTGATCCGCTGTGGCTCACAGCGTCCATCTGCTACGATGCAACCGATCTGAGGTTAGCAAGTGATCTTCGCGATCGGTCAGACGTTTTCGCGATCCCGGCGCTGAATCTCGATGTGGGCACCTTCGATCAGATGGCGCAGGCGCTGCACTATCATATGTACCAGCTCGTCCTGATCGCAAACAACGGAGCCTATGGAGGAAGCAACGCCCATGTCCCCAAGGGGGGAGCCTATGAGCGACAGGTGTTCCACACCCACGGTCAGCCCCAAGCCACGATATCGTTCTTCGAGATCGATAACATCGAAGGCATGAAGGGGCGGCGTCTGCTTGGCGAGGGTAAGCAAGATGGCTGGAAGTATCCGCCCGCAGGCTATTTGCGATAGAGAATGCGAGGTGCAGACACTACAACGCGATTCAGAAGGTAATACGAACCGCTTCCCGACGTCCGGCTCAACTCCAGTCAAACGAGCGCGCGCCAATAGAGTCGCGGCACACCTGCGTATGCTCATTCGGTCATGGACATGTCCGCTTCCGGCGTCAGTACGAACGATCTCGAATGGCTGTTTTGCGGCGCAGAGCCGGCATTGGTTCGGGGCAGATCAGCTCGTCTATTGTGCCCTATTTTTCGGCTTGCCGCCGGCAAGTTGCTTCAATGCATTCGCCCGCCTAGAAAGGTGCCCCCTCGGACTCACTGGTCGCTGTCACTTATTCGGACCCTGAAATTGCCTGCCGCCGCGATTTCTCTGACTTGTCGACGACAGGGAGCCCTTCCTTTCTGGCCTTGGCAAACGCTCGATCGCTCTCCAGGAACTCCGCCAGCATGAACGGGATCAGTTCCGCTACCGATTCGGACTCGCCATAGGTCTGACGATAAAGGGCCGCATAGTCCTTCAGTGCTTGGTTCAGGTCTGCACTTACGCTTATGGTGATCTTCGAAGGTGTCCGATCCGGAAGTTTGCCGAGTTTCAGATTGGTCATGATGACTCCAGTCAATTCGGGTACGGCCGTAGCACAAGATCCTTGTGCACGATGACGCGCAGTGGCCAACCAGGGCGGACGGTGATCGTGGGCTGAATATTGAGGTTCTTCTCGGTGATGCGCTGGCCAGCTTGACTAACGTTCTGCTGAGCGGATTCGCGGATTGCTTTGACCAGGTCGCTTTCGTCTTGCCCGAGGCTCAGCTCCGTGCCGACCCCCAGCAACGTGGCCAGCGCAACGCCTTTCATCAGCTGCCAGGTGTGGAAATCCACCTTGTCCTCAAGCCCGGCATAGCCGGCGGTGTCCGTCGCCGGCAGATTGTCGATTTCGATCGAAGAGCCGTCGGGCAGCAGTATCCGTTGCCAGACCAGCAGCGCGCGCCTTTGTCCAAAGGCAACAACGCTGTCATAGGTGCCAATCAGGCGAGAGCCTTGCGGAATGAGCAAGGTGCTGCCGGTGACTGTGTCGTGCACATTCTCGGTGACCTGTGCGACGACGAGGCCGGGCAAGTCGGAATTGATGCCAGTGATCAGGCTCGCTGCGATGACGCTGCCGGCCATCAGCTGATACGGCGAAGCCGGCGTCTGCAGTGCATGCAGATTGTAGATTCCACTTGTGTTCCGCTGGCTGACAAAATCGAGCTTGCGCTGTTGATTGTTTTGGTCGCCCTCGGCCGGTGCAACGGAAGCTGAATCGCGTGCGGCATTGGATTGTGGAGCCGTTCCATCAAAGGGTGGACGCCCGCCCTGCCCGTTGCCGGCGGCATCCGCTTGCCGGGGTCGATTTTCGATCCGGAAGAAGACTTGCGATTCGCGCGCCTCGATCGCCTGCTGTGCAAGGCGCTGCTCCTCCGCCGAAACCTCCTGGCCCGGCGCGATGCCCAGCTGGCGTTGGTGCTCAAGGATGGGGCGGCCGAGGTCGCCGGGCAGCGGTGGTCCAAGCACCGGAGGCTTGGGCTTGATCCCGGAATAGTCCTTAGGCAGCCTTTCAATTGCCTCCGCGGTTGGCTTCCGCTCAGTGTTGTAAAGCTCTTCAGCCTGCTCTTTGATGCGCAGCGCCGGTCCCTGCAGCGCCATCATGGTGACGCCTAGAACGGTCCCGGAACCAACAGCAGCAATGGCGACAATAATGCCGCGCTTGAAGCGCACAGCGCGGCGAGGCGAGGCCCGCAGCTGCAGCTGTTCTGGATCGAGTTTCGGTGAAGCATCGGAGCGGGAAGTATCCGTCATGGGCCGTCCCTCACCTGCTGGAACGCGAAAAGAGCAATTTCCGCAGCGGCGCTTGCCTGCCGTCGGTCCTCGTGATGCGCACCACCTGTTGCTGCTTGGCGCCGAGGCGCAGTTCGGCCGCGGCGAAGAGGCGATCGACAATGTAATAGTTGCCGCGTATGCGGTAGTTGACGAGCTGGTTGTCCCCGTCAGCACCGACGATGAAGAGCGGCGGGGCCTCACCCTGATCGATGCGGCGCGGAAACTCGATGTAGACCTTGCTGCCATCATCGAACGCGCGCGTCGGCCTCCAGGGCGGCATGTCGCCGGTAATCGAATAGCGGAAGCGAATATTTTCGAGAGCCACATTCGACGCCACTGGCATAGCAGCCTCGGCCTGCGCATCGCGCCGGCGTAGCGCGATAATCTGGTCCTCGCTGTAGGTCCAGGAGATTGCCGCCATGGCGGTCTTATCCGTGCTTTGAAGCTGCAAGTGATAGCTTCGCCGGTCCGTGGTGATCACCAGATTGGTGGCAAGTCCTGGCGCGAAGGGCTTCACCAGCACATGGGTGCGCTGGTCATCGCCGGAGCCACTGACGGTGTCGCCAATTACCCAGCGCACTGTATCGCCGGCCGACACGGATTGGAGTTTCTCGCCTGACTGCAGAGCGATATCGCTGACGCGCTCCGGTGCGGCATAGAGCTGGTAGAGCGCGCCTTCGGCAAAGGGGTAAACCTGCACCGCATTCACATAGCCATATTTGGTGGGTTGCTGCGTCGCCGCCTTGTTGGCATCGGCGACACGTTCTTCAGGCGAGCGCCTGTCTTCAGCAGCCTTGCCCGGCTCGGGCTGCAACTGGCCGGGCAGCGGTAGCGGTTTCGGCACTTCCACGACTTTGACGGGCTTCTCCGGCGCCTTCTCGATTGCCGCCGGTTGGAACTTGGCAGCATCATAGGAAATCTGAGGTAGCGGCACCGGCTTCGAGGCACAGGCGGAGATGACCGCAGCCGACGTCGACAGGACCAGCGCAGTGCGGAGCGACGAGAGTCTATTTATCATTGGCGGGCTCCTTTGGGGGAACGGAAGTCTGCGCGGCACTGTCGAGCTCGCGCGACCAGTCGATGGCATTGATGAAGACGCCGAGCGGGTTTTTGCGCAGCTGATCGGTATTGTTCGGCGGCCGGATCACAATGGTGAGGATCCCGGTCCAACGCGTTGTGCTGGCGAGGCTGCCGCGCTCAAAGACCTGCTCGGTCCATTTGACTTGAAAGGAGCTGTCGGACGCTCGAACCACGCTCGTCACCTGCACCGAGACGCTGCGCGTGCCGATCTTGCCGAACGGGTCGTTGGCCTTAGCGTACTCGTTGAGAAAGAGGGCTCCGCGGTCGGTGGCAAAGTCGTAGGCCGAGAGCCAATTCTGCCGCACCAGCACCGCATCGGTGGAAACAGAGCGGACATTCTGGATGAAGCGGCCGAGATGCCAGGCGATCTGGGCATCGGTGGGCTCGTAGTCCCGGATTGCTGGAGCGACGGCGCGCGCCTCGCCGAAACGATCAACCTCGACGACATAGGGCACGACGCGGCCCTGCATCGACTGCCACAAGAGTCCACCAGAGAGCCCGGTGGCCAGAGCGAGGCAGCCAAAGGCCATCAGGCGCCAGTTCCTTGCCTGCACGCGCGCAGTGCCGATGCGCTCGTCCCAAAGTTGGGCGGCCTTCTGGTATGGTGTGACGGGGTGGGGCGTCTTCCCGTAACGCTGAACAGGTCGCTTGAAGAGCATCTAGTCTTCCTTATCGTTGAGAGAGGGGTTGGCGCCGCTTCCACCCCGATCGCCATCGCGGACGGCCTGCGTGGCGGCGTGGCGATGGGCGCGCGCGGTCTGTTCGGAACGCAAGCGCCTCGCCCACGCCGGCGCGGCATTGGCACCTGACGCGGCAGGGTTTCCGGTCATTGATGCGGTCGGCGTGCCGCCCGTCGCGGTCCAGGCGGCATCGCGGCCGGCATCGGCGCTGCGCCGGAATGGTTCTGTTGCAGATCGCATTCCCCGA
>NZ_AYVL01000039.1 GCF_000502835.1 Mesorhizobium sp. LSJC280B00
CAGTTCGAGGACCAACACGCCCGGCAGATGGTCAAAACTGCGGCTTGACCCTGTCCGGTCCGAGGGGCGCACGTCCAAAGACGTGGTCGAATACTTCGGCGAGAACATGCGCCGCGTGTATTTCGGGCTTTCAGGACCCGACGCCAACGAGACCAACATCAAGCTGGTCTGGTACTACAACAACATGCTGGGACGCCCTGCACAGAAGAAAATCATCTCCCGGCAGCGCGGCTACCACGGCTCCGGCTTGGTGACCGGAAGTCTGACGGGACTGGCATTCTTTCACAACCACTTTGATCTTCCGCTGGAAATCGTCCGTCTCACACTACTCCGGATTGGTATCGCCAGGCGCAGGATGGCGAAACAGAAGAAATGTTTTCAAAGCGCTGTGCTGCGGAGCTTGAAGCCCTCATCATCGCGCAAGACCTTAGCACCTAGGCGCGTTCATCGGAGAGCCTGTGCTCGGCACCGGCGGCGTTGTCCCGCCGCCAAAGGCATACCGTGTTGGGACAAGTGTCATGTCGCCCACGAGGTCGTCACCGATTGGCTGCACCGGCGAGAAATTCGGTTGGCATTTGTACGGTATGCGTCCCGACCTGGTCACAATTGCCAAGGGCCTCAGTTCAGCCTATCTCCCGATCTCGGGCTCAATCATCGGAGAACGGGTCTGGTCGGTGCTGGAGCAGGGGAGCGAGAAATAGGCACCCTTGGGTCCCGGCTGGACGTACTCGGGTCACACCTTTTGTGTCGCCGCGTCGCTGGCGAACTTCATGTCCTGAAGAAAAGGAACCCATGTGCGCGAAGTGGGCTATATTGGCATGCGCAGATGAAGGCCCAACTTGAAGGCAACCCCATTGTCGGTGAAGTCCGGGGTGTAGGCATCCTGCGGCGGTCGAGTTCATGCGCGACCCGAATAACCTCGTGCCCTTTGACCCCGGTGTGTTCAGCTACTACCTCGTCGTGTTTTTCAATGGGCGTGCCCAGAGGCGTTGAGAACCTAACTTTGGCTTTTCAGCCTAGAAAACAACAGTTTTGTTGCCGTTCAGGATGACCCGGTCCTCAAGGTGAAGCCGCACTGCGCGAGCCAAGACCCGGCGTTCGATTTCGCGTCCCTTACGGACTAGATCAGCCGGCGTGTCCTGGTGGGATATTCGCTCTACGTCCTGTTCGATAATCGGCCCTTCATCGAGGTCCGAGGTCACGTAGTGGGCCGTCGCGCCAATCAGTTTTACCCCGCGCAGATGCGCTTGATGATAGGGCTTCGCGCCCTTAAAGCCTGGCAGGAACGAGTGGTGGATATTGATGCACCGCCCAGCCAATCTGGCTGTGAAACCGTCTGACAATATCTGCATGTAACGCGCGAGAACAATGAGATCGGGGGCCGTGCGCTCGATGAGCTCGACGAGTTTCGCCTCCTGCTGCGCCTTGTTATCCCCACTGACAGGAAGGTGGAAGAAGGGCAGACCCTTGAGATCGGTGGAGGCCAGGTGTTCCTGGCCGTGATTGGAGCCTACTGCGACTACGTCCATCGGAAACTCGCCAATGCGCCAGCGATTAAGAAGGTCAGCAAGACAATGATCGAACTTCGAGACCAGCAGCATCACTCGTTTGGGAAGCGACAGGGGCCGCAGGGTGTATGTCATAGCGAGGCGCCCCGCGAGTTCTGCAATCGCACCGGCCGGTTCCTTACCGGAGGGCGCATCGCCGAGGTGTGCGAAGACCACCCGCATAAAAAACAGTCCGGTTTCCGGGTCGCTGTACTGCTGGGCCTCAACAATGTTGCATCCCGCTGCGTAAAGCAGGCCAGCAACGGCGGACACGATGCCCGGCTGATCCCAGCATGAGAGCGAAAGGACGAGAGACTGATCTGATGACATTGGCGAAAGTCCAAATGATCTGATTGACGATGGCCAGGGGACAAGGCTCAGACCTTGATGAGTTCGGGCGCGATCAACTGTTCTGCGTCGCGCCACTCGCCTTTCACGCGGCTGCGTCCGGCGTCAAAGAATGGCCGCAGAGAAGCGACGGCAGAATAGCGCTCTCCTGCGATCTCGATCTCGAATTCCCCTGCCGCCAGCCAGTCCGCCGTCACCCCAGTATCCGAGTTGAGGTGTCCCATGCCGATACCGCAGCCAACAGTGTGGCCAAATCCGGCGGAGCGCAGGTATCCAACAAGTGTTCCATTACGCCAAACGGGCTCGGTGCCGAACATCAAAGACTTGGCATCGGGCGCAGCGAGCTGGACCAGCCGTCGGCATAAGGGCTTGCCGCGCTGAGCCTCCAGGGCCGCGCGTCCGATGAAATCTTCGCGCTTATCCCAGGAAACCGTAAACCCCAGTCCCGATTCCAACGGGGTGTCCTCGTCGCCGACATCCGAACCCCAGTCTCGGTAGCCCGCTTCCAGGCGCAACGTGTTGAGGGCGACATATCCGGCGTGGCCTAGGCCGAGATCTGCACCGGCGGCGACCAGGGCGTCGTAGACCCCTAGTGTTTGTTCGGTCGGAATGTGAAGTTCCCAGCCCAACTCGCCGACAAACGTCATCCGGAATGCGAGCGCGAGGCTATACCCGACCTCGATTTCACGAGCCGTTGCGAAGGGAAATGCCTCGTTGGAGAAATCCGCAGGACTGACGCGCTCCAGTAACTCACGCGATCGCGGACCCATCACGGAGAGGGTCGAATATCCGGATGAGACGTCGGCAACCGAGACGTGGCCGGCTCCCTTGGCATGCAAGCGCAGCCAGGCGAGATCACGGGTGCGTTGGACGGCCGCTGTCACGACAAGAAATTCCTCGTCACTGATGCGCGCGATCGTGACGTCGGACTCCATACCGCCTCGCTCGTTCAGCCACGGCGTATACACGATCCGCCCGACCGCCACGTCCACGTCGTTGGTGGACAGGCGCTGTAGCAGGGCAAGGGCGTCCGACCCTTGGACCAGAATGTGCGCGAACGAGGTCTGGTCAAACAAGGTGACGCCAGACCGTGTCGCCGTATGTTCGGCGCCACTGTGTTCGAACCATTCGTCGCGACCGAACGTCGCATGGTTTTCACTCGGCGATCCCGGGTTCCCAAACCATTGAACGCGTTCCCAACCAGCACTTTCACCAAAATTCGCGCCGGCGGCGGCCAAGCGGTCGTGGAGCGGGGATACGCGGACGTTGCGCGCCGACTTCGGTGACTTGTGCGGCAAGTGAAGCGTCCAGAGGTTGCCGACCGCCTCCACCGTACGATCGTACAGATACCGCTTGTTCCGCTGGAAGGGCATGGATCGCCGGACGTCCATTTCCCAGCAATCGCCCGCCGGCAATCCCGTCGACATCCATTCGGCCATGACCTTGCCCGCGCCCCCTGAAGACTCGATGCCGCAGGAATTGAATCCAGAGGCGACATAAAGGCCCTGAATTTCAGGTGATGGCCCAAGGTGGAACTTGTTGTCCGGCGTGAAGCTCTCCGGGCCGTTGAAATTAAGTTGCAGACCGACATTTGCCAGGACCGGCATTCGCTCGATGGCCGCGGAGAGATAAGGTTCGATGTGGTCGAAATCCTCGGGCAGCGAATCGAAACTGAAATCGTGGGGTATGCCGTTCACGCCCCAAGGCTTGCCGTCGGGTTCGAAGAAGCCCACGAGCAGTTTCCCAGCGTCGGCCTTTGCATAGACGCGTGCGTCCATATCACGGATCGTCGGCAGGTCGTGGGGGAGGTCGGGAATAGCCTCGGTGACAACATAGAAATGCTCGGCAGCTTGCAACGGCACCGACCAGTTGAGATCAGCTGCCACGTCCCGCGTCCACAGGCCGGTGCTGATGACCGCCTTTTCAGCACGGACCGTCCCCTGACTGGTTTCCACACCGACGAAGCGGCCCTTCTCGACGAGGATGCGCGTTACGGGGGTCCGTTCAAGGATCGTTGCTCCACCCTGGCGAGCCCCGGCCGCGAAGGCGCGGGCCGTATCGATAGGGTTGGTCATCCCGTCGGAAGCGATCCACGCTGCCCCGAGAACATCACTGACGTCGAGCAACGGAACGCGGCGCTGGGCTTCAGCCGCGCTAATCATCTCCACGTCCAAACCAAACGAGCGGCCCATCGAGGAGCCGCGCTTCAGCTCTTCAAGCCGGTCCTGGGTCGCGGCCACGGTGATGGAGCCGGTTTGACGAAAACCGGTGGCTTGACCGGTCAGATTTTCAAGATCCCTGAACAGCTCGGCCGAGTATTGAGCGAGCTTGGCCATGGTTTCATTGGCGCGGAGCTGCGTCACGAGGCCCGCAGCATGCCATGTGGTGCCGCAAGTCAGCTGGTCGCGCTCAAGCAGCAGCACGTCCCTGTGGCCCAGACGGGTAAGGTGATAGGCTATAGAGAGGCCGATAATGCCACCTCCGATGATGACGTACTTGGCATGGGACGGTAATTTGCTGGCCATTTGAAACCCTATTGTAGCCTTGTCACGAAAGAGCGGGCCAAGGCGGGTTGATTGTGGCCAATAAACTACTGTCAGACGTGCTACGATTTCCGGCAATCTGCAGGCTAGGACAGCAGTATTTCTGCGCCATTCAGTGCTCTGATGCAGCGTTACTCCAGCGGAATGCCCTGAGGCGATTTCCTAGGTCAGCACCGCGCAACTGGCAACGCGTTGCATTGCCGGTAACATAGCCTGTATAACCGCTGAAATTCAGCCTTCGGCTGTGGTATCCCGCACAGGAGGTTGGAGAGACATCCACAGCCGAGATCACCGTACATGAAATACGACCGGATCGATGCCCGCATCCTGGAATTGGTTCAACGGAACAACCGCTTAACTTCCGACGTCATTGCCGACAAAGTCGGACTTTCCGCAACGGCGTGCCAGCGCCGCCTCAAAAGACTTCGGGCAGAAGGGATTATCGAAGCGGACGTCTCGATTATATCGGCTAAGGCTGTCGGCCGACCCATCCAGATGATCGTCATGGTGACCTTGGAGCGGGAGCGCGCCGATATCATCGACAAGTTCAAGCGGGATATCAAATCCTCACCGGAGATTGCGACAGGGTTCTACATAACCGGCGAGGCGGACTTCGTGCTCTATATTACCTCCCGCAGCATGGAGGATTATGAACAATTCACGCGGAAGTTCTTTTATCAAAACGCGCACATTAAGAGCCTGAAGACGATGGTGGTCGTCGACCGGGTCAAGGCAATGTTCGTTATCCCTATTGAGAATCCGGACGACCCTTAAACGGCCCTGCGCTTTTAAATACCGATGCTGCAGGCAATGCTGTCAGTTGCCATGCGCTTGCGCCATTCGGCGGCGCCGGAGGTGACAATTGACGCGCCGGCCGCATCTACAGCCAGGATCACTGGCATATCCTGGACCTCAAACTGGCCCGCACTGCAATGCGCACGAACTTTGGTAGATGGGCCGGGACAAACAGGAGTGAAAGCCAACTGCGTTCACGGAACGCCTCCGTTGACGTATCAACCTCGATACGCTGACGAAGGATGAGACCCGGCAATGGCAGTGCGGCCAAGGTCCACGATCGGGGCGCTGATGGCATCGTGCTGGATTTGGAGGATTCCGTCCCGTTGCCGTCTAATCCGACGCCCGGCACGCGCAGTCTCGCCCATCTCGGTCACCGTCACCTCGCCGCCCTAGTTGAATGTTGGCGGACTCCAAATTCCTGACGAATAGCCACGGTATGAGCGCCCAGCGCCGGAACCGGTCGCAACGCCACGGGTTCGTTGTTGGAAATCGCGGCCGGAGCAATCACGTCGATGTTGCCGCCTGGCGTCCCCGGGGCCCGGGTAAGCTCTGGATTTTTCAGGAACGAAGCACAGAAATTGACCTATTCGCGGTCGTTCTGAACCGAGAAAGATCACCGCCTTGCCGTCGGCACACCAGGCGTCAGCGAGGGATGGTTCACGTCAGAACGCAATGTGCGGCAATTCCAGTAATCGTGCTGGAGCACCGGTACGCTCATACAGTCACATCAAAGAGCGAAACTTTGATAGAAGCTCCTTTTCCCGTGCTCTCGCGGGCAAAGAGGGCTTGTAGCATCATACGCCGTCCTGCAGAAATATCACACACCGACTCTGCGCCTTCCGGGGTGCTTGTAATGGCAGACAGGCCAATTACAGCCATCTAATATCTAGATGGATTCACATCCGTCGATCACAAGTGATTGGCGACGCACGAGGCCCAAGCGGCCTTCACACACAACGAGTTAGAACGAAGATCCAGAACGGACCGGACAGGCCGTCGTGCTCTTTGGTGGCCGAGCCGGTTAGCGCGCTAGCGCGCAGCTTGATCACACGCCCAGCGCTCTTCTGGCCGATCGTTTCCCGAAGCATGTATCTGGCCCGCATTACTGCCCACAGTCGTTCGGGAGGATTCCGACGACCTCGGCGGGCCGCTTTAATCTCGCCACTGGCGCGATAGGGTTGTCAATCGAGGTGCCGCGCCTAGCTCCTGCGCCACAAGCAAAGGCCATTCTGGAGTGACTACAGAAGCTCTCCAAGCCATTTGGCACCCATATCGGCATCGAAAACGAGGTTTGAGTGATCCGGGTGCGGCCCAGCTCGGCGCGTGCGGTATGCAGCCATACTTGTCCCTGGCATCTAACGCCGCCGGGCAGACGACGCCGAACGCAGCCATGACAGTACCAGCGTGCCCGCGGTCCGATCTAGCCGCCGGACGATGGACTTGGCATTGCGGATTGCGACGATCTCGCCAACGAAGCGGCGATAGTCGGGCTGAAGTGCCATCTCGCACCCAGATCGGAACGATCATCAAACTGAATTTGACAGGGTGCGGAGTGCGGGAACTTATCCGTTCTAAATATTGCCATATACCGGGAGCCTGACCATGAACATCGTCGAAGGCCTCGAAGATTTGCACCGCGAGCGACAGTTTGGCCCCGCCATCTTCATCAGAATCCGCGAACTCGGATATCGCTTTGGAGGCCAGGTTTGTCGCGGAGGGGCAGTATTGCTGGTGATCAACTTCATCAATCCGGTGCGGGTGGTGTGCGGCTGAGGCCGATCACACTTCGCATGGCACTGTTGTGGTGCGCCTTCGGCGCGTTTGCACTTGCAAAGGCATCGCTTGCCAGCTTCTACAACAAGATCGGCGTTATGGGTGAGCAGGTCAGCGACTTCACCAAGATCGGCATCACCTTGATCAGGCCTCTATCTCGCCTGCATTGGGGGCATGTTCCCCAATCTTAGCGGCACGAAATCCAGACTCAAATCCTATTCCTGTCCCCGAGAGAGTTGAGCTATGTCCAAGGCTATTCTTATTCACGCCAATGGCGGTCCCGAAGTCCTGAAATATGAGGTTGCCGACCCCGGTCAGCCCGGTGCAGGGCAGATCCTGATCAAGCACACCAGCGATCGGCCTCAACTTCATCGACGTCTATTACCGTTCGGGCCTTTACCCGCCGCCCGGTGCGTTCCCTCTGATCCCGGGAGGCGAGGCGGCGGGCGTGGTGCTGGCCGTCGGCGCCGGCGTCGACTGGCTGAAGCCGGGCGACCGCATCGCCTACGCCGTCCAACGTCGGTGCTTATTCCGAGGAACGGGTGATCGCCGCCGATCGAGTGGTCAAGGTGCCGGACGGCTTGAGTGACGAGCAGGCGGCGGCAATGATGTTGAAGGGCATGACGGCGGAGTGGAGTGCGCCCCTCGGACCGGACAGGGTCAAGCCGCAGTTTTGACCATCTGCCGGGCGTGTTGGTCCTCGAACTGTTGCGGGCTGAGATAGCCGAGCGCTGAGTGCAATCGGCGGGTGTTGTAAACCTCATCGATGAAGCGGGGAAGGTCCTCAGCGACGTCGGCGAAGGTTTCGTAGGCCATCGGATAGACGGCTTCGACCTTCATCGTCTTCATGAAGCTTTCCGCTTTCGCATTATCGTAGGGATTGCCGCGCCGGCCCATCGATCCAATAAGATCGTGCTCGGCGAGAACGTTGCGGTAGAGGAGTGCGGCATATTGCGACCCTCGGTCCGAGTGATGGACGCAGCCCGGCGGGGGTTTTCGTCGTTCGATTGCCGCCTTCAATGCTGCAACGGTCAAGCGCGCGTCTTCGACCGACCGATGGCGTAACCAACGACCTTGCGTGACCAGGCATCCAAAATGACCGCGACGTAGACGAAGCCCGCCGCAATCGTCACGTATGTTATGTCGCTCACCCAGAGCTGGTTCGGGCCGTCGGGTGTCACGTTCTTCGCCAGGTTCGGGAAGATCGGCAACTCGTGATCGCTGTCCGTAGTGGCGATGAAGCGCCGCCTGATCCTGGGCTGCAGACCGTGCTCGCGCATCAACCGTCTGACCTTCTTGTGGTTGACGACGATGCCGCGCTGCCGCAGCGCCGCCTGCATGCGGCGATAGCCGTAAGCTTCGAAGCTNGCTCGCGCATCAACCGTCTGACCTTCTTGTGGTTGACGACGATGCCGCGCTGCCGCAGCGCCGCCTGCATGCGGCGATAGCCGTAAGCTTCGAAGCTGTCGGAGATCTCACCCATCGTCTCGACGAGCGCTGTGTCATCCACGGCGGTTTCGGGCTGATCGTAGTAGGTTGATCGCGCGATCCCCATCAGCCGGCATCCTTCAGCGATGGAGACACCGCCGGGCCGGTGATCACGGATGTAGTCCCGCTTCTCGGACGTGGTGCGCTTTTCAGAGCCCCCTTTAGAAACTCAATTTCCAAGGCTTGCCGGCCTACCAGCCGCTCCAGCGCTGCGATCCGCGCCTCATAGGTCTGCATCGTGTCGGCCGCCGCCACGTCTTCGTCGAAGGAGCCGGCCTCGTATTTCTGAACCCAGATGCGGATCAGGTTACGCGGCAGTTCGTGCCGCTTGGCGAGACCATGCAGCGTCTCGCCGGACAGGAACTCCTGCACTACCTGACGTTTGAACTCGATGCTGTGCGTGCGATAAGTCACCATGGGCTTCCATCCTTCGAAAGCCCGGCTTCCAAGTCAATTCTGCTTGTTCATCCTGTCCGGTCCGAGGGGCGCACTCCACTTTTGGGGACACTCTTGGTGATAAATGAACCAGCGCCGAGGACGCGCCTGAAGCAAGTCGAGCTTTCCTATGCCATACTTTTGGCGTTTCACTAGCTTGAGTTTGGTGATCTGGCCCTTGCTCTGACCGTTGGACCATAGCGATATGATCGCCACGCTGACGGCCGAGCGGTCTTTGAGAACGCCGCTGTCCGAGCGGCCATCACGAGCCATCATCGAACGGCCAGACAGAGGTTCAGATTACCAAGTTCAAACTCGTCAAGCACCAAATGTATGGACGTGGAAAGATCGACCTCCTGCAAGCCAATTGATCGATGTGGCATGAGCCCAGTTTTATCGAGATTGCGTCAGACCCTCGATTCCGCGATCATTGACAGTATCACCGCTTACATCGCAACTTTGGACGGGCAAGGCCCGGCGGTGTCAGGTGGCGCGAGATCTGGGTCGGCATGGCGTCAAGGCCGCCCTCGATCAGGCACGCAGGCGCGCAAGCTCCTTTTTGATATCGATCCCTCGCACAGATCGTCGTCATCCGTGCTGAAGCCACGCTGCCTATGTGGAACATTTAGAATTCCTGAGAGCACATTCGCTGCTTACATCCGCCCAACGATACTATGACGGAATTGTGGCCCCGGCAATCTGCGTTTCATCTGAAAACCAGATGGCCTCGATACACAGACTGAATTTGACGTAAACTCCGCGGCAATTGAAAACTAACTGAACAATTAAAGAGCAGAATTCGCAGACGGCAAGGATGAGCTTTTTTTGGTAAACCGCTGGCACTTCAGGCAGGCGAGTGTTCGCTGTCGCTATTTTCGTTGCCAACCTTGCTTCGTTACCGTTCGATGTGCTGCATTGGGCTGTCTCATTCTCGGCGGCGATTTCGGAACCTCGATTCCAGAGGATTTGGCGATTCTCGAGAAGGAGTAAACATCTGTGCGATCGTCGATTGATGCGGTCATCGAGGGCAAACTCAAGGAGTTTTCGATTCCAGGCTCAGCATTTGGGATCGTGCAAGATGGCAAGCTCGTTTGGGCAAAGGGTTATGGATGGGCAGATGTCACACGCAAAGTTCCGATGACGCCCAAAACCATCATGAATATTGGCTCCGTGTCGAAGACCATTACGGCGACAGCCGTGATGCAGCTTTACGAGCGAGGGTCAATTGACCTCGATACCTATGTTAGCAGGTATCTTCCCTATCATGTCGTCAATCCGAAGCACCCATCGATGGCGATCACAGCACGGCGGCTCTTGAATCATCGTTCGTCAATCCGAGATGGGAAGTCTTACTGGCAGAGCTACGCCTGCGGCGATCCGGCGGCTGCGCTTGGCGACTGGCTCGAGGCATACCTAACGCCAGGAGGGGCCTATTATGACGCCAACGACAATTTCCATGGGTGGGCGCCCGGCGTACTCGGATCGGATCAGCCCGGCGGGTATTGCAATGTTGCTTATGGTCTGCTCGGCCATCTTGTCGAGTGCGTGACCGGCACGCGCTTCACCGATTATTGCGCCGACCACATCTTCACCCCCTTGGGCATGAACAGCACTGGCTGGTATGTAGGTGATATCAATGTTGACCGGCATGCGGTTCTCTATGGCAGGGTCACCAAAGAAAAGTTGGAGAAGGCTAGGCAATCTTTTTCCTCCCTATTACCAGCTCCTGGTTTGACAATCGATGAGCTTACGCCGGGTGGGCGCATGCCGCATTGCCTCTACAGTTACCCCACCTATCCGGAGGGACTTGCGCGCACGAGCATAGAGGAACTGTCGCTCTTTCTCGCCACTTATGGAGACCGAGGCGGAAATCAGTTACTGAAAGAGTCGACCGTCAACCTGATGCTCTCTGAAATCCATGATGGTCGCCCTCTCTGCTGGCACAAACTCATCCTTGAAAATGGTGATGTTATTTGGGGCCACGGTGGCAGCGATCCCGGTGTCAGGACCCATATGGGCTTCCGTGAAAAGGACGGAACTGGCGCCATTATCTACTTCAATGGAGACGACATTGGTGACAGCAGAGAGGTCGTTATCGAGAGCCTTTTTTGCAATGCCGCAACCCTATAACCTTCGTTCCCGCGGGTGGTGCGGGCCGCGGGCAAAGGCCAGCCTGGAGCGTCTACAAAAGCCGTCAAACCCATTTGGGACCGAGATCGCCCTCGAGAACGATATTTCTTTCATCAGACTAAGGCCCAGTTCGTCGTGATGACGCGGCTCGGATGCGCGAATCAAAAAGCCTTATCCAGAAAGCCGCGGGATTGGCGACATAACGATTTCCGCAATGTCATTGAGAGCTACTTGTCGCTGGTTGGCTAAAACAAGTTGCAGCAAACCTGCTGACATCAGTTCCGTAAATTCTTTACCAATGGAGGTTGAATAGTGACCGAAGCACCACACCTAACTTTCGATCTCGACAGGCCGGGCATGACCACGGGGCACCTTGTCGTCCCTAAAGGCGCCGACTGCGAAGCTCTTTCGCTCCCGGTCTTCAGCCTCAATAAAGGGGAGGGACCGCGCCTCCTTATCACTGGCGGAAATCATGGCAATGAATTGGAGGGGCCAATTGTCGCGCGACGACTTATTGAGTGGCTGCCTGAAGCGCAAACCTGTGGAAGGGTCATTATATTACCAGTGCTCAATCCGCTTGCCTTGCAGGCTTGGAGCCGCAACACGCCGGTCGATGGGTTGAATCTCAATCGAGTGTTTCCAGGCCGCGCCGATGGGTCGGTAACGGAACGAATTGCGGATGCTGTTTCACGCCTGTTGTTGCCAATTGCCGACACCGTATTTGATCTGCACAGCTTCGGACCAACGTGGGATTTCCCACCGGCGGTCGTCACCCATCCTATTGCTGATGCCGATCTCATGCCCAAGACGCTCCGAATGGCAGAGGCATTTAAATTGCCCGTGACATTGCTCTGGGAATACGACGACACGCCTGGAATGTTCGATACTTGGGCGCATAGCCAAGGCAAGGTTTTCGTTTGTGCTGAACTAGGCAGCGGCACGGTCGGCTCCGAAGCGTTGGCGATCTATGAAGCTGGGCTGCGCAACGCACTAATTGCCCTCGGACTCGTCGAAGGAAAAGCCGACCATCCGACCTTCCGCCAACAGAAGTCCAGCCGGACACTTGAAACACTCATGTCTGACGCGCTGAAATCGCCCGCGCGCGGCATCTTCGAACCTCGCCGCTCGGTGCTGGATGAAGTGAAGCAGGGAGATCGTATCGGCATCTTGCATCCGATGGACTCGCTGTCGGCTAATCCCATTGATATTTGCGCGCCTGCTACTTCTATAGTTTTAGCTGTAAAATCCGGAATGTATGTGGACACCGATGCGAGGGTGGCGCTCCTCGCGAGACCGCTCAGCCTCTGAGGAGCGCTTGCGCGTCGAACGGCTATTGGACTACGCCAGCAGGAAGGGAGGTGACTTGCTGGCACCTCCCAAGCCCCGCTCGCGGTTGAGCGCATGGAGCCACCTCCTTTGGTGCCGGATGCAGATTGAGTATGACGTCAGCCAAGCTCTTCTTCGCGCAGCCGCCTATTGTCAGCGCAAGATAGCGGAGATCATATGCGCGGAGTTTGGTCTTTAGCCGCATTGATGCACAGTGGCTTTTGGCGGCCTTGTAGTGGCGATGTAGTTGCCGTTGCGGTGCTTCTTGACACCCTCGTCGGGCGCCGGCGGAGCCGTCGTGATGGGAAGGCGGGGTTTGCGAGTTGAGGTCAGCAGGTTCGTTTCGAGGCATCGGCGCCCCGTCGGCTGCGTCAGGAGCCGCGGGATCCGATCAAGGTCGATGCGCAGGATGCGCTGGTCGGGGCGGGGATTTGCATCTTGATCTCGACCACCCGTGCGGCGATCTTGATGAGGCGCAAAAGCAGCGTGTCGAATTGCGCGACTGAAAAGCTCGAGCCTTCGGCACCGCAGCGCGCATGCCCCACAGGAGCCAGTTGGCACCGGCGTGCAGGAAAAGCCCGAACTGGTTGGCTGTGGCCTTGGTGCAGAACGTTCGGTCGGCGGCAAGATGCGTCGCCCAGGATTTGATGTGGTTCTCGGCCGCGCCGCTCCGGCGAGTAGAGATCTTCGTAGGGCGCTGTGGCCTTGCCACCGGCCAGATTGGTGACGATGAAGCGGGGTGGGCTCCTTGGGCGCCAACCTCGACCCGCGCGATGATTCGATCCACGCCGCTCCCAGCTGGCGCCCCGTCCAGGAACCCCTTCAAGTGGCGGACCTTATCCGTCTTCGATGATGTTTCAAAGCGCGCCATCGTGCTGGCTTCCAGATCCGCGACATGATTGCGCAGGCTCGTGGTTGGCGCCACGCCGAGGATGAAGTCAACGTCATTGGCGCGGCACCAGTCTATGACTTGGACCGCAATAGTGGCTGTCGGCCATGATCAGGACCCGGGTGTTCGGCCAGTTGTTCCGGATCGCCCGCGCCAGGCGGCGCAGGTGGGGCGGATTTCAGCTCCACTCGGCCGCCCGGCCGGACGCAGGACCGCAGCGACGAACCGACCCGCGCCATAATAGAATACCACGATCGGCTGGAAACCGTACTCGTCGTTGTGGGCATTGAAGAGGAAGAGGCGAAGCTGTTGGCCTCCGTGCACCGCGTCAAAGGTGTCGTCAATGTCGAGTACGATCCGCTTCGGCACCTGCCGGAAGGAGGCGCAGTAGAGGTCGACCATCTCCCGGCACATGGCGAGCAGCGAGGCCAAATCGGGCAGGTTCTCTAGTAGGCACATCGTCGATTGCGACGCCAGATCCCGGGCCCGAAGGCAGCGCATCCTGTCCATCTTGAAGACCGGCTCGGAACGCAGCCGGTTGGCGTCGTTGCCATCCTCGTAGCCGGCGGCGATTGTGGCGAACAATTCTGATGAGAAGCGGCGGTGGATGTGCTCCCCCACGGCCAAATGGGTATCGCCGAGGCATTCTCAATTGTGCGGAATGAACAAAACCCGTTGCTGGCGATGCTCGACCGTCATCGGGCTGAACCGGAATGGTTAGATGAGAACGCGGTGTCGACATTCAGGACTGCCTTGGGGGACCACCATCGTTGCTGTGGAGCAGGCCGTGGCGCGCCTCATGCAGGCAGGGGCGAGATGGTCTAGAATGTTCGCTACATCTGGGTCCATCGGTCCATCTCAATACCAGATGACATCGATACACAGACTGAATTTGACGTAAGCTGCGCGGTAGATTGAAATTCGATGAAACAAAGCCAAAAGCGCAGAACCGCGCCAAGCCAAGAATGGGGAATGGAACATGACAATCTCTCGACGCGACCTCGTTAAGTTGGGCATTGCCGCCGGAACGGCTATATCGATCCCGTCTGTCCTGAGAGCACAAACAGCGCCCGCCGACGCTCGGACGGTGCGGATGGTCCTGGGGGACCTCAGCACCTTCGATCCGATCGTTTCGACGGCTTACACAAGCGGCAATCATGGCCTGGCGATTTACGACACGCTGTTTGCGCTTGATTCCAAGTTGAGGCCTCAGCCGCAAATGGTAGGGAAGTGGGGCGTTTCCGACGACAAGAAGAAGTACACGTTTGAGCTTCGGGAAGGCCTGGGTTGGCACGACGGCACTCCCGTCACTGCGGCGGACTGTGTCGCCTCGATCCGTCGCTGGGGCCAGGTGCCGTCCGGCGGAACGCTGATCATGGAGCGGGCCAGGGATATCTCGGCGCAGGACGACAAGACCTTCATCATCTCGCTTAAGGAGCCGCTGGGGCTTCTTATCGAAACCTTAGCGAGCGCGTCTACGCCTCTCCTGTTCATTATGCGCGAGAAGGATGCGAATCGCCCAGCAGCCGAGCAGGTGACCGCGAATATCGGATCCGGGCCGTTCAAGTTCAATCAAGCTCTCGCCAAACCAGGCGCAAGCTTCACCTATGATCGCAATGAAAAGTATATACCACGCCAGGAGCCAGCAGATGGATTCGCTGGCGGGAAGGTCGTGAACGTCGATCGCGTCATCTGGGAGAATATCTCCGATCAGCAGACTTCCTTTGCAGCCTTGCAGTCGGGCGAGGTCGACTTCGTCTACGATCCACCCGCCGATCTTTACCCCGCGATCAAGAGTGATCCCAACCTTGAACTCCAGGCGTTGAACAAGGCAGGCGATGTATATTTCATGCGCATGAATTGTCTGCAGAAGCCGTTCGATAACGTCAAGGCGCGCCAAGCGATGCTTCACCTGATCGATCAGGAGGCAGTCATGCGTACTGTCGCCCCCCAGGAATACATCAGCGCCGTTACTTCATTTTTCGGAAACCAAACACCTTATACCAACGACGAAAATACGGGGTGGTACAAGAAGGGTGGTGACCCGGAAAAGGCCAAGCAGCTCCTCAACGAGGCCGGATATGGGGGCGAGACGGTCGTCATTCTTCAACATACGGGTTGGGCCAGTGGCAACATCATAGCGCAGTTCCTCGCGGCTACGCTGCGAAAAATTGGGATGAACGTCGACCTTGTGCCAGCCGACTCCGCGAAGCGTTCGGAGCTGTTGACGAACGGTAGCTGGAGCATATTCATGACGAACGAGTCCGATTATGACCGCAGCACTCCGGTCAGCAACCCAACTTTAAGCGCGAATGGGGAGGCGGGTTGGTTCGGCTGGCCGAAGAGCGACGAATATGAGGCTCTTCGGGCCAAATGGGCAAATGTCGAAACACTCGAAGAGCGCCAGGCACTGGCCCGCGAGATGCAACGTATTCAGTGGGACATCGTGGGCACCGTTCTACTGGGCTCAGCGCTCTCGCCGATCGCGCGCCGCAAGACGCTCACCGGTCTCATCGAAATGCCGGCGCTCACAGCGATGTGGAACATGCAGAAGGGGGCCTAATGGCTGCCTATATCCTTCGCAGATTAGTTTCGACCATCGCCGTCATGGCGATGGTCGGGATCTTTGTCTTCCTGCTTCTCAGGTTGGCGCCCGGTGATCCAGCCGCCATCATCGCAGGTGAAAGGGCTACGCCACAGGTGCTCGCCGCCATCCGCCAACAACTGGGGCTCAACGAGCCTTTGCTGGTCCAGTTCGTGCATTGGGCGCTCAGCATCCTCGGTGGCGACTTCGGGAGCTCACTTTTTTCGGGGCGACCCGTTCTTGAGCTCATTTCACTGCGGCTGGAGCCGACCATCTCCATTTCGATCCTGACGATCATCTTATCGGTGACGACTGGGGTCTCCTTTGGCATTCTTGCTGCGTGGCGAGCGGGCGGTCTTGTTGACCGCATCCTAACGGCATTCGCGACACTTGGTTTCTCTGTCCCGGTGTTTGTCGTCGGCTTCTTTCTGATATACTTATTCGCTATCGGGGCCCACTGGCTGCCGGTCCAGGGATACGTGCCAATCGAAAACGGCCTAGGGCCTTGGTTTGTGCACCTGATCCTGCCTACATTGGCTCTGGGTCTTCCTTACATCGCTTTCATTGCCAGGGTCACGCGTGCGAGCATGCTTGAGGTTCTGTCGGAAGACTATATGCGAACGGCCGCTGCCAAGGGTGCTTCGTCCTATGCTATGCTTTTTCACCATGCCTTGAAGAATGCCGGCGTTCCAATCCTGACCGTAATCGGCCTAAGCTTCGCCTATCTAATCTCTGGCGTCGTCATCACGGAAACGGTGTTCAACCTACCTGGTATCGGACGTCTGGTCGTCGACGCGCTCAACAGTCGGGACTACCCTATCATTCAAGGCGTGCTCATCCTCGTTTCGGGCGTATACGTGCTCATCAACCTCCTGGTCGATCTTTCCTACACTCTGGTCGACCCCCGCATCCGGTACTGATTATGACACTCCTCTCCGCGCCAATTGAGTATGTCCCGACGGGCCGCCTTCGAATATCCGCCATGTCCCGTCTCGTAAGGCGGCACCCGCTGGTTCTGATAGGCGGCGGTCTCCTGTTGCTTCTGGTCATTCTGGCGCTCGCGGCCCCGCTCTACGCCGGAGATCCTATGAATATGGATCCCTACAAACGCCTCCAGCCGCCTTCCGCCGAGATGTGGTTCGGAACCGACAATCTGGGCCGTGACGTATTTGCCCGAACAATCTTCGGGGCGCGCATCTCCCTCATGGTGGGGCTGATATCAGCGGCTTGTGCGACTCTGGCAGGGCTTCTGATCGGTGTTGTCGCTGGCTATGTCCGCAGCTTTGATAACGTCATCATGCGGCTGATGGACGCCCTGATGTCGATCCCAACGATTCTACTGGCTATCGCGCTTATTGCTCTGACCGGCCCCGGGATCGGCATCCTTATCGTCGCCATCACGATACCCCAGTTGCCGAGCATCACACGGCTGGTTCGCTCGGTGGTTCTGGGTGTGCGGGAGCGTCCCTATGTGGAGGCCGCACTCTGCGGCGGCGCGCGCCTGCCGAAGGTGTTGTGGCGCCATATCCTCCCGAGCACCATTCCGTCTCTTATGGTCCAGAGCGCCATCGTCTGCGCAGATGCGATTCTTACAGAAGCCGGTCTAAGCTTCCTAGGCGTAGGCGTGCCGCCCGAGATTCCGAGCTGGGGCAACATGATCGCCAGTTCGCGCCTGTATCTTGCCGTCGCCCCAATGACCATCTTCGCCCCCGGCATCTGCCTTGCCGTCACGGTCCTTGCCGTCAACCTACTCGGGGATGGTTTGCGCGACCTGTTCGACCCCCGCGGCAAGCGGAGGCGCTAACATGCAGATGCACCAAACCGCAAGCAACGACGTGCTTCTCGACGTTCGAGACCTTGAGACGCACTTTTACGGGGAAGAAAGCGTCACCCGCGCCCTGGGCGGCATCAGCTTCCAGGTGAAGAAAGGCGAAACGCTTGGCGTCGTCGGTGAATCCGGGTGCGGAAAGAGCGTCACCGCCCTCTCCATCCTTCGCCTGCTGCCGAAGCTGAACTCCAGGACTGTCGGCGGCGAGGTACGTTTTCACGGACGCGACCTCCTTGAGCTGTCCGGCCGGGAGATGCGAAAAATCCGCGGCGACCGGATTGCCATGATCTTTCAGGAGCCGATGACGAGCCTGAACCCCGTCTATACGGTCGGCCACCAGATCGCGGAGGCGGTTCAGATCCACACGAAAGCGTCCCGCTCGGCGGCCATGGCAAAGGCCGAAGATATGCTCCGTCTCGTCCGCATCGCGGATCCCGAGCGCCGCGTCAACAACTATCCTCATCAAATGTCGGGCGGCATGCGTCAGCGCGCCATGATCGCCATGGCTCTCGCCTGCTCGCCGGAACTGTTGATCGCCGACGAGCCGACGACCGCGCTCGACGTCACTATCCAGGCGCAGATCCTGCGGCTCATCGTCGATCTTAAAGAGCGCACGGGAACGGCCGTGATGTTCATCACGCATGATCTGGGCGTTGTAGCCGAGACATGCCAACGCGTGATCGTGATGTATGCTGGCCGGATCGTCGAGCAGGCGAACGTGATTGATCTGTTTGCGCGACCTGCGCACCCCTACACCCAGGGCCTCATGCGATCGGTGCCTGATCCGCGGCGCGGCCGACAGCGCCGCCTTCCAGAAATTCCCGGCATTGTCCCAAGCCTGCGCGAGCCCATTGTGGGCTGCAGCTTTGCGCCTCGCTGCCCGTTCGCTATCGACACTTGCCGCGACAAGACGCCCGCCCTGCGTGATGTAGGGTCGAGCCACGCCGCGGCTTGCTGGCGCGCCGAAGAGGTGATGGGCGCATGAACGGTCCTCTGCTGAAAGTCGAGAAGCTGACCAAGCACTATCCGCTTGGCTCGGGAACCTTCAAGAAAAGCGTTCCGCTGATCCGGGCGGTGGAGGATGTATCCTTTTCCGTTGAGGCGGGCGAGACGCTCTGCATCGTCGGCGAATCCGGCTGTGGCAAGTCCACCGTCGCGCGGCTCTTGATGCGACTCGTGGAGCCGACGGGCGGGCGCGTGCTGATCGACGGAACCGATGTTGCGGGCCTCAAGAAGGACGCGCTTCACGCGTGGCGCCGTCGGATGCAGATGGTGTTTCAGGATCCTTACTCGTCGCTAAATCCGCGCCTCACCGCCGGACAGATCATCACCGAGCCCGTCGAGAATTTCGAGCGTCTCAGCCGGAAGCAGCGCCAGGCACTCGCCGCGGACCTGCTCCGAAAAGTCGGAATGTCGCCTGAGATGATGCAGAGGCTCCCGTCCGAATTGTCGGGCGGTCAGCGCCAGCGGCTCGGCATTGCACGCGCCCTGTCGCTCAACCCCTCTCTCATCATCGCCGACGAAGCGGTGTCAGCCCTTGATGTCTCCGTGCAGGCGCAGATCTTGAATCTGCTTCTGGATCTCCAGCAGCAGATGGGCCTCGCCTTCGTATTCATCTCGCATGACCTCGGCGTCGTGGAGCATATCGGCCATCGTGTAGCGGTCATGTATCTGGGGCGGATCGTGGAACTCGCCCCATGCGAGGCGCTCTTCGCCAACCCGGTCCACCCTTACACAGAGGCGCTGATCGCCGCAGCGCCGGTCCCGGATCCGACGCGGGTTCGGCTGGAGGCGCCCGTCGAGGGCGAGGTGCCAAGCCCGATCAATCCGCCGAGCGGATGCGCGTTCCACCCGCGCTGCCCGCTCGCCGTCGAACGTTGCGGCATCGAAGTGCCGCCTCTGGTGCCGATGGCAGACGGACGCGTTGTGGCCTGTCATGTGCGCGCTCCGGCCACGGGCATTCCGAGACAGCCGGATGTGGGCAGTTTTTCGCTCACTCCTCTGGCATAGCCCGTTCCTTCACCCGATCGAAGATCTCGAGCGCACCGCTGACTAGGACACATCGTGCCTAGAAGTGACAAGGATAAACCGATGGATAAACACTCACACGAGAACAATGATCAGGCGGCGGGCGCGAGTAGGCCGACCAGCGCACGCAGCCTCATAGAGTGGCTGCAGAGCGATGAGTTTTCTGAGTTTATCCGGGCGCAGATGCAAGCGTCACATATTCCGGGATTAAGCCTCGCGATCATCGATCAAGGCAGTCTTGTTCATACCGCTGGGTTCGGACTTGCTGACATCGCACTCGGCCGTGCCATGACGCCGCAGACGCTCCTGAATATTGGTTCGATCACCAAAACCATCACCTGTACTGCGGTGATGCAGATGTACGAGCAGGGGAAGCTTGAGCTCGATGTGTCGATCGATAAATACCTGCCGTTCACGGTACGCAACCCGGCTTTTTCGGATCGGCCCATTACGGCGCGCCATCTACTGACCCACACAGCCTCCATTGCGGATAGCCCTTTATTCTGGTCGGGCTATGTTCGCGGTGATCCGCAGGCAGCGCTCCTCGACTGGCTACAGCAGTATTTTACGACCGCTGGCTCGTTCTTCGACGCCAAACGAAATTTCAATGCGTGGGCACCGGGCGGCACCTACCAATACTGCAACGTGGGCTACGGATTGCTTGGGCTGCTTGTGGAGCGATTGAGCGACATGTCCTACCCAGATTACTGTAGGGAACATATTTTCTCACCGCTTGGTATGAATGACGCGCGCTTCCTAATGGCAGGCATGCCGCGCGAGAAGCACGCTACGCTTTATGATTACATCGATGATGGCGATACCTCAAAAGTGAAAATGATTGATCCTGAGTGGTCCGCGCCTGCCGGTCAAAAGGACATGCACGTACCACACTGCCTTTATAGCTACGTTACCTTGTCGGACGGGCTTGCGCGTACCACAGCCTCCGAGCTTGCGCGCTTCCTCATGGCTTACATGCAAGATGGTGTGCTGGAAGGAGAGCGAATACTGCGGGCAGAAACCATCCAGAAAGTCCTAAGCGATCAGCACGTTCAAGGTTTGCGGTCTTCGAGACAGATTCAGGGGCTTACTTGGTGCCAGGGCGATTCGTATCAGGAGGACAGAGCCAAACCTTATGACAGTGCGACTGCGACGTGGTGGCGTGATATCTGGGGGCACGGCGGCAGCGATCCCGGAGTTTCGACCTATATGGGATTTCGCCCCACCGATCGTCGCGGCGTCGTCCTGCTGGCGAACCTCGGCGGCCACCCACCCGCCCGCCCGGAAATTATCGAGCGCATATTCACTTGGACCGGTGATAAACGGTAGAATGCAGGTGATCCAGCTTGCAAAGCACGGGACGGGTCCAGCTTGGTCGCCCGATCTGCGGAGTGGCCCGGGGGCTTTCCGATCGCGCGGCGAGTATGCCCAGGGTTTGGTCGGAAGGCGACAGCCGGGATACCGATGGTGTTTCAGGATCCTTTTCGTCGCTGTACCCGCGCCTCACCGCCGGAACGATTGTCACGGAACCCGGTCGAGAACTCTGAGCGCCTCGGGTCGGGTGGACCTTCTCCGAAAGGTTGGGGTCATAACCATGCCGAGGTCTCAATCGGTGCCGCACGGGCCGCGGGCCAGTTTTGTGAAGAGCGCTAAGTGCGATCGGGATTTGGTAACAACGAGGGACCTATGGGAAAAGATTCTCACGATAACGATCAGTATCCGGCCCAAGCGGGCAATGAATTTGACACGGTCGGCTCGATAGCAACCAACGTGGCAGACGGGTTCACCATGGTAGCAGTTGGCGACCTCATCCTGTCGCGGCCGGTGACCAAATACCAACATCCCGGTTTCCATGAAATCGTGGAGATCCTTCGTGGCGCCGATGTCACGTTCGGCAACATGGAGATGAACATATTCGACATTCGATCGTTCAAGGGAAGTCCGCAAGCGGAGTACGGGGGAGCCTATCTCTTAAGCCTTCCGCAAATCGGGCCTGATTTGAAGGACATGGGCTTCAACGTCGTCAGTCGCGCTACCAACCATACACTCGACTGGGGTGTTGAGGGTATGCGCGAGACCAGCCGAGTGCTCGATGAAAATGGTATCATCCATGCCGGCGCAGGTGAGAATCTTGCCCAAGCCTCTGCCGCTCGTTTCTTGGAAACGGCTCGTGGTCGCGTGGCGTTGGTGTCGTTTGCTTCGTCATTCACACCAATGTCTCCGGCTTGCGATCCGGCCGATGAGGCTCCGGGCCGGCCAGGACTAAATGCCCTACGTTTGGAGAAAAGCATCGTGGTTCCTGCGGAAATGCTCCACGGTTTGAGGCAAGTACGCGATGCCTTACCCGATACTAAGCCCGGCCGTGAGGACCCGAATCGCGTCATGTTGGCCGGGATATTATATAAGGCGGGCGAAAAAGCTGGTTATACCTTCCAGCCAGATGCTCGAGATGTGGCTAACATTCTGCGAAATATTCGCCGAGGAAAGCAGTTCTCTGACTTCTGCATCGCGACGAACCACGGTCACGAACCGGGTGGCTGGTGCCAGGAGGCGCCCGATTACGCGCAATCGTTTGCGCATCGGCTGATTGATTCTGGAGCGGATGCATATATCGGACATGGACCACACCAGTTGCGCGGAATTGAGATCTACAAAGGTCGGCCGATCTTCTATAGTCTTGGAAATTTCTTTTATGATCCTCTCCACACGCCTGCGGGTGCTGACATGTTCGAAGTTTATGGCAAGGACCCTCGGGTGGACACGGATGCCGAGGTGACGGTCGACGAAGAGGCAAAAGGGTACCCGACAGCAGATGGGCTTGTAGGCGCGGTCACCGACCCAGTCCATTACGAGAGCGTAATCACGGTCTGTCGGTTTGAACAGAACCAGCTATCTGAATTGCGACTTTATCCTGTCGAGCTAGGGCGCTCGAAAAGGTTTGCCAACCGGGGTATACCGCGGCTGGTCACCGGGCCACTGGCAAAGGCTATTCTCGAGCGTTTACAGACGCTCTCAAAACCATTCGGGACCGAGATACTCATCGAGAACGATGTTGGAGTCATCAAACTGCGGCCCAACTCGGCGCAATGACGCTGCTCGGATGCGCAAATTCCCGGTTTGAACCAACGGGTGCGCTGACGAGGAGACCAACTTCACTTTAGTTACCAGAATGGTGCATCGGATGCCAAAGATCAACGCAGCGCGGTTGTTATCGGATCTCAGAAGTTTGTCGCAATTTGGCGCCTACCGCACCGGGGTCCATCGCCCGACCTTTTCGAAAGCGGACATGGGAGCTCGCCACTGGCTTGCGCAGCAATACGAAGCCGTAGGGCTTCAGGCGCATATAGATGGGGTCGGCAACGTGTTCGGAATGCCGCGTTCGGAGCGGCCATCGCTGTTGATCGGGTCGCACGCAGAGTCGCAGAATTGTGCAGGATGGCTCGACGGGGCGCTTGGTGTGATTTATGGCCTCGAGATTGCCCGGACCTTTGCGGAAACGCCGGACTGCGCAGCCCTTCCTATCGCACCAGTGGCGTGGGCGGATGAAGAAGGTCACTACGTCTCAATGCTTGGAAGTCGTTCGTTCATTGGTGACATTGACGAGGCGGAGATCGATCGCGCGGTGAATGTCGATCATGGGCTGCCGCTCAGGGACGCACTCTGTGCGGCCGGCCTGTCCGGCGTTCCCCGATCTCTGGTGGAGCCGGGATGCCACGTCGGTTATCTGGAAGCACATGTAGAACAAGGCGATACGCTGGAAGCCTCGAGCAAGCGGATCGGTGTCGTCACGAGCATCGTCGGGCTCTGGCAATACTCCATCGTCTTTCACGGTATCCAGAACCACGCCGGCACGACGCGCATGGCTATCCGAAAGGATGCCGGCGTCGCAGCAGCAATGCTGGCCATGGCTGTTGCCAAGCGATTTCCCGAAGTCGCCGGCACGCGTTCCGTATGGACTACGGGCCGAATTACGCTGGAACCGGGCGCTCCCAACATAATTCCGGGGAAGGCAGAAATGCTGTTCCAGTTCCGGGATTCAGAGATGCCGGTACTTGAGAGCCTTGATGCGGTGCTAAGGGAACTGATTGAAGGTGTCGCGACCAAAACCTGCTGCCGAGTTGATATCGAGCGGACTGAGGCCAGCGAACCTTGGCAGATGGACCGGGCATTCCAGGCGGCGATAGAGAATGCGGCCGCACGCCACGCACCCGGCACCTGCGTAAGGATGCCAAGCGGCGCCGGTCACGACGCACAGGTTGTGGCTCGCAAGCTGAGGGCTGCTATGCTTTTCGTGCCAAGCATCGGCGGTGTCAGCCACCATTGGACCGAAAATACAGATGATGCAGACTTGGTGCTCGGATGCCAGGTGCTGGCTGATGCCGCCGAGATGATTCTGCGCCGCGAAGGTGGGGAGATGTAGGTCAGACGCGGTCAAATTGAACACTGCCAATGCGCGCGCGGCACCTGGCTCGTGCCTCGTGACCACGCGACATTCAAGCATAAATTCCGGTGAACTGCAGCCACAAGACGCCTGACTCGGCGGAGCACAGAATGCAGTAGAAGCGGTCTTATCGGGCCCCAGATGCGCTTACCAAAACGCGGTGTAACGCCGACTGGACCAAATAAGGTGAAGCTGCATGGGAACCCTTATCGGCGAGCACGAGCGCCTGTATCGGAGACACACAATAAATCGCCGTCTTCCCAACGGCACGACCCGGAGATTGAATGTTGCAAAATTTTATTAAACAACTCCGGTTATGGATAAATGAAGCTGTCAATGATTTTTCCAGCGAGCATTCAAACGCACACGTGTCGGCCTGCGGCTTCGTCTTTTTTGATGATGATACTCGTAGCTATTCGATTCCTCCGCATACTGTTTCGTCACCCGATGAGAGGTCTGAGAACGCGCGTTGCAGTCAAAACGCCTTGACGGCTCAGAGCATCATTGAACATCTCATCAGCCAACGCTCCGAGTACATCTCGGCTTCACCAGTCCGGCAGCCCCCAAAGGGGCAGCAACGCATCGGAACTTTTGCGGGTGATCCCCCCGTGGATACGCACCAGCCGTAAGCGCCCTTCGAAAAGCTGTCTTCCCGAGAGTAACCCACGTCATATCCGAGCCTGCGCCCAAGTTCGGACAATGTGTGGGACTGGGAGCGCGAAGCGTGCGGTCAGGATATCAAATCGCAGCCAAGCCATCCGCCGGCTTCGCCGCCTCAGGCAGCGGAACCGTATGTGGCGTCTTTGCCGATTGAACCCGTTGAGCGGTGGGCCGTGCCCCGCGCGGCTCTCGGCCTTGTAGCGCTCGAACCAGCGCGCCACGATCTTCGCCGACACACCATACGTTCGCGCCGCATGGGCTTTGGAAAAGAGGCCTTCTATCACCGCCAGCGCCATCTCCTCTCGACGCAGCGGCGTGAGACGGGCATTCTTATGGATGTTCATTCGGACCCTCCGATGAGAGACAAATGCTCCGGCTTGCCGACCTCGCTGTCGTGCGACAGATTGCCGATCGTATCGTCGTTCTCTATCTCGGCGAAGTAGTCGAGGAAGGCTCGGTCGATCGGGTCCTGTCGGAGCCGCAGCATCCCTATACCAAACGCCTCATCGCCTCAATTCCGGCTTCTACAAAGCACATGCACGGAGCGGCAGATCTTTAGTGTTCGATGGGGTTGCTAGACTATGCCATCCTGCAGCTCATGTCGAATATGGATTGCGAGTCGGGCAGGTGCGTCTGCGGCTGGACGACATCGACTGGTGCGCGGAAGCCCTGCTCATCCGCCATTCATTCCGAGACTGGTGCGCTCGCTTTTGCCGTTGATGCGCTGGGAGAGTCGCTCATCAATTACTTGCGCCACGGGCGTCCACAAACCGACAGCCCGTGAAATCTTCATCCGCTTGCGTCCGCCGCCGTTGCCCGTTATCTCAACCAACTGCGGCTGCGCAGCCCGATAAGTCCGATCTATTATCCGCAAAGACTTCGCAGTTTCCAGGACGTCGTGGTTCGGCGCCAGTTCGCATCGTCGCGGGTAAGCCGAGATGTCCTTGAAGCCTGGCTGCGCGAGCGTGCCGTGCCCACCACGGTCATTGCCGATCAGCTCAGCCCGGATCGTCTCGATGGAGGAGTACATCGCGGTTAGCCGCCAGAACCGCTGGGTCTTGCTCCTTGGCCCCAAATGCCCGGATGATCCGCAGGCCGGTTGCCCCGGTGATGTCGGAGACGATATGGTTGAGCTGGAGGTTGGTCTCTAGATGCCTCCTACTGCATATGCTGGATTTGGCACCGCGTATTCGACGAGCCACTCCCGCTGGCGCAGAGAGAACGCAGTTGCCGCTACTGGCCATCGCACTGACATCTGTCTTCCGCCCCGCGCGTTCTAGACGTAGCGGGCATTCACAAGGATCGCCTTGAACCCATGCTCGACAATCTCGAAGGCCGTTATCAGTCGACTCCACCGCTGCGCTCCTCACTTCCCACGACCGGGACCGCACTTCGCAAGGTCGTGTAGTTGCGTGAACGTACCGAAGGCGCGCACGGACATGTCGCATCTGTCAGGGATCACCGCATCAGATGCACCGCTGCTCCGATGGGGCCGCCGCCGCGCCGGGGCTGACCAACTTCAGGTCCGCGGCAGGCCATTTTGGCCAAGCTCGTGCAATAAGGCAGCGCCTGTCCGAATCCCGCTGTAAAAGCAACTTAGAGTCAGATTTTCGTTCGGCGCGTGGTTTGCCTCGTCATGGTTCGCGTATGGCGTTTCGAAAGCAGGAATGTCGAGAATCTTGGTAAAGACATAGCTTGGCAGGCTCCCGAAGCCCGCTGGGACCAGCAGAGGCTCCTCCCCTTGCGCAGCGACGAAAGCGCGCCGCAGCGGCGCGGTGAAAGAGGAGGCAATGGGCGTCTTCGAGGGGTACATGCTCGTTAGCGCAACGAACTCCACATCGGGCGCGTGTTTTTCCACATGGGCAGCTACCTTGCGAAGAATATCTTGCGGGTCCTGTGCTTGCACGAGGCGTATGTCGCATTTTACGAGGGCGTCGCAGGGCAGGACGCTCTTGGTGCCAGCCCCACCATAGCCGCCATGGAAGCCATTGATAGTCAGTGCCGGGCGGAAGCAGAGACGCTCGTAGAATGGCCTTCCGTCCGGTGCATCGAGCCGGCCGAGATCGAGGCTCAGCATTAGTGCTTCGATATCGAGCGGTAAGCGTTCGACCGCAACAAGATCCTCGTTTGAAGGGGGTTCAATATCATCGTGGAATCCGTCAATCGTGATTTCACCGAAGGCATTCTTCATGGTGCCGAGCAGGTGTACCAACGTCCATATCGGATTGGGCACTACGCCGCCGAAGTTGCCCGAATGCAGGTCGCGACTAGCATGGGTACAGCGTAGCTCAAAACAGACCTCGCCCCGCGAACCGAACTTGATTACAGGTGCGCCGCTCGCATGACGCGGGCCATCAGCAGTGACGACCAGATCAGCCCTTAGGATGTCCTTGTTGGCACGCACGAAATCGGCAATGTGCGGGCTGCCGATCTCCTCTTCACCTTCCAACAACAAGATGACGTTGCACGGCAACCTACCATGCGTCTTTAGGTGAGACTCAATTGCCACGATCTGTGCGAAGTGCTGACCTTTATTATCGCCGGCACCACGGGCAAAGAGCCGACCATCGCGAAGCGTGGGCTCAAATGGCGGCGAAAGCCATTTATCGATCGGGTCAGGCGGCTGCACGTCGTAATGCCCGTAGAGCAGTACCGTCGGTTTATCTGGAGCTTTTTCCCACCGTGCCACAACCATGGGATGCCCCGCTGTTGGCATCAGGTTGGCGTCAAGTCCTATATCCGTCAGCATTTCGACCAGAAGGGCACCTACTTCATCAATACCTATATTATCTGCACTGATGCTTGGGTGACGGAGATAGTCCATCAGACGCTCAAGAAACGTTGTACGGTTTTTCTCAATATGTTCGAAAACCGCATTCAACGCATCGTAAGTTGACATATTTTACCTCATGGAGCGGGAAGCCATCGGATCGCCCGGGGCGCGTATCATTAGTGGTCAGAGTCCCCATGGAAGGATTGGTCGCCGCTGCAACGGCACACGCAATGAAAATTACCGACTTGTCGGACGAGGTCTACAATCAATCCCAATCTTTGCGGCAGTCAAACACTGTTTCGAGATTTGACCCATCTGACAGTTAGATGACGAAATCGGCATATGTACTCGCTGGTGATTCTCGGGTTGTCACTCGGCTCTGCAGCAAAAACGGCGGACACCATTAACGAAATCGGCCGCACCCTCGAAGGATGCGCCGGCTATGAATAAGCACCGAATAAGTACTATTAACATTCTGCTGTTAATAACGAAGCAAAAGCAAGACATAATATGACAGCCCAGGTCATATCCAGAGATTTTTTCGGTTGACCGATTTACAATTCCACATTTAAGCTTAGTACCAGCCTTTAGCTCGAACTTCTGAATTGTGAATTCCCTACAATGTTATTGACGAAAGAAGATTTCACGGACGCCGCCTGGAGGGACTGGAAATTCCATACGCGCAATCTAATCGGAGGAAGGACAAGCTCGGGCAATGGGTTGACCTAATCTATGCGTCACAAGAGGCGATGATGAGGATGTGTCTTGCACAGCATGGACATCGTATCATTCTGCGAGCGAGAGCGACGGTGAGCTTTCGGCGCAGGGTCGCGATCGAGTTTGAGGTGTGTCGCTCGGGCCGAACGGGCGGTCTTATCGGATCTGGGACCGCGGGGAACGGGAGGTTCCTCGCCGCTTTTGGGACGGGGCAGGTGCTGAGGGGGAATAGTCTCCCGTTCGGAGAGGAGGAAGCCGTAAGCCGCTATGCAGAGACTGGCGTGGTGGTGGAAGCCTCGCCAACCCCGGCCCTCGTAATGACCAAGACCCAGCTCCTGCTTCAGTTCGCGATAATCCCGTTCAATCCGCCACCGTAGCTTTGTCGTTGCGACGAGATCACGCAGCGACATCGTTTCCGGGAGGGTGGAAAGCCAGTATTTGAGCGGTTCCTTGTCACCTTCGGGCCATTCCACGAGGAGCCATTCCTCGGCTCGTGGATGGTGAGATTGTAGTCTCTCGAGGCGGGACGAAGACGAGCAGCGGCAAACCGCGATGCGAGCTCGACGTTGCTGCCTCGCGCCAAGTGATGGTCTGCCATGCGTCTGCTGGCAGGCTCTCGGCAAGGGCCTTGGCCGAGACGGGATGATTGATCCGCGCTCCGTTGCATCAGCGAGGGCGGCCGTCCCTTTCCGGTCCAGCCTTGGGCGGCTGTGGCCCTTCGCCTGGGCGCCAGACGCTGAGCGTCGGCTGAACGCCCACGCATAAGCAAGCCCCCAGCTCTGTCAGGCCTTGCCGGAACCCACCATCTGCGCCGTACCGGCATCGGCGAGGATCACGCCTACTGGTGCCTTCGTCGCTACCACGGCATGGATTTGCCCAAGCGCGATTTGTGGCTTGGTTTGGAAGATTATATCGTCCGGGATTCTCGCCTTCTTTCGACGTTCCAGATCGTGCGCCCAGATTTCTGGTAGATAAAGTTGCCAGGCAGACCGGTAAGCTGCCGCCTTCGTTCGCAATCGAAAGACCGACGGCGCCCTGGCAATTGTCCTGCTTGCCAAGCTGACCGCAATATTGACGCGCAACACCGACCGAATGCTTGCCCTTCTTTGGAAAGCCTGTGTCATCGACAATCGATGCGGTGATCGCACCGCCGCGCTCGATCATGCGCGGTAAAGTCTAATCACGAACGCGCGCTATCATCGCTTCATCCGACCAGGGCCCTTGTCCCCACGAAATGCAATAGTGACTGGTGCTTGGCTGAAACGCGCGCTGGCGCCGTTATCGCCGCCGACGGTTTCAACATACCCATCAAATGCCGCCGCTTCGCTGCCGTTCTCGCTGACCATGGCGCTAACCAATCCTGTGAATCAGCAGCCTATCGCAACCCAACCTTCGGCGAATCCCCCGAATAAGCTTCCGTGACTCAGTAAGACTAAGCTTCGACCGTGCGAGACTCGAAAGCTCCGTAAACCTTTGCATAGGCACAGCCGGCATCGGCAGTGACGGTGCTGATGGAGAGCCCCGTCGCCTTCATCGTAGGATCAATCCGCTGGATGATCATCTGCCCTTCGTTGATCTCGCCCGTGGTCGCGGCGACATCCAGGACCACGCCGCGCAGATCATCGACGATGGCATCTTGCAGCAGGCTCCAGCCGGCGATTGCAGCCGTTGGTGGCCGTGCTGGCGTTTGGGTGGGTGACGCAGACCTTCACGGACGACCAGTGGCAAAGAGCGGCGCCTGACAATGAAAGCGCCGCCGGGCTGCCTTCATAGCCGTTCCTCCTTTGTGGCGTCCGCGCGCCACTTCGGCCCTCGCTGTCGCCACTGGCGGACTATCTGCTCAGCATGCTCGGCCGCAGCCGTCTCCCGGGTGCCCAATTCCTTGACAAGGTAGGCGTAGGCTGAGCCGCGACGGCCACCACCGCGTTCGTTGGGGCGCGCCGGCCTTGAGGGCGAGTTGTCGCTGCTTCGCTGCCACCAACGCAGGGCTCACCCACAGATAGTCCTCCTGCTTCGTCAGCATGTGCCAGATCGGCACGGCGAGCTGCGGGCGACCGCGAACCGCTGCAATCTGATGACCGCGCTTGTTGCGGTCCCGCAATCCGGTCTTGGCATCGCCCAGTATGGCCGGATCAGCATGCACGGGCGGTCCCAGGCACGCGCCATGCTGCCGAGGCCGCGTGAGCGGCGGCGAAGGCGCCCGGACCGCTCAGAGCCTTCTTCCTGTGCATCCGACGGGCCGTGATTGCCAGACATTGTCCGTGTGATCGATCGCCGGGCCGAGGAATGCGATTGACAGCCGGTGATCGTCTGAAGCCGGCCGACCTGCGGATCGCGCCATGCCGTGGTGGCACCGTGATCATTGCGGCTGTCGGGGATATCCACCGGTGCGGCGAACTGCAGAATCTGCTGAGCTACTTCGGCCTCAATCCGCGCGTTCGTCGGAAAGCACCTGCCGCTCAAGCCAGGCGCGGCCGCGATTGTTGAACAGGATTGGCATGCGGGCACTTCAGCACGAGGTGAGCCTGCAAGATGCCATGTTCCTCACCCGCGTGCGATGCCGCACGACCTGATTGCGTCGCGCGTCGAGACGGCCAAGCCGCTCGGTCCGCTCGAAACCCCACCTCCGGCAGAAAGCCGCTGGCATGGAGCTGCGCCAGAACCCCGGCCGGGCACAAAGGATTCCTCCAGATCAGAAAAAGCACCGATATACCCGGTCGATTCCGATTACCAGAAAAACGCCCGCGAAAGGGCAGCGGCGCTGGCGGGTTGAAACTCCAGTCGGGGTACGCCCTCTCTGCGTTCCAACGGCAACCCCTAGAGTGCGCGTTCGACCGTTGTTGCTAAGAAAGCCGAGCCGATCCTCACCGTAAGAGCGGCAGCTGGTTCCTATTCGCTAAGGGTCGGAAATGGTTTGATCGACCGATCAATTAAGTCGATAGCATGCTGAAGTATCGCCTCGGTCCGGGCACGGCTGGGTGAAGCGGCGACGACATGTCCGATGCAGTCTCGATAATCGCCTTTTCTGACGATCCGAGCCTTGGGTCCAACATAGAATTTGACCTCGGCGACACCTGACACAGTAGCGGCCTGACTGTCGTCACTGATCCAATCCAGGGTGCCATCAAGCTCAGGGATGAGGAATCGCGCGGCCGCAGTCTGCGACTGGCTTCTGCGCGAATTCCATTCGTCGCCGATGACAAGCCCGATGTGCTCCGTGACGAGATCGACACCGTAAGCCAGCTGAACCAGTAGCGGAACGGGTGCCCCCCCAAGACGCGGATTGACTTCAATGACGACTGGGCCACGCTCGGTCCACCGGAGTTCAATGTCCGTTAGCCCCCATCCAACGTCGAGAGCTCGCAAACAGCTCAGCGAAAACATCGGCGATGCGCTCATGCTCGTCATCAGTCAGCGGGGCCGGAAAGGTCCACTCACGATAGACGAAATGCGGGGGAGGGCCGAAGTCAATGGTGCCAATCCCAATGACCTCATTTCCTATTGTCTCAGCCATGTACTGGGGACCCTGTGCGAATTCTTCGACCAGTATCCTCGGCGAAGACCGCCATACATGCTCCCCGCCCAACAGATAGTTCGTATGTTCGGCCAACTCGTCGACGTCGCGGCACAATCGGACACCGAAGCTGCCGCTGCCTACTGCTGGCTTGACGACCACCGGCACCGATTTCTGCAGCAGCGCTTTCTATTTCCATCAAATTCGCTGCAAGGCGATAAGCAGGTACCGGAACGCCGGCCTTTGCCAGGAGCTGACGGTGAGTGATTTTGTCGGATCGCTGCTCATTCGATCCGGGGTTTGGTCCTGGTAGATCGAAATGCCGGCAGAGGGTGCCAACTGTCGCATAGACCAACTCGCTGGCAGACGTAATGCCAGTAATATCATAGGTCTCACCTAACCGGGAACATTCGCGGATCAGCGCATCGAAACTGCTAGTGTCGACGCGGATTGCTTCGATGCCTTTCGCTGCAAAGTAGTCGTACCGGGATGAATCAGCCGACAGGAAAATTGGATGAAGGCCAAGACGCCGGGCCGCTTGAGCATAGTGCAGACTGTTTCCCCTTGCGCCTTCAATCAGGATGAGT
Source organism: Mesorhizobium sp. LSJC280B00 (assembly GCF_000502835.1). Classification (GTDB taxonomy): domain Bacteria; phylum Pseudomonadota; class Alphaproteobacteria; order Rhizobiales; family Rhizobiaceae; genus Mesorhizobium. The sequence continues at coordinate 32,407 of NZ_AYVL01000039.1, forward strand.
GCTCTTCTTGCCAAGGGTCTTGACTCCGACGTTGCGTGCTTGCGACGATCCCTGCGTAGACCGGCACAGCTTCTTGGCCATGCCCTCGACGCTTTTGCGCGCCACCGGCATCATCAGACCCGTACAATAATCCCGAAGCGGCTCCGCCCGATCGGTGTGGCCGATGACTTCGATCAGTGCTCGAACTCAGCCTTGCGGTGAAAATACCACCGTGACTGATCTTCGGTCGCAAAGATTCTGTGAAGTTATCTGACGCGTCTGTTGCAATCGTTTTGATCACCGGCACTGCGGTACGGAGCGTCCCCACGAAAGGCGGTGGTGCGTCACTTCAGCTTGCGGCGGAAGTCAGGAGGCGGCTTTTGGCGATGACTGCGGCAACGATCGACCGTGCGCTACGCGCGGTCCGCGAGACCGCAGGTGGAGGCAAGCGGCGCCGGCCTACGCCATCTGTCGGCTCGCCGAATTCGGCGTCGGTATCGGAGATCGGCTTGTGTCTGGACTTGATCTTACGCTTGACACCCGAGCGGAAGCACCGGCGGATAGGCACAGGCCATCTGAAAACGCGATGGCACCGTCCAGAACATTATATTGGTGAACTCTACGCCAAGTGGCGCATACTTTGCAGGTGGCCAAACCCAACTGCAACCGCCCGTCAACGCCGTCCGGAAAAAATCGAGCAAAGCGAAGTGCAGATCAAAGATGTCCTTCTCGCGCCTGGCAACGGCGCATTCTTTTATGACGATCAGGAAGCCATTAGGTCCGGCGCAATCCAGGACGGCTTCGTCTATGTCGGAGCACCGACAACGCCTGGGTACAAGTCCATCCGCATTCCAGCATCTTCGCTCAGCGTCGGGCTCGTCCTTGCTGACGACACTGTTGTTTGGGGCGACATGATGAACGTCCAGTATTCTGGTGCCGGTGGACGCGATCCTCTGTTCGACATCAATCAAATCTCAAATCTAATGTCACGCGTGGTCGTACCGCGCCTTCTTGATGTCGATGCCTCTCGGTTTCGTGATTCTTGCACTAAGGTTTTACAGCCGGTTGAACATCAGCGGCTCCCTCTCGCTATCGAGTATGGCGTCAGCCAAGCTCTTCTTCGCGCAGGCGCCCATCTCCGGCGCGGGACGATGGCAGAGATCATATGTGGCGAGTTTGACTTGCCGATGCCTCGACGGAAAGTCCCGATTTACTGCCAGAGCGGCGACGCTCGCGAAATCAACGTGGACAAAATGATCCTGAAGACTGTGGATGTGCTTCCCCACGGCCTGATCAACTCACGGCAAAAATTCGGCGTCGGCGGCCGGACCTTCATGGAATTCGTGAAGTGGGTTGTAACGCGCACGCGCCAAATCGGCCGCCCGGGGTATCATCCGGTCCTGCATTTCGATGTGTATGGCTGGATCGGCCAAGAGGTCGGTCTGGAGCCGCAAAGCATCGCCGACTTTATTTGCAGGGTCGCCGATACCGTTCCGGGTTTTACGCTCAACATCGAATGCCCGGCGGATTTTGGTTCGACGCAAGCCCAAATTGATAACTACGCCCGAATTGTCTCCATTTTGGATGACCGGAGTTCCAGCGCTCGCATCGTCGTGGATGAGAGATGCAATACGCTCGAGGATATCCGGCTCTTTGCCGAAGCGAAGGCTGCGCATCTCGTTCAAATCAAGACCCCCGATGTCGGCTCAATTGCCGACACTGCGCGTGCCGTTCTCCTTTGCAAGGCCAACAAGGTCGGAGCGTATGTCGGCGGAAGCTGTACCGAGACAGATCTCTCCGCCCAAGCTTCTGTCCACGTATCGGTAGCAACCCAGGCCGACATGATGCTTGCAAAGCCCGGAATGGGTGTCGACGAGGCATTCTCAATTGTTGGGAATGAACAAAACCGGTTGCTGGCGATGCTGAACCGTCGCCAGGCTCAATGAAAACGCTGGATGAAAAGCACGGTGTCGCATGCAGAACTCTCTTCAGGGGATCACTGTCGTAGCCGTGGAGCAGGCGGTGGCCGCGCCTTACGCATCGTCTCGCCTTGCGGACGCCGGCGCCCGGGTAATCAAGATCGAGAGGCCGGAAGGGGATTTTGCCCGAAACTACGACAAGTTGGTGCGGGGACAGAGCGCTTACTTCGTCTGGCTCAACCGGGGTAAGGAGTCGGTCTGTATGGACCTGAGGTCGGAGATAGACCGCGCGATCCTCGACACGCTCATTGGCTCTGCTGACGTCTTTATCCAGAATCTGAAGCCGGGCAGCATCGAGAAACTGGGCTTCGGGTCTGCTGATCTTCGTCGACGATATCCGCGGCTGATCACCTGCGACATCTCTGGTTTCGGGGAGAAAGGGCCGTATTCCCACTTGAAGGCCTATGATCTCATCGTCCAGGCCGAAACAGGTTTATGCGCGATCACCGGCAACCAACAAGGGCCCGCGCGTGTAGGGGTCTCGGTTTGCGACATCTCGGCGGGCATGACGGCGCATAGTGCGATTCTTCAGGCGCTCTATCACCGCGAGGTCACCGGCGAAGGGACCAGCATTCAGGTGTCACTGTTCGATGCAGTCGCCGACTGGATGAATGTTCCGGTTCTACAACACGACTACAGCGGCTATCACACTGTACGCGCGGGCGTGAAACACCCGTCGCTTGCCCCATATGGCGCCTATCATTGTGCCGATGGCAAGGATGTCATCTTTTCGGTTCAAAATGACCGCGAATGGGTAAATTTCTGCGATAAGTTCCTGAAGCAGCCGGGCCTTACACGCGCGCCTTGTTTTGCTGATAACATGGAGCGCCTCCGTCATCGTTCGCAACTTGATGAGATCATTGAGGGGCGGTTTTCCGAACTATCCTGCCATGAAGCCATGCAGGAGCTTGAGGCGGCCGGTCTGGCGTATGGGCGACTGAACGAAGTGGCGGATATTTCAAAGCATCCACACGTTCGCAGGGTTGAGGTTGGCACACCTGAAGGAGTTGTAGACACGATAGCTCCCGCGGCGATTTTCAACTCCGAGCGCCCGTCGTTACGCCCAGTTCCGGCTCTTGGTGCCCACACTGAGGCTGTTCGCGAAGAGGTTGTGGGGCGTTTGCGCGAAATAGCCACGTCAGCGTGAGCGTGCATCTTGTCGATAAGGTGGGCGCGCTCGCGATTAAAGAGAGCGTGCATACTTCGGGTCATCTCAGCGCATCGGCGGTCCAGCAAGCCCACTGCCACCGCCCTTGCTACGACCGCCGAGGCGACGCCATGATCAAGGACACCTTTCCGGCCATTGAAAGCGCGATGTCTGTACCCCGCTGGAAATCCCTGCTCTTCGTTCCCGCTCACGTTCCGCGTTTTGTAGAGGCGGCCCATGAGCGCGGTGCAGATGGCGTCATTCTCGACCTGGAGGATTCCATCCCCCATGATCAGAAGGGCGAGGCACGGCGGCAGCTTCCTGAGTCCGTGGCAAAGGTGGCGCGCAAGGGGGCATCTGTTTTGGTCCGCGTCAATCGTGGTTTGTGCGCCTTGGCGGCCGATCTCGATGCAGCCGTGCTGCCTGGTGTTGACGCACTGGTTCTTCCGAAGACGGATTCGGCAGAGTGGGTATTAGAGATCGCGAATGCGGTTTCAAGCCTTGAACGAGAAAGGGATCTTCCGCTGGGAGGCATCCGGTTCCTTGCCCAGATCGAGACGCCGGGCGCCTTGCAAAGGCTCGCAGCCATTGCGTCGGCGCATCCAAGGATGGTCGCAATGGCACTTGGTCCTGAAGACTTCAGCGCCGCTGTCGGCGGCGCCCCGGAATTCGACCTTCTCTTGACGCCCAACCTTTCTGTTCTTTTTGCCGCCCGCGCGGCCGGCTTGCTTCCGCTGGGCTTCATAGGAAGCATTGGCGAGTTCTCGGACACTCATAAACTTCGTGAAGCCGCGGCGCATGCGCGGCGGCTTGGCTTTGCCGGAGCTTTGGCGATCCATCCGGCACAGGTAGCCATATTCAATGAGGCTTTCTCGCCAACCGCACAGGAACTCGAGTGGGCCCGTCGCGTCGTCGCGGCGGAAAACGATGCCGCCACGCTTGGCCTGTCTGCATTCTCGTTGAATGGTAAGATGGTTGATCCGCCAGTGGTGCGGCGCGCCCACGAAATCCTGGCTCTCGCCAGGAATAACTGACTTGCATTTAATCATCCGGCCGGACAGGCGCTGGTTTTCGAGACATGGCCGACGGTTTGTGTTGCCTGCTATCTCGTTTCGAGATAGATATAACAGCACTGGGGAACATGCCCCGGTTGGAATTGGTCATCGTGGACATCAGGCAGTTAAGATACTTTGTCGGCGTCGTTGAAGCCGGCAGNTTCGATACCGCTCGCCGACCTGCATGCGTTTCCGCTGGCGGTTCCGATGCGCAACAACAATGTCAGGCGTTCGGTGGCTGATGTCGTTGCGCAGCACGGGTGTGTGCTGGACGTCAGATTCGAAGTCGACTCCCTTTCTACGATCATCAACATGGTCATGGAAGGAAAAGCCTATTCTATCCTTGCCCCGTCGGCCATTCAGAAAGAGGCGTCTCAGGGCCAAGTCCGGACGATTAAGATCATTGATCCGGTGATTACCCGTTCCGTTGTGCTTGCCGTCAACCCGAAAGATGAGCGCTCTCCAGCCGTCTCTGCCGTCCGCAAGCTGATCCCCAAGGTCGTCGGGACTTTGATCGACAGCAGGCACTGGTCAGCCACGGTTCCGGACCGGGCTTAGGCAAATCCTTCAAACCATATTCCAGTGCTAGCACTCTTCCGCGGCGTCTCAATCTGGATTCAAGATGGTTTTGGGCGACATTCAATATTTGACCACATGCGACTATCGCGATGAAATCGCAGAGGTGCGAGGCACGGTCGGATATCGGCCGTTCTCGTATTGGCAGATTTATTCAAGCGGAGCATGCGATGTCCAACGCCACGACCTATCAGCTTTTTATCAACGGCAGTTGGCGAGGCGGTAGTGACGGAATTACTCTGCCGGTAATCAATCCGGCGACGGAGAAGGTATTTGCCTGGGTAGCCTCCGCGACGGTGCCGGATCTGGATGAGGCCCTCGCTTCGGCAGAGCGGAGCCGCAAGGCTTGGTCCTCACGGCCTGCAAAAGATCGTGGCGAGATCCTCGTATTAGCCGCAAGGATCTTGGCAGCGAAGCTTGGAGTGGCAGCCCGGGATCTGTCGGCCGAACAGGGAAAGACGATTGCCGAAGCGACAGGTGAATACGCGCGCGCTGTCGAAACACTGGAGTGGAACGGCACCCACGCCGAAGAGCTGTCGGCCCCTATTCCGATGGGCCCGAACCGGATGNCAGTGCTAGCACTCTTCCGCGGCGTCTCAATCTGGATTCAAGATGGTTTTGGGCGACATTCAATATTTGACCGGGCGTGACCATCGCGATGAAACTGCAGAGAAGCGAACCTAGGCTGGACATCGGCTGGTCTCGCACTGGCAGGAATTCAGTCAAGCGGAGCATGCGATGTCGAGCGCCCGAAACACTGGAGTGGAACGGCACCCACGCCGAAGAGCTGTCGGCCCCTATTCCGATGGGCCCGAACCGGATGATCGTCCCGGAGCCCCTTGGCGTCGTTGCCGCCTTTACGCCTTGGAACTACCCGGCCGTTCTCATCGCCCGCAAGCTCGCCCCTGCTTTGGCGGCAGGCTGCCCGGTGATCCTAAAAGGGGCTGAAGAGACACCAAGCGCGGCTGTCCATTTCGTCGAAGCCTTGCGACAAGCGGGTATCCCGGACGGCGTAGTCAATCTCGTCTTTGGCGTTCCGGTGCAAATATCCCGGCACTTACTCAGCTCGCCGATCGTCAAGGTCCTAACTTTCACGGGCTCTACCGAGGTTGGAAAACAGCTCGCCAAGCTCGCCGCGAACAACTTGCAGCGGTGCATTCTTGAACTCGGTGGACACTCCCCGGTCGTTGTATGCGAGGATGCGGATCTCGCAAAGGTCATACCGGCAATCACGGAATACAAGTTCGAGTGCGCGGGTCAAAGCTGCAATGCGCCCAGCAGGATCCTCGTCGCGCGCAACCTCTACGAGGAATTTCTTTCCCGGATGACGGAAGCCGCTCGCAAGATCAAGATCGGCCCACCGGACGACCCGGCGACGGAGATGGGCCCAATGGCGAACGCGCGGCGGACGGAGGCCATGCAGCGTCTGATCGAGGATGCCGTCGATCGCGGCGCCCGCATCGAAACCGGCGGCACCCGCCTCGACCAACCGGGCTTTTACTGGCCGCCAACCATCCTGACGGGGGTGCCAAAGGATGCGAAAGTGCTTCATGACGAGCCGTTCGGGCCGATCCTCACCGTCGCACCGTTCGACACGATCGAGGAGGCGATCGAAGTAGCCAATGCCACCGAGTATGGCTTGGCCGCCTACTTCTTCACCGGCGCCACCGATGCGAAACGGGCGCTGATTGGCGGTCTTGCGGCAGGCGCGATCAGTGTAAATTACCTGAAAGGGGTTTCCGCAGATGCCCCGTATGGTGGCGTCAAACAAAGCGGTTATGGATATGAGGGGGGCGAGCAGGGATTGCGGAGCTTCCAAAGCCTGAAACTGGTCAACGGGCTTGGGTTATTCGGATGAGATTCGGTGAATAAAACAACACGGACCATTGCGGGAAAGGATATTACAAAGAGCGTCGCCGACGCCCTTCAGTACATCTCGTACTACCATCCCCCCGACTACATCCGGTACCTTTCGCAGGCATACACTCGCGAACAGAGCCCGGCGGCGAAGAACGCCATCGGGCAGATCCTGCTGAACTCCCGCATGGCGGCCTTCGGACGGCGTCCGATCTGCCAGGACACCGGTCTCGTAGTTGTCTTTGCCAAGGTCGGCATGGACGCCCGCATCAAATCAACGGCCAGTTTCGCTGACCTTGTGAATGAGGGCGTCCGCCGGGCATATCTTGACCCGGACAACCCGCTCAGGCCATCGGTCGTTGCCGATCCGCTCGCCGGACGGATCAATACCCTCGACAACACGCCGGCGGTCATCCACGTCGACCTCGTGCCCGGCAACGGAATCGAAATTACCATCGCAGCAAAAGGGGGCGGGTCCGAAAACAAGGCGCGTTTCACCACCCTGAACCCCAGTGCGTCCGTTGCCGACTGGGTAGTCGACACCGTTTCGACGCTGGGCAGCGGATGGTGTCCGCCCGGCCTGATCTCGGTCGGCATCGGTGGCAGCGCTGAAAAGGCGATGCTGCTGGCCAAGGAGGTCATGAACGAGCCGATCGACATGTCGGAACTGATCGCCAGGGGGCCGTCAAGCGCGGAGGAGGCACTGCGGATCGAGCTGTATGAACGAATTAATGCGCTAGGCATCGGCGCTCAGGGCCTAGGCGGCCTGACCACGGTCGTTGACGTCAAGATTGCTACCTATCCTACACATGCGGCGTCGAAGCCTGTGGCGCTCATTCCGCAATGCGCGGCCAACCGGCACCTGAAGTTTACCTTGGACGGCTCGGGACCCATCAAGCTAGAGCCACCTGACTTTTCCGAATGGCCCCAGATCGGTCATGAGGATTTGCACACAACCGACGTCCGGCGGGTCAATCTCAATGGGCTTACGAAGGAAGAGACGGCATCGTGGCGCTGCGGAGAAACCGTTCTTTTGTCGGGAACGATGCTTACGGGCCGTGACGCCGCCCACAAGCGGATGGTCGAGCTGATCGATGCCGGCAAGCCGATCCCGGTCGATCTGCTGGGACGCGTAATCTACTACGTCGGACCCGTCCGCGCGGTAAGGGATGAGGTCGTCGGGCCGGCTGGCCCAACAACCTCCAGCCGGATGGACGGTTTTACTGAAAAGATACTCGCCGAGACTGGCCTATTTGCGATGGTCGGCAAAGCGGAAAGGGGCCCGGCGGCGATCGAGGCGATTGTGAGACACAGAACACCCTATCTCATTGCAGTGGGTGGCGCTGCATACCTGATTTCAAAATCGATCAAGGCGGCGCGGCTCGTTGCCTTTGAAGACTTGGGCATGGAAGCCATCTATGAATTTGAGGTGCAGGACATGCCGGTTATCGTGGCTGTCGATGTCGAGGGAAACTCCATTCATAATTCCGGGCCGCTTGAGTGGCGTAAGCGCATGGCGGCCGACAGCATCGCCCGCAGCATCGGCGTTTGAGTCCGCCGGCTGCGCGAATCCGGCCAGACTCAATGTCGCGACATCGGGCCGGGCCGGACTCTGGGCCGTAGCGGCAACACGAGCGGCATTTGCGGTGCCTAGGCTCCTCGGCGAGCCAAAGAAGAAAGGCCTTCAATTCACCTCGAAGCCAAATGCGCCGATGTAAACACTGTATCGACCATGCCGTCCACGGGATCGATGCTCGGAATTGTCGAGGGTGCCAAATCAGGTAAAGTAGCGGAGATTCAAAAAATGCGCTGTCTATTTCGACGAGGTCTCTGCCGAAAGGCGACTAAACCTCTCCAGTGCGTCATCGCCCCGTTAGGCGGCGGGGCGATAGCCAACTGGCCCCACGAAACGAAAGTGGTGAATCTGTCCGACATTTGAGAACATAGGGTGATCATGCGGCCAGGATTGAAGTTTCGTGCCGGAGCGGCCTGAGATCGAGGTTTTCTGTCGGGGTCCAGATATAGTCGCCAGTGAGGCTGATATGCTGCCATCCGAGCGGGGCGATATGCTTGACCACCTCCGGCGGGGTGGCGATGCCATTGCGATTGAGGTCAGCGAATGCCGGTTCGAGATACAGGGTGTTCCAGTAGACGATGACGTTGATCAGCAGATTCAGGCCTGAGGCGCGATAGAACTGGCTTTCGAATGTCCTGTCGCGAAGTTCGCCGAGGCGATTGAAGAACAGGGCGCGTGCCAGCGTGTTCTGGGCCTCGCTCTTGTTGAGGCCAGCGGTTGCGTTCCGGCGCATTTCAGGACTCTGCCACCACTGCGGCAAGAAGATCGAGCGATTGATTCGACCAATGTCGCGGAGCGCCAGTGCCAGTCCGTTTTGGCGTGGGAAAGCGGACAACTTTGCCAGCAAGGTCGATGGCCGACCCTGGCCTGACCGGATCGTTGTCACCAGGCGCAGTATGTCACTCCAGTTGGCTTTGATCCGATCGACATTGATCGAGTCACCGTGAGAGCGGCCAGCCTTGCCGGAGGTGTATCACCGGGGAAGAAGTAAAGCCGCCGGTCCTTGAGGCCGCGCAGGCGTGGCACGAGCTGGAAGCCGAGCAGATGGCAGAGCGCAAGCTCATGTCGCTGACGCCGCCGGTATCGACGTAGTGGGTTTCGATGGCGCGATCGCTGCCGTGATAGAGTAGGCCATCAGAACATGGATGGCTTCTCTAGCATTGGCGCTCATGGTAATGATGTGGAACGCGCCATACTGGTCGGACGTGAACCGGTAGAATTTGGCGCCGGGATTTGAACCGTAGCGTGCATTGAGGTCGCCTCTAGCCTCGCCGGGACCGCCGGCCTGGAAGTACTGTCCGTCAGACGACGATGTGGAGCCGTCACCCCAGATCGCCATGAGGGGCAGGCTTCGTTGGGCATTGATGAGGATCGCATGCGCCGCGGTATAGCCTTCCTCTCGGATGTGCCAGTCATGAGCCCACGCAAGCTGCCGCATCGTCAGGCCTGGAGAAACATCCGCCATGCGGGTCAGGCCGAGATTAATGCCGTCGGCGAGAATGGCGGTGAGCAGCGCAAGCTTGTTGTCGGCGGACCGGCCCGTGCGCAGGTGGGTGAAGGCGTTCGAGAATCCTGTGCGGGCGTCCACTTCGAGGATCATGTCGGTGATCCGGATTAGCGGCAACCGGGACTCTACCTTGGGCTTCGGCGACCTGGCGATGTCGGGCAATGCAGCCTTATGCGGAGTGACGTTGAAGCCGATTTCGGTCAACTCGACATCATCGAGTTCTCCCGCTTCTGCGAGCCGAGCAAGGTCGGACAGGCCTTTGTTCAGGATCGTTCGCTGTTCCTGAAGGTAGATTTCGACATCGGTCTCGACCGCGACTGGCAATGGCCCTTCCTCGCGCATCAGCTCGAACGTTGGCGTCGGAATGAGAAAGCTTTCGAACGACTGGAAGCGCTTCGATCCCTCGACCCAGACATCGCCGGCATCAAGCCGGCGCTTCAATTCGCTGAAGACGCAGAACTCGTAGGCTTTGCGGTTGATCCTGCCATCTTCCAGGACAAGGGCAGCCAGCCGCAAAGGAAATAGGCGCTCTGGCAGGGACGTTGCGCTTGCCCGTCCGATAGAGATCGGTGATCGTTGCCAAGGCCCGCAAGAGATTGGCTGCGACGGCGTGGCCACGAAACACGAAGGTCGAAAGAAATTCCGGCGCCATCTTTCGGATCGTCGGATAGCGCGAAAGCAGATCGGCTTTGCCGTCGACGACATCCGGGGCGATAAGCGTGTCGACAGCCTGCACGCTGCTGATGAACTGGCGCCAATGCACCGTGCGGTCGATCGCTGAACTTACGTCTTCGCCTTTCTCGTTTGCGTCGATCATCGCGTGGCAAACCCTTGAGACGTCCTTCAGCGGTTTCTGAAGCTCACGAACGGAGCGTGTGACCCTCTGGGCCGCTTGATTGTCCGCGCGCCGCGTCAAAGCGCCGAGCAGCTTCTCGAACAGATCCATGGCGCAATCGGTCAGGTTGCGGGAAAGGTATAGCGCCGTCGCGGCCAGCACGGCACGACGCCGCTCGGGATTGAGATCGCGAAGATGCTGGGCGCTCATCCTGTTTCCTTCTGCGGAAAGCTCATCGAAGAGCTTTACGGGAATCCAGTCGGCCAACTCAGCTGGCAGGGCGAGAGACCGCAGCAGCTTGACCCGTTCGGCAATTCTGTCGAGATTGACGGCGTTCGGCGACAATGATGGCGCCCGCAACCATGCGAGCGTCGTCACGGCCGTGCCTTCGCGAATCTCGAGAAGAGCATCGAGGCTGACTTTCTGGCTTTCCGACAGGCCGTTGGAGAGCGCCCGGTGAGCGATCCGAACGCGGCGCCGGATGACCACATGGATGATGGTTTCTAGGGCAGCCCGCGTTGGCAGAAGGATATGTCTTCGCCGCACCTCCAGCACCATATCCGCCAGTGCGTCGGCGTGGCGCAGGGTCTGGGCGGCCGGCGTCAGCCAGCCGGTCAGCACCCGGATGTCCGTCGACGAAAACGGTCGCGCCTTCAGCCGATCGAGGAGCATGGCGAGGGTTCTCGCCGCGTCTGTGGCCGGTCGAAATATTTGTGAACCTGTGATCGACGCCAATCTGCCGGGCCAGATATCGCAACATGCCTTGCGGGAGAACCTCATTATCGGCGAGGGCGCGGCCGGGATGGCGAAGAGCGGCGAGAACGCAGGCCAATCCCAACCGGTTCGGCGACCGATTTTGGCGAAGGATCAGATCGAGGTCTGCCTGGTCCAGCGTGTAGTGCTTGATGATCTCCCGCTCGTCATCCGGCATGGCAGTCGCCTGCTGCCACCACGCTTCACTCAAAAGGGTTCGTCGCGCCATTCACCAACTCCGCTCGCTTCAACAGGAAGGGGAGGATCGAAGCGCGATTGGCCTGTCCGGGAAACGATCCTTATACGGTATCCCCAGAATTTGTCCGCACACCTTGTTCCCCGATGGCAAATCGGACAAAGTCCGGGATGAACGGGAAGACGGACAGATGAGGCGGGGAATGGCGACGATCGGCTATGTGAGGGTTTCGACAGGCGAACAGGATACCGCCTTGCAACTCGACGCCCTGCGCAAAGCAGGGTGCGAGAAGACTTTTGAAGATCGGGCATCCGGCGTGAAAACCGAGCGGCCCGGACTGGCCGATGCAATTCGCTATGTCAGGGAAGGAGACACTCTCACGGTCTGGAAGCTCGACCGGCTTGGTCGCTCGATGAAACACCTGATCGAAATCATCACGGAGCTGGATGCCAAGGGTGTCGGATTCCGGTCTCTGACCGAGAATATCGACACGACGAACTCGGGCGGTCGGCTGGTGTTCCATCTCTTTGGGGCACTGGCACAGTTCGAACGCGATCTGATTGGGGCGCGCACGAAGGCCGGACTGAAAGCGGCCGAGGATCGTGGCCGGCGTGGCGGTCGACAACCCGCTGTCACCCCGGACAAACTGAGGAAAGCTCGCCAACACATGGCAAGTGGGTTGAACGTCCGAGAGGCGGCCGCCCGTGTGAAAATCGGGAAAACCGCGCTCTACGCCGCCCTCAAAGCGGAAAAATCAAAAGCCAAAATCCGGTCAGCGTCCTGAGTTCGTGCTACGTTCTCAAAAGTCGGACAAATTCGCTACTTTCGTGTCGTGAGGCCTACCGGAGGCTGCTCCGCCAAATTCCAACACGATCCGCTACGGCACCTGCCGCAGCTCGTCTGCCGCACAGACGTGTATTTCGAGACCGACAACGATTACTTCTTACCTGAGGCCATCTCCGCTGGTGCGGGGGAAGGCCGCAATTTGCTGCTATTTGCAAGGGGTTGAAGACGGCGTGATCGACCAATTGATCAAGTCGACGGCACGCTGAAGTATCGCCTCGGTTTGAGTACGGCTGGGTGAAGCGGCGATGACATGTCCGATCCTATCTCGGTAATCGCCCTTCCTGACGACCGGCGCCTTGGGTTCAACATAAAATCGGACTTCGGCTACACCTGGTACAGCAGCCGCCCGATAGGCGCCATCGATCCAATCAATGACGCCATCGCGATCAGGAAGCAGGTTCCGCGAGGCCGCAGTTTGCAAATGCTTTCTGCGCAAATCCCATTCCTCACCGATCACTAGCTTGGTGTGCTCAGTGACGAGATCGACACCGTAAGCCAGCTGAACCAGTTGAGGAACGGACCCCCCGGGAAGACGCGGATTGACTTCAATGACGACTGGGCCAAGCTTCGTCCATCGGAATTCAACGTTCGTTGGCCCCCAGCCGAGGCCGAGCGCTCGCAAACAGCTCAACCCAACCTCGACGATACGTTTATGCTCGTCACCAGTGAGCGGGGCCGGATAGATAGACTCACGACAGACGAAATGCGGCGGGGGCCCGTAGTCAACGGCACAAACCCCAATGACTTCATTTCCCATTATCTCCGCGCCATAATGGGGGCCGTGGGCGAATTCCTCGACCAATATCCTCGGCGAAGACTGCCATATGTGCTTTCCGCCCAAAAGATACGTCGTATGTTCGGCCAACTCGTCGACATTGCGGCACAATCGGACACCGCAGCTGCCGCTGCCAACGACTGGCTTAAGGATCACGGGCAGGCCGATCTCCGTGGCAGAACTTTGTACGTCCTTAGCATTCTCCGCCATGCGATAAGCAGGCACCGGAATACCCGCCTCCGCGAGGAGCTGACGTTGAGTGAATTTGTCGCAGCATCGTTCAATCGATGCGGGGTTCGGTCCTGGTAGATCGAAATGCCGGCAGAGCTTGCCAACTGTCGCATAGACCGCCTCCCTAGCGCTCGTAATGCCAGCAATGTCATAGGTGGCACGTAGCCGGGAACATTCGCGGATCAGCGCATCGAGATTGTCTGTATCGACACGGATTGCCTCCATCCCTTCCGCCGCAAGATAGTCGTACTGAGCTGGATCAGCCGACAGGATAATTGGATGAAGACCAAGACGCCGGGCCGCTTGGGCGAACAGCGGACCAGTGCGGATATCTCCTTCAAGCAGGACGAGTGCTCTTCTTGCCATGGGTTTTGGTTCTCCGTCGAGCGGCGTGTGGCGATCCGAGCACAGGTTGGCATCCGCTTTTTCAGCGGTGCCTGCCCCCGGACTTGTGGTAAACGTACCATCGTCAGCGACTTGCGGGCGCAAAGTTCTGTGAAGTTATTTGAAGGAAATCTTGCAGCGTTGATGGCCAATGTATTCAGCCATCTGTATGTAGCCAGGTGCGACTACCTCCGGATGCTTGCCGAGCGCCACCGCTCGGATCCGCATCGGCAACCCTGGGCGGATGCCGGGCAGCTAGGAGCGTGTCTGAGTAGTCACTGGTCAAGCGGGTGCGAGTCTGATTCCTTGCTGGGCTATGAGCAAGGACTTTCGCCCCTGGAAGATCGATGAGGCACAGGTTCTGCCGCCGAGCGTGCAGGATTACGTGCCCAGGGATCACCTGTCTCGAGACCTTTGCACAGAAGCCGAACGGTGATTCTGTGGTGATGGTCGCAGCATGGAGATTCGGGATGGCGGATCGTGTTTTGGGTCAGTTGAGTCTGGCGGACGGTCTGGCGGCGTCGGACGACGATTTTCGACCTGGTATCGAAGGAGCTGGACTGGGCGCGATCCGAACATTGCTGGGTCAGCGCAGCGGTCCCGGCTCGGGCAACACCAGCTATCCGGCGGAACCGCTGGTGCGCTGTCTTTTGCTGGGCATGTGGCATGGGCTGAGCGATCCGGCGCTTGAAGCGCAGATCCGTGACCGGTTGTCGTTCCGCCGCTTTGCCGGTTTCAGCCTTTCGGATCGCACGCCGGACCATTCGACACTGTGGCGCTTCCGCGAGGAGCTGACGCGCGAACGGCTGATCGACAAGGTATTCGAGGAGATCAACCGTCAGCTGGAAGAGAAGGGCCTGATCGTCAAGCGCGGCACGCTGGTCGATGCCACATTCCTGCAGGCGGGCAGCCGCCCGCCCAAGCAGCCGAAGAAAGGCTACCAAGGCCCGATCAAGCCGGCGGCCGACAAGGATGCGCGCTGGGGCAAGAAGGGCAAGAAGAGCATCTTCGGCTATAAGATGCACATCGGCGTCGACCAGGAACACACCTTGATCCGGCGTGTCGAGGTGAGCTACGCCTCGGTCACCGACACCGAGCCGGCCGACGCACTGATCAGCGGCGATGAAAGGGCGGCCTATGGCGATCAGGCCTATTATACCCATGCCAGGCATGCCCGGCTCACCAAGGCCAACATCAAGGACCGGCTGATGCGGCGGCCCAACAAGCATCACCCCGAGTTGCCGCCGCGCCACAAGCTGCGCAACCGGCTGATCGCCAAGGTGCGGGCGGCGGTCGAGCGGCGCTTCGCCGTGTTCAAGAAGCGCTACGGCATGCGGCGCATGCGCTTCTTCAGTCTCGCCGCCAACCGCACGCAGTGCATGCTGGCCGCCTGCGCCTACAATCTGCGGACCATGATCGGCGCCCTCTACCCACCCGATGAGAGGCGGGCATGAGGAGGAGTCTGCCCAGAATCCGCGGGATCGGCCGCCTAAACCTGCAGATTGCCTCGCAAGGCCGCTGATACCCACTCCGCAGGTCTTCAAAAAGCCCCTTTACCCCACCAAACGCGACTTCGCTCCCCGTGCAAAACCCCCGTCTCGGCTGATCGTGGCGCTGGTGCGGGAAGAGCTTGATCTTTCCGCGATTGCCGGCAGCTACAGGAGCATGCTGGGCCAACCACCGTTCGATCCGCGCATGATGACGGCGCTGCTTCTGCATGGCTACGCGAGCAGCATCTACTCGTCGCGGCGGATCGCCAGGGCGGCTTGTGAGCGAGCGGATTTCATGATGATCGTGGCGGGCGATGCGCCGGACTTCCGCCATCTCGGAGTTCCGCAGACGGCATCTGAAGGCGCTGGCTGCGCTGTTCGTGCAGGTCTTCCAGCTTGCCGAGAAGGCGGGATTGGTGAAGCTCGGGCACGTGGCGCTCGACGGCACCAAGATCAAGGCCAACGCGTCCAAGCACAAGGCGATGAGCTACGAGCGCATGAAGAAGCGGGAAGCGGAGCTCGAGGCCGAGGTCGACCGCTGGCTCAAAGCCGCGGAGGCGGCCGATCGGGAGGAGGACAAGCTCTACGGCAAGCAGCGCGGCGACGAGATGCCCGATTGGGTGGCCGACAAGCAGAAGCGACTGGAGAAGATTCGCCAGGCCAAGGCCGAACTGGAGGCCGAAGCCAAGGCCGCCGCCGAAGAAGAGATGCGCCGCCGGGACAAGGCGGAGGAGCAGCGCAAGGCAGAGGGCCGCAAGAAGAACGGCAAGACGCCGGCGCCACCGAAGACGGAGCCTGAGGGCAAGGCGCAGCGCAACTTCACCGATCCGGGAAGCCGCATCTTGAAGACCAAGGACGGTTACATTCAGGGCTACAATGCGCAGGCCGCTGTCGGCCCAGATCATCGTGGCCCAGAGCCTGACGCACAGCATGAGCGACCAGGACCAACTCGTGCCGCTCATCGACGGGATCAAGGACAATCTCGGCCGCAAGCCAAAGGAAGCCTCAGCCGATGCCGGTTACTGCAGCGAGACAAATCTTGCCGCCTTGGCCGAGCGCGAGGTCGGCGCTTACCTCGCTACCGGGCGCGCCAAGCACCCTGCCCAAGGCAGACCCAAAATTACCGGACCGCTCGTCCAGGCGATGCGGTACAAGCTGAAGCGAGCGGGACGACGAACCCGATACAGGCTCAGAAAGCAAGTCGTCGAGCCGGTGTTCGGACAGATCAAACAGGCAAGAGGGTTCAGGCAATTCCTGCTGCGCGGCATCGAGAAAGTGAAAGCCGAATGGGCGCTGATCTGCACCGCCCACAACCTCACCAAGCTCGCCCGAGCGGCATGAACCGGCTATCGTTCAGCCAACACCCCTATGCCGGAGCTATCTGGACAGGCTCCTAGTGTCCAACGCTTGGTGCCCGCGCTTGACGGCGGCGATGATTTTGTCGGGATCGGCGGTCCAGGTGAAGGGCTTGGGCTGCTGGTTGTGCTCGGCGAGGAAGCGGTTGATGGCGGCCTGGAGATCGACGGAGTGGAAGACGCCGCGTTTCAGGCGGCGCTTGGACAGCTTGGCGAAGAAGCCTTCGACCGCGTTGAGCCATGAGCATGATGTCGGAGTGAAGTGGAAGGTGAAGCGCTCGTGACGGTCGAGCCAGGCGCGCACCTTGGGGTGCTTGTGGGGAGCATAGTTGTCGAGGACCACGTGCACCGCCTTGTCTGCGGGAACCTCGGCGTTGATGGCATTGAGAAAGCGGATGAACTCCTGATGGCGATGGCGCTGCATGTTCCTGCCGATGACGGTGCCGTCGAGGACGTTGAGGGCGGCAAACAGCGTCGTTGTGCCGTGGCGCTTGTAGTCGTGTTGGTGTGGACGGCCCCCGCAGGGCATCGATGTGCCAGAATGAGGTCGTTGAAGATCTCAAGCAAAGGAGACCGTCCGAGGAACAGATTATTCGAATTGGCATGGATACGTCAAAGCACGTGTTCCAGCTCCATGGTGTGAACGCGGCTGAAGACCCGGTTCTGCGCAAGAAGCTTCGGCGCAAGGAGATGGTGGCGTTCTTCGAGGAAGCGCCGCCGACGGTGATTGCGATCGAGGCGTGCGGCGGATCGACATAGAGGCCGACGACGTCGCGCAGCTTGTCGACGAAGTTGGAGAGCTTGAACTGGCACCAGCGGTGGGGTGCGAGGCCATGCGCCTTCCAGATGCGCCTGACTGCGCTGGCGCTGATGGCGGCAGCTTTCGCCATCATGTCGGCGGTCCAGTGCGTCGTCTCGCCCGGCGGATCGGCAAGCGTCAGCGCCACGACGCGCTCGCCGGCCTCGGGTCCGAGCGGCGGAATGCGCAACGGCCGCGTCTTGTCGCGCAGCAGCCCGTCGCAGCCTTCCGCGGCAAAGCGCTCCTGCCAGCGCCACACGCAGGTCTTCGACTTGCCGGTCCGGCGCATGATTTCGACGGTGCCGACGCCGTCGGCTGACAGAAGCACGATCTCGGCG
This sequence comes from Mesorhizobium sp. LSJC280B00, assembly GCF_000502835.1. Lineage (GTDB taxonomy): Bacteria > Pseudomonadota > Alphaproteobacteria > Rhizobiales > Rhizobiaceae > Mesorhizobium. Next base: position 50,085 of record NZ_AYVL01000039.1, read on the forward strand.
CGCCAGACATGCTTTTGCGGGGCATTGCGGTCCCTGATCAGCGCCGTCAGACGGGAGCGATCGGTCGGCGAAACGGTGAACGATATTACTGTGCGCATGCGCCAGATTCGCATGCGCACACCGGAAAGGGAATTCCCACCAAGGACTCTTATGTCAGGCGGGGACCACTAGTCTACATATCCGTAACCACCGAGAAAGCTCATGCTGCGACGGGCTCTCGCTTGAGTGGCATCGTTAGGCAATGAATGCCGCTGCCACCTTTGGCAAACTCCGGGAAATAAGGATCCACTACCTTGAGACCCTCTGCCCGCAATTTGTCGATCACAGAGCGATTGTGCCTGGACGTCATAACCCGGTCATTTCCCAGAGAAACAACATTGCATCCAAGGTCCATCGCCTCCTTGTACGTCACCGGAATGATCCGGATTTTTTCCTCCCGGAGAAGATCAATGAAAGAATCCGGAAGGACTTCGGTGCAAACCAAAGCCAAGTTTTCCGCCGCCATGCTGAAAATAACATCCAAATGGAGGAAGTGCTCCGGAAACGGCTGCAGATGCACCCTCCAGCCATTCTTTTTGAACAGCGAAGTGAACTCCTCAGCGCCATCCCGCGTTGTGCGTTCACCGCTGTATCCTACGATTATCAACCCAGGCTTCGTGACTGAAATATCGCCACCTTCAATCGTGCCTTTGGACGACATCAAAGGAATAGGAATGCCCTTTGATCGATAGAAATCGATCACCGATGCGTATTCGCCCCGCCGCTCAATGTGTCTGAGCTGGAGGATTGCGGCACCCCAAGGGGTCATCTGACTACTGTCACGCGTGTCGCTCTGAAAAACCAGGTGGGGCTGAGGCTGAAGAAAGTGCACGTTGACACCGGTTTCGCCGAAGGCAGACACAATTTCATCATGCTGTGACATCGCAGCCGCAACGTCCGGAACGTTTTCGGTCATCTTTTCCTTGACGACCGAATTGATCGGCACCCATCCGTAATGCTGCGGCGAGCATAGCAATACGTCTTTCAACACGCCGTACTCAGAGTCCACCCCCCATTTGTGTGTTGTAAGAGACGTTTCTGTGGTGACGTCTGGTGAACCATGTAACGACATTTTTTACCTCAGGTCGTATGGGAAGTATTCTCGTGTTGATATTCTCGTATTTCCCGCTTGAGATCACGTTGTCCAGAGCTTTATTCAGCTCGTCACGAAGTTCTGTATTTGTCTTTGCAACGCGTGCCTACGCCTTCACCCAGGATGGGATCGACCACGGGCTCGCCTATCAGGCGCAGGGCGCCAGCTTCATCATCACGCTTGATTGCGAAGTAGCTGGAATTGGCATCATTAAGGACATAGTCGATATCTGGGATTTCAGATCGGCGAATGCTTCTGTGACCGTGGGACACTCACGAACCTCAACGCGATCGCCGAATTTAGATTCAAGGTACTTGCCGTACGCTGTCGAGGTTTCAACGCCGGCGGTCTTCCCATCCAGCTCAGCGGCGGAATTCAGCTCCAAGTCAAAATCACTCAACGTCCGGGTGCGCTGGACGGCACGAAGCGCAAGCATCACCAACATGACAGCGGTGCCAATTGTCAAAATGAGCATGACACTTCTGTTCAGTACGATCAGGCTCCCAGCCCCAGGCACCAGGGGTCACAAGAATAGCGTCGCAAAGTACGAATACCGAAGCCAGGAGGAAAGTCGGCCCTCCCAGTGTACCGATCCTCAATATTTCCGCATTCTGCGGACCTATGGAAAAGATGAGGCCTATGCACAAGGGGAACCCTTATACAATGGTGACATTGCCTCGCCACAGCATGATTTCTAGGTTTCCTGGCACATCAAGCTCGGCGGGAAAGTCCGGATAGGCGACTGAATTTCCATCGCGGTTGAATGTTGCTACCCCCGCATCTAGATTGTACTCGTTAATATCTTCACGCCTCACTTTTCCAACCCTCGTATCCATGACGAAGCGCGTCGAGTTGATCCAAGAAGGACTGAACCAGTTAATCCTCTCAATTATGCCGATCAACCGAGCAAGGTTGATCCTGAACGGAGCCGAAAAATTAATTGGGTCAGGAACGAAAATCGATAGGTTCCGGATTCCAAGCTGATCTAGCTGTTCCAGATGCTGAAGAAGCACGACATGATGATCATTAATCTGCCGCAATATGGGAAATTGGTTATAGCATCGGATTCCGGCTTGGCGGATCTTCGCGATGGCCTCCTTCACCTCGTCGCAAATCTCATACGGGTGTGTGAGGTGAAAGACGAGGCGAACACCTGCTGATGACAACAGCCCTAGCTTCCTCTCGTCGATGATGAGCTGAGGATTATAACTAATTGCTTTGGTGTGAATTCGTATCGACCGAATATGGCGATGCGCTTTAATGACTTCGAAAATTTTCGCCAAAGATGGGGCCGTGAGAGTCATCGGATCACCTCCGGATAAGATTACTTCCTCCGCATCCGTGTAGGTGTCGAGGTAACCAGACAGTTGTTCGACGGAATCTATGAACATGCTACGCTGGGAGTGTTGAGGCTCTGACAAAACATCCTGGCGGAAGCAGTATTGGCAATGCGAGACACATGTAGATGTCGGCATATATAGGATGCGGTCACGGTATTTTTGAATGATGTTGCCCGTTGTGTCTGGCGGCATGTTTACCCTGTCATCAACAAAGTCAGGAACCTCGCCGGGTGCCCTTATGTTGAGCCGCTCGTTCGTGGGGTAAACCATACGATGGAGGGGACCTTCCGTGTGCCCAAGTTGCTCAATTTCCTCGTCTACTTTCCGTTTAAAGAACGTTGAGACTTTTATGGGTAGCAATCTCTCCCGAACACGCAATATCTCAAATTGCTCATTCACCATTCGCTGCCGCTGCGGGTTTGTTCTCACAGATGGACGTTTCATTTCTCACCCTCATGGTTCCCATGCGGTGTGTCTTCGCAAAACATCAATCCCTCCATCATCTTGCAAGTGACCTCGCGCCCCTGCCGGACCGGCGAGAGGCGGTGTGAGCGCAAAGGCTAGTAGAACTTGCCATTCTGAGGTAGCGAGGTTTGGACACTGGCTTGTTACATACCCGGACGCTATTTCTCTTGCTCACGCACAGAGTCGGTCGTCGACGAGAAATTCGGGGTCAAGGCCAGTGCGGCGTGTGAGCGCCCTTTGGTGAAGCGGATCTGACATGTTATTTTCCTCACTTTGTTCAATCCTCGGCGCTACCTGCGATCTAGATGCAGCACGGTAGCTTTCGCCGCTCCTCACAAAAGCCGTTCAAGACTCGTGCCAATCATCTCGTCGAACTGGAGAAAAGAGTTTTGCTGTTACTCGTCAGCACGTTGGCCCAAATAAGGATCGGAGTTCGGCTAAACAACGCTGCGTAGCGAGCCCTACAAAGCCGGACTGAAGGTGTCGGATGGCCGACTGCACACACCTTTTTGGACAATGGGATGGAAGCTCTGCACGCCGAGACTTGCCCGGTTCATCCCTGCTGCTTTCTTTAGGCTTTTTCGGCCGCCTAAGGATGCGGGCGCCTCAACGGCCGGCGGGGCCTAGTAGAGCGCGGCAGGTGTGGGGGTCGACAGATTGTGCAGGTCATCGCCTACAGCAACGGCAGCCGCGTCCCGAACGCGGGAAACAAATGGATCATCTTCTTCGATCCAGCAATCAACACGGAACTGAAGCAACCATACCGGCGGCGCGACCTTCATCGATCCGATACGAATGTGGGAGGGCGCGCTCTGCCCCAGAGAAGTTCCATAATACATATGTAACCGCAAAGTTAGAGTGTCCCGATCGGAGCGGTATACCTAACCCATTGACAAATGGCCTCTCACTCGATGTGAGCAAGCTGCCTTTTGCGAAAGATCCGAACTGCTTTGCAGGGAACTTGTGTCAGCCTATCATGCTGCGACCGGCTGCGGGCTCAGAACCGCCGCGGTGGTCAACTTCCGTGGCCGTTATACAAACGAAGTAGATTGGATTGTGAAGAGTCTTGGAGACGCAGGCGCCAAAGCAGCGCTGCTAGATCTGCGCTCAATGAAGCGAACACTACGTGGACTGGTTGGGCCAGACGGCCAACTCATCGAGCTCGTGTACAATAAACTTCATGTACGGGAAATTGCTGAAGCCAGCGACGCTAGGGACTACTTAGATGCATGCGCAGCTCAAGAGGTGATTTCGATAAATCCCTGGATCTCGCAGTGGATATTATCTGACAAAGCAATCCTTGCTGTACTCAGCGATAAATGGTTCATCTCGAACTTGAATGCAGAGCAGGTCGAGTTTGTTGCGCGCCATATTCCATGGACCCGCGTTGTTAGAGGAGGGATAACAACTGATTCGGAACAGTGTCAGATCGAACTGATTGATTACATCCGGGAGAACAAAGCCGATCTTGTTTTGAAGCCATCTAACGCTACTGACGTGCTCCCTGAAATGTCCTCGGTTTGAGGTTGGCCTGTTCCTCGGATGAGGAGACAGGCAATGAAGCGATCGAGATTTTCTGACGAACAGATCATCGGCATTTGAAGGAACACCAGGCTGGGCTTTCGGCGACGGATCTGTGCCGCAAATACGGTGTGAGCGACGCGACCTTCTATAAGTGGCGCTCGAAGTATGGCGGCATGGATGTGTCGGAGGCGAAGCGGCTGAAGAGCCTTGAGGAGGAGAACGGCAAGCTGAAGCGTCTGCTGGCCGATGCCATGCTCGACGTCTCGACCTTGCGCGAGATGCTCGGAAAAAACTTCTAACGCCCGGGTCGAGAAGGACTGCCGTGACCTGGGCGATCGAGAACAAGGGCTATTCGCAGCGTCGCGCCTGCGGGCTCGTCGTACGCCTCCGGCGAGGCCTTCACCGGCACCGGCACGCCCCTCGGTCTGACGGCAGTGAAGTTCTGGACCCGAACGAAATTCAAGGGAACGCTCGTAGCCAGCGGTAGCTCTCCTTCGTCTCGATCGGCACGCGCGTGGGATTGATGTGCCGCTTGAGCGTGGAGAACTTGCGTCAGTCCATCGCGCTCGTGGGCGCGCCCGAGCGCTGTTGTCAATGCCGCTCGAATTTTCCCCAAAAGTGCCGAAGTAAAATTCCCCAGTTTCGCCGCTCAGACTGTCGCGGAGGGGTGTCCATTTTTCGGTGGCCGGCCGCGNGCCGAAGTAAAATTCCCCAGTTTCGCCGCTCAGACTGTCGCGGAGGGGTGTCCATTTTTCGGTGGCCGGCCGCGGCCGCGATGGTGGATTTAATGTCGGCGGCGTGATGGAGGCTTTTGATCGCAAGTGTTCGGGCATGAGCTCGGCGTGCTGGCGGAGCCGATAACTCGATCCTTCGATCTGGACGACGACCGCATGGTGAAGCAGGCGATCGAGAAGTGCGGTTGCGACGACAGGGTCGCCGAAGACCTCGCCCCATTCGGCGAAGCCGCGATTTGAGGTGAGAATCATTGCGCCCTTCTCGTAGCGGGCGTTGACGAGTTGGAAGAACAGATTGCCGCCACCGTGGACGACGGGCAAGTAGCCGATCTCATCGACAACGAGCAGAGCAGGCCGGCAGAAGAAGCGGATGCGTTCCTGCAGGCGGCCTTCGCGTTCGGCCCTTGCCAGCNCAACGAGCAGAGCAGGCCGGCAGAAGAAGCGGATGCGTTCCTGCAGGCGGCCTTCGCGTTCGGCCCTTGCCAGCGCGGCGATGAGTTCGGCGAGCGTGCAGAAATAGACGCTCTTTCCAGCTTCACAGCCTCGACGGCAAGCGCAATGGCCAGATGGCTCTTGCCTGTGCCGAAGTGGACGACCTCGCAGCGAGCGACGAAGCCGAGTTGGGCCAGCGTGAAGATTCGATCGCGGTCGAGCGANGCAGAAATAGACGCTCTTTCCAGCTTCACAGCCTCGACGGCAAGCGCAATGGCCAGATGGCTCTTGCCTGTGCCGGGCGGACTGGGCTCATAATGCCCGTTATCAGGATGGCGAGGCAAAGAAGATTGTCCGTTACGCCTTTCATCCACGTTCGGGCGGGGAGATTTTCGTCACAGGCCGTCAGCGTTATTGCGGTGAGCCGGCCTATGTCGGGCGACAACCGGATGGCAGCCTGGCGCTGATTCCGATCTGGATGACGGAAGAGATCGCCCTGACGATGGTTTTCCCCTTTCATGCCTGCGCGACCTGCGCCGCGAGGTCGATGCATGTCTACGTTTTCTGCAGAGCGACTCACGCCAGCCAGGAGACGACCATGCAGCGCAGGCAATGCCGAACCGACCAGCCAGACCTGTTTTCCAAGAAGGCTCCGCCATCGAGTCTTCCAGGCGAAGTCCGGGAACGCACCCTCCCGCTGATCGAGACCTTGCTGAGGGAAGCGGTGGTGAGCCAGACGGGACGGGAGGCAGATCATGAAGATCACCGCTGAACATCTCGCGCGCGGTGCCTATGTCTATGTCCGGCAGTCGACGGCCGATCAACTCGTCAACAATCCCGAGAGCCGGCGACGCCAATATGGCCTTGCCGAGCGAGCGCGGTCCCTTGGCTGGAAAGACGCCATCGTCATCGATGAAGATCTCGGTCGTTCAGGGTCTGGCATCCGCCGTCCGGGCTTTGAGAAGCTTCTGGCGGCGATCTGCGAAGGTCGGGTTGGTGCGGTCCTCGCCATTGAAGCCTCCCGGCTGGCCCGCAATGGCCGGGACTGGCATACGCTCATCGAGTTTTGCGGCCTTGTCGGAACGCTCATCATCGATGAGGACGGCATCTACGAACCGCGTCATCCCAACGACAGGCTGCTGCTCGGCATGAAGGGCACGATGAGCGAACTGGAGCTTTCGATCCTGCGGGCCCGCTCGATCGAAGCCCTGAAGCAGAAGGCACGACGGGGCGAACTTTTCCTGACGGTGGCGATCGGTTACGTCAAGTCGGGCCGGAACCGGGTCGAGAAAGACCCGGACCTGCGGATCCGCGAGGCGATCGATCTTGTATTCCGGCGTTTCGACGAACTGCAGAGCATCCGGCAGGTGCATCTGTGGTTGCGCCGCGAGGGCATTATGCTCCCTGCCGTAAATTACACGCGCGCGGCGGACAGGGCGATCGTCTGGAAGCTGCCCGTCTACAATACGGTGCACCACATTCTCACCAACCCGATCTACGCCGGCGCCTATGCGTTCGGGCGAACCTGCAGCAAAGTCACCATAGAGGCCGGACGCAAACGGATTTTGCGTGGGATCAGGCGCGATCGCGCCGACTGGGAGGTCTTGCTCATCGACCATCACGAAGGTTACCTGAGCTGGCACGATTTTGAGAGGAATCAGCGCCTGATCACGGACAATGCCACAAGCAAAGGCCTGGTGCCGCGCGGTGCTCTTCGCCGGGGCGAGTTGCTGCTCGGCGGTCTCTTGCGCTGCGGCCATTGCGGCCGCAAGCTGCATGTCTCCTATTCCGGCAGCAACGGCAATACGGGGCGCTATCATTGCCGCGGAGCGCAGGTCAACCACGGAACCGACCCGTGCATCGGCTTCGGATCGTTGCGGGTCGATCAGGCGGTCAGCGCGGAGGTTCTTCAACGCCTTCAACCGCTCGGCATGGAAGCGGCGATCAAGGCCATCGAGACCTCCACCGTGCAGGCTGGAGAGAAGCGGCGCCATGTGGAGCTCGCACTCGAGCAGGCACGTTATGAAGCCGCCCATGCACGCCGCCAGTATGACGCCGTCGACCCGGACAACCGGCTTGTAGCAGGCGAACTGGAGCGACGCTGGAATGCCGCGCTCGTAGCCGTCCGCGAGCGTCAGGACGAGCTTGACGCGCTCGACCGCCACAAGCCTGAGGCTCTGGGAGAAGAGGAACGGCGGAGCCTGCTGCGCATGGGCGCCGATCTCGAACTGGCATGGCATCATGCCAACGCCACCGCCACCACGCGCAAGCGGATCATCCGTGCCGTGATCCGCGAGATTGTCGTCGCCATCGAAGACGACCACATCAAAATGCTGGTGCATTGGCAGGGCGGCGACCATACCGCGCTTTCGGTCAGGAAGAACAAGGCAGGCCATCACCGTTGGGGCGCCCCGCCGGACATCGAGGACCTGATCCGTGCCCTGGCACGCCAATTGCCGGATAGAGCGATCGCATCGCTTCTCAACCGGCTCGGCAAAACCACGGGTCGTCTGAACGGATGGACGCAGTCCCGTGTCTGCACTTTCCGCAACCAGCACGACATCGCCGTCTACAAAAAGGACGAACGGTCGGAGCGCGGCGAGCATACATTGCAGGAAACGGCTGCGAAGCTCGGCCTGCGGCCAATGACCGTGCTGCGCATGATCCGCGCCGGCGATCTGAAGGCCGAGCAGTATTGCAAGGGTACGCCCTGGATCATCCGTCATGAACATATCGAGCAACTCGATATCCAGCACCATTCCGGCAGGAGCGGACACAGTCCATTATCACAATCACAGGATCAGCAGATCCAGCTTTTTCAATAACATAGCGAGGTGTGCATTATGTCGTGGGATCGGGCGGGCCGAGGAAGTGGACGACCTCGCAGCGAGCGACGAAGCCGAGTTGGGCCAGCGTGAAGATTCGATCGCGGTCGAGCGAGNGCCGAAGTGGACGACCTCGCAGCGAGCGACGAAGCCGAGTTGGGCCAGCGTGAAGATTCGATCGCGGTCGAGCGAGGGCTGGAAAGAGAAGTCGAAGCCGGCGAGCGTCTTGATCGTGGCCAGGCGCCCCATGCGCAGTGCCGTCTTGATCCGGCTGTTCTCGCGCAGGGTCAACTCTTCCGAGAGGAGGATGTCCATGGCTTCGAGGGCGGCGATCTCGCCTTTCTCGAGCCGGCGCACGACATGATCGAGCGCTTCGAGCGCCCGCGGCATCTTCAGGCCGACGAGGTCGTGGCGGATCCGGTCGATGGTGGATGGCGTGGTGTCGAGCGCGTTCGTCATGGACGTTGCTCGTTCGCCATCACCCGGGCGACGGCGTCGTAGAAGGCCAACGGACGCTGAGCGACCCTGTCGCCCGAGCCATGAAGAATGACCTCGTCGTTCCTCAGTCTTTGTCGGCGCTTGTGGACGTGGATGTTGCGATGACCCGGCTCGACATGACGCTGGTGCCGGCCTTCGAGAATAGGATGGGTGGCAATCAGTGCGCCGTCCTCGAAGATGCGCAACTCTTCGGCCAGCGTGTGTACCTCGACGACACGGCGCCTGGTGGCGTCGGGCACGCTGTAGAAATTGCCGCCGACGCTGACCATGCCCTCCCGGCTGATACGTCGCTCGAGCTTTAGGACCGATCGGAACGGAGCCAAAGGCAGCGGCCGCAGCGCTGCGCGCTCCTCGGCGAAAGCTTCGTTGACGACACGCCTTGTGGTGGCGTGAACCCTCGGGTTTGCGACCGTGTCCAGCCAGTGACGCAACTGGGCGTTCAGGTCTTCGAGATTGCGAAAGGACCGGGCCAGGAAGAAGTCCTCGCGAATGTAGCGGAACGGCCGCTCGACCTTGCCTTTCGTTTTGGCGCGGTAAGGCCGACACGCCTTGGGATGGAAACCATAGTGGCGGGCAAGATCGACGAGGGCACGGTTGTAGACGATGCCGCCGGTATCGCCTTCGCCGATCACAGCCGTCTTCATACGGTCGTAAAGCACTTCGCGAGGAGCGCCGCCCAGCGCCTCGAAAGCCCCAGCATGGCAGCGCAAGACAGTCGGCAGATCCTGGTGGACGACGAAGCGTGCCCAGATAAGGCGACTGAAGCCAAGCACCATGGAGAATAGCCAGACGATTCTCGGCGTGGTCGGCTCATCGGTAAAGACGACATTGAACTGGGCGAAGTCGACCTGCGCCTGCTCGCCGGGCGGGGTCTCGAAGCGAACCTCGTATCCACGCTCCGCCGCGGCAGGACGGACGTCGCGCAGGAAGTCGGTAACGGCCGTGTAGC
>NZ_AYVL01000040.1 GCF_000502835.1 Mesorhizobium sp. LSJC280B00
CCATCCCGGAGGTCGGCGGTCACGTCAGCCGTTTTCTTCAGCCCCTGGCGGAACCATTCCAAGGAGTGGAGTGAGGCGTTCCGTACCCATGTCGAACGGTTGCCGGAGGTGATCGATTTCTAATCGGATCGGAGGAGATTGGGACTACCTGATCAAGGTCGTGACACAAGGCATGTCCGGCTACGATGCATTCTACCAGAAACTGATCACGAACTTCGACCTGGCTACGGTGTCAGGCTTCTTTTCCATGGAAGCGATCATCAACAATCGTCCAGTGGATCTGACCAATCTGCGATAATGCGGCGCCTGCTGTTAGACACTTCGCCTTCATCGTCGCCAAGCCGTCGACCGTGGCACCACCAGGGTGAGGTGTCGATTACATGAGCCCGCAGGTCTGGCTGCGAGTTCGCCCCATCAGCTGTTTGCAGGCCTCAACTGAGCCTTGAGTTCCTCCGCCCTTGCTGCGCGGGTCCTGACGACGCTTCGGTCAGGTCCGCACCCTCAGCGCCTGCTCCAGCCTGTCGGCAATCTGGGTGACGATATAGGCAATCACCATGTAGATCACGACGGCAATCACGAAGGCTTCGAGGTAGTAGTAGTTCAGCGCGGCGGTCAACTGGGACTGGGCGAAGATGTCGACAACCTCGATGGCGAATCCGAGAGAAAGCGCCTTCATGATGACCATCATCGAGGTTGTGAGGTCGGGAATTGCCGTGAGGGCCACCTGGGGAAATAGGATACGTCGGAACAGTTGGCCGCCCGTATAGCCCAGCGAATGGGCTGCGTCCGACTGACCGGTGTCGAACGCATTCAGGGCTCCCTTGATAATCTCCGATTGGAACGCGGCGACACAGCCGGTAATCGCAACTACAAGGATGACCCAATTGGGGGTTTCGTGGGCGTTGAAGTTGATCCCCAGCAATGAGACCAGGAACTGGAATGCGGGCGGCAGACCGAAATAGGCGAGGAAAATCACGATAACCATCGGAACGCCCTTGAAGACAATCTTGTAAGTCATGATGAGCTCTCGCAGCACCGGCACCCGTCTGTATTCGATAAGCGCGAATATGCTGCCGACGATCGTCGACAGGACGAAGATCATGAGCGCCATTCCAATTGTCATGGGTACGGCACTCAAAATTTCCTGCGTGTCCTGGAGCAAAATATCGGTATCGAACATGGTTTAATACCCTTTAGGTCAGACGCTGGCGACGGCCGCATTCTTGATCGGAGTTGTTGTCGTCGCCTCAGGCGCTTGCATCGGCGATCGAAGCTCGAAGAAGCGCACGATGAGCCATGCGACCAGGCACATCAGCGAATAGATGACCGCCAGGACGAGGTAGGTTTCGAACTGGAACTGGTTGTAGTCGCGCTCCATGATCAGATGCGCAGTCGCCATCACGTCGGCCGCCCCGATGTACATGACCAGCGCAACGTTATGGATCAGGTAGATGATGGCGTTCCCATAGCCCGGCAAAGCGAAGTGCACCGCTTGCGGGCCGACGACGCGGGTGATCTTCTGTCGGAAGGTATATCNTGGCGAGAGTCAGCGGCAACGCCGAGACCAACTCGGGAATCATAGCAGAAACATCCACTTTGAAACGCTCCTTCTTGCAATTCAGCCTTACCGCTGGCTATCGCTACATGGTTGGGAAAAGGTCCTGTTACTTCATGTATTTGACGATGTCCTCGCCGAACCATTTCTGCGAGAGCTTTTCGATCGTGCCATCGTCTTTTAATTCCTTGAGAACCTTGTTCACATCGTCGGCTAAAACCTTGTTTTCGTCCGACCTATGAATCAGCATGTAGGTGTTGTTGCTGAAGACCGGATCGGACGCCACGATATCGAGCTTCTTTTCCTCGATGACGGTCTGCTCACCGAGATTCGAAGGCAGAACAAGCGCGTCGAATTTGCCGTTCTGAACTTCGTCCAGTCGGTTGGGATAGGGAATACCGGCGCTCGATGCCGTAACATCAAGCTTGTATTGTGGATTTTCTTTTTGCCAGTTCATGATGAACTTGTAGGTGCCGCCGCCGGCCGTGGTCGGAACGATCCTCTTGCCGACCAGGTCCTTCATTTCCTTGATGCCGCTGCCTTTTTTGCTGTAGATCTTCATCAGGCTGGCGCCCATGGGGTTTTCCGGAATGAAGAACTGCTTGGCGCGCTCAGGGGNTTTTGCTGTAGATCTTCATCAGGCTGGCGCCCATGGGGTTTTCCGGAATGAAGAACTGCTTGGCGCGCTCAGGGGATTTGTAGTAGCCACCGACGGCGATGTCGTACTTGCCCGTGGCGAGGCCGGTTTCCTGCGCGATATCCGAAACACCTTCCATTTCGAACTTATACTGCGGCAGCTTTGCGTTGATCGCTCTCAGAAGATCGGGTTCATAGCCTTGCGGCTCTACGCCGATCGCACCCCATGCCAGCGGCTTGGATTCGGCAGACGTCGCGATCTTGATCGTGCGAACGGTCTGACCATTGCTGATCCCCGAGGTTGCAAGAGCAANACGCCGATCGCACCCCATGCCAGCGGCTTGGATTCGGCAGACGTCGCGATCTTGATCGTGCGAACGGTCTGACCATTGCTGATCCCCGCGGTTGCAAGAGCAATTGCGATGCCGCCGGCAACAGCCAGGGCAGCGCGACGGGAAAAACTGGATGTGATTGCAGACATTTCTTAGGTTCCCTTCTTGTTGAGCTATTGAAAAGCGAGTTCTGACTGCAGGAATTGAGCAAGTCGTGGGCTGGATGGTGCATCGAAGATCTCAGCTGGACTGCCATCGGCGGCAACCACGCCACGATCCATGAAGACGATCCGGTTCGAGATGTTCTTTGCGAATTGCATCTCGTGGGTCACGAGCAGCGAAGTGATCCCTGACGACGTGACATCCTTGATCACCTTCAGAACTTCACCGACGAGTTCAGGATCCAGCGATGACGTAGGCTCATCGAAGAGCATCACGTTGGGACGAACCGCCAGCGCACGCGCGATGCCGGTGCGCTGGAGCTGGCCGCCCGACAGCTGGGACGGATAGCTGTCCCGCTTCGCTGAGAGACCGACCCGGTCAAGCTCTCGCAGCGCGATTTCACGCGCCTCGTCCGTTGACTTGCGCTGCACGACGACCAGCGGATCCATCACGTTCTGGAGGACGGTCATGTTCTTGAAGACATTGAACTGCTGAAAGACCATCGCTGTGCGAAGCCGGATCGCCTGGACAGCGGTCTTGTCGGCGCGCTGGTAGTCCATCCGAATCTGGTCGAACGCGATGGTTCCTGACGACGGCTTGGCCAGGTAGTTGATGCATTTCAGCAGCGTGGTCTTGCCGGTGCCGCTGGGGCCGATGATCGACACCACGTCACCCCGCTTTACCGAGAGATTGACGCCGTTCAGGACCTGCGTGCTTCCGTAAGACAGCTTTACATCTTTGAGTTCAAGCATTTCTGGTTGGTCCTTCAGAGTGGGACGGACTGCTTTGACCGTATGCGACGTCATCATCCGCTCTCCGCGTGGCCGAGAACGTGCATCAGCCTGTTTGCCCAGCCGAAGATCGCTATGGCGTGGACAAGGTCGATGATCTCGGCATCATTCATGCCGACGGCACGCAGCGAGGCGATGTCGTCTACCGTTGCTTCCGACGGCGCCGCCGACAGACGGCGGGCAAAGCTGTAGATTGCCGCATCGCGCGGCCCGAGCGCCTCGGGTTTGTCGAGATAAANATAAAGCGCGGTGACCACATCATCGCTCTTGGTCAGCTCTGCATGGCGGCGGGCGTGAACAACGGCGCAGAATTTGCAGCCATTGACGATCGAGGCACCCAATGCGCCAAGTTCGCGGTCGGGACGGGCAAGCCCGCCTTCGACATACATGATCGCGTTGAACAGAATCGTGCGGGCAAGATAGCTCTCTGGGTCATGCACAAGGGTGCGCACATATTCCGAAACTTTCTTGGCCGATGGCGTAACCTTCATCGCTTCAAGCTGTTCCGGCGTCGCCCCGGAGAGCTCGACCGGCGCGATGTACGGGTGCCAATTCAATGGCTTCAGGCGAACCGAGGAAATCATATCGACCTCATCAGGCGCAAGCCGGCCGCCACCCGTGTCTGGAAGTTCACAAAGGCAATCAGTTCGGAGAGCGCGACGATTTGAGGATTGTTCAATCCGGCCTTGGCGAGGAGGGCGATATGGCTCGCTTCCGCCTTTTTCGGCATCAGCGTGATCAGGTCGACGTGACGGGCGATGGTCGCCAATGGCTCATCGAGATCCGTTTCGCCCCGAGCCAATGCTCTGAGCTGCTCTGTCGGACCAAGTTGGGCCAGTTGCACATCATATTCGGCCATCAGGACGGGATCGGCATTCAGAGCGGCCATGCGACGGGCCAGAGCAACCCTCAAATTCGGCGCCAGCCCCTGATCGTTTGCCGGCTGCAGGACGGAGAGGCGACATTCCTCCGCCCCTTGCACAAATTCGGGCCGAAACCGCCGCGCAGCGAAAAGTGCATCGTTCGGCGAAATACCGGCGGCCTTGTCCATTGCGTCGATCACAGCGCGGCCTCCTTATGCAGCAAGGGTGTTGAATCGACCCATTCGTCGCCCAGAAGCTCGGGCGTGTCGTAGGCGATCAGATTGGCGAAGTGGGTTTCGACATCTTCGGCAAACAGCGATGCGGCAATGCCGCGGACGAGACGGTCGGCCCCGGCGCTGACGGCCGGGATGTCGCCGGAGANTCCGACCAGGTGCGGATATGTGGGGCGATCGCCGCAAATTCCGGGCGGCCGCTGAAGTCATTTGAGAAGCCGGTTGCCGCGATCAGGAAGTCGTATCGCATCGGCCCTTGTGTGGTTTCGACCAGAAGGCCTCCCGCATCTTCCTTCACCGCAACTATGCCGCAGTCGAGAAAGAACCGGGCATTCGAGTGGCGAGACACGCGAAGCGTCGATGAACGCGGCGGCGGTGTCTGGGTCGAGGCGGTATAGTCGAAGAATTTCCACTTCCAGGCATCGGGCAGGTGGTAGATGCCGAGGACGACACCCTGGCTACCTATGCCGGTCAGCTTGTTGATGCGCGGCATTTCCTTGCGCCGGATTAACATGTCGACAGAGCCGGCACCCGCTTCGAGTGCCGTTGCGGCATTGTCCATGGACGAGGCACCAGCGCCGATAACCGCTACACGCTTACCTTTCAGCGCGTCGAAATCGATGTCGCCGGCAGAATGGGCCCAATAGGCGCGATCGATGCCCCTGAGGAAATCGGGCACGGCAAAACCGCCGAGACCGGACCGACCGGTGGCCAGAACGAGGCGACGGGTGAGAACCCGGCCGGCTTCCGCGCCCTCGATATCGATTGCAATCAGATCACCAACGGCTGCGACGCCGGTCATGCGTACACTGTTGCGCACCGGCAGACCAAGAACCTTCCGGTACCAGACCAGGTAGTCCATCCACTGGCCCTTGGGGATTTTGTCCAGCGACTGCCAGGCCTCAGGTCCCCATTGTGCCGTAAACCAGGCGCGGAACGTGAGCTGCGGCAGCCCGAGCGACGGACCGTGGAGGGTCTTCGGCGAGCGCAGCGTCTGCATACGCGCAAACGTTACCCATGGTCCTTCGAGCCCGGCCGGAGCCGCATCGTAGGCAACGACATTGGTTATCCCGGTCAGCACAAGCTTTGCCGTGGCAGCAAGTCCGCACATGCCGGCGCCGATCACTACGACGTCACGGACANAGGCAACGACATTGGTTATCCCGGTCAGCACAAGCTTTGCCGTGGCAGCAAGTCCGCACATGCCGGCGCCGATCACTACGACGTCACGGACTGGGGCGCCATCGTGCGTGCGCTTGGGAACCCATGGCTTGGCGGGCAGTTCGAGAAAGTCGAGATCTTGCGCGAGCTGTGCTTCGAGCGCAGCAAGACCTGTCGGCGTTGGCGCGGCGGGGGTATGCTTCATATTCCCGTTCCGTGATTTGTGCCGGATGCAGGATCGCTCACCAATTGGCCAGCGAGGGTCGGATCTAGCTTCTTGAAGCCGACGATCGACCGTTCAGCCACCGCCTCGACCGCATCCATCAACGCCTGCGCGACTGGACGAAGGGGACGTTTTTCGGCAGCCACAACCCCCCAATAAAAGAGAACGGTCGCGTCAATCGGGCGGATGGCGACCCCAGGCAAGGCCACGCCATAGGCGGTGAGGGGATCAATGACAGCGGCAACGCCGGTCCGGCGCACGAGCTGCAACGCGCCATAGGCAGTATTCGTCCGGATCACTGGCCCGGTGTCGATGCCCCTGGCGGCCAATGCCTTGGAGACGTGCAGTTGGAAACGCAGCGGGTTGAGCAACGTAGCGACGCGACGGCCGGCAAAGGCCGAAAGCGGTATGACACCAAGTTCTGCCAGCGGATCATCCTCCCGCACGGCAGCAACATCGGGCGCCGAATAGAGCCGCAGGACATCCAGACCGGGCGTATCGAGCGGCAGGCTTGAAAAGCCGATCTCGGCACGACCGCTGCGTACTTCCTGGGCGACGGTGGAAGGAAGAAACTGTCCGAGATGTGTCTCGTGCGGAAGCTCGATACCCTTGAGCTCGGCCATGGCCGTCGGAATTAGGCCAGTGCCGATCGCAGAGGTTGTGACGATCTGCAGGATCCGACCCCGGCCGGCGGCGATCATCTTGGCCCGCGCGGCAAGCTCGGTGAAGGACATCAGCAGTCGCCGCGCCTCCTCTTCGAAAGCTACACCCTCTTCAGATAGCTGCACCCGGCGACCGACACGGTGCAGCAATTCGAAGCCGAGCTCCGCCTCGAGGTCCTGAATGGTGCGTGTCACCGAAGGCTGGGAACAGCCGAGCATCTCGGCAGCCTTGGTGATGCTGCCNCAATTCGAAGCCGAGCTCCGCCTCGCGGTCCTGAATGGTGCGTGTCACCGAAGGCTGGGAACAGCCGAGCATCTCGGCAGCCTTGGTGATGCTGCCGTTGGCGGCAACGGCAAGAAAGGCCTGGAGATCTCGTGTTTCCATTTACGCCTGCATGCGCATTGTGTATGAGTAAGATCGTCTCATGCAGATTTGATATATGTCAAGGCGGAAATGAAATATGGCCGGAGGCGCGTGATTCGCCGTACGGTCGGAATAATTCGCAAGCCCACAGAGCGTCGTCGGCCGTCTCGGCCATGTGGCTCGAACGCGTTCCAGCTGAACCCCGTGGATGACGATTTCATGGGTAGCCAGGCTCTAGGAAGCGATGGGTTTGGATCGAGCTGTGCCTGCCTGTTGGCTGTGCATGCAATGGCGTTCGCCGCGCTGCGATCCATTAGGACTGGAACAGGAGAAATCCTATGCGCGTGAGTATTCTGGGGGCCGGCGCAATTGCTTACGGCCTTGCTGCCTACCTGGCGGAGGCGGGGCACGATCCAATGCTTTGGTCGCCGTCGGGAGAGCGCACCAAGGCGCTGGCCACCGGCGAATCGCTAACGGCCACGGGTGCTGTCGAGGTAACGGTCTCGGTGCGTATCGCCAAGGATTGTAAAGAGGCTATTGCCACTGCAGACGTTGTGATGATCGCGATGCCGGCTAATGGGCACAAGAAAGTGATGGATGCTGCCGCTCCTTATCTGAGGGAGGGAACGCCGGTAATCATCAGCTCGCACAGTTCCTTCGGAGCGCTGTATCTCTCCAGGCAGTTGGCGCAACGTAAGGTTAGTCTGCCGATCGNGCCGCCCATTTTGGAATTGCCGTGCGCACAGTTGAAGAGCATTTTTCATTGTCGTTTCACGTCCCCATGGCCACCGTTTCGGAAATGAACCAGGAGATGGATCGCCAAAGCCGCGGCGGCTTCGGCCCGTCAACCATCGAAAGCCGCTATATTCTCGAGGACGTTCCGTTCGGGCTGCTGCCGACCGTTTTGTTGGGGAAGATCAGCGGAAATTCAGCGATTCTCCATGAATCTGGAATTGCCATATTCTCGGCGGCTTACGGTCGCGATCTTAAGGGAGATAATGATATTCTTCCCGCGCTGGGCTTCGAGGGAATGGCAAAAGCGGACCTCGAAAACCTTTGCCGTAAGGGATTTTAACAAGTTTCCACAGTGGACTGGGACATAGGCCAAGTGCCCGAAAAACCACCGGGGCTGGTTGCCGGCGAGCACGACATGCAGGTTCCTCGGCGAGCGCCGGGAGATGTCTCCAGGAACTCAGCACGAGATCAAATGGTCCCGCCCGGCGGTGTGAGTGGGTCTGTAGCAGGGTCCGTCATCGAAACCCAGTGCGGCATGGTTCCGTCAGTTGCCAGATGCCTGAACATTGCATCAACTGCGCAGGCGCTTCGCGCCTCCATCAAGCCATGCAGGCGCCGACAGTCCGGAACAACGAGTGTCGTAGCCCGTTCAGGATAAGTGGTTCGTCCACAATCAGCTACGCGAGATAGACATGTTCCGATTTCTAGCGTTGGCAGGGACCATCTTGGGTCTGACGATCTCGCCGGCGCAGGCCGCCAGTGATGCGGATCAGGCTGTCGAACAATTTCACCGTACCTGTCTGGCCGAGGGTCCCAATTTCGAGCGCATGATAGAGACCGCGCACGAACGCAGGTGGACACTTATTGCCGAAGCAGGCTTCGCCGAACTCGCGCCAATCGCTAATCCAACCTCAGTGGAGGCATGGCTGGTGGCCGAAGCGGAGGAAGGATTGCCAGCAGGAACCATCATCGGCACCACCAAGGCAACGATGAGCGGCAAACCGGTGCAGACGTGTACGCTGGCATTTCCCGATATCGATCATGAGGCATTTCGGAAGAGTTTCTTCACCCGTACGGATGCCGAGAAGATTGCCGAAGATCGCGATACGGAGGAGTTCTCGCGTCTCTACATCCTTATTGCCGGCGGACGTAAGCAATTTGTCCGGCTGGTGGTCCTGCCTTCAACGCCACCAGGAAACCCGCGCGTCGTTGCCAGTTCGATCATCGCCGACTGACATGTCATTCCTCCCGCCCCCGTGCTCCTCTGGAGGGCGAACACTGCGAAATGTCGCGAGCAGCAGAAGGTCGTAGATAATTTTCAGCCCACCGGCGATGATCAGGGGCCAGCCGAAGCTGGAGACGGCAAGGAGAGCCCCTGCGAGGACTGGACTGGCGGCCGCCGCGAGGCTGCGCGGGACGGCGGTGATGCTCGCCGCGGCAGCCCGCTCTTCGGGCGTCACCACGGCCATGACGTACGATGTGCGGGTCGGCACGTCCATCTGCGACAGCGCGCTTCTAATCAGCAGAAGAACGATAGCCGGAGCGACGCTCGGCATGAACGGGATGAGCACCAGACAGAGGCTCGACGGAAGGTGCGTAAACACCATCGTGTTTATGAGTCCGATCTGCTGGGAAATTCGCACAGCGACCAAATAGGACGCAGCCGAAAGGACACCCGTCCAGAAAAAGATTGCGCCGGTCGCGGCGAGCGACAGGCCGAACCGTTGAAAGAGCCAGAGGGCCAACAACGACTGGACGACGAAGCCGCCTGCGAAAGCATCGAGGCTGAAGAGTGCGGCGAGCGTTAGAACGATGGAGCGAGACCTGCGCAATGGCTGTGCCGACACTCTGTTTGCGTCAGGCGCGTCACTCGGCAGCCGCCGATAGAGGAGCACCGCCGCCAACCCAAGCGAGGCATAAAGTAGAAAAGCTGCCTGGAGGGCCTGTTTCATTTCCAGACCGATGGCGTCGCGGAGAAAGTCGGGCGCTCCGGCGGCCAGCGCCCCGACGGCGCCGGCGAGGGAGCCGATGAGGCTGTACCGCGCAAAGAGCGCCGTGCGGCCGCGGTCGGTGACGTTCTGAGCAAGCTGCGCATGTTCGAGCGGTAGAAACACGCTGACGTCCCCTGAAGATGGGTTCAGCGTGCCGACGAATGCGATGAGAAGCAGCGGCCAGAAGTCGTGAACTGCAGCGAAGACGATCCCCGTGGCTATCATCAGGACAGCCGCTGCGGTCAGCAGGGCACGACGGGAGAAGCGATGCGCGACGATCCCAACGGCCAGGGTGAGGACGGCTGAACCGGCGAGCGTCGCCGTCGACAGGGTTCCGATCTCGAAGGCGTCGAAGCCGAGCGTGGCCAAATAGGCGGGAAGCAGGATGCTGACCAGACCGTCACCGAACGCCCGCAGTCCCCTTGATATCAGCAGGTTCGCAGCAGTCGGCTCAGCACCGGCGGGAAGGAGCCTGAAGCGCCGCTTCGGAATAGCTTTGCGCAAGCCGTGCACGAGCCGCTGTAACGTCAACGATGCCTCCTTACCCCTGGTAAGCGGCGCTGGCTGCACGGCTTAGATCGCTCCTGTCGCCATCCCGTAGAGCAGCCCGAGGATCGAACAGCCGGCGAGCACCGGGAGCATGCCGATCTTGAAGCGAAACACCGCTAGCAGCGCACCCAATGTCAGGACGAGCGACGCGATGTTGACGGAGCTGGGCACGGGCACATCGAATGTCATGCCGAACCCTTTGACCTCGCGCAGTGCTCCAAACAGGACGTGAAGCGCGAACCACACCGCCAGGTTCAGGATCACGCCCACCACGGCCGCCGTGATGGTCGCCAGCGCGGCGGACAAGGCCTTGTTGCTGCGCAGAGTTTCCACAAATGGCGCACCAACAAATATCCACAGGAAGCAAGGCGTGAAGGTGACCCAGGTGGTGAGCAGGCCGCCCAGCGTTCCGGCGAGCAGTGGATTAAGCGATCCCGGCGCCCGGAACGCGCCCATGAAGCCGACGAACTGGGTCACCATGATCAAGGGGCCAGGCGTCGTCTCCGCCATGCCGAGGGCGTCCAGCATCTCGCCANCCGACGAACTGGGTCACCATGATCAAGGGGCCAGGCGTCGTCTCCGCCATGCCGAGGCCGTCCAGCATCTCGCCAGGCTTCAGCCACCCATAGGTATCGACAGCCTGCTGCGCCACGTAAGCAAGGACGGCGTAGGCGCCTCCGAAGGTCACGACCGCCATCTTCGAGAAAAAGACCGCGATATCGGCGAAGACATTGCCGGACCCGAACAGCACGAAAAGGCCGAGGACAGGTGCCAGCCATAGCACCAGAAACACACCTCCGATCTTCAACGACCAGCTGACCGGCGGGCGAGCATGGGCAGGAATGCCTTCGCCGAGCGCCGATTCCGCGTCGGCGACCTGCTTGCCGCCGACCTTGCCATGGCCGTTGCCCGCCATGAACGCTGTCAGCCCGGCCCGCCCGCCGACGTACCCGATCACTCCGGCCGTCAGGACAATGAGCGGGAACGGGAGATGGAACAGGAAGAGCCCGATAAAGGCGGCGGCGGCGAGGCCTATCATGACCTTGTTCTTGAGCGCTCGCTTGCCGACCCGGATAACCGCCTCGAGCACGATGGCGAGGACGGCGGCCTTCAGACCGAAGAAAAGCGCCTGCACCGCGCCGACATTGCCTAAAATCGCATAGATCCAGCTCAGCGCCATGATGGCGAGGACGCCCNCCCGGCAGTACGAACAGCGTGCCGGCCACGAGCCCGCCTCGGGTTTTATGCAGGAGCCACCCGATGTAGACGGCGAGCTGCTGGGCCTCCGGTCCTGGCAGGAGCATGCAGTAGTTCAGCGCATGCAGGAACCGCGTCTCGCCGATCCAGCGCTTCTCCTCAACGAGGATGCGATGCATTACCGCGATCTGGCCGGCCGGGCCACCAAAACTCAATGCAGCGACTCGCGCCCAGACCCGCACTGCTTCGCGGAAGGGGATGGCATGCGAAGGTTCATCCCCCAGCGCATTCGGATGGACGGCATGGACGCTGGTCATTGGTTCCCCTCACCCGCGCTTCTGGCGGAAATACTGGTAGAGATTGTCGAAGACCGGGCCGCCCTGCCCGATCCGCTGCTCGTCGCCCTTATTCGTCATGGCGATGCCCGCGATTAGGCTGGCAATGCCCGTCGTCTCGTCGCGCCCGAACTTGCCGTCCTTGAGGTCAATATCATGGACGATCTCGGCGATGGCCTGCAGCGCCGGGTCGTCAAGCCCGGCCCGGGTGAGCAGCACCTCGAAGCTGCAGCGGTCGCCCTCATGGGTGATCTCACCGTCAAACATATCAAAGCGCAGCTCTCCCGGTTTTGCCGCATAGCTCTTGCCCGGGACGAAGCGGATGACGGCGTCTGGATCAATGAAGCGGCGGATTAGCCAGCTGCAGGCCATCCGGTCGACGTGCACGTCGCGGCGTGTCACCCAGATCCGGCCCTTGAGGTCAGTAATCGGCTCAGTCGCCTTTGACTCCTCGGTCATGGGCCGGTCCTCCACGAGATGCGTCTCGAGCTCGCCGAGCAAACCCTCGACCGCGAGGCGACCTGTGGCGCCGAAGAAGTCGATCGTGTCCACCTCGGCGAGCCGCTTGCGTATTCGGCCGAGCTGCGACCGTGTCTCCGCACGCTTTTCCGGCGTGGCGTTCGCGCCGATCTCGGTGGCGAGACCACGCGCTTCCTTGGCGATCTCCGCATAGTCGGCATCACGCGCCGCATCGAAGAGCGCTTGGACCTCGGCATCCGACAATCCGTCGACGAGACGCGCCTCGCATACCATCGCCTCGCCACCACCCGCGACGATCTCCTTCAGGAGCCACTCGAAATCCTCCTGCGTCTCGGCATTGGCCGGCAGTGCATAGACGGTGCTTTTTACCGCGACCGCGCCGATGCCTTGCAGCCGCCGCCAGATCTTCACCCGGAAATAGGCCGGCTTGCTCGGCAGCCGATGGATAAGGAGCAGCCAGCGCTGTTCCGTCGTTTCCCCCTCACTCATAAGTGAACCGTATCACGTGCACAAATAAATGCAACACTTGTATCATTTCATATTCGGGCGTAGCCTTGACCTCCTTATGGCAGTGGGCCGCCTGGGCTTGTTGCCAAAACAAGGGAGACAAGGCCGTGAAATGGGTTACCCGCGAACGTCCGGTCATCGACCGCATTGCCTGCCCCTGGCTGATCGCCCGCTTCATCGACAAGGAGTCCGAATTCCTGTTCGTGCCACCCGATCAGGTGATCCGTGTTGCCCAGGAAACGGGCGCCACACCGTACGACGTGCCGGGCGTCGAATTCACGCATGTCGGCGACGGCTGCAGTTTCGACACCTTCGTCTCGAAATACGGCCTCGAGCGCGATCCAGCCATCGTGACGATCGCTTCGATCGTTCGCGGCGCCGACACGGATCGGCACGATCTTACTCCACAGTCGGCGGGGCTGCTTGCGATCTCCATGGGGCTCAGGGACGTGACGCCCGATGACCAGGAAGTGCTCAAGCACGGCTTCGTCATCTACGACGCGCTCTATGCCTGGGCTTCGCGCCGCAAGGCGGAAACGCATAGTTGGCCACCTGCCATGAAACCGGCCGTGGCTTGAAAAGCTGGGCGATGGGGGCAGATCAAGGAGAACTCCCATGCGTGCAAAACTCGTGAGCGGCGCGATGCTGATCGCGGTCTCGGCGCTGCTGGAACCAGCATCGGCGGCATCCAATTGGCAGACAGTCGCGCAAACACTGGGCAAAGCCGGAACGGAAATGCCTGGCGGCGTCTACCGGGTCGGGTTGCCACGAACGGACCTGAAGGTTTCGCTCGACGGTGTGGCCCTTCAGCCCGGCTTTGCGCTCGGAGGCTGGGTCGCGTTCGAACCCATGGGAAACCAGACTATGGTCATGGGCGACATCGTTCTAACCCAGGACGAGCTGAACCCGGTCATGAAGAAGCTTGAAGAAGGTGGGATCGAGATAACTGCGGTGCACAACCACTTGTTGCGCGCCGAACCGATGACACTCTACATGCACGTCTTCGGCCAGGGTGACCCCGTCACGCTCGCCACAGCGCTTCATTCCGGTTTGGCGCTGACAAAGACGCCGATGGAGAATGCCGCGTCCGGTGCGTCACAATCGCAAGCATCCACGCAGCAGATCGAGTTCGACACAGCGGCCGTCGACCGGGCTATTGGTTACAAAGGAAAGGCCAATGGCGGCGTCTACCAGTTCAGTATCCCGCGCGCCGAACCGGTCAAGGAGAACGGGATGGACGTGCCGGCTGCCTTGGGCACGGCCATAGCGATCAACTTCCAATCGACCGACGGCGACAAAGCAGCGATCACGGGTGATTTTGTGCTGATCGCCAAGGAGGTCAATCCGGTTATCAAGGCCATACAAGACAACGGCATCGAGATCACGGCGTTGCATAGCCACATGCTCGATGAGCAGCCCCGGCTCTTCTTCATGCATTTCTGGGCGAACGACGATGCGCAGAAGCTGGCGAAAGGCCTGCGCGCAGCCCTCGACAAGGTCGCCGTCAAGAAGAGCTAAATATTGGGCCTCCGCGCGATCGCACGCAGGGAGGGAATCAGCCGATGTTGATGCGAAGCCGGATGTCTGACAAGGCGCAAATCGCTACACGGCAAGAGGGAGGATATGCCCTTCAGGTCGGTGCGTTGACCAAGCGCTATGGCGAGCAAACCGCGTTGGCGGATGTTGCCTTCAACGAGGGGGCCGGCGAAGTTCTCGGTCTTATCGGGCCGAACGGCGCCGGCAAGACTACGCTGTTGGAAGCGATCGCCGGGCTTCTTCCGGCCGACTCGGGAAGGATTCTCCGGCACGGCGCCTCTCTGCCGCCTGCATCGCGCCGCAGGTCGATCTTCTTCCTTCCCGACGGCCTGCGGCCCTGGCGCGACCAGTACGTCGAACATGTTCTTGCGTTCTTCGCTGATGTCTACCGGACATCGCATCTCGACGTCGCGGAGACAGTCGGGGCCGTCGGACTTGCACCGGTGTTAATCAAGCGCGTGTCTGAATTGTCCAAGGGGTATGCCCGTCGACTGATGCTGGCGCTTGCCCTGATCACGCCGCATCCCGTGCTGCTGATGGACGAGCCCTTTGACGGCTTCGACTTACGACAGACCCGCGAGATCATGAGCGTGCTTCGCAAGGTCGCGGCGCAGGGGCGCAGCCTCGTCCTCGCGATACACCAACTGCTCGATGCCGAGCGCATGTGCGACCGTTTCGTCTTGCTCGCGGACGGCCGCGTGCGCGGCATCGGATCCCTGAGCGACCTGCGGGCGCGTGCGGGAATTTCGTCCGGTGGGTTGGAGGAGGTTTTCCTTGCGCTCACCTGAGGCAGCCGTACCGCTCGGCGCTCCCTTCGGCCCCTTGCTGGCCAAGGAGCTGCGGGAAATGGCGAGCGGCCGGCCGCTCTGGACAATGCTGCTGATGCTCTGCCCTCTCATCGGCTTCAGCTTCTTTCAGGCCGTGTCGCTCTACGGCGAAACGAGCGCTACTGCCCTCACCTCGCCTGGGCTCGCGAGCGCACTATCCCCGCTGGACGGCGTACTGGTTCCGACGTTCGGCGGCTTCTACGTCGCCGTTACGCTGCTGTTTCCCTTTGTTGCCATACGCGTGCTCGGCAACGAAAAGGAGTCCGGCGCCTTGCGGCTCCTGATCCAGCTGCCCTATCGACCGCCGACTTTGATTGGCGCCAAGCTGGTCGCCGTCTTCGCAGCTTGGCTCATTGCCAGTATCCCTGCGCCCTCTGCGCTCGCGATTTGGGAGTTCATGGGTGGACATCTGTTCGTCGCCGAGACCCTGAATGTTGTTCTCGGACATCTCCTCTACGGCCTGTTGGTCGGCGCCATCGCGTTATTCGCAGCTGCGCTTACCGAGAGCGCGGCAACCGCGGCGATTGTCACACTCGGCTTCACACTCGGTCGTGGGTCACCGACTTCGCGGCGGCCAGCCAACCCGACCTCCTTGGCTGGTCGTCGCGGCTGTCGCTCACGCAAACGCTGCACACCTTTGAGCTCGGATTGTTGTCGCTCAGTCTGGTCGTCGGGGTGCTTGCGGCGATTCTTGGATTTGCCGCACTCGCTGCCATGTGGCTCCCCATGGGTGCTACCGTGCGCATCAAGCTTGTCCGTTCGCTCATCTGCCTCGTGGCGACCTGTCTTGTGATGGTCGCGGCTACCCAGATCAGATGGTCCGCCGATNTGACCGTCACCGTTCACCTGGCGCCCGAAGACCCCCGGTACGCCGATTTGCGAACAAGCGTCCTATCGAAGCTCGAGCGGGTCATTCCACGGATTGTCATCCGTTTTGCAGGCGACCAGCAGAGTGTTGTCGGCAGCGCAAGCGATGAGTCGTATGGCGAAGTCGAGTACAGCTATGGCGGCCGGTCGGCCGTCAGTCGATCGACCGGCACCGAGGAGGTACTGCCGCTCCTTTATGGGCTCGCAAATGTACCTCTGCCCGTGCCGGCGACCGGGGCCGGCGATTATCCCGGCTATCCGCTCGTCGCGGCTCCGTGGATCGCGCTTCCCTGGTTCCTCGGCGGCCTGCCGCTGCTCGTCTGGGTTGCTTGGTGGCGGAGCCGCCGCGCACCGGCCATCAAATACACTTCAAGCCAGAAGGAGATCAGCCGTGGACATCTTACATCGCCTCAAGACAATTGCCGCGGCAGGTGTCGGCTTGGTGGCCTTGCTGCTGCCGAGGAAGTTGGCACAGATTCGAAGGCGATGCCCGGCGTGGTAGGCATTTGGCGGATCGAAATGGAAGCCGACAACAAGGTGTTGGCCGTCGACGGGCGCCAATGGAAGGAGGGACAGACTTCCGCTGGTCTCGCAGACAAGGCGCGGGCGCTCTATGAGGAGCGGTACGCCGAGTTTCTCGACCGCGTCCAGGCTTATGCATACTTCCCCTACGCAGTCTTTGAACGCACGCCAGATTTCCGCGATGGAGAGATCGCCGTCCGTTTCGAGGGCATCAGCGGCCGCATCGACCAGGGTGCTGGGATATTGTTCAACCTTAAGCCCAATGGCGACTATCTCACGATTCGCGCCAACCCTCTGGAGAACAACCTTGTGTTGTGGAAGTTCGAGAAAGGCAAACGCTCGTCGGTGACCTGGGTCAAGAACACCCCGACCCCAACCCATGAATGGCACGACCTGAAGGTGCGCATCGCCGGCACCAAGGTCGAAGGCTATGTCGACGGCAAGCTCTACCTCCAGGACACGCTGCCTGAGCCGGTGAGCGGGCGTGTTGGCTTGTGGTCGAAGGCCGACAGTCACGTGTATTTTGATGACTTCACCGTAACTCCGGCTGGTTAAGCGGTCCGCTTTCAACCAGTTTTCAAATGTATCGGCGGTACGGTGCGCCGGAGTCCGGTCTTCCGGGCGCCCGCGTTTGGCCCGGTAATGGGTGATTATTTCCATCGCACACGAGACTCAAGAGGCGAGCCTGGCTTTTGCGAATCGATGCGTTCGGAACGATCGAAGGCCCGCTTCGTTCTGATCGGATGGACTGGATTAGACTAGGCCTCCTGGCGTTGGCGGGGTTCTCACCTGGACACTGAACACCCTATCGGCCGGAGGCGGAGGTCTATTGCTGATAGGCCGTGACTTTCATCACAGGCAGCGCCGCGGTTGCGCCGGTCATCACCTTGACCGAACTCATCGGCAATCCCATCCGCGCATAGATTGGAGCTTGGTCCGTTGGTACCTGCCGGGCGCCATCGCCGGTGCCGCTGCGGGCTCCTGGCTCTTCGCCAACAGTCGGGCGGAATGGCTCCAGATACTCATAGGAATCTATCTGATCGGTGCAGTCTGGGAATTTCGCGGCGGGGCGCGCGAGCGGAGCTACCGAGCCCGGCGCTGGTGGTTCCTCCCGGCCGGCCTGATCGTCGCGCTGTTGTCGGCGCTGATGGGCACGGTGGGACCCGTCCTGAATTCGCTCTATCTGAACTACGGTTCGGAGAAGGAGACGTTGGTCGCCACGAAATCGGTGAACTCGTTTGTGACCGATGTCGTCAAGATCGCGGTATTCACTGGACTTGGCGCGCTCGGTGGTCAGGCGGCCGTATACGGCGTAGCCGCGGGTTTGGGCGCCGCGCTTGCCAATCTGCTGGCCAAGCGCTGGCTCGAACGCCTGAGTGGACGACAATTCCGCGGCCTTGTGGTCGCGCTCATGGCTGTCAGTGGAGCGCTGATGATATGGAACCAGCACAGCTTCGTTGTGCAGGCCTGGCGCGCGGCCACAAGAATGTCTTGACAATGTCGATGTTGGCTAGAGCGCCGCGGCGTAGCTTGGTTGACCGGTCGCGCGATACGCAGAAGCTGGCGAAAGGCCTGCGCGCGGCCCTCAACAAGGTCGCTGTCAAAAAGAGCTGGGCTTCCCGTCCGCCTAAATTAAATCAGACGGGGCTCTTCGGCTGGTTCCTTTGAACCCGTCGACCTAACCAGCTCAGCTTGGAGAAGATTCGCGACGTCAGATGACGCTCAGTGTCACGGCCGCAAGAACAAGATAACGGCCGGCCTTGGCGGCAGTGACCAACAAAAGGAAAACCCGAAAAGGCTCGCGCAGGACGCCCGCGACGACGGTCAGCGGATCACCGACAACCGGCAGCCAACTCAGCAGGAGCGACCATTTCCCATAGCTGCGATACCAGTCTTGCGCGCGTTCCAGTTGCGCTTGGTTCATCGGAAACCACCGCCGATCCCGAAAGCGCTCGATGCCTCGCCCGAGCAGCCAGTTGATCACCGATCCAAGCACATTGCCGACGCTGGCCACCGCGATGAGCAGCCAGGGCGAATAATCCGCAAGCAAGAGGCCGACCAGCACTGCTTCTGATTGCATCGGCAAGATCGTCGCGGCGATCAAGGCCGCCAGGAACAGACCAGCATAGGCCGCGAGATCGGTCATTGAACCGGATATCCGCCAGTCGATCTAATGATGGTGACCTTCGGGTTCGACCATCTTGAACGGCAGCACCTGTTCGCGATCTTTCGCGGTCAGCACCAGACTTGCCTGGAACTCATGCGGTTCGGCAGGGGCGACGGTGCTCTCAAGCCGATGATGGTTGTCGGCGACGGGTTCGAGGCGAAGCGTCTCCGGCCCATTGGGTCGGTCGATGATCACCGTGGCTGTAAAATCATCGGTGTGCCGTTCTATGGTCAGCCGCATCCGCTCGCCGGCCGCCGTGTCGACGATTTCCAACGTCCCCGCAGCCAGATCGCAGGCGACTTTGAAGGGCTCCGGCGCATGATGGTGAGCATGAGAGGCTTCCGCGCCAGTGACGGCCAGCCCGGCTGGGCTCACCAGGCGGACATTGGCTTCCGCCAACGCCGGCAAGTGGGCGAACAGCTCCTCCTTGAGGGCTTCGGTTACGCCCAGCACGTCCTTGGCCGTCGCCATCTCCGGAACACTGATGGCCACGTCGGCATGCAGACGATGTCCGATCCAGCGTGCCTGCACGCTTTCAACGCGCCCGATGCCCGACACGTGTTCGGCGGCATGATGGATTTCATCGACGATGGCGGNAATACGGCGCCCGCTTCATTGCCGATGAAGCCGATGAGGCCGGCGATGGCGACCCAGCCAAGAAACGTGATGGGACGCGGATTGATCAGCCGGTCGATCGCCTCGTAGCCGGCGACGATGGCACTGAAGAGGATGATGAGAACGATGACGATCCCGGCCAGATCCTCGACCCGGCCCAGGCCGTAGGTGAACGTCTTGCTCGGTTTGCGGCGGGCCAGCACGAACGCGATCCACAGCGGAATGGCAGTGGCCGCGTCGCCGACATTGTGGATCGTGTCGGCCAGCAGCGCCACGCTGCCGGAGAGGAACACAACCACAAGCTGGAGCGCTGCCGTGATGGCCAGAACGACGAATGACCATTTGATCGCCCAGATGCCGCGCGTCGTCGTGGCGATCGTCGGATCTATGACACCGTGTGTGTGGCCATGGCCGCCATCACCGTGATCATGTCCGTTCCCCCCCATGCCATGCGTCATCGGGCCAAACCCAAACCAATCGCGAACTTTGTCCATCATGGCGCTTCTCACAGGTACTTGGTGATGTCCTTGAACTCGTCGATCGAGCGGCGCTGCTCGCGCGCCAACGGCCCGACGACGTCTTCAAGGCAATGGTTGAGATGATCCTGGATCAGGGTCTTCTTGGCCTGCGAAATGGCCTTCTCGACAGCATGAAGCTGCTGGGCGAGGTCGAGGCAGGACCGGCCCGCCTCGATCATTTCGATGACACCCTTGAGATGTCCATCAGCCCGTTTCAGGCGCTTGACGATATCGGGGTGGGTTTCGTGGGTGTGGGATTGGTCGCTCATATGTTAATACTATCCTCCCGGAGGGGATATGCAAGTCTCAAAGAGGCCTCGATTCTGAGGTAGCAAAAACCATTCGTTAGGATTTTAGAGAATAATCGCCGTTCATGCCGAATCGGATCCACCGCACGGTTTTTTGCCTGGTCATCGCTTTAGCGATGATGTTCGGCGTGCTGCGTCCTTTCGGCTATTCGACCTCACACGATCCGATCGCGATTGCAGCCGCCGCGGTTGAACGTCACGGCGGAGCCGCCGCGCAGATCGAAGATCTTGGCCACGCACACGATGATGGCGTTTCCGGCGAGCAGAACTCTGATCATTTTCACGGGCACAATGCGGCAGACCACTCGCACGAGGCGGCGAGTACGCCCGCCGACTTCGCACCGACCGTTCCACAGGTCGAGCGGGGCTGGCTGAATTATCCGCCGACTTTCGTCGATCCGGACACGACATTCCGGCTCGAGCGACCGCCGAGACCATTCCTCGCCGCATGATCGCGGCCGCTCGCGCGGCCACCCTCAACGACGAAGATTGGAAATCTCATGCAAGGACCCTTCCACCGGGGCCGGTCACGCTCGCGCCGCGCACGTTGGCGAACCGCCCTGCCCCTGCTTATCGCTCTGCTGACCCTGCCACTGCTCGCCGGAGCAGCCTTCGCCCATGCCGTCGCCGCCGGCGACAAGGGCTATATCCAGGAAATCTCGGGCATCAACGTGCTGCCCTTCATCTATCTCGGCGCCAAGCACATGGTGACGGGATACGACCACATCCTGTTCCTGTTCGGCGTGATCTTCTTCCTCTACCGGATGAAGCATATCGGCATCTATGTCAGCCTGTTCGCGCTCGGCCACTCCACGACCATGCTGCTCGGCGTCTACTTCAATGTCGGCATCAACAGCTACATCATCGACGCGATCATCGGCCTGTCTGTGGTCTACAAGGCGCTCGATAATATGGGCGCCTTCCAGAGCTGGCTCGGCTTCCAGCCGAACACCAAGGTCGCGACGCTTGTCTTCGGCTTCTTCCATGGTTTCGGCCTGTCGACGAAGATCATCGAATACAACATCTCGTCGGACGGCCTGGTGCCCAACCTTTTGGCCTTCAATGTCGGCGTCGAGATCGGGCAGCTCTTGGCTCTTGGCGCCATCCTGATCGTGATGGGCTACTGGCGCCGGACACGAAGTTTCTGGCGCCACGCCTATACCGCAAACGTCATCATGATGACGGCTGGTTTCCTGCTGATCGGATATCAGCTCACCGGCCTGTTCGTCGCCGCATAAGGAACCGAATCATGTACA
Source organism: Mesorhizobium sp. LSJC280B00 (assembly GCF_000502835.1). Taxonomy (GTDB): domain Bacteria; phylum Pseudomonadota; class Alphaproteobacteria; order Rhizobiales; family Rhizobiaceae; genus Mesorhizobium. The sequence continues at coordinate 21,393 of NZ_AYVL01000040.1, forward strand.
ACACCGACCTTCCCAGCCGCGCCGATTTGCCGACGTCAGCGCAGCTGAAGCGCTCCACCTTCATTGCCGCGCTGACGGCTTTCGCATTGGTCATCACGGTCGTCATGCCGTCCGAGTATGCGATCGACCCGACCGGAGCAGGCAGATTGCTCGGCCTCACCAGAATGGGCGAAATCAAGACACAGCTGGCAGCCGAGGCGGCAGCCGACGAAATGGCCAGCGCGAAGGCACCAACCGAGCGGATGACGCAAATGGTCCCTCCGGCCGAGTTGATGGCGCGCATGGACCGAATCGAAAACCTCCTCGTCGCCCTGACCGCCGAACGGCCTGCTTTGCAGCCGTCGCCAACTGGGGAGGCCGTATCCCAAGACAATGTGACAGTTGGAGAGATCGCTCCTGCCGAGGCTCCGGCCATTGCTATAACGCCTGCCGCCGAAGCAACCTCGGAAGCCCCGATCCAGCCAGATGGAAGGCAAGACGAGCTATCCTTCACGTTGGCGCCAGGCCAGGGTGCCGAAGTCAAGCTCGTGATGCGGCAGGGCGCCAAGGCAAACTTTTCCTGGACAGCTGACGGCGGCGTGGTGAACTTCGAGACGCACGGCGATGGCGGCGGTCAGTCCGTCAGCTATGAAAAGGGTCGCAGCGTTCCAGCTGACGAAGGTGCCATTGAAGCCGCCTTCGATGGAAATCACGGTTGGTTCTGGCGCAACCGCGGTGGCAGCGACGTGACCCTGACGATCCAGACTGAAGGCGACTACATCGACATCAAGCGTATGATCTAGCGCATACAGGGTCGCCCGGCGCCACTTCGAGCGTCGGGCGTCACCTATCCGTCTGTTCCACCGACGAGCGCAGATGCGCGTCGAAGCTTTGCGCCGCGACGAAGACACGGCTGACCTCCAGGTAAACGGGTCTTGATCCACCCCTCGATATGGTTCACCGCATTTCAGCCCGACGTGATCTGCCAAACGGCTACGCCGGCAAGCGCCAAGCCGGCAGCGCCCTCAATGGCTCGGGACATGGCATCGAACAGGCGTGGCCGGCTATCGAAAAAATGCACCAGACGTTCACGAAACAGGATCGACAGCACCGCAACGCAAGACAGCGTCAGCGCCACGCCGGCCATCATGGTGATTGCGAAAAGAATGCCGGCGACCGGAACGCCTCTGGATATCGCAAAGGTCATCACGAAAAGCGTCAGCGGGCATGGGATCAGGCCGGCCATGACGCCGACGGCCTCGCCCTCATGCTTGTGGTGATGGCCGTGGCTCAATGCGCGCCAGAGCATCCAAATGCCGATCAGGCCAAGCAGGCCCCGACTGACGTCTTCCAGCAGCGGGGCGCGGCCAACACTGCCCAGGGCAATCGATACCAACGGCAACGAGAGCGCCGCGATCAGCACGGCAATCGTTACATGCGTGAAGGAGAGTGTCAGCGACACCAGAAGCCCACGCCGGACGCTGGCATCCGATCCTGCCAGATAGGTGGCCAGGACAGCCTTGCTATGGCCCGGCGTCAGCGCATGCGCCGCACCGAACAGAATGCCCATGGGCAGAAAGGCCGTGAACGCCAGCCAACCGCCGCCGGCCGCAAGCAGTTTGATCTGCTCGGCCAGCGCCAGGTAGATCGTGCGTTGGAACTCGACCAGCGTCTGGAACATTGCCATCGAACCGGCTCCGGGTCAGCCGCACGTCAATTCGAGGCGCGTCGCGAAAATCTTGCCGAGATCGGTCCCCGTCGGATCACTGAAGAACGCGTCTGTCAGGCTCTTCTGGTTCTGCGCGATGGCCGTGTCCGGATCTGGACGGACGACGGAACGTGAGCAGCCTTGCGGCAGACCGGCCACCGCAAGCTTGTCGTCGTCGGTAAAATCGATTGCCGTGTAGAAGGTCGGATCGTAGACACCGATACTGACTTTTCCAGCAAGGGCCAACGGGTCCTTCGGCTGCGTTTCGAACTGAACGACGAGTTGATCGTTTTCATAGCTGACGCTGAACTTCGGCGGTGGCGCCATCGTCACGTCCTTGCCGTTCAAGGTCACCATCTGAAAGTAGTTGTACTCGGCCAACGACGCATGGACGGTGAGAGCGACTTCATCGAGTTCCTTCGCATCAAGGACAAGGTCGGAATTCTTGTCGAATTCCATCAGCACAGTGCTGGAAAAGAGGTCGTCGAAACGCCAGAGATGCCGAAGCGACTTGAGCGTCCTGTCTGGACCGACGGTCAGGTCCAGCTTCGCTTCGGCAAAGACATGCGGATGGGCGTTCGCTGCCGCGGTGGAAGCGAGCAACAGCGCCGCGCCGGATACCATGCCTGTCAGTTGCATTTTTCGCTCACATTTCGCTCGTCGATTCCGCATGAGGCAGGACACCTGCCATTGCAAGCAGGCCGAAATGGGACGGGCCAAAGCCCATACCAACCTTGATCGATCAGGGCTGTGTTGCTTCATCTAAGGAGGCAGCTACCCAAGGTCGCCCTTCAGCCAATGTTTGAGCATGATCACCGCGATACCAGCAAGGATTGCCAGCACTATCATCCAGATGATCTTTTGCCGATCGCTCAATTTCCTGCTCCTGATCGATTCAGAGCATTCCTATCGCGAGTTCCTTGCAAACGCAAAAAGCCCCGCGTCCCGTGCAGATAACACCAGCTGATCCGCCCTAGTCGTCGGCGATCGAGCTTGCAATGACCCTGTTCGATGTGATCCGGACCTCGGGAACGTCAAATGGACAAGTGCTTGCGATTGCCGACTGTCAATATGTAGAGTTTGGAAACTTGCATTCCGTTTCTGTCCTCGCCGATTGTTTCGGCATCCGTCCGGGCGAAGAAACGCTCCTCGAATGCCGCGCGGTCGACATCGAATAGGTTTATGGAGCAAGGTTGCACGGACTTGCCATTCAAGTGGCTTTTGTCACCGCGATCATGGTTTTGGCCGGGAGGTCGTCACCGGTAGCCTCCCAGCCCTGGAAGGCGCCTACGTCACCGACGGGGGCAAGTGCTGCGTCGCCGGATACCGGAGTCCATCCGCGTCTCCTGGCCGCAGGACGGTTCGTTCGAAGTCAGGTCCATGGGCAAGACAAATACCGTGAAAAGCTTCCAACGCCAGATCGACATTTATCGGCACGCACCAGCGGCGATCTCAGGCATATAGCAGCGAGCGCCGGGATAAAGAGGGGCTTCGACATCAGCACACCGCAGGGTCAAAAAATGGACCCTCTGGCACGTTAGTCAAGAGTGCCATTTGGCGGGCCCAGCGGCTGCGACGAGATCGACCTGCATCCGACTGTCGGCGGCTGCGCCGTCGCCCCGTAGTATCATTCGCCAGTTATTCTCCGACGCGGTCCGCATTGAAGACCCGCGGTAGCCGTCGAACTTGTGTGTCCATTCCCTCGGCCCTCGGGAGGCTTCTCCACCAGGGTGGGGATCAAAGGAGCGATGAACGCTGGCCGGCTGGGGCTGGCAGTTACTCGTTTACGCATGGAATCGTGTCTAGGTCGCAGGCATATATCCGCGCTCCACACGTCCTAACGTTGGTTGAGATCGGCAGCCAGACCGGCCAGCCACTCTGTGCGCCAAGCGGATAGAGGTGAGTGTCGATCGCGAATTGCAGAAACGGTTGCCAGCGGATAATTGCAAAGTCAGCGCGTCACGCGTACGGATCCATAAGCCCCAGCGCGCTTACATCCATAAGCACCCCAAACCCAATGATCTGCTCCAGCGCAACGTTGCGAGACAATGTGCCCAAACTTTTGGCCGGTTCGGACTTCATGCGGCTGACCAGGGCGTATCGATTGTAGACCGCCAAACCGACCATCGCGACGAATAGGCTGATCTTGAACAGGAGAATTCGACCGTAGCTGTTGCGCGGATCGGGGAACGAGCCAAGCATTAGCCAAGTGGTCATAGCGCCCGTAAAAAAAATGAGCGCAACCGCCACCATACCAAAGCGGGAGAAGCGCCACAGGACGGTTTCCACGCCTGCGACTTCGGATGGATGCCGCTGCGCTGCCGCGATTAGCAGGCCGAGGGGCAGGAGGCCACCTATCCACGCCCCGGCACTTGCAACATGGAGAGCTTGAGTCAGTGAGGCTAGAAGGCCCAACGCCGCCGCGTGGCCCTGCCAACCCTCACAGGTCAGTAGCAAGAAAGCCGGCCCGACGACCAATTCGGGCCGCCCCGAGAAGCTGATCACCAGGAGCAGGAGAACGAGCGAAAGGCGAACAAACCAAACAGTTCCGAAGTCGCTTTCCATGAGAACGCCGTGCAAGGTGTCAACCATACCCTCGCGTCCGGAGAGCCCGGCCGTAAAGCACAGCAGCCAAATTGCCGCGAAGATTGCGGCCGCAAGTGCGAGGGCAGGATTGATGTTAGGGGGTAAAGGCGCAAGCGCGGAAGCCGCGGTTCTGTCTAGCGCATAGAAAGGGAAGAGTGCCGACCCGAATAGAATCATCACTGAGAGGAAGTAGACCCACCGGGCGAAGGCCAGAGTGCCATCAACGTCCATTTCTACGGTCTGACTTCAAATTTGAAATTGCCCTTCACCTTGTGCCCGTCTGCTGACAGCGCGTGCTAATCAACTTGATAAACACCCGGCGCAAGGGACCTTGATACAGGTGACACCATGTCCTCATCGCGCACCGCGATCTCCGTGGTGATCTTCGCACCATCCGGCCCCGACAGATCGATGCCCGAGAATCGAGCCTCAATGGATTCGCTAAAGCGCAGTCGAATCTCAGTGGGCGGAGCGGCAATGGTGCTATTGATCTCTGGAGTAGCCTGGACCAATCGAGCATGCGCAAGCGCCTGGCCCGATAATGGCACGCTCCACAGCGCAACTGTGGCGATCATTCGGATAGTTCGGTTCAACGCGAACTCCTCCCGACGTTCATCAAAGACTATGCACTTTCTGACGAGTATACGAATTTGTTGGTGTTGCAGGGCCGCGACTGTTCGAGCTGTCACGAAATTTTCCGTTTGCCGGAAAAGTGATGGGAGATCAGGCCAACACGTTACCGACCGCCGAGACTCTCGATTGAAGGTCACGGACGCCGCAAGCGTTTGTAATTATCAGGACAAGCGCGGGCCAAACAAGCGTTTGCGCCCGCGTGACTCCGTTTCAGCTACTTAACCGGGATCATGAGATGTGCGTATGGAGTGCCCGGCCACATCACATAGGGCTTGGATGTGTCAGGCTTGGGGTCCGTCGGATAGCCCTGCATCATGTCCATTGCGTTGACGATCATCACATGCGGGCCGGTCTCTATCCAATTGTTGCCTTCCTCGGGCTTCGTCGCATAGGGATCGGTGTTGCTGCCATCGGTACCGCCGGACAGCATGTACATGAAGCCGACCTTGCCCTTGGGCGGTTCCTTCTTTTCCATCCATGCCATCGCCCATTCCATCGCGTTGGCATCGCCGCACATTGGGTCCGGGCCGGGCGTGGACGGGCTGTCTGGCATGCACCAGAAGCCGTTCTTGCCCTCGCGCAGGGTGCGCATGGCGCCCTTTTCATCCGCGGCGTAGACCGCAGCGCCGCTTGCCACGGCAGGGGGTGCAGCAGATTCAGCGCTCTTGATCATCGCAGCGTCGTCGGCGGCTGCGCCTTGCATCGTAACCAAACTGCCTGCCGCCAAAAAGGCAGCGACCGTCAGAAGCCGTTTCATGGCCGTTCTCCGGTTTGAGTTGATCTTGTGCATGACGTCCGACGCACGGCTTTCCAGAGCTGTTTGTCGGTGATCAAACAGTAGCAGATTACATGCCTCCGGACAATTTACGTTTTAGCGCTGTCTAATGTCTTTGCAGGGGGCGTGCTATTAAACCTTCAAATCGGTCACGAAACTCCTGAGGGTTCACTAACCAAGATGGTGCTGTTCAGCGAGTGGCCAAATTTGCGCGGTTTCCCAGCAACCTTGCTTGCGTCGTCAAATCGCCACCTGCCCTAACCCTAGATTAGCCCGCGCATCGTCAGTTCAGCCTTCAGATAGGCATAATAGATCGGCGCGGCGACAAGACCCGGCATACCGAACCAGGCTTCCATGAAAACCATCGCCAGAAGAAGCTCCCAGGCACGCGCATTGATCCGCGAACCGATGATCTTGGCGTTTACGAAGTATTCGAGCTTGTGAATGATGATGAGAAAGGCAAGCGAGCCGAGCGCTGCAAGGAAGGAGATGCTGAGGCTGACAACCACGATCACCGTGTTGGAGATCAGATTGCCGATGACCGGCAGAAGGCCGGCGACGAAAGTCAGCGCTATCATTGTCCTGATGAATGGCAGATCGATGCCGAAGGACGGCAGAACAGCGACGAGATAGACCGCCGTCAGAAACGTATTCAACGCCGAAATCCGGATTTGCGAGAACACGATGTTGCGAAAGGCCTTGCTCAGAATGTTGACACGATCCGCCAGCGCGACCGCCAGTGGGCCGGGCTCGCGCGATGGCGCCGCCGAGCTCACCGCGATCAAGCCGCCGATCACCATGCCGACGACAATGTGGACCACCAGGACGCCAACATCCCGCCCAACGAGTTGAAGCTGGCCGGCATGTTCGCGGAGCCACCGGGCCGCGAAGACTTCCAGTTCCTCGATGTTCGAGGGAAAATAGGCCATCGCCCAGGTCGGGAGATGGACGCGCGCGGTATCGATGATCTCGGCCATCTTCTTGAGGAGCGTCACGACGTTCTCCGAACCGCCAGTCAATTGCGACATGCCGCTAAAGATAGCGGCGGCTATCAGGAGCGTGAAGATCAATGCCACCAAGGTCAGCGCAAGGCTTTTCGTCAGGCTGTTGGAGACGCCGATTCGATGGAGCATCGGTGCGGCGAAATGAACGAGATTGAACACGAGAAGGCCCGAAAGCAGTGCCGGAAGCAGCCCGAGTTCGAGAACGGCGACGAGCGCTATAAGCGCAAGCAGGCACGACGCGAGATAGAACCATGAGAAAGTCAGCACTTTTCACCTGCAGAAGCAGCCAAGTCCTCTCCGGGTTTCATTAGCTTTGATACCCGGTGATGCGCAAGCGAACACGCGTTCAACACGTGTGTAAGGCTAACCGCCTCGCAGATCCCATGCTTGCGCGCCAGGTCGCCCGCTTTTGCCCCGCCTCATGCTCACGCAGGACCGCGATGATCAGCTCTTCCGTAAACCGCATTCTTTTCATCAGTCCGCCCTTCAATCGAGCCGGACTCTAATCTCAGATGGAGGAAATTGCCCGTGGCAGGTCAGCCGCTCGAGAATGTTCATGCCGGTTGGCAAGAATGATCCTCTTGGTGGTGAACGCCGAAGTTCATTCCGCCGCGAAGACCATCAGATCCTCGAAGGGGAACTCGACATGGTATTGGCCGGACGGAAGGGCGTCCCGGGAATAGGTCCGGATGGTCAGGTCATTGCTTTCGAAAATGACTTCATGCCGATCGCCAAGGAAAAGGCTCTCGACGCAGGTCATGGCAATACGTCCAGGGCCGTCCTCCCCGGACCACGTCACCCGCTCAAGCCGGACGAGTGCGGTGACTTTGGCGCCGACGGTCAGCTCCTGCTGGGCGCTGCCCACAAGATGGATGCCGTTGGCGACAATTTCCGCACGGTTGCCGTTGATGGCGGTAACCACGCCGTCAAGGCGATTGCTGGCGCCCATGAACTCTGCTGCAAACAGGCTCTTCGGCTTGTTGTAGATTTGCTTGGGCGTTCCGTCCTGTTCGATCTGGCCGCCGTTGAGCAGCAGGATGCGGTCGGCGAGCGCCATGGCTTCCACCTGATCATGGGTGACGCACAGCGCCGATAGCCCGAGATTGGTGATGAGGCGGCGCAGCCAGATCCGCGCTTCTTCGCGTAGCTTGGCGTCCAGATTTGAGAGCGGCTCATCGAGCAGAATCACGTTCGGCTCGTAGACCAGCGCACGGGCCAACGCCACGCGCTGCTGCTGTCCGCCGGAGAGCTGATGCGGATAGCGCTCGCCCAGTTTGCCGAGGCCGATGCTGTCCAAAGCCTTCTGGACGCGGCTCGCAACATCTGCCTGGGACACTTTGCGCAGCTTCAGGGGATAACCCACATTCTCGGACACCGTCCGATGCGGCCACAGCGCATAGGACTGGAATACCAGCCCGAGACCGCGCGTTTCCGGCGCCAGATTGATGTTCTGCCCGGCATCGAAAAGCGGCTTGTCACCGAGCAGTATCTTGCCGCTCTTGGGTGTCTCCAGACCGGCGACCGCTCGCAAGAGCGTCGTCTTGCCGGACCCGGACGCGCCGAGCAAGGCGACGATCTGACCCGGTTCGACCGAGAAGGACACACCTTTCAGGATTTCAAGGTTGCCGTAACTGAGGCGCAGGCCGTCTATGATGATGTCAGTCATTGAGGCGGACTCCAAAGCGCATCGCGAGGGCAAGACCGGTCACGATGATGACGGTGTTGATGACGGCGAGAGCCGAGACCAGATCGATCGCGCCGGTGCCCCAAAGGGAAACCATGAGCGAGCCGATCACTTCGGTTCCCGGTCCGAGCAGATAGACGCCCGTCGAATATTCACGGGCGAAGATCAGGAAGATCAACAGCCAGGCCGAGAACATGCCGCCGCGGATGAGCGGCAGCGTGATGTCCCGGGCGACCCGGCCCTCGCTGGCGCCAACTGACCGGCCGGCTTCCTCGAGCTCCTTGCCGATCTGCAGGAGCGTTCCGGAAATCAGCCGCATGCCATAGGCGAACCAGACAATGGTATNGGCGAGCCATACCGAGATCATCGTGGCACGCAGGGGTGCGATCGGCTTGAAGAAGAGAAATATCCACAGCATGGCCAGGCCAGCCACAATGCCCGGCATCGCCCGCGGTATCATGGCCACGTAATCGACGACTTTAGTCAGGGGTGCGTTCGAGCGGTGACCGGCGAGTGCCACGGCAGTATAGGCCGCGATCGAAGCCGCGCCGCCGACCACCGCGACGCCGACCGTGTTGAGAATGGCGCTGATGACATTCGGATAGTCAGCGAGATCGCGATAGTGATCCAACGTCAGCACCTGGAAGATATTCACCCCGACGCCCCAGCTTGTCACCAGTGAACGAATTGCGACGCCGCCCACCGGTATGATCACGGTGGCCGCGANGCACCACCGGCATCACCATGGGCAGCGACACACTGGCGGCGACGCGCCAAGGGCCAGCGCCGGCGGTGCGTGCCGCCTCTTCGAGGTCGGCGCCAACGTTGCGGAGCGCCGCCGATGCATAGAGATAGACATGTGGGACATGGGTGAGCCCGGCAATGATCGCGATCGATGTCACCGAATAGACATTCCAGGGCACGTAGCCGATCATCGACTTGACCGCCAGCGAGACGAAGCCGACTGGTCCCAGTGTCATCACATAGCCGAAGGCCAGCACCACCGCCGACATGAAAACCGGGATCAGGATGATCGGCTCCAGCCAGCGCTTGCCCGGCACGTCGGTGCGCACGATGATGAACGCCAGCAGGATTCCCACCGGAACTGCGATCACCGTCATGCCCACCGCGAGCTTGAGCGAAGTCGTCAGCGCTAGCCAGAAATCCGCGTCCGCGAGGATGAAGCTGTAGGCGTTCAGCGACAGATGCGCGNGCGAAGTCGTCAGCGCTAGCCAGAAATCCGCGTCCGCGAGGATGAAGCTGTAGGCGTTCAGCGACAGATGCGCGGTTTTCTGGAAGAAAGGCGCGGACAGAAAACTCTGATAAATGATCAGGGTGACCGGTGCCAGCACCACCAGGATGGCGAGGAGGTTGGTGCTGACACGAAAGACACGGAAGGGCATGATCGCCTCGAACAAAGCCGGGGGCCGTCCGCTAGCAAGAGCGCAAGCGCGCGGTTCCGATGATTCTTAATAGCAAGAAGGGTGAGAGAGCCGACTGTGGAGGCACTCCCGATCAAGCGATTACTCGCCCTTCATGGCTTTCTGCCACTCGTTGAGGAACGCCAGCCGTGTCGTCTCGTCGAGACCTTCGAGCAGCTTGTCGTCGAGCGCGATCGGGTGAACGTTTTCACCGGCGGCGGCCTTTATGGACGCCAGCGTGGTTGCCCCTTCAACGTCATCACGAACGGCATAGAGCTTGATGTCGTCGGCGATCAGCTTCTGCGCGCGCGCCGACAGCAGATAGTCTACGAATAGCTTCGCAGCATTGGGATCCTGGGCTTCCGCCGGAATGACGGTGGCGCGGGTGGTCACCAGGACATAGTCCTTCGGGATTATCACACCGAGGTTCTCGTCCTTGGCCTGCTTGGCGAGGCCATATGAGCCGAAGATGCCATAGGCGATGGAATGTTCGCCAGACGTGACCTTCTCGATCATCGAGCCGGCGGAGCTGTAGAGCTTGATATGGGCCTTGCCAAAAGCCTTGTTAAGCGCCCAGGAATCGGTCCAGTTCTTGGCGTCCTGGTTGTAGAAATAGAAGCCGACACCGGATTTTTCCGGATCGTAGGACGCGATCTTGCCATCATATTCTGCGGTCTTCCCGGTCATCAGCTTGAGAAGATCGGCGTGGGTTGCGGGAACATCGCCTTCAGGCACGAGACGCTTGTTGTAGACGAAAGTCACCGGGTCGGCGGTGGTACCATAGACCATGTCCTTGTAGGACGCCCAGGCCGGAAGGTGGGCCGCCTCCACGGATTTGTATTCCTGCGCATAGCCGTCTGAGGCAAGTTTGATCTGCAGATCCGGAGCCGAAGACCATGCGACATCTGCCGTGCCTTGGCCCGAAGCGGTTTCGGCAATGACGCGATTGTAGAGTTCGGTGGAATTGAGGTCGGAATATTCGACGGCGATGCCGGGGAATGCTGCTTCGAAGTCCTTGAGCAAGGGCTGGACCAGCGCCGCATCGGTCGTCGAATAGATGCTGAGCTGTCCTTCCGCGGTGGCGGCGGCCACCAGATCCTTGTAGTTGTCCGGATACCCGGCGGGGATCTCGGCAGCGGCGGCAAGCGTCGCGAAAGCGGCTGACAGCGAAAACGCGGCCATCATCGTCGCAAGACGATTTTTCATTAGGGTCTCCTCCAAGTTCGCCTAAATCGTACGCCTCCAGGCACAAAGGCGAGTATCATCCTGACCTGTCACCAACCTGTCACGGCGATGTCGAGGTTTGCTCAGCCGACTAGGCCCGATGGGTCGTGATCAGATTGTCGACGACAGCCGGATCGGCCACATCGACGTATTGCCGAATTTTTGAAATCTTGGGACGGCATCCTACGCGTCACGGTCGCTGGCCCTGCGCATCGATCATGGACTTGCTCCAATCCTCGATGAAGCGGCGGCGCAACGCCTCGTCCTGTACGGCAAGTAACGCAGGGCCGATGCGTATGGCGCGCGCGATACCAGACTCCCCAAGTTTTTCCGGGCCGTCCGCTCCCTCAGGCAATTGCCCGTTCTCGGCAAAAAAGAAGGCGCTATCCCTGGCAACCTTCTGTCCCCGGGCTGACAGAAGGTAGTCGAGAAATCGTTTGGCAACGCCCATATTCGGCGCCGTCTTCGGAATGAGCGCGCCACGACTGAGTATCAGCGCATAGTCCCGCGGGACAACGACCCTCAAATCGGAATTGCCCCTGGCCGCCGCGTAGGCATATGACCCGATCATATTGTAGCCTATATATAGGCTCCCGTTTGCAACGTCCTGAAGGGTCTCCGCGGTGCAACAACGCACCACAGTTTCCGCTCGGCTCATGCTTTCCAGAAGCCGACCGTAGACCGCCGTCGTCTGCCGCGCATCACTGAACGCCAATAGGTAGCCGATGCCCGAAAGTCGGATGTCGAACGTTCCGACCCGTCCGCGATAAAAATCGATCCGCCGCCTGAGAAGATCGGCGAGTTCGATGTGGGTGCGCGGTACGTCGCCGGACGGCACGAGGCGGGCGTTATAGACGAAGACGGCCGGTTCGTAGGTAAAGCCGAATACCTCGTCGCGCCAGTTTGCCCAATTGGCGACATGCGCGGTTTCGGCCGACACGTGCGGCGCCGCGCAGCCGTCATTGGCGAGCTTCACGAGTTGGTCGACCGACGGAGACAACAAGATGTCGCCCAGCACCGCGTCCGTCCGACAGGCTTCACTGGCACTCCTTTGCAAGTCGTTGGTGACATATTCAACATAGTCGACTGCCACGTTGGGGAAAACGGACTGAAAATCCCGGATCAGTGGTTGCATAGCCGCCAGATCGGTCGCGGCGTGGATCGACAGTCGGTCCTTCTCCGGCTGAGACGAAGGGAAAAATGCGCTGCTTCCTTCAGCAGCTCTTGCCGCGTGACCGATGCATAGGAGGACGGCAGCCATCAAACCGAATGTCGGCAATGTTCCCGTTATCATCCGGTCTTCTCCGTGGCGATGGGCAACGTCAAGGTGACGGTGAACCCTTGCGTGCCCTTCCCGCCATCCTTGCTTGTCTCGCGAAAGGTCAGCGCGCCACCGTGAGCCGCCGCAACCTCCGACGCGATGGCGAAACCAAGACCTGCGCTGCCGTCATGAGATTTGGACGTTTCGAAGCGCTGCGTGACCCGCTCCCACTCGCCCGGCGGAATGCCCGGTCCGTCATCTTCGACCTCGAGATGGGCACGCGTACCGTCGCTGCGTACTCTGACCTCAAGGCGCGACACTACTCCATGGCGCAAGGCATTGTCGATGATATTGACGATCGCTTCGCGAAGGCTGACGGCGTCCGCAAGCACGACCGGCTCGTCGTCAGGCGCCTCGAAGGAGACGATGATGTCCGGATCGATAGTTATCGGAACCGCCGCACGGAAAGCGCGCCGTGCGACATCTGCCAGATCGTGCCGCTGAAGCTGCACGGAATCGGCACGATGGATGACCATGGCGTGGCTGAGCAACTGGTTGGTCAGGCGCGCAAGTTCGCTGGCGCGCTGCTGTACGCGATCGAGATGCTGGCGGCTCGACTTGTCCAGCTTGGCTTGACTCAACAGATCGAGCTGCGCCGTTAGCGCTGTCAGCGGCGTTCTGATCTGGTGCGCCGCGTCGGCGATGAAGCGCTGCAGGAGTTTCACGCGCTCGTCGAGCCGACTCATGAAATAATTGATGGAAGTAACGAAGGGCCGCAATTCTCTCGGTACGACGACCGTTACCGGCGTCAGGTCTTGTGGATCGCGACGGCGGAGCGTCGCTCCGAGATGCTTGACCGGTTGCAGAGAATAGCGAATAGCAATCATCGCTCCAGCCAATGCCAATATGCTCATGATCGCCAGGAGGACGGTCGCCCTGAGAGTCAATTCACCCGCGAGCGCGCGACGGGCTTCCGTGGTCTGCCCAACGATGACATGCGCCCAACCGGATACGGCTGGATCGGACAGTGCGCGCGCCACCACCGCAATCCGAACCGGTTCGCCGCGATAATGCGCCGATTCCAATACCGGGACATCGTGTATTGCGGCCAGATCAACTTCTGTTTGCAGATCGGCATAACCTGTCAGCGTCGCGCCGGAAGGGCCGATCACGCGATAGAAGATGCGATCGCGGCTGGCGAGGCCCAGGAGTTCAAAAGCTGATACCGGCAGGTTGATGATGAGCGAACCGGATTCAACCGTAAGGCTGTCTGCCATCTGGATGGCCGCACCAAGCAGAAGCCGGTCATAGGCGTCATCGGCGGCGGTACGTGCGTAGTACGACGCCGCACTCACCAGAAGAGCCGCACCCAGGCCCAGCACCAGCGAGATGCGGACCGCCAGGCGCGTGAAAAGGGAAGGCTCAGCCGGTATCATCGGAAGCCAGCTGATATCCCACGCCCCGCACGGTAACGATCTGCGCCTTGGCGCCTTCCAGCTTCTTGCGCAGCCGCCCGACATAAAGTTCGATCGCGTTCTGATTGGCCGGCTCGTCAAACCCGAAAAGCTGATCGATAAGTTCATCTTTGCTGAAGACGCGGCCTGGCCGCGACGCCAGTATCTCAAGCAACGTCATCTCGCGTCGTTTCAATTGCACCTCGCGCCTGCCTACTCGGACTGAGCGGCTGCCGCGGTCGAGCACGACATCGCCACACTGTACGATGTTGGTCGCCTCGCCGCTTTTCCGCCGGAGCAGAACACGGGCGCGCGCTTCCAATTCCCGGAAATCGAACGGTTTGACCAGATAGTCGTCGGCGCCGAGATCGAGCGCGCCAACGCGGTCCTCTATCTCGGAACGGGCCGTCAACATCAGAACCGGGGTCGTATTCCTTGCCTGCCGGAGCCGTCGAACGATTTCAAACCCGTCGAGGCTGGGCAGCATGACGTCGAGGATGACGAGATCGNCTGCGCATCCACGCCAAGAACGCGGCGCGTCGGTACATGACCCGCGCTGCAAGCCACGGCTGGACCACGCACTTTGCCGCATTCAACGTATTCGACCGCACCGTGATCAGTCGCTAGTAGATGCACCACCATCGCCATCAGGGGATTATGCTTCTGGCGATCGTGATGCTGATAGCGATTGCGCAATGCCATCATTTGCGCTTCAGAGACGTATCCAATTGCGTCATTAAGAGGATATCATGCCGACAGGCGATGGCAGTTTGAGCGACATTCTTGGAATCTTGTCGGTTCTCCTACTCGTGGCCGCAAACGGCTTCTTTGTCGCCGCCGAGTTTTCCCTGGTCGCCGTGCGCCGAAGCCGAGTTGCCGAACTCGCTGCGGCTGGGCGGCTGAACGCGGCAGCGCTCCAGCGGGCCGTCGACAATCTCGATGCCAATCTGGCGGCGACCCAGCTCGGCATCACCATTTCATCGCTGGCGCTCGGCTGGATCGGCGAACCTGCTCTCGCGCATCTCGTCGAGCCTCTCTTGATCGGGCTGCTGGGGTCGTTGGCGACTGCGGGCTCACACACTGTCGCCGTCGCGATCGCTTTCATCATCATCACCGCGCTTCACATCGTGCTTGGCGAGCTCGCACCAAAGAGTCTGGCGCTCCAGCGCAGCGAAGACACTGCGCTCTGGGTCGTGCGTCCGCTCGGTCTGTTCCTCTTTCTGCTCAGGCCGGCGATTCTAATGCTGAATGGTCTCGGCAACCTCGTTCTGCGACTCTGCGGCCTGCGCCCGGGAACCGGTGAGGATTCATTGCACTCGCCAGACGAGCTGAAGCTTCTGATCTCGGCCAGTCAGGAAGGCGGGCTGTTGCAGCAGGCGCAGCGGGAGATGGTCGAGCGGGTCTTCAATATCGGCGAGCGCCGCATCAGTGACATCATGACGCCTCGGCCGGATATCGACTGGATCGACGTGAATGATGACCGAACCGAGATTCTTCGTACGATCCGCGATTGCCGCCATGAGCAGCTCCTTGTCGGCAAGGGCGGTATCGATGAACTGCTCGGCATGGTTCTGAAGAAGGACATGCTCGACCAGGTTCTTGACGGGCAGGTTCTCGATCCGATGGCGATCATCCGTGAGCCGCTCGTCGTTCATGAATCAACGCCGATTTTCAAAGTGCTGGAGCAGTTCAGGAAGGCGCCCGTCCGCATAGCAATGGTCCTCGACGAGTACGGAAGTCTGGAAGGAATTGTTACCCAGACCGATTTGCTCGAAGCCATCGCCGGCGACCTGCCCAACATCGAAGGCGAAGAGCCGGATATCGTCGAGCGTGAAGACGGCTCCCTTCTCGTGGATGGTATGATGTCGGCCCAGGACGCCTTCGATCGCCTTGGTTTTCGAGCACGGCCAACTGAAGGCGACTTCCATACGATCGCAGGATTTGCCCTGTTTCGACTAGGGCATCTGCCTGAGGTCGGGGAACATTTTGATTATGGCGGCTGGCACTTCGAGATCGTGGACATGGATGGCCGGCGGATCGACAAACTGCTCGCACGAAGGAACTCTCCCACGGGGCGGCAAGAAACATCGGAGTAAGAATGCCCGGATTCCTGCAAGACAGGCGTCGTCATTTTCATTTTTGCGTGGTTGCTCGGCGGCGCCCTTGCTTTATCCCGCAAACCCGGCAGTCGTGGTGGTGATTCTGCCGTTAGTCATGATGACGCGGCAGTTGGTTGCCTGCGTGGCTCCCTTCCCTGATGGCCTTTGGAACGGCTTGGGCTAGCGGACGGATGGGTTTCGCCTGTATTAAAAAAACTCGCCAACTTGTCCAAAGTGTCAACGGAGCATTGCCCTTGCCTTATCGCCGCTTGGAGTGTGATCGGCAATCGTGGTATCGCAATGCCGGGAGGCGACGATGCGTGTCATTTTCCGATGTGATCCAATGTTGGTCGAGCATTTGCCACGCCCGATCCTCGCGCGCGGCGCGTTGCCGGATTGGCTGCGCACAATGCCCGCTACTTCCTTTTCGGCGATCCACGGCCGCGACATTCGCACGCTCAAGCAGTGCCCGCCCGTTATCGATGCGATGACCTATGGCTTCATGATCCTCCTGCCGTGCGACGTCGTCGCCGACAAAGGGACCTTTTCCTAGGACTGGCAGATTCCGGACCCGGTCACCGGGAACCACCCCCGAGCGCCTTTGAGCTTCCACACGCCGGGGCAACTCGCAGGCAGCCCGTTTGCCACTCCCGGTCAAGCCGCTATCAAATTCAACAGCTTCTGGACCATACAGATCGAGACGGCTGGTCGCTCTTCGCGACGCATCCGGTCAATCGCGAGGATCTTCCCTTCAGGCTGGTGACTGGCCTGGTGGATTCCGACCGGTTCAGCGATGGGGGCATCAATTTCCCGGCGATCTGGACGGAGCCCGGATTCTCTGGCGTGCTCAGGAAAGGAACTCCAGTCACGCCAATATCTCGTATGCCGTCTTCTGCTTGAAAAAAANCCGGGGCAACTCGCAGGCAGCCCGTTTGCCACTCCCGGTCAAGCCGCCCTCAAATTCAACAGCTTGTGGACCATACAGGTCGAGGACGGCTGGTCGCTGTTCGCGACGCATCCGGTCAATCGCGACGATCTGCCCTTCAGGCTGGTGACGGGCCTGGTGGATTCCGACCGGTTCAACGATGGGGGCATTAATTTCCCGGCGGTCTGGACTGAGCCCGAGTTTTCCGGCTTGCTCAGGAAAGGAACCCCGGTCGCGCAGTGCTTTGCGGTTCCACGGGTTGAGCCGCAGCTGGAATACGAGGTGTTCGATGAAAAGCGGCAGGCATCGTATGCGCAGACGGTCGCCGATATCCTGTCAACGCCCGGTGTGTACCGCAAGCGGTTTCGCGCCAGGCGGGGACGCTCCACCAGCGAGTGAGCGACGCAGCGCTTCCTCATCAAGCCATAGCCGGCCGCTGGACGCCGATGTGAGTGCCATGGCGATGACGCCGAACGTGGATGGGCGCAGACTGTAGGCAATCGAATACGCAGCCATGGCCCGTCGAGGTCGCCGACTTCCTGCAGGACGACACCCAGATTGACGGCAGCTTCCGGGGCGTCCGGGCTCATCTTCACCACCCGCCGATAGGCTTGAGCGGCGCTGCCGAACTTGCGCATGTCCTGACGCACCAGCCCGAGGTCAAACCACGCAGCCGGATGCCCACCGCCGGCGACAGCGCGTTCGAGGAAGCCCTCCGCTTCGGCAGGCGCACCGCGTTGCCAGGCAAGGCGCCCGAGGCGCGCCGCTGCCTCCTGGGATTTCGGATCCCGCTGCAAGACAAGTGTCCAGCATTCGCGCGCGGCCGGGGCGTCGCCTGCCTGATCAAGGGTACGTGCTCGCTCGATGAGGATTTCCGCCTGCAATGATAGCTTGGCTGCGCGATCCAGCTGTTGCAACGCCGCTTCAAACCTGCCTTCGGCCCGGGCAATCCTGCATGCCAGAATCAAGGCAGGCACATTGTCCGGGCGAACGGCAAGGCTCGCTTCGATGCGCGCACGAGCCCCCGGCATGTCTGCCCTTGCGAACAGGACCGCCGCCAGAAGATGGCAAAGCGCTGGATCGCCCGGGTGCTGCCCCAGGCCCAATGCGCACAGATGCATCGCTTGGTCGTGACTACCGGAATTGAAAGCAGCCACCGCCCGGCGGATCAGATCGCCACTATCGCTTTGATTGTGCGCGTTGTTGCTCGGACGCTCACTGGCAGTCATGTCCTCAAGCGCCCGATGTCGATTCCAATTATGTTTGGCGGGGCCGCTTGCCATGAATCGAGCAGAGTAGCCGATTTGGNCCGATTTGGAGCCTCGCTTGTCATCACGCTTAACCGCTTTCAAAGGCAAGAAGGCCACAATCCGCCCCAACTGCTGCTCCCGTGCCCTTGGGCACACACGCTCTAGTGACGACCATTCTATGAGCGCGCTTGTAAATATTGGCTACTCGCAAGGGATGTCGATAGGCGTTCGTCAAATTCCAGCAAAAGCGGTCTCATGTTGACCAGCTTTTCCGGTGTAAATCTGGTCAGCGGTCCAGAAACAGCCAGCGCTCCGGCCAAGCCCTCGCTGCCTGAAAAAACCGGTACGGCCATCGTCGCTGTTTCAGAATCTCCCTCCCCGAGCGATACAAACGGAATCTTCGCCATAAGAGCTATTCGCATTCTAGGCTTAGCGAGACTAAACCGAGCAAGCACTTGGCCAGCTGCATGATGGTCAAGCGAAAGCACATCGCCCTCTCGGATTTGATCCCGGATCAAATGGCGACAGTCTGCACGAAACAGGCAAATGCTGCGATTTCCCTCCTTTCGAAAAAACGATGCGCTTTCATTCGCCTGTTCAACAAGGCTCAAAAGGAGAGGCCGAACGAAGGCCTCCATCTTAAAACGACGAGGGTAGAATGAGCCCAATATCATCGGCGTAGGGCCGGCAGCAAAGCGCTTGTCCGCCATGCGAACAATGTAGCCACTCCGGACAAGGGATTCCGTTAACCGAAGGATCGTGCTTTTGTAGAGGCCTGTTCTAGAAGAAATCTCGGCCAAGCTTAAACCTTCGTCGCGCTCTGTGAAGCACCCGAGGATCGAAAGCGCGCGATCGACAGCTTCAACCCCTCCCGCTCTTGTGTCTGCTTGGAGCCTGCCGGACATAATGTAGGGACCACAACACTGGCGCGTCGGTTGCGCCAGGCTGCGTTACAGCTTCGCTAGGCATCCAGGTTTGGCCGGTATCCGGATTCAGGAAGGATGATCGCAGAACGCGGATCCCCAGATGTCAAACCCCGATGGTCCCCGGCGCGGATCGTGAACAGCGGAGTTTCCGCCACATCCTCGGCTGCCGCTACTGTCAAAACAATGCTTGCGGGCGCCACTGCGCTCATGGCAACAAACGGGCTAATCTTTGTTGACATTTCTCGTCATCGATGCCTGCCATTATAGCCACGACCGTTCAGGACGGAATCGATGCGGCGCAAGATCGCCTTGGAATATCGAGGTAGGCGATAGCGAACCTCGGTCGTCTGAGTTTTTTGGCGGGCTGAAGTAGGAGGCTTGAGGTATGTAACACGCGTTGGGCCATTGGTCGCTCGACAGCGACCGAAATCATGGAGCTGAGGTTTAATGAATAAGATTGCCTTACTTCCTCTGGTGACGTATCCGGAAGCGAATTCCACCAAAATCGCCTTAAACGCAATCGCGGTGGTCAAGCACATTGGCGCGGCGCTTCACGCATTAACGATCAATGTCGATATCCCGGGTATTTCCAACCCGGTGTCGAGATACTTGATCAACCTTCCCGAAATGATCCGGGAGACAGAAGCGACCAGCCGCAAGCACGGGCTCGATTTGCTGGAGGCATTGAAAGCTGAAGCGGCACGTGTCGGATCGTCCCTGACAACCGAGGAGATTGCTGTTCAGCCGGCATCTGTCAGCGATGTTGCGGCAGTGAAGTCACGCTATTTCGATTTTGCTTTGATTGGGTTGGAGCCAAATAACCAGACTGCGCGCATGACCGTTGACGCGGTTCTGTTTGGTTCGGGCCGACCGACCATAATTCTGCCGGAAAGCGCAAATGTTGGTGCAATCGATCATGTTATCATCGCTTGGGATGGGAGTCGCGTTGCGGCCCGGGCCGTTGCCGACGCGTATGAGTTTCTGCAATGTGCGGCAAAGATAACCGTACTGACGGTGACAATCGAAAAGCCGCTGCGCGATATTGGCGAAAGCCTTGCTTTAAGCCTGAGAATGCGTGGCCTTCCCGCTGAGGGAGTCTCAATCGATGCGGAAGATCGCCCCATTGGCGTTACGCTTCAGGAGCGCGCTGTCGGCATGGGCGCCGATCTGCTTGTCATGGGTGCGTACGGCCATTCCCGGATGAGAGATTTTGTCGTGGGTGGCGCAACCAAGGGCGTTCTGGGCGATCTGCGCCTGCCTGTCCTTTTGTCGCACTAGAAATCTGCAAATCTGGCCTCGAGTAGCGGCGGCGAGCTGGCTCCTATGGTTGCGCCAGCGGCGTCAAAGGAACCAGCTACGAGTTCAAGACGAAACCGTGCCTAATTCTCTTGAGTTGCGGATTGTTTCGCCTTCGAAATTCGAACTCGAACTGAACTGGGGAGCATACCCGTTCGCGCCGCCTACGATTGATTCCTGCCCTTGCCAGAGGCAGACAATGACGGTCCGCCTTTGGTGCCCATCAAATCCACGCCTGCAGCCATTTGAGGCCGAAGGCGCCGGGAGCCAGAATACCTGTGGCCCAGACGAAGGCTGAGGTGATGTTGGCAATCTGAAACGTCAAGGCGGGCATCTTACAGATGCCCGCCGCCAATGGCACGGATGCGCGCAAAGGACCGAAGAAGCGCCCAAAGAACACCCCGGCCACCCCCCATCGCTCGAAGAACAGGTGACCGCGCGGAATGAGGTTTGGATAACGTGACAGGGGCCAATGGTGCGAAACCCCGTTTCCCAACCGCGTGCCGATCCAGAAGGACAGCCAGTCCCCCAATGCCGCCCCAATGGCGGCGGCAAGCCACAGGGGCAGAATGCGATACCGCTTTCGCCGATGAGAAAACCGACACCGATCAGGATCACGGTTGCAGGCAACAACAGAGAGATGAACGCCAGCGATTCCCCAAAGGCCAGCACGAGCACCAGCGGAACACCCCATGCTTCATGCATCCGGATAAACGCGATCGTCGCTTGCGTGACCTCATCGAGGCTCATTCATCACTTTCCAATTCGCACCAAGCGTGACCGACGGTTGACATCTCACCATATCGGTCCCTCTGGCAAAGACCTGCCGCGCAGGAAACGGAAATCGTGCAGACGTGTAGCGGCCGAGCAACGCACACGGCGCGAGTAACCATTCAGAAGGATCTTCCTCCCGCTCTGATTGACAGAACCCACGGGATCGACCTTAACTCATTCTTAACAAAGGTGGTTGGGCGGGTCGGATGAGTTCCTCACGAGTGCGGTTGTGCGTTCGGTTGGGCGGCGGTGCGGTCGTTGCAATCATTGCGATAATGTCCACGTGGTCGGCGGCGACGGCTTCACAGTCGATGCCGATCGGTGGCTTTACCTCGCAGCCGATCGGTCACTACGATTTCTGCAAATCCCATCGGGCCGAATGTGAGATCCGCTCACGCGACAATGGTCCGGAGCACATGACCGGAAAACTCTGGCGGCAGATTACGAGCGTTAACCTGACGGTCAACAACAACGTCAAGCCGATGAGCGATCTCGACCAGTACGGACAGGACGAATTCTGGGCTTATCCGGACAGTGGTTTCGGCGATTGCGAAGACTATGCGCTGGAAAAGCGTCGCCGTCTGATAAACAGCGGCATTCCTGTGTCGGATCTGCTGATGACGGTTGTTCGCAAGCCCGACGGCGAGGGTCATGCAGTGCTGACTGTTCGTACCGACACGGGCGACTTCATCCTCGACAACCTCACCGACACGGTGCGCCGCTGGGACCAGACCGGCTACCGCTTCCTGAAGAGGCAAGCCGGCACCGACACGGGGCGCTGGGTCTCCCTCGATGGCGACAACCCGCTGGTCAGCGCAATCAAGTGACGGTAGTGTAACAGTTCACCCCAAAGTTGACGCCTTGCCGAAAGAGATCTCTGTGGCTGATGCGCAGCCTGCTCTTCGTCTTAGGTCGGAGTGTTCGTCGTTGTTAAGGCTTTGTGTCCGGCTTCGCCTGATTGCTGCTCGCCCCCTTCGACGAGCACGCTCAATGGCGCTGTCGCCTCCGGGCAGCCGCTCTGAATTTTTTTCCATGACGAAATGTTGAGAACCATGTCGCATTGCGCGAGTTCCGGTCCAGACGGCAATCGCAGACAGGCGAATTCACCGTGATGGAACGTCCGGCCGTTGGCGAGGCACTGACATTCTGCCCGCGCGGGCGTTGCAACAAGCGCCACGAAAACCAGGATGCAAGAGGCATGGAACGTCCTCATGCGAAATCATAGCACGATCCGGAGCGGGCGCCAGATCGCCCAGCATGAGCTACAGCGCCGTGATGATGACGAACGCAATCGCGACCGCGGTGGCATGGGAACCGGCGTTGGCGAGCGAGCCCGGGAGGCCACTCAGCAGAGGCTCGATCAGATGCACAGATAAGCACCCGTCGCCGGCCGCTCCGGCGCCCGTGAGCAGTAGCGGCGCCACTTCCATCACTTCTTGCGATTTAAGAAGGGCCGTATCTGTTACAAGCGACGCAATTTTGCGCTTGTCGGAGCGGCGTGAGAGGGTCGAAATTGGGCGAGGCGGAGCGTCCGAGTTCTCGCCGCACTAATGGCGGGCGGTTGATCGACCAGAAGGTGTAGCCGAGCGTGCCGCAAACACCCGGCGCCGGCGCATCACCATTGGGCGACCAGCCAAAGACGAAGTCCATTGTCTCGGGATCGGCAAGATCCGGCTCCGGTACGCGATTCGGCCGCAGCGGCTTGAGTTCGCCAAGCGTCCGCCCCGCGCTGGCGCCGATAGGCCGGAATCGGACGAGAACGCGAGGTCCCTTGGCTGTTCTGAGATTCAGGCTGACGATCTCGTCTTCGCCATCAGGCACGCGGAGGGCGACATCGGCGCGCTGGCCGGGCGCGATGACAATGCCCCGAGGCGCAACAGGCTGCGGCAGCGGGTTGGCATCAAGAGCGATCACTTTGGCCGTTCCGCCATCGAGGTCATAAGTGCCGATACGGGTGACATCCGTGACTGCCAAACGCAGGCGCACAAGGCTGCCCGCCGGCAGATCGTAAATCGGGGTGACTTCCCAATTTACCGTCGAGACCGTACCCAGCGTGCCGCCGCGCGCAGCGTTGCGTGCCTTGACCAATTCGATGAACTGGCCGTCTTCGCCGAGACGGAAGTCGCGTATATTGAGCGGCAAATCCTGGTCGAAACCGGCATCTTCGTCATCTTCGACAACAAGCATGCCTGTCAGACCGCGGGCCATCTGATCGAGCGTGTTGCAATGCGNTCTTCGTCATCTTCGACAACAAGCATGCCTGTCAGACCGCGGGCCATCTGATCGAGCGTGTTGCAATGCGGATGATACCAATAGGTGCCGGCATCCGGCGGTATCAGAGTGTAACGGAAGCTTTCGCCCGCCGCGATGGGACGCTGGGTGAGATAAGGCACGCCGTCCATGGCATTGGCGATGCGCAATCCATGCCAGTGCACACTCGTCGCTTCGTCGAGATCATTGACCACGTCTATGGAAAACGGCCTACCTCGCAATAAACGCAGAGTGGGCGGCGGCCCGCCCGCACCGAAACTCATCATCCCTTTGGTGACGGTGCCGGGCAAAATCGACCGAGTGATCGCTGAAACCGGCAAGGTCAGATCGGCTGCTACGGCCCTGCCGGCAATCAGCCCGCCTGCAGCGCCGACAGCTACTGCTGCCGTGCCGCCCAGCAAGAATCCCCTGCGCGACATTCCCGACATGAAGCAGCCCTTTCAGTGGAGTATAGCGGACGTGGTGTTGTTGTCTCTTCGTTCACGAATTTCGAACCCTGGCAATGATTCAAGGTCAAGGTGGCGTAGTCTCCGAAGGACTTCAACTGAAGTTGGAGTTTCACTTGCTTTTTGATGATTGCCACACAACGTCGCACTGAGCCGCGAGGCGTCTACGTGGCAGCTCTCGCCGAACCGCGTGTTGTGGGTGTAGCGTGCCCGATTGGCAGGAGTTACGACGCAAGCTATCCCCTTGCCGGAAATGGGCTCGCCTGAAATAGCACATTTGAAGCGGCCACCGTCTCTTAAACGCCCATAAACGCAAACGCCCATAGACGCTCATCACTCGTCAGCGCTCTATCTCGGCCCATTTCTGCTCGCCGCAGGATCGGTGCAAATACGGTCGTCCAATTTCAATAACGGAACCCTGTAATGCTGCCATCACATACGGTGGCTAGGCGGATGCAGGGCGCCCTGCCCGTCCAACCTCTGGAGACAACCATGCGCGCTTTGCCGACTGTCATGGCGCTTGCGGCCCTGCTGGGCACGCAGCCCGCTTTCGCCGAATTCGTCACAGCTTTCGATTTTCCGCAGCCGAAAGACACCAGCGAATTTTACACGGTTATCGAGATTCCGGCGGGAAGCTTCACCAAATATGAGATCGATGCCGAGACAGGCCATGTCGTCGTCGATCGATATCAGTCCATGCCGGTCGTCTATCCGGCCAGCTATGGTTCCGTTACCAGTTCGTTGGGCGGCGACGGCGACCCGTTGGATGCGCTTGTCTTCACCCGGGAACCCGTTGTGCCCGGTGCTCTGATCAAAGTCCGCGCCATCGGCGTGCTCAACATGGTCGACGGCGGCGAAGCGGATGACAAGATCATCGCTGTGCCGGCTACGGATATCGATCCGCAATATGACGGGGTCAAGACCATCGATGATCTTCCGGCCATCGAACGACAGCGCATCGAGGCATTCTTTCGAGTTTACAAGCAGCTACCTGAAGGCCGCAAGGCCGTTGGATTTCGCCGTGATGGAAAATGTGGCCGTTGGCGAGGCACTGGCATTCGGCCCGCGCGGGCGTTGCAGCGAGCGCCGCGAAAACCAGAATGTAAGAGGCCGTGATCGTCCTCATGCGCAAGATCATAGCACGATCCGGACTGTCGCTAGTGTGAACGCTTCACAAGTAACTCGGCGGAGAACTCGTACCGCGGGCGCTCACGATCCTCAATCGTCGTTCGCGTCGGTTTTTGTCCTGTTGTCCGTNCGTACCGCGGGCGCTCACGATCCTCAATCGTCGTTCGCGTCGGTTTTTGCCCTGTTGTCCGTATTTTGTGGCCCGAATCAAAGGCACGGCCAAGCGACCAAAATGACCAGCAAATCCATCGGCATGCCGCGCCCAACGACACCTGCCAAACTGCCGGCATGCATGACGAGCAGCGTTGTTCGAACCAACGGCCGCGATGATGCGCGACACGTTCAGGTTGAGGGAATGCGCGGGTCCTGAACGAGATAGAGCCGCGCAGTCGGCGTGAAATCAGTCACCAGGAATGAGAACGAAACCGTGCTCAGCGGATCGACCTCGCCTTTCCGGAACAGAAGATGGTCATAAGGTTCGAATTCACGACTGAATTCGGCGAAACTATCGGACCGAATTGCATCCGTTTCGCGGCGCGCCTGGTCGAACGAAAGCCCGTCGCTGGAATCGCTTGGCTGGTTGAGAATCTCCTGCAACTCGAACTCGAATTCGACCCAGGCGTGACCGCTGTTGTTGAGGGCAACGATCCTTAGGGAAATGAACCCGGTGGCATAGTTGCCGGAGGCATCGAATGGCTGAACCGGCCGGATGGCGCGTATGGTGAGGGTTACCGGGCTTGCCGACTCGAGTTCCTCGGTGATCACGACGGGATCGGCCCTTGTTCCGGCTCCCGAAGCGGCAATGATCCGGAATCCGCCGAGTTCGTCGGAAAAGGAGTAGGCGCCTGCTTCAAATATTCTGGGCCTTGTGCCATCGGCTCCAGCGAGGAGTCCGCTTGCTGCGAGCACGGTTGCGAATATCCCTACCAGACGTGCGCCTGATATTCGGGTTGACGAGTGGTGCCACATGGCTCGAAGTATGAACGACATTCCCGCGGCCGCATACTGGAATGGCTCAGGCGAGAGGGTATGATGGTTGGATTTGGCGCCGTAGGTCGAGGCATTCAACCGGATCGGTCGCCGCAAACCGCGGAGAGGTTGTCGCTGCCGGCGATATGCGCGAGAGGACGTACCGATGTTCGGACTTGGCATGACCCACCTGTTGGTTATCTTCGTGGTGGCGCTGGTTGTTTTCGGCCCGGAGGAGCTTCCAAAAGTCATGCGATCGGCGGGGGCAATGATGAAGACATTCAATCGGATTGCGGGCGATTTTCGAAAGCAGTTTGACGACGCCGTACGTCAAGCCGAGAAGGAACTCGACCTGCAGGAAACCCGCTCGATGCTTCAGAATGCGATGGAGGACGTGCCGCGAAGCGCTGACAAGGCCATAGTAGGGAAGGACAGCAATCTCGATCCGGCCGCTGAGCGGGGCGCAGAATCTGAACTGACGTCGGTCACGGCCAAGGATGCGAGGTTTAATGCCGAAACGTCATCAAACCAGTGATCGGGCAGAAGAGCAGTCGCCCATCGGAACCATCGCGAGGCTCCCAGCCGCTCCACCTTCACCGTTTCGGTTTCGCCGACTGCGCGCCGGGACTCAAAACCTCATCTCGGGCATTCCCCTCGCTATAAAATCCCTTCACAGGTTACCATTGTTCCAGCACTGCCGTGCTGCAGCCGTGGTCTGTTTGACAATCGTGTTGCTGACTGCGGCGGTCACCGACGTCGGCTCCGCTTCAGCGCATCGCAACGCGCTCTGGCAGGTTGTGCAGACCTGCGCTCTTGCCGCAGCGCATCTTGGCAGCGCTTTCCCCTGCGAGGAAGTGATCCTGCCCAGGCAGGGCGTGCCTGGATCAGCTCTCATTAAATCACCCCGATACCGGACCGAGTTTCTGTTGACGCCACTTACGGCTGTTGCCGGCCTTGAAACCCCGTCTGTCCGTTGGCAGGGCAGTTCCCAACTCTGGAATCGGGCATGGAAAGCACGAAGCAAGGTCTCGGCGAGCCTCGGACGTCACCTTCCACGAACGGCCATCGCCATGGCTGTGAATTCCAGGACTGAGCGATCCCAGGATCAGTTCCACATCCATATCGATTGCGTTGCGGTGTCGGTGGAAAAGAAACTTGTCCTGAAGGGGCCGAAGGTGGAAGGTCCGTGGCAGCTTCTCCCTTTGGCTCTGATGGGGAAACGCTATTGGATCAAGGCAGTCGACAAGCCGGATTTGGAAACGACCAACGTAGTCGGCATCATCGCTTCCGGCCTGCCGCAGGCCCGGGGCGCCATGCATCACGTAAATGTCGTCGTCGTTGGCGCCGAACTCGCCGGCGCAAGACCGGGATTTTACATCCTGACCAATTGGGAAAGCTCAGCGGCCGAGCG
Source organism: Mesorhizobium sp. LSJC280B00 (assembly GCF_000502835.1). Lineage (GTDB taxonomy): Bacteria > Pseudomonadota > Alphaproteobacteria > Rhizobiales > Rhizobiaceae > Mesorhizobium. Next base: position 48,617 of record NZ_AYVL01000040.1, read on the forward strand.
CCTTTTGGATCACGACTGCACCTCGCGTTGAGCGCCCACGAGGCAACTGGCGAAGCAATAGCCGCACCCGGACATTCGACGGAAGTCTCAAAGCAGTCTTCGCGGAATGGTATCCGGGCATGGCAAACGACAATCCAAGACCCGATCAGCGCAGCAAAGCTGCGTGACCGCCCCGCAGTTCCTCATGCTCTCCTATCTGCAGGCCCGCACCGGCTAACGTCGGCTCTTCGACGATCCGATGAAGGGACAGCCCGAGACGAGCTGCGCACCATGCGCCTCGAAACGCGCAAGATGGGTCGCGGTTGTCATCGCTCGGACGCAATAATGACCGCTTGTTCGTGGTCTGTGACGTCGACACGTGGCAAATTCGTCGTTTTTGGTCGGCGCGCGTTTCCTGCCATGTCACATCGCTGACACGGACATCGCCGAACATTGTCCGTGAACCCACCCGGAGCCTGCCATGCACCGTCTTATCGCTGCACTCGCAATAACAACAAGCTTGAACACCGTTGCGGGGGCAGCGACGGTCTACCCGCTTGATCGGGCCACGATCCTGGCGCAGTCGCCTTTCGACGTGAAGGTCGAGTTCGACAAGGTCGTTAGCGCCGACCAAGTCACGGTTACGACCAACGGCCAGCCGGCGGAAACCGTGTTGGGCAAGAAATTCGAATTCCTCGAGAAGGAAGAAGATTTCGACGCTTCGGCGCTGTTGATCCGCGCAGCCAGCATTTCGCAGCCTGGTACCTACAAGCTGGAGGCGAAGGCCGGCGACGAAATGAAGTCGGTGAGCTGGCAGGTTTTCGGCACCCCGGCAACGCCCAAGGCCAAGAACGTCATCTTCTTCCTCGGCGACGGGCTTTCGGTCGCGCATCGCACCGGCGCCCGCATCATGTCGAAGGGCATGACGGAAGGCAAAGCCAACGGGCGCCTCAACATGGACGACCCTCGATCACCTGGCCTTCATAGGCACGTCCGCGACCAATGCGATCTCAACCGATAGCGCCAACACGATGTCGGCTTACATGACGGGCCACAAGACGGCTGTCAACGCGCTCGGCGTCTATGCGGATCGCACCAAGGCCAGCCTTGACGACCCCAGGGTCGAGACGATCGCAGAGGCGCTGCGGCGCACCGGCAACAAGTCGATCGGCGTTGTCTCAACCGCCGAGGTGGAAGACGCCACCCCTGCGGCGGTCGTCGCCCATACCCGCCTGCGTGCCGACAAGGCTGACATTGTCGGCATGTTCTTCGTCGTCAAGCCCGAAATCGTCCTTGGCGGCGGCTCCGCCTACTTCCTGCCGCAGAGCACGCCGGGCTCGAAGCGCAAGGACGACAAGGACTACATCGCAATGTTCAGGGATGCCGGTTACACATTGGCGACCGACAAGACCGAACTCGTGGCCGCCAAGGGAACCAACACCGGCAAGATCCTCGGCCTTTTCCACACCGGCAACATGGACACGACACTCGACCGTGAATTCCTCAAGAAGGGCAGCGTCGAGAAGTTCCCGAACCAGCCCGGCCTTGTCGAGATGACGCAGACCGCACTCGATCAGCTTTCCAAGGACGAGGACGGCTTCTTCCTCATGGTCGAAGCGGCGTCCGTCGACAAGATGTCGCATCCGATGGACTGGGAGCGGTCGCTGTTCGAGACCATCGAGTTCGACAAAGCCGTCGGCATCGGGATGGAGTTCGCCAAGACGCATCCGGACACGCTGATCGTCGCCACGGGCGATCACACGCACGGCGTGTCGATCATCGGTACCATCGACGACCAGAAACCGGGCGAGGAGATGCGCGACAAGGTCGGCGTCTATGCCGATGCGGGCTTCCCGAACTACACCGACGAGAACGGCGACGGTTATCCCGACAAGGTGGACGTCACGCGGCGACTGGCTATATTCGCCAGCAACTTTCCCGACTACTACGAAACCTTCCGTCCGAAGCTGGATGGTCCGTTCGAGCCGGCCGTGCAGAACGGGGCGAAGCAGTACATCGCCAACGAGAAGTACAAGGACGTTCCGGGAGCGGTCCTGCGCGTCGGCAATCTGCCGAAGACGGCCGGCACGGCCGTCCACGCCGTTGACGATGTCGTGCTCCAGGCGACCGGCCCTGGCGCCGAGGAATTCAAGGGCTATATGGAAGAGAGCGACGTCTATCGCGTGCTTGCCGATACCCTGGCTCTTGCGCCGGCAACGAACTGATGCACTTTAGCCGATCTGGCTTGATGAACCAAGTCGCGCCATGGCTCCTGACGCTACGGCGCCTGGAGCAGAACGCCGGAAGCAAGTTTCGCTTATGAAACAGCGCCCGATCACCCGCCGCAAATTGGTGCTGCTTGGCTCGGCCGTCGCACTGGTCAAGATGACTGGCGCGAGTTCCGCTTCCACGGCAACGGCAACGGCAACCCTTGGCTTCGATGAGCTCTATGGAAAGATCAGCGTTCTCGGGCTCAGCTTTTCGGACAAGGTGAAAGGGCTCGCGGAAGCGGAAGTCTCCATGCAAGGCTTCATGGCGCCGCCGCTCAAGGCCGAGGCGAATTTCTTCGTGCTCACGGAAACCCCGATGGCGCTTTGCCCGTTCTGTTCCTCCGACGCCGACTGGCCGGACAACATCGTGGTCATCTACCTCGACGAGGCGCAGACCTTCGAGCAGGCCAATGCCCCGATCGAGGTGAGCGGGCGGCTGGAGGTCGGTTCATGGACCGACCCGGAAACCGGCTTCGTCAGCCTGCTTCGAATCGTCGATGCGCATTTCCGCACGGCCTAACCGCAAATGCTCCGTTTGACGATCCGTGACCTTGAGATGTCGTTTCAGGGTCTTGGCAGGCCTGCGCTGGCTCTGTCCGCGCTGGAAATCGCGCCAACCGAAAAGGTTGCCGTTACCGGTCCGTCCGGGTGCGGGAAGACGACCTTCCTGAACGTCGTCACCGGGCTCGATCGCGTTCGGAAGGGTTCGGTTCGATGGGGCGAGACCGATCTTTCCGGTCTTTCGGAAGCTGGTCGCGACCGTTGGCGCGCTATGCATGTCGGCCTTGTCATGCAGGAGATCCACCTGTTCCCCGGCCTCTCGGCGCTCGATAACGTGCTGTTGCCGAGCCGACTGTCGCGGCTCCGTTCGAATACCGACTTCAGAGCGGACGGCATGCAGTTGCTCGAGCTGGTCGATATAGATCGTCCCGATCAGCCGGTCGAAACCATGTCTCGTGGACAGATGCAGCGGATCGCGGTGGCTCGGGCATTGGTCGGGCGGCCGGCAATCATCGTGGCCGACGAACCGACAGCCAGTCTCGATGCCGATTCTGGGGCCTCTGTCGCGGACCTGTTGCTGCGACTCTCCAACCAGGCGGGTGCGACGCTGATCGTGGCGAGCCACCAAAAACGCCTCATCGAAGGCCTCGATCGCGTGATCCATCTGGAGTCTGGCGCCGTCGTCAGCGACACCGGCAAGCCCGCGGCCACGCATGATGAGGCGTTTCTTTGACGTCCGCGCACGATCGGTCGCGAATCCGATCAGCCGAGGTAACCATACTGCCGGTTCTGCGGCCGCCCTCACGCGAAGGAAATGACCCTTGTTGCGGTTTATCGCTGCGGACTTGAAGCGACACTGGATCGGCGTGGCTGCGGTGGCGCTGCTCATCGCGCTCGCGACCGCGCTCGGCGTCGCTGTCACGCTCGGCGAGCGGGCGCTTCGGTTGGGTAGCGCACGTGCGGCGGGCGCCTTCGATCTGGTAGTCGGCGCGCCCGGCAGCGAGACCCAATTGCTGCTGTCCGCCGTGTTCCTACAGGCAGCGCCCTTGACGCTCATGCCGGGCAATGTACTGGCGGGGCTGATCAGGGACGAACGTGTGGCCTGGGCGGCCCCCGTCGGGTTCGGTGATTTCGTCGAGGATTTCCCGATCGTCGGCACGACGCAAGCGCTGGTCGACGGACTGGGCGGCGTCTCCGAAGGACGCACGTTCGAGAAGCTCGGCGAAGCGCTTGTCGGAGCGTCCGTGGC
>NZ_AYVL01000041.1 GCF_000502835.1 Mesorhizobium sp. LSJC280B00
GGCGGTGCCGGTCGGCGTCGCCTGGGCCGCGGCCGCGGTGCTGCTGGCCCTAGTCGTCGCGCAATCCTTTGTGCAGACCGGCAACAGAGGTGGCGATTTCGAGATTGCCGGATCGGAAGACGACCTGGCCAAAATGCCGTTTGCACTTGTGAAGTTCAAACCGGATGCGAAGCTGTCCGACATCATCGCTTTTCTCGACCAGAACCAATTGAAGATCGCCGGCGGGCCGACCGCCGACGGTGTCTTCCGCCTCGGCGTTCCGGCCAAGACCGCCGCCGACTATCAGAAGCTGCTTGGCCTTATTGCCGCCCAGCCTTTCACCGAAGCTGCGCTGGAGGGAAGGAAACCGGCTGATGGCGGCTAAGGCGGTCATTCGATTGACGGCAGCGATGACAATCTTCGCCGCGTCCGCAATGGCGCAGACCAATGACCCGAACCTCACCCAGGCTGAGATCGACTGCCTGAACCGGGGAAATGCTGCCAACGCCGACTGCGCCAAGGATGGCGGCGCCGTGAAGGATGGCGGCAAAGCGCTGGCTCCTGGAATAACGGGCGCGGTGTTTCTTCCGGACTTGATTGTCGACCTGTTCCCCAATCCTGCCGTAGTCACCGAGGCGCCTATACCTCCTGGCAATACTGCAACCCCACCCGCCGTCGCGCCGGCAATACAGGCTGCCGCGCCGGGCGGTCCGGTCGTAGCACCCACCGATCTTGTCGCAACCGAGCCGCCGCGCGCCGTGATCGGCGATTTCGTGCCCGACGAGGTGCTGGTCACGGTCAATGGCGATGCCGGCGCGGTCCAGCAGATCGCGGCCTCGTTCGGCCTCGAGATACGCTCGCAGCGGCAGTCGCGGCTGCTCGGCAACACGCTGGTGCGCTTCGGCATTCCCGATGGCCGCCCGGTCGGCGTCGTGCTGGCGCAACTTGCCGCCGACGGCCGTACTTTGCGGCGTGAGGCCAACCATGTCTACTCGCTGCAGCAGGCGGCCAGCATCGTCAATTATGCGTTCGAGCGCATTGCGCTCGATGCCGACAAAGCCAGCGGCGAGAATGTGCGCGTCGGCGTCATCGACACCGGCATCGATGACGGCAATCCGGCGCTCTCCGGCGTCATCGCCGGGCAGTTCGATGCCATGCCCGACGTGCCGATCAAGGCGCGCGACCACGGCACTTCGGTCGATGGACTGATTGCCGGCACCGGCGCGTTCAAAGGCATGGCGCCGGGTGCCAGGATCTATCACGCCCGCGCCTTCGAGGGCGGCAAGTCGACCATGGACGTCATCCTTTCGGCGCTCGACTGGGCGGCGGAGCAGGATGTCCGCATCATCAATATGAGCTTCGTCGGTCCGAAGAACGACCTGCTCGGCATCGCCTGCCGCAATGCGCGCGCGTTTGGCATCGTGCTGGTTGCGGCCGCCGGCAATAACGGACCGAAGGCGCCCTATGGTTATCCGGCCGCCTTCGACGGCGTGATGGCGGTGACGGCCACCGATGCCAAGGACGGGCTGATGCCGCAGGCCAATCGCGGCGCCTATGTCTTCATCTCCGCTCCCGGCGTCGAGATGGTGGCGCCGAGCGGCGCCGGCTCGGACGTGGTGACCGGGACGTCCTTCGCCGCAGCGATCGTGACCGGCGCCGTCGCCAACCTGTTCCATGCCGCACCCGACCGTTCGGCCGACTGGGTCGAGAAAGCACTTGCCGCCACCGCCAGGGATCTCGGCCCCAAGGGGCGGGACAATGATTTCGGCTTTGGCCTGCTGAATACCAAGGCGGCCGAGGCGGCGAAGGAATAGCCCGCTCAAGTCGCGTTTTGCTGAGGACGTAGCAGAAAATAGAATGCGGCGATGTGCGTTATCATCAGCAGCGGTACGTAGATGATCGGGATCGCGTAGGTGGCGCCCAGTTCGCCTGCGCGTGCAGGAAGGCCGATCTGGACGGCATGGTAATAGTCGACGATGAGGTCGACCGTCCCTGCGACATTGAAGGCGACGACCAACGGCCAGAAGAGCGGGCGTATCCTCACCGTGAGCAGCGCCAGCATGGCCAGCACGCCAGTCGCGAAATCGCCGTAGGCGGCGAATACGGCGAAGTCGGTGGGCAGATTGGGGCTTACGACACCTGGAACCATGAAGACGAGCCCGAAGAAGCGGAAGCTGTGCAGCGTAGCGATGGCGCGTTGCGCCGCGACCCGGTCCATCGACCTGAGCCACGGCAAACCGTACGCGCCGAAGCAAAGCAGCCACGCGACATAGCCGAGAGCAAGATGGGTTTGGAACACCATTTCCGTGGACATTTGGCCTTCTCTCAACAGTTGATTCACGCGGCTTTAAGCCCGCTACCGCAATTCGACTATCCGGTGTAATCACAACAACCTATGAAGCAGAACTACACAGTCCGACATGGTGCGCTGGAGGGCGTCGAGGCGTTCCTGGCCGTCGCCAGGCGCCTCAGTTTCCGCCGTGCCGCCGCCGATCTCGGCGTGACGCCATCCGCCGTGAGCCAGACGGTGCGCGCGCTGGAAGCCCGCCTGGGCACGGCGCTGTTCGTCCGCACGACGCGGAGCGTTGGTTTAACCGAGCCTGGCCAGCGGTTCCTCGACCGTGCCGGCCCGGCGTTCGAAGAGCTTGTCGCGGCCGGCGAGGCCGCCCGCGATATCGGCCAGCGGCCGACCGGTCTGCTGCGCCTGTCTGTGCCCCGCGCTATCGTGCCGCTGATGTTGGAGCCGCTGATCGCGTCGTTCTGCCAAGCCTATCCTGAGATCGAACTGGAGATCGCCGTGAGCGACCAGATGGTCGATCTCGCGACCGGCGGGTTCGATGCCGGCATCCGCCTCGGCCAGCTCATCGCCGCCGACATGGTCGCGGTGCGGCTGACAGCGCCGTTCTCGTTCGTGGTCGTCGGCAGCCCTGACTATTTTGAGCGCCACGGCCGTCCCGAGCGTGTCGACGACTTGCGCCACCACGCCTGCTTACGCTTGCGCCGCTCGAATGGCAGCATCGCGCCCTGGTCGTTCATCGACGGCAACGGCGCGATCGAAGCGGTCGTCTCAGGCCCGCTGATCGCGCACGACTATTCGACGTTGGTCGGGGCTGCGATGCGGGGCGTCGGGCTGGCGCAGACACCGCGACCACTCGCCGAAGGTCTGATAGCCGAAGGAAAACTCCAGTCGGTGCTGGACAGCGTCGCCACGACGACGCCGGGTGTCTTCCTTTATCATCCCGGCAAGCGCCAAGTCCTGCCGAAGCTGCGCGCCTTCATCGATCACCTCAAATCCGCGGCCTGAGACCAGGACGCACCCGCTGGTGCTGGCCAACAGCCGCCAAGAGTCGACCTCGGCCGTTCAGAGTGATTGCCTCTAGGCCGGCGCGCCGGCGACCGATCCCCTGACCACCAGGTCGACCGGCCAGACTTCGCCGCGAGCGCCCTCCTCCAGGCCGGAAATCCGCGCCGCCAGCCGTTCGGCGATGCGCGCGCCGGCGAGGCGGATCGACGAACGCGTCGTCGACAGCGGCACCGAAAAATTTTCCGGCTTCAGCCAGGGAAAGACGTCGTCATGGGCGATCAGCGACAGGTCGCCCGGAATGGTCAGGCCGAGATCGCGCACCGCGCGCACCACGCCGAGCGCCATGATCAGGCTGGAGCAGGCGATCGCCGTCGGCGCGTCACTTTGTTCCAGCAAGCGCCGGGCGGCGCGGTAGCCGTTCTCCTCGGTCATGGTGAGCGAACAGACATGCTGATCACGAAGCACCAGGCCGCTCGCCGCAAGCGCGCGGCGCACGCCGCGCTCGCGATGGATGGCGAAGGTCTCGCGATCGTCGCCGTTGATCAGCGCCAGACGCCTATGACCGAGCTGAACGAGTAGCCGCGCCGCCTCGTGGAAGGCGCCCTCATTGTCGATGTCGGTGAACGGATAGTCGAAATCGAAGCCTTCGCTGCGGCCATGGACGATGAAAGGAATGCCGAGCGTATTGACCAGCGCCACCCGCCGGTCGGCCGGCCTCGGCGACGAGATATAGACCGCGTCGACCTGCCGGTTGGCGACAATGCGGCGGTACGTCGTCTCCTGGTCGTCGGCATCGGCCGGTGACAGCACCAGGTCGAGCTCGTGCGAACGCGCATAGTCGCCGAGGCCGGACAGGAACTCGACGAAATGCGGGTCGATGTCGACGGTCGTCCCCGTCGGCAGAACATAGCCGATCATGCCGGTCTTGCCGGTCGCCAGCCGACGGGCGCTCGGATTGGGGCGATAGCCGTGACGCTTGGCGGCATCGACCACCCGCCGGCGCGTTTCCTCGTTGACTTCGGGGTAGCCGTTCAATGCGCGGCTCACCGTAGTCTGCGAAAGCGCCAGCATGTGGGAGAGCTGCTTGAGGTTCACCGGAGGCCTCCAAACCTCAAAGCGCTTTTAATCTGAATCGAGCTGGCCGCTACGAACCGCGTTGCCGAGCGCACTGACCATACGCACGGTTCGGACCGGTTTGAAGCCGAATTTGCTGCTGCACCGCCAGAAAACTGTGCTGCAGCGCACTTTTGCCGGCACTCGGCCGCAGAAATTAAATCGATTAGTCTGGCTTTCTCTTGACTCCGGATCAATTCAGTGGCGTGATCAAAATCACCAAAGCGCTTTGGAAGACTCTACGAAAGGTTGCAGTTCCTTTCCGACTGAGTCACAGTCCTGCAGCGCCGGCGGACGGAATGGAGGTTTCGTTCGGTGTTTGTCACCACTGGGAGGGAATACCGATGAAGAAAATGCTTCTGCTGGGCGCTGCGTTTGCCACGCTTGCGCTCGCCATGCCGGCGCAAGCCGAATTGAAGTTCAAGCCGGGCGAAGATCCCCGTTTCAACTGGGCGAACTACGAAGAGCTCAAGAAAGTCGACCTCAAGGGCGAGACGCTGACGATCTTCGGACCGTGGCGCGGCGAGGACGAAGGGCTTATCCGCACCGTCCTCGATTACTTCTCCGAAGCCACCGGCGCCGAGATCAAGTACTCCTCGTCGGAGAATTACGAGCAGCAGATCGTCATCGACACGCAGGCCGGCAGCCCGCCCAACATTGCCGTGCTGCCGCAGCCGGGCCTGATCCAGGATCTGGCATCGAAGGGCCTTTTGACGCCGCTCGGCGACGACACGGCCAACTGGGTCAAGGACAATTACGGCGCCGGCCAATCCTGGGTCGACCTCGGCACGTTCAAGGACAAGGACGGCAAGCCCGGCTTCTTCGCCTTTCCGTATAAGGCCGACGTGAAGTCGCTGGTCTGGTACTCGCCGGACAATTTCGAGGAAGCGGGCTACAAGGTGCCGAAGACGCAGGAAGAGCTTGCCGAGCTCGAAAAGAAGATCATCGGCGACGGCGGCACGCCATGGTGCATCGGGCTTGGTTCGGGCGGCGCCACCGGCTGGCCGGCGACCGACTGGGTCGAAGACATCATGCTGCGCACCCAGACGCCCGAGACCTACGACAAATGGGTGAAGAACGAAATTCCGTTCAACGATCCGGCAGTGGTCAACGCCATCGACATTTTCGGCAAGATCGCGACCGACGACAAGATGGTCGAGGGCGGCGCCAAGGCGGTTGCGGCGACCGATTTCCGTGACAGCCCGAAGGGCCTCTTCTCGGTGCCGCCGAAATGCTATCTGCACCACCAGGCATCGTTCATCCCGACCTTCTTCCCGCAAGGCACCAAGATCGGCGAGGATGCCGACTTCTTCTATTACCCGCCCTACGCCTCCAAGCCCGAGCTCGGCACTCCGGTGCTCGGCGCCGGCACGCTGGCCATGATCACTAAAGATAGCAAGAGTGCCCGCGCGTTCATCGAATTCCTGAAGCTGCCGCTCGCTCATGAGATCTGGATGGCACAGGGCGGCTTCGTGACGCCGTTCAAGTCGGTCAACAAGGACGCCTATGCTAGCGACGCGCTGAAGAAGCAGGGCGAGATCCTGGCCAACGCCTCGACCTTCCGCTTCGACGGGTCCGACCTGATGCCGGGCAAGATCGGCGCCGGTGCGTTCTGGACCGGCATGATCGACCTGGTCGGCGGCAAGTCCGCCCAGGACGTCGCCACTGACATCCAGAAAAGCTGGGACGCGATCAAGTAAGCGGCCGGCTTGAGTTCCCAATGTGATGTGGTCCGGGCCTCAAACGGCCCGGACCCTACCCGGTGCTTGGCGTCGCGTCGATTGTCGTGAGTACAACACATTCCGGCATGACGCGCGCCCAGTGACCTGCTTTCCGGCTGGTCGCGCTCCAGACAACTGAATCGGCGCATGATCCCGTCGCCAAAGCCATTCTCGACTGGCGGATCCGTGCGCAGGGGGAGGGACCCATGGCGGCTCAGATTTTTTCCGCGATATTCGTCATCATCATCGGCGTGGGCGGCTGCGTCGCCTATTTCTGGGGCGCCAACAAGGCACTCGACACGATCTTTCCAGCACGCGGCGTTTCCGGCAAGGCGGCGATTAACAATCTGCGCCGGCAGGGGGTGATCCGACCCTGGCTGTTCGTCGGCCCGGCGATGATCATCCTCACCATTTATCTGATCTACCCGGTGGTGGAGACGCTGAGGCTGTCGTTCCTCGATCGCGGCGGCGCCCATTTCGTCGGCTTGGCCAACTATCAATGGGCGTTCGGCGACCGCGAGTTCCGCAACTCGATCCTCAACAACATCATCTGGCTGGCGGTGGTGCCGGCCGCCTGCACCTTCCTCGGGCTGATCATCGCCGTGCTCACCGACAAGATCTGGTGGGGCACCATCGCCAAGAGCCTGATCTTCCTGCCGCTGGCGATCTCGTTCGTCGGCGCCAGCGTCATCTGGAAATTCATCTACGAATATCGCGGCGACGGGCAGACGCAGATCGGTCTGCTCAACGCCATCATCCAGTATTTCGGCGGCCAGCCGCAGGTCTGGATCTCGCTGCCGTTCTGGAACAACTTCTTCCTGATGGTCATCCTGATCTGGATCCAGACCGGCTTTGCCATGGTCATCCTGTCGTCGGCCTTGCGCGGCATTCCGGAAGAGACGCTGGAAGCCGCCGTCATCGACGGCGCCAACCCTTTCCAGATCTTCTGGAAGATCATGGTGCCGCAGATCTGGGGCACCATCGCCGTGGTCTGGACCACCATCACCATCCTGGTGCTGAAGGTTTTCGACATCGTGCTGACCATGACCAACGGCCAGTGGAACAGCCAGGTGTTGGCCAATCTGATGTTCGACTGGATGTTCCGCGGCGGCGGCGATTTCGGCCGCGGCGCCACCATCGCCATCATCATCATGATCGCGGTCATTCCGATCATGGTCTGGAACATCCGCCAGGCGAACAAAGAGACGGAAGGGCATTGAGATGGCCGCGTCGACCGGAAAGTCCTTTGTCAGCCGTTTCGGCGTCCACATCGCCGTCTTCATCTTCGTTGCGATCTGGACGATCCCGACGCTCGGCATTCTGGTCTCGTCGCTGCGCGACAAGGATCAGATCATCGCTTCGGGCTGGTGGAACTCGTTCACCAGTTCCAGCCAGACGGAAGCCGGCCGGCTGCCGCCAGCCTCGGCGCAGGTCGAGAAGGAGGGCAAGTTCGTCCTGCAAGGCAATATCTTCGGCGACGGCCCGGCCCGCAACATCAGCGCCTTTGGCGTCAAGTCGGCCGCGCCGACGCAATATCCCGCCGGCACGACAGCCGATCTCGGCGACGGCGTCACCCTGCAGCTCAATGCCGACGGCAGTTTCGTCATGACCTCGCCGAAGGCTTTCGAAAGCGAACGCGGCCAGCGCGTCTATTACGCCTCGTCGGCGCCGCCGAAATTCACCACCGACAATTACGACACGGTGCTGTTTTCGGAAGGCATCGGCCGCTCCTTCATGAACTCGCTGACCGTCACCATTCCGGCGACCGTCATCCCGATCCTGATCGCCGCGTTCGCCGCCTACGCGCTGGCCTGGATGCGCTTTCCCGGCCGGGCGCTGCTCATCGCCGTCATCATCGGCCTCCTGGTCGTGCCGCTGCAGATGTCGCTGATCCCGCTGTTGAAGCTCTATAACGGCGTCGGCAGCTTCTTCGGCGTGCCGTCGAAGACCTATCTCGGCATCTGGCTGGCGCATACCGGCTTCGGTCTGCCTTTCGCCATCTATCTGTTGAGGAGCTATATCGCCGGCCTGCCACGCGAGATCATGGAGTCGGCGCGTATCGACGGCGCCAGCGATTTCGAGATCTTCGTCAAGATCGTGCTGCCATTGTCGTTCCCGGTGCTGGCCTCGTTCGCCATCTTCCAGTTTCTCTGGGTGTGGAACGATCTGCTGGTGGCGATGGTTTTCCTTGGTACCGAGGGCGACCAGATCGTGCTGACCGCCAAGCTCAATGCGTTGCTCGGTTCGCGCGGCGGCGACTGGGAGATCCTGACGACATCGGCCTTCGTCACCATCATCGTGCCGCTGATCGTGTTCTTCTCGCTGCAGCGCTATTTCGTCCGCGGGCTGCTTGCCGGCTCGGTGAAAGGAGGTTGAGATCATGCAATCCGCTTTGAAGGCCACCCCGAAGCCAGATCTCGCTATAGATCGCGACTGGTGGCGAGGTGCCGTGATCTACCAGATCTACCCGCGCAGCTATCAGGATTCGAACGGCGACGGCATCGGCGACCTCAGGGGCATGATCGGCCGGCTGGCCTACATCGCCTCGCTCGGTGTCGACGCCATCTGGATCTCGCCATTCTTCAAATCGCCGATGAAGGATTTTGGCTACGACGTGTCGGAGTATTGCGATGTCGATCCGATGTTCGGCACGCTGGCCGACTTCGACGCGCTGACCGCAGAGGCGCATCGGCTTGGCCTCAAGGTGATGATCGACGAGGTGCTCTCGCACACCGCCGACATCCATCCCTGGTTCAAGGAGAGCCGCTCGAGCCGGAGCAATCCAAAAGCCGACTGGTATGTCTGGGCGGATGCCAAGCCGGACGGCACGCCACCCAATAACTGGCTGTCGATCTTCGGCGGCTCGGCCTGGCAGTGGGACACCAGCCGCCAGCAATATTACCTGCATAATTTCCTGGCCGAGCAGCCCGACCTCAATTTCCACAGCCGCGCGGTCCAGGACGCGCTGCTCGACGTCACCCGCTTCTGGCTGGAGCGCGGCGTCGACGGCTTCCGCCTCGATACCATCAATTTCTATTTCCACAGCCAAGGCCTGGAAGACAATCCGCCGCTGCCGCCCGAGCAGCGCAACGACCAGACGGCGCCGGCCGTCAACCCCTACAACTACCAGGACCATCTCTACGACAAGAGCCGGCCTGAAAACCTCGGCTTCCTCGAACGCTTCCGCGCCTTGCTCGACGAATACCCGGCGACGGCCGCGGTTGGCGAGGTCGGCGATTCGCAGCGTGGGCTGGAAGTGGTGGCGGCCTATACGGCCGGCGGCAAGCGCGTGCATATGTGTTACTCCTTCGACTTCCTGGCGCCGGAGAAGATCAGCGCGGCAAAGGTACGCTCGGTGCTGGAAACCTTCGGCAAGGTGGCCAGCGACGGCTGGTCGTGCTGGGCCTTCTCCAACCATGACGTGATGCGTCCCGCCTCTCGCTGGGCAGCCGGCGAGCCCGACCCGACCGCCTACCTCAAGGTCATCTCGGCGCTGCTGATGTCGTTGCGCGGCTCGGTCTGCATCTATCAAGGCGAGGAGCTCGGGCTCAGCGAGGCCGAGCTCAGCTTCGAGGATCTGCAGGACCCATACGGCATCCGCTTCTGGCCTGAATTCAAGGGACGCGACGGCTGCCGTACGCCGATGGTTTGGGACGGCGCCGCCCGCAATGGCGGCTTCTCGACGGCAAAGCCCTGGCTGCCGGTGCCCAGCAAGCACCTTGCGCAAGCCGTCAATGTGCAGCAAGGCGACGACGGCTCGCTGCTCGAGCACTACCGGCGCTTCCTGGCTTTCCGCCGCGCCCATCCGGCACTGGCCAAGGGTGATATCGAGTTCATCGAAAGCGAGGGCGACACCGTCGCCTTCACCCGCCGTGAAAGCAACGAGCAGATCGTCTGCGCCTTCAATCTCGGAGCAAAGCCGGCCGAAGTCGATCTTGGCGGCCGCTCATTGCAGCCCTTGCCGGGACACGGGTTTTCGGGACAGACTGGCGCCGGCACTATCCGCCTCGGCGGCTACGGCGCCTGGTTCGGGCGTATCGACTGAATTCAAGGAAGAACTGGAGGGTACACCATGGCCGATGTCACGCTAAGGCAAGTGAGGAAATCATATGGCAATCTCAACATTCTGCACGGCGTCGACCTCGACATAAAGTCGGGCGAATTCATCGTCTTCGTCGGCCCCTCGGGTTGCGGCAAGTCGACCTTGCTGCGCTGCATCGCCGGGCTGGAGGAGATCACCTCGGGCGAGCTCAAGATCGACGGCGAGATCGTCAACGACGTGCCGCCGTCAAAGCGCGGCATCGCCATGGTGTTCCAGTCCTATGCGCTTTATCCGCACATGACCGTCTACGACAACATGGCCTTCTCGATGAAGATCGGCAAGGAAAGCAAGGCCGAGATCGACAAGCGGGTGCGCCAGGCGGCCGAGATCCTGCAGCTGACCAAATATCTCGACCGTCTGCCCAAGGCGATGTCGGGCGGCCAGCGCCAGCGCGTCGCCATCGGTCGCGCCATCGTGCGCAATCCCAAGGTCTTCCTGTTCGACGAGCCGCTATCCAACCTCGACGCGGCGCTGCGTGTCGCCACCCGCATCGAGATCGCCAAGCTCAAGGAGTCGATGCCGGCCACAACGATGATCTACGTCACCCACGACCAGGTCGAGGCGATGACGCTGGCCGACCGCATCGTAGTGCTGAAGGAAGGCCATATCGAACAGGTCGGCACGCCGATGGAGCTCTACAAGCGGCCCGGCAATCTGTTCGTCGCCCAGTTCATCGGCTCGCCGGCGATGAACATCCTGCCGGCGACGATCGACAAGACCGGCAACCCGACGGTCGTCAGCCATGTCGGCGGCCGCAAGGCGACGGTGCCGATCGCAACGCCTGCCTCGGCGAAAGGCGCTGCGGTGAGCTTCGGGGTGCGGCCGGAGGATCTGATGATTGCCACCGGCGCCGACTATTTGTTCGAAGGGACGGTCGATTACGTCGAGCAGCTCGGCGAGGTCCAGCTCGTCTATGTCGACATCGGCCGCGCCGACCTGCCGCTGGTGACCAAGCTGCCGGGCAATGTCGAGGTCAAGCGCGGAGCGACGCTGCGGCTGACGGCGGACGCCGGCGACCTGCATATTTTCGACGCGGACGGGCGCTCTTTCGCGCTCCATGAAGCAGAAGCAAAGGCGGCTTGAAGCAGGCGTTCTTCCGCCATGCAAAAAACAAGAGCGGCGGGCATGGCCCGCCGCTCTTGTCTGGAATTCCAGTTCGGCCGTTAGAGCGATTCATCGTTTCACGGAACGCCGAACCGCTCTATCTCTTTGTTTGGAGCAATTCCGGACGGAAAACCGTTTCACACTTTTCCTGGAATTGCTCTAGTTGTTGCCGAAGAGGTTGCGGTCGGCGCCCTGAGGCGCGGACTTGGGCACATCGCCAGACGAGTTCAGCAGCTTGTAGATCGGCGAGTTGCTGTCACGTACCGAATACGTCTGCGTGTTGTCGACGTTGACGGTCGACTGCTTGTTGATGTCGGTCCCGCCAACATTGTCGTTGCGGGCATAAGCGCTGCCGGCGGCAATCAAGAGAGCGGCGGCAGTAAGAACAATCTTTTTCATTTTGGGTACTCCTGGATTTTCGAAATCAAGCGGCGGGCATGCCGCCGCCTTGATGGTGGGATCGGCTGTTAGTTGTTGCCGAAGAGGTTACGGTCGGCGCCCTGGACAACCGGCTGCTTTTCAGCCTGGTCCGACGTCTTGACGGAAGCCGTGTAGGAGCTGTCGACCGAGACAGCAGGCTGGTTGGCTCCGTTGGAACCAAAGTTGTCGCTGCCCGCGAAGGCGCTGCCGGTGATGGCCAAAACGGCGGCGGCAGCAAGAACGATCTTTTTCATCTTAATACTCCTGAATTTTTCAGATCCCCGGACGGCGGATATGCCCGCCGCCCTGATGCTGGGATCGACTGTTAGTTGTTGCCGAAGAGGTTACGGTCGGCGCCCTGGACAGGCTGCTGGTCAGCATGAGCCGGCTTCTGAATGGAAGCCGTATACGAGCTGTCGACCGAAGCGGCAGGCTGGTTCGCACCCTTGGAACCAAAGTTGTCGCTGCCAGAGAAGGCGCTGCCGGTGATGGCCAAAACGGCGACGGCGGCAAGAGCGATCTTTTTCATTTTAGTACTCCAGTATCTCAGTTTTTCCGTCCGTCCAGCGGCGTGTCTTGGGAGGAATTCGCGTCGTTCGGACAGCCCCGATGTGGGAAAGGCGATGGCCAGTTTCCAATCACGAAGTTGTTTGGTGTGGACCAAGAATCTACACCTTGAAATTGTGCCAGAGATTCCCTTCGCCACAATTTTATTGCTAAATATCAAGTAGATAGCCCATAGTATCGGTCTGGCTGCAAGGTGACTTGGGGAGGCAGCGTTCACAGCGTCCTGCACGCATTGTCAACAGAAACGAACCGTTCGGTTCGATTTTTTAAACCGACAAAAGTCGCAGCCGAGGCTCTTTGTCGAATCGTTAACCATTTCGGCCAAACGCGGCGTCGGCGTTGCGGCTGCTTTTGGCCTGCTTTATGCCGCCCAACAAAGGCAGCAACCGGGCAAGCAGAACCGGTCAGACCCCGTAGCGTTCGGTGCGGATGAGTGCCGCAGGCACCCCGGCATCGATCAGTGCCTCGGCGGCGGCCGTCACGAATGCGTTCGAGCCGCAGACAAAGGCGAGCTTCGGCGGCGCGGGCAGCCTCGTCATGGCTTGCACCATCATCGCGGCGTCGACCCGCCGCGCATGATCTGCCGGACGGCGGGCCGGCTCGCGCGTCAGCGTCAGCACCAGGTCGAAGCCATCCCGGCGCTCGGCGAGGTCGATCAACTCGTCGCGAAAGATCACCTCGTCCCAGACCCGCGCCGAAAACACCAAGGTGGCGGCGACCAGCGATCCCCGCATCGCCCGGTGACGGACCATCGACATCAGCGGCACCACGCCCGACCCGCCGCCGACGAGCAGGAGCGGTCCGCCATCGCCGTCGGACCAGACGAAATGGCCGCCGAGCGGCCCGCGCAATTCGACCTCGTCGCCCACCGCCGCGATCTCGTGAAAGAACGGCGAGACCTCGCCGTCCTCGAGTTTTTCAATCGCCAGTTCGATGGTCTCGCCGGTCTCCGGCGCCGAGGCGATGGAGTAGGAGCGGCGCGCCTGATAGCCGTCCGGCGCTGTCAACCTGACATCGACATGCTGTCCGGCATGGTAGACGAAGGGCCGCGACGGCTGCAGGAAAAAGCTGGTGACGCGCGGCGTGCGCTTTTGGATGCGGGTGATGGTGACCGTCTGCCAGGGCGACTGCGCCGCCGGTGCGTCGCTCATGGATCGTTCGTGTAGCGCTGCTCGCGCCACGGATCGCCGTAGATATGATAACCTCGCAATTCCCAGAAACCCGGCTCGTCACGCTCGGTGAACTGCAACCCGTTCAGCCATTTGGCCGATTTCCAGAAATAGAGGTGCGGAACGAGCAGCCGGGCCGGGCCGCCATGATCGGGGGTGATCGGCTTGCCCTCGTAAAGCAGTGCCACCATCGCCTTGCCGCCGGTGAGATCCTTCGTTGGCACATTGGTGGAATAGCCGTCGAAACCCAGCGCCAGCGTGAAGGCGGTGGGCGGCTCGATGCCGGCGTCGGCAAGGATGTCGTCGACCAGCACGCCCTGCCACGCGGTGTCGAACTTGGTCCATGCGGTGACGCAATGGATGTCGCGCGTCATCTTGGTCAAGGGCAGCGCGTTGAACTCGGCCCAGTTCCACTTCTTGATCGGCCGCGGCCCGTGCTTAAGCGTAAACGACCAATCCTCGGTGCGGACATGCGGCGTCGGGCCGGCCGACAGGACCGGGAAACCTTGCTCGAGATATTGCCCCGGCGGGATACGTGCATCCGTATCCGTCGGCGGCTTTCGTCCGGAAGAGAAGCCTCGGGTAACCATCGAGAATATCCGTTTGCGCAAGGTCCAATCGACCTTTGTCAGTTTTCTCGAAGACGCGTGCGCGGGCAACCGAAATCTTGGCTCCGGCCTGGCGGCAATGCTCTACATCGATCTTGGCAGCGCGGCGCCCGCTTCAGCCACTGGCGAAGGGGACGGCGACGAACATCTGGGCGTCGCCACGCTCGACAAGCAGCAGCACCGATTTCTTGCCAGATTTGGCAGCCTGCACAATCGCCTGGTTAGCCTGCCTGGCGTTCCTCACCGGATGCTGGTCGACGGCGACGATGATGTCGCCGGGCTGGATGCCGGAAGCCGATGCCGCCTTGTTCGGGTCGACGCGCTCGACCAGCGCGCCGTGCTGGTTGCCTGCCAGGTTCATTGCCTGGCGCACATCCGGGGTGACGTCCATCAGGCCGAGACCGAGCGCCGGTGCGCGAAGGCCCTGCTCCGTCGACGGCTGACGCCGATCGCTGGTCACCGATCCCGTTGCCATGTCGTCTTCGTTGCGCCCGACCTCGACGGAGATCTGCAGGCTTTGCCCCTGGCGCCAGACATTGAGGGTTTCCCTCGTGCCGGGCGCAACGTCGGCGACGGTGCGCGACAGATCCCTTGGATCCTTTATGTCGCGGCCGGCGAAACTGGTAATGACGTCGCCGGTCTCGATGCCGGCCTTGGCGGCCGGCGATCCGTCGCTGACCTGCGCGACCAGCACGCCGGCTGCGTGATCGAGGCCGATGGCGCTCGCCATGTCAGGCGTCACCGGCTGGATCTGGACGCCGAGATAACCGTACTGGATGGAGCCGCCCTTCATCAGCTTGGCGACGACCTTTTGCGCCTGGTCCGAGGGGATGGCGAAGCCGACGCCGACGCTGCCGCCATTCGGCGAAAAGATCGCCGTGTTGATGCCGACGACATTGCCGTTCACATCCGTTAGCGGGCCGCCGGAATTGCCCCGGTTGATCGGTGCGTCGATCTGGATGAAGTCGTCAAACGGCCCGCTATGCAGGTCGCGGCCGCGCGCCGAGACGATGCCGGCCGTGACCGTGGTGCCAAGGCCGAAAGGATTGCCGAACGCGAGCACCTGGTCGCCCGGCATGAGCTTGTCGGAATCGCCCCATTTGATGATCGGCAAGGGCTTGCCGGCTTTGACCATGAGCACGGCAAGATCGTTCTTGGCGTCATGACCGATCAATTTGGCGGGAAGCTCGGTGCCGTCGTCGAGCGTCACCTTGATCGACTGGGCGCCGTCGACGACGTGATTGTTGGTGACGATGGTGCCGTCGGCGCCGACGATGAAGCCTGAGCCGAGGGCCTCGGTGCGCGGCGCCTGTTCCGGCGGTGTCTTGGGGGCGGGCTGTCCCTGGTCATCGAAGAAATGGCGGAAATAGTCGTCGAAAGGCGAGGTTCCGCCAAAGGGAGAGGCGTCGCTCATGGTGTCCGGCTGTTGTACTTTCATGACCGTCGCGATGGTCACCACTGCCGGTTTGTCGGCCGCCACGACCGGAGCGAACGAACCGCTGGGCGCCGTCATTCCGGTGACAGGTGGGGTCACTGTTGCCGCCAGGACATCATTCAGCCTGGGAGCGAGGGGCAGGGCGAAGGGGCTGACGATCAGCGCGGCGCCCAGCAGAGCGGCGACGCGATGTCTGCGAAGGGTCTGGATTGGTGACATGGCCGTTGTCCGGGCGAGAGATTGATCGGGCGCCGCAGCGTTCCGTCACCGGAATGCTCTATCGGCGTGTCGGCCTTGCCTGTCTCGCCTGGCACGGCGGCCGACCGGATCGACAGCCCCGCATCTAGGGCGCCGATCGTGGTTTCCAGATAATATTACGAAGATTTAATTTCCGGCTGGCAGCCGCCTTGCCGGGCTGGCGCCGAAACCCGAAAACAAAAACCCGCCTTGCGGCGGGTCGGCGGGTCATTGGGGCGAATCAGCACCATACCCAGATTACTAGCATAGCTGCCGGCACAAAGCAAGAACAAAATAGCTGCGCAAGACAAATCGCTTCAGATTTGCGCCGCCTCAGCCGAGGCCTCCTATTCGCCTTTCCGGTCGGTCCGGCTGAGATAGGTGGTGGCGATCTCGCGCATCCGCCTGCCGTCGAAGCTCGGTCCATGACCGCCATGGCCGATGCGGATCGGCAGCTCGAGCAGGCACTGCATCGTGCGGCGATAGGCGGCACGATCCGAATCCGGCAGGTCGTCGATCAGCATGGCGTCGTAGATGGCGTCGCCGGCGAAGAACAGGCCGTCAGCCTCGTCGAACAGCGCGATCGAATCCGGAGAGTGGCCGGGCAGATGCAGGACGCGGAATTGGCGGTCGCCGAGGTCGATCCTATCGCCCTCGTCCAGGGTCCGGGCCAGAGGCGCCGGCTGAATCCTGTAATCGGCCGCCTTCCAGCCCTTTGCCGGCAGCCTGGAGACGGCGCCTTCCAGATCATGGAACATGTAGGCGTAGGTCACCGCTTCATCCATGCTGTCGAACTGTGCGGCGCTGTGGCGCGGCCCTGCCCGCAACGGAAACTCGTGCAGCGAGCCGACATGATCGAGATGGATATGCGTGGCGACGACGAGCAGCGGCTTGCCGGACGGCGTGTCGATCTGCGGCGCCAGCGGGCAGATCCCCATGCCGGTGTCGACCAGCAGGTCGACATCGCGGCCGCGCAGATGCCAGATGTTGGCGCGCACGAATTCGTGCACGAAGGGCTCGGTCAGCATCGTCGTCTTGGCGTCGACGATGGTTTTGCTGAACCAGCTGTCCATCAGATCAAGGCCGGCATCAGACGAACGGCTTGCCGACCTTGTACTTTTGCGGGACCAGCCGCTTCAGATAGGCCATCCCCGCATCGGACAGCCGGTTGACATCCGGCAGCATGAAATCATCCGGCATATGGCGCGTCTTGCCGGCGACGTTCTTCAGCGGCACCTTCTTCAGCACGGTTTTCTTGCCGTCATATTGCAGCGCCACCGAACCGCCCCCCTCGTCGGCCACCGTGACCGCGAAGGCACCGGCATCGAAGGCCTCCTGCGCGTCCACCGCGCTGATGGCGCCGACATAGCCGCGCGGCATATAGCCGAGCGCATCGACGCGCGCCCGCTTGCCCGGCAATCCTTCGGCGAGCGCGCGCTCCAAGGCTGCCGGCAGGTCGCTGCCCGACAGCTTGACGTTGCCGTGCTGGTCGCGCTCCAGCCTTTCCGGCGGCACCAGGCTTTCGACCAGCGCTTTGCCGTCGGCGGTGCTGACGCCTTCGGAGACGGCAACGATGCAGCGCTTGTGGCGGTCGAGCGTTGCACGAACGTCGTCGATGAAGCCCGCCGCGGAGAACGGCCGCTCCGGCACGTAGACGAGATGCGGGCCGCTGTCCTGATCGAGCTGCCAGGCCGCGGACGCGGCCGTCAGGAAACCGGCATGCCGCCCCATGACGATGCCGACATAGATGCCCGGCAGAGCGCGGAAATCGAGATCGACCGAAAGGAATGCTCCAGCGACGAACTCGGCCGCCGACATGAAGCCGGGCGTGTGATCGTTCTCCTCGAGATCGTTGTCGATGGTTTTCGGCGCGTGGACGAAGGCGATCTTGCCGCCGGCGGCGTCGGTGAGGATCTGCTGCGTGCCCGAGGTGTCGTTGCCGCCGATATAGATGAAGGCATCGGCGCCGGCGTTCTTCAAGCCGTTGAGGATGAGGTCGCAATAGGCGGCATCCGGCTTGTCGCGCGTCGAACCAAGCGCGGCGCTCGGTGTCGCCGCGATCAGCCGCAGGCGGTCCTCGGGGATGGCGGAAAGATCGACGTAATTGCCGTCACGAATTCCGCGCACGCCGTGGATGGAACCAAGCACCTTGGCGCCGGGATGCCGCTTGCGGATTTCGAGCGTGGCGCCCACCACGGTCTGGTTGATGACGGCGGTCGGGCCGCCGCCTTGCGCGATGACAAAAGTTCCGGCCATTGTTCACGTCTCCCGGGCGGTGAAAATCGCAGGCACATTCGCCTGTCTTGCGGCATCGCGCAACGGCAGAGGCAGTGGGTCAGTTTGAAATCGGGCCACTCTTCGCCTGCAGCGCGATAGGATCCGTTTCGATGAGCCGAAGTGACCTGACCATACTCGCCGTCTGCGCCTTGTATTTGAGAAAGTGCGACGTGGTCAGGTGGGCCTCATAGGCCGCCTGATCGGCGTAGCATTCGATCACGCGCACCTTTTCAGGCGTGCCTTTTACTGCCACCGCATGAAGGAAAAGCACGCCCGGCTCGACGCGTACAGAAGCCTCAATCTCTTCGGCAAGCAGGGCCCTGTAGCTGCCGATCTGCTTAGGATCGATTTCCAGTTCGGCTATCCTGACAATCGGCATCAATTGCTTTCTTGCTTCTTGCAGGGACCACGCATGGTCGGCTTCTCCGCTTCGCTCGCCTCGATCAGCGCAACGATGTCGCGATCTCCCAAAACTTGTCAGTCACGCGAGCGGACATGGCTGGGCAAGGCGAAGCGTCGCATGAATTCGCACAAAATTGTAGTACATGGGTGTGCAGCGCTAGCCGGCAGAGTAATCGCTCGAGCCTTGGCCGCCGGTCAGACGACGACGACCGGATTCTTCTTGGAGACGCGGCTGTAGAGATCGATGATGTCCTGGTTGATCAGCCGCACGCAGCCCGACGACATCGCCTGGCCGATGCTCCACCATTCGGGCGAGCCGTGGATGCGATAGCCGGTGTCGCTGCCGTTCTGATAGATGTAGAGGGCACGCGCGCCGAGCGGATTGTCGAGGCCGCCCGGCTGTCCGCTTTGCCATTTCACCAGTTCCGGCCTGCGGGCGATCATCTCGGGCGGTGGGGTCCAGACCGGCCATTCCTTGCCGTACTGGATGTTGGCGCGGCCGGACCAGCGGAACCCGTCCTTGCCGATGCCGACGCCGTAACGGATCGCATCGCCGCCGGGCTGCACCAGATAGAGCAGCCGTTCCTGCGAGTGAACGACGATGGTGCCGGGTTGCTCGCCGGTCGGATCGACGACGATCTGGCGGCGGAACTCCGGCTTGACCTTGAGATAGGGCACTTCCGGCACATTGAAGCCACCGTCGGTGAGCGAAGCGTACATCACGTCGGGGCTGGTGATGTTCTTGTCGACGCTGATACTCGGACGGATGGGCCGGATCGAGCCGGTGGTGACGTCGTCGAGCTGCAGCGACGGCAGATCCAGCGTCTGGCTGCAGCCGGCGACGCCGAGCAGCGCCAGCGCACCGGCGCCGGACAGCACCGTGCGGCGGGAAAGCTGTATTTCGGTTTCGATTGCGTCGCCGTTGTGCGGCAGCGACAGACCTTGCGGCAACTCACGCATTTACCCAAACCCTACGCTATCGGCGGGAAACACGGTCCGGCCGGATAGCAGGCATTTTCGA
This sequence comes from Mesorhizobium sp. LSJC280B00, assembly GCF_000502835.1. Lineage (GTDB taxonomy): Bacteria > Pseudomonadota > Alphaproteobacteria > Rhizobiales > Rhizobiaceae > Mesorhizobium. Next base: position 19,460 of record NZ_AYVL01000041.1, read on the forward strand.
CAATCATGGTTGAAAAAGCGTGAAGGCCGGCCGCCTGGCATTAACGAGGGGCTTTTTCGATTTTTGCCTCTTTACATCTGCGCGGGACCAAGGATTTATCCTCTTCTTTGAGCTCAAGGAGAAGAAAATGTCCTTCGAAAACTGGGCCGCTTTTGCCGCCGCCTCGGCAGTCCTTCTGGTCATTCCAGGTCCGACCATCCTGCTGGTGGTGTCCTATGCGCTCGGCCAGGGCTGGCGCACCGCGCTGCCGATGGCAGTCGGCGTGGCGCTCGGCGACTTCACCGCGATGACATTGTCGATGCTGGGCATCGGCGCGCTGCTGGCGGCGTCGGCCACCGTGTTTACCGTGCTGAAGGTGATCGGCGCCGGCTATCTGATCTATCTCGGCATCAAGCTGTTTCGCGCCGGCGGCGCGCTCCGGGCCGAACCGCGCACCGATGCGGTGTCGTCGGCGAAAATGACGGCGCATGCCTGGCTGGTTACCGCGCTCAATCCGAAAAGCATCACCTTTTTCGTCGCCTTCCTGCCGCAGTTCCTCGACCGGCATGCGGATTTCTGGGCACAGATGCTGATCTTCGAGACGACCTTCCTGGCGCTCGCCTTCGCCAATGCCTTCGGTTATGCGCTGATCGCGGCAAGGGCGCGCAACGTGGTGCGCAATCCAAAGGCGATCCGCATCTTCAACCGCACCGGCGGCACGCTGCTGGTCGGCGCCGGCGTCGCGACAGTGGCGATGCGCTCGGGCAACTGAGGCAAACCATGGCGGTGAGCGACGCATTTGGCCTGACGCTGTCTGGCGCGACGGAGGCCGGGTTCTCGTCCTACAGCCGGGCTGTGCGCGAATTGCAGTGCTTCATCGGCGATCCTGTCGGTTCCGTTGACCGGGCAATCGCCGAAGTTCCCGGCTTCGTCATGGCGCATGTGTTCAAGGGTTATCTCTTTGGCCTCGCCACCGAGCGCGAAGCGACGGCAGTGGCCAAGGCATGTCACGAGGCAGCGCTGCCACTTGCCGCGACGACGCGCGAGCAGGCGCATGTCGCCGCCCTTGGCCACCTTGCGGATGGACGCTGGCACGAGGCCGCCCGCGTGCTGGAGGATATCGCCATCGAGTTTCCGCTCGATGCGCTGGCGCTGCAGACCGGCCACCAGATCGACTTCTTCACCGGCAATGCGCGCATGCTGCGCGACCGCATCGGCCGCGCGCTGCCGTCCTGGCAGAGCGGCATGCCGGGCTACCATGCCATACTCGGCATGCAAGCCTTCGGGCTGGAAGAAATGGGCGACTACGCGCGCGCCGAAAAACTTGGCCGCACGGCGGTGGATCTCGAGCCGCGCGACGGCTGGGCCCAGCATGCGGTGGCCCATGTCATGGAGATGCAGAGCCGGCAGAAGGACGGCATTCTGTGGATGCGCGCCAATCCCGAAGCGTGGACGCGGGAAAGCTTCCTGCAGGTGCATAATTGGTGGCATCTGGCGCTGTTCCATTATGATCTCGGCGAGACCGACGAGGTGCTGGCGCTCTACGACGGGCCGATCTATGGCGAGCGCTCGACGCTGGCGCTCAACATGGTCGATGCCTCGGCGATCCTGTGGCGGCTGCATCTCGGCGGCGTCGATGTCGGCGAGCGCTGGACGGCACTCGCCGCCAACTGGTTGCCCAAGGCGAGCGCCGGCCATTATGCCTTCAATGACGCCCACGCGATGATGGCGTTTGTCGGCGCCGGCCTCGAAGCGCCGGCCCGCGGCTTGCTCGAGGCGCAGCGCGAGGCGATGCGCGGCAAGGACGACAACGCTGCTTTCACCAGGGATGTCGGCCATCCCCTGACGCTCGCCATCAAGGCGTTCGGCGAGGGCAATTATGCCGGGACGATCCGCTTGATCCGGCCGATCCGGGCAATCGCCCATCGCTTCGGCGGCAGCCACGCCCAACGCGACGTCATCGACCTGACGCTGATCGAAGCGGCATTGCGTTCCGGTGATGGCGCGCTGGCGAGGGCGCTTGCGGCGGAACGCGCGCTGGCACGGCCGGACAGCCCGTTGTCGGCACTGTTTTCACGGCGTGCAACCGCTCTCGCGGCGAATTGACCAAGGCCACATCTTGCCTTAAAAAAAACTGCCCCGACCAGATTTTTTCGAGCGTCGAAAAAATCTTCGCGTGTTGACCGGGGTGCGTTTCCGGCGGCACGATTGCCGGGATATCTTCGCCGCCCGTGTCACAGGACTGGGCGGGGAAGCAAGAAAGACCGTCGCCGCCAGGCATGACGGACATGGGAGGAAACATGTATCTCGGCCTCGATCTCGGCACGTCGGGCGTCAAGGCGCTGCTGATCGATGCAAGGCAGAGCATCGTCGGTTCCGGCCATGCGCCGCTCGACGTGTCGCGCCCGCATCCCGGCTGGTCCGAGCAGAACCCGGCCGACTGGATCCGCGCCTGCGAAGCGGCGGTCGGCGAGCTGCGGTCAATGCATGCGAAGGAACTCGCGGCGGTCAAAGGCATCGGCCTTTCCGGCCATATGCATGGCGCCACTCTGCTCGATGCAGCCGACCAGGTGCTGCGCCCCTGCATTCTATGGAACGACACACGCAGCCACGCCGAGGCGGCCGCGCTCGATGCCGACCCGCGCTTTCGCAAGCTGACCGGCAACATCGTCTTTCCCGGTTTCACCGCGCCGAAGCTGGCCTGGGTCAGGAACAACGAACCGGCTGTTTTCGCCAAGGTGGCAAGGGTCCTGCTGCCGAAGGACTTTTTGCGGCTCTGGCTCGCCGGCGAGCATATTTCGGAAATGTCGGATTCGGCTGGCACGTCGTGGCTCGATGTCGGCAGACGAGCCTGGTCCGCCGAACTGCTCGCCGCCACATCGCTCGACGAAAGGCAGATGCCGTCATTGGTCGAAGGCACGGCCAAGGCCGGTGCCTTGCGCGCCGAATTGGCCGCCAAATGGGGCATGCAGGCGGGCATCCCGATCGCCGGCGGTGCCGGCGACAATGCGGCTTCGGCCTGCGGCATGGGCACGGTCGGCGCCGGCCAGGCGTTCGTCTCGCTCGGCACGTCGGGCGTGCTTTTCGCCGCCAACGCGTCCTATCTGCCCAACCCGGAAAGCGCCGTGCATACCTTCTGCCACGCACTGCCCGGCACCTGGCACCAGATGGGCGTCATCCTGTCGGCAACCGATTCGCTGAACTGGCTGTCGGGGATCGCTGGAAAAAGCGCCGGCGAGTTGACCGCCGAACTCGGCGATGCGCTGCAGGCGCCGACCGGCGTCTCCTTCCTGCCCTACCTGTCAGGCGAGCGGACGCCTCACAATGATTCCGCCATTCGTGGCACCTTTACCGGGCTTGCCCACGAATCCGGCCGCGCGGCACTGACCCAGGCCGTGCTCGAAGGCGTCGCTTTCGCTTTCCGCGACAGCCTCGAAGCTCTGGCCAAAGCCGGCACGACGCTGACCCGGGTGACGGCGATCGGCGGCGGCTCGCGCTCGCGCTATTGGCTGAAGGCCATCGCCACAGCGCTTGGCCTGCCCATCGATATTCCAGCCGACGGCGATTTCGGCGCTGCCTTTGGCGCGGCCCGACTTGGCCTGACCGCGGCGACAGGCGCCGATCCGCGCGCCGTGTGCACGGCGCCGGCGACGGACGCCACGGTCGAGCCGGTCGCCGCCCTCGGCGGTGCCTATGCAGATGCCTATCAGCGCTACCGGGCGCTTTATCCGGCGATCAGGGCTGTAACCGCGTGAGCCGGCGCTTACCCCCTTCTGGCCTGCCCTCTTTGCCACCACTTGGCATCTCTCCCTCAAGGGTGGAGATCAGCAGCGTCGACGGCTATGCCAGTCTTGCAAGATCGGTGATTGGCGAAGGCGGAAAGGCCAGCCAATCTCCCCCCTTGAGGGGGAGATGCCCGGCAGGGCAGAGGGGGGTGCTTGGCCCCCGCTTTGCCGCGATTTCCTCACTGCGCCGGCACCTTGTCGAGAAAGCCGGTGACGCTTTTCAGCCGGCCGTTTTCGATGACGCCGATATCGGTGCCTTCGATGACGGATTCGACGCCTTCCGGCCCGAGGTTCCAGGAGAAACGGATGGTATCCGCGAAGCCGTCCGGCTTGCCTTTCAGCGAGAACCTGAAGCCGGCAAAGCGCTGCTGCACGCCTTCGATCAACGCGGCGATGCCGTCATGGCCGTCGCCCTGCATGATCGGATCGCGATAGCCGACGTCCTCGGTGAAGGTTGCCTCGAGCAAGGCTTTTCTGCGCGCGTCGTCGCTCTCGTTCCAAGCGGCGATGTAGTTTTCGGCAATGGTGTTGAGGTCGGTCATGGTCTGTCTCCTTCGTTGGGTGGCTTTGACATGAGCCTTTTCGACCAACTTCAGCGCAAAACCAATTATGCCTGAGGTAATCAGGCCGAACCATGCGAGAGGAAAAGAACATGAGCAGCGGTTTTTTCGGCGACATCCAACAGATCAAATACGAGGGACCGGATTCGACCAATCCGCTGGCCTACCGGTTCTACAATCCCGACGAGATCGTCGCCAGCAAGCGGCTGGAAGACCATCTGCGCTTTGCCGTCGCTTATTGGCATTCCTTCGCCTGGCCGGGCGGCGATCCGTTCGGCGGTCAGACGTTCGACCGGCCATGGTTCCCCAAGGCCGGCGGTACCGACACGATGGAGCTGGCCAAACTCAAGGCCGACGTCGCCTTCGAGATGTTTTCGCTGCTGGGTGCGCCTTATTTCTGCTTCCACGATGCCGACGTGCGGCCGGAGGGCCGGGACTTTTCCGAAAGTGCGGCGCGGCTCGACGAGATCGCCGATTACTTCTCGGGAAAGATGAAGCAGACCGGCGTCAAGCTGTTGTGGGGCACGGCCAACCTGTTCTCCAACCGCCGCTTCATGTCAGGCGCCGCCACCAATCCCGATCCGGACGTCTTTGCCTATTCGGCGGCGACGGTGAAACACTGCATCGACGTCACCAAGCGTCTGAACGGCGAGAACTACGTGCTGTGGGGCGGCCGCGAGGGCTATGAGACGCTGCTCAACACCGACCTTGCCCGCGAGCAGGAACAGGCCGGCCGTTTCCTCAACCTGGTCGTCGATTACAAGCACAGGATCGGCTTCGAAGGCACCATCCTGATCGAGCCGAAGCCGCAGGAGCCGACCAAGCACCAGTACGATTACGACGTCGCCACCGTCTACGGCTTCCTCAAGCGTTTCGGACTGGAGAACGAGGTCAAGCTCAACATCGAGCAGGGCCACGCCATCCTGGCCGGCCATTCGTTCGAACATGAACTGGCGCTGGCCAATGCGCTCGGCATTTTCGGTTCGATCGACATGAACCGCAACGACTACCAGTCGGGCTGGGATACCGACCAGTTCCCGAACAATGTACCGGAGATGGCACTCGCCTACTATCAGGTGCTGCAGGCCGGCGGCTTCAAGACCGGCGGCACCAATTTCGACGCCAAGCTCAGGCGCCAGTCGCTCGATCCGCAGGACCTGCTGATTGGCCACATCGGCGGCATGGATTGCTGCGCTCGCGGCCTCAAGGCAGCGGCACGCATGGTCGAGGACAAGGCGCTGTCCGCCCCGCTCGCCGAGCGCTATGCCGGCTGGGATTCGGCCGAGGCCAAGGCGATGCTTGCCGGCAAGCGCACGCTCGAGGAAATCGCCGAGCGCGTCGTCAAAGAGAAGATCGAGCCGCAGCCCAGATCCGGCCGCCAGGAATTGCTCGAAAACATCGTCAACCGGTACGTCTGAGGCGTACCGTTTTCATGGCCGCATTGTTCAGCGGCCGCCGGCTAAAGACGGCTTTCCGCGGGGCTGAACCGACGAAGGTTTTGCCCCGTGTGAAACTCGCGTGGCCTGTTCGCTGACCGGGTTTGGCGCGTCTTAGCCGTGATCGAGGCCTCTCAGGTAGGCGCAGAACATGTCGGCCATGGCGTCGGCGTAGGCTTCAATCTCCGCGGGGGTTCGGGGCAACTCCGAGAACTGCTTCCCCACCGTGCTGAGCGTCGTCATGACCAGATCGCCGGCCAATTCGCGAGTCGCTTGCGCGGCGTTGGGCAACGCCTCCTGCATGAAGAGCTGGATGGTGCGGTCTCCGGACGCCCTTGCCGTCTGCGCCTCGGGCGCGTCGCGGTAAAGCGGTGCGGCGTCGTCGAGCGCCACACGCACCGCGGCCTCGTCACACTCCGAGCGGAGGAAGGCGTGGACCAGGTCGCGCAGCCGGTCAAGCGGCGGTTTCCTGATATCCTCGAGGATATCGCGCAGCAAACTGGTCGTCTGCCGCCATTCGTCGCTCTGGAGCCGGAACAGGATCGCCGCCTTGTTCGGAAAATACTGATACAGCGATCCGACGCTGACGCCGGCCTTCTCGGCCACCCGCGCCGTGGTGAAGCGCTGCGCGCCTTCCCTCGCCAAAACCTGAACAGCAGCCTGCAAAATCGCAGCGACGAGCTCCGCCGAGCGGGCCTGCTTCGGCTGTTTTCGCGAGGAAATCCGCGGACTTCGGTGATCGCTCATTGAGAGGCGCGCCAATGCGATTAGTGAATGCGAACGATTAGTCGTATTTTGAATGCCGCACAAGAACGCATTCAATTCCGACTGGAGACCGATATGACCACACTGACGACAACGCCGCTCGCGCCCCTGCTGGACCGCCTGTTCGAGGAAGCCGCTGCGGCAACAAGCCCTGCAGTGGCGGAACTCTCGGCCGAGGAGCGGAGCCGCCTCATTCGAAGCAAGACCGAATACCTCGATTTCTATGGGCGGCTAAAGGACCTCTGGCTTCCCGTCTCGCGAGAGACCGGCATGCTGCTCTACATGCTGGCACGAGGCAGCGGCGCAAGGACGATCGTTGAATTTGGAACCTCGTTCGGCATCTCGACCCTGCACCTTGCCGCAGCCTTGCGGGACAATGGCGGCGGCCGCCTGATCACCAGCGAGTTCGAGCCATCCAAGGTCGCGCGCGCGAGGAGTAACCTGACAGCAGGCGGTCTCATTGACATGGTGGAAATCCGCGAAGGAGACGCGCTGCAAACATTAAGCGTCGATCTTCCCGAAACGGTCGACCTGCTTCTGCTCGACGGCGCCAAAGCGCTCTATCCCGAGATCTTGAGTCTGGTTGAAAGCCGCCTCAGGCCGGGCGCCTTCGTCGTTGCCGACAACGCAGATCTTTGCCCCGAATACCTCGAGCGGGTGCGCTCGACCGGGAGTGGCTACATGTCCACGCCGTTCGGCGAGGATGTTGAACTGTCGATGCGGCTTGGCTGAAGCACTGCCTGACCTGCCGGAACGATCGTGCCCAAGATGGGCGGCGGCGGACAAAACTTTGCCCGGCATCGCCCATCAATCGCCTCGCTCTTGCCTTCAAACAGCCGTCACGAACCTCCTATAGTGTGGTTCGTGGCGGGATTCAGAAAGAAGGAGGCGAAACGATATGCAGCACGAACGCGAAATCGACGCCCTGCTCTCATCTGGCGAGGCTGGATCGATCATCGACCGGCTGATGGCGCTGCCGCACCCGAAACAAGGTGCGCTGAGTGCAAACGAATGGGATCGCGCGGTCGCCAGCCGCTTCGAGACCCATCTTGCGAGACAGATGCGCTCGCAGATCGACGGCAGCAGCGACCGCCAGGACGCTGCCTGATCTACCTTTGTCTATGCATGTCGTTATCCCAAAACCGCTCCGCACCCTCGGGTCAAGCCCGTGGCCAGGCTTTTGGGCGACATGCATTATCCCCGACGCAGCCTGACCGGCGCTTCGCCGAACGCTCTTGAAAACGCTCTGGAAAATGCCGCGGCGGACGAAAACCCCGTTCGCCCGGCAATGTCCGCCATGGCGATGCGCGTGTCGACCACCAGCCGGCGCGCGGCGCCGAGGCGCAGCCTGAGGTAATAAGCGCCGGGCGTTTCGCCGATCGACTTGCGAAAGATGCTTTCCAGCGTCCGTGCCGTCACCCCGGCGCGCTTTGCCACGGCGGCGATAGTCAGCGGCTGGTCGACATGCGCTTCCATCAGCCGAATGGCTTGCGCCAGCCTGGGATCGTAGCCGTCGAGACGGCCGAGCGAGACCAGCGGTTGCGCGTCCGTCGCGGCGCGCGCCTGATCGTAGATGAAGACGCTCGCGACATCTAGCGCCACGGCCATGCCGAGCCGCGTGCGAATCAGATGCAGCATCAGGTCGAAGGTCGGCGAGGCGCCGCCGGTGGTGAACACGGGGCCATCGATGACGTAGCGGTCGGGGCGCACGTCGACGCCGGGAAAGGCCGACGAGAAATCCTCCATGTCCTCCCAGTGGGTGGTGGCGCTGCGCCCCTCCAGCAGACCCGCGCGGGCAACCAGCCAGGTGCCGGCCTCGACGCCGCCGCAGGCGCGT
>NZ_AYVL01000042.1 GCF_000502835.1 Mesorhizobium sp. LSJC280B00
GCCTGCGCGAGATGACGGGGAGGGGGAGGTTTCGGGCATGGGGGATCGTCTAGGTTGGGGCGCGTGGAGCGTCAGGTTCCAGCCGTAGTTTTAGACCGAATAGGCGTTCGGCATAGACATATCTCTGGCGCGGCCTATCGCTCCACTCTAACGAGTTCTCGAGTCAATGCATGCAGCAGCCCCGCAAGCGCGAGCATCTGGGCATCTTCGCTCTCTGTAGAATATGGTGGGACAAGACTGCCGTGCATGACGGAATTTCGCAGGGTCTCCCATGCGTCGAGCTGTTCGGCAGTTATTACCTGTCGGTCCTTGAAGGCGACAAGTGCGCGCTTGGCGGTCATCTGTACCTGACGTTTCACAGCGCCGACCGCGGCGGATTTGAGGCCCTGGTCACCCTTCCAGGCGTCAATATGAACTGAAAGCGCCTTGATGGCCTCCATGTCGACGCCTGGCCGAGTTGCATCAGGTGAGATCAGCTTGCGCGTAATGGCTTCGACACTGCTCGCAGTCGTCAGCGCCCAAACCCAGCGGGACCCGCTCGCCGCCTGGATCACCTCTTCATACAGCCGGGTGAGCTTATTCCTATCGAAGTTGGGATCACCGCCGCTATCTCGGCTAAGAGCGACGTATGAGAGAATTTGCGCGTACAAGTTCCAGAACCCGATCTGGTCGGTCAGGGCATTTTCCCCTGACCAGAGCGTCAACCATCCCGTCACGTCCGAGAAATCTGGCGCTGGCCTCAGGCTGATATGCGAGAACCCGTCAGGGAGATTCCGGGCGACCAGACGCGGGTATATCAATTGGCCGAACATGATCCGCAATGGCTCAGCGATCCAGTTCTCGGTAAAGGTCAGCGGCAGTTGGGCGGACGCCGGAACGTTAACGGACAGCAGTCCGACCGCAGAATCGTAATGAAACGCAATATCTGATCCCAATGTGTGCAGCACGTATTCAGGGATATGTTTCATGCCTTCATGCGGCATGCGCACGAAGCGCGACAGGCAAAGCGCCGCCGCGCTCCCTCGCGGGATCGCAAATATGAGTTCGGTCGCGTTCGACTCGGACGCGTCGCAGGGCTCGTGCAGCCAAGGACCACTGTGCGTCTCTCCGGAGAAAATCCATTCATCTCCGCTACCCGGCTCTACGTGGGGAACAGTCCATCCTCCCGCGTATTCCACGCCACCTTCATCCCAGAACACGAGGCGGAACCGCATGAGGCTTTCATAGGGGTTCTCCCTCTGACGCTTGAGCTGGTGAAATGTATAAGCGGCGTCAGCTGGACGGCCGCGAAGCGTATAGCGGAACGTCGTGTTGTCTATGATGTTGAACTCGCCAGTGCCAATGATGATCGGTTCCTCATGGTCGCGAGCAAGCAGTTTCATCTTTTTGCACGTCAGCGTTTTGGGCGTGTTGAGAAGGTGCCGCCAATGATCAAGCACAGCCATCGACATTCCCCTGAGTTAATGGCGGCCATATCGCGAACCGCAAGCTCAGACGGTACTCGCCGCGATGGCATTGCCGTAGGTCATAGGCGTTTTGTCCTACTTTTGTTCTCATTCTCTCTTCCCAGGTGAGTTAGGGCATGATACCCATTCTCGTCGGAGATCGGGTATGATAACCGATTTGCAAGGGGCGAACATTGAGGCTTGTAAATACCAGCGCTGCTGCACGGCTGACGGGTCTTTCGACCAACCAGCTTCGTGAATGGACAAGCCGGCGGGCATTGATCCCCGCTGACGTACAGCACCGCGGCCGTGGATCACCATCACAATACAGCTGGCAGACGTTGCTCCTGCTTCGCATCGCAGCCGTTCTAAAGAATCGCTTTCACTTGGAGCTTCATGCTCACCGCGAACTTTTTGCCACCATGCGCAACTCCTTCGACGGCGTCTCGTTCCTGCGGCTATGGGGCAGTTCAATCGTCATATACGGGACCGATCGCTGGGAGATTCTTGAGGCTGCGAAAAACCGCCGGGACGAAGGCGACGGCCTTGTGCTTCATTTGGACAGTCATCTCAAGGTTNTCTTGAGGCTGCGAAAAACCGCCGGGACGAAGGCGACGGCCTTGTGCTTCATTTGGACAGTCATCTCAAGGTTCTGACCGCCGAATTCGGAATGCCGACGCCGGCGGCTGCGGCCGGTCAGCTCGAGTTGTTTCCTGCCCGACTCGTTCGCAGCGAGAGAATGGCTGTGGGCATCGAAGAGGCTTCTGCAACACAACCATCCCGGAAGCGGCGAAACGCATGAATTCCGCCGCCTTCATCCGTGCGCTCCAGGCGACTGGATATTTGGGACCGGAGGGCCAGCCCGCCCCGGGTCTGGTGACGCCTGCTGATCCGGAATCGGCTCGCCTGCGAGCCGTGATGAAGGATCAGCGGATCGGGCTCGAGGCAGATGCAGTATTCACCGCGCAAAACAGTGCCGCCGGCATCTTCAAGGATTCTGGCAATACTAGCCCGAACGAAAGTGATATCGCCCGTTGGCATGAGGCAGCCTGGAACATCGGTCTCGCGCCGCTGCTGTGGATTATCACCCCCACGGAAGTCCGCCTTTACGACTGTTATGCATCGCCAAGACAGGGGATGAAAGCAGGCTCCGCGGCAACACCGCTCGAGCGGTTTGACCTCGCCGTCGACGATCGGTTGCGCGCTCTAGATGCCATGTGCGGCCGCCTTGCGACCGAAACGGGCGCATTCTGGTCAAGCGCCATCGGCAAGAAGATTGATCGTCAGTACCGCGTCGATCGCGAGTTGCTCGGTGAGATAAATGCGCTCGAACAGGGGCTGACAGAACTTCCGCCGGCCCAGCCGACCGCCCGTCTCGACGGCGCCGCGGAAATCGCGGCGGCGCGCGACCTGGCTCAACGTCTCATTGGTCGAAGCATTTTTACTTGGTATTTGCTTGACCGCGGCATTGCTCAGCCGTTCCTGCCAGCTTCTCTGCCCGCCGATCTTTCGACAATCATGGCAATGTCCGATACTGCATTCGGTCTTTTTGATTGGTTGCGAAAGACATTCAACGGCGACCTGTTTCCGATGGACGATCCCGGCGCTGAGCGAATGCGCCTCGGTGACGCACATCTGTCGCTTGTCCGGGATTTCATCGAAGGGCGCAGTCTGATTCCTGAAAATCATGGTCAAGGCCGCCTGTTTCGGTTCCGATTCGACGCAATCCCAGTCAACCTGATCAGCTCTATCTATCAGCAGTTTGCCCGCTCGAGCGCCGAGGAAAAGGCGCGCTTGCAGGGGCTTCACTACACGCCGGTTGAACTGGTGCATCTGACCCTCGATCCCGTTTTCGAGAATTTGCCCGCGACCGCTCGAGTCGTTGATCCGACTTGTGGTTCCGGTGCCTTCTTGGTCGAGGCATTCCGACGCCTCGTATGGCGCCGTTGCGGCAATGAAAGGGCATCGCGATCAATCGTCCGCGATATCCTTTACCATCAACTGTTCGGTATCGACATCAACCCGTCCGCGCTCGGGATTGCCGCCTTTAGCCTGTACCTTGCCGCTCTTGAATTCGATGAAGAGCCCGTGACCGACATCGGCGACCTCAAATTCGACAGGCTGATCGGGACGACATTGTTCGAAGCTGACACAGTCGGCGGCGATTTGCCGACAGCTTTGCTTGAGCAGCCTTTCGACGCCGTAGTCGGCAATCCTCCCTGGACTTTCGATAAGAGCAAGAAGGCCAAGCCGAGGAAAAAGGGCGCTGTTCATACGCTTCGCCCACGCCGAAGCCCCGATTGGGCGTTCCTCGATGTCGCCGCTGATCTCGCCGGCGAAACAGGACGACTTGGCATGGTGATGAAGGCTTCGCCCTTCTTCTCAAAAGATGACCATGCCATCGAAGCACGTGCAGCGCTCCTAGGACGTTTGAAGCCGACCGCATTGGTTAATCTCTCAGCGCTGCGCAAGGAATATCTGTTCCCGGATGCAACCGGTCCGGCCCTGCTATTGTTCGCCAGGTGTTCATTGATGCCGGCCGCAGATCAGCTCCTCGTGGGATCTATTCCGTGGACGCCGGACTTTGTCCGCAACGGCCACTTCCAGGTCGGGCCAAGCGAGCTACGCACGGTCCCTCTCAAGAGAGTGCTCCGGACGCCCGCGATGCTGAAGGCTGCCACCTTCGGTTCTGTGCGCGACAGCTGGCTGATCGAGCGCCTCGAGCGTGAATTTCCTACGTTCGAAACGATCCTTGATGCGATTGGCATTGCTCCAACCGTCGGGCGCGGCCAAGGCTACCAGGTCGAGGGAAATCCAAACCTTCCGCCGGAGCATTTTTATAAACTTACCACCCTTACACCCGACGAATACCAGCCGTTCCGGATCGATGCGGAGTCGTTGCCATTGTTTCGGCAGCCGACACTGCACCGAGTCCGCAGCGGAACCATCTATCGTGGACCGCTGCTGCTTTGCCCGAAGGCAAGCTTCAAGGCAGGTGCCGAAGAAGGACGGTACAGCGCTGCGCTTTCCGATTCAGATATGCTTTTCACCGAAAGCTTCTATGGCATTTCCTTTGCTGGCCATGACCCGAAACTCGCGCCAATTCTTTCCGGCATATTGAATTCGTGCGTCACCACATTTCAGCTTGCCTACGGCGGAGGCGCGTGGGGCTTGGAAAGATCGACCGTCGAACCGAAGGATTTGCTGTCTCTACGTGTACCAGATCTCCAAAAGACAGAAACGTCGACCTTGCAGCGTGTTGCGGAAGCTGAGATGGCTGCCGCAAACGATCCTTCCTTAGTGAACTTGGAGAATCTCGATGATGCCGTCGCGGAGCTTTACGAGTTCGATCGTTTCGAACTGGTTCTGGCTAGGGACAGCATCGAGCGCGCCCGCATGCTAATCTTCGAAGGCCGGAACAGACGTCGGGCGTTTGTAAAGCCGCCCAACCGCGAACCGCTGCGCGCGTATGCGTCGGCGGTCGCGAGCGTCGTCGACAGTTATCTGCGAACGAAGGGCGTAAGGCACTTGAAGGCCGCAGTCTTTTCAAAGTCGCTGATCAGCGCCAACTGGGCGGATGGGGCTGGCGGGCTCACAGCCGTACGGTTTCGGATGGGAAGCGGCGCTCCGCCCCGCGAGCCGGCTATAGAGATTGGAGAGGATGTCGAACTCCAGGCGCTCGCAGCGCAGCTAAAGGGATGGATGAAGACCGATCTCCCCCCTTATCTCAATGAGCGTCGCAATCTCCGGCTTTATCTTGGCGATAGTCTGTTCGTGGTCAAGCCGTCCGAGGTGAGGTACTGGACCCGGACGGCTGGCCTCAATGACGCCGACATCATTCTTGCCGACCATTGGCTCAAGGCATCGCATGCGGCTCACAGTTGACACGCCGGCAGGCGATCCGTCGTTTTCACTTGAGGATGATGAGATCGAGACTGTCATCGATCTCATTTGTAAAGGTGCCCGCGAGGCTCGTCAGCACCTCACTTCCGGCCTTCTTGAGGTACCTATAACCATTATCGTCAGAAAGGCCATGAAGCGGATTAAGCGTGAACTGGGGCTCACGAACTTGGAGGTTTCCGGCGAGGTGGAAATCGACGATATGTCGTCGGAGGGAGCAGAGATCGCGGGGCGAATTGACATCACGCTGAAGTTCTTGCGGCAATTCGGGAACGAAGAGGACTATGTTGGCGTAGAATGTAAACGAGTCGGCGCTGGCAGCGCCTACAATCAGCTAAACACCCGCTACGTCACACAAGGCGTCCTCCGCTTCACAAACGGACAATATGCAGTGGGTCATGCCTGGGGCTTCATGCTCGGATACGCTCTTTCCCTGCCCGGCGAGCAAATCGTGAACGTGGTCAATCAGCGACTTCAGCAGGTATACGGGGGATCTGCCGCGCTTGCAGGAGCAGGTTCCCACGAGCATGCCATTTCAATTCACGAAGGCCAGCTCCAGCAGGCCAGCGGCGCGCCAATAAGGCTCTGCCACATTTTAGTGGATATGGTTCCCGCCGCCGCAACTGCTATTTAGCCCTTTTCGTCATGGGTTGGCCCGGTGTGTAACCGTGCGTGGTGAAACCTCCGAATTCCGCTCGAGCAACTCCTCCATATACTCCTCTTCGAGAAGAGGACGGTGAAAAGAATGACCGTGTAGGCGATGATGCTGTAAAGAAATTCACCTTCCCTCGGAGCGCGGGATGCTGATGAAGCCAGAGCTCATCGGCCGGTCCGGAGTGCGGCATCCACTCATCACATTCGCTTCCGTGTTGCCGATGCCCTGGGCCGCCCCATCGGCTTGTCTTTGACAGTGCCAAACAACAGGAAGTTGACGATATTCTCTTCATCGTCGCCCGGCAGGTCGGCAAACGCAGCTTCAAGCTTAAGGTGATCCCAATCACGCGACCGTGGACCTTCTTTGGCTTCGGTGTGAGAACCAACGCAGCCTCGATTGTCTTTCCCCAACCGACCTCGTCGGCAAGCAAAGCGCCCTTGGATAAGGGAGAGCACAGGGCGAACTTGGCTGCGTCCACCTGATGGGGGTTCAGGTCCACACGCGCAGATGAGAGTGACTGTGTCAGGCCCTCGGATTCGTCCAGCCCCTCTCGGGTTAGGAAATATGCGAAATCCTTCGACTGATGTGGCGTGTAAAAGGTCAAAATTCCGGGCAGGCGATTGCGAATCTGCTGATTTGGCCACTATTATCGATTTGCGCTTTTAGTACCACGACATCCGTCATGACGTTGGGACAAAGACCTTTCGCGAAACCGGCAATGTGAAATTCGTTCAGAAAGTGCTCAAACACCGGGACATCAAAACCACTGCCCGTTACGCGCATTTGCTAGACGAAGAAATTGCCGATGCGCTGGAGCGCATGTGAAATCCCGGAAAAAATCACAGATCGATCGCTCGCGCACGGGCTAGTACCTCTGCACAGAGGATTTGACGAGTTCGATGGGTTACAACCTGGGCAGGCTGTCGGGTTCAATGAGCAGTTCAATGCTGCGCGCGAGGCCCGGTTGCCTGCGGATCAATCCCGCACGCTTGAGGGTGAGCACCATCTGATGGACGGAAGGCGCGGTGACGCCGAAGAAGCTCGCCGTGTTCATCAGGCCGAATGCTTCACGTGCTATCGTGTCACGCTTAAGGACGTCTATCCCATCGCGAATCCTGCTGCCGGCGGTGTCAACATTTTCCAGAAGCGCCTGGCCCGTCTCTAGCCGTCTCGGCGCAAGCCCTGTCATCGATCCTTCCTGACCCCGCCGCCACTCGGCGTAAAGGTCAGGCAGTGAATCCAAGGCGGCACTGACCGCTTCGGCACCGGAAATGGCAGCCCGAGCGAGAGCTTCCATGCCGAACTCGACGCCATCGATCCTCGCCGGGACGACACGCTCCACCTCCTGCTGCGGAAGGAAATCGGTCCAAACACGCGTCACGGGGAGCGGATCGTTCGTCACGTCACGCCGTTCTTGCCAGCCTGCAGATGTGTTGCGACCAACGGCATATTCGCGGACATCGCGATAATGGAGATCGCCCAGCCTAAGGTCGAAATCATCGGACTGGTAGGTCGACAGGTCGCTGCGCGGATAAAATCCATCCGCACATTCGAGCTCGATCCGGGTCTGGAACGCGTAGGCCACGTCCTTGTACGGAGCCTTTGTGCTCCGTCGACGGTTTACCAAGAAGACCGTGATGACGCGCAGACGCTCTTCAGCCCCTTCCGGAGTCTTCTGACGAAGCACACGCTGGTGAACGGCGACTTCGATGCCGCCGCCCGGCCTCTGAGGGGCAGCGCTTTCCGGCAGCGGGATCCCGGACTGGTTCCGAGTGACGTCGAGGACAATCGCGGCTTCGCCGGAAACCCGAACCCAACGGAGGTTCTCGGGCTTTTCTGGCTTTGGCTTGCCCTTTTTCGACAGTTCCGGAATGAGGAGCGCATCGGGCAATGGGGGCTCGGTCTTGTAGTTCCCCCCTGTTGCGCGCAGCGTGACCTGACTCACCGTTTCCGGAAGAACCACCGTCAACCCTATCGACGACGGAAGAAACCTGTCCCGCGGCGGTTGGTCAGTCGAATCCTTCTCGTCGACCTCCCCCTCGACAGCGCAGTCCAGCGTCTCGTTGGCGAGAAGATCGTCGGCGGTTTCTTCGGCGGTTTCCTCGTCGTCAGGTATCACAGGCGCAACACCGTCGTAGGCGGGAACGATAAAGCCTCCCACGTACCAGCGCGATGGTTTCTCGGTCAGGACCTCTCGTGCGAAATCTTGGTCGAGGTCAGGATTCGGGCCGATTAGGTCGCGGCGCAGGATGTCGATCAGCTTGTTTCGTACCTCGAGCGAGTTCGTCATAGTGTCGGTCTCTCAAGGTTAGAAAGCTGCCCCAACATTTTTGGGTATGGGGCTCTCTAAGGGCGACCTTCGGACGATGGCCGATATCGGCAAGGAGTCGCTCCAACGAGACCAGCCTGTCGCGCAAGCCGATGCGCAGTCCCATGCGAAGACTCGCCTTATCCGGGCCGCAAAGAACCCAAGCGTCGCTGCGCGTGATGGCGTGTGCCCAGAGCATTTGCTCTCCGGCGTCCAGAAAGCGCATCTGATCGTCACGCAACAGCGCGCTCGCGCGTTCAATGTCGCTGACCGGATGTACGGCCTTCAGCGTTGCTCGCAGGACCTCGCCATCGATCTGCTGCTCGGGCCGCCGCCGCTGGAGTCCTGTCTGGGTTTCGATTTCACACATCTCGACCGCGTAGCCGCTTGAGCGAAGGCGCTGCCAGTACAATTTCGACTTTGCAGCCCGCCAGGCTCGTTCCTGCGGGTGCCGTTCCTCCAGCAACCTTCCAGAAGGAATCATCGTCGATTTCGGCAGTGCCGGGGCTGACGTCTAAAATGGCGTTCATGCCGGGGTCATTTCATTTGGAGAAGGGACGGCCGTATCGTTCAGGAAGGCATAGCGTCTGCGGAGATAGTTCGCCCAAGAACAGTCCGCCGGCACATCGGCTATTAGCGGGCGGAACAGCTTATCGGTAGAGCGGCTGATGAAGTCTTCGGGATCGAACAGCAAGCTGCGGTAGACCGAGAAGGCGTTGTCGCCGAGCGCTCGCAACGCGAGCGACGTGACGCGCGAGAGCCGCCGATTGCCGGCCGGCGCGATATGCAGAACGCGGACGCGTTCCGTCCTCCTTCGTGCCCTGCATACGCAATGCCAGCATTTGCTGACGAAAGAGCTGGTAGAACGGCTCCCAAAACAGGTCCGGGAGCTTCAGGTCTGCACTGCTGCGCAACGGGCCGATCGGCGCGAAGGCGATGTTCTGGTAGCGGCGAAGACGCTCCGCTTCGCGCTTCGGCTCGGGCGGAGCGCCGTAGGATTCAGTGTACTTCCACTTGACGAGCAAGGTCTCGACTCGGCCTGCCTGCCGGAAACGCAAAACGGCATCGGCGCTTGTCACATTGGCGCCGCGCTTCGGCGACCCGGTTCGGGGCCATTCGTTCAGGTAATCCGTACGGCCGATCCATTCAAAGCCGATGAACCAGGGTTCACCGTCCGGCCCTTTCTCGACCTCCAGCATTTCCGGCAAGTCGCCACCAAGCGCGCTTTGGACCAACATCTCCGGACGCGTCGCGAGAGGCATCAGGAAATTCAGGCAGCAAACCTGTGACGAGAGGCCATGAGCGGCATGCTGATGCCAAGCGATGGCATTGTCGGCGAAATAGCGGTTGGCAATGTCGCGGATGGCGGGGTTTAGGTTGGAAAGGCGGTTTGCGGGAGCAAGGCGAAAGGCGCTCCTTTTGAAGCCGGCTTCGCCGGGAAGGTAGGCTTCTAAGAAGGCAGCCTGCCGCGTGCGTTCCTGTAGTACGAAGTGAGGCTCGCATGGATCCGTCATGGTGACCTTTGACCATTAGGCTTTCCTCGCCTTAGCGAGCAATGTTGAAAACAGAGTCTTGGCTTTGTCTGCTCGTTCCAACGCCTCCAGTAGCGGGGTCATCGCCTCTTCAAGGCGGCCATCGGCAATCGCGGCAGCAACTGCTTTTGAATCCAAGCTGCACACCGTGTAGAAGTTGCCGCTATCGCTGAGATGGAAATCGGTCTCGGCCAAAACCCGAGCGTGTTCTTTCGCGAGGGGTTTCCATTTCCTCATGCCCGTGGAGTCTTGCCCGAACCAAAGACAAAGTTGGCCGCCTGCGACACCAAGATAGCGGGAGAGCCAGAAGTAAGGCTCCTGACCTATGCCTTCGCCGGTATCATCCGGTCCCTTGTCCGGGTAGAACCAAGCCTCCGGCTGACCTTCTAGAAACCATTCTTGGGGAGCCGTCCAAGGATTATCTCGCTCGAAAGCTCCTTTCCAGCCTTGTTTCTTTGCCCAGTCATCGAGATGCTCGATGATCGACTCCCAAATGTTTTCACCAATGACCTCAATTCGCTTTGCAGCGGCATCGAGGTCCAACAAGTTTTCTACGATCAATCCATCAAGTTCTGCGTTATCGGTCATTCAAACTCCTTAGTGAAATCGGCCCACGTGCGCTGCGAAAAGCAGCGCTAGTCGCGTGGAGAAGGTTTGCGCGCCAAGATTTCGCGCGACGGATTTGATCGCCCTCGAAACGTCTGCCCACCGAAGCTGGATGCAATTTGTGGGGTCTGAGGGCGATGTTTCTGAGAGGTATAGGACGGCACAATGCTGCTTGCGAAGGCTCGCCGCCTTTGTGGCTGCCAACTGCGCATATAGAGCTACTTGGTCCCTTTTGGTTTCCAGCGCGTCAATCTTGACTTCCAGGAACAGGAGGAAGTTCGCACCCGTAATCTCGATATCGACACGGTGATCCCCATTGCCAAGCGGATAGCTCTCACGAACCGCACCTTGAACATCCCTGAGCAGGAAGCCCGCCTTGCGCGTCCCGCCGATGCGGTTCCAAATCTCAATGAGGTAGGCATCCCCAGCCCCGTGAGAGCCACCGGGATCGAGCAGCCAAGTTAGAACCCTCGCTGTACGGACCTCGTTGCGACCCAACCCCGCGACAGACCAGACGTCGATTGCGTCGCCGCGCTGCCGGGCCTGTAGCAGCGCGGGCGACAGTGCGCTCAGCACTTGGTCGAGTTGCGCTGGCACGAGCGTTTCAGGGGCCGAGACTAGGGCGCGGCGGTTGGCTTTCAACCCCGATCGAATCCGGAGAAGGATATCGCGCAAATTCTCGACGTCGACTGTTCTGTGCGGCTCCAGGTTCTTGCGCCAGTCCTTCAGAAATGAAGCGAGCCGTGCAAATGACGCAGAGGGCTGAAGAATCGGTCCGGGCAACGGATCTTCAGGCATCAGCCGTACGCTCGGCAAATCTCGCCGCCAGCTTTTCCCACTCGTCCTTGATCGCGAACGCATCCCGAAACTCGGCAAAGGCCAATGGATGACCGCCGGATATACTCGATGTGGAACCGTATCTCGCCCGAGAGGCACAGCTGCGGAACTTGCACAATAGCATTCGTGCTCACGACGAAAGAATTGCCGCATGGAGACACCCGGGGGCTCGCTATAGTAGCGCCACTGCATCCGCCAAATGCAAGGTTTCTCAATGCGGATGAAAAGATCACCGCGGTCATCGAAATCATGCGCGCGAAGCACTGCGGGTGGCTATTTCGCCTAAGACAGCATGAAGAAGCGTTCCAACTTCCTGTTCGGCCAGCCCAGGTGCAATTCCTGATTCGGACAGTTGAACGAGAATTGTCTTGGCGGTGCTGCGCCAGAAGGCATTCGCGTCCTCCCCGTTCCTGGATTCCAGGACTTGGGCGATACCTTCGACCAATTTCCGCCGTCGATGCAGCGGAAACGCGCTTATGTTTGAATCACACATCGATCACCTCACCCCTTCAATGTCGCGAATAAGCATTGGCGGGTTAAAAAATTTGGTTAACAGCGCTTTTTTCTGACGGTGGCCAGCAATGGAATAAAGCGTCCGCTAGGCTCGGTGGACGGTGCCGCGAATAGCCCCTGCATGGGTCGTCATGGGTGAGTTCGAGGTTCTATCCAAGAGTCCGTCGACAATGATGGACCGCGGGGCGGGGATCGCGCAGGGAGTGATGCGGTACAGCCGATCAGGCCATCTTAGGGCAGGCAGGCTCTTGGACCTGATCAGAACAGGTGAACCGCCATATTCGGATTTGGCTGCCAATTTCAGGTGGCCCATTCCATGGACGAGGCTGATCCGGCCGAATTGACGTCCATTTATTTCATTTGCTGGGATCGCCAGGTCGGGAGGAAATGTCCCGATTGTATCAGGCATTCCCTGTTCTCCTTGGAAGTGTCTATGAAGGACTCGCGCATTCCCGAGACAGTCTTGGCGACTGTGTCAGAGGGGACCCATATCATTCGCGCTTATCGTGAGTACCTTGGATATTCGATCGAGGACCTGGCGGTGGCGTGCGGGCTAGCCGCTGAGGAAATCCAAAACATCGAGTCGGGTCTAAGGTACAACAAGGGCTATCGGGATCGGATGGCGAGAACGCTGTCCCTGCCTGTGGGAATTCTTGAGGCGGAGTCGGACATATTGGACGCTGGATGATCAGTGGGTAATCTGCAAGTGAGTTGAATATCCACTACCTTGTGATGTGTAGTTTGCGACTGATAATCGAAGCGTTGAACCATGCGCTTCCGACAGATGGACGGAATGTTGGAGCTTGCCGCCGACATCGTTGATCCCCTCCTTGAGATGCCGACCGAGGATACGGCCGAAAGGACCGCGGGCTTTTGACCGGTCCCAAGTCAACTTTGTCTATCCTGCCGCCCCTTGCCTTCGTCTTTGAAAGACAACGTCAGCGTTTCGTGCAACTTGCCGAGTGTACCGTCCGTGCGAAAACGAATCCCCTGGACGATGAAGGTGACATGCCCGTCGCTCGGGTAGAGCGAAGTCCCGATCACCCAAAGCCGCAACAGCCGGCCACGGCTCTGCGACGTAACGATGTCTCCGGGCCGGATTCCGAGGATCGATCGGGCCAAATCAGATCGCTCCGCCTCGAGCTCCTTCTCCCAGCGTTCCAGTTCATCCTCAAGATACCGCCAAGCTTCCCGCGCGGTCTGAAAGGGCCTCTTTTCCCCAAACCAGATCCGGTCCGCCACAGCCAGGATCTCGCCAGGTACTTCCCGCTCCATCTCATAGGCGGCACGGCTCATCATCTGATGGACCCGCTCGGCTTCCAGAAGTGCGCAAAGGCGCTTGTGATATGGTTTGACTGTTGCAGCGGAAATCACCGGCGACAGAGCGGCCTCTCGGACAGGCATGAAATCAATCGGCATGACGTCGCGCAGGCTTACACGACCTGTAGCGAACCGCTCCGGCGGATCTTCCTCGCGCCAAGCCTTGCGGCTCCATTCGACCCAGATCTCGGTTGCCGAAACGCAGAGCCAACTGTCCAGAAACAGCTGCGAATCCGGCCCATGGAGATGATGCGCCAACCAGGTATGATCGGCTGCCGTCAACGGCATGACCACATGCTGGAGCTTTTGGTCCACACCATTCTGGCAAGCATCGCGATGCGCTCCTGCAGTTGTGCTGTCAGACGGACGAAAATGACAGGCCCGCTCGCAGCGTAGGAGTGCCGCGTGCCTTCGGTTTCGAACAGCAGCAGCTGCGCTCGCGCCAACGGTAGCAGCCGTTCCACGAGCCGCGCCGCACTGCTCTGGACGGAGGTTCCCCAGCGTGTGGCTATCCTACCTTCCTCGACCCAGTCCTGGGCGCGACCCTGGATGAGGAGAAGGATCTGAGCCGCAGGTCCGCATCGAGGTCTGGCAGCCTGCTTCCCCGAGGTTGTGCCGCGCCGACATCGATACCGCGGCCGGACAATTCGGTTAGGGCCGCCAAATAGAACTCCCGTTGCAGTTTCGAAAACGATTCCGCTGCTCTTTCGCGCGCAGCATCCCGGCGTCTGGTTTCAAGCTCCTCTCGGAAAGCGGCCAGCGGTGGGCGGCGCAACGTCTGCCCAGCCTGAACGCGGGCCCAATAGCCGCGCGGAGGCTTCGGCACCTGCAGGCGCGCGCACAGTTTTCCGATCGCCACGTCTGACAGGCCAAGATCCTTGGCGATCTCGCGGGTCGGTTTTTCCCAAACCAGCGCAAACAATTCCTCTCGGGAGAGTTCTCGTCGTGCCATGCTATCTCCATCCGGCGACGGCGCGCGCTAGCCGGCAGCGCGCATGTCTGCAAGCTGGTCGGCTGTCGCCCGCCGTTTCAAGAACGGTCGAGTCGTCAGATTGCAAGACTCATCTGAACTTCTTCCGAGACCATTTCAGCCTCGAGGAGATCGTCACGCCAAGCAGCCGAATTCCCTTCTCGACCGGAAAAACAGGATCGAGGAGGCTAATTGCCATGGTCTGTAGCTCAGCTTGGCTGCGGATGATCTGCTGACTGGTCCGACGCCGCGTAATCTGGCGGAAATCGGCATACTTGACCTTGAGCGTCACCGTGCGCCCAGAGATTTCGTTGTTTTCGCAATATCGCCACACCTTTTCTATGAGAGCACGCAGCCCTCCAGAACTTCACCCTGCAGCTGTTGGGAACCCTGTTCCGCACGGCGCTTCAGCTCCTCAATCTGGCGCTGCATGCCGGCGATCTGTTCTTCTTTTTCCACAACCTTCATTTTGAGGCCGTCTTCGGCCTCGGATCTCGCCTTGACGCGAACGGCATCCAATCCCTCCTGGATCTTCCTTCCGATAGTCAGCGTCATCTCCCGCTTCTCGTCGTCAAGCGCGCGCTGCTTTTTCAGGTCCGGATGTGAGGTTGAGCGAGCTCGGAAACGGGCCGCGCCATGCGATTAGGCTCGGACCCTGGATACAAAAGCAAAGGTTGGAGCCCTGATGTCGTATCGAGGCGGGGTGGTTGAATCTTGCCAGAACCTCACATGGGGAGGATTAGGTCAAGTGAATGTATCAGGACGTTCAGTTGGTTACTTCGTCCAAGGCGAAAGGCGGGGTCGGTGTACTTTGCAACACATCGCTGAACTTCAACGGTGCTGGCTTCATCAATCGTGCAAGCGACTTGCTGGCTTATGCCCGAGCATCAGGCCTCGACGGATTCGTGATCAACGATGCCTTTTATCTCCTCAAGGAGGCCGCCCTCACGTCGTCGAGTAGACGGAGAAAGACCGCGTAGCGAGGGAGAAATCATCCCTCCGAGCTATCGCGGAAAATGGGTGATTACGGTTTGAGAAAAGCGGCGGTGCGTTTTGCTCCTGCGAAACGGTTTGGACCCGCGCTGTGCCGTCAACATGCGTAACGGCCTCCAATCGGTTATCGAGAACCTTCTGGAAAAGAAGCATATAGGGCGACGGGCGAGCCAAGTCGAAGTGGACCCCGACGCCTCTTCCAGGCAAACCGGAGCGATCGGGCGGAAACCCTCCCGGTTCTTGATGCGGTTTAACCGCTCATGGGGTTACCTTTGAGAAAGGCGCCGCGAGAATTGACCGGTTGCCGAGCGCCCGTGGCCCGATTTCGCAATTCCCCTGTACCCAGCCGATCACCTTGTCGCTGAGCAAGGCCGAGGCTACTTGGCCGTAGTCGAGTGGATGGACCTCTAGTTCGGTTCGGTCGAGCTCGTCGAATACGAAAGGCTGGCCTAAATAGACGTTCCATTTGATTTTTGCATTGCCGGTGAAATGCCGCATCGCTTCGACTGCGGTCCCGATTGCCGAGCCTGCATCATTTGCGCATGGCGGAATGAAAACATCGGAAAAATGCTTGTTTCGACTCACAATTTAATCCGCACCCGCGAGCAATCAGCAGCGGGAATCCCTTTGTCAAGTTCTTCTTTGCAAAGGTGTGGATCGAATCGAAGATGGCATCCGAAACGCGCCTGGCGAGGTTGGTGAACTTCTGATGGGTTACGCCAACGTTGTGGTAGGGCGAATTCCGCAAGTCCTCTTTGCTCAGCGAGTTCAGAAGAATACCGTGGCGTGGAAGCAGGAAGTCGATGAGCGCCTGCTCGTCCCGGTCAGACGATGCGGTCTGCCCATAAGCGCAAAGCGCCATTAGCTTACCCGCGTCTTCGACGTGCAACCATCTCTTGTTCGGATCGGCCAGCGCATAGAGGAAGGCATATTTGTCGCCAGGGCTCGCCATCACTTTTCCCAAATGCACGACCTGCAGGCGCTCATCGATTTCATAGAAATCACCGAAGACCCTTCCCAGATCAACACATAACAAGGCATTCCGGCGGGGAACGGTGACATGCCGTATGCCCTCGCAACTCATCGCCGTTCGAGGATCTTTGGGTAGATGCCGTCCATGGCGAGCGGCTCATCGATCAGTCGCTGACGGGAGCATCTGTCGGTTGGGTGTCGCCAATCGATATCGTCCTATTATTGCTCATCAGACGATGCCCGAAGCCAATCCGTCAACAGGCATCTATAGGCCACTGCACCCTTGGCGCCGTCGTTCCAGGTTTCGATGAGCTTATAGCCGAACTGGGACTCCCACGACCCACGATTGCAAGACCCATCTTGCCTATCGGACTCCGCATGGCGCTGCTCGCGGAGAGAAAACCTACCCCGCAGCGGTCGTTCTCGCTAGCCACGATATCGGACCAATTCACTGTAGATGTTGGCGGGAGATGGCGGCGGCGCATCTGTGCCGGGCAGACCCGACGCATTACTTTGGGGCGATGCAGAGGGAGCGGCTGGCGGCGCGGCGTCGGCGCGCTGCGAAGCCGTGACGGCCTCCGCATTTCGCGATGATCGCTCGTCGCTTCACGGCCGTCTGTTTATGCGTTCTGGCAGACAACTTCCGACGGCACTTACGTTGAACACTTACTACTGCTAAGCCGTGTCCGGTTGGAGACGTGTATGTTCGAAAGCCGACGCTGAGGTACGAGTATTCCGCCGGCGGGCCGCGCGATGCATGTAGTTTTTCCGGCTTTCTAGAAAGGTCGGCAAAAAGTCTTTGATGGCACGCCGATTGCAAGGCCTCTGTAAAGCCCCCACGACCACGGCGATCTCCCAGTTCGTCCGCGTTGATCGCGAGCCACCGAAATCGGATTGCCTATCGAAATTGTGCTTCTTGCCCGAAGCAGAAGACAGCGATGTAGCGCGAGCGCGCCCCCAATCACGCCTTGCCCTCCCACGAAGCCACAGGAGTCCCAAAGAAATGCACGTGCCGAGCTATTCCGAGGCCTTAGAACTAGCGATAGACCGTTCCTACGACATCAATCTAGATATGCTGAGGTACCGTAATTTGCTCCTTGACACGCACAACGACTATCTCGTCGGGACATATCCTCCTCTGAAGGCGATGGGCGACCTCAACGCGGAACAGCTGCTGACCAATATTGCGCCGTCAGTTGACCTCTATTTTCACATTCCCTTCTGTCACCAGCTTTGCACCTATTGCCACTTCGGAAAGGAAATCAATCCGTCTTCAGCCCGAGTGGAACGATACCTCGCGGCCATAACTAAAGAGATGATGTGGTCAGATGCGGCGCTTGAGGGCAAAGTTATTGAAACCGCATTCTTTGGGGGAGGCACCCCGTCATTTTTGACGAGCCTCCAGCTCAAGGCACTCTTTAATATGATTAATCAGCGCTTTGACTTATCAAAATCCGAAGTGAGTTTCGAATTGCACCCCTCTCTTGTAAGGAATCCAGATGCTGCCGATCGCGTGTCGGCAGTACTTGAAGGGGGAGCAAATCGCTTTGTTCTCGGGGTTCAAACTCTAGATTCGAAAATCTTGCGCATATTGAACCGCGGGCACGGCGTAGATGAAGTGACGCAAGTCGTAAAATTACTGAATGGGATGGGCGTCGGGAACCTGTCGCTCGACCTTATGTACGGTCTTCCCGAGCAGACGTTCCGAAGCTGGTACGACTCACTGACCGGCTTGTTAGAGATGGGAATAGAGAAATTCAACGTATTTCCGTTGATGTTCAAGTCGACGGACCCCATAGCCCGCCAATTAGCCAGAGGACGATATCAATTCTCTGGTTCCAAGGAACGGATAATCATGCATTTTATGGCGGAGCACATCCTCACCGCCCTTGGCTATCGTCACGGGCCGATTTTCTATTGGACCAAGAAGTCGCAACCACACTCCTTCCAACAGTCTCGCAAGTACGATTCCTGGAACGACAATAATCTTGTGCCGTTTGGGGTTAGCGGATTTGGCTACATGAGCAAGTGCCAATTCTATAATGAAGTCGATTTGGATCGGTATCTGACTAGAGTTGAAGCGGGCGATAAACCGATTTGGAAAGGTGTCCCACTGTCAGAGGACGATCTGATGCGCAGGACAGTAATGTTTGCGTTGCGAAGCAGCGGAGTGTTGTTGTCCCGCTTCGCACGGGAGTTTGGGGTGCCCTTCGAAACATACTTTTGCCGCGAGCTTGAAACCTTGAAGGAGGCCGGCCTAGTATTCATCTCTAACGACGGCGTACTTTCCCTGACTTCCGCCGGCATTATCAATTCAGGCGCTGTGTCTCTGCTGTTTTTCTCGGACCAGGTGCTTGAGCGGGTAGCCTACAACGATAGCAGGATAACGGATAAGAAGACCGACCTCTTGGAAAAGCACGATTACTCGCCAGCGGGACGGTACGGCTCAAGTGCGGAAATGCAAGCTGTTTTCGGTGAAGGCGAGGGCACTCGTCAATGACCTTTACCTCGTCCTTTTCCATCCCAGATCAACCCGCCCATCAGGCGCGGGGGATATTTTCTCACCTGGTGGACAGCATCGATCGCAGCCAGGCAAAACGCCCGCTTGGGATTGTCAGCGATTTCGTCGCCGACCAACTCCCGCACCATATTGCGCAGATCAAAGGGAGTGAACGGCCAGATGAAGTGGTTAAGGCGGTTGGGCAGAGCATCAACGGGATGATACGGGGAACAGACTGTGAGGCGCAGCTAATAAATCTGCCCCAGTCCGACTTCGGAGTGGCTAAGACAGACATTCAGTATCTCGTCAATTGTGCTTATCAGATGTCCGCGTTTGCCGGCCTCAATCCCGTCGATGCGGAGGCGACGGTGGGAGAGCCGTTGATGCGTATTGCACAATTAAGTCGTCAGCGGCAGCCTAGCATTGATGTCCTCTCCTATGAAGACATGATCCTCACCAACCCGGTGGAGAGCGATCCTCGCGTATATTGCCTCGGTTCAGCTGGGGTCGAGGAGCGCGATTTTTGCCTCGGCCATCAACTTATTGAGGGCGACTTACAGTTGGCAATAGACGCTCTGCTTGAGTTGCGAGACACGGTCGGGGCGGATGCACGCAAGTGTCTATTGCTGTGCATGAAGTCGCTGGAGTCGGCGATTTATGTTCTGGAACGCTTTTATGAACATATGTCTCCCGATCTTTTCGGACAATTTCGCATGTTCTACGGAAAGAACCCTTACAAGGATAGGCTTGGCCCAAGCGGCCGGTTCTCTGCCCGCATCGTGGCGGTCTCGGTTCTACTGATCGGCGAAGAGCTTTTGCGCCAGAAGCCGCAGTTCTACAAGGATGTATATCGGTTGTCGGAATATTATCCTCAAAAATGCATTGACGACGTATTTCGCTGGTTATCGCCAGACAAGGAGAGCGCGAGAACCCAGCCAAGCTGGCTTGAAAGGAAAGCGCCCTTCCCTAAGCTTGCAACGGTCTCGTCCATCGTGGAGCGCCAGGGCAGCGAAATCCGAGAGCTGCACGCGTCCTGTATTTGTGCGCTGGATCGGTTTACCCGGATGCATCGTAGTACGGCCCTGAAATATACGGTAGGGCCGGGTCGCACAATTGTTGGAGTTGATATGTCGGAAAGTGTTGAGGCTGTGTTGTCGCAGCGGCTGTTAACGGGAGCGCACGAAAGCTAGCGGCGGCATTTTCCTCGGTCAAGCATATCTCCGACATCAGGCGAAAATGGTCAATGTCTCAAGACGAAGTGGTCTTTCGCCGATTCGAGGTAGGGGATGCTGAAGATGTATGGCAGTTGCATCGAAGCGCATCCGACGCTGTTGGTGTACATGGGCCGGAAGGGGCATGGGAGGATGATTTACGCAATGTCGGCGACGTATATCTAGCCTCAGGCGGAGATTTTGTAGTTGCGCATATTGGCGGCCAACTCGTTGCTATGGGTGGACTGAAACCTGCCGAAGATGATGTTGCAGAGCTGAAGCGGATGCGGGTCGATCCTGCCTTTCAACGACGAGGGCTTGGAAGGAGGATACTTAGTGAATTGGAACTGCGCGCCGTTGCCCTAGGTTTCAAGTGCATAATGCTCGACACAACAACCATCCAAGTCGGGGCTCAAAGGATTTATGAGACGTCTGGCTATAGTCGCCGCGGTGAGGGGATGTTGCATGGGTATGCCGTGATTTTCTACGAGAAGCGGCTCGCCAGCCAGGGGTCAGAACAAGAGCTGCTCAAAATAGTACGCTAAGGTCGAACGAAGCGTGAACTGAGTTTGCTTGTGTCGCGTGATTTCCGGGGCGCGACGTCTGATCCCAGTGGATAACCGTAGCAGCAGGATTGCTGCTGTTTCCACATCCAGTCCGCTCGGCAACATTCATCGGCAGTTGGTGTTGTATGCGGAGTTGAGCAGTGGCCAGGCGCAAGATTCTCAAAGCTCAGGATCGTCAGGAGCTTTTCGATATTCCGGCTGATGAGGACAGCCTGATCCGACACTATTCATTGTCCGCCGCTGATCGCCTCGAAATTGGCCTGCGCAGGCGCGAGCACAATAAGCTCGGCTTCGCTGTTCAGCTTTGCGTGATGCGACATCCAGGTCGGGTGCTGGCGGCAGGCGAAATTCCGCCCCGCGCGATGCTGAAATATGTCGCCGACCAGATCGGCGCCGATCCCACTGTGTTCACAACCTATGCCCGCCGGGAAGAGACGCGTCGCGATCACATTGCGCGCCTGATGATCTGTCTCGGCGTCAGAAGCGCGACAGCTCAGGATCGTCGCGCCGCGCTGTTGTCGGCAATAGAGGCGGCCGCGATGTCCGACAGCGGCGCTTCGATTGTGAATGCCATCGTTGCAACGCTGCGAGAACGCGGAACACTGTTGCCCGCGGCGGAGATCATCGAGCGAATGGGGCTGGCGGCCCGTGCCATAGCTCGCCGCCACGCGGAGGGGGCGCTTATCGAAGGTCTGGCACCTGAGAAGCTGCAGGCGCTCGACAAGCTGCTCGAGGTTGATGCGGCGATCGGTCAGACCCGCTTCCATTGGTTGCGGTCTGCGCCGGAAGCGCCCGCGGCTTCAAAAAATCTGGTAGGACTGACCGAACGGATTGCATTCCTGCGCACGCTCGGAATCGATCCCGGTTTGCGGGCGCGCGTGGCTTCCGGGCGGTGGGACCAGATGGTTCGTGAGGGCAATGCCACGCCGGCGTGGCTGGCCAACGACTTCAATGCGAGCCGTCGTCACGCCCTGATCGTCGCGCAGATCATCAAGCTCGGCGAGAAGCTAACCGATGACGCCGTGACGATGTTCATCAAGCTGATCGGGCGGCTGTTTTCCCAGGCGCATAGCCGCAAGAAACGGCGTCACATGGACCATCGGACAGACACCTCCAAGGCCCTGCGTCTGTTCCTCGATACGATATCGGCGCTGCAGTCGGCCAACGATCGGTCAGGACGCACTTGAGGTGGTCGACCAGAAGGTCGGTTGGCACAGGCTGCTTCGGATGAAGCCGGAGCTTGCAGCAATGGTCGAGGAAAATGAGGCATCCCCACTGGTCCTGGCGGCCGAGCAGTATAGTGGCGTCCTCAAATACGCGACGGCGTTCCTGGCGACCTTTACGTTTCGTTCAGCGCGCCGCCACGACTCCTTGCTCACAGCCATTGCGATGCTCCAAAGGCTTCATTCGTAGGGACGGCGTGCACTGCCCGAGCGTGTTCCGACCAGCCATCTCAGTCCAACCGATCGGAAACTGATCTTTGGGCAGCAGAAGCCTGATCGCCGCCTCTACGAGATCGCCACTCTCGCTGCATTGCGCGAGCGCCTTCGCTCGGCGGATATATGGATAGAGGGCAGCCGCTCGTTCCGCCCGATCGACGAGCACCTCATGCCGCGATCGACGTTCACCACGATGAAGGAGGAGGATCGGCTTGGCCTTGGTGTGGGCAGCGACGGCGCCGCCTGGCTGAACGAAGTAAAGCAGGTGCTGGACTTCAATTTGAAGCGCCTGGCCTATCGCGCTCGCGCAGGTAAGCTCGATGGTGTTCGTCTCGAAGCGGGAACGCTGATCGTGACGCCGACTGTCGGCGACGTTCCTGCGGCAGCCGAAGAACTGAACGCAGAGATCAGCGAGATGTATCCGCTGGTCGAAGTTCCTGACCTGCTGAGGGAAGTGCATGAGTGGACGGGCTTTGCCGATCACTTCACACATGTCCGCACAGGCGACGCCCCACGAAATGTCTCTGCCATGCTGGCCGGCATCCTGGCCGATGCAACCAATCTCGGTCCGAAGCGGATGGCCGGCGCTTCCAAGGGCATCAGCGCCCATCAGATTGGCTGGATGCGCACCTTCCATGCCCGATCAGAAACCTATCGCGGCGCTCAGGCCTGCATCACCGACGCACACGGCGGGCACCCGCATTCCCGTCTGTGGGGCAACGGAACGACTGCGTCGTCCGACGGACAGTTCTTCCGTGCGAGCGACCGAGCAGCAAAACGCGGCGACGTCAATCTGCACTATGGCAGCGAACCGAGATCGAAATTCTACAGCCACCTGTCGGACCTGCCCATCAGCCCCACGGAAAGCGAAGCGGCCTATGTGCTCGACGGACTATTCGACCAGGAAACGATCCTGGACATCCAGGAGCATTTTACGGACACCGGTGGCGCGAGCGATCACGTCTTCGGCCTGTTCGCCCTTGTCGGCAAACGCTTCGCGCCTCGGCTACGCAACCTCACAGATCGAAAGTTTCACAATTCGAGAAGGGCGATGCCTACCCGGCGCTGACGAGCCACATCGGCGCACCGATCAACGCGCGTTGATTCTTGATCATTGGGACGACCTGCTGCATCTGGCCGCATCGATCGCGACGCGCGCCGTCGTCCCCTCGACGATCCTGAAGAAGCTCTCGGCGTCTCCGAAGGAAAGCCAGTTGGCCAAGCGCTGCGGGAACTCGGCCGGATCGAGCGATCACTGTTCATGATCGAATGGTATTCGAGCCCGGCCTTGCGCCGGCGGTGCCAAGCCGGCCTCAACAAGGGCGAAGCAGCGCACAAACTGAAGCGCGCGGTGTTCTTCCATGAGCGCGGCGAAATCCGTGACCGCTCATTCGAGAGCCAAGCATTCCGCGCTTCCGGTCTCAATCTCGTCGTCAGCGCCATCGTCCATTGGAACACCGTCTATCTTGACCGCGCAACCACACACCTGCGCATGGCGGGTCGGACTATCCCGGATGACCTGCTCAAACACGTCTCGCCGCTCAGTTGGGAACACATCAACCTCACAGGCATCTACACCTGGGATTCTGAACTCAAGATGCCCGAAGGCTTCAGATCGCTTCGCTTGCCAGCACCAATCCGACGGGCGGCATGATGTTCATATTTCGTTTGGCCTTAGCGTACGATTCTGAACAGCTCTTGTTCTGACCCCATCTAAGCGACTGGTGGGACAGCACGGCGTGCCCGCTGGAATATCCAATGGAGGCATGTCGTTCGGCAGCGTACGTTCACACTAGAGGGTCTGCCTCGGGTGAACCGACCGGCGAGCAGTCGTTAGACAACAGCGCCGCTCCCCGCTTCCCACCAGGNGGGTCTGTCTCGGGTGAACCGACCGGCGAGCAGTCGTTAGACAACAGCGCCGCTCCCCGCTTCCCACCAGGCTGCAAAACGCCGCCGCGCCACCGAGCTTCGGCGCGTTTTTCGGTTCTCGATAGTGATACCGCGGCCAAGCCAATGAAGGACTTCCTGACGAACCCGAATATGGCCCAGATCGTCGATGCAACCAGACGGAAGCAGATTTTGATCTGAGATATTGAGAATACCCCTCGCAACATGGTCTTTTGGTAGGAGGTCGAGCAATCGGTTGGCCAGGAAACGGTCGCGACGGGCAAGCAACACGCAACCCAGTAACAAGAGTGGCAGGCTGCTATCGGAATGAGCGATCTTGTCGAAGGTGGCGCCCGCTACCTCAATATCTGCGTGTGCAGCAACCAGCACGGACTTTGACGCTGCGATAGGGGCTGGTTGACGTAAAAGGTCGGCTAGCCCGACGGACGAAACGATGTCTGGCTCAACAAATGGGCAGCCAGCCAAGGCATCAATGGCGTCCACATTCCGCCAGTCAAACGGACGTGTCTCCGAGACTGCCCAAAGTGCTCGCCGCGCCCCAGCAGTTCCTTTGTTTGAAACGACTGTAAACGCTCGGACTCTTAAGAGACGGTCGGCGCTCGTTGAGCCAATATCGATCAGTTGGGTGCAAGCATCATCGTCGAGCTGATCGTAACTTCCGATCGCATCGATTGCCTCTCGTGCAATCGGATAAGACGGTGGTTCATCATGAAATGGTTCCGTGTTGGACCAGCTGTCGCGACAAATCTTGAGTAGAGCATCGTAATGTTTGGGATGTTGGCGCTCTAAGAGAAGCCCTACCAAGGCACGCCTGACGCGGCTTCCCTTGTCATCGATCAGCGCGAGAAGAGACGGGCCGAAGGGCGTTGACTCACGCGCACTGAGTGTCTCTAGGGCGAGTTGGCGCGCATCAGCAACGCGCTGGTCCAGGGCAAGTCGGACGAGGTCCCACTTCTCAGCATGGACGGCCAGCGAAACAGCATCAACGGCGTCAGCCGGCGTAATTGATAGCTCAAGGGCTCTCTTGAGCGCTATGTCGGGTGGTTCGCCGCTTGCTAACTCTAATACGCGCAATTTGGATGAGCAGGGCCGGCGAGGCTGACTGGATAGTATCGGACAATAGCGCCAGCGCCGCACCGGTCGCAGGTTCCCATAGTTCGCCCTCTCTCTTCAGCAATCCGAAAATTCCCCGCTCGGCGAAAGGCAGCTGCGCCTTCACGTGATCGGCGATGGTACTGTCCTTCGCGACGTTCCATAGGTCGAAGGTGATGAGGACGCGCTATTGCACCGTCAAACTTGGAATCGACAGAATCTCCGAAATCGATTCGGATGCGGCATTTGCAAGGCAAAAGCCAAGCGCGCTTCGCACCTCAGCATCTTCGTCTTGGGCAAGGATTCGCTCGGTGAGTTGCCGTAAGAAACGATTGTCCCACCGCGCTGCCGCCAGTCGCCAAGCTCGAGCTTCCCAGCCAAAGTGAGTCCCGCGTTGGACCACTGCTTCGACTTCATCTAGCGGGGCCGAACCAAGCGATGCGTGGATTGCATCACACCAATAGGGAAGCAAATCCTTTATCAGAGCGTGACGGGAAAGCGTTTCCCAATTGCCATCGGCACGGATCTTATCAACATAGGCCGTGACCATCTCCTCGGGACCAAGATGACCATCTCCCGGATCAGAGTACCAATCTTCGGCCGCAGCATCGAGCTCGCCGTTTTGAATTCTTTCCGAAAGGGCATCGAGTTCGGCTCGCTGTTCGGGTCCGACCCTTAGAGTTGCAAAAGCCGCTGCAAGCACTTTTTCATACCGAGGAAGGTCGACCAAGGAGGCAGCCGCAATGGTCGAAGCATTGTGATAGTAGCCTCCGCTTGCCACTTTCATTGCAGCATCGAGAAAGGCATCCGTCAGGTTTCCGCCAAGTTCAGAAATTCGGGTCGCAAAGTCCGCACCATAATTGTCATTTGTCTGCGCCAGAACCGTTCGTACGAACCGGGCGCATATGGCATGGCTGTACGGATTGTCGCGGGTTCTGTCGCAAACTTTTCGGAAAGGTCATTTGCTGCATGACGCTTGCTCTTTTTTCCGGGAGTTTGTCATGTTCAAAGGCCGCCATTTTGATCGATCCGTGATCCTACTGTGAGTTCGCTGGTATCTTGCCTACAATCTCAGCCTGCGCGATCTGGAAGAGATGATGGCCGAGCGCGGCATTCACGTCGACCATTCCACTGTCCACCGCTGGGTCGTGCATTTTTCGCCTCTGCTGCTTGAACGCTTCAACCGGAGAAAACGTCCGGTCACCGGCAAGTGGCACGTTGATGAAACTTATGTCCGGGTGCGCGGTCGCTGGATGTATCTCTACCGCGCCGTCGACAGCGTGGGCGATACGGTCGAATTCTTTTTCAGCGAAAACCGTGACCTGCCGGCGGCCAAACGCTTCTTACGGCCCTGCAGCGCCATGGCAGGCCGGAACGTATCGCCATCGACGGCAGCCAGACCAATCACGAGGCCATCCAATCTTGCGATCTTGAAAATCGCCTGCGGNCGCGACGAGCACTGAAGCCGATCAGAATCCGCAAGAGCCAGTATTTCAACAACCGCGTCGAACAGGATCATAGGTGCATCAAGCGCCGCGTCCGGTCCATGCTCGGCGAGTCAACCACAACCGCCGAAACTATCCTCTCGGGCATCGAGATGGTTCATATGATGCGCAAACGACAGGCCAGGTTTGCCTACAATCCCACGCCCTCCATTGCCAAGCAGTTCGAAATGCTCGCCGCATGAGCGCCGCGTGACGCTCAACCTGCCCTTGCGACCTCAGCTGGAGTTTGCGACGGAACCGCCTGGACAAGGTCTGGACGAGATCAGATTACGGCCACATTGGAACTCGCATCATGATCGAACTCGTCATCGCCGAGCGTTGCACGGGTTGCAACGCCTGCGTCGAAGTATGCCCGACCAACGTGCTCGAAATCGTCTAGCAATGTGCCGCACATCGCCCGGCAGGAGGACTGCCAGACCTGCTTCATGTGCGAGCTCTACTGCCGGGAAGACGCGATCTACGTCGCGCCCGATTGTGAAAACGCCACTCCAGTCGACAAGGACGAGATCCTGGCTTCCGGCCTGCTCGGCGAATTCCGCCGCAATCATGGCTGGGACGAATGGGCACACGACCCCCGCTACACCAACGAGCACTGGCGGATGGAGAGCGTCTTCCTGCGCGCGAGGGATATGGCCATCGCCGAGGCGGCCGGAAACGCGTGAATGGAAATTGTGCCTCAGCTGACATTCCTATGACCTGAGCGTTTATCCGGGACCTCATTTCCATGATACAGAAACGGCAGTTGCGGCTCGGAGCGTAAGACGGCAGAGCTTGCCGCCACTACTCCGCAGCCTCGGCATAGTGCGCTGGCACATAGTTGAGAATGGGTCCGAGCCAGCGCTCCACTTCCGCGAGCGGCATGTCCTTGCGGCGTGCATAGTCCTCAACCTGGTCGCGTTCGACCTTGGCGACGCCGAAATAATAGCTTTCGGTATGCGACAGATAGATCCCCGACACAGACGAGCCGGGCCACATCGCATAGCTTTCGGTCAGGCTCACCCCGGCATTGCGCTCGCTGTCGAGCAGCCGGAACAGTGTGGCCTTCTCGGTGTGGTCGGGCTGGGCGGGATAACCGGGCGCCGGGCGGATGCCGCGATAGGGCTCGCCGATCAGCTCGTCCGGCGCCAGCTTTTCGTCGACCGCATAGCCCCAGAACTCCTTGCGCACCTTCTCGTGCATGCGCTCGGCGAAGGCCTCAGCGACGCGGTCGGCCAGCGCCTTGACTATGATCGACGAATAGTCGTCATTGGCCCTCTCAAATCGTTCGGCGATCGCCACCTCCTCGATGCCGGCCGTGACGATGAAGCCGCCGATGTAGTCGGGCTTGCCGCTGTCCACCGGCGCGACGAAATCCGACAATGCGACATTGGCCTTGCCGTCGCGCTTGGTCAGTTGTTGGCGCAGCGTGAAGAAGGTCGCCAGCTCCTGCGATCGCCCCTCATCCGTGAACAGCCTGATATCGTCGCCGGTGGCATTGGCCGGCCAGAAGCCG
>NZ_AYVL01000043.1 GCF_000502835.1 Mesorhizobium sp. LSJC280B00
GATGATGGAGCAAGGCTCGGGCGTGGTCATCCATGTCACCTCGATCCAGCGCGAGCTTCCGCTCCCGGCATCAAAATCAAGAGCACGAGTGAATCACGCCGCGGATAAGTCGCGCGCGGATCATCATTTCAGGCGCGCAAGCTTCGCCTGCCTATGTGTCAATCGTCGCCCGCAGCCATTGCGTGATGGCATCGAAAGCGATTGGTTTTGTCGTATCGACATCAAAGAGCGGTCCACGCCGCAGCGGCTCGGCGCGCTTGGCCAGCTCGATCAGCTCGGGGACATAGGCCGCCCCGGGGTGGCCAGCGGGACGCTGGTCGAGCCGTGCGCGATAGCGCTCGGCAAGAACCTCGCCGGGTGCATGACACCAGATTTCGGCGGTCCGCTCGACACCAGCCCTTCGCAGGTGATCCTCGAGCACCTGGCGCGGCTGGAAGCCGAACCAGGCATCGACGACAACTGTTGTGCCCGCGGGAGCTTCGCCGACGACCGACCAGATGGCTTCATCACTGGCGCGACCGAGCGAGCGGTTGAATTCACGATCGCCGCCGCCGAGCACTTCGAGGAACGGGTTCTTAATGGTATCGAGCGTAAGCAATGGCCACCCTAGGCGGTCGGCGATACCGCGCGAGACCGTGCTTTTGCCGCTGGCGGGGATGCCGTTGACGAGCACGGCGCGCTGGCCGGGCACGGCACGCCGGCCCGGGTTGAGTCCAGCGGATGGCGAGGTCACCGGCGAGGCCGTAACCGCCGCCTGCCCTGCCAGCGCTTGCAGACCGGCGCCGATGACGCCGGCGTCGTCGCCGAGTTGCGCCGGTTCAACAGGGCATTGGTACCAGGGAGCCAAGGCCGGAGCCTTGGCAAGCGCCTGATGGGCCGCCTGGCCAAGTCCGCCGCCGAGCAGCACCAGATCGGGGGCGAACATCGCCACCGCTGTATCGATTGCCGCACGCAACGGTCTGGCCCAGGCTTCCAGTATCCCGCGCACCGGCGTGTCGCCGCTCGCATCCCGGGCGAAAAGCTGATCGACCGAGATATCCGGACCGAGGCCTGCGCGTGAGATGTGACGGCCAAGTGCTGTACCGGAGCTGGTGGTTTCAACGCAGCCGCGCCGGCCGCAGACGCAGGCTTCGCCTGATATGTCGACAGTGATATGGCCGAGCTGCCCCGCCGTCCCCTTGCCGCGGACGATCTGCCGGTCTTGAGCCACGGCACCACCAATGCCGGTCCCGATGGTGAACATGACGATGTTTTCGTGACCCATGGCGGCGCCTCGAGCCATCTCGGCGACCAGTGCCATGTTGCAATCATTGTCGATCACGACGGGCTTGCCCGCCAGGTTTTCCAGCCGTTGCGCCGGGGAGACCGAGGCGAGGTTGACATAGCCTCCGGACAAGACGGCGCGACGCCGCGCATCGACGCGTCCCGGGACGCCGATGCCGATGGCGGCAACCTCCGGAGAATCGAGCCGGCGCACCATCTCGGCGATCCGGGAGAGCATGAGCGCCGGGTCCGGCGCGCTCTTTTCGGACATGCGGTCAAGGATTTCGCCTGTGCCGGAAATGCGGGCGGCGCGCAGATTGGTGCCGCCGATATCGATCCCGATGGCCATCGAACTATGAGGCATGACGTCCCGTGTGTGCCCGGTGTGAACGGCGAATGACTAAGCGGCTTTCTGCCGGTAGTTTCCGATCACGGCCTGAAGCTCGTGCAATCTCGACACTGCGATGGTCTTAAGCCTTTCCCGCTGAATGTCACGGTCCAGCGAGATGCAGTCCTTCCACAGCGACCGGCCGGCGATCACGCCTGACGCGCCGTTCTTCATCGCGATCTCGACCTGGCCCAGGAACGTTGCGTGGTTGACGCCGGCGGAGAGGACCGCCCATGGCACCTCGCCAGCCATGCTGCTGATCCTGGCGCAGGCTTCCGGCGTTCCGGGATAAGGAAGCTTGAGCACCTTTGCCCCGCATTCCAGCGAAATCCGAGTGCCCTCTTCGACAAGCCAGGGGATCTTGGCCGTATAGTCTTCAAGGCTTTCGCCTTCGAGTTGATAGGTCAGGAATTCGACGATGAGCAGCAGGTCCTCTTGCCCGAAGTCGGCGATGCACTGGCGCAGAATGGCGACGTTATACTCGTTCGCCTCCGGTCTGTCGGCCCTGAGATAGACCATGATCTTGCCGCCGGTGCCACCGAGTTCGCGGACGCGGCGCGCGTCGATGTCGGGAACGAGGCGCGACAGCCGGTAGCCGGCGGGCGAGACGTCGAAGCCCGAGGCATCGAGGCCGATGAGCAGAGCCGTATCCCGGTTCAGCACCCCTTCATCGACAACCCGCGGCACCGCGCAGAGCGGGTCGAGCAGCACGCAGGATGCCTGACTGGCGAGGTATCGCGTGATGTCCTCCTTGGTGTCGCCGAGCATGTCGTTGGTGATTTTGGCCTGTTCGGCAGGGTCCGACGCCAGCAAGGTCCGCATGCCGCCGCGCTGGTCACAGGCGATGGCCATCATGGCCCCGTCCTTGCCGCATATCTGCTGATAGCCGCGTAACTCCGCCGTCGTCATCTTTGTCATGGTCTTTTGTCCGATGTTGGCGCCCATTCACCAGGGCGCAGATCCGTGGAACAAGAAATGTTCAGTTTTTACCTGCCTGCCGGCAGGAAGGTTTGCCGCTTTGATGCGCTATCGAACCGAGAAATCTGGCTTGGCAGCAACGTTCGGTGGAAACGAACCCAAGTTGCGAGTCTGCCGGATTTGCGCGATAACTCCCATCGGTTGATGGGTCTGTAACACATTGCTGAAAGGAATTGCAAGCTGTCTGTCCCTCCCACACAAGATGCGGCCGCATCGCGGACGATGCTGCATACGGTCGCCAAAATGCACTACGAGGCGGAGATGTCGCAGGTCGACATTGCGCGCCGGCTCGGTGTCTCCACCGCCACCATATCGCGTTTGCTGCAGCGGGCGAGAGCAGAGGGCATCGTGCGGATCGAGGTTCTCGATCTTGTGACGCCCGAGGACATCACCAGGCAGTTGATTGACGGGTTGGGGCTGCGCGACGCCGCGGTTGTCGAAACGCCGGCAGCCGGAGCGCTGACGGCGCTCGCCGCACCGCTCGGCGCCTTGCTCAAGCAAGCGGAACTGACGGCCGGCTCGGTGGTTGCCGTCGGCTGGGGGCGAGCCATCCGCGAGGTGATCCGGGCAGGCCTGCCGCGCATTCCCGGGGTCCTTACCGTCGCTGCCACCGGCGGCATGCAGCAGCAGGCGGCGCATTTCCAGATCAACGAGTTTGTACGGCTGGCCGCCGAAGAGTTCGGCGGGACGCCGCATTTCATCCATGCGCCCTATCTGCCGTCCACCGAATTGCGTCAGGTCTTCCTTGGCGATGCGGCCATCCGCGACAGCGTCGCGCTTTGGGACCGGACCGACGTTGCGATCGTCGGCATCGGCCTGCCCCATGCCATCAATCCGCCCGAGGCGAGCGCGGCCACACTGAGCGAACAGGCCCTGTTTCATGCGGCTGGAGACGTCATCCGCCATTACTTCGACGCCGAAGGCACCCTTATCCCGTGGGAAGGGGAGGGCCGGATGATCGCAATGTCGCCGGCCCAGCTTCGAACCGTCCCCTTGGTCATCGGCGTTGCCGCCTCGCCGGAGAAGGCGACGGCCATCATCGGTGCCGTCCGCGCGAGACTCATCAATGCCCTGATAACGGACACGAAAACGGCGCAAGCCATCCTCGTGGCTCTCGTGCCTCGATAGAAGGCGGACACCATGATGCGCGACATCGGCGCGCCTGATCAATCCTGAACCGATCGACGCCACGCGGTCCGGGAGCCTGGGGCCCCGAAATCACCTGTTGTCTCGTCAGGGACTTGGGGGCAATAGCCGTGCGGGCCCTGCGGAGCAGACAGATGTTGTCCGGTTTGAAAAGCGTTCCGGCCAGGGAAGTACCGGTTGCAATTTCTTTCAGCAAAGTGTTACAACCTGCCGCTAGGCGCGCATGCGCGCCGAGCGGCGCAGTTCTCTGGACCTTGCGGATGCGAGGAAACGGGACTGCGGGCAGCAGGGCTGGTCGGTTTCGACTGGCTGATCTAATGACTGGGCGCCTGGGAGGAGCTGCCCGTAACAGCAAGCAGGCGAAACCCGTTTTCCGGCCGTCAGCGCATTTACGATTCGTAGCCTGAACAGATTGACGGCCATTCCCGATATCAATCGCAACGGCAAATCTGCCAACATTATGAGGAGGATGTTATGAAGAAGATTGTTGCCGCCCTGGCGGCTCTCGCCATCTGCGCAACGGCGCTGATCACGCCCGCTTTGGCGCAGGACAAGAAGTTCACCATTGCTCTCGTTCCGGGCCTTACCACCGACGGCTTCTACATCACCATGCGCAAAGGCGCTCAGGCGGCGGCCGATGCCCTTGGCGTGACCCTGGTGTTCCAGGGCGCTTCGGATTTCAATCCGGTAACGCAAGTCCCCGTGCTTGACGCGGTCATCGCCAAGAAGCCAGACGCGATCCTGATCGCGCCAACCGACAAGGTTCAATTGGTCGAGCCGCTCCGCAAGGCCAATGATGCCGGCATCCCGGTGATCACCGTCGACACTTTCATCGGCAGCGGCGTCTACCAGACCGGTGCCGGTGAGGCGGATTTCCCGCTGTCCTATATTGCTTCGGACAACATTCTGGGCGGCGAGATCGCCGCGCGGGCATTGGTCAAGGCCATAGGCGGCAAAGGCAAGGTCTATGTTTCCAACGTTAAGCCCGGCATTTCGACCACCGATCAGCGTGAAGAGGGCTTCAAGAAGGAGATGGCGAAGCATCCGGACATCACCGTGCTCGAGACGCAGTTCAACGACGACGACGCCAACAAGGCTGCCTCGCAGCTCCAAGCGACGTTCGCGCGCAACTCCGATCTCGTTGGTGTGTTCGGTGCAAATCTGTTCTCGGCGATCGGCGCGGCGAACGGCGTCAAGCAGGCAGGGCAAAGCGGGACCATCAAGGTCGTCGCGTTCGACGCACCGGTCAGCATCGTCGACAACATCAACACCGGCTTGGTGGACGTTGCGATTGCCCAGCATCCGGCCGAGATCGGCTATTTTGGTGTCGTTTCTGCCTATGCCCACCTGACCGGCCAGTCGATCCCGGTTGCGATCGGCACCGGCTTTACGATCATGGACAAGTCAAACATCGCGGGCCCGAACATCTCGAAGTACCTCTATTCCGAATGAGGTACCTCTATTCCGAATGATTCCAACCAGCTTGGTCCCCTTCCGGCTTGCCGGGAGGAGACCAGCGCCGGGTCTCTGGGACCCTGTTGACGGAGGCCGCGCTGCGGATCGGATGTGTCAATGACTTCAACATCACCAACCGAGCAGAGCGAAACCCATGTCGCCCCTCAGGCCGACCATGGTGATCCGGCCAGGACCTGGCTCGGACGCATCGCCGAAGGGCGCGCCTGGCTGTTTCTCGCCGGCCTGATCATCTGTTTCGAGGTTTGGTCGAGGGCCTCCTTCGGCGCGACCTTCGTGCTCAATCCGTTCAACGTGCAATCCATTGCGATATTTGCCGTGGCGCCGTTGCTGCTTGCGACCGGACAGACATTCGTCATCATTTCGGGAGGCATCGACCTCTCGCTGGGCTTCATCATGGGCCTTGCTGCTGTTGTTGCGGCCCATGCCACGAATCTGGCTGGCGCCGCCATGCCGGTGCCTCTGGCCATGATGGTGGGCATTCTGGCGGCCGTGATCGTCGCGGGAGTCCCTGGCATGATCAACGGCTTGCTGATCTCGCGCCTCAGAATTCCGCCCTTCATCGGCACGCTTGGCATGTTTGGCGTGGCGCGCGGCGCTGCTTTCCTGCTCGCCGGCGGCACGACGGTACCGGTCCAGAATTCCTGGTTCGCGCTGCTCGGCAACGGCAGGTTCTACGGTGTGCCTTATCTCGTCATCATTGCAGCCGTTTTCGTCGTCGCGATGCACTACATCCTGAGCCAGACCCGGTTCGGCCAGCATAACTACGCCATCGGCGCCAATGTGCAGGCGGCTCGTCGTGCCGGCATCGACATCAGAGGCCATATCCTGCGCCTCTATGTGCTTTCGGCGATGTGCGCAGGCCTCGGTGGCGCCCTCTATGCAGCGCGCTTCACCGCGGGCGCGGCCCAGGCCGGCGAGCCGTTGCTGCTCGACAGCGTCGCAGCCGTCGTGATCGGCGGCGCCAGCCTGTTCGGTGGATCGGGCACGATCTTCGGGACGGTCGCCGGTGCGCTGGTGATCGCGGTCATTCAGTACGGGCTGGTTTTCGTCAATGTCGAGCCGTTCTGGCAGTTCATCGCCGTCGGCGTCGTCATCATCATTTCCGTTCTCATCGACCAGGCGCAGCGCCGGTTCAGTGGAGCCCGTCAGGATGAATAGCCCAGGCCAGACCACCCCCCTCCTGGAAGTCCGGAATCTTTCCAAGCACTTCGGCGCCGTCCGGGCGCTCAACGATTTCTCCATGGTCGTGCGGCCGGGCGAAGTGGTGGCCCTGGCGGGCGACAACGGCGCCGGCAAGACCACGCTGATCAAGGCGATATCGGGCGTCTTTCAGCCGACGGGCGGTGAAATTCTGCTGAGGGGTCAGCCGGTGACATTTGCGACGCCGCATGAGGCGCGCGAAAAAGGCATCGAAACCATCTATCAGGATCTCGCTCTCGCCGACAATTTGTCCATCGGCGCCAATATCTTCCTTGGCCGTGAACCCATGCGCAAGGCCTTCGGTTTCTTGCCGGTGCTCGATCGCAAGGCCATGGCCGTCGCCGCCAAGAAGACCATGGGGCGATTGGACTTCCATGTCAGCCGGCTCGATGCCCCGGTCAGCAATTTCTCCGGCGGTCAACGGCAGGCTGTTGCCATCGGCCGGGCCGTCTATTGGGACGCGCAGATCCTGATCATGGACGAACCGACCGCGGCCCTCGGCGTGCCCGAACAGCGCAAGGTCATTTCGCTCATCCACCAACTCAAGGCCCAAGGCAGGGGCGTAATCTTCATCTCGCACAATTTGCTGGATATTTTCGCCGTGTCCGACCGCATCATCGTGCTGCGGCGCGGCGTCCAGGCCGGCGAGCGCAAGATATCGGAAACCAACCATGACGAAGTCGTCAAGCTGATGGTTGGCGGATAGACCGCGAGCCGGAAAGCGTAGACCCGCCAGCCGGGAGCCAATGCAATCTCCTCGTAGGATCTACCCTAAAAGGGCAGCTTCAGCGCATAATCCCCGTAGTCTGTTTCATGCGATCAATGATCTCCGCCATCAGCGCCAAGTCGCGACGAGAG
The DNA here is from genome assembly GCF_000502835.1 of Mesorhizobium sp. LSJC280B00. Taxonomy (GTDB): domain Bacteria; phylum Pseudomonadota; class Alphaproteobacteria; order Rhizobiales; family Rhizobiaceae; genus Mesorhizobium. Next base: position 7,310 of record NZ_AYVL01000043.1, read on the forward strand.
TCCGCGAGATCGGTCAGAGGTTTGGTGCCGTCCATGATGTGGCGATGGAAGCTTTCGAGCTCATTGGAGAAGGCATCGCCATAGAGCGGCCCGTATGTCCGCGTCACAGGACCGCCGACGCCGGCTTTCGTCACTTCCAGCCGCGCTGATCGATGCCTTGTCAGCGTTTCCGCATGTTTGAGAAAAATTTGACACGCGTCAAGTTTGAAAATGGTGTGCCGCGGGTTTCGATGTGCTGCATTGCAGCAAACCGGTGTCGAGCTATCGCGGCATCAGATGGCGAAATCCACAAGGCAGGGGATGCCGAGGCCAGGCTAGAAGCCGGCTTGGTCAGCAGTCGGATTCAACTTCCGAGTGCGCCACTCAGGCAGCGGCGTCAGCGCCGGGCCATCCGGGCGAAACAGGTGGCAACCGCGGGAGAGATGTCGAGCGCGATCGGGCTGTGCAACGGCGTCCTGTCGCCGCCTTCGGCCTGCACGACCCTCGACGTGTAGGATTTGGCATAGCGCTGGCGCTGTCAAAGACCGGACTTTCGGGGCCGGAATGGGTTGATGTGTTCAGCAGCGAACAGCGAACTGGCAGTCAGTTTGCTCAGCTCTTCACCGACCCGGCGGCCAGGCCCGCGAGGAAGTAACGTTGTGCAATCAGATACAGGATCAGAAGCGGGAGTGATCCCAGCACGCTCATCGCCATCATCTCGTTCCATTCGAACGCATGTTGGCCCATAAGCAACTCGATACCGATCGGAACGGTCCGCATGTCCGTCGACTTCGTCAAAGTGAGCGCAAAAAGGAACTCGTTCCACGCCAACAGAAACGTATAGACCGCGGTCGCGACGACGCCGGGGACTGAAAGAGGGATAATCACACGCCACAGCGCTGTCCAACTTGACCCCCCATCGACCAGCACTGCCTCATCGAGTTCCTTTGGCAGGGTATTGAGATAGCCGGTCATCAGAAGGATTGCGTAAGGCAGGGTGAATACCATGTAGGTTAGAATCAGCGCGAAATAGGTGTTGAAAATGCCGAAGGCGACGACCATGCCGAAATAGGGGATCAGAAGCGTGATCGGCGGTACGGTCTGTGTGCTGATGATGAAGACGTTAAGGGTATTCTTAAGCCGGAATGAATAGCGGCTGAAGCCATAGGCCGTCAGAATGGCAATCAGCAACGTCAGAAGGGTTACCACTCCCGCGACCAGGTAGCTGTTGAGAAAGAAGCGCACCTTGGTCGGATCATTGAAGATCGAAAGATAGGCTACGTTCGTGAAATGGTCGGGCAGCAGTTTCGGCGGCAGGGCAAAGATCTCGGTGTTCGATTTCAACGAAGTGAAAAACATCCACAGGATTGGAAAGCCTGCAAAGACCAGACCGGCCGCGAGCCCGAGATATGTCAGTACGGTCGGCAAAACGGTGCTTTTGAAGGAGCGCTTTGCCATTGCCGGTCACCTGGCCTTCTGGTGTTTGATGTAGAAGTAAGTCGCGCCCATCGAGATGATCAAGATGAAGATCGCGCTCGCCGAAGCCTGTGAAAATTCGTAACTCGAAAACGCAAGCTTATAGGTATACGTGCTCAGCACCTCGGTCGAATGGATCGGTCCACCGCCCGTCGTCATCCAGACCAGGGGGAAGACTTGCATCGTCCAGATAAAATCCAGCAGGGCGATGCTGATGATGATTGGCATCAGCTGCGGGATCGTAATGTACCGAAACTTTTGGAACTCATTGGCGCCATCGATGCCGGCGGCTTCGTAAAGGTCCTTGGGGATGCCCTGGAGACCGGCGAGCAAGCTGACCATATATAGGGGGTATCCCGCCCAGATGTTCGCAAACGTCAACGCATGGATCGCGGTTTTCGTCGAGGAGAACCACTCGACCTTGGAGTTGACGATATGGAGCGTCATCAGAATGCTGTTGACCACGCCATTGGGATCCAAAAGCAGCCGCCAGATGATTGCGATGATCACTGCCGTAAAGAGCCAGGGCAATATGTAGAGAACACGCAGGATGCTTCTAATCATCGGATGGACGCGTTGGGTGTTCAGCAACAGGGCGAAGGCCAGGCCGATTAGAAGGTGGAAAATGACGCTCATCACCGTGAAATAGAGGGTCTGCCCGACCGACTGCCAGAAGACTGGATCTGTGAAGATCGTCTCGTAGTTCTGCAACCCTATGAAAGCAGCGTCCTTTTTCATGATTGCGCCGTCCATCAGCGAATAGCGCAGGACCGTGATCATGGGAAACAGCATTAGTAGACAAAACAAAAACGTGGCGGGTGCCACATAAAACAGCGGAGTGAGCCGCTTTCTCGTCTTGTAAGAAAGCATGCCACGCTTGCGCATTTTCGTTCGCGCGACGATCAAACCTTCGTTGGCGAGGCTCATGAGGTACAATCCGCTTGGTCATCGACCGTATGGTCCGGTTCCGATGCAGCGGCAGCGCGATAGATCTTATCGCGCTGCCGAATTGTCTGAAGCGGCGCCTACTTGGCGAAGTCAACCAACCACTGCTTTTGCGTGTTGGCAGCGGCCTCCTTTGCGGTTTGCTGGCCGTCGAACATCTTTTGCACTTCGACGTTCATGTCGCGCATCAGGTCTTCGGCCACCGGCAAGCCCACGAATTCATTGGCCAAGTGACCGCTTTGGAAGATCTTGAAGGCTTCCTCGAACAGCGGGTCCGATTTCGAGAAGTCAGGCTTCGCTTGCACGTTGCCCGGAAAGGCATTTGCGAGCGATACCAGGCGGCCGTTCACTTCCGGGCTCATCAGATATTCAACAAGCTTCCAGGCTTCTGCCTTATGCTCGGTGCTGTTGCTAATGCCGATGCCCCAAGAGGCATAGGGCAGTCCGCGCTTACCCGTATAGCCGTCGACCGCAGGAAGCGCAGAGATACCGAACTTGAGATTGGGGTTACGCTGGCGGATAAGATTGATATGAGCCAGCGAGTCGATCATCATTCCGACACGGCCGTTGACGAACTCTTCGACCTTGTCCTGTTCCTTCTTGGCAAAGATGCCTGGCGATATGACGCCGGCGTCCTGTAGCGACTTGACGTATTCGAGTGTACCGACCACGGCCTCATTTTCCACGTCAGGCTTGCCGTCCTTGAGCATCGATGCTCCGGAAGCCCAGACCCAAGACATCACGTCGTTCTGGATGCCGCCGGGGTTTTGCAGCGATAGCGGCAGCACCCACCCGTACTCGTTCTTGTCCGCATTGGTCATCTTCTTCGCGGCAGCGGCGAATTCTGTGCGGTTGGCCGGCATCTTGTCGACACCAGCAGCCTTGGCCAGATCGAGGTTGACGAAGACCGGGTATACGAACGAGGCGAGCGGGAACATGACGCTTTGGCCGTTGACCTTGATGATGTCAGCGATCTGGCTCTGATCATATTTGGCGTCAGCCATCAGGCTGTCCATGGAAGCGATTGCGCCCTGCTTTGCAAGGCCATTGACCCATGCTCCGTCCAGGCCGACGACGTCGCTGAGCGTCCCCGACGCGGCGCCGACTACGATCTGATCATGGGTGGCGGAATAGGGACCGCTGACGAGCGTCACCTTGATACCAGGGTTTTTGGCTTCGAAGTCGTCCATGATGCTACGCAGAGCACCGGCGGGCATTTCCGGCTCCCACCATTGGATGAATTCGAGATTGGTCTCAGCAAAGGCGCAGGTAGCAGACAGTGCCCAGACAGCCACAGCGGACGTGGCCGCAGCAATATATCTTCTGACGTTCATGTTTTCCTCCTAGGAGCGACGTTTGGCTCGATCCTCCCGATCGCGATCAAACTAGGTTCTTTTCCGGGTCTTTGTGTCAATCAAGAACTGCAATCGTGAAAAATGGGTAGGATGCCGGGACGTTATGACTGAATGTAAGCCATTGATTGGTATATGGTTTTCTTAAGTTCTCTGGGGGTAGTTTTTCCCTTGTGCACATTGCTTGTGCCGCTTTCTTTCTCTATTTTCGTAAACAAATGAAAGCCACTCCCCTAAAAAGAAAACAAATGAAAGTCGTATATTCGAAGAGAAAAAACGCCATTCGGTGGGGTCGCGCGCTCGCGTAGACGTCGCAATTCAGAGGCGTTCAGGCGATCGTTTTGGTTGTCGATGACAGGGTGCCGCCGGGCACAAGACGATCTCCACCTCCGGTGGAAAAATCGGCTGTCGCGCGCTGAACCGATGTCGAGCAAAGTCTCACCAATTGCCAACGAAGACGGCCCGAGCTGTGATGGGCGAGCGAGAACTGGTCGGATTGCCCAGGAGAGCGAAGCCAGCGTCTACCGTCACCTACGCAAATGGACCAGAAGACGGAAGCGACATTTGCGCCTCCGTCCCTTTAGCCGGGTCAACCATCGCGGACCACGCTAGATTGTGAGGTGCGTCTGGGGATCGAAGAAGTGCAACTTGGCCGCATCGATCGCCAGATCAATCAACGCGCCCGGCCGGACCGCGCTGACGGCTTCAAACCTCGCTACGGCGTTTGCTGCGCCGCTTAGATCTTCAACAGCATCTGGGTCGCCAGAATCGATTCGAACCGCGTCGACCTTCAAATGAACGATAAGCTCGGATCCCAATTCCTCTGTCGTCTTCACGATGGCCGGTAGAGTGGCATGTCGCGATCCCGATTCCAGACTGCTGTCGTAAAGATCCTCGGGGCGTATGCCGAAAATGAGCGTCTTGCCTTCGAAGGCGCTCAGACCAGGAGAGCGCTCAAACGCACTCGTCGGCACCGGTATCGAAAAGGTCGGCAGGTTGATCCTGCCATTGTGCAAACGGCCTTCGAACAGGTTCATCGACGGCGAGCCGATGAAACCCGCGACGAAGGCATTGACTGGTCGATGATACAGCGTCTTTGGCGTGTCGACCTGCTGAAGGACACCGCCTTTCAAGACCGCAACCCGGTCGCCCATGGTCAAGGCTTCGGTCTGATCGTGTGTTACATAAATCGTGGTCACCCCCAGCTGTCTTTGCAGGCTGACAATTTCCGCGCGCATTTGCACGCGCAGCTTGGCATCGAGGTTTGACAAGGGTTCATCCATGAGAAAGGCTGCCGGTTCGCGCACCATCGCGCGCCCCATGGCGACCCTCTGGCGTTGTCCGCCAGACAGCGCGGCCGGCTTACTGTCGAGCAGCGTGTGCAGCTGCAGGGTCTTTGCTATTTCATGGACGCGCTTCGTGCGCTCGGCCTTGCTCTTCCCCGCAAGCTTCATCGAAAAGCCTATGTTGTCGAACACTGTCATATGCGGATAAAGGGCATAGTTCTGAAAGACCATCGCAATATCCCGGTCCTTCGGCGCCAAGTCCTCAACATTCTCTCCACCAATGGTCAGGGTTCCGCTGCTGATCTCCTCCAGCCCCGCGATCATGCGCAAGGCTGTCGATTTTCCGCATCCCGAAGGGCCAACGAGAATGAGGAACTCGCCGTCGTTTATCGTCAGGCTAAGATCCTTGATGGCTTGGAATTTCGTCCCGTAGGTCTTGCAAATTTTGTCCAACACAACAACAGCCACGTCACATCCTCCCTATTGTCAGCGCTACCTAAACATCGAATAGCCTCCGCGCGGCGCGACTGCAGATCGAACCGGCATTGCTATCTGCGCGGTTAACCGCGCGCCTCGGACGTCCCACCAGCAGCGGCAATATCCGAGTGATGAATTCTCAGTCTGGCGACGTAATCGGTATGGGCACAGGTGCATTTTCTTTCGCCATCCACGCGACACAGGCGTTGTGATCCGGCAGAGCCATGCGGCCACCCCGGCCCGTCACTGAGATCGCGGCCGCGGCAGTTGCATAAACAGCGCAGGCGACAGGCTGCTTTCCCTGCGTAAGGGCGAAGGCATAGGCGCCATGAAAACAATCCCCCGCGCCGGTCGTGTCCACTGCCCTGACCTTGTAGGCCGGAACGTGCCACAAAACGACATCGTCCTTTTGCCGGATATAGGCTCCTCGATCGCCTTCGGTTAACACGACCGCGGAGCGGTCATCTGACCACAGCTTGCGCAGGATCGCTGTCGCCTTGGCCTCGCCAGTATAGGTTTGGGCAAATTTCAGAGGCAATACGAGGTGATTTGACAGGCGGATCAATCGTTCGGTCGCAGGTCCGACAGTCCACTCAATATCGGCCACCACCGCCAGACCCAGCTTACGGGCACGAGCAACGATCATGTCGGCGTGCGTGGCGTAACCGTCGATCAGCAGCACCTGGGCTTGCGCAAGGACGCTATCGGCCAGCGCATCGGAGGTGCCGTGCGGCACATCATCATCATAGGCGATGAACCTGTCACCATCGGGCGCGACCGTAATAACCGACCGGATCGGCTTGGCATCGGAACGACGTGGCGCGAAAGATATGTCGACGCCGTGTCGTTCAAGCTCGTGGGCGCCGACATCCGTAAGTGGCTGATCACTCAGCCAGCCGATGAAACCGGCACGCCCCCCCAGCTTGGCGACAGCAACGAGTGCCGTCGCCACATTGCCGCCGTGGTCCTTCGTGCGATTTGTCACCTTCCCTTTGCCAGCACCCAGCGGGCTGTCGACATAGATGATGTCGTCAATCGCCAAGGCTCCGAAGCCCAAAACCTGCAGATTGCCGGTCACAGCTCACGTGCCCGCAGCCGCCAAAGCGTCTTGCGGCGCCATCCCATCGTGAATGACGCACTTGAATGCACGCGCTGCCATCGTGGTGTCACCGTGCCCCCACAGATTGCGCCCCACGACGGCACCCTTCGCACCGGCGCGCAGGGCTTCAGATGTCTGGGTGAGAGCGCCCAGAAGATCCTCGGTCTTCGGACCGCCGGCGATAACGATGGGAACCGGGCAAGTTGCCACGGTTTCCTTGAATGAGTCGAAGTCCCCGGTGTATCCGACCTTGATCACGTCAACACCGGTCTCAAAACCAATCCGCACTGCGTAGGCGATTTCGTCGGGGGTGAAGACGATATTGCAGCCGTTTGAATAGTCGCGGGGATAAACATGTGCAACGACCGGCATTTCGAAACGAGCAGCCGCGTTGACCGTATCGGTAAGCCAACGAATGTAGTGACCCTCGGTATCGCCCCGCACCGGAATGGCGACCGCCAGCGCATCGGCACCATAGCGCACTGCATCTTCGGGCGTCGCGATCAACTGACTGATCCGATCGTCGGGCGTAAAGCATCCCGCCTGAATGACCAGCGCTGCCTTGCCGGCGTAAGCCGGCCACAAATGACGCGCCGCACCAGGCTGGATGCTGATGTAATCTGGCTCTCCGGCCATCACCCGCTTGAGCGCGCCGGGCAGATCCGCAAGGCCTCCCTCGCGGACGTTGCCGTACCCTACGAAATGGTCGACGGCACCACCGAACAGGTTCCCAGATCGATGCGAGAACAGCCGCGACAAGCGAATTTTAGTTCCAAGGCCCATATCAGTGCAGTCCCTTCGCAATTGTTGATCTGACGTTGAGGACCCTAACTCGAAAGCAAAACAATATTCAATATTTCGATTTCTTTCGTTTCGATATAGGTTGCAACTGCAACGGCTAGCATTCGCTGCGGTGAGGCGGTATCCCTCGAATTCTCAAACGCAGGCCGGTTTCCTATTCGATTTTCGAAAGGTTGGCGTGCAGTTATCCAAACAGCAATTCGGGGTTACACATGCTTGCGGAACAACGGCGACATCAGATCATGCTCGCGCTTCAGCGGACCGGCCAGGCGCGTACCAGCCAACTGGCGGAAAACTTCGGCGTCTCCGAGGTGACCATCAGGTCCGACCTGGAAATTCTGGATGCAAAAAAGCAGTTGATCAAAACGCATGGCGGTGCGATCGCCTTGCCCGCTGATTCGCCCGCGGCGGCCTTCGAAGAGCGGATGTCTCGCAATTTCGATGCCAAACGGCGTATCGCGCAGATGGCGGCGCGCCAGATCATAGACAACCAGTCCGTGGTGTTCGACAGCGGCTCGACGTTGCTGCAGGTCGCAATGCAGATGCCCCCGGTCAACAATGTGGTAGTAGCCACAACCGCGATGAACATTGCACAGCATCTGATGTATCGCCCTGGGCTGGACGTGCATATGATAGGCGGTCGGGTCTATCCCTCGACGGTCAGCACGATCGTGTCGGATTTTGATAGGGCTGTGGGCGGGCTTGTGGCCCACCAAGCGTTCCTCAGCGCGCATGCGATCGATCAGTCATTCGATGTCGTCGATGTCTCAGAAGACATTGCGCGCACAAAACGCAATCTGGTTCGTATGGCCAGGCGCGTGATCCTTGTGGCGGATTCAAGCAAATGGGATATTGGCGCCTCATCTAAGGCATTTTCGTTGTCACGTGTCGATCTGATCATCACCGACACCGCTATGCCCTATGGGATTCGCAGTCGATTGGACAAGCTGGGAGTCGAAGTGCGCTATGTGTAGGTGCCTTCCGGATTGTGGTGCCCAGAATTGGCAGCGTGTCCCATTGGCAACCGACGTTTCGGAGTACGAAGACAAATTTAGCACATTAAGGATCTTCATATCGCGCTAGACTGGAAAGCGCGCTGTTGCTGCCCTCAGCATCTCGGTGCCGACGCTGCGTCAATCGCCGAAGCTCGATCTCGCCGGCTGAGACCAGCTTCTTCACCTCGCGGAACCTCCCGGCGTTTCTCCCCAGGGCCCGACTCGAACGACCCCTCTCAGTCGCGTGCAATTCTGCCTGGCGGCAACCGATATTCGGAGTCAATATGGCTTGTACTTTTCGCGTCAACTAATAAATTTACGCGTGAAAAAATTCAGCGATACGCGTTGAAACTGCTGAAGCTCTCTGTAAAATTTTGCCTTGCCGTTGCACGGCAGCGTATGCGGGTACCCTGGGGCAGCGCTAGGGCAACCCAGTGATTGGATGTCCAGAACGCGAGGCGTTTGAATTGCCGACGACGCACAAGACGATGGATGATTTTGCCCGCTCTTGCGGCGTCTCCAGGCCGACGCTGTCGAAATATTTCGACGATCCGACCAGCGTCAAGCCAGCGACACGGCAGCGTATCGAAGAGGCGCTGCGCTCGTCCGACTACCAGCCCAATCTGTTTGCACGCAACCTGAACCGCAAGCGGACCCGCAGCATCGGCATCATGGTGCCGACAGTGGCCGACCCCTTTTATTCGGAGATGGTCAGCCGCATCGAACTAAGGCTGCGCGACGAAGGCTACTGGCCGATCGTGATCTCCTCGCACGGCTCGCGCGAGCTCGAAGTGGAGGCAACGCGAACCATCCTGTCGCTGAAGGTCTCCGGTGCACTCATCGCGCCGCTCGGCCTGCGCTCGGACCACCGCACGCTGGAGAAGCTGACGCAGGCCATACCGGTGGTCTATTTCGACACCTATCTCGAAGGCGGAACGCCGTTCGTCGGCAACAACAATGCCCAGAGCGTCTCGACCATCGTCGAGTATCTGTGCCGGTCCGGCGACGCCCCGGTCTATTTCGATATCCCGCACGTCAACCACAACTCGCCAGAACGACTGAAAAGCTATATCGCTTCTATGAAGCGGCTCGGGCATGAGCCTGTCGTCATCGGCAACACCGACGAGTACACATGGGATTTCGAACGGATCGGCTACGAGCAAATGGAAAAAATGCTCGGCAATGGCGGCATGTCGGGCAAGACCATTCTGTGCAACAACGACCGTCTCGCCTTCGGCGTGATGGCGGCCGCCTACGCGCAAGGCCTCAAGGTCGGTCGCAAGGCCGACTGCGACCTGCGTGTCGCAGCTCATGACGATCACCCGCTGAGCCGCTACACATGTCCAGGCCTCACCACCATGGCGCAGGACTTCGCCGCCATGGCGGGATATAGCGTCGAGACGCTGCTGGCCCTGCTGAACGAGGATGGAGCTGAGGTTGCCGCTAAGGTCAATCTCGACGCGACGCTGGTTATGCGTCAATCGGCCTGAGCTTTCCATCGAAGCCGCGCCACGCGGCAACCGCCGCGCCGACGGCTTGCCGCGAGGCCGGACCATGGCGGCCCATCGAGACAAAGCCGTGGATCTGGCCAGGCCAGCGCCTCAGCACGACAGGCACGCCGTCATCTTGCAGACGCTTTGCGTAAGCCTCACCCTCGTCAACGAGAATGTCGTGACCGGCGATCGCGACAAAGGCTGGTGCTGCGCCGGCAGGCTGGCGACCTTCAGCGGCGACACGCGCCAGTCGTCGATATCCCCGGCATGGTTGACATAGTGGTCGCGGAACCAGGCCATCGTTGCCGCGGTGAGACCATAGCCCTCAGCAAAACGGCGATAGCTGTCCGCTGTCTGCGAGGCATCCGTGTTCGGATAGAACAGCAATTGCACGGTCGGCGGATTCTTGCTCCCACGCACCATCAGGCACAGCACCGCAGCGAGATTGCCACCGGCGCTGTCGCCGGCGACAGCGATCCGCTCCGCGTCGATGCCGAGATCGTCGGCCGCACTTTGCATGAAGGCAAATGCTGCGCGACAATCCTCGATGGCGGCCGGGAATTTGTGTTCCGGCGCCAGCCGATAGTCGGGACAGACGACCACACAGGCCGCCATGTTGGCAAACCAGCGGCAGATCTCGTCATGGGAATCGAGATTGCCGATCACCCAGCCGCCGCCATGCAGATAAAGCAACGCTGGGGCACTGGCCAAGGCCGCCCGTCGCCCGTGATAGATCCTGAGCGTCAACGGGCCGCTAGGCCCGTCGATGAAGCGTTCGTTCAGTGAGGCGACCGGCTCGCGTTCACCCTGCAGTGTGGGAAAGCTCTCCTCATAGGCGCGCCGCGCCTCTTCAGGCGTGCCGGCGTCGAACGGCCGCGCAGGAGCCTGTCGGCCGAGGTCGAGCACATGCCGGGCTTCCGGATCGAGAAATGATGAAAGCAACGTAGCCATCGACTGATCCTACGCCTCAGACAAGCAGGCTCGTCGCCTCGTCCTCGCCAAGAAGCGGCGGCTGGTCGACCGCCCCGTTGACGGCGACGGACTCGCGGCTTTCTCCCGAAGCGAGGATCGCCTCCATGATCTCCAGCACATGCAAAGCGAGATCGCCGGAGGCGCGGGGTTTTCTGCCCGTCGTCAGCGCATGCGACAGATCGGCGACGCCAAGCATGCGGTAGTTGGCGCGGTCGGGCGCGGCGTAAGGCCAGTTGCGCCCCCCGTAGAGCTCGCTCTCGCTATGGAAGTCGGCCCAGTCGGCGCCGCGTTCCGAAAGCGATACGGTGCCGCCGAACGTGTCAGGATCGGGCAGGCGCAGTGAGCCTTCCGTGCCGTGCAGTTCGATAGGGTGATTGGAGTGTCTGAAGACATCCCAGGAGGCTCCGAAGGTGACGGTGGCGCCCGATCGGAACTCCAGCAGCGATAGGATGTTGGTCGGCGTGCCGACCTTGAAACTGGTGTTCCTGTAGGGACCTTCGGCAGTGATAAGGCGCACTTCCTGTCCCCGAGTCGCCATCGCCATCACGCGTGCCACCGGCCCAAGCAGGTTGACCAGCATGGTCAGGTAATAGGGGCCCATGTCGAAGATTGGGCCGGCGCCCGGCTGATAGTAAAATTGCGGATTGGGATGCCAGTGCTCCATGCCGCGCCCCATCATGAAGGCGGTGCCGGTGACGGCGCGGCCGATCGCGCCCTCGTCCATCAGGCGGCGCGCCCGCCGTCCGGCTGCGCCGAGAAAAGTGTCGGGGGCCGAGCCTAGGAGCAGATTGCGCTTCGCCGCCTCGGCGACAAGCCGGCGGCCCTGGCTAGCTGAGGTTGACAGCGGCTTTTCGGTGAAAACATGCTTGCCCGCCGAAAGCGCCGAAAACGAGATGTCGAAATGCGCCGCCGGGACGGTCAGGTTGAGGACAAGGTCGATGTCCGGATCGGCTAGAAGCGTGTCGACGCTGACTGCCCGGATGCCGTATTCGCTGCCGCGCAGCGCCGCCAGTTCGGTGGAAATGTCGGCGCATGCACGCAACTCGAGGCCGCCGAAGAGCGCCGCGTTGCGCAGATAAGTCATCGAGATGTTGCCGCATCCGACAATGCCGATACCGAGCTTAATCTGTGGTTTTGCTTGCATTTTCGAGTCTGCCTCCCAACGCGATGACACTTCGGCGGGCCTGCTGAATCGGTGGCGAGCCGCAATCACAGCCCGCTATACAGCACTTTAAATATTGACGCGCGTAAAATTTTTGCAGAACATGCGAAAAATGCTGGCGCAACATTGGAGGCCCCAGCCTTCAGGGGAGGAAATGACTGACATGAAAAACGGCCGACCGCCGCTACGAAGCCTGTGGGTCACGTCACCATCGCCGATCGCCGGCAATTTCTCATCGGCGCCGGCATGCTGGGCGCCGCAGCGCTCGACACGGGTCTCGGCATTCGACCGGCGCGGGCGCAATCACGTTCCGAAATCAGCTTGCCAGCGCCTTCTTCGGCAAGGAAACCTTTGGCGACCTAATAAAGGCCTTCAACGAACGGCAGGACCGCAAGGCTAACGCGGGGCGGCATCAAGGAATGAAAGGACGATAGTGAAAGACCTGAAAGTCGGTTGCCAGACCTTTACCTGGGAAATGCTCGGAGAGGGCTTTGCCGGCGGCCCGGACGATCTCTTGAAGGCGATCGCCGATGGCGGCTATGCCGGCATCGAGATCACCGACACGATGATCGGCCGATATGCCGACAAGCCGGCGGAGTTCGCGACCGCGCTCAAGGCGTCAGGCCTGACGCTCGTCTCCTTCGCCTTCGGTTCCAAGAGCGGCTTCACGCTCAAGGAGAAGATCGGCAACGACCTCGAGACCGCGAAGCGATGGATCGACTTCGCTGCTGCCTTTCCGGACACGCTGGTGTCGATGGGCTCGGCGACAGTCGTCTCCGACGGCCCGCGCGACGACAAATTTGCCATCGCCGCGGAGGTCTACAACAAGGCGGGGGAGCTAGGGCGCAAGGCGGGCGTCCAGGTCGCGGTGCATCCGAGTTCGCACCACAACACGCTGCTCTTCGATCGCGCCGACTACGACCGGATCTTTGGGCTGGTCGATCCGTCGCTCGTCGGCTGGGTGCCGGATACCGGCCACATCTTGCGTGGCCATCGGAACATGGCCGATACGCTCACCACCTATCGCGACCGCATCCGCTACGTGCACCTGAAGGATGTCGATGCCAGCGGCACATGGGCGATGCTCGGCAAGGGCGTCTGCGATACCGCGGCGGTGATCGACATCGCCAGTGCAGCGCCACGCTTCAATGGCTGGCTGGTGCTGGAAGAGGAATCCGAGACCGCGGCCGCCGANCCGCCGATCCGGCGGCCGCGGTCAAGACCAACCGCCAGACGATGCGCGGCTACGGCGCCTGAGGAAGAGACCATGATCCGCAAGCAAGACCGTCGCCTACGTGTCGGTGTGCTCGGCTGCGGGCCGATCGCGCAATTTGCCCATCTGGAATCCTGCGTGAAAGCCAGGAATGCCGACCTCTATGCGATCTGCGATGCCGCTCCCGACCTGCTGGCGCGCATGGGCGCGACTTATGAGCCCGAAAAAATGTATGGCGACTACGATGAGATGCTCGCCGACCCTGAGCTGGAAGCGGTGATCGTTGCGACCTCGGACGCCTATCACGTTGCGATGTCGATCAAGGCGCTCGAGGCCGGCAAGCACGTGCTGTGCGAGAAGCCGATCGGCGTCTCGGTCGAGGAAGGTGAGACGCTCGCCGATGCGGTTAAGCGCTCCGGCAAGGTGCTGCAGGTCGGACATATGAAGCGCTTCGACCCGGCACTGGAAGCGGCGCGCGATTTCGTCCGCGACGAGATGGGCGAAATCCTGGCGCTGAAGGCCTGGTATTGCGATTCCACGCATCGCTACACCAACACCGACGCGGTCCAGCCGCTGCCCGTCACCAGCAAGCTGGCAAAGAAGCCGGCCGGCAATCCGAAGGCCGACCTCAGGCAGTATTTCATGCTCGCGCACGGCTCGCACCTTGTCGATACAGCACGCTTCCTCTGCGGCGAGATTGTCGCGGTGCGCGCCCGCCTCAATGAGCGTTTCGGCGCCTATTGCTGGTTCGTCGAAACTGAATTCGCCAATGGCGCGCTCGGCCATCTCGACCTCACCGTCGCCGTCCGCATGGACTGGCACGAAGGCTTTCAACTCTATGGCGAGAACGGCTCCGTGATCGCAAAGACCTTCAATCCCTGGTATTTCCGAGCGAGCGAGGTCGACATCTTTCACGAGAAGGATGCGACGGCGCGAAAGCCGCTTGGCGCCGATGGCCATTTCTTCAGGCGGCAACTCGAAGGCCTCGCCAACACGGTCCTCGACGGCGCGCCGCTGCGCGGCGCCGATGTCGAGGACGGCCTCGCCTCGATCCGCGCCATGGTGGCGATCGCCCAATCGGTGGAGAGCGGGCTGCGCGTCGAGATCGCTGCCGTCACGGGAGCGGTCTGATGCAGGTCGGGGTGTTCGCCAGGACCTTCCCGGGCAGCGAGCCGGCCGGCGTGCTGGCGGCGGTGCGCGACGCGGGATTTGCCGTCACCCAGTTCAATCTTGCCTGCGCCGGCCTGCCGTCGATGCCGGATGCGGTACCTGACGGTGCCATCAGCGCCATCGCGGCAGCATCCGGTGCCTCCGGCGTCGCCCTGGTGGCGCTGTCGGGCACTTACAATATGGCCCATTCGGACAAAGCGGTGCGCGACGACGGCATGCGCCGGCTTGGCGTGGTCATCAAGGCCGCGGCGTCCCTTGCTGTTCCGCTCGTCACCCTGTGCACGGGAACGCGCAACGCGGACGATCAGTGGGCGTATCACCCCGACAACGCCGACCGTGAGGCATGGGACGACATGGCAGCCGAGATCGAAAAGGCGCTTCAACTCGCCGAGCGTCATGGCGTCGATCTCGGCATCGAGCCCGAACAGGCCAACATCGTAACCTCGGCGCAGGATGCGATGCGCCTCATCGCCGAGATGGGCTCGAAGCGGTTGCGCGTCGTGCTCGATCCGGCCAACCTGTTCGAACAGGCGAGCCCCGAGGAAGCAAGCGCCATCGTGGCCGCCGCCGTCGAACGCACTGCCGGCCACGTTGCCATGGCGCATGCCAAGGACCGCTTCGCCGACGGGCGCTTTGCCACCGCCGGCAGGGGCGTCGTCGATTTCCCGGATTTCGTCGCCAGGCTGAAGTCATCAGGCTTTGACGGGCCGCTGGTCACGCATGGCCTCTCGGCCGAAGAGGCACCAGGGGTTGCTCGCTTCCTGATGGGGCTGACCTGATGGCGCGCCTGGCCGCTCTGCTTCGCGACGACGCCACGCTTCGGATTTCTGATAATGGCAACGGGCTTGCCGTCGTCTTCCAGCATGGGCTGGGCGGCGGCGAGGCGCAAATCGCCCAGGCTTTCCCGGCCGGTGCCGACTTGCGGCGCATCACGCTGGAATGCCGCGGGCACGGCGCCTCCGGACTGGGCAGCCGCCGTCCGTTTTCCCTGAGCATGTTCGCGGACGATGTTGTTGCCGCCGCCGATCAAGCCGGTCTCGACCGTTTCGTCGCCGGCGGCGTTTCCATGGGCGCCGCCATTGCCTTGCGCCTTGCCTGTCGCCACCCGGACCGCATCGCGGGTCTGCTGCTTGTACGCCCGGCCTGGATTTTCGACAGCGCGCCGGTGAACCTGCGGCCGATCGCCGAGGTCGCCGGCCTCATCCTCGACCACGGCCCCGACAAGGCCAGGACGATCTTCGCGCAATCGGAGACCGCCGAGCGCCTGCAGCGCCACGCGCCCGACAATCTCGCCTCATTATTCGGCTATTTCGACCGGCCGGACGCCGCGCCATTCGCGCAGGTCCTCGCCGACATCGCCGCCGACGGACCGGGCGTTTCTGAAAGCAACGCCGCTGCCCTTGGCGTCCCCACGCTGGTCATTGGCAACGCCATGGATGCGGTGCATCCGCTGCCGGCTGCGCGAACGCTTGCCACGGCGATCCCCGGCGCAACCTTTGCGGAAATCTCTCCCAAGGCGCTCGACAGCGTCAGGCATTTCGCCGAGCTGCAGGCTGAGATCACGACCTTCCTTCGCGCTCACTTCAACATCCGGAGCCTTGTCCCGTTATGACGACCAAATCCCTGTCCGGCCCCGCTGCCATCGCCGCCCTTCCGCGCAACCGGCTGCTCGGCGAGTTTTCGCTGTGGTCGGCCGACCTCGCCAATATGGAGCGCGACCTGAAGCGCATAGATCCGTTTGTCGACCTCCACCACATCGACGTCGCGGACGCCCGCTTCACCCCCGGCTTCCTGTTCTTTCCGGACCTGGTGGCGCGGATTGCCATGCTGACGGCAAAGCCGATCCATGTGCATTTGATGGTTGAAGCGGAGATCGTCGAGGAGCAGACGCGCCAATTCATCGAGGCCGGCGCCGATCTTGTCAGCGTCCATGCGGAAAACGGCGAGGCCGGCCTACGCGCCGCGCGGCTGGCGCGTGCACTCGGCGTCGAGGCCGGGGTGGTGCTGAGACTGGAAACACCGGTGGCCGCGGTCAAACCTTTCCTGTCGCAAGTGGCTTTCGTGACGCTTCTCGGCACATCCATCGGCGTCAAGGGCCAGAGCCTGTCCGACCAGGCCGGCCCGCGCCTGATCGAGGCACGGGCGCTGATGCGAAAAGCAGGTCGAGAGAACGAAATCATCTTGGCTGCCGATGGCGGCATCCGCCACGAAACGGTGCCCCGCCTGCGCGCCGCCGGCGCCGAAACCGTGGTGCTCGGATCGCTGGCATTCGGCGACCCCGACCTTGCGCAGCGCATGGCCTGGCTGCATGGGCTGGAGATTGCCGCCTGATGACAAAGGTTGCGCTTGCCTTCGATCTCGGCGGAACGGAGCTGCGCGGCGCGCTGGTCGAGAGCGGCGGCCACGTGATCGCCCATGTTTCGGCCCCGACGATGGCGATCGCGGGATCGGAAGCGGTGATCGGCCAGATCATCGCGCTGGCCGGGGACCTTCTGACACAGCACCCACAGGCCAAGGTTGCCGGCATCGGCGTCGGCGCACCGGGGCCGCTCGACCCCAAGGCCGGGATCGTGATCGCACCGCCGACACTGGCTGGCTGGCACGATGTGCCCTTGATCGACATTCTCGGCAAGTATTTCGGTCTGCCGGTGCGGCTGGAGAACGACGCCAATGCCGCAGCACTCGGCGAATGGCGCTTCGGCGCCGGGCGTGGCGCCGGGTCGATGGTGTTCGTCACCGTGTCGACTGGCATTGGCGGTGGCGTCGTTGCCGAGGGTCACGTCTATCATGGCCGGCGCGGGCTGGCGGCCGAGATCGGCCACATGACCATCACCGGCGAAGGAGACCGCTGCTTCTGCGGCGCCGTCGGCTGCTTCGAGGCGGTCGCCTCCGGAACCGCGCTCGGGCGGCGCGCCACGGCGCTGACGGCGCCG
>NZ_AYVL01000044.1 GCF_000502835.1 Mesorhizobium sp. LSJC280B00
GTTCCGAGTGCGGCTCCCGCGCCAAGCTGCGGCGCGCCGGAAACAAGACCCGAGGCAATTCCCGGTCCGAAAATGCCGAGCCCAAGCAGCGCCAACGCGCCCAGTACCTGTGACATGGCCGCGGCCAAGTCCGGCTCCTTGCCTTGCAGGGCGGAAGCGAACTCGCCGAAGAGCGTGGAGCCGATGCCGACGATGACGGCAAGCACCATCACCTTAATGCCCGACGAGATCACATTGCCGAGCACGCGCTCGGCCAGAAACGCCGAGCGGTTCCAGAGCGCGAAGGGCACCAGAACAAAGCCGGCCAATGTGGTGAGTTTGAACTCCAGGATGGTGATGAAAAGCTGGATGGAAAGGATGAAGAAGGCGATGAGGACCAGGAACCAGGCGAGAAGCAGCACGAAGATGGTCAGCGCGTTGCCAAAGATCTCGGGGAAGCCGACTAGCCGGCTCGCTTGATTGAGCAGCGGCCAGGCGCCCTCGAAGCCGGCCGCGGCAATGCGGCCTGGCCGCAGGAGACTGTCGGCGGACAAATTGCCGGACGAAGCGTTGATGCCGAGCCCGGCAAAGGAGCGGTAGATAATGTCGGCAAGGCTTCTGAAATTGTTCAGGATGAATGCGAAGGCGCCGACATAGAGCACCTTTCGGACGAGCCGACCTAGAATATTGGGTTCGCCGCCGAACGCCCAGACCAGGCCCGCCAGCGTGATGTCAATGCCGATCAGGATGGTAGTGAGAAAGGCGACGTCGCCCGAAAGCAGACCGAACCCGCTGTCGATATAGCGGATGAAGGTCTGCATAAAGCGATCGATGACGCCGAGGTCATTCATGTCGCCGTCTTCCTCGTTGTCTTGAAGACTGCTGATCAGTTGCCGGGATAGGCCGTACCGGTGCCCAGGAAACGCTTCGTCGTCTCGCGGGCGGCTTCCTCAGACTGCGCCTTGCGGGCAGCATCTTCGGCTTCAGCCCGGAACTGGGTCGCGAGCAGCGTCTGGATCTGCATCTGCTGCTTGGTCGAAAGCGCGATCAGCTGATTGGTGGCCTGGCTTGCCTCAAGGGCACCTGCCGCGCCCTGACTGCGGTTGATGAGATCGGTAAGCAGGTCGCCGTCGGCCCGCACGTTCTCCACGATCTGCGACTGCGCGCTCATGGTTTGGCGGAACGCCTGCATGGCGTTTTGCCAGCGCTCGCGCGCGGCGCTCGCCACATCGTTGACCTCGATTGTGGCGTCGTAGCTTTCCGGATATTGCACACGCCACTGGTTCTGAAGCTTGTCGAGATCGAAGCTCAGGCCGCTGGCCTGGGTCATCAGGCCGTCGATCCGTTGGAGCGAACCTGTGAGCTGGCCGACGGAAGAAAAATCCAGGCGCTGAAGGTTGCGCGCCATGTTCTGCAGCATCGTCGCCTGGTTCTGAAGCGACTGGATCTGGTTGTTTATCTGCTCCAGGGAACGTGCCGCTGTCAGCACGTTCTGCGCATAATTCGACGGATCGAACACGATTAGGGCGTGGGCCGGCTGGACGTAGTCGGCCATCGGTTTTGCGATTAGGGAAACGGTGATCAGGCTGGTGAGAAGGCGGCGCCGCATCATGACGATTGCTCCTTGTCTGGTTGAGGGAATTGCTGGAGAAGCTCGGCAGCCCAATCGAGGCCGCGCGCACTCAGGAACCGGGAAGCAAAGCTGTCCTGCCCGTGCTCTGACAGGACGCTGTCGATCAAAGCTTGCGTGGCCGGATCAGAGGCGCCGCAGAGCGCAAGAGCGATCGGGCCGAGCCCGAGCTCGAAGAGGCGGTTGCCGCGGCGCGACTGCAGATAATACTGGCGCTTCGGTGTGGCACGGGCGACCAATTCGATTTGCCGCTCGTTCAGGCCGAAGCACTCATAGGCTGCCCGCACCTGCGGTTCCACGGCACGGTCATTGGGAAGAAAAATGCGCTGTGGGCAGCTCTCGATGATTGCCGGCGCGATCGACGAGGCAGCGATGTCTGCAAGTGACTGCGTGGCGAAAATGACGGAGACGTTCTTCTTTCGCAGCACCTTCAGCCATTCGCGGATGCGGGCGGCAAAGAGAGGGTTGTCGAGATAGACCCACGCCTCGTCGAGCATCAGCAGCGTCGGCCGTCCGTCGAACCGCTCCTCGAGACGATGGAACAGATAGGTGAGCACCGGGAGCACAGCGCCTTGGCTGTGCATCAGCTCTTCGGTCTCGAAACACTGCACATCCGACAAAGCCAGCCGATCTTCATCGGCATCGAGCAGCCGGCCGAAGGGACCGTCGAGCGTGTAGGGCATCAACGCGGCCTTGAGCCCATTGGACTGAAGCAGAACCGACAGGCCCGTCAGCGTGCGTTCCTGCACCGGCGCAGTCGCAAGGCTGATGAGTGCCGACCAGATCGCCTCCTTTACCTCCGGCGTAACGCTGACATTCTCATGGGCAACGAGGCCGGCGATCCATTCCGCCGCCCAGCTGCGAGTAGTCTGGTCGCCGATATTGCTCAGTGGCTGGAAGGCAAGCGCACCATCCGCGCCCAGCGCGTGGTGTTCTCCGCCCATGGCCAGTGTTGCCGCACGAGCCGAATTGCCCTTGTCGAAGACATAGACCTGCGCCCCGGCATAGCGTCGAAACTGCAGAGCGACTAGCGCGAGCAGAACCGACTTGCCGGCACCGGTCGGCCCAACGACCAGCATGTGGCCGACATCGCCGATGTGGGTGGAAAGCCGAAACGGTGTCGACCCGTTGGTCTCTGCGAAGAGAAGCGGCGGGGATTCGGTCCCAGTCACGTTGGCGAGATGCTCGTTGTCCACCGGACCGGCCCACGCCGACGACAGCGGCATGACATGGGCAAGATTCAGCGTGTGAACGAGCGGCTGGCGAACGTTAGCGTAGACATGACCGGGCAACGAGCCGAGCCACGCCTCGACCGCGTTGATGCTTTCACGGATCGTGGTGAAGCCGAGCCCATTGACTATGCGCTCAACCGCTCGGAGCTTTTCCGCGGCGGCCTGCCGGTCCTGGTCCCATACCGTCACCGTTGTGGTGAGATAGCCGAAGCCGACGTGATCGCCGCCCAATGCCTGAAGGGCGGCATCCGCATCGAGCGCCTTGTTGTCGGCGTCACTATCGACGAGAGGGACGGGTTCGTTGGTCACGACCTCGCGCAGGATAGCTGCGACCGATTTGCGCTTGGCAAACCACTGACGGCGCAACCGGGTCAGTGTCTTTGTGGCTTCCGTCTTGTCGAGCGGGATGAAGCGCGTCATCCAGCGGTAGGCGAAATCCTGATGGTTGAGCGCGTCGAGGATCCCTGGCCGGGTGACGTTCGGGAAACCAAGAACGGTGAGGGTGCACAGATGCTGCTCACCCAGCATCGGCTCCAGGCCGCCGGTAAGCGGCGCGTCAACCAGAACACCGTCGAGATACATTGGCGTTTCCGGCATGGCGACCGGATGGCGGTAGGTCGAGATTGTGCCGTGCAGATAGGTTAGCGTCTCGGCATCATCGAGGGCGCGCACTTCCGGCATGAAGCCGGACAGCAAATCCAGGACGCGGTCGGTCTCGTCGCGAAACCACGCCAGCTCCTGGCGCCAGTCTCTAGCCCCTCCCGAGTGATGCGAGTCGACCAGTGCGCTTTCCGCCCGCGCCTGGCCATCTGGCGCCGGCATGAAGACCAAGGTCAGATGATAGCGACTCTCGAAGTGCGCGACCTTGCCCTCGAAGGCCGCGCGCCGTTCCTCATCGACCAGCCATGAGGCAGCATCGGGAAAAGCCGAGCTCGGATAGCCCAGCGCTTCAACGCGCTCGGCCTCGAAAAACAACCCCCATCCGGAGCCCAACCTTCGTAGCGCATTGTTAGCTCGTGCGCAGATGCCGACCAACTCGGCTTCGGTCGCGCTTTCAAGGTCGGGGCCACGGAACCGGAAGGTTCGCTGGAAGCTACTGTCTTTATTGAGCACGATGCCGGGCGCGACCAAAGCGGCCCAGGGCAGATGATCGGCAAGCCGATCGGCTTTGCCGCGATACTCCGAAAGGTTCAGCATGCAAGCCACCCCTTCAGGCGAAGATGACGGACAAGCACGCTGGCGAAGTCCGGATCGCGGCGAGCGGCAAAGACCGCGAGGGTGTGGCCGGCGATCCAGAGCGCCAGTCCGGCGATCCACTGCTGCAGGCCAAGGCCTATTGCCGCGGCCACCGTGCCGTTGAGGATCGCCACCGCTCGCGGCGCGCCGCCCAGCAGGATCGGCTCAGTCAATGCCCTGTGAACGGGGACTTCGAAACCCTCGATATGCTGCTCTCCGGTGGCCATCAGACGAGTGCCCCGCCGCCGAAGGAGAAGAAGGAGAGAAAGAAGCTCGATGCCGCGAAGGCGATCGACAGGCCGAAGACAATCTGGATCAGCCGGCGAAAACCGCCTGCCGTGTCGCCGAAAGCAAGGGTCAGGCCGGTGGTGATGATGATGATCACCGCGACGATCTTGGCGACCGGTCCCTGGACCGACTCAAGGATCTGCTGCAGCGGCTGTTCCCAAGGCATGCCGGAGCCCGCTGCGTGGGCCGGGACGGTGAGAAGAAACGCGAGCGCGGTGGACGAAAGGAAGCGAAGCTTCTTGAGCATGAGGTGACCTTTCAAAACTGCTGGAGTTGCGGAAGCGTGAGCGGGGTAACGGCGTAATCACCGCTGCTGTCGAGACCGGTGACCTCAGCGATCGCGTCAATGCGGCGCGAGGATCCGCGCCCAGCGATGAAGACGATCAGATCTACCGCATCAGCGATGAGGCGGCGGGGAACGGTGACGACGGCTTCCTGGGCGAGCTGCTCGATACGGTAGAGAGCGGAGCGCGCCGAATTGGCGTGAACCGTTGCGATGCCGCCGGGATGCCCGGTGTTCCATGCCTTCAGCATGTCCAGGGCTTCCGCGCCCCTGACTTCGCCCACGATGATGCGGTCGGGTCTGAGCCGCAGGGTCGAGCGCACGAGATCGGCGAGCGTGACCGACCCCCGCCTCGTCCTCAAGGCAACGCAATCCTTCGCCGCGCATTGCAGTTCGCGCGTGTCCTCGATCAGGATCACCCGCTCGTCGCAATCGGCGGCTTGTGCCAGCAGCGCATTGGCAAGTGTTGTCTTGCCCGACGACGTGCCGCCGGCGACCAGGATGTTGCGCCGCTCGCGGACCGCCTTCTTCAGCGCATCGGCCTGCAGCGGCAGCATGACCCGGTCGGCGACATAGTCGGCCAACGTGTAGAGTTTCGCCGCAGGCTTTCGGATGGCGAAGCATGGCCCCAGCACGACAGGCGGCAGCAGACCCTCGAAGCGCTCGCCCGATGGCAATTCGGCGCTGACAATCGGATTGTCCGCATGCGCCTCGGCGCGCACGTGGGAGGCGACCAGGCGGATGATGCGTTCGGCCTCAGAAGGATGCATGTGCACGCCGGTGTCGACCCGGCCTTCACCCAACCGGTCGAGCCGCAGCGCACCGTCGGGATTGACCATCACCTCAATGACGGTCGGATCGGCAAGGGCTTCGGTGATCGCCGGACCCATGGCGGTGCGCAGCATGGCGCGGCGGCGATGGTCGGCTTCCGGATGAGAACTCATCCTTCCCCTCCCCTGCGATCGTCGGTGCCAAGTGACCGTTTCCCGGAAGCGATTTGGCGGCCGACTTGTTCGACGAACTTCTCGAAGCGCTCCTGGGCAATCGCTTGCGTCGCCTTGTCCGGCACCGGCGTGTGAGCATGAAGCGTGATCGAAAAGCGGATGAAGAGCGCCAGGCTCTCCAGGATCATCTCGACATCGCGCCTGACATGTCCGAGGTCACGGGAAAGACGGTCGAGCCTCTTGCCGTAGCGGTGGTCGAGTTCATTCTCCCCACGCCGCTCGATAACGGCCTCGACCGCGTGCGCCACAATGGCCGATTTGGTGGTCGATGGATTGCGGCTGAGGTTCTCCAGCTTCTCGCTCAACTCGGGTCCAAGCAAAAACTGATGACGAATGCGGTGGGGCTTCATGCTGCTTGTTCCCTCTGACCGGCGCTGATGCACCGGCGACGGGAACGAGCATCGTCGAGATCCTCGAAATCGCTTACGGCCGTTATCTACGCTGAGATGCGCCCGCGTATGGCGCGCCGTTCAGAAGCCGGGCACGATGTCCTTGTCGTCGCCCATTCCCTCATTGAGGCCGTACGCACGTGCTGCGGTGGAAATCCGATCCATGACGCGCTTGTCGGCGAGCGTCTCGCAGTCATCGTCTGCGGGCGTGAACAGATCGCCATGATCAGGCTCCTGGGCGACGAGGGTCCGTTCTTCGGGCAGGCCCGGATGGCGCTGCTGCTGGACACCTCCGTCTTCGATTGCCGCGCCGGCACTGTCGTCGTCGCCAACAAGACGCCGATCCACGCCGCGCACCTGTCCGCTCCAATCGTCCGGGCGCGACGTGGGCCGATCCGGGTAGGCACCGTCGCGCAGCACCGGCGAAGGCAGCACTCGCTCCGTGAAATTCGGATCCTGGTAATAACGCAACTTCTTGGCGCGAATCGGCGGCAATCCCGAAACCAGGATTAGTTCGTCAGCCTGCGGCAACTGCATCACCTCACCCGGCGTCAGCAGGGGGCGAGCGGTCTCTTGGCGGCTTACCATGACGTGGGACAACCAGGGCGCCAACCGATGGCCGGCATAGTTACGCATCGATCTGAGTTCCGTCGCGGTACCGAGCGCGTCCGAGATGCGTTTGGCCGTGCGCTCGTCATTTGAGGAAAAGGCAATCCGCACATGGCAATTGTCGAGAATGGCGTTGTTCTCGCCATAGGCCTTGGAGATTTGGTTCAACGATTGCGCTATCAGATAAGCGCGGATGCCGTAGCCTGCCATGAAGGCGAGCGCAGTCTCGAAGAAGTCGAGCCGACCGAGCGCCGGAAATTCATCCAGCATCATCAGGAGCTGATGCTTGCGGCTCTTCTTTGGATCGCCCTCCAGGCGCTCGGTCAGCCGCCGGCCGATTTGATTGAGCACCAATCGCACCAGGGGCTTAGTACGCGAGATATCCGACGGCGGCACGACCAGATACAGCGACATCGGTCGCTCGGCATCCACAAGGTCGGCAATGCGCCAGTCGCAGGCCGATGTTGCCGCGGCCACCGTTGGATCACGATAGAGCCCGAGAAACGACATGGCGGTCGAGAGAACGCCTGAGCGCTCGTTCTCTGACTTGTTCAGCACCTCACGAGCCGCCGAGGCCACGACCGGATGGACCTGGGGCTTGTCCACCGTGCCGAGGTGGTTGGTGGTCATCATCCGCTGCAGTGTCGCAGCGAATGAGCGTTGCGGGTCCGACAGGAAGGTGGCGACACGGGCGAGTGTCTTTTCCTCTTCGGCGTAGAGCACGTGCAAGATGGCGCCAACTAGAAGTGAATGACTGGTCTTCTCCCAATGGTTCCGCCGCTCCAGCGCGCCTTCCGGATCGACGAGAATGTCGGCGATGTTCTGAACGTCGCGGACCTCATCCGGACCTTTGCGCACTTCCAGCAGCGGGTTGTACCGCGCCGATCTCGGATCGGTCGGATTGAACAAGAGACAGTGCGAGAACTTCGACCTCCAGCCAGAGGTCAGCTGCCAGTTCTCGCCTTTGATGTCGTGAATGACGGCCGAGCCGGTCCAGGAAAGAAGGGTTGGAACAACGAGTCCGACGCCCTTGCCCGAACGTGTCGGCGCAAAGGCCATGACGTGTTCCGGTCCGTCATGGCGCAGATAGCGATAATTCAGTCCGCCAAGGAAAACGCCGGCCGGCTGAAACAGCCCCGCCTTCTCGATCTCCAGCTTCATGGCCCATCGTGAGGACCCATAGGTGGTGACCAACCCCCGCTGCCGTGCGCGCCAGAGGGACCCAGCTATCGCGGCGGCACAGCCCAGGAACCCGCTGGCTCCGGCAAGTATGCCAGCCTTGTCGAAGACTTCAGGCGCATAGGCGTCAAATTGGAACCACCATTCGAACAGTTTCCACGGCTGGTAGATCGGCCAGCCGACTGTCACAAACCATGGCGCGCCGAGTGGCGGCTGATAGGAGAGCATGTAGGCGCACCATTGGGTTGCAGTCCACACGCCAAGAATGACAATTGCGAATACGACAGCGATCTGCCCAATCAGCAACTTCGTGGGTGTCAATGGCTTGCTCCGCTCTTCTGGGCAGACGGACCAAACATCGCGCCGAGCGATGAGAATTCGAACGGCCTCTACGTGCGACCAGGTGCGATGACAAGGTTGATAGGCATTGTTCACCTGCGAAAGCGAAAATCCGCCGCAGCAACCTGTCGGCGGTGCCAGGTACGCGGTTGGTCGCAGAAATGTTGGCTTCTGTGCAGGCACATTAGATGTGCTGACAGACAAACCTCAGACAAGTCCGGAAGATATGCCCGCCTATCATTGGAGCCGACGCGTTTGTGGGGGTAGCGAGGAAGATTCTGGCCGGCGATGGATGGCGGATCCACACTGCCTTTTTACGCGCTTCGAAGCACGAAGCGTGAACCATTTGTGCCTCGATCTTGGTTCGGTCTCGGCTTGCAGGAGGTCGATTGACGAACGCCAGCCTGGTCGTACGCGGAGTTCGTGAGAAAGCTTAACCTCAGCGACATCGACATCGAAAATGCGATCACCGAGCGAAAGGTGAAATGTCGCTCCGCTGACGCTTCAAAGCCAAGCCCGCGCGCCTCACCGATAAGAGCTTTAGCTATCGCGTTGGCGGCATCGTCGCGGTGCTTTCGGGACATCGAATAGGCCCACCCGCGGCGCTCGCACTCGATCTCGGCGCGGGTTTTCCCTTGTCTCATCGCCCTGTCAGCGCGTTGCAAATGAGGGAAACCAAGCTGTCGCGCGCTCGCTTGTGAAGCGCGCCTTTCGGCTGCCATGCAAGGAAATCATCAACGCTCATCCAATCAACCGGGTTTGTGTCGGCGTCTGGCTGGCTGAATTCCACATACAGATGCAGTTCGTCCGGCACGAAGACGACCCTCCACGATCCTTTGATATCGTTGGCAAGGTTGTAGGCGATGGCGGTCATGGCGATCCACTCCTTCGCCTGGAGCGTGCCTATCTCACGGGAAAATTCCATCGCCAGAAGTTGGTATTGACGCTCGCGCTTTCTCAGAAATCCAACGTCCGCATGATGCCGAAAGGTGCAGCTAGCTTTTTTGTATCCTGGTTGGAACACGGGACCGCCGCGCAAGTTCGGTGCACGCAGCCATTCCTCCCCTCCAGGTATTGCTGCAGATCGGTATCCCGATCGGCCCGCGCTCCCCGCAAGGGCGCGGGCCTCGGCCTGTGGTGCTCATGCCATCTACTTCGATCCGCAAGATGGAATATGATCTGGATAGAAGCACCCTCTCCGTGTGGTTCGTCGCCAGCGGCAAGCGGTACGAGTTTGAGGGGGTACCGCCGGAAACCTTTGCCGCGTTCCGGGCCGCGTTCGCCAAGGGCCGCTATTTCAACGACCATATCCGCAACAATTTCCGCTACCGTCTGGTTGCGAGCGATAGCGACCCGGGATGACCTGACCTGCCGGCGGCTCAATCGTCCTGTCGCTCCAACCGGCGGTTGGTGGACGCGTTGCCGCCGTTGCGCTTAGGGTTGGTTACGGTCCGCGCTCACTTGGCAAGCCCAACCCCCCGCATCCCCCCGCCTGGTGCAAAGCGTTTGATCGATCCCGCCGTTCTGGCAGTGCGGCGGGACTTTTTTGCGGTCCAGGTGGAACATCGGCGCGCGGGGAAGGCGCGGTGCACGCAGCACCCTTTTCTCATCCAACGTACGTCGGTGGCGCGCTGAAGTGTCTTAACGTCGGTCTGCCGCCGGAGCTCAACTAGCTATTGCTCGACCGGAAGCGGCTCGTGCCGCGGCTCAGCGTGGTGGAACACCTGTCCAAGATCGCGCGCGTCGAACGTTTGGCCGCAGACTGGGCAGTAGACCAAGTGCTTCGACTCGTCCTCTACCGGCCCGTCATGCGGCCTGCCCTCATAGCCTGTCGCGATGTTGTCGGTTCTAATCCGGGGCAACGACAAGTGCCTTCCGTTGTTTTGGCGGCCGATATTTCTCCATTAGCCGGACCTTGTCACGGTCGACCGTGACCAGCGGCCCGAGATCGACCGTCACGGTGTCCTCGTCGATGCGCATGACCTCGCCTTTCAGGTCGATTTGCTGGCCTCGGTTCACCTTGGTGTGGTCGATGATGGAATGTGGGAAGTCGTAACCTGGGATAGAGACGCTTACGCGGTCATCTGTTATCCGCCTTCGAACCGTGGCAGTAATCGCCACCTGGTCACCAATGCCTATTCCCCGAGCCATGCCATGGATTCTGGTGCGGGCAGTGTCTTCTTCAAGAGGTTTCTAATATACGCCCGCCATCCTAAGGCTGACCTACGACCAGAGTTACAAAAGTTGAACTTCATCGGGGAACACTCCTTCTGTCTGCCTGTTCAATTTGCCAGGCGCATCCCGCGCATTCAGACAGGAGAAAGAAGATGAAACGCATCCTTTTGGCTTCGGCCGTGCTGGCGGTGTCGGCCGGGCTTTCCTTTGCCCAGACGACCAGCGGAACTTCGAGCGGAACCTCGACGAGCGGAACCTCGACCACGACCACCATGCCCAGCACGACGGATCAGGGCACCGGCACGACGAGCAGCGGGACCAACATGTCCGGCGATCAAGGCACCGACACGACCACCACCAGCGGCACCACAAATCCGAACTCGGCCAGAGACTGCGCGCCCGGCCAGCAGACTGGCAGCGCTCAGCAGGCGGCGCCAGGTCAGCAGGACACGGCAGCCAACACCGCCGCGCCAGGCCAGGTCAAAAAGACCGACGAAGGTTGCTGATTGGCACATCGGCTCAGGTTGCAATCACCAGCGTGTGGCTGGCTGATCTCCCCCGACCACCGCCTGAACTCAACTCGGCTGGCGAGCAAGTTCCCGCCAGCNGGTTGGAATCACCAGCGTGTGGCTGGCTGATCTCCCCCGACCACCGCCTGAACTCAACTCGGCTGGCGAGCAAGTTCCCGCCAGCTCAACGTTCTGATGCTGAAAATACTGGACCAGATCTATGCGTTCTCACCGTGGCGCCAGCGAAGCGACGACACCGGGGCGGGACAGGCGAGGCCGCTACAGCTCCAGGCTTGTCTTCCCGGTGCGCACGGCGTCGACGACTTCGCGCATCGAGTCGAGGACGAGCTGGCCGACGATCCGCATGCGGATCAGCAACTCAGGGTCGATCGAGGGCCGGCCGATCGGGCAGGCCGCACCCTAATACCCAAGCGGAAAGGCCACGCCCACGCCTGGACACGGCCAGTGTATAGCGGCGGGCTGCTTGCCAATGAGCTCTAGTGATGTCGAGCGCCCGCTGCGCCGATGAGCGTGGAGGCCACGAACAGGCGTATCAAAGGTCTGGCCTGATCGCGCCGGTTGATGATGCGGATAAAGGCCTGGTGGCCAGGCATCAGCGGCTCGGCCGCCGCCACGATCTCGGCCTGCTGCCACTTGTAGAAGGGCGCCAGATACTGGCGGATGGCCTTGAGCGTAGCGTCATGCTGGAGCGCCAACGGATCGGGATCGATGCCGCCAAAAGGCGACAAGACCAAGTACCCAGGACGGAAGCCAACAGCGATGGGGAAGCGCGACAAGATCGTGAAGTTGGATGCCGAGGGCATGACCAGAACAGCGATAGCCAAAGGAACTGGGGGTCAGTGAGCGGAGCGTTTATCGGGCGCTTCATGGGGTGAGCGCCGATAGGTGACCACTAGGACTACGAGGCGAATTAGGGCCCCACCAGACTATGAAACGCTCCTCTCCCAAGCTGACCCGCGCTCTTCCGTATCTTGACCCTCAGCTTCAGACGCCTGTCGAGGAAGTGTTCGACGCTGGCCATCACCCGTGCGCCCGCACGCTCGCTGCGAACATAGAGGGCAGTCGTCGGCGTAGCGAACGAAGCAGTGCTTGCGTCGCTCCAGTTCCTTGTCGAGTTCGTCCAGCATTCCGACTTTGAAACATGGCTGATTTCCACACAGTCGCGGCGGGGCAAGACCGGCTTTTAAGCTTTGAGACGGATCTCATGGATGGTCGCTGGCTCTGGATGACGGAAGCGGATCAAAACGACGGCTGGATGCTCTGCATAGCCAACGAGATCACAATCTGCGGCTTCGGAAGCGAGGCTAGTCTCCATGACGTCAGGGCACGCCGCCGCTTCCGGTCTGCCAGCCTGGCGCATGTGTCAACAGTTCCGAGCCGAAGCACTGCACCGCCCTCCCAGCCAAAGAAAGTTGGCTCGCCCGACTGGCAGAAGAAGGCCTCGATGCTTCGCGCCTTCGCGGGGCCGTCAGCCAGACCATCGCCGGTGGGCCGCCGAAGGAACGTGGCATCCTTGCCGCGCTGCGCCGATCCCGCTGCCGGAGCCGATCTCCAGGTCAAGATCTGATGCGACATCTGCTCGATACAAACCGCCTCGGAGCCCCTGCTCTAAAGGACGGCCCAACGAAACGACCATAATCTTTTCATCTCCTCCCTCACAGCCGTCGAATTCGTCGCGGTGTGCTTGAGAAGCCGTCGGCAAGCGGCGTGACGAGCTCGAAAAATAGTTCGCGGCGTCGGACGGTGCACAGATGCTTTTTGCCGGCCGGGTCCTGTTGTACGACGAGAGGATGGTCCGGCTAGGCAAAGTGCCGGGCCCAAGGAGAGCCAGCTCAGCCTCAATCGCATCGGCCAGCGATTCTTTGAATTCGCGGTAATCCACATTCATGCAACCACTGCCCTTGTCTTCGCGTTTAGCTGCGTTCAATCGTGGGGAGCGACAAGAATGCGGGCCTTCAGTCCAATTACAATCTGCCTCAATCGCAACCTGACGGTGGTCGCGTCCATAGCCGACGCAATGAAGGTGCTTCAGCAACCATGGCCTAGAATGGGAAAGCCGGGGCGGCTCAACGCGATCCGAATGGTCGAGGAGTCCCTCGCCGGGCATTGCAGCCAGCAAGCTGCGCTCGAGGCCTTCAAGGCGGCCGCGGCTGAACAGGGACTCCTTAGAACAAGAGGGACCACCGCAGGTCTGGGGAAAATTGCGCGGATGGTTGAAGATTTGATGTGAGGTCATGCCGGCCTCGCTAACACTGAAGAGCCGCCCCACTTGAAGCCGAAATACTGCCTTCTCCCGCGGCAGCCGAAACGCCTCAAAACGGGCTATTAGCCTGGACGTGAGAAGGCCCTGGCTGCACAGTCTAAATGAGATCGACTGGTCGTCGTAGGGCCCGTCGAAGTCAACGGGCTGGACCAAGCGTGTCAAAGACACGACTGGCGAAGAGATCGTGCCCAGCAGAGCGTGAGGGATCGCGATGCCAAGACCGATGCCGTCGAGCCGAGACACTCGCGGTCGAAGAGACCACGGAGAATCATCTGCTCATCAAGCCCAGTTCTCCGCGCAATCCTGATCGCGATTTTTGATAAGGTGCAGCCGCACTGTTTGGCCAGCGCAGAAATTCACCGTCGGATAAGTGGGTCCTGGCTGTCCCGGACGCGAAGACAGCCGAGCGTCCGTGCGAAGCGCCGCGAGATTTTTGAACAAAAGCGCGAGCTCTCTACGCTTGCCGAGGGCTTCAGGCGGAAAGCGTCTCCTGGCGATATCCGCTGCGATGAAGTCGCCGACCCGAAGGTTCTTCATCCGACTGACCCATCATCCAGCTCTCGGCGACCTGCATTTGCGGCTCGGACCTGTGGCCGTATAGGGGGATCCAGAATGTCGAAGCCCCATGCACATGGGTCAAGAATACTGCGGCATCGTCATCGAGGTCGGCACCGAAATCAGGACGGTTCGTCCCGGCCAGTTCGCTGGCGGAGAGTTGGCTTTCGAGTTTGCTGAGGCCGAGTGAGACGGCGCAAGCCATTGCCGAGAACTTGATGTTTTCTGAGTTCGCTCTGCACTGGGGTCATACACCTTGATATGGTCTTATGTCCTTAGTCCTAGGACAGAGGACACACCGCATGAATGGGATGAAAAGTCAGGATGTCGTGGTGCTTCTGAAGCTCGTGAGCTTGCAGGAGCAGGAGGGGCAAGTTGGCTCCGGGGAGCTTCATTGGAGCTTCTCGGGCGAGGCCCCGTACTCAGTTCGCGGCCTGGAATCGCTACTCGGGATCAGCAAAACGAGATTGACGCTTCCATCAAGCGAAGCCTCTCGTCGGGACTCGCCATCAAAGATCGAGATACGGGCCGAGCCAATCCCCATCGCCGCAATCTACACAATTTTATCGTCCACGGACTGAAATTTGTGTTCCCCGCAAGGCGGGCGGCATCACGCGCGGCATGCCGACGGCCTTTGCCGCGCCAATGCTAAAAGGACTGCTGATAAGCGGCGGTGAGTACATCCACATCTGGCCGTTTGCGGAAGGCCGGGATATGGGGCAATCGATCGAGCCCTTGTTCAAGAGCGTGCCTGAAGCTGTTCCGAAAGATGAGCGGCTGGACGAATATCTTGCGCTTGTCGATGCCATCCGGCTCGGAAACCAGCGGGAGGCGGGCCTTGCCGGTGAGCGGCTTTCTGAAAGGCTTCTGAAGAAATGACTACCATCAGAGGCCAGCTGCTCCACATGCTACAGATAGTAGCCGAGGCGCTGGGAAGCGACTTTCGGGAGCGTCTGATATTTGTGGGCGGATGCGCGACCGCTCTTTTCATCACCGACGAAGTCACGCTTGGGGATGTCAGGGCGACGGACGATGTCGATCTCATTGTCGATCTACTCCGCAAAGCGCGGTGTTGGTCGGAGATAATAGAACCTTATACCGCAATCCAACTTAGCTAGGGTCAGGACCCATTAATTTGTTGAGTTGATCTCTGTTGGGTGATTCAAGGTGGCAGGAGGTGCCGCCTTGAGTGATTTGCTGATGTTGACGCCGGAGCAGATGCGCCGGATCGAGCCCTATTTTCCTT
The DNA here is from genome assembly GCF_000502835.1 of Mesorhizobium sp. LSJC280B00. Taxonomy (GTDB): domain Bacteria; phylum Pseudomonadota; class Alphaproteobacteria; order Rhizobiales; family Rhizobiaceae; genus Mesorhizobium. Next base: position 14,938 of record NZ_AYVL01000044.1, read on the forward strand.
TGTCGCATGGTGTGCCGCGTGTAGATGACCGCCGGGTGCTGAGCGGCATCCTGTTCGTGATCCGCAATGGTCTTCGCTGGCGAGATGTCCCTTCCGACTACGGTCCGCACAAGACTATCTACAACCGCTTCATCCGCTGGAGTCGGCTGGGTGTGTTCAACCGCATCCTGGCGGAACTGGCCGCGCAGGGCGGCGAAACGGACAATCTGATGATCGATGCCACCCATCTCAAAGCGCATCGCACTGCCGCCAGCCTCCTTAAAAAGGGGCTCTATCCCGATGTATCGGACGCAGCCGAGGCGGACTGACCACCAAGCTGCAAGTGGTCTGTGACGGCAAGGGACGTCCGCGGCTGCTGCATCTGAGCGAAGGGCAGGCCAATGATCACAAGACTGCTGCGGCAGTGATCGAGGATTTGCCCGCCGCCAAATCCCTGCTCGCCGATCGGGCCTACAGTTCAGCGGCCTTCCGCCAGGCGCTCGTCGAGCGCGGTATCACGCCATGCATCCCACCCCATGCCAAGCATCGTGTTCAGCACAGCTACGATCCTGTCCTATACCGACAACGCCACAGGATCGAGAACATGTTCGCACGCCTCAAAGACTGGCGACGCATCCACACCAGATACGACCGATGTGCTCACACCTTCCTGTCGGCGATCGCCTTCGCTGCAGCCTTCATCTTCTGGATCAATGAGTCCTGACCCTAGTTGTAATGTCCCCTCCTCTTTTGCAGCAGCCAGGAATGCCCTGCAGGCCTCCTCCGGCTCCATCTGACGCTGCCCCCAGTTTCTATCCATTTTGAGTTCCTCAGCCCTCCAGGAACGCCAGAAGCGCCGCATTCACCGCGTTGCTCTCTTCGCGTTGAACCCAATGCGTCCCCTCCTCGAAAGTCTGCAGGCGGCCATCGTCGCAAAGGGCGAGACTGCGCTTGGCCAGCCCGGATTCCAGAGACTGGTCCTGCATCCCCCACATAACAAGAGTGGGCGTCGTGATCCGCTCCTTCAGGCTCGGGCGAAAGCGCAAGGCGCGATACCAGTTGAGCATGCTGGTCAGCGCCCCCGGCCGCTCCCAAGCCTGCCGATATTCTGCAATCTCCTCTTCTTCGAAGGCGCCTTCCCGGCTGGATGTCCTGAGTGCTCGTGCGAGCAAGGCCGAGCGGCGCCCACCCAAAACGGCTTCGGGCAGCAAGGGGCTCTGGAAGAAAACCGCGTAGCTGCTCCGCAGAAACTGCGTCGGAGATCGCAGGACATGGGTAAACAGCACCTCGGGATGGGGCGCATTCAGGATGACGAGCTTGTCCAGGCGATGAGGCAACTTTGCCCCGGCGGCCCAAGCGACGATGCCGCCCCAGTCATGGCCGGCGAGGTGAAACCTTCCGATGCCGAGCGCGTCGGCCAGGGCGAAGACATCGCCGAGCAGCTTGGGGAGCGTGTACTCGCGGATGCCCTCTGGCTTGTCGCTGGTGTTGTAGCCCCTCTGGTCGGGAACGATGACCCGATATCCGGCGGAAGCGAGCGTACCGATCTGCCGTCTCCACCCGATCCAGAAGTCCGGGAAGCCGTGCAGGAGCATGACCGGCTTACCCAGAGCAGGCCCGGCCTGAACGACGTGAAGCCGAATGCTTCCGGCGTTGACGAACTGATGTTCAGGCGCCAGCGAGATCATGGCTGGTAACGTGGGTGTCGTTAAACTGATCCAGCGCAATGAGGATTTAGATCAGGCTGCGTCGTCCCGACAACATGCACGCTCAGCCGTCGCATCCCCCGCCAGATGAGCATGGGAGCCGAAGGGCCAAGTGGGGATGGCGCAGGTGTTGCTGCAGGCGGCGGATGTTTATTTGTAAGCGCAGGTCTGCACCTGCATCCTTTGGCGCTATTATACGTTTGCCCCGCGAAGAAGATGCTCCGGACCGGCGGCCATGTCGAAGAAAACAACCGAGGACGCTTACGAAGGTCAAGTGCAACTTGAGCGGCGGGCCGAACGGGAGAGCCGCGGACGCAATGCCGAATGGCCGTCAGAGATTCCCAGCCGCGGCTGGAAGGACGTGCTGTGGCGGGTCTTTGCTGAGGTAACCGAGGACCGTGTTATGCTGATCGCGGCGGGGGCTGCATTCTATCTGCTTCTTGCCCTCTTTCCAGCGCTTGCCGCGTTCGTGTCCATCTATGGTTTCGTCGCCGATCCTCAGACCATCGCTGAGCACATTGCGTTCCTTGGCGGCGTACTGCCTTCGGGAGGTCTGGATATTATCAGATCTCAGCTTGCGTCCTTGGCCGCTCAGAAGGCTGGCGCGCTCAGCTTCGGCTTCATCTTCGGCCTTGCCGTCGCACTGTGGAGCGCCAGTAACGGCATAAAGACGCTATTCGAAGCCATGAACATCGCCTACGAGGAGAGTGAAAAGCGCGGCTTCATCCACCTGAATCTCCTGGCCTTGGGCTTCACACTTGGCGCCATCCTCATTGGTATCGGCTTTATCATCTCGGTGGGGATTGTGCCGGCCATGCTTGTGCTGCTGAACCTCGGCGGCTGGACCGAAGCCCTTGTGCGGATCTTTCGGTGGCCGATGATGCTGATCATGGTGGGCGTCGGGATCACGCTGATTTACCGCTACGGACCCAGCCGGGAAAGGGCAAAGTGGCAATGGGCGACATGGGGCGCCTTCCTCGCCGCTGTGGTCTGGATCGCAGTCTCGATAGGCTTCTCCTATTATCTTGAAAACTTCGCCAACTACAACGCCACGTATGGAGCTCTTGGGGCAGTCATCGGCTTGATGATGTGGACTTGGATTTCTGTGATTATCCTGGTTGTAGGTGCGGAGCTGAATTCCGAAATGGAGCATCAGACAGCGATGGACACCACCACAGGTGCGCAGCAGCCGATGGGTGCGCGAGGTGCCACGGTCGCCGACACACTGGGCGGATCGGCCGATGCCGCCGACCAGCAGTCGCGTTTGGACGAGCGCAACGCGTAGCGCGCAGATCACTTTGCACGCCATCGTCAAGCGGCTGCAGCCGAGCGTGAGCAACGGCTCAAGGCGCTGGTCGCCCGGCTTGCCCAGCTGACTGGCGATCTCACCATCCAGAAGCAACGCAAAAGCATCGTCGCCGATGCCGAAACCTCGCCAGCCTCGACGAGGTCATTGTTCTGCTCAAGCGTCAGAGCCGACGACTTGAAGGGCGAGATCGCCTCGCTAATCGACGACGATCCGCTGTGGGCCTGTCTCGATCAGGTCTTCGGTTCGGTCAAGGGCCCCGCGTACTCCTGATGGCCGAGTTGTCCGAGATTGACACCTTTCCAATAAGGCCATCGCCAAACTCGTGGGCTTGGCGCCGATCGCCAATGACAGCGGCAGACGCAGCGGTCGAAGACCGGTGCGCGGCGGCCGTAAAGGTCCGCGCTCCATCCTCTTCCTCATCGCGCTCACCGTCGCCAGATATGATCCCCCCGCGCCTTCAGACAGGAAAGGAAAAGATGACTATTCGCATTGCGCCCGCCCGCAAGCTACCCATCATTCCCAATGCAAAAGCACGCGATGCGCGCCACGAGTTCGCAAACGCAACTTGACACCCCAGATAGTCACTCATTGGGAACCAACGGGCCTTACCTCCGTTTGCTCCTCGAATGGAGGAAACCATGAACAACCGGAATTCTGAACGGCGTCCCCCGACTGCGGTAAGAGCTGTTGACGGTACCTCGGAAGACATAGGAGCGACCGTAAGCGGCACGTTATCCAAAGCGTCCGAAATAGCGCAAGGGGCAGCGGAAACCGCCAAACGGGCGGCCGTTGGTGGCGCGTCCACCGTGACCAATCAGGTGAAGGAGATGTTGGACCGTCAGGTCGGCAGCGGCGCCGAGGTGATTGGCCAACTGGCGAGTTCGACCAAGCGTGCGGCCGAGGACCTCGACGCAAACGCACCGATAGTCGCTGGGGTCGTGCGCACCTTCGCGAATAGGCTTGATGGATACGCAGACGACCTGCGAGACAGGTCCGTCGATCAGCTGGTTCTTGCAGCGTCCGATTTGGCGAGGCGCAAGCCGGGTTTGGTGTTTGGGCTGGCCGCCGTAGCGGGCTTTTTGACGTTCCGCACACTGAAGAGCGCGCCTCCCGCACCAGAGTCCATCAAGGGAAGGCGGCAGGGAGCGAACTGATCTGATGGCACAGGAACAACTGAAGAATTCGCCTCTCCCTCAAGCACTGTCGGCAGTGTTGGCGGACGTCGCGGACCTCTTTCAAAAAGAGTTGCGCCTGGCGCATGCGGAGCTGTCCGCCAACGTCTCAACGAAGCTCCAAGCAGGTGTGTGGATGTCTGCTGCTGGCGTGCTGGGAGTGGTCGCCGCTCTGCTTCTAGTGCAAGCCCTCGTACTTGGAATAGCCAGCTTAGGGATGGCCCTGCACTGGTCGTGTCTGATCGTCGCGGCCGCAACGGCCCTCGCCGGTGCTTTCGCCTACTATCGGGGCCGCGCTGATGCGCAAAAAGAACTTCTGCCGACACACTCCATAAGCCAAATAAAGCAGGATATTGCGACAACCAAGGAGCAATTAACATGAGCCGCAATTCACAGGTCCAGGATTTTGGAACGAAAGAATGGCTTCTCAGCTCCGCTAGGAACAATCCCGAAGGCCTTCTGCTCGTCGCAGCAGGGTGCGCGCTGCTAATGCGCAGCCGCAGTTCAAGTGCCGGGCATCGCGAGCAATCCCGTGCAACCGGCGGGCGCCAAAATGCTCCGCACGTACGCACCGCCAGCGGCGGGGCGTCCAAAGCGCAGGAAGAGGCTAGCGAGACAGCAGAGGCCATGCGCGACAATTTAGCCGGCATTGGGGAGAAGGTGAGTGAAACCGCAGGTCAGTACGCATCATCCGCCGCGTCATACGCAGAACAGGCCGGTCGCTCCGTATCCGAGAAGTCAGGGCGCGTGGTGCAGCAAGCCCAATCATCGTTCCAAGACACGATTGGCCGCATGGTGGAAGAACAGCCATTGGCTTTTGTTCTGGCCGGCTTCGCAGCCGGTGCCGCTATAGCTGCTGCTTTGCCGGCCAGCGATGTCGAGAGGCGCACGCTCGGCCCAGCAGGAGAGCGATTGACGGATGCTGCTGAAAAAGCTGGGGACCGCTTGAAGTCCTCGACAGCAAAGGCGGGCGAACGGCTCAAAAGCGCCGCCGAGGAACATGGGCTGAATTCGGACGGCCTCAAGGAGGTCGCAAGGGACGTTGCGGGCGCCTTTGGAAGCGCCTTGTCAGAAGAGCAATCAAGTGAACCCGTGCAGCCGCCTTCGCCAAGCCCAAGGGGATCGAGCGGTTCATCCACTCCGGCCGCCAAGCTGCAACCGGGCAGCGCCACCCCTTCGGAAGGAATAACGGCCAAATCGCAGCGGTCGGGCAACGCTCGGTCGAGCAAACCTGCCCGCCCCGGTGGCAAGAGAGATTTATGATGGCCGATCCGCAACTTGAGCATCTTGAATACGAAGTTGAGGCTGCCCGGGCTAAGCTCGCCGAGGACTTGTCGACACTTCGGTCGCCAAACACGCTCTCCGAATTTACCGATGATTTGAAACACGAAGCGCTTGAGGCAAAGGATGCCCTGGTGGAGAAAGCAAGAGCCTCAATGCAATCGGTGGCGCAGGCGATTATTGACGATCTCAAGGCCAAGGCGGCTGCCAATCCGAGCGCTGCTTTGGCGATTGGGGCCGGTTTGGGGTGGCGTTTCCTCCGCCATCCGCCGATCGCAACCGCACTCGTCGGAGCGGGATTGATCAGCTTGTTGCGGACCAATTCAGCCCGGCCACCCGGCGAGCAGCAGGTTGATCACCTATCGTACGCCAAGGAGCGCCTGAAGGAGCAATCTAGCGATTTGGCGGAAAGCGTCAGTGATTTCGCTCTTGAAACGGCTGGCAAAATAAAACGGGAAGCTGCCGAGTTGACCGGCGTGGCCAAGGAAACTGTTAAAGAGAAGACAGAACGTCTGGCTGCGGGTATCCGCCATAGCGGCGTTGGGCCGCACCAGGGCGAGACTGTCGCAAAAGCATCCGCACCCTTCGATGAAGCTTCGTTAGCTGTTCAAGACGCATCGGGCAATGAGCATACCGAGGACAATTTCCTTCTGGCGGCGGCGGGTTTGGCAGTCGCCGCGGCTGTCGGCTTTGCCTATCAACGACGTCTGAATGAGCAGATGGACACCGACCGAACTGGATGAGCGTAGACAGAGGTCATTGCAGAGAAACAGTCGTCCTGAAGGCAAATATGATGCCGCGCTGACATTTATCGAGTCCCGACGAGTTCAGCCAGGGATTGCATATTCTGGAACCACGGACGGCGCGATGACGATGCGCACGGCGGAGAAGATCGGACAAAGCGGTCAACCCCTTCGAGCATGATGATCGTCGGCCGGTCGGTCACGGCCTTCAGCGAAACCGCCAGCGACCGGCTGAAGCGGAATTCACCCCGAAAACCGTGCAAGTGCTGCCGACCCCATAACGTGAGCGCAACGGCGCGCTCTGTCCGCTGTCAGGACGAACTTTCTCCGATCCGGCTTGGCGCTGCCGGTGCCCGCGCACGCAACTGCTCAGTCATCTGGGGCGTTCTCGGGCATTCCGCTATCGCGACCTCGTTTCGAACGTTTTAACACGCCCACTCGAGCTTGATCTCGCCGAGCGCTGCGCTAGCCCTTCCGATCTGGCTATTGCCAATGCGTATTTGACCAGGCTTGCGCAGGCGAACGCTTCGACTCGACCAGGCTTGCGCAGGCGAACGCTTCGACTCTCTAAGTGACGACGCCGCAATATTAGCATCGCTCGTCGTTGCAATTTCTCGAAATGCGCAACTCGACGACCGCCTGCTAGGCGTGTTCGTTGCCCAGCGTTCACGAAGGGGGACGCGCTAGCGGACGAATCCCGATCACCCAGTTTACGGTTACTGCGTTCCTACCCGATCACCGCTTGGCGCTGTCCCTGTCCGCTTCGGCCCGCGCAAGGAACTGCTCGGTCGTGGAGGGAAGACGGGATTTCAGCCAATCGGCCATCGCGACTTCCTCTTGCAGGTTCTCTTCGCAAGCCCGAAGAACCTCGGTTTCGCCGAGCGATCGAGCGGCGGCAATCAGGATCGTGTAGGAGGCGATTTCCATGTGCTCGAACGTGTAGCTCGCGAGCGATCCTTTCATCACCTCGTCTCCAGCGAAGACGCCGCTCAGCGATTGCGCCATCGCCGTCAGCTTGCCGCCAGCATCCTTCATCATGGATGAACCCTCGTCCATCTGATCGAGACAAGTCTTCAGCCGGGCAGCCTGCTGCTTGGTCTCGTCGAGGTGCTGTCGGATCCGGTCGCTCAGTTCGGGATAATTCTCGATACGGCTCAACTGCCCGTTCAACATCGTTTCGGCCTGCTCTTCCATGGCATGGGCATCTCTAAGCCATTGGACAAACCATTCGCGGCTTTCTGACATGTCGAATCTCCTTTGCGATCTAAGGAAACTTTCAGAAGAGGACATTGTTCCGGAGTAGAGCCCGCCGAACGGGCCTTGACCGTCGCCGAGGACCAGTGTCGTGGCGGGTCTCAATTCACCTCGCGAAAAATCCTGCAGCGATGCGTGGAAAAGGCCAAGATCGCGGAAGATCGGCGCAAGGAAAACGGCCCGTGGACGCTCGCCGCTGCGCCGCTCCATCACAAAGTCCAACTGGCACTGGCCGCTTCCTGGCCATCCGACGCGGCGACATACGGCGACATATTGAAGGTCCCGCATGGCATACTGCGACCGCTGCATGTCGTTCCTGGCAAGTAAGAACGGCAAGCAGATGAAGCTACCAGCGCTCGGCGAAGCTGAAGTGGATTCTCGACGAGGCGCTGATCGCGGCCGCTGGCGCTCCGCATTGAGCCTTGTGCCTCACCGCGCCACCGCAGTCACAAGGAACGCGACGGCCTCTCCGCTCGTTGATTGCTTTTCGACTCGAGCCGCCGTCATGAGGTTTCTAATATACGCCGGCCATCCTAAGGCTGACCTACGGCCAGAGTTACAAAAGTTGAACTTCATCGGGGAACACTCCTTCTGTCTGCCTGTTCAATTTGCCAGGCGCATCNGAAAGAAGATGAAACGCATCCTTTTGGCTTCGGCCGTGCTGGCGGTGTCGGCCGGGCTTTCCTTTGCCCAGGCGACCAGCGGAACGTCGAGCGGAACTTCGAGCGGAACTTCGAGCGGAACCTCGACGAGCGGAACCTCGACCACGACAACCATACCCAGCACGACGGATCACGGCACCGGCACGACGAGCAGCGGCACCAACATGTCCGGCGATCAGGGCACCGACACGACCACCACCAGCGGCACCACGAATCCGAACTCGGCCAGGGACTGTGCGCCCGGCCAGCAGACTGGCAGCGCTCAGCAGGCGGCGCCTGGTCAGCAGGACACGACAGCCAACACCGCCGCGCCGGGCCAGGTGAAAAAGACCGACGAAGGTTGCTGATTGGCACATCGGCTCAGGTTGGAATCACCAGCGTGTGGCTGGCTGATCTCCCCCGACCACCGCCTGAACTCAACTCGGCTGGCGAGCAAGTNCAGCGTGTGGCTGGCTGATCTCCCCCGACCACCGCCTGAACTCAACTCGGCTGGCGAGCAAGTTCCCGCCAGCCGAGCATCAGTTCAGGAACCTTTGCGCTTGCTTGTGCTTTCAGTGGGGCACGCGTGGTTTCTTTTGCTTTCGGTCAGATAGATATCCGTCTGCTCGCGCATCTTGCCTGAAGGGAGCTGCGGTCGCGCTCAGAGGAGAGCCGCGCTGTATTGCCGATAGCGCTAGAGCGATTCGAAGCCCTACGGAACCGGCAGTTGGACTGACACCAAGTTGGCTCCGAGAGCGTTGGGAACAGCCTTGCACGGCACGTTGCTCAGTTTGGACCTTCGCAAAGGATGCATGGAATGGCGAAAGACGTTTCTCGCGAGGAAGAGCAACGCGGCACCGGAAAGGTCCTCATCTGGGGCGCCGCGATCGCCCTCGTTCTCTTTGTTGCCCTGCTGGCCATATTCGTTCTGGGGTAGTCCTGATTGCTGCAGCAGGATCAAACTTGGGTGCACGAGGTTGTGAGCCTAGAGAGCTGCAGAGCCTACTTGGATCTTGAGCACCGTGGGGTTGAATGCAAGCTCCCGTGTGGTGCAAGTGACTGCTAGGCTTTCGTGGTTTTTGGTGTCCTCTTCGGTTTAGATGCCGCGGCCGACGTCACAGCAAGTGCGGCCTTCAGGCGCTGCTCCCGAAGCCGCGGTCTTTGCGTCTCGTGCCGCACGCTCAATGTCGGTCAATCCTCGTGCAGCATCCGAGGTGCGCTCGTCTCTGGCTTGTCTTTCTTTCTCGGTAGGCAAATTCCTACACTCCGATGTGCCAGCACAGTCGGCTGTCGGCACCCAACCACGGTCGCCATATCGTATTCCAACGATAGTGTGCTGAAGGTTCTGCAAAAAGTTTTGGAGAGAGAACGGCGCTTGCTCTGAGGGGCGAGCGGCCAT
>NZ_AYVL01000045.1 GCF_000502835.1 Mesorhizobium sp. LSJC280B00
GGATTCGCGGCTGGTGGCGCGCAAGGTCGCGACACGGCGGCGGCTGCTGTGCGCCGCGCCGTCCTACCTCGCCCGCCGGGGCACGCCGACTGCGCCGGAGGCGCTGCTGGAACACAGTTGCCTGGGCTTCTCGGGTTTCCAGACCTTTCCGGCCTGGGAGATGACCGACAGTTCGGGCCGGCGCGTCAGTATCGAGGTCTCCGGGCCGCTGGTCACCGACGACGCCGAGGTGCTGGTCGAAGCCGCCGTGCAAGGCGTCGGACTGATGATGAGCACGGATTGGCTGGTCGGACGCGAGCTCGCCGACGGCCGGCTGGTGCCAGTGCTGGAGGACTGGACGCTTGCCGACGAGGGCGCCGTCTATGTCGTCATGCCTTCGGCCAAGGGGCAAGCCGCCAAGACACGTGCCTTCGCCGACTGGATCGGCAAACGCTTTGCGCCGGTCCCGCCGTGGCGGAGGTGAGGGTGCTGATCTCCCCCCTTGAGGGGGAGATGTCGCCGAAGGCGACAGAGGGGGTCGCGGCGCGTGGAGCGTCAGCGCCGTCTCTCGTAGAGGAAGGCGTCGGCGATCTATGTGAGACGACCCCCTCTGGCTGCTTCGCGGCCATCTCCCCCTCGAGGGGGGAGATTACGCGCTCAGCCGCCTCCGCCTCCACCACCCTGCTTGATGAAATGACCGAGCAGATCCATCGGCACCGGAAACACGACCGTCGACGAGCGCTCACCGGCGATGTCATGGAGAGCCTCGAAATAGCGTAGCTGCATGGCCTGCGGTGCTTCGGCCAGCATCTTGCCGGCCTCGACGAGCTTTGCCGCCGCCTGCTGTTCGCCGTCGGCATTGATCACTTTCGCACGCCGCAGCCGTTCCGCTTCGGCCTGCTTGGCGATGGCGCGGACCATGTTCTCGTTGAGGTCGACATGCTTGATCTCGACATCGGAGACCTTGATGCCCCAGGCATCGGTGCGCTGGTCGAGAATCTCCTGGATATCGCTGTTGAGCTTGTCACGTTCGGCCAGCATTTCATCGAGCTCATGCTTGCCGAGCACCGAGCGCAACGTGGTCTGTGCCAGCTGGTTGGTGGCGGTCATGAAGTCTTCAACCTGGATCACCGCCCGCTCGGCGTCGACGATACGAAAATACAGCACCGCGTTGACCTTCACCGAGACGTTGTCGCGCGAGATCACGTCCTGCGGCGGCACGTCCTGGACCACCACTCGCAGGTCGACCTTCACCATCTGCTGCACGAAGGGGATGAGGATGATAAGGCCGGGGCCCTTGACCCCGGTGAAGCGGCCGAGCGTGAAGACCACGCCGCGCTCATATTCCCGCAGGATGCGAATGGCCGCGGATAGGAACATGACCACGACGAGCGCTGCTGCCAGATAGGCCACATAACCGATGATCATTGCCTTGCTCCATCGCTTCTCACATTGCGGCGCCGTATCGTCAGCACAAGATCCCTGACATCGGCCACCTCGACGCTGTCGCCCACTGCAAGCGGTTCGTCGGCTTTTGCCCGCCAGCGCTCGCCCCGGGCGAGCACGTGGCCCTCGCTGCCCTGCCAGTCGAGGACCTCCGCCGGCAGCCCCTGCATGGCCTGTGCGCCAACACGCGGAACGTTCTTGCGGGCCGCCCACAGATAGCTGCCGGTCAGCAGCGCCAGGCCGAGCGTCAGGACGGCGGCGGTGCCGATAACGGCCCACGACATCTCGAAGCCGGGCCCCTCGATCCTGAGCAGCATGGCAGCGCCCAGCAGAAACGCAGCCACGCCTCCCAGCCCAAGGACCACAGTCGGGTTCAAGGCTTCGACGACCAGGAAGATGATGCCAAGCAGCATCAAGGCAAGGCCGGCATAGCTGATCGGCAGGAGATTGAGCGCATAGAGTCCGAGCAGAAGGCAAATCGTGCCGATCACGCCGGGCGCGACCGCGCCCGGGCTCGTGAATTCGAAGACGAGGCCATAGACGCCGACCAGCATCAGGATGACGGCGATGTTCGGGTCCGTGATCACGGCGAGAAGCCGGATGAGCCAGCCTGGCTCGAGCGTTTCGACCGGCAGCCCTTTCGTCGCCAATGCCTCTTTCTTGCCGGCGATCTCGACGGTCCGGCCGTCGGCCAGTTGAAGCAGTTCGGTGGTGTCGCGGGCGACGAAATCGATGACATGCTGCTGCAGCGCCGCGCCGGCCGACAGGCTGGCCGCCTCGCGCACGGCCTTTTCTCCCCATTCGGCATTGCGCCCGCGCAATTCAGCCAGGCTTCGGATCAGGGCAACGGCATCGTTCGTCGCCTTGGCGATCATCGCATCGCCCGCGGGTGCGTTCTTCTTGTCCTTGTCCGCCTCGGGGCCATCGTTCTTGCCGCCGGGAAACGATGGCAGCGGCCCGCCCATCTCGATCGGCGTTGCCGCGCCCAGATTGGTGCCGGGCGCCATCGCCGCCAGATGGGTGGCGTAGAGGATGTAGGTTCCGGCGCTCGCCGCGTGCCCGCCGGCGGGCGCGACATAGCCGATGACGGGAACCGGCGAGGCGAGAATGCCGGCGATCATCTCGCGCATGCTGGTGACCAGCCCGCCGGGCGTGTCCATCTGCAGGATGAGAGCCTGGGCGTTTCGGTCCGCGGCCACCGCCAGCGCTTCCTCGAGCTGCCTGGCATTCGCCGGACCGATGGCGCCGTCTATCTCGACGCGCAACACAATTTTCTCCCGGCCGTCCGCCTCTCCGGTTGCGGAAGAGGGACAAACGGCCGCAACAGCCACGAAAGCCGCGGCAAGCAGGACCGCACGCGCGAGTTTCACGCTCAAAGCTCCACATCTAGGAATATGGGCTGGATTTTGCCGAAATCCATGACGCGGCGCGCACACATCGCGCCGGCCCGGCAGGTCGCACAACTCGGCAGCGAGGATGGATCGATTCTCGGGTTTGTGGCGGTACTACCCGGCCTGTGCTTGCGGTCAGCTCGCGCTACGTCCGACCAATCGAAAAGCATCCAGGAGAAAAACAATGCGTATGCAACCCGCTTTCCTGTTCGATCTCGACGGCACGTTGGTCGACAGCGTCTACCAGCATGTGCTGGCCCGGAAGGAGGCGCTCGACGAGGAGGATATCGAGCTGTCGGTCTGGCGCATCCACCGCAAGATCGGCATGAGTGGCGGGCTGTTCGCCAACCAGCTGCTGCGCGAAACCGACATTGAGATCAGCACCGAGCGCGTCGACCGGCTGCGGCGGCGCCATGCCGAAGCCTATCAGCGCCCGGCGAGCCGCATCCGTCCGCTCCCCGGTGCGCGCGAATTGCTGGTCTGGCTGACGAAGGCGGGCATATCGTGGGCGATCGCCACCAGCGGGGGCATCGAGACGGCGTCGGCCTGCTCAGCGGCGGCTACAGCACCGAGGAGCTCCGCCAATCGGGCGCGTTTCGCGTCTATGAAGATCCCGACGACATGCTGCGCCATGTCGACGAAGTCGGCGGCCGCACATGAAGGCGACCGGCGGACTGTCGCCGTCATTCGATCACACCTATGTCTCTTGCGCATTGGAGCCATCTCTAGCGGGCTTCTATTGCGCGGCGTCTTCCTGGATTGTCTGTTCCTGGATTCGGGCGGGTGCCCCGAGACACTGATCGTAGCCGATGGTGCAATTATTCAGACATTCGTTGCGTCCCTTGATGGATCTGACGCTATTGTAGTCGATCGGCACAGCCTGGCATTTCTTCTGGCACGCCTGGTCCTTCTCGGCGCAATTCGTGCCGTGGCCCTTGGGGTACCTCTTCGTGGTCGCTTCAGCGTTCAATGGCATGACGGCCAGCAGCGCCAGCAGCGCCAGCAGCGTCGGTATCAGTCGGAGCATATGCATGGATCCTCCCTTGCGCGTTAGACGCTCTACACTTGGAGGCAATGTTAGCGCGCCACTTCCGCTGGCCGCATCACCCGTGCGGGGGATGGACGGCAGCGGGGCCGCCGCTAGCCCAGGCAGTTTCCCCGTGATCGGTTCTGATCGTCATCGCTCCAGCCGGCAGCCGATCACAAAACGCGACGACGTTCAGGCAGTCATATCGCGCGCTGGGCACGATCAGACCGTCATAATCGAGGAAATGCGCGGCCTCGCCGATGTCTTGCGACCTCGGATATTCGGCGTGCTTTTCCTGATACGAAAGCTGCCCGTAGCGCGCGGTGTCGAGACCAAGGGTCTGCAAGGCTGCCAGGTCGAGCAGTCTGAGCGTCCGGTCCAAAGCGAGATCGATCTCGAAGAGATTGTATCTGACACGCGAAGGGACCACTGGCTGCCCGCGCGTCAGGTGGAATCTCATCTCGCTCAAGGCACCTTCGCGCTCTTGCGAGGTGTAGAGCACGTCGAATGTTCCATCGTCCCAACGGCCGCCGGAGCTCGAGCACTGGATCGGGCTGCGGCCCTGGCGCACCACACGCCAAACCGTTGCGGAGTATTCGACCGGAACTATTGCCTCGATAGCGTCGATGAGCCGGCTATCGCGTCGTTTCCGCCCGGCGATCGCCAACTAGAGAAAGACCTCGTTCTCAAGCCGATCGATGACTTTGAGCACGTCGAGAGCACGGTCGTCGTGAATGAGATCTATCGCCCTTTCACCGTTCAATTGCGGGTGGCGAGCGTAAAGCCAGGTGCGGATATCGCTTGGCTCGTAGAATTCCTGCAGTCGGCCGACGATATAGTGCAGGTCCGATAGAATGAGCTCGCTGCGCGGCTGGGGCTTGATGTCGCCGGCCTTCCACCTCGAAACCGTGGCCTTGGACACGTCGGTGATGTTTGCAATGTCGGTTCCCTTGAGACCGCCAAACGTGCCCAATTCGTCCAGGAATCTGGGAACCGCCCGCAACGCCGTGCTCATGCTTTTCTCTCCGGCTGCCGAGCCACTTCGCGTCGGACCAGCCCTTCAATTGCGCTGTCGCATTTCGGTTTCATAAAAGGAAAATATGAAACAGGAATGTTAATGTCAATCACCCGTTCGGTGCGAAGGCCCCTGGAGCCAGCACTTCAGGCCTGAAGTAGCGCCAGCTCTTCCGCGCTCAGATGGCGTGCCTTGCCTTTGGCAAGCTCGCCGAGCTGCAATTGCCCGATCGCCACCCGCACCAGGCGCAGCACCTCGATATCGTAGGCGCCAAGCAGCCGGCGGATGTGGCGGTTGCGGCCCTCGTCGAGCACGATCTCCAGCCAGGCGGTGCTGGTGCCGCTTCCACTCGATCGAAAATCAATCGCCTGAATTGCTACAGCGCCCTGGTGTCGCCGGTAATGCCACGGGACAATTTGTTTTGTATAGTCCTTGATGCCACGTGGCCGACGATGGTTCGATGACTTGGGAAGGGAAGATCATGCGAAGCGGATTGGCGAAATTCGTCGTGGCGGGTTGCGTCGCCGCTCAGGTCGTCCTGCAAGCGGCGCAGCCGGCGTTTGCCGCGCCGTGCGGCTGGACGGCGAAACTGGAGGAAGAGGAGGGCGGCAAAGTGCTGATGGCGTCGGTCTGCGGCGGATCGAATGGCGGCGCCCAGCTGACGCTGGCCTGTTTCGGCAAGCCGACGCTGAGCTATGATTTGGGCGACAGCGGTCCGCAACTGGAACCCGGCATCGCTTCGTTCGCGTTCAAGGCCGGCGGCAAGGCGGTGACCAAGACGCTTCAACTCGAAGAAATGTACAACACCTTCACCGTGGAATTGAGCAGCACCGACCCGCTGTTGGCCCTGCTGCGCTCCAAGGGCGAGGTCACGGTCGCCTCGGGCAAATATGGCGAGAACAGCTTTCCGCTTGCCGGCTCATCCGCCGCCATCGGCAAGGTGCTGGCCCAGTGCGGCAAAGCCAAGGCTTCTTCCGACAATGACAACTGATGAACCCCTTACATTTCAATTTGAATCGCGCGAGACGTTGGTTGCGAAGATAGAGCGTGATCCCGCTAACCTCGATCCCTGGACAGGGCTTGTCGAACTGGAGGCCGAGGAAAGCAGCCTGGACACCGCGGTGTCGGTTCTCTTGCGGGCAATTGATGCTGTATCCGACAGGGAACAGCTTTGGCGATTTGTCGACAATTTTGTCTGGTTTTGCGGAGTTGCCGAAGGGCCGACTATGGCTTTGAGCGAAGCGAGCGTCCATGCCTTCTACGAGCGGTGGAAAATCGATACGCACCGTAGCGCGCAGACGAGCCTTTTCTTCGCTCAGCAGTTCAAGAAGCTCAATCTCCCTGACTTATGTGCCGAGAACGTTACGCGCGCAGAGGGCGAGGTGCACACCGGGCGGGACTATATCCTGCTTGCCTTGTTCCTGCGCGACAAAATGGAAACGCCGCAGCTGGCTTTGGCCGCCTTGCAACGGGGAATAGCCGCGCACCCGCGCAACGCGATCATCTGGGATTGCGTTGCCGACACACACCGCCTTGGGAACTCGGCGTGGGAGATCGCGGAATCCACCTATCAGTCATTCAAGCAATGCCGCCTCGATGCAACCACAGAAGATGCCTGCGTCGCCTGGGCATCGTTTGGGCTAATGCTCGATGAAATCGGCAACTATTTGTCGGCTGAAAAGGCCTATCGCCGGGCAATAGAAATCGATCCACGCTACCGCTGGGCGACAGGGAAGTTGTCGGGACTGCTCCGTCGCCGGTTCGCCCGCTACCATGAAGCTGAGAAACTTGCGCTGCGGTGCGTTGAAATCGATCCGGAGCACGCATGGTCGTGGTTCAATCTCGGCTTTGTTTATCATCATCATCTGGCCCGTTTCGCCGACGCCAAAAAGGCGTATCAGCGCGCGATCAAACTCAAGCCGGACTATGTTAAGGTGTGGGAGAATCTGGCCGCTCTGATGGCGTTCGAAACAGACGCGCCCATAGAGGCTCAAAAGGCGTTCGACAAGGTGTTCGGACTCTCGGGTGTTTCAGCTTGGACCTATAATCAATACGGTATTTTTCTTCGCGAATTGACAGACCGGTACGACGAGTCAGAAAAGGCCTTGCTGCACGCAATTGAAATGGAGCCAGCAGACTGGTGCCATCGGTTGGCGTTGGCGGTTCTGTATGAGAAGCGCTTGCTGCGGTTCGAGGAGGCTCGCAAATTTCTGCTCGAAGCAAAGGAGTGTGGCGCTCCGATTGACAATATCGATTATCGCTTGGCCTTGATTGCACAACGCCGTCGCCCTCTGAAGGTAGTCAAGTAAAGGAACGGCCGTGAAACGTTTGGTGTGGTCGATTTTTGCCATCCTATTTTCGACATGGGCTCACGCCCATGTTCCACCAACAGGCTCGGCTTATGCGAAGGATTTGTTCGCCAAGTTGGATGAACTTTTGCAGCAGCGCCGGATTGAAGGCAAATTGCCAAATCTTGAAGATCCAACGGACCGGGATCTACTGCACAAGATTTGGGACGGCGGGGCTTTGATAGGTTCGCCGCCATACGATGAGGGCGACCTGGTAGCACTGTCTTTCGTAATGGACAGAAGTCGGTCGCTACTCGCGCTCTATAGCCAAAATAGCTCATTGCCTCTGCAGGATGAAGCTACGCAGACATTCGCGCTTTTGATTCGGGCTGCTGCCGCTTCGCAGATAGCTTTCAATGATTTCCTAGCGCACCAACCTAACGCTGCCGAAATGTTGCGCCCCAACGGAGCCAAAGCTCGAGGAGGCATAGAGAAAATGTTTCGTGGCGCCTCGATTTTTCTGGCTGACCCGGCTCTGAAGGAGGGAAACAAGATAGTTCTTGTTGAATCGCTGAGAGCAGATGGTCCCTATCTCGCGCAGAGCATCTCTCCAGACCATCGCCAGGCCCTGATCGATTTGTTTGTCCCGTTGGTTGGCCAGCTTCCCATGCCTGCCCAAGAATCGCTCAAGATTTTTATGCAGGAAATCAACGCCGCCGGCTGCGATCTGTGGTGTGCTGACGGAATGTAATACCGATAGACATTGATATCGGTCGAACCCGTGTGAGCGGTCGGTCAGGAATATCCGCCAGGAGTCGAAAGCGACTCTTGTCCGCCCGCGCTGCTTGCTGCGTCACGTGGGCTTCGACTGGCAGCTGCCTGACTATCGAGTCGCCGCCAGCCGGCTAGGCCTGAAGCATCGCCAGCTCTTCCGCGCTCAGATGGCGTGCCTTGCCTTTGGCAAGCTCCCCGAGCTGCAATTGGCCGATCGCCACCCGCACCAGGCGCAGCACCTCGACATCGTGGGCGGCGAGCAGCCGGCGGATATGGCGGTTGCGGCCCTCGTCGAGCACGATCTCCAGCCAGGCGGTGCTGGTGCCGCCGCGCAGCAGCTCGATCGAGCGGGCCGTCAGCAATTCGCCGTCGACGGTCGCGCCGGCGCGCAACCGCGCCAGCATGGCCTCGTCGGGCAGCGCGCCGATCTGCACGTGATAGGTCTTGGCGACATGCGAGGCGGGATCGAGCAGGCGCTGCGCGAAGCGCGTGTCGTTGGTCATCAACAGCAGGCCTTCGCTGGCCTTGTCGAGGCGGCCGACCGGCGAGACGAAAGGCAGGTCGAGGCCTGCCAGGCAATCATAGACGGTGCCGCGGTCCTGCGGGTCGTCGCGAGTGGTGACCAGCCCGCGCGGCTTGTTGAGCATCAGATAGACCTTGCGCTCGGCGGCGACGCGGCGGCCGTCGACCTCGATGCGATCGCGGCCTGGATCGACGCGAATCGAGCCGTTGCGCACGATCTTGCCGGCGACCCGCACGCGCCCCTCGGAAACCAGAAGCTCGGCCTGCTTGCGCGAGCACAGGCCAAGCTTCGACAGCGCGCGACAGAGGCTGACGCCGGGAGGCTGGGACCCGGGGGCAGGGCGTTGCCGGGCAATGTTCGGTCGCGGCGACATGATGTTGCCTGTGGATTCTTGTATACGAGCATCCCACTATAGCCGGCCGCCGGCTATGTCCACGGAAGGGAACTGCATATCGTTTGCGTCGTGCGCAGCGGCTGCGAGGACTTGCATGAAAACAGCCATTCGCCTTTGCCTGCTGCTCGCCTTGTTGCCGACATCGCCGGCGCATGCCGGCTGGCAGGCAGTCGAAAAGGTCGAGACCTATGCCATCTCGGGGCAATCCGGGCCGGAACTCTACGTTTCGATCGGCGGGCGCGGGCCGCTGCTCGGCGAACGCCGCGTCATCGCGCATACCAATTTCAAGCTGACCTGGGTGAGGGACTACAAGCCGCAAGGCGACGCCTGCGTGCTGGTGTCGGCGCAGCCGAAGCTGATCATCACCTACACCTTGCCGAAGCCGGCCGCGCAGCTGCCGGGCGCAATCCAGAAGAACTGGGAGGTTTTCGCAGCCGGCCTCGCCGCTCACGAGAAGGTGCATGGCGCCAGCATCGTCGACATGGTGCACAAGATCGAGGCGGCCACCATCGGCCTGACCGTCGCCGATGACCGTGGCTGCAGCAAGATCAGGATCGAAGTGACGAGACGGCTCGCCGGAATCTCGCAGGCACAACGGCAGGCGAGCCGCGATTTCGACCGGGTCGAATTCGGCCCAGGCGGCAAGTTGCGGCAGCTTGTGTTCACGCTGATGACCGGCGGATGACGCTGCGGGGGCGGCGCAGGGCACCACCTTTGCGGCCCTCACGCCTGTTCGGTCGGATAGAGCGTCAGGATGTTGACGTTGACTCTTGGCGGCTGCGTCACCGCATAAAGGATGGCGGCGGCGATGTCCTCGCTTTCCAGCTGCTCCATGTCGCCCAGCCTTTGCTCGACCGCCTGGCGCACATCGGCGCGCATATTCTGGGTGAACTCGGTCTTGACGGCGCCAGGCTCGATGCAGGTGACGCGGATGCCGTCTTTGCCGATCTCGCGACGCAGCGATTCCGCCATCGCGCTCACCGCGTGCTTGGTGCCGGAATAAACCACCGAAGGGTGGATATAACGGCCGGTGCCCGACGAGACCACGACGATGTGGCCGGCGCCTTGCCGCTGCATCGACGGCAGTGCCGCATGGATCGGATAAAGCAGGCCCAGGATGTTGACGTCGACCATCCGGCGGTATTCTTCCGGTGTCGTGTTGCGGAACGGCGCGGCGACGCCGACGCCGGCAACCGCAAGCAGCATGTCGAGCCGGCCGTACTCCTGCTGGACCCGCTCGACCATCGCCGTGGCTTGCGTTTCGTCGGTGACGTCGACGGCAATCGGCAGTGCCGCGCTGCCGGTCTCACGGATCCGCCTCGCCAGGTCGTCCAGGCGCTCGGTGCGCCGCGCGGCAATCACCAGCGTGGCGCCCTCGGCCGCCAGCGCCAAGGCGGTGGCCTCGCCGATGCCGGAAGAGGCGCCCGTCACCAAGGCGATCTTGCCGCTCAGTTTTCCTGTCTGCATCTTTTTCTCCTGACGCTTTGGACACGCCGTGAAGCTAGGGCGCAGGCTTTCTGGAACAATGCTGATCGAAAAACCGAATCCACTGTTAGGGGTTTTGGCCCCAGCAAGCTCACGTCTGCGCACGAACGGGCCTTGACGCGACCGGAGGTGTTGCGTCTTGATACGGGGCTGCGGGGCGTCGCATGAAAACAGCTGATCGACTACGTCTGCGGGTGGCTTGTTTGCATGCGACGCTTGCATGCACCCCCGCGATCCTCTCGCGACCGACAGGTCTGAGCGCCAGATGAAGGTCCTCGTCGTCCATTGCCATCCCTGCACCGACAGCTTCAACGGCGCGGTGCGCGACACGGTGCTGGAGACGCTTGCCGAAAGCGGCCACCAGGTCCACCTGCTCGACCTCTATGCGACCGGCTTCGATCCAGTCATGCGCACGCGGGAATGGCGCGGTTACCACGACAAGGCGGCGAACCTGCAACCGGTGCACGAACATGCGCAGGAGCTGCTCTGGGCGGAGGCGGTCGTCTTCATCTATCCGACCTGGTGGTATGGCCTGCCGGCGATGCTGAAAGGTTGGCTGGAGCGTGTGCTGGTGCCGGGCTTCGCTTTCGAGATGCCGACGGCACGACGCGGCCCGCGGCCCAAATTGCGGCACATACGCCGGGTGATGGCAATGACCACATGTGGCGCCACGCCGCTGATGTCGTGGATCATGGGACAGCCCGGCCGGCGGACCCTGCTGCGCGGCTTCCGCTCCGTCTGCCATCCGCTGTGCCGGACCAAATTCCTGGCGCTCTACCGGATGGACAGCGTCTCGGCCGCCGGACGCCAGGCGCATCTGCAGCGGGTCAGAAAAGCGGTTGCCGGCCTTGGTCGCGCTGATGCGGTCGCCGCCACAGTGCCTGGCTGATTTGGACCAGGCGAGCCGCCGCTGTCTCCGCCGAATGTCACGGGCGGGTGTCGGTTTGGCAAAGGTCAAAAAAATCAAGTCTCACCTTGACCCAAGAATGGTTGCAGTGTTGGGTTGCAAAGATCAAGGCCTTCTTGATCAAGCGCACTGCGATGCAAATAAACGACATGATCCGTGAGCCGATGATTCGAAAATGGCATAGGTCTTTTTGTCGGTCGCTGCTGCGTGGGCTCGTGGTCTTGTTTGCCCTGAGCGGCCCAGCTTTGGCTGCCAGCAGCGATTGTGTCGGGGACGACGAGGCCGATACGGCTCGGCGAATTGCCGCTTGTACACTCATGATAGAGGATGTGACGGAGCCCGCCAGCAGCCGTTTGACGGCCTATTTCAAGCGCGGCGTCGCCTGGGCGAGGCAGAATGATTATGATCGCGCCATTGCCGATTTCGATAAGGCGATCAGCCTCGATCCGGAAGATGCCAGTGCTTATTACTACCGAGGCATCACCTGGGCACTCAAGAGCGACGCTGATCGCGCTATCGCCGATTTCGACCAGGCGATCAGCCTCGACCCGAAGAGCGATGCATACCGCATCCGAGGCTCTGCCTGGCTCGACAAAGGCGACAACGACCGAGCTATTGTCGACTACGATCAGGCCATCAGCCTCGAGCCCCAGAATGCCGGAGCTTATGGCGACCGGGGCCTGGCCTGGGCACGCAAGGGCGACAACGACCGCGCTATCGCCGATTTCGGCCAAGCGATCAGCCTCGATCCCCGCGACGGCCGAACTTATAACAACCGAGGTCTCGTGTGGAAAAGGAAGCGGGACTACGACCGTGCCATCGCCGATTATGACCAGGCGATCAGCCTCGATCCGAAGGAAGCCAGCGCCTACGACAATCAGGGCATGGCCTGGCTACTCAAGGGCGACTATGACCATGCCATTTCCGATTTCGGACAGGCGATCAGCCTCGATCCGAATGTCGCCGGAGTCCATCATCATCGAGGCATGGCCTGGTCACTCAGAGGCGATTCTGACTACGCCCTTGCCGACTACGATCAGGAAATCAGCCTCAATCCGAAGAACGCCCGTGCCTACCTCGATAGAGGCCTGACTTGGACAATCAAAGGCGATTACAATCGTGCGATCGCCGACTACGACCAAGCGATAAGCCTCGACCCGAAAGACGCCAGTGCCTATGGCAATCGAAGCCGGGCCTGGAAATATAAGGGCGACTACGACCGCGCCATCGCCGACGCCGACCAGGCGATCAGTCTCGATCCGGAACGCGCCAGTGCCTTCTACAACAGAGGCAACGTTTGGGCTGACAAAGGCGACTATGACCGCGCCATCGCCGACTTTGACCAGGCGATCGGCCTCGATTCGAAAGACCCCAATGCTTACGACGATCGAGGTACGGCTTGGGCACACAAAGGCGATGACGACCGCGCGATTGCCGACTTCGATCAGGCAATCCTGCTCGACCCGAAACACGCCAGTGCCTACAGGAAGCGCGGCTGGATATGGGACAAGAATGGCGAATACGACCGCGCCCTCGAGGACTATGGCAAAGCAATTGGGCTCGATCCGAAATATGCCCATGCTTATCTCAGCAGAGGTCTCGTCTGGTCAATAAAAGGCGAATACGCACGTGCAACGGCAGATTACGACCAGGCAATCAGCCTCGATCCGACGATTGTCTACGCCTATTTGGGCCGGGGTATCGTCCATTTCTACTCCGGTGCGATGGAGAAAGCCCAAGCCGATTTCGCGCAAGCCGCCACAGTCAAACCAGAGGATGCGTATGTTGCGATCTGGCTCGATTTTGCCGAGCGTCGCAATGGCGCAGCAGGGCATTTGCAGGAAGCGACCAAGAAGCTCGACATGACGCGATGGCCGGCGCCGGCTGTTCGAATGCTGCTTGGCGAGCAGACTCTCGCCGCGACAATTGCAGAAGCCGACGACCCTGATGCGATAAAGAAACGCGGAAACCTGTGCGAGACAAATATGTTCAGCGCCGAGCTGAGCCGACTGCAGGGGCACAGCGATGAAGCTTTGCGGCTCTATCGGCTCGCCGCCAGCGATTGCCCCAATAACTCCTACGAATTTGTTGCCGCCAACGCAGCCCTGCGCGAGCTGTCGCCTTAGCTGCCGCCGCTACGGATTTCCCCGCCTTCGGTGAGATTTCGTTTCTCAACACAGTCTTCGCGCGTTGACTCTATTCCCAATTTCTGGAAATCTGGAAGTATGGACAAGACACTCGCACTTTCGGCGCTTGCCGCGCTCGGCCAGGAGACCCGGCTGGACGTTTTTCGCCTTTTGGTGCGGGCTGGAGCCGACGGCGTGCCGGCGGGCGAGATCGCCACGCGGCTCGCCGCATTTCCGAATACGATGTCGGCTCATCTCAAGATACTGTCGCATGCCGGCCTGGTGCGGACCGAACGGGAGGGCCGCAGCGTGCGCTACTTCGCCGACATGACCAGGTTTCGCGATCTGCTGGCCTACCTCATGGAGGATTGCTGCAACGGCGCGCCGGAACTTTGCCAGCCTGTCATCCAGGCCGTGACCTGCAACTGCTAGCCAGATGAGCTCCGGCAATCTTCCCCGCCGCCTTGTTGCCGAAGCCCTCGGCACGGCTCTTCTGGTCGCCACCGTGGTCGGTTCCGGTATCATGGCCGATAAGCTGACCGACGAGGTCGCACTCACCTTGCTCGGCAACACCTTGCCGACCGGGGCGATCCTGGTCGTGCTCATCACCATATTCGGACCGATATCCGGAGCGCACTTCAACCCGGCGGTGACGCTGGTATTCGCGCTTCGACGCGAGATCGAAACGAACGCAGCGCTGGCTTACGTCGCCGCCCAGATTGCCGGCGGCATCGCTGGAACGTTGCTCGCGCATGCGATGTTCGAACTGCCGATCCTGCAAGTGTCGGCGACGGTGCGGACCGGAAGCGGGCAATGGATTGCGGAGCTGGTCGCCGGCTTCGGGCTGGTCTTCACCATCCTCGCCGGCCTGCGTTCCCGTCCGGATTCGATCCCCTGGCTGGTCGGGCTCTATATCACCGCCGCCTACTGGTTCACCGCATCGACATCCTTCGCCAATCCGGCCGTCGCCATCGCCCGTGCGTTCTCCAACACTTTTGCCGGGATCCGCCCCGCCGATCTGCCGGGCTTCATCGGCGCCGAACTTTTGGGCGCGTTGCTCGCCATGGCATTGGCAGGGTGGCTGCTCGCCCAACCGAAACCAGCCGGACAGATGAAAGCTGCGCAATGACCATCACCATCTATCACAACCCCGATTGCGGCACCTCGCGCAACACGCTGGCCATGATCAGGCAGTCCGGCGAGGAGCCTGAGGTGGTCGAATATCTGAAAAATCCGCCGTCGCGCGAAAAGCTCGTCGAGCTGATCGCAGCGATGGGCATGACGCCGCGCCAATTGCTGCGCGAAAAGGGCACGCCCTATGCCGAACCTGGCCTGGGCGACCCGAAGTGGAGCGACGACGAGATCCTCGATTTCATGCTGGCGCATCCGATCCTGATCAACCGGCCGATCGTGGTGACGCCGCTCGGCACCATGCTCGCCCGACCATCCGAAGCCGTGCTCGATATCCTGCCCAATCCGGATATCGGCCCGTTCACCAAGGAGGACGGCGAGGTGGTCATCGACGCCAGCGGCAAGCGCGTCGTCTAGATATCGCCTTATTTCGATCTTTGTCGAAATTCTCTTGACGTGCAGCGATTCTGGAAATAGCTTATTTCCATGAAACTCGAAAAAGCAGCCTCGCAACTTGAAGCCCTCGGCAGCCCGACGCGGTTGCAGCTCTATCGGACGCTGGTGCGGGCGGGCGATGAGGGGCTGCCGGTCGGACGCGTCCAGGACAGGCTCGGCATCGCCGCCTCGACGCTGTCGCATCACCTAAAGCGGCTGGTCGACACCGGCCTGGTGACACAGGAGCGCCAGGCGACGACGCTGATCTGCCGGGCCAACTATCCCGCCATGAACGGGCTCATCGGATACCTCGCAGACGAATGCTGCGCCGACGCCACCTGTGCGCCGGCATCGGCGGAAGCGACGGCCAAGACGGCGGCGTGATTTTTTTGGCAGTATAATTCGAAACTACCGGAAGGATAGAAGACATGGAGATGATCGAAAAACTCCCCGTTGCGGTGATCGGCGCCGGGCCGGTCGGTCTGGCGGCAGCGGTCCACCTGATCGCGCGGGGCATTCCTGTCAAAGTCTACGAAGCCGGCAATGCGGTTGCATCCAATCTCAGGGATTGGGGCCATGTCCGTGTGTTCACGCCCTGGCGCTATTGCGTCGATCAGGCGGCCAGAAACCTGCTCGAGGCGCATGGCTGGCGGATGCCTGAGCCCGAGGCATTCCCAACCGCGGACGACCTCGTCGCGGATTATCTCGAGCCGCTTGCAAAGCTTCCGCAATTGTCGCCGTCGATCGAAACCGGCGCCCGGGTCGTCGGCATTTCGCGCTGGGGCGCCGACAAGGTGCTGAGCAAGGGACGCGAGAACCGGCCGTTCATGCTGGCGGTCGAGACTGCCGATGGTACAAGACGCGACAGCGCACGTGCCGTCATCGATGCTTCGGGAACCTGGCAGATGCCGAACCCGCTCGGCGCCGGCGGAATTCATGCCGAAGGCGAAGCCGAGTTTGCCGACCGCATCGCCTACGGCATCCCCGATATTCTCGGCCGCGACCGCAGCCTTTATGCGGGGAAGACGACGCTGGTCGCTGGCTCCGGCCATTCGGCCGCCAATGCGGTGCTGGATCTCGCCAGCCTGGCAAATGTGGAGGCCGGCGCCGCTTTCATCTGGACAACGCGCGGCACCGACCTGGTGCGCATCTACGGTGGCGGTGATGCCGACCAATTGCCGGCACGCGGCGAACTCGGCGCCGAAGTGCGCGAACTCGCCGAGAGCGGCGGCGTCAGGCTGGTGACGGGCTTTGCGGCTGTTTCGATCCGCGATGCCGACGGCCGGCTGGTCGTCGAAGGCCAGACCAGGGACGGCTTGCAGGCGCTTGGCCCGGTCGACCGCATCATCGCCGCGACCGGACAGCGCCCGGATCTGTCGCTGACCCGTGAGCTTCGGCTCGAGCTCGATCCATGGCTGGAAAGCGTCAAGGCACTGGGACCGTTGATCGATCCCAACGAGCACTCCTGCGGCGACGTGCCGCCGCACGGCCACCGTGAGCTCAGCCATCCAGAGGAAGGGTTCTACACAGTCGGCATCAAGAGCTATGGTCGCGCGCCGACCTTCCTGCTGCTGACCGGTTATGAGCAGGTCCGCTCGGTCGCGGCGGCGATCGCCGGCGACATGGTGGCGGCCGACAATGTCCAGCTCGTGCTGCCCGAGACCGGCGTCTGCACCGTGCCGCGGATCGGCATTGCCGACAAGGGGTGCTGCGGCGGTCCGGCGCCGGCAGCGGTGGATGCGTGCTGTGTCGCCGACGCCAAGGCGAAGGCGGTCGGCAAAGGCGGCTGTGGCTGCAGCGTCGCGGCATGAGTCTTTCGCCGCCTTCGCCGGCCATCCTGCGCAGCCGCGGCGCGATCATCACCGCGCTTGGCCTGACGCAGATCATGGCGTGGGGTTCTTCCTACTATCTTCCCGCGGTCATCGCGCCGGCAGTCTCCTCCGATACCGGCTGGCCGCTGGCATGGGTTGTCGGCGGCCTGTCTCTTGGCTTGCTTGTGGCCGGATTGATCTCTCCGCGCGTCGGGTCGTCGATCGAGCGGCATGGCGGCCGCAACGTCCTGGCGTTCAGCGCCGGATGCATCGGGGTCGGCCAGGTTGGGCTGGCCGTTGCCCCCAACCTTGCGGCCTATATCGCTGCCTGGCTGGTCATCGGCCTGGGCATGGGGGCGGGGCTCTACGATGCCGCTTTCGCAACGCTTGGCCGCCACTATGGCCACGGCGCGCGCTCCGCCATCACCATGCTGACGCTGTTCGGCGGCCTTGCGAGCACCATCTGCTGGCCGATCTCAGCCTTGCTGCTGGGGGAGGTCGGCTGGCGCGGCACCTGCCTGGTCTACGCCGCCTTTCAGCTGGCAATTGCGCTTCCGCTCTATCTGGTGATCCTGCCCCGGGAGGCGCCGCAACCGGCAGTCAAACCGGGAGTGAAGGAGGCGGCACCCATTCTCGACAACGAAGCCGATCCGTCGATCATAGTCGTTCTGGCCGCGACCCTGACACTCGCCGCGGTGATCTCGTCGACACTATCGGTGCATCTGCTCACAATCCTGCAAGGCAGCGGCATGGCGCTTGCCGCAGCCGTCGGGCTCGGCGTGCTGGTTGGCCCGTCCCAGGTGGCGGCCCGCGCGATCGAGATGATGATCGCGCGCTACCACCATCCGATTTTCACCAAGTTTGCCTCGGTTACGTTTGTGGCGATCGGCGTTTCAGCGCTCTGGGCCGGCATGCCGATCATCCCGCTGGCGCTCGGTTTCTACGGCGCGGGCATCGGCCTCGAATCCATCGCGCGGGGAACGCTGCCGCTCGCGCTGTTCGGCTCGAACGGCTACGCGAGACTGATGGGCCGCCTCGCCATGCCGAGCCTGATCGCCCAGGCGGCGGCACCCTCGGCCGGAGCATTGCTGCTGGAGCGCTTCGGCCCGCACGGGACGTTGGCCGCGCTTTCCGGCCTGGCGCTGGCCAACGTCATCCTCGCATGCGGCTTGGGCTGGCGGATGCTCCGCCGGCGGCAATCGCAGGTTCAAACCCGATAGGATTTTGACCTGCGTTCAGCGCCTTCAACTGGAGAGCGGGAGATCTTCCAAGGGATCGACAAGGAAGGACGCGGCGATCAGATCGTCCGCGTCGAGGCGCAGTGAGCCTTTGGCGCCGCCCATAATGGCGGCAACCTTTTGAAATGTCTTGATCTCATGCTCGGTAATCTGGGCACTTTGCATTCTGGATTTGAGGTCAGCGACGCGCAGCCCCAAACTGTGGGACATTCCGATTTTACGGTTCGACATGGTAAGATGCTCCTCCCCGGCCCATGTTTGTTTTGCCACCCGCCCTTATTCGTATTTCCTCCGCTTGCCTAAATATGAGGCATCGCGATACAGCGCCCGAACGCCCGATGCAAGGGAAGGTTCCGGCGCGCAGAGGTCACGAAATAATAATACGAAGGAAGTACGGCCGATGGTCCGGCCGGAGGTAGGACTTAGGTACGACGCCCCGCCGGACAGAGGGCTCCGGTGCCTTATCGGCTGGCGAGGACCATGCGGTTGCCTTCGCTGTCGCGAAACTCCGCCACCGTGCGCCCCGGCTGCCACGGCGCCTCATGCGCTTCGGTGATGATCTCGACGCCGCCCGCTTTCATGGCCGCGATCATTGCCCCGACATTTTCGTCGACCAGCACCAATACCGGCTCCGCGCCGGGAGCGTCGTCGGCGCGCCTGACAAAATGCAGGTTCGTCACGGCATGCGGAAATGCCAGCTCGATCCAGCGCCAGCCGCCATCACCCATCTTCTGGTCGGCCATGACCTGGCAGGCGAGATGCCTGGTGTAGAACGCCTTGGCGCGGTCCTGCTCGAACACCGGAAGCTCGGCAAACTGGATATGCATGATCGTCTCTCCTGCTTGATGGCAGCCGCGCAGCCGCCCACGCGGGAAAGACGATGCGGGCAACCGAAAAGATTCTTCGGCAAGGAGAATCTTTTCAGCGCAGCCGGTCGTCCTTCGTTCATACCAACCAGTCAGGAGACGACCATGAACTACGCGCTCATTCGATACGGTGTGAAGCAAGCCGACCTGGAAGATAACCGCGCGCTGGTCGAAAAAGTGTTCGAAGCGCTTGGCGAGGCGGCACCGCCGACGGTGCGTTATCTCGTGCTCGAGCTGGACGACGGCTCGTTCGTCCACATCGTCGGCCAGGACGGCGATTCCTCGGCGTTGACCGGGCTTGCGGCCTTCAAGGCGTTTACGGAAAACCACGCCCAGCGCCGTTCGACCCCGGCAATGCGATCGCCTGTCAAAGTCATCGGCAATTACCGTATGCTGGCGGATCAGAAAGCCGGGTAGCGCCTGCCATGCCGCTCGCGCAGAAATGGGATGCTACGCCGAAAATGAACAGGGCGACTTTGGAGGTGATGCTCGTCGGGTTGCGGCCAAGGCTGCATCGCTACTGCGCGCGTATGGCCGGCTCAGTGATCGACGGCGAGGACATCGTCCAGGAGGTGCTGATCAAGGCGCTGCAGGCGATCGACGGGGGTGCGATCGTCGAATGTCCCGAGCAATGGCTGTTTCGCATCGCCCACAATGCCGCGCAGGATCACCTGCGGCGGCGCAATCGGGAAAGGTCGCGCATGACCGAGGCCGACATGAGCGTCATCGAGGATCCCTCCGGCAGCGCCGACAGCCGGCTCGCCGCCCAGACCAGCCTGCGCTCCTTCATGCAGCTTTCGGTGCCGCAGCGCAGCGCTGTGATCCTGGTCGACGTGCTCGGCCTCAGCCTGCATGAGACCTGCGAAGTGACCGGCGCGACGCTCGCCGCCACCAAGGCCGCGCTGCATCGCGGGCGGGCGCAGCTCAAGGTGCTGGCGCTGCAGCCCGAGCAGGCGCTCGCGCCGAGGCTCGACGCCGATGACGAGCGCCGGCTGCGGCGCTATGTCGACCTGTTCAACGCGCGCGACTTCGACGCTTTGCGGGCACTGATCGCCGAGGACGTGCGGCTCGACGTCGTCAACCGCGTCCGCCTGCGCGGCAAGGCCGAGGTTTCGACCTATTTCGGCAATTACGACCGTATCAGCGACTGGACATTGTCGCTCGGCGTGGTCGACGGCAGGCCGGCGATCCTCATCCGCGACCCGCAGGCGGCCGACGGCGCTGTGCGCGGCTTCATGCTGGTCGAATGGAGGGACGATCAGGTCATCCAGATCCGCGATTTCCGCTATGCGCCCTGGTGTCTGGTCGACGCGGAGATTGAAACGGTGGACGGGTGAGTAGAAGGCTGGAATGGTGCGAAGATGGCGATCAGGCAGCCTCCTCCTTGGGTGACCCAAACGCAATTGCCACATGGCAGCACGTTCTTAGAGCGGTTCCGGTTCTCTTGGAACCGGTAACTCGCTCTAACTATCTGTTTTGCCGCATTTATGCGGACGCCAAATGACTCCATTTGGCGGCAAAATCCTCTAGCCGATACGCACGCGGCGCGTCACCTGGCCATTGCTTTCCCAGTATGTGTGTTTCTTGGCTATCAAGGGATCGTCCATCGCCGGTTGAATTTGTCCTGTGGTGCCGACCGCGCGCGAGGTCACCGTGTGTTCTCCAGGAGAGGGATTTGCCCAAGCCAGGGACCATATTTTCCAAGCGTGTTCGGCCTCCTCACTGTGGTCAATGGTCGCTGGTGTCCAAGGCCCTTGATCGATTTGCACTTCGACCCGGTCGATCGGCGCCCCCCAGGCTGCCCCAACGATGCGGTAATCTGAATCTTTCCGGGTAACCTTCGCAGGCGCGGACTTTATCAGCGCTCGCCCGACTGACGTCTCGGCCCATACGGTCTCGCCGTTGTGGTCCTCCTCCCGGATGGTGACATAGTCACGGGCCATCAGAAGGCTCATGAACCGCGTATCGCGAACCTCGATGCGCTTTAGCCACTTGACGTTGGCGATCCCGTACCAGCCTGGCGCAATGAGCCGTACCGGGAAGCCATTGGGCGCCGGCAAGGCGGCCCCGTTCATTTCATAGCAGAGGAGATTGTCGGGGTTCATCGCGTCGGCGAGCGACATGCTGCGAGCGAAGTTCTGCTGCATCTTGACGTCGCGTATCGGGATCTCGCCTGTGTCGGTACCGAAAAAGACGACCTCGATGCCCTTCTCCAGAACGCCGGCTTCCTCGAGGATCGGGGCGAGCGGCGTCCCTGCCCAGCGAGCATTGCCGATGCCCCCGGTGAAAAAGGGGAACCCGTGGTTGCCCGAGCATTCCACTGTGAAAACGACCTCCTGCCGCGGTCGCGCCCTGATGTCGGCGAGCGTTAACTCCAGGGGCTTCTTAACCAGGCCTCCGATCTCCATCGACCATGTCTTCTCGTCGATCGTTGGTCGGTTGAAATGGGAGATGCTGAAGAACTTGTCGTTTGGCGTTATCCAGCTATCCAAATCCTCCCAGACAAGCTGCTTCTGGATACCCGCCGGATCGGGATTTTCGGTCGGCTGATCCAGCCATGGAATAACTTCCTCGTTCGGCCGTGTTGGAAAAGCGTAAGCCCGGCGCGAGGTATAGAGAGCAGCAATTGCGGCAAGAGCCGCGCTTCCTTGAACAAGAAGTTCTCTGCGCTGAAAATCAGGCATGTTGTTTACCTCCCAGTTGATCCGGAACGGGCTGCAACGTGCCTTAGGCCGTAGCCTGATCACGGATAGGCGACACAATGTGAGGTCTGCCCACCCGGAAGTATCCGGGTAGGTCAGACAATCACCGACGCAAGTCAAGCATGTGAAGCGTTGCACGAAACGCCAGCTCGCGTTTCGCACGCTAAGAGTGCGCCTTTGAGAAGGAACTGTCCACAACTTGGACGGGACATGATGATGATTGCAGCATTCCATGCCGATTTCCTGTCCTGCCAAAATGGTTGCTGCTCGGATCGCTGCCGAACGCCCGCTTCTGGGTCATTTCGGGACCTTCGTGGGTTCTCGTCGAACCGGTGTTTCCTGCCGGCCCGTGGGTTGGCCGTGCGGCCGGCACCGCCCTGATCGCTTGGGGCGGCGCAACGCTTTTGGTCTGACGACCAGGGCTGCCTCGAATGTCGCATTTGCAGGTGGAGGGCGGGCCCGGGCGGCACATCAAAACCAGTCTGCATTACGAGGTGGCCAGCAACCAGGCCGCCTGGCTTGGGCGCGGCAGATCATTCACACGTGAACCATTCGCCAACAGTTGTGTGCGTCAAGTTCTGCAAAATGGCGTGGCATTGCGGTGACGTCGGCGTGTCCGCCGCGCAGCCC
>NZ_AYVL01000046.1 GCF_000502835.1 Mesorhizobium sp. LSJC280B00
GGCTGTAGAGAACGGCCGCGCGCT
Source organism: Mesorhizobium sp. LSJC280B00 (assembly GCF_000502835.1). Lineage (GTDB taxonomy): Bacteria > Pseudomonadota > Alphaproteobacteria > Rhizobiales > Rhizobiaceae > Mesorhizobium. The sequence continues at coordinate 25 of NZ_AYVL01000046.1, forward strand.
GTCCGCCGCGATCGGAACCGCAGAAGAGCCAGGACTTTCTGCCGAGAGCCATCTCGGGGTCATTCTGCCCATGTTGGGCAGGAGGTCGAGGTCCATTACCGTTGGCACCCGTATTTCGGACATCGGCTTCGCTGCGAGAACAGCGAAGAGCGCGCCAACGGCCGGATCATTCATCTCGTCGTCGCGCCCGGGCATGTCATTACCGCTCCGGCCTGGATGATCGATCCCGTGGCTTGCGCGGCGATGGACCTGGGCTCCCCGCGCGTATCGCTTGCCGCGCTGCTTGAGCTTCACAAGCTCTTGATCGAACGCCGTTTCCGGCGAGGCTGTCCGGATGGTTTCACCATCGCGGAGGCGCAACATGAGAACCCTGCCACCACCGACACGATCTCTCGTGGTCGTTCGCCAACTCAGCTTGCCGCTCGACTCGCAGAAGCTGAACGGGCTGAGTTCAGCGCAACGGACCATAGTGATCGCCCGGCTCGCCAACGTATTGATGGCCGCCGCCGGCGTGGCAACGGAGGAGGAGAGCTGCGATGACGAGCGGTAATCTGATTCCGACTGCCGTCCTCAAGCGCAAGGCTGTCGTCTATGTGCGTCAGTCCACTCAGGCGCAGGTCCAGCTCAACCTTGAGAGCCAACGTCGGCAATATGAGCTTGTCGACGTCGCGCGGCGCTGGGGATTCCGCAAAGTAGAGGTGATCGACGAGGATCTGGGACGAACCGCAAGCGGGGCTGTGGAGCGTCCCGGTTTCGAGCGCCTGGTCGACGATCTGTGCACCGGCCATGTGGGCGCCGTGCTTTGCCTGGAGGCGTCCCGCCTGTCGCGCAACGGGCCGGACTGGCATCGGCTGCTCGAGTTGTGCGGCGAAGTNCCCAGACCCTCCGACGGCAAGAAGATGGTGTCCTTCGACTGGGTTCCGATCCGCTACCGCAACGTGATCTCGATCCTGAAGAACCCATTCTACGCCGGCGCCTATGTCTATGGTAAGAGCGAGAAGCGCACTGAGATCGTCGATGGCCGCGTTCGCAAGAGCTATGGCCATTACAAGCCGGCTAGCGAGTGGGCGGTGGTGCTCAACGACCATCACGAAGGCTACATCGGATGGAGCGAGTACGAACGGAACCAGGAACTGCTCGCGGCCAACGCTTATGGCAAAGCCGGCGGCGTCAAGTCGGGCCGCGGCGGTCGCGCACTGCTCCCCGGTCTCATCTCCTGTGGTCGATGCGGGCGAAGACTGGTTGTCATGTATGCCGGACGCGGCCAAGGTTATCCGGTATATCGCTGCGAGCGCGGCAACCTCATGATGGCCCAGGCGCGATGCATGTCGTTCAACGGCTTTCGCACCGACGCGGCGGTGACCCGCGAAGCGTAGTCTTGCAACGAAATCTCCACAATTCTTTACGGAATCTTTGCGGATGCAAGCCGCCGACAATGCTATGTTCAAACAAAGTCTGAGGTCAGGCACGGCTGGAAAAGCTGATTTCGATTACGCTCAGACTGCCGCACACAACAAGCAATGTCGGAGTCAACAGCGATGGCGAGAAGAGCTCTTATCCTGGTTGAAGGCGCAAGTAATACGCTGCGTTACGTCCGAGCGGCTCAGCATCTTGGCCTTTATCCAATCATCTTGTCTGCTGATCCAGCCCGGTACGAATATCTTGCGGCGGAAAACAATGAGGCAATTCGTGTCGATACAAACAGTCTCGATGCGCTGATCCACGAATGTTCCCGGCTGAGTGCAGCCTATGATATTGCTGGCATTACGTCCGCCACGGAGTTGACCTATGCGACAGTTGGCAAGCTTTGCCAGCATTTCGATCTACCAGGGCCGAACCCTACGTCGATTGAACGATGCTGCGATAAATTCGTTCAACGTCAACTCCTCGCGGACGCCGGCGTTCCAATACCTGCTTATCGCTTGGCAGCGAATGCGCCGGATGTAGAACGCGCTGCTGCGGAGATTGGCCTGCCGGTGGTTCTTAAACCGGCCGTAGGCACCGGCAGCATCGGTGTCCGATTGTGCCGAAACGCCGGTGAGTTGGCCGAACATACGAGCTATCTGTTGGGCGGGAAGCACATATGGCGGTCCTCGCCGAGGATACTGGTCGAAGAATATGCAGAAGGCCCCAATTATTGGGCCGTGATAATGGGAGATGAGGTCCTTGGAATTGGCACGGACGACTTCGGCCCCCCACCATATTTCGTCTATCATCAGTGGACCTTTCCGGACCCGCTGACTGATGCCGAGCATCAGCGTATCACCGATGCTTCGCTGAATTGTTTGCGGGCTCTCGGCCTCGGCTGGGGTCCGACGAACATTGAATTCCGGTGGACAAAACGTGGCCCGGTCGTCATCGAAGTCAATCCGCGTCTTGGCGGCGCGCCCGGACCTGAATTGGTTCAGGCGGCTTGTGGTGTCGATGCCCTCACAGAGCACATCAAGCTTGTAATCGGCGACGAATGGAATTTATGCAGAAGCCATTCGCAGACTGCGGCCGCGCGATTCCTCGTTGCGGATCGCGATGGCATCCTCGATTGGATCGATGGCGTCAGTCGGGCAGCTGCGATACCAGGTGTCGTCGAAGTCAAATTGAACGTTGAACCAAAAACACCCATCGTTAGGAAAGGCGACTACCGAGATTGCATCGGATATGTCATCGCCGCTTCACCCAGCCGTGCTCTGACCGACGCGATACTGCAGCGTGCCGTCGACCTAATCAGTTGGTCGATCACATCATTTCCGGCCCGCGGCGAACATGAATGAAACTGTGCCCTTCCACCTCCTGTACCAACGCAGGCTGGCGCGAACGGACGAAATAATCGTTGTTTGTTCTGGATACCTCTCGAAGAACTCCTCCTCGAATGAAGTAGAGTTGATTGCTCGCGGCTTCAATGGAACGGTCGATTCGCCGCGCGACATTGCGTCGGTGTGTCATCAGTAGATCGAGGCCGTCCCTGAGCGCGCTGACTGCGGGAATGAGCGACTATCTGAGAGGCCGGTTTGAAAATCGGCTTGCTGGGGTTTCGTCTGAGGCTGGGTTATGATTCAAGCTGTGGATGTGGACAAAGCAGAGCCGTGGCCGGATGGCCCAGATCGCCAAGAAGACCAAGCGCTACCCGTCTGATTTGACGGATGAGGAGTGGGAGTAGTTCGCGCCGCTGATGCCCAAGCCTGGGCGGCGTGGCCGTCCGCGCGAGGTTGATTTTCGCGAGGTGATCAATGCGGTGCGCTACCTGGTCCGTTCGGGTTGCGGCTGGCGGATGCTGCCGATCCACTTTGGACCCTGGCGGACGGTCTATGGCTGGTTTCGAGAGCTGGCGCGGCGATTTTTGTTCCAGACCGTCCAGTACGTGGCTCTGATGCTGGATCGTGAGCGGGCCGGGCGCGAGGCGAGCCCGTCGGCGGCGGTGATCGACAGCCAGTCGGTCAAAGCTCCGCAAGCAAGAACAAGGGGTTACGACGCCGGCAAAAAGATCGTCGGATGCAAGCGCCATATCGCAGTCGATACGGATGGGCGGCTGTTGATGGTCAACTTGACGCCGGCCGATATCTCGACAGCGCCGGCGCTCAGGCGATCTTGGATGGTATCCGCCAGCGCTGGCCCTGGGTGAAGCATCTGTTCGCTGACGGCGCCTATGATCGGCTAATGCTCATGGACAAGGCCGCCTATCTGGACTTCGTGGTTGAGATGATCCGTCGATCCGATGACCAGAAGGGCTTCGAAGTCTTGCCCCAACGCTGGGTCGTCGAGCTGACCCTTCGGCTGGATGACCCGATGGCACCGCCTCGTGCGCGACTACGAGCAGCGCATCGACGCCTCTCACGGAATGATCCTCGTCGCAATGGGCGCAAACCTCATCCGCCGAAACGCTCATCCTTGAATTTCAAAACGGACTCTGAGGTGTCAAGTTGCATTTGCGAACTCGTTGCGCGTCGCGCGCTTTGGCATTGAGAGTGACAAGCAGCTTTCTGGCGAGAGCGATGCGGATGACCATCTGTTCCTTTTCGGAAGCCTGCAACCGTTGCTTGAAAGCGGCCGGATGCGGATCATATTTTGCGACGATTCTGGCAACGAGGAAGAGGACGCCGCGCGGCCCGCGCGACCACCGCGCACTGGTCTTCGACCGCTGCGGCTTATAGGCTTCCGCCGGAAGCACGGCTTGGTGGTGAACGCTGTTTACTGCGTATTTGGTCTCTTCTGGGCACACGAGATGGCGTGACCGAGCAATGATCTCTGTCTGGTGCTGCGCTATCGTCGCCGAATGCTCGGGCCTGTGTTTGAATGCGCCCTCGACCTCGGTCGGTATATCCTGTACGAGTTGCCCGCCGAGGCAGATGGCCAGGAGCTGCATGCCGTTACAAACCCCGAGTATCGGCATGCGTCGTGACAGCGCTTTCTCGATCAGGGCTCTCTCGAAGTCCGTCCGCACCGGCTTCATCACGTACGGCTTGTGTTCAGTTTGGTGATAAAGCACTGGATTGATGTCAAATATGTCCCCAGTGATGAGGAGCCCGTCTGTGGCATCGAGATAGTCTTCGAAGCTATACCACCTCTTGGGACATCATCCGTTCGAAGGGTTGCCATCGCACGTGAGTTTCACTTTGGGATCCCGTGTACGGCCCGAGCCTGCTCGGCGGACAAGCTTGCGTGAGATACAAAGAGGCGACCGACCTCATTGATGGCCGGACTGCGGATCATCGAGAAATGGTCACCATCGACATACAAAACGTTAACGTGGGGAATTACTTCTACACCGGTAGCTGCTTGGATCGAGCTTAAGTTCTGCAAGAACACCTCTTCGGTTATGCCGGTGACATTGTCCTGCCTAGGCAGGACCAGCGTCACGTGATAGTTGATCGGCGCATAGATCTGAGCCGAAGCCGCGATGCGGCAATTCTTCTCGAAAACCCGCTTCAATTCGCCGATCACGACGTGCTCTGCCGTCGGCGTGGTGGCGTTTGGCGTAGTTGGCTTAGATCGGCTCATGTGCAGAAGTTGGTTGAAATCGTCATCGTCCACACGAGGGGTATGATGCGGGGACATTGCCGGCGCCAAAAGGCCATCTACGGCGACAATCCGCTCGATCTCTCGGCCGCGACGCCCCAATTCCACGGCCATGGAATATGCAAGCATAGCTCCAAATGAGTGGCCTACTAGGGTCAGCGGACGGTTCGGTTGGTGTTGCTCGACTTCATCGGCCATCTGGCGGACAGCCGCCACAATGTCGTCAGAAGCGCCGTCCTCGGGCGCGCCAAGACCGATCACATCGATGCTGAACTTGACTGAGTTGCGCAGTCCGGCCTCCCCTCCAACATGGCCGAAAATCCCTTCCACGAAAAAAATCTTCGGCCGGGCCTGTTCGACTGTTTCGGGAGCGGCAAGGACGGCCGACAGAATAGGGGATTTCCCGCCGCTCATTGCTGCGAACTGACGCTCCGTCTCCTGGAGACTCGCGCCGTCAGAAAGCAAGCTCATTGGAATACGTGTATCGCATAATTCTTCCAGCGCCAGGCGAAGCTCGACCAACTGAAAGGAGTCGACACCGTTGTCCGACAAGGAAGCGTTTAGATCTAGCGAGGTCTTATCTACGCCGAGCACCTCCGCCACCTTCGATAGGACTGGCCTGTCGGTGGGTCCGGCTAGAGCCTTAATGCCATGCGCTATATGGCTGCTGTGCCCCCCGATATCCCTCATCGCGCAGATCGGTCTTTGCATCGTGTCGCGAAGGATGGCGTGGAGTTTGCCCTCAACCCAGGCAGAGATAGTTCCGGCACCGGCGGAATTTGCGGCGTCGCGTAGGCTGACCGAACCTATGCTGGCCGTGACAAAGGATGTTTTCTGCCCTGGAAAAGAAATCGCAACGTTAGCCGCCTGCAATATCGCATTCAGGGCAGTAGTTAGTCCAGTCAATCCGGTGGCTCTGGAGAGCGAGCTGAGCCGACCATGAAATGCCTTTTCGGTACGCCTGCTACTTTCAATCCGCTTGTACTGTGGACCATATTCCAGCCCCTGCCGGGTAAATTGTGCATAGAAGCTTTCAGGGGCCACGGTCTTACCGCGTTGTCCCAAGGCGCAAGGTTCAGCTTCATCAGGCCAACTTGCGACAGGGTCTACCATGGCGAAAGCGTTCCGCGTCCAAGTCTCTTCTTTCCCTATCGTCCGAGAATAAAGCGCAACCCTCGGTCGGTCGCCATCTTCTACCTGAATGCCAATTCGACATCTGCTCTCGGCCGTGTTCAGAACGATAGGCGTTTCAAAAACCACATCATTCAATTGATTCTCCGTGGCGTGGCCTAGGTTGGAAAGGAAATCGAAAATCATCGCCAGCATTCCAGCTCCGGGAACGACATAGGCGCCGTTTACCCGATGCTCCTCAAACCAATCGGTTTCCCGTGGCGATATGTCGAACACCGTGGTCTTGCGAATGGTACCTTTGCCGAGAGCTGGAAGCGAGGTCGCGTGTTGTCCGGCGCCCTGCATGCAAAACGCTGTGCTGGCGATTTCACGCTGGCTGAATCGATAGGTCGGCATCGGGACGAGCAAACCACCCTCGGTGTTGTTAAGCTCATGCCAGGGCACAGCATAGCCCGCCGCAAACAGATCGGCGATCTTCTCCGCAATTGGATTGCCGGGACGGCCTATCCCGGGTACGATACCATATTCAGCTCGGGAATTGTGCCCAGCCGTGGCGCGAGTAAAGGTGCTCAGCGCCTGTCCGAGGCCGACTTCAAGAAAAATTGGTGCCTCAATTTGACCCAGCACACGCTCCACGGCCCCCATAAAATCAACGCAAGATCGCATTTGCGTAGCCCAGTAGTCTCGCGTGAATGGCTCAACCGTTTGCCAGGAACACGTGGGGAAAATTGGAATTAGCGGAGTCTGGGGTGCGAGAACGGGACCTCTGTCGCGTAGAGCTTGCGACGCTGGCGCCATAATCTCGCTGTGAAAGGCATTCGCGACTTTGAGGCGGTGGTACCTTAGCCGATTTTCCGCACAATAGTTCTCAAGGACCTCAAATCCAGCCTCCGGACCGGCCACAACGGTCCGATCGGGGCAGTTCTTGCAAGCGATTTCAAGGCCGAACTTGAGCAGTGGAGCCTGCAAGGACCCAGCATCGGCGTCAACTTGGCACATGAAGCCCTTCTCAGGCATCCGTTCCATTTCCACTGAGCGCGTGACGATCAGATCTAATGCCTCGTCCAGAGCAAGCACGCCGGCAGACACTGCGGCAGCAATTTCCCCGACGCTATGCCCAATTACCCCCGCTGGTCGAATTCCACATGACAGCCACACGGCGCTCAGCGACAGTTCGACGGCAAAAACGAGCGCCTGATCATGAATCGTATTTGATCGACCACAGACCAAATCATTATTGCCCGTTTTCGGTAGAAACGCGCCAATCTTTTCGGCAAAGACTCCATTGCCCAAACGGGACCGTAAGCCGTCGAGAATCTCGTTGAAACGGTCCCGAAACGCCCTGATGCCGTTCAGATGGCCCAGGATATCCCAGTTCAGTTCCATTCCCTGCCCGGGAAAGGTCCAGATGAGATTCGACGAACTTTGCCCATCGGGCAGCTTCATCATCGGTGCACCGTAGTGGATACTATAGCCGCCCTTATCTTCACCAAGCACGCCTCGGCACGCGCTGAAATGACGCCGCCCACGCCACAAGGTTTCGACCAAATCGGGCCTTTTGAAGTTGATGCCAGACAAGAGGAACTCTTTTAATGCAGCAGCGTTGGCCTCAAAGGCTGGGGTAAATCTTGCCGAGACTGGAAGGATAGTGCCGATTGCATGTGTCACTTCGCTGCCTCCCTAGATCTCCCGCCCTGTACACTTTGCAGGATTGTGTGGGTGTTTGTGCCCCCCATCCCAAACGCGCTCACGCCGCCAAACAGCGGGCTCGAGTGAGCGAGCGGGACCGGCTTGCTGGTCACCTGGATGTTTTCATCCGGTGGTAGCCGCGGGTTTAGTTCGCGGAAATGGCAGGTGCCCGGAAAAACAGCGTGATATAAACTTAGGCAGGACTTGATGAATCCAGCAACCCCGGCTGCTTCGTCGAGATGGCCAATGTTGCCCTTGATGGAGCCAACTAGGCACGGCGCATCGCGTTTGGCTTTCCTCAGACTCTGCCCAATGGAACTCCACTCGATGGCGTCCCCGACTACCGTACCGGTCCCGTGTGCCTCGACAAAACTCAGCGCATCTGGACCCAAGCCAGCATTGCGCAAAGCCTGCGTGATTACGTCAGCCTGGCCCTGGGGGCTTGGTGCGGCAAAGTTCATCCTGCGGCTGCCGTCATGGTTGACCGCGCTACCGGCGATGTTTGCATAAACTGTGTTGCCGTACCGGATAGCATCGCTGCTCCTTTTCAGTACAACGAGGCCGCCACCGTTTCCAAATACAGTTCCGTCAGCTGCAGCATCGAAGGGGCGACAAAGACCTTTCGGGCTGCGGACCGATCCTTCGACATAGTCGTACCCTGTCGGCTGAGGCCAAATCACCGAAATGCCACCGGCCAGTGCGATATCGCATTCATCGTTCAGCAGTGCATGCCGGGCATAGTGAATTGCCGCCAATGAGGTGGCGCACGCCGCCTGAATCGTGACGCTCGGTCCCGTGAGGCCAAGGCGATAGGAAACCGTGGATGTCAGGTAGTTTCGGTCGTTGCCCAGCCGTTGCTGCAGCGTGTTGTCCTCGCGAAAAAGGACATCGGTCCTGCTTTTGCGCAAGGGCTCAAGTTCATTCATTAGATATGTACTGAGCCCGGCACCCGCGAAAAGTCCAATGCGGGTATCGGCCCCGTAGCCGGCATCACCGGAATGTTCAAGCGCTGACCAGCATAATTCGAGAAAAATCCGTATCTGCGGATCCGTCCTGTAGGCTTCAGCGGGAGAGAGCCCAAAGAACTCGTAGTCAAATGAATCCACGTTCTCGAGCCGTCCGAAGCTTGGAACAAAGTATCTGGAACCTTCTTTCGCCTCCTCTTTGGCTGCGTCGTCGTCGCCCTTCGTGATCAGACAGTGCCCGCCCGCCAGATTCTCCCACAGTGCCTCCGCCGTTACGGCCCCGGGGAACCGACCGGCCATCCCGACGACGCTGACGTAGTCGTTTCGCCCCTCAAATCGCACGGGACGGGGGGCATCGAACTTGATTGGACTCTTGGTTCGCTCAAGGTGAGTCTCCAGCGCGGCAACTGTGGGAAAGCGATAAAAATCGGCTACCGTTAAGTCAGCAAAGGTGCTGGCAAGCTCCAGTTCAAGCGACATGAGCTCAAGAGAATCGAAACCGATGTCGCTGAATCGGCTAGACGCTGTGAACCTGGCGTGGGGCACTAGCTTCCGGATCGCTGCCGCTACCTTCATGTCATCGAGTGCTGCTCGCTGGTCTAGGACGGACGAGGATGTCTCTCCGACACCTATCTCAGCAGCGCGACGTTCGAGTGACGGATAATCTAGCTTGCCGTTCTTCAGACGTGGCATCTCGGCCAGCTTCGACACCCGGCAACGGAACTGACGTCCGAGTTTGGCTACGATGTAATCGACCAGATCGTCTGACGGCGGCTCCGGAAATTTGGGTTCGCATATGACAAAGACTCGAGGCTCCTGCCCAAACGCCGTTGCATCCGGAGCAATTGCAGCAGCATCCAGAATGCCTTCGCGCTGACGAAGGACCAATTCTATCGCCTCCAACGAAATCCGGTTGCCACGCAGTTTGACGATCCGATCACTGCGTCCCACCAAATGAATATTGCCGTCGTCATGTACAAACCCAACATCACCCAACACCATGGGCGCTGAGAACCCTTGGTCCGAGTCGATCGGGAACTGGACCGCCAGGTTGCCAACCACGCCCGCCGGAAGTGGTTCGTTCCGGCAGCCTAATATAGAAACCTTTGTCCCTGCGATCGGTAGCCCAATATGGGGCCGGTCTGGCCAAGCATCGGGTGCGCTTCCGAGGACATGGGCGGTTATGTCCTGGGTTTCTGACATGCCATAATGGTTGACGAGGATCGCGCCTGTCTTAGCAAACCAGCGCCTAATATTGTCACTAATCTCTAATGTCGCGCCGGCAACAATGACCATTCGCAATTCCCGGCAAGGCAGGTTCTGTTCCAACGCTGCGTTGGCCGCTCCTTCCAACAGCACCGTTGGGAGGTAGATTCTGTCCAACGCCATTTCATTCACGAACGACGCGAGCGCGCCTGGACTCGACCTTAATTTCGGCTCCGCGAAGACGAGGGTGCGCCCTCCAGCCAGCGTCGCATAGATTTCGTGATAGGCTACATCGTGCACAAGCGACGACAACTGAGCCATGCGATGTGCCTCGGGCAGACTGTCGAGATGCCATTTCACCAGTTGGTCCAATTGTGCGGCCGGAAACCGGATAGCCTTTGGATCCCCGGTGGACCCTGAAGTCATGACTACATAGGCGTCAAGCTTTGGGGATGGGTGCTGCTCACGTGACCGGACCAGAAGGCGAAAACCTGCAATCGGTGTGTCGCAAGGAGCGAACCCCTCTGGTCGATCGAAATCCTGAAACACCTCCTCCGTCACGAGGATCGCCTCCGCGCCCGTCGTTTCCAATTGCTTTAGGTGCAAATGGCTGTCGCTTTCATCCAGCCGAAGAAAACACCCGCCGGCCATATTCACCCCGACAAGAGCCGTGATTTCCTTAGGCTCGCGCGGACCCGCATAAGCGATCGTCGGATTGCCCCCACCAATCCGTGTCTGAATATGGCTGGCCAATTGATCCGCAATGCGGATTACTGACAGGTAGGAATAGCTGTCGCGTTGACCTTGTATCGCCTCACGCTCTGGGTTGCCATCGGCTTGCTGGCGCAATGCGGTCAGAAAAAATGGCGTCACAGCTGCGGGAGTTCCGGTGAAGTCAACCAGTTCCTTCGGGCCGGCTGCAATGGGCCGGTTTGATAGCAGGTAGGCTTTCATGCGGCCTGCCAGATAATCGAGCGAACTCTGGTTCATCAGACCGCTGGCAGCCTCTAGCCGGCAAACCAGCCGTCCGGAGGCGTCATGCCAATGATTGGCGACCATCAGGTACGGTGTGAGGGATGGTGCCGGTTCGAAGACTCGTGCGATCGACGGGCTGGAGAAGCCGAAAATCCGACGCCGCACCAAGAGAACATCGAACAGATTGTCAGCCTGGCCCAATTCCGCAAAACCAGGCGAGGCAGCGATCTCCTGATACGGAATGCGCCCGATGCGCGTTGAGAGTTCCACCTGCGCCAGTGCCCATTGCGGCACTTGGCCGAAACCGGTCCCAAAACAGCGGCCTTCAACCAATGGCGGTATCAGTGCCAATCCTGGACTTCCGAAATAGCCGAATTCCGGGCAGCTATCGGGAACGCAATCCTGAGGAATAGCAACGATAATCTGTTCGTTGTTCAACAGATTTGCGGTCGCGAATTGCAATGCGGCCAGAAGACCCGCCTCAGTTTCGTCATGGCCCCAAATCTGCTCATCTGGTGCAATGACAAGCTCACTCAAAGTCGGTCGCGGCGTGCCAATGTGGTGGAACCTAGCGCGCAGATCGCCCAAATCGTCGATGTTATCAGCGAGGCGCGACACCGCTTCCCAATCGCCTTTCGTCGATAGCTCTGCCAAAGGGACTCCGACCAGCGTGCCGCGGTCCCCTTCGATCTTGGTTTGGCCCGACAGGCCTTGCAGCAACAAAAGTAATGAGCGGTCCCCGTCACAGATGATGTGGTGAAACAGACAGAAAAGATAGCTCGTGCCTTCGCACTGAACAATTTGGACTCGCCAAGGCCAGCGCACCATCAGTCCAGAATGCTGGCTTATAAACTCCTGATACAGAGCAGAAAGTTGCTGTACCGATGCACAGGCCCTCTCGGGTAGAACGACCTCTTTTAGGCAGTCCGCTCCTACTGGATGGAGCCAAACATAACGCCCATCACGGCGGGCAAGCCTCGTATTTAGGAAGACGTGCCGTGACAGAATGGGCATCAGCGCTTCATGCAGCTGCCGGGTCGACAAGCGGGTCGTCATTTCTATTGCGCAGCATATGTTGAGATCCTTGCGCTGCGGATCAATCGCATCCAAGAAGCACATCCGCTCCTGCGATGAATTCAGTGGAAATTCTGTAGCTTCCTGTTGCACCTCGCTGCCTCCAATAACGTTCCACACGACCGCTGGGCCGCTGACTGTTCTTCTCGCAACCGTATTCAGAATCCTTGTCGCGCCGAACAACACAGTGAGGGCCAACTTTGCTTGCCGAACTCCTGCAACATCTTTGCTGCCTTGCCGCAGGGCAGCTACGACCGCCTCGCAAAGAAATATGCAAAACTCATGCCCGTTTACTGAACTGTCTGGAGGACGATCTTTAATATTGTTTTTCAGTGACTTACTGTGTGAAGTATGTGTCGACAACCCGACAAGCCGACAGCACATGTCGCGTGGCCTTCCTTACACCCTGCGCATTGCGCAACTGGCATGCCGGGTTAAACCTGGCTCCGCTTCAATATCCTTTGGAACTTTTGGCTCGTCCTTAAAGGACTTAAACGAGCCATAGCATGGGATCCGCGGATCCGCTGCCACTGCGGCGATGTTCCTTGGTCAGGAAATTAGATTGTGTTCGTCAGCGAGGACACCTCGATCCCGGAAGAATTACTCGGATGGAAGATCAACGCGCGTGCCAAAGGGCGCCGATCGTGGCTCCGAAGGTCGTCATCCCACCCAAGCGCAACCGCAAGGGGCCCGCGACCCTACGACCGTGATCTTTACAAGGAGCGCAATCGCATCGAGCGCTTCTTCAACAAGTTAAAGCAGTTCAGGCGCGTCGCAACACGGTACGACGAGCTGCTCGCCCACTTCATGGGCTTCGTCAAAGTCGCAGCCATGGTCATTTGCTCAATACTTAAATCGTCACTACCGCCCAGGTCGCCGGTTTCATTCGGGAAAGTTCCCGGTCAGCGTGCTCTGCAATCAGTAGGCAGATGAGAGTTCGTTGGACGCGAGGTCGTGGACCTCCTCGCCATTGAGGCTGGGAAGGAAAACGCAGACCAGACGGAGCTCTTGCTCGTAGGCGACCAAATAGTGGGCGTCATGCTTGTCTAAGGCGTACATCGTTCCCGGTACAATGACATGCTCCTCGCCAGTGATGGCATCGCGAACGTGACCCTTGCCGGCGATACAGTAGCAAGCCTCGACGTGATTGCGATATTGTAGGAGTGACGAGGTCCCAGCCTCCACGATCGTGTCCGTCAAGGAATATGGAACCCCGTCGGCTTTGATTAGGAAACGACGGCTCCTTCCGTGGCCCCAGGCGACATCACGGTCGGTGCCTTCAATATCCGCTAGCTTACGAACTATCATTTTTAGGATCCTTCTCTGGAGGTTGGCATATCAGATGGAACGAAGAATTCTCTCTCGGTGCAGCGATCTGTCTTAGTTATGCGCTCGAAACGCCTAGAAGCTCGGCTGGTATGCCGTCCGCTGGAAGGCGGAGGTGTTCCACAAACGGCATGACCCGGTTGCACGACATCACCTTCGGCATCTCCAGTGGATCAAGCCGACGATGTAGGTAATCGGAAGCTGCCACCGAGGGTTCTGTCGCAAGCTGTTCGGTGAGCGTGATCACAGGACGACGTCTCGCTGATGCGTTCGAAGATCAAGATGCATGGACCGTGCCTGAGAAGCAATGTTATTAAACCAACGAGTTAGCGGATTTGCATCCTGTCGGAAATCTGACATCGTCGGAAATCTGACACTGATCGGCAGGAGCCGCCTCGCGGCAGTGCCCTTAGAGGCTGATCGAAGTAGTGGTCGTGCAGAGCCTATTAGGGGTCATGTGTGGATATCTCCGCATGACGATCTGAACAGAACGGTCGGGTGCAAGCCACGTGTCCGGTCTCATCGAAGCAGCACTTATGGCTGCGGGCCCTGATGAAGTTCGCGGGTCGGATCCCAATCAGAACATCGAGTATTATGCTCACAACCCCTAACGGGCTATTCCGACCCCCGGCTCGACCGGTTTGTCATCACATTTCCGCGTTTGACTCACAGATCGACGCGGATCGGCGGGTCATTCGCACCGCGATCCGTGATTTTGACACCAAGCTCGCCCTCTACACGCGGCGAACGAGAGATATCGGNCATCGAAGCAGCACTTATGGCTGCGGGCCCTGATGAAGTTCGCGGGTCGGATCCCAATCAGAACATCGAGCATTTTACGTTGTCGTTGAATTCAAGCTTGCAATACGTCAGCAGACCGGTCGTCGCGATAGGAGCTGCCTTTGGCGAGGATACACCAGACGATCCGTGCCATCTTGTTGGCGAGCGCCACGGCAGCGACACTGAAAGGTCGGTGGCCGAGCAACCCCATGATCCACGCCGAGCCTTTGGTGGTTCTGCCCAGCGCAAGATCGCGCGGGCTCAGAGGACGTCTTATGTACTGATCGCTTACCTTTGAGATTTTGCCGAGCCTATATTTCCCTCAGGTGGACTTCTGACGCCGCACCAGGCCTTGCCATGCCGCGAATAGCCGCCCGGACGGAAATGCTGAAGGGCTGGTCACCGTCGCCGCCAGAACGCTTGCGGTGATAGGGCCGACGTCTGGAATTGTCTCGAGCCTGCGGATGCCGTCGAGGGGGGCGTCCACATGGGGTAATCGCGGGAGCGACGCGCCCTGGAACCGATCATAGCCTTGGAGGGTGGCTGTTCCCCGATAAGATGAAATACGGGCTCACGACTGGACGCCGGGCCCAGCATCAACGGAGAACAGCCATGGAAGAACATATCGGTCTCGACGTGTCGATGAAAGAGACGGCAGTGTCGATCCGCCGTGAAGGCGAACGGATCTGGCGCGGGAAGTGCGCATCTGATCCCAGGATCATTGCCGAGCTTGTCCGCAAGCGGGCGCCGGCCGCAAAGCGCGTCGTGTTCGAAACCGGCCCGCTGTCAGTTTGGTTCTATCATGCGCTGCGCGCCGAGGGATTGCCAGCCATCTGCATCGATGCGCGCCATGCCAAAGCCGCTCTCGATATGGCGGCGAACAAGACGGATGCGAATGACGCCGATGGTTTGGCGCGTCTTGCTGAAGCAGGATTCTTTCGCGAGGTGCGCGTGAAAGGCTTCGACAGTATGTTGACCCGCACGCTCGTGGCAGCACGCACTCGGCTGGTCCGGATCACCGTCGAGCTTTCCAACCAGATCCGAGGGATCATGAAAACGTTCGGCTTGCTCGTTCCCGCCGGTAAGGGAACTACATTCGAAAAGAATGTCCGGAGCCTTCTTATCGATCAGAGCGAGCTTGCTCCTGTCGTCCTACCGATGGTGGAAGCCTGGCGCAGCATTCGCATCCGTGCCGCCGAGCTTGGGCGCCAGCTTGTCGCAGATGCACGTCAAAGCCAAGCATGCCGCATACTCATGTCGATCCCCGGCATCGGCGCCATTACCGCAACCTCTTTCGCCACTGCCATTGAAGATCCGGGCAACTTCAAGAAGTCCCGCTCTGTTGCCGCTTGGATCGGCCTGACAACTCGCCGCTACCAATCGGGAGAAGTCGATTATGACGGCCATATATCCCGACGCGGCGATCGACATTTGCGGCGACTTCTCTATGAGGCTGCGGCGGTCATCCTGACACGCAGCTCGATCGACAGCAGCCTGCGCACGTGGGGCCTCAAGCTCCGGGAGAGGGTTGGCTTCAAACGAGTTGCCGTGGCTGTGGCGCGCAAACTGGCGGTGATAATGCATTCGATGCTCAAGACCGGTGAGTTCTTTGATCGAAATGCAGGCGCCACAGCATGAACTCTTGCGAATAGCGTTCAGGAACTGAGCGCCTGAGACGTCCCTGCCGGGACGTGAGCCGAGCCATTCCGCTGATGGGGTTGCACCGCTGTCTCAGCAAAGTGCGTCGTCCACATTGAAGGCTCGTCCGCGGAACTCCATCATGCGGCGACTGATGTCGACCGCGAAGACAACCATGCACCCGGCAGCGTCGTCTCAACGCAATTACATCCTTGACGTCCCAGCGGCGATTAGACAACCCCATCACTACCGACGATCGGTGATATGGCCATCCCCTCGTCGGCGCAATCCTGCTCGAACAGAACGATGAATGGGCAGTGCAGCGGGCCAGATATATGACTCTGGAAACCATCAGCCAGATGAGCGATGATCCCCTGATCGGCCTGCCAGCCGTCGCGCTGATAAGCCCGGCCCATGCCGGAAACTGCGGCGACAAAGCCGTCAGCTACACCACTCCCTGGGACACGATCCTGCACACTACTTCATTCATGAAGTTCCTCGATTAATTCATTAGGCTTTTGCGTTTCAGTTGAAGAGTCAAAATCACCATTCTCTGCTAAAAATGTAAGAGGATCTGCTATGGCGACCATTAGTGCTCGAGCGAACAGCGAAGGTAAGAGTGATTTCGATCCGATCCAATTCCTTCAGCAAATCGTTGCGATTGATAGCTGTGATCCGCCAGGTGGCGAAATTGAGATCGCTAAACTCGTGCACAAAGAATTGCTCGCACTTGGCATTGAGTCCGAGTTGGACGAATTTCTTCCAGGGAGAGCGAATGTTTTAGGAAGGATCCGTGGAACCGGTGAGAAGCCAGCACTAGTGCTTTCGTCGCACATGGATACCGTCCCGGTTGGGACGGTGCCGTGGCAGAGGTGGCCGTTTTCCGGTGAGGTCGAAAATGGTCGGCTTTATGGACGAGGCGCAACTGATATGAAAAGCGCGCTCGCGGCTATGATCGCGGCTGCCGGCAAACTGGCCCAGGAATCCCATCAGGCGCTTAAGGGCGATGTGATCCTGGCGTTCACTGCAGGGGAAAGTGCAAATTTGCTTGGAGCCCGTCGGTTCGTCGAGCAGGGCCTAAGACAAGAGATAGGAGCATTTCTGTGCGGCGAACCGAGTGATCTTGACGTCGTGATCGTCGAGAAGGCAGCGCTGTGGCTACGAGCAACTGGTGTAGGTAGGCTGGGCCATGTCTCAGGGGAGGCTGGCGTGAGTGCGATAGATCTCATTCACGAGTTTCTAACTCACCTTTATGCGTTAGACTTAGAATATCCGGAGCATCCGCTTCTCGACAAGCCAACCGTGCGCGTTGGTCGCATTCAAGGCGGATCGGCGGTGAACCTCACACCAGATCGCTGTGTAGTCGATTTTGATATCCGGCTCCATCCCGGTGTGGATCATGAAGCAGTCGTAGCAAAAGTGGTGGAGATCGCGCCCGACGACGTTTCCATCAGTGTTTTGGATTTCAAGCCTGCAGTGGAAAGCCAGCCAGATGACAGCTTCGTTAAGCTGTGCATCGATATCTGCGGACGTCATCGAAATAGCGCCCCAGAAATCAAAGGAGTATCTTACTATAGCGATGGCACCGTTCTTTTAGATGGCTTATTCGTGCCTTTCGCTATTATTGGCCCCGGCTCCTTGGGTCTGAGCGGGCAGCCCGATGAATTTGTATCGATCGAGAACGTGCTAAAGGCCGTCGAGATCTATCAGGACGTCGCTCGAGCCTGGCTATCGTAAGGATCGAGATGCCTCACCTCCCGCGAATCGGCATCACGCCGGACATCAATGATATTGCTGCTCCCGAAACTGAATACGTCGTCAGGCGAAACTACGCGGACGTCGTCTCACAGGCTGGCGGTCTGCCATTCCTTCTTCCCTACGGCGAGCAGGTTGAAGGTTATCTCGATGCCATAGACGGGCTGCTCATCACCGGCGGCATGTTCGACATTGACCCGGCGCTCTACCGTCAGGATGCGCGCAAGAATTGCGTTATGAAGCCGGCTCGGACAGGTTTCGAGCGAGCTTTGATTGAAGGAGCACTATCGCGCTCGATGCCGATCCTTGGGATTTGCAACGGAATGCAGCTTCTCGCTGTGTGCCTTGGAGGGGAATTGGTCCAAGATATCCCGAGCGAGATCGCGGACTCCATAGAGCATAAACCAGATCAGCCAGCCTCGATTGCTCAACACCGGATTCATATCACGGGGTCCTCACGTCACCTGCAAACGCCGAAAGGCGAGGTTTATGAGGTGAACAGTGTTCATCATCAGTCTGTTCTTGGCTCGGATGCATACCAGATCCTGGCTATCTCTCCAGATGGCGTAGTAGAGGCGATTGAGGCGAACAGCGGCGGCTTTACCGTGGGTGTCCAATGGCACCCAGAGTACCGTGTCGCCAATATCGACACGATGGTCTTCCACAGCTTCCTAGCGGAGGCCAAACAATATTCCCATAGGAAAAGGTGAGGAATGCTCCAGACGCCTGAAGAGCGCCTCGATGCGCTTAACCTCGCCCTGCCTAAACTCTCTAAGCCGGGTGGAAACCTCCTGGGGTTCAAGACAGACCGAGGCCTAGTCTACGTCTCTGGCCAACTTCCCATAGAGGACGGAGTTGTGAAATATGCCGGCCGAGTCGGTGAAAATGTCACCCACAAAACGGCTTACGAAGCCGCAAAATTAGCTGCGCTAAACGTCATCAGCCAGCTATCTTTGGAGACTGGCGGAAACCTATCGAGCGTAGAGGAGCTCGTCAAAGTTTCCGGCTTTGTGAGCTGCACGTACGATTTCACCGATATCCCTGCAGTTGTTAATGGCGCTTCGGACCTGTTTATCGCGGTTTTCGGCGACTGTCGCGCACACTCCAGGTTCGCAGTTGGAGGTGCGGCCTTGCCGCGCGGCGTCCCAGTCGAGATCGAAGTCATTGCCCGCCTTCGGGATTACGGCATCCAATGAGCCGCGTTCTAGTTCTCGGGGCAGGCGTAGTCGGCATGACGTCCGCGTACGCTCTGGCAAAAAAAGCCTATGAAGTATGCGTCGTCGACGCCGCTCCAGGGCCTGCAGAAGCCGGTGCCAGTTTTGGCAACGGCGCTCAGTTAAGTTACTTTTACCCGGACGCGATGGCCTCCCCCTCGCTCGCGGCGAACATCCCGAAATACATGCTTGGGCGTGACCCCGCGTTCAGAGTAAGGCTGACGCTCTCGCCGGCCTTTATGGCGTGGAGTTTGAGATTTCTTGCCAACGCGACGCAGGGAGCTTTCGAACGCAATACAACCGACATTTTGGAGCTTGCCCTGCAGAGCCGATCCGGAATCGCTGAACTTTCAGGCAAAGTGAAATTTGATCATAGCAAAACCGGCAAGATCACGCTTTTTTCCAATCAAGAGAGTCTCTTCAAGGCTAAGGGACTCAGCGAACTTAAGAACCGATACGGCGCAGAACAGATTGTCCTAACGCGAGAACAGGCTCTCCAGAGAGAGCCAGCATTGGCGCTGTACGGACACTCATTCGTGGGAGCTATATGGTCGCCGTATGACGAAGCTGGTGATTCCAGCTTGTTTTGCAAAAATCTTCAAGTGCTTCTTGAACGAGATTACGGCGTCAGATTTTTGTTCGGCACAAAGATCCGCCGTATCATAACCCACGCAAATGAGTTGGTTGCGGTAGCAACCCAGACAGAGGACCTTCAGTGTGGGCGCGCGGTCATTTCTTTAGGTGTTTGGAGTGCGCCTATCGCGAGGACGGCCGGCATCTCGTTGCCGATCTGGCCGGTTCAAGGTTATTCGCTAACTATCCCGGCTCAAGCCTCAGCTCCAGTTGCGAGTATCACCGACACCGCTCGAAAAACGGTTTTCTGTCGTATAGGCAATCGATTGCGTGTCGCTGGCCTTGCAGATATTGGGCCCGCCAACGGCAAATTTAGAGAGGACCGGTTTCGGACACTTCTCACTACCGCGATGGGCATCTTCCCCAAAGCGGGCGATTACGCTGGCGTGGTCAACGCGTGGACCGGTCTACGTCCCGTCACTCCCGACAGCAAACCTATTGTTGGCGGCACCAGGATCAAAGGCTTGTTCCTAAACTGCGGCCATGGATCGCTCGGGTGGACACTATCGATGGCGACCGCCAACAAACTTGCTGACACGATCTATTAGTCGACTACCGCCATTGGTAAGTCGCTCGAGTTCGCTTCGAACGTTAGCCACTCCGCCTGAAGGGTAAGCCATGCGCCGAGGCACCTCTCCCGAAATCGTCTTGATGGTTAAATCGCTCGTTGGTCGGCGCGCCGACGCCGATCACTCGCAACCTCGCTCACCGACGACCCCGCCGCGCTCGCCAGGTCGATCAAAGCGCGCTTCCGGTGCAACTCCACAGCCTTCGCCCGGGTACCGTTGTAAGATCTTTGGCCGCCGCGGCACCCCTTAACCCGGCGACCATATCGTCCCCTGCATGTTCCAATGTCATGGCCCCAAAAGCTCCGTGTTCATAGGCGTATTGCAAGGTGCCTTGGCGCATCGCTGAAGGCGACCTGGTTCTGAAGAGTGTTCTCGATCACCCTGGCCAATTGTTTCGCTGCCACAGATGGCTCCTGCTCGCTGAAGCTGATTTTAAGACCCGTGTGCGGAAGCGGAGGAAGGCGATTATCGTTGACAACCACCATGCCCGTGCGCAGTTCCCCCTCAGGAACCACTGAAACCGCAAGACCAGCTCGGACTACTTCAAGTACACCCTCTAAGCTGCTGCAGGTCACTACCCGTCGGGATTGAAGCTCAGCCCCTCTCAGTGTCTCAAGCGCGATCTTGTGGTAGCTGCAAGTGCCTCCGACTACGGCCAATGGGACGACCCCGTTTGGTGGAACCTGCCAATTGGGTGAAGAAATCCAAACCAGCTTGCTGGTTTGCAGAAGCCCGACAGTTTCAATATCCGGATCTACTCGAAGCAAGGCCAGTTCAATGTTGCGCGCCTTCAATTCGCGTAGGAGGTCAGCGGACATCCCTGCCCTTATCTCGATGCTTACCGTCGGACGACGCTCGACGAACTCAGCCAGAGCGCGCGTGAGAGGAGCAAAAAGATAGGAGTCGTCAACCACGCCGACCACGACTGTTCCAGTGCTCAGTTCAGGGCGGAACGCGCTCTCCATCTCATCAACAAGGGCCACCACCTTACTGGCGCGCTCCATGAGCTCGTCACCCGCATGAGTAAGCCGACAGCGGCGCGTGGTGCGAACAAACAATTGCTTTCCAAGGTGCTCTTCTAGTCGCGCAATTTGCTGGCTTACCGTCGATTGCGTCATATTCAGGCGCTGCGCGGCTGCTGAAAAACTGCCGAGCGTTGCAACTGCCGAAAAAGTTCGTAGAAGCGCGCTGTCCATATCAGTGATCATTTATCCACGGGGTGTATATATCGATAACAGAAAACGAGTTATCTGCAAAGATGGGGTTTGATAGGTTGAAACTTATTCAAACACGGGCGGAACAAAAATGGATGCCGCTGATCTAAATGTATCTCTCGCCGTACGCAGGGTACTGATTACCGGCTCCACAACCGGAATGGGGCAAGACATTGCGAGAACGTTTGCGCGATCTAGCGCAAAAGTCGGCATTCATGGTTTGGGCAATCAGGAAACCATTACTAACTTCGTCAACGAATTAAGTGAACTCAGCGACCATAAGAGCTTTCATTTCGACACGATTTGTCAGACGGCCGGCAAGGAGGCGCCCTCGTCAAGGCCGCCATCGCGCGACCTGGCGATATCGCAATATCCTCATTAACAACGCCGGCGTTCAGTTTGTAAGCGGCGTCGAGAGTTTTCCGACCGAACAGTGGGACCGACTAGTCGCAGTAACTCTTAGTGCGGCATTCACGCTATCAAAGCTGTTTTTCTGGGAATGAAACGGAAAGGATGGAGGCGCATCGTCAACACGGCTTGATCGCTAGCTCTTGCCGGAGAAGTTGGTAAGACGGCATATGTAGTTGCGAAACCTTGGGCTTACACGTACTGTAGCGCTAGAAGGCGCTGAACTCGGCATCACATGCAATGCGATCTGCCCGGGTGGGTCTATACTCCGCTTGCGGCCGCCCAGGTTGAAGCCAAAGCCGCAGCTCTCGGTTTGTCCTTGGGGCAGACCACGAAGGAGCATTTTCTGACCGAAATGCCCACGAAATGTTTCGTTGATCCTGTCGAAGTCGCTTCCGCTATGTTTTTTCTATGCACTGAAAACGCTCGGTCGATCACCGGTATCGCACTGCCAGTCGATGGCGGCATCAGCGCGTAGCAAACTCGAAAAACTTATACACTTATAAACCGGCCAGCGTGGGCTATCGAATGCTGCATCTCAAACTTTGGATATGTCCGTGGGTATAGAGTGACGTGCTCCCCGTTTTGTCCGCGTCTATAAGTTAGCCCTGTTCACGTTGTGATCCTTGACGGATCGGGTTGCATATTCAAGCGGGGTGAGCCCATCGAGGCTCGTGTGTGGGCGATTCACATTGTAGTGGATCCTCCATTCTTCGATGCTGTTGCGGGCGTGCCGATAGCTGGTGAAGAGCCGTTCGTTGAGGCACTCATCGCGTAGCCGACCATTGAAGCTTTCCACGAAGCCATTCTGCATCGGCTTGCCCGGTGCGATGTAGTGCCATTCGACATGCCGGTCCTCCTGCCAAGCCAAAATGGCGTTCGAGGTCAGCTCGGTGCCGTTGTCCGACACGATCATGCAGGGGTAGCCNTCCTCCTGCCAAGCCAAAATGGCGTTCGAGGTCAGCTCGGTGCCGTTGTCCGACACGATCATGCAGGGGTAGCCGCGATGTTCGGCGATGATGTCGAGTTCGCGGGCGACACGCTCACCCGAGATCGAGTTGTCGACGACCGTGGCCAGACACTCCCGGCTGAAGTCGTCGATGACGCATAGTATCCGGAAGCGGCGACCATCGGTCAGCGTGTCGGAGACGAAGTCGAGGCTCCAGCGCTGGTTGGCGCCCTGCGGTATCGCCATCGGCGCCCTGGTGCCCAAGGCCCGCTTGCGACCACCGCGCTTGCGCACCGTCAGCCGCTCCTCGCGACAAAGGCGATAGAGCTTCTTCCAGTTCACCGCCACGCCTTCGCGCTTCAAGAGAAGGTGCAGCCGACGATAGCCGAAGCGCTGGCGTTCGGCATCGGCCAGCAGACGCTTCAGCTTGCCGTTCTCCTCCTCAAGGCTCTTCAGCCGCTTCGCCTCCGACACATCCATGCCGCCATACTTCGAGCGCCACTTATAGAAGGTCGCGTCGCTCACACCATATTTGCGGCACAGATCCGTCGCCGAAAGCCCAGCCTGGTGTTCCTTCAAAATGCCGATGATCTGTTCGTCAGAAAATCTCGATCGCTTCATTGCCTGTCTCCTCATCCGAGGAACAGGCTAACCTCAAACCGAGGACATTTCAGGGGAGCACGTCAAGAGACACTAAGATCGGTAGCTCAGCCGTGGCTTGTGACGCGATGGGCCACGTGAACTTCGTTTTAAACGGCGTTCTTCGACGACGCGTCCTCTCAGTTTGTCGGGAGCCTAGGAAGCGGAGTAGATTAACTTATGGCCGTTCATCTTGGATGGGCGGACGCGCGTCATGTTGTCGAATTCCGGAGAGGAGGTTAGATCTGGCGGGTTGCTGACAATTTGCTCTCGCGTCATCAGAGTTGGCCGGGCGTCGCTTACTTTCCGCCATGACCTGACGGGTTCCAGCGGCAACCTGCACGCAACCATGGAAGTATTGAGCGTGATGTTCCACCTTAGCAAGCGCGCAGCCGTTGCATTGCCGGATAAACTTCGGAGTGCAGCTGAACAGCTCCTCGCACAAGACGTCGATTAATATGGCCTAATGGAAGCCGGTTTTCAGGTGTGTTGGAGCAACTGGGCCGGCTACGACTTTCAAATCTTCCCCAGCCCATTAGGGCCTTCTAGCTGCGGCTCCCAACATTTGGCGCGGCCATATTCCTTCGACGCGCAGAGCAGGATTTATGTGTTTAGCGAATAAATTAATGACAACCGATAATTTGTCTATAAGCCAGCGGCACGGCATAGTTCGGTTTATGGACAGCATCGTCGCAAGATCTACCATCGGACTTCAAAGCGTCGACAGGCGAGTGTAGGTCGACGTCTGTCTTCACCTACAGGTCGCCCGTAAACAGGTAAGGATCTACAATGGGTACATTTATCACTTGCGCGGTAACTGGCGGTGGGAACACGGTTTCTCGCCACCCAAGGATACCGGTTACCCCTAGAGAAATTGCGGACGCAGCCATCTCGGCCGCAAAGGTGGGTGCTGCGATCGTGCACCTCCACGCACGGGACCCGCAAACGGGTCAGCAGAGCAGGGACCCGGAACTTTTCGCGGATATCGTATCTCTGATCCGGGACAGCGACACGGATGTCATCGTCAACGTTAGCTGCGGGATGGCAGGCGATTTAGTACTCTCTGAAACGCCTGAGTGCCAGCTTGCGGGACCGGGCACAGATCTGCTCGGCCCAAGAGAGCGGCTTCAACACTTGGATCGGCTTTGCCGTGACCCGAAGCTCAAGCCGGAGATCTGCACACTTGACTGTGGCTCCATGAATTTCGGCGACGGCAATCTCGTATACCTGGCGCCAGCAACATATCTCCGGCCGATGGCGGAGCATATCCGTTCACTCGGGATCAAGCCGGAACTAGAGGTCTTTGAACTCGGACACCTCGCATTCGTAAAGAAGATGTTCGCAGAGGGTCTTCTCGAAGGAACGCCGCTAATCCAATTTTGTTTGGGCATTCCTGGCGGCGCTCCGGCGGAGCCATTTGTTCTCGACGCCTTCAAACAATTGGCACCCGCAGAATCGACATGGAGTGCTTTTGCCATCGGCCGCGACGAACTGCGTTTTGTTCCGCTGGCTGTCGGACAGGGGGGTAATGTTCGTGTCGGTCTTGAAGACAATCTTTATCTTGATAAGGGCGTCTTCGCCGACAATGATACTCTTGTCGAACGTGCCGTCGGCCTGATCCGCGACATGGGGGGGAGCATTCTGACCGCTGCTGAGACACGCCAGAAGCTTGGCTTGGAGCGTCCCACGGCATCTTTCCATGATTAGCAGCGTACTGGGCCTTATTGCCGTCGCTGGGCTTGCCGTGCAGCTACGGCACATTCATTCAGGTTATGAATGAATCAATTCGATAAACTTCTTTCTCGGGTGCTGCCCGGGTGATAATGTAACAGAAATAGGACGGCCGTCTCGCGAGGAAACCCAACTCATGTGCCCGGGCAAAGCCGACAAGGGACCTAAGGAAAGCCGATGAGCCAAGTGCAGATCGCTGGAAGGATGCAACGCTCCGAGCAGGGGGCTGTCCTGCGGGCTGACCAAATCGAAAAACGGTTTGCTGATGTAGACGTCCTGCGGGGGATCTCTCTCGAAGCGCGACGTGGTGATGTTATCAGCCTGATAGGAGCTTCGGGATCAGGAAAATCCACCTTCCTTCGGTGTCTGAATTTCCTTGAAATTCCAACGAGTGGGTCAGTGTCTGCTCGCGGCGAGACTTTTCACGGGTCCGATCCCTTGAGTCGCTCAAGCGACAGCAAGCAGAAGCTGCGCCGACTGCGGCGCGAGATAGGGATGGTCTTTCAATGTTTCAACCTCTGGCCTCACATGACAGCAGCAGAAAATGTGATGGAAGGTCCGGTTCGAGTGTTGAAGGAGCCTCGTAAGGTCGCACGAGCTCGCGCGTTAGACTTACTTGCCCGCGTTGGACTCTCAGACCGTGCTGGCTACGGCCGTCGCACCTTTCTGGGGGACAGCAGCAGCGAGTTGCGATTGCACGCGCTCTTTCGATGAACCCAGACGTTCTCCTTTTCGACGAGCCAACATCAGCTCTGGATCCCGAGCTTGTTGGTGAGGTCCTTGCGGTCATGACCGACCTCGCGAAGGAGGGGAGGACGATGCTGATCGTTACACACGAAATTGGCTTCGCGCGTGACGTCGCGAGCAAAATGATTTTCCTTCATCGAGGAAGAAGGCCCTCCTCGCAGTCTCATCGAATCTCCGAAGTCCGACGAACTTGGAAGGTTTCGCGAATGCGGCATTAGGACAAGGCAGACCACAAACAAACAAAACGAAAGGGACAGCTCATGAAAATGCAAAAGCTTGTGATGTTGATCGGTATGGCTGGAGCGCTTGCGATAGCGACGCAGGTTGCCAGCGCTAAAGATACGCTGAAAGTTGGGATGGATCCACTTTTCGAACCTTTCTCATTCTAAACTCCGGATGGGAAGCTGACCGGATTTGACTTCGAGATCTCCACATTTGCGAGGCGATCGATGTGACATGCGACATAAAAGCAATTCCATACGACGGCTCAATATCCGCGTTGCAGTCAGGTCAGATCGACGCACTTATCAATACTTACGCTATGTCTAAGGAGCGGCAAGAAAAGTTCACGATGGTTGGTCCGTACATAAGGCCAACGTTT
Source organism: Mesorhizobium sp. LSJC280B00 (assembly GCF_000502835.1). Lineage (GTDB taxonomy): Bacteria > Pseudomonadota > Alphaproteobacteria > Rhizobiales > Rhizobiaceae > Mesorhizobium. Next base: position 26,279 of record NZ_AYVL01000046.1, read on the forward strand.
CGATTGATTGTCGGAGCGAACTCCAAGGTTGATGGGACTGAAGCAACGCTCCTGGGCAAGGCCATAGGGGTCGAGAGGGGCTCTGCAGCTAATTTGAAATACGCGAATGCCACCTTCTCGAACTACGCAACAATCCAGCAGTATGATCAAATCAACGATGCCATCCTTGACCTGAACACGGGTAGGGATTGACGCTGTGTTTGGCGACGAGAACCAGCTGTTTTATGCGTATGCGAAAAAGCAACCTGATACTTACAAAATGGTCGGTGAAAGCGTGCGCGATCCAAAGTATTTTGGAGAAGGACAGGGCTTCATGCTCCGAACGGGCGACGACAAATGGGCCGAGAACTTAAGTCTGGTCTTGATGCGATCGTGAAGAGCAGGAAGTACGATCAGACCTCCGAAAGGTACTTTGGCAAAAACATTCTCGGCAATTAATCTGACGACATAACTGAAATTGAGGTCGACATGAGTGCGCAGTTCTCAGGGAAGCGGTTTACAAGCGTTGTTTGTGTAGGCGCTGGGAATATCGGAGCTGGATGGGCTGCGCACTTCATGCGCGCCGGGCTGGACGTAGTGGTCTACGACCCAGTAGCCGAGCGAAAGGAGTGGCTTGATGGCTATCTGGAGAGAGCAATGCCTGCGCTGGAACGGCTTGGGTTGTCACCACACGCGGGTCTGGGGCGGGTGAGGTTCACCGCGAACTTGGAGGATGCCCTCGGCGGCGCCAAGTTTATCCAGGAAAGCTCGCCGGAAGTCCTGAGCCAGAAGAAAGACCTCTTCCAACAAATGACGGACATTGCACCGCTTGATGCGATTATCGCATCTAGTTCAGCGGGCTTCCTAGCAAAAGACCTGAGAGCCCTGGCTAAGGGGCCAGAGCGGATTATCATCGGTCACCCGTTCAATCCACCGTACCTTATACCCTTGGTCGAGATCGCGGGAGGTGAGGAAGCATCGACCGCCGCAACAACTGCAGCAGGTTTCTACAGATCAACCGGATGCGAGGTTGTCGAACTCAAGCGCGAGATCGAAGGCTACATCGGGAACCGTATACAGGCGGCAGTTCTGAAAGAAATATTCTATATTTATTCGCAGGGCGTGGCTGACGTGGACACGATCGACCGGGCGATCGCGACGGGGCCGGCGCTTAGGTGGGCCGTAATGGGTCCTTCGAGTGTGTTTTATCTGGGTACACAAAATCCGGACATGTATGAGGGTTTCGTCAAGGGATTGATAGACGAAATCAAAGGCGGTTTCGTCGCGGACGGAGAGTTTAATCCAGATGAACCGTTGATTGCGGCCTATGCACGAGAAGTGCAGGAGAAAATTGGATCGAACGGACAAACCCCACTTCTCGACCTTAGAACCACGGGCGTCATTGCACTTCGTAAGGCCCTCCAATTTGTAGCGGAGAAGCGCGAGCTCGGTCCAAACTAGATCAGCCTAGAAATCATCAGCTCGTGACGAAGGCAGCTCCTCGTTAATACTACCGGCAGACTATCTACCATATCTGACCCAAGGGATTACTGCTTGAGCTTTGCGGTCAGGTCGATGCGCGCGTGATCGACATCGATGGCATTTATGATCCCGCCAAGCCGAACGACCGGCTGTTGCTCGGCATGAAGGGCAACATCAGCGAGTTCGAGCTTTCTGTCATTCGGGCGCGGATGTACGAGGCCGCGCGGCAGAAGCCCCAGCGGGGCGAACTGCGGATAAGCGTCGGCTACATCTGACACCGCGATTGCGGCCTGGGTTTCGACCCTGATATTCGGGTCCAGGAAGCCATCAGGCTTATATTGGCGCGGTTCCGCGAGATCGGCAGCGCCCGCCAGGTGCTGATCTCGCTCAATGCCGAAGGCATGCATTTTCCGCGCCCATCTGACGACAAGATGAGGTCTCCTTCGGCTGGGTTCCGATCCGCTATCGCAACGTTATCAGCGCATTGAAGAACCCTTTCTATGCGGCGGTCTATGTGTACGGCAAACCTGAAGCGGACCGAGATCGTCGATGGCCATTCGCAAGAGCTACGGCCATCGTAAATCCCATGAGGATTGGGCGGTTATGCTCAGGGAGCATCATGAAGGCTATGTCGGCTGGGACCAGTATGAGCGGAACCAGAAGCTGCTCGCCGCCAACACCTACGGCAAGGGCGGCGGTGTAAAGTCCGGTCGGGGCGGAAGGGCTCTTCTGGCCGGCATGCTCACCTGTGGTCATTGCGGTCGCCGGGTGTGCGTTGTTTATGTCGGCCGTCGCATCGGTTATCATATCTACCGTTGCGACCGTTTGAACCTCATGCTGGCGCGACCCCAATGCATGACCGCCAATGGCGGTCGAGCTGGCGCTGCGATCTCGCACGGGGTTTTGCGCGCCGTGGCGCCCATGGCGATCGAAGCAGCATTGGAGGCGGAGCGCATGCATCTCGAAGGCGAAGCGCAGAGAAGGCAGATGCTTGAACTGGATTTGCAGCAGGCCCGCTACGAACCCTCGCTTGCCGAACGACGCTATGCAGCCTGCGACCCCGACAATAGGCTCATAGCCGCTCAGCTTCAGACGCTTGAGAAGAGCTGGGAGGCGACGCTTTGCCGTGTCGAAGCCCGCGAAGCCCGGCTCAACAATCGGCAAGTTCGCGATGACGCCGCCATCCCGGATTTTGCCGGCCTGGCTCAGGATCTCAGGGCTGCGTGGGACGATTCCGATGTCGACATGCGTTTTCGGCAGCGGCTCCTACGCGCGCTGATCAGGGATATCGTCGTGATGGACGATGATGCGAGACAGGGCGAACTCACTATACACTGGCAGGGCGGACAGCATTCGTAGGTTCACATTCGCAAGCCAACGTCCGGCAAGCACACCAAAAGCACGCCCGAGGAGGCGATGGCCATCATCCGATCGATGGCGCGTGTGCACAAGATCGAGGGCTACCGGTCCCGTCGCCCGCTGGTGCGGACCATGTCGGCCTTGATGGCTTCGTAACGGTAGCGGTCACCGGGCCGCGCTCCCCGGACCCGCACACTTTCGCTGGACCGGCTCAGTTTTGGCTTCCAAGCGGGCCGGCGCGATGCTGATGACAACGAAGGCGACGCCCTGCTTCATTGTGTCCTGGTATGGTGGGCGTCCGGTGACGCGTTCGAATGTTTCGATGATGAGCATCTGGCCTTGACGACACGCCGGGCATTGCCTGAGAGAAGGCCCGGTGAGGGCCTCGTAGCGGTCGCGGTAGTCCTTTGCGGATCGGTTGTCCGCCGGCACGGGAACCGGCATGCTGAGCAGGTCGCGGCAGTGGGCGAGCTTTTGCGCGCCATAGCGATTGCGGAGGAAGCATGCGATGAAATCCCTCGGGCAGAGCGTGTAGCAGGAAGCGGCGAATGGACTCGTCGGCCGCGACGGCATAATGCCGACTGTCGTGCCAATAGTCCTTCTAGCGAAAGGCGACTTTGCCGCCCTCAATGGCGGCCAGGCGATTGTTGGGCATGGCGACGCAGTGGCTATCGCCCGCGTGGAGGTCGGCGCCCAAGGTGCTGACACCCGCTTTATCGTCACCAATCAGGCCGGTGGCAAGGCCAAGGCGCTCAAGGCAGATCTTTACTGCCGGCGCGGCGCGGCCGAGAACCACATTAAGTCCTGGAAGATGTATCTCGCCGCCGACCGCCACAGCCAATCAGTTCCGGCTGTTCCTGCATGCCGGCGCCTGTTGGCTCATGTGGGGCCTGCGCGCAGCGATGCCGAAACGCTCCAGCTTTGCATCGCCCAATTCGGCACGCTGCGTTTGCGCCTCATCAAGATGGCCGCGCGGGTGGTCGAGATCAAGATGCAATCCCCTGCCCGACCAGCGCATCCTGCGCATCGTCCTCGATCGCATTCCGCGGCTCGCGACATTCGATGGGGCGCAGACGCCCCAAAACGAACCCGCTGACCTCAATCTGGCCGAGAATGGAATCGGCGCGTCTAGAGGTCGGTGCGTCTGAATCGGTTGGCAGAGGCGATCGCGGATGGGACGACGGTTCTCCCTGTAGCGGAGCAGGAGCTCGGCCGACTGTATTTGGACCGGGTTCAGGCGTTGGACGTCCGGATCGATGATTCGATGCGGATGGTCAGGCGCAATGCTGAGATGACACGTCAGCTTCAGTTCAAGCTTTCAAGGTCTAGCAGGCTTCTCTGATTGGGGTTGTTGAGGTCAAGCTCCTGTTTCGTTTTTTCGGACCGTGTCGCCCCGCGGGTCACTCGCTTCTCTTCGCGGTCGGCGCCGGGCCGCCGCATGATGGGGTCAGTAGAGCGAGGCCTCTCAATCTGTTGAACGACCTTGGGAGAGTTCGTCCCAGGATCGTGCCTGCTAACGAGATCGCCTTGCCCATCGTCCCCACGGGAACGATCCGGATCACGCCCCTTCGGGCGGAATCAACTCCTCCTTCGTTGGTCCGTTATCCCGTATTATGCCGATACGGGCCCGGGTGCCTTGCCGAAGCGCATTGCGGGCGATCCGGACGATCGTGACTGAAGCCCTGTCGACGCTGGAGCGTGAGTTCGCGGCGCTATATTCGCCGATCGGACGGCCATCTATCCCGCCGGAGAAGCTGCTGCGGGCGATGCTTTTGCAGGCGTTCTATTCGATCCGCTCGGAGCGGCTTTTGGTGGAGCGGTTGAAATACGACCTCCTGTTCCGCTGGTTCGTGCGGGTTTCACAAAGTCCCGGACACCGATTTCCGTAAGTCGCGGCCAAGGATTTCAGTAAGTACGGGACATCCGTTTCAGTAAGTCGCGGACAAGCTGATGACGGGTTTAGAGATCGATTTTCGTGAGCGCCGATCTGGCATTTTGCCCTCGCATTTTAAGCGAGGACATAATGCCGAGACGGAAGCAAGCGAGACATACGAGCGTGAAGGACATCCGATCGATACTGCGGCTGACGTTTGAGCAGGAGCTTCCTGTGCGCGCCGTTTCGGACCGTTTGAAGATCAGCAAGACATCGGTTTCAACGTATCTGCTGCGAGCGCGGGAAGCTGGCCTTGCGGTTTGGCCGCTGCCAGCTGGCCTCGACGATGACGAGATACTGGAACAGCGGCTATTTCGTCGGATGGGACGGCCGCCGCGCGAGACCGCTGAGCCGGACTGGCCGAAGATGGCGAGCGAGCTGAAGCGCAAGGGAGTGACGCTCAATCTGTTGTGGCAGGAATACCGTGAGACCCATCCGGACGGCTATGGTTACACCTGTTTTGTGGCCGATTCGCTGAATTCGAGAGCCGCGTCAAGCCAACCTATCGCAGTCGTCACGTTGTTGGTGTTGCGATGGAATGCGACTATGCCGGGCACACGATCCCCGTCATCGATCCGTCGACAGGAGAGATCCGCGCGGCGCAGATTTACGTTGCGGTGCTGAGCGCGTCGCAATTGACGTTCTCTTATGCGAGCTTCAGCCAGAAGCTGCCGGATTGGATCGAAGCCAACCAACGGGCCTTCAGTTACTTCGGCGGGGTAACGAAGACAACGATCTGCGACAATCTCAAATCGGCCGTTGCCAAGGCTCTGTGGTTCGAGCCGACGTTAAATGCAACCTTCGCCGCTTTTGCCGAACACTACGACACAACAGTGCTTCCAGCACGGCCGAAACGTCCTCGGGATAAACCCTCCGCCGAAGGCTCGGTTTTAATCGTGGAGAGGTGGGTCCTGGCCAGGCTGAGAAACGAACGCTTCTTCAGCCTTGCCGATCTCAATGCCCGGATCAGTGCTTTGATCGAAGACCTGAACGGCCGAACCATGCGCCGCTACGGCAAATCCCGTCGCGACTTGTTTGATGAGATCGAGCGCGCGCAACTCAAACCACTGCCGGCAACACCGTTTGAATATGCGGAATGGAAAGTGGCCAAGGTCCATCCCGACTATCATATCGAGGTCGACAAGAGCTTCTATTCCGTGCCGCACGGCCTGATCGGCAAGCGGGTCGATGTTAGGCTGACGTATCGGGTGGTCGAGATCTTCCACGACCATAAACGTGTTGCCAGTCACATCCGAAGCTCGCAGCGCTCGGGCCACATCACCGTCAATGAGCATATGCCGAAGTCGCACCAGCGCTATGCCAACACGACGCCTCACACATTGCGCAAGGAAGCGGCAAAAGTCGGGAGCAATACGGCGATCTTTATCGAGCGTCTGCTGAGTGACCGCCCACATCCGGAACAAGGCTATCGATCCGCGCAGGGCGTCCTTTCCCTGGCGCGACGCTACAAATCCGATCGCCTGGAAATGGCGTGTGAGCGTGCCTTGACCATCAATGCAATGAGCTATTCGTCCGTCGCCAACATTCTCAAATCTGGTCTCGACCAAGCCCCGNCGTGCCTTGACCATCAATGCAATGAGCTATTCGTCCGTCGCCAACATTCTCAAATCTGGTCTCGACCAAGCCCCGCCTATGAGTGAGGCCGTCAAGCCGGCACCGCCGCACGGCAACATCCGCGGCAAAACCTACTATCAATGAGAAAGGATACCAGATGCTGACCCATCCAATGCTTGATCAAATGCATACGCTCGGTCTTGCCGGAATGGCTGCCGCCTATCGCCAGCTTGGCGAGTAGAGCCATGGAAGCGACCTTAGCTTCGACGAACGGCTCGGCCTGATGCTCGATCGCGAGATTGCACTGAGAACAGACAAGCGGCTGACCAATCGACTGGCAACGGCAAAGTTGCGGTTTGCCAATGCTTCGATCGACTTCAGCACCCACCGCGGTCTTGATCGCCGCAACGTCTTATCCCTGGCGCAAGGAGCATGGCTGAAGGCAAACGAGAACTTGATTTTGACAGGCCAAACGGGCACCGGAAAGACTTGGATCGCCTGCGCCTTCGCACGACAGGCGGCCCGTCTCGACTATTCCGTGCTCTACGTCAGAATGCCACGCCTGTTCGAAGACCTGGCACTGGCAAGGCTCGACGGGCGCTTCCCGCGCCTCATCGTCAATCTGGCCCGTGTTCAGTTGCTGGTGCTCGACGATTGGGGAACGCATACGCTGAGTGACAGACAAAGGCTCGATCTTCTGGAAATCTTCGAGGAGCGTACCGGCGCAAATCGACCCTGATTACCGCCCAAATTCCCGTGGCCGCATGGCATGAAATGATCGGAGAGGCCACTTTAGCCGATGCGATCCTGGACCGTATCGTTCACAATGCCCACCGCATAACCCTCGAGGGCGATAGCATGCGAAAGCAGAAAATAGGGACGCTCTTGACCGCCGACGAAATAACGGAAATCAATCGCTCCTGACAGAAACAAGGCAACCGGAATCGATCCCCTTCCTTGTCCGCGACTTTGCGAAACGCTTGTCCGCGACATACCGAAATCGCTGTCCCAGTTTAGTGAAATCCGCAGGTTCGTCGGCATCGGCGTCGACGACGCAGCCTGGGACCCATTCGGTGTTCTCCAAAAACCGTGACCGGCTGCTGGAGGGCGATATCGCGGCGAAGTTCCTGGCGGCCGTGCTGGCGCAGCCCAAAGTCAAGAAGCTCCTGTCATCGAAGCCGATCTGTGGGATCGCGGTTACCTGAACCTCGGTGGACCCGCAACCATCGCCATCCGACCCGACAACAACGGCGAGATTGCCTTTGGTGCCCTGCAAGCCAGCCTCGATCTGAGCTACAGCCCCTCGATAGTTCACTTCACATGGGCCGGGTGTGACGAGATGGAGGAAGTCACAGGCGATGGCTATGCCGAATTGCTCGACGACGGCTCGATCGAGATCACATTCGCGTACCACAACGGCGACGAGGCCATCCTCAAGGCAATACGTCAGACATCATCAACAGCCTGGCTAGGTCGGCGAACTTGCGTGAAGTCTGGACGACGGGAGGATTTGCAATGAGAGCCTAACCTTCCCGAGCCTTCAGGCCAGATCGCTCCCCCATCCCCGCTGTCGTCCGGGAAAAGTGCGCCCCGGTGGCCCTTTGCCACATCCGGTCATGTGGGACTTAGCTTCCATCGCGCTTTCAGATGACTAGAATATAGAAGCTGCATTTGACGACGAATGCTGGGCGAATGATACTCGACTGAAGGGCACGATGTCGGCGGGCTCTCCGCCTGTCAATACGCCGCACGTCTGTTCGAGACTATCATGAGCAAGATTTTGCACCGCTCCATTCATGCAAGCCTGCCCGTGGCTGAGGGGGGGTGTGGCATCGAATTGTTTGACGCCGACGGCAAGGCATATATCGACGCCTGCGGCGGAGCCGCTGTGTCATGTATTGGCCACGGCCATCCAGAGGTGCTCGCAGCACTGCACGCTCAGCTTGACAAGCTTGCCTACGCTCATACGAGCTTCTTCACCACGGAAATCGCCGAGCGGCTCGCGGACCGCCTGGTTACCAACTCGCCGGACGGAATCGATTACGCCTATCTCGTAAGCGGAGGGTCGGAAGCGATGGAAGCCGCGCTCAAGATGGCGCGCCAATATTTCGTCGAGAAGGGCCAGGATCGGCGCAGGCATGTCATTGCTCGCCGTCAAAGCTACCATGGCAATACACTGGGGGCGTTGGCCGTCGGCGGCAATGAATGGCGCCGGGCCCAGTTCAGACCACTTCTTATCGAAACTCACCACATTGCGCCTTGTTACGCATATCGTGGGCGCTTGCCTGCTGAGAGCGAGTACCAGTATGGACAACGTGTGGCCAACGAGCTTGAGACAAAGCTCCTTGAGCTCGGGCCAGACGAAGTGATCGCATTCGTCGCGGAAACGGTCGTTGGCGCGACGACGGGTGCGGTGCCGCCAGTGGACGGCTATTTTGAAAAGATCCGGGAGATCTGTGATGGGTACGGCATTCTTTTGATCCTCGACGAGGTAATGTGCGGCATGGGTCGCACCGGAACTCAGTTCGCGTTCGAGCAGGATCGCGTTGTGCCGGATATCGTGGCAGTCGCGAAGGGGTTAGGCGGAGGCTATCAGCCGATCGGCGCCGTTCTGTTTGGGCGCCATATCTACGAGGCCTTCGCTTCCGGATCAGGTTTTTTCCAGCATGGCCATACCTATATGGGTCACCCGATGGCAGCCGCGGCCGGCCTTGCAGTGCAGGACGTTATCCAGAAGCATCATCTCCTCGACAACGTTGTACATATGGGAGAACTGCTCAACCGGCGGCTTCGCGAGCGTTTCGACAATCATCTTCACGTCGGCGACATCCGCGGCCGGGGTCTCTTTCACGCCATAGAAATCGTAGCCAAGCGCTCGGACAAATCCCCCTTCGACCCGGCGTTGAAAGTGCATGCGGCCGTGAAACGTGAGGCGATGGCGCGTGGGCTGATGGTCTACCCCATGGGCGGGACGATTGATGGCGCGCGAGGTGACCACGTCTTGCTCGCACCTCCCTTCATCATCAACGCCGGCCACGTTGACATGATCGTCGAACGTCTTGGCGACGCCATAGATGCCTCGGTGGACGTTTCGACGTAATACTGTCTTCGCATTTTATCACATCTGTTTTGTCCGTAAGTCTGATTTGCTCCAGCCTTCCAACCGTGTTTTGCGAGCCGCATGTCGTCTGCCCCCAAGTATGCGCGCCTCGTTCGGTATTCGGTGCGCTCTAGACACGAGCTCAGTCAAATTGGCGCCAGCCGAATTCTTCGCGCCGTCCGGCTTCTAGATCATGCGAGCGGCACAACTCCCCCAATTTTCGCTACCGGAAACATTCTGAATTTTCGGCCCCTGGCCTCCTCGCTTCTTGAAGGGAAACAGAGATGGCTTCGAGTAACAATGCGCGACACCGCATCGCCATCGCGGGCTTCCTCGACGAATCGGTGCTTTCATTGATAAGCGAACATCGCTCGAGCAATTCAGGGTCGCAGAGATTTTTGGACCGGCTCTTCTCGAAAACTATCGTGGAACCAACACCGTATCGGCTGCGTCATACATGTATGCGAGCACGAGCGGGCTGGATATCATCCCTATTTTTTTCCTCAGGTGGCGCGGCCGGCACAACAGTGACGAGGCGTATGAGCATTATTGTCGACAGACTGATCGAAGGTCTAGGTTCGGCGGCCAATTTAGGTGGTGTGCTGTTAGATCTTCATGGTGCGATGGCGACGCCGACACGCCTTGATGCCGATCGGGAAACGCTGGAGCGTGTTCGGGCAGTCGTCGGGCCGGACGTTCCCATAATGGTTGCGCTCGACTACCACGCCAACCTCTATTAGGACTCGATCAGCGCGGCCGACGCCGTCTTCGGTTATCATTTCTCCCCGCATACAGATATGGACTCCACCGGAAAACAAGCGGCAGAGTGTTTGTTGCGTACGCTTCGGGTTGAGATTGCGCCGGTCTGGGTTCTAGTGAAGCCCGGTGTAATGGTGCCGAGCATCTTCAGCGCGACCGGCATGGAGCCTCTGAAATCGATTGTCATTGATTCGATCCAGGCGAGCGAGCGAAGCGACCGGTATCTCGACGTCCCGATCTTCGCCGGCTTTCCTATGCCGATGTCCCGAACTGCGGCTTCTCGGTGGTCGTTGTGGTGGATCGACACCGTTCGACGGCGCTCGATATTGCTAACAGTTTCGTCGCAGATCGGCATGCAACGGAAAGCCATGAGCTACGGGGAGCTGCTCCCCTCCGTCGAGAGTGGGATCGATACTGCGAAGAAGCTCGTATGTGAGGGCAGGCGCCCGGTCATTCTGCTTGAACATGCCGACCGAATGCATGACTCGACCTATGTCCTTCGCGAGGTCCTAGGCCGGAAGCTGCCGTGGACAGCTGTCCCTTACCTGTCGATCCCGATGCCGCCGCCGAGGCTGTCTCCGCAGGTGTTGGCTCGACAGTAAGCCTCAAAGTTGGGGGACAAAGCAGTGAACGCGCGGGGGGGCCGGTCGTACTTGACTGCAAGGGGTTCATGCGGGGCAACTCATCTACCGTGCTACCGGCCCCCACAAGACGGGAAGCACGGTAGATCGGCATTATCGCTGTCATAGATACTGGCTCGGCGATGGTGTCGCTGTCTTCCCAGCCAAACACTGCTGTCGACGACGACTGCCTGACCCAATTCGGGCGCACGCTGGACGAGTTCGACTACGTGGTCCTGCGTTCGAAAGACGCATTTCCGCGCGTTCTTCGAGCCTGCTTCTGCAGGGATCCTCGTTGTCGACACTCCGGACTTGGGACCTGCAGATCTGCGCAACCTGCCCTCTCGAAACCTTCCCATCGACCGAATCTATCCCTTTGTTGAATCGAATCCATGAACTGTCGAGCAGCCACGGAATATCTCAAAGACGACGTCAAGCATGTGCGCTCGCGCCGGAGCACATGCGACGACGGCAGGGCGGTTCAGTCTGAGATTCATGTGCCGCACTTGCGGCGGGTCGGCCACCCCAAAACGTCTCAAGACGAAAGGATGAGCGGCCATGCGCCTTGTTAGCTGACCAAAGAGCAACTCGATCCTGAACAACTCGACGTGTACAAACAGGTCGTTTGGGGTCCACGCGCATCCGGGCCACAGCATTTTGCTCTGGTCGACAGTAGCGGGGCGCTGACCGGCCCGTTTGGGACCATGCTTCATGCACCGATGCTAGACTAGTACTACAGTTGCGGATGTCGATGCCGTTTGTAGTGACAGATGGTGGCCGCGGCCTGATGTCGTCGTCGCCATAGCGACCAGGCGATGATGAAGGGCTTTTGTGTCGGTGGGAAGATGAGGATCCGGGCGAGGAGATAGCGGATCTCGGGGACGCTCGGGACGAGCGCAGCCATCCGGATCAGGCGGCGATTGGCTCCTT
>NZ_AYVL01000047.1 GCF_000502835.1 Mesorhizobium sp. LSJC280B00
CCGCGACTTAGCGAAACGCTTGTCCGCGATTTACTGAAACGGCTGTCCCAATTTAGTGAAATCCGCAGTCTACGGAGAGATTGCCCTCTTGCTGGCGTTTGTGGTGTTCCAGGTGGTTGTGCTCTTTGCGATGCTGCTGCGGAGTTACCGCTTCAAGCAGCTATTCCTGTATCAGTGGTTTGCAATACCAATCGTGTTTATTCTGGACGCGGCATGGATCTCAGCGGTTATGAGCGCTCCTGTGAGCTTGGTGCTTGCAGGGGATGCGCTGGTAATGCCCGCAGTTTCTTTTGTCCTGACCGGCATCTGGGTCGCCTACGTCTACAAGTCGGTCAGGGTGAGAAACACGTTCGACCGGGTCGCCATATCCGGTCATGTCGCGAGTGCTTCATAGAGCTTGCCGCGAGTCCTATGTATGGCTGCCGACAAAAATGCCGGGCGCCCAATATGGACCCGGATCATCCGGCTACTAGGCCTGCTCGAGCGAGGATTTCAGGAGCCGGCGTGACATGCCCGTGCGGCTTGCAGTAGTCCGGGTCGATCGCGCGATAGCCGAGCAGATGGCCGAGTGGCGCCAGGATCGCCAGCGCCACTCGCTGAATCGAAGGTGGCGGGTGCGTGAAGACGATCACGTCGGCAAATTCTCTGGCGATGACTGCTGCCTGAAGCGGCGAAGGTCTACCTTTTCTGTCCACCTTGCCGGCATTGGCCAGGCCGAAGAGCATGCCGATCAGCAGCTCGAAACGGTTCGGGTCGACATTGTCCGCACCTGGCGCCCGGTCGACTTCGACCAGGACATGCGCTTCTTCGGTTTTGCTGCTGTTCCACCAATCATGTGCGACGCCTGCTTCGACCGTGGCGGATTGGCCAGGCCCCAGGGACAAAGTTTTCCCGGCGATGCAAGCGTCGAGACGGCCACGGAGGACGGTAAACCGTTCCGTCAGGTTCGGGTGGAAGTGCTCGCCCACCACTGCGGCTCCCGGCCGGGCTGTCAGATGAGCGATGCCAGGTCCCTGGCCGCGGTCTTCGGTGCCACGCAGGATGACCGCATATTCGCCGGTCACTTTGTTCTCGTAGACATCTCCACAGCGTGACATGGATCGGCTCCGGAGTTTCAGAGCACCACTGCCCGGCAACTCTATCGTCAAAGGCTTGGTCGTTCAACGACGCTCCAACGGGCGATTGCGGAAACACCAGTTGCCGGCTCTTCGTCAACGCGAGCGATCAGCGCTCTACCGAACATGCTTAGGCGGCCGCGCACGCGGAAACGGCACAACCGTCAGTGGCGCCTTGCGGAATTCCGCGATGGCTATTTCTTCAATCAGCGCGTCGAGGGCCTCGTTGACGCGTCGGCTCGTTTCATCCGCGCCGCAGAGGCGGTTTTGTGCGCACTCCAAAAGCTCGCGCGCCGCGGCGAAATCACTTCGCATGACAACACCCTTTGGTTTTTGGCCCGCCGCACCGACATTGTCGGCGCGCTTAATTGAGCGAGTGCTAATATACACAGGAGCAATTTAATCGAATGGTACGAGATGGCCGAGGCCGGGAGAGAGGGCCGAAATGACGGCTCTGCAACCGCGAAGTCACGCCCGGGCTCAGCGTCTCTAGATATGAGATGCTAACTCGTTGTCTGGCGACAGATTTTGCCAGCAATTTCACGGAAGTTTCTGGTGACCCGACGAGGACGGTCCCGACACGTACGCCCCTAATACGATCTTGGGCGGCTTATATATTCTCTGGCGGCGGCAATCTGGCGCCGGTGCTCGCGGAGGAAGGCTGCGCCGAAACAAATGGCGAAGGCCAGTACTGAAAGGCTTGTCGTTGCTCTTGATGTTGGATCGGGATCGGGACTTAGCAGGAAACGGAAACCGAACGCGAAGGCGAAGACGATAAATCCGCCAAATATGCCGTTGATGAAGGGGGCGGTCGTGCGTTTCTGCTCCAACGAAGACTCCTAGGTTTTCCGCTAGGGAACTATGGTTTCCGCTAGGGAATATATGCGTTGAAGCTGATGTGCTACCGATCCTGACGGCCCCGGCCTGTGGATATCGGGGATGAGCAGATATCAAGCGCCCCGGAGGTCTCAAGAAGCCCGTACTGGTGCCCCCGGACGGAATCGAACCGCCGACCTTCGGTTTACAAAACCGCTGCTCTACCAGCTGAGCTACAAGGGCACGGCGCTCCGGTTACCATATCTGCTGCGCCAGTAAAGACAAAACTCCGTTTTCCGCTGCCGCGAACGCGGCGGTTCTGCCGCCAAGGCGTCCTGAAAACGGCCAATTCGCTTCCTATATTGATCGAAGGTGCAATTGCATCAGCGAGGCAGTCGCATGATCAGGTTTGTCATCATTCTCCCGCTCGTCGTCGTGGCCTGGGTTCTCCTGGTGAAGCTCGTCAAGGACCTGAAGCACGCCAATATCGACTGGACCGGCGTCACCACCATCATCGGCTTCATCGCGCTCGCCTTCTGGCTTCGCCATATCACCGGCATGGGCTGAGGCCTGCCGGTTGTTCCGGTGAACTGTCGACGGCGCGACCGTTCGTGGTCGCGCATCAGACCGCGCGATTTCTCCCTTCGAAAAAAATCCAAAAGGACCTTCGAACCTTTTTCCTTGTTGCGACGACTGATGGTCAAGAGGCGGTTGGATCGCCTCCCACAACAAGGAGATCGTCATGTTCAAGCGCACCATCGTTTCCGGCCTCGTCGCCACCACTGTCGCCGCCGCCATGCTGGTCGGCACCGTTCAGCCGTCGGCCGCCCATCACAAGCACAAGCACCTCGGCATCGGCATTGCCGCAGGTGTCGGCGGCTTCCTGCTCGGCAGCGCGCTGGCCCAGCCGCGCACCGTCTATATCGAGGAAGGCGGCGGCTCGTGGCACGTCCGGCGCTGCCTCAATCGCTACCAGAGCTACGACCCGTACTCGGACACCTATGTCGGCTACGACGGCTATCGCCATCGCTGCTGGCTTTGAGGGCCACTATGCCAGCTTGGGAGGAGGTGACCGTTTCAGGCAACCGGAAGAAGGGGCACCCCACTGCCCCTTTTTCTGTGTGTCTGAGTGGCAGGGCAGAGGGGTTGTTCCTCCGACCTCTTAGGACCTGGGTTCCTCGCCCGCCGCGAAGCGGGGGAGAGGTGGCCGCCTACGGGTCTTGCCTTCGGCAAGCCCGAGGACAGGCTCCGCGGCCGGAGAGGGGGCCTTCGTAGGGCGCGGTCCCCTCTCCGTCGCGGCTTCGCCGCGCCACCTCTCCCCACTTCCGTGGGGCGAGGAACCCAAGCTGGAATAAAGCCGCGCTCCGTCAGCCTCTCTGTCCTGTCGAACATCGTCCACTTAAGGCGAGATCGGATGCCGCTTCAGCATTCGCCAACACTCTTGCCGATGTACAGCGATTTCCCAACAGCCTAATCTGCACCGAGCCGAAACAGGGGAGAGGGCGCTTGGGCGAGCAAGATCCGAACGAAGAGCCGATCGAGACAATTTTCCGCAACGGCACAATCACCACCGTCGGCATCCTGCTGGCGTTCTCGCTGGGCTTCATCACGCATTGGGCCGCCAACCCGATACCGTGGGAAATCTATCACCTGGCCGCCGTCGTGCCGATTTTGATCGGCATTGCCCTGCAGATACGAGCGCTGCGGTTGCTGCTCGACATAACGTCTCTACAACGGCGCGTTTATGAACGCGCCAATCGTATCTTCATTGCCGGCCTCATCTTCACCGCCTGCGGAGTTGGGCTGGCGATGCTGCTTGATTTCTACGACCTATCGACCAAGAGCGCGGTGCCCGGGGGCTAGCTCTGGCCATCCTGGCAGATGTCGCACCATTCGGCGCTGGTCAGCGCTGCCATGCGCTCGGCTCGCTGCCAAGGCCGGGAGGGGTCGGCAGGCCGCCGATCATCCTCGTCACCTCCGCCGCCGCATCGTGCACCAGCGGGCCGATCTCGGCCAGCCGTTCCGGCGTGACCCGTACTGTCGGCCCGGAGACCGAAACGCCGCCGATCGGCTCGCCGAATTCATTGAAGATGGCGGCGGCAACGCAGCGCATGCCCGGATGCCGCTCCTCGTCGTCAACCGACCAGCCGCGCAGCTTGATCGTCACCAGGTCGCGGGCGAGCGCCGAGATGTCGGACAGCGTATTTTCGGTGAAGCGCTCCAACCCGGCCCGGCGCAGGATGGTGGCGACGCGCTCCGGCTCGAGATGCGCCAGCACCGCCTTGCCGATGCCCGAGGCATGGAAGGGGCTGCGCGTGCCCGGCCGGAAAAAGGCGCGGATCGCCTGGTGCGTCTCGACCTGACTGACGAAGACGACGCAATCGTCCTCGGCGACGCCGAGATTGGCGGTCTCGCCGGTCTTCTCCATCAGTTCCTGCATGACGATACGGGCGCGGTCGACCAGCTTGCGGCGGCGCAGGAACGCCGCGCCCATGCGATAGGTCTCGACGCCGATCGACCACAGCTGGTCAGGGCCGTCGAACTCGACCATGCCGTGGTTTTCCAGCGTCGTCAGCATGCGGTAGGCGGTGGATGCCGGCAGACCGGAACTGGCGGCGATCTCGCTCAGCGACAGGCCACTGCCATCGGCGACGATTGCCAGGATGCGCAGCGCCCGGTCCAGCGACTGCACCGAGGCGGCCTCGGCCGGCCCGTTGAAGGCGCGCGGCCGGCCGCGCTGGCGTTTTTCGGTGGTCTCCATCGGGCCATTCTTCGCTCTGTTCGCCCAACAAGCAATGAAAAAGTTTTTCACCGATTTGCCAAGCGAATTCGTGGAAAACAGAAAGTCAAATCAATTCAACTCACAAGAGCCGTTTTCTAGAAATGAAAAAATATTCTGAAAAAATTGAAAAATCATTGGTGCGCTGGCATCATAGGCTATCAACAATTCCGTGGAGGCTGACATGGCCAGGATGCGCGCAGTCGACGCAGCGGTTCTCGTTCTCGAAAAGGAAGGCATCTCCTGTGCCTTCGGCGTGCCGGGTGCTGCGATCAACCCGCTCTATTCGGCACTGAAGGCGAGGGGCAGTATCCGCCACATCCTTGCGCGTCACGTCGAGGCGGCCTCGCATATGGCCGAAGGGTTTACCCGCGCCAGATCGGGCAATATCGGTCTGTGCATCGGCACTTCGGGTCCCGCCGGCACCGACATGATCACCGGCCTCTATTCGGCCGCTGCCGATTCAATTCCCATCCTCTGCATCACCGGGCAGGCGCCGCGCGCGCGTCTCAACAAGGAGGATTTTCAGGCCGTCGACATTGCGGCGATCGCCGCACCCGTCGCCAAATGGGCTGTTACCGTCATGGAACCCTATCTGGTGCCGATGGCGCTGCAGAAAGCGTTCCATCTGATGCGCTCGTCGCGGCCGGGGCCGGTGCTGATCGATTTGCCTGTCGATGTGCAACTGGCCGAGATCGAGTTCGATATAGATGCCTATGAGCCGCTGGTGCCGTTCAAGCCGGCAATGTCGCGCGCTCAGGCCGAGAAGGCGTTGACGATGCTGAACGCGGCGGAAAAGCCTGTCATCGTCGCCGGCGGCGGCATCATCAACGCCGATGCGTCCGATCTGCTGATCGAGTTCGCCGAGGTCACCGGCGTGCCTGTCATTCCGACGCTGATGGGCTGGGGTGCGATCCCCGACGACCACCGCCTGATGGCCGGCATGTGCGGGCTGCAGACCTCGCACCGCTATGGCAATGCCACGATGCTCGAAGCCGATTTCGTTTTCGGCATCGGCAACCGCTGGGCCAACCGCCACACCGGTTCGATCGACGTCTACACCAAGGGCAAGAAATTCATCCACGTCGATATCGAGCCGACGCAGATCGGCCGCGTCTTCGCGCCGGACCTCGGCGTCGTCTCGGACGCCGGTGCGGCGCTGAAAATGCTGCTCGACGTCGCCACCGAGTGGAGGACGGCCGGAAAATTGCGCGACTGGTCGGGCTGGGCCGGCGAATGCCGGCAGCGCAAGAAGACAATGAAGCGCAAGACGCATTTCGACCAGGTGCCGCTGAAGCCGCAGCGCGTCTACGAGGAGATGAACAAGGCGTTCGGCCGCGACACCACCTATGTCACCACGATCGGCCTGTCCCAGATCGCCGGGGCGCAGTTCCTGCATGTCTACAAGCCACGCAACTGGATCAATTGCGGCCAGGCCGGCCCGCTCGGCTGGACATTGCCGGCAGCCCTCGGTGTTCGCGCCGCCGATCCGGACCGCACAATTGTGGCATTGTCCGGCGACTATGATTTCCAGTTCATGATCGAGGAACTGGCGGCCGGCGCACAGCACAGATTGCCCTACATCCATGTCGTCGTGAACAATGCCTATCTCGGGCTGATTCGCCAGGCGCAGCGCGGCTTTTCGATGGATTTCGAAGTCAGCCTGGCCTTCGAGAACGTCAACCGGAAAGACGAGCCTGAGGCGGGCTACGGCGTCGACCACGTCGCCGTTGCCGAGGCGATGGGCTGCAAGGCGGTCCGGGTGCGCCGGCCGGGGGAATTCGCCGGTGCCTTCGAAGAGGCAAAGCGCCTGATGAACGAGCACCAGGTTCCGGTGGTGCTCGAATTCATCCTCGAGCGCGTCACCAACGTTTCGATGGGTACCGAAATCGACAAGATCACCGAATTCGAGGAGCTAGCCGAACATCACGAAGATGCCCCCACGGCGATCGTCATGCTCGATTAAGCCGCATATGAGGAACTACTGCCATGCCACGGTTTTCAGCCAATCTTTCGATGCTCTTTGGCGAGCATGACTTCCTCGACCGCTTCGATGCCGCCGCCCGCGCCGGCTTCAAGGGCGTCGAGTATATCGGCCCCTATGACCATGCGCCGGATGTCGTCGCGGCCAGGTTGAAGAAGAACGGGCTGACGCAGGTCCTGTTCAACCTGCCTGCCGGCGACTGGGCCAAGGGCGAGCGCGGCATCGCGATCCTGCCCGACCGCATCCCGGAGTTCCGGCAGGGCATTGCCAAGGTCGTCACCTATGCCCATGCGCTCGGCTGCGAGCAGGTCAACTGCCTCGCCGGCATCGCGCCGCAAGGCGTCGATCGCTCCGTGCTGGAAGACGTCTTCGCCGAAAATCTGGCTTTCGCGGCCGAAAAGCTGGAGCAGGCCGGCATCAGGCTGCTGATCGAGCCGATCAACACCCGCGACATTCCGGGCTTCTTCCTGAATTACTCGGACCAGGCTCTGGCCCTGATCGACCGCGTCGGATCGAAGAACCTGTTCCTGCAATACGACATCTATCACATGCAGATCATGGAGGGGGATCTCGCCCGTACCATAGAGGCAAACCTCAACCGCATCGCGCATATCCAGCTTGCGGACAATCCCGGCCGTCATGAGCCGGGGACGGGCGAGATCAATTTTCCTTTTCTGTACAACCACATCGACCGCATCGGCTATGCCGGCTGGATTGGCGCGGAGTATAAGCCGAAGGCGGGGACGGATGCCGGACTGGGGTGGTTCCGGGACCTGGCCGGGCAGGGCAGCGCGGCGGCGTAGCGGGCAAGAGAGGCCCCCTCATCCGGCCGCTGCGCGGCCACCTTCTGCCCGCTGGGGAGAAGAGGCTGGCACCGGCGTTCGCGATCTCTTCTCCCCTCGGGGAGAAGGTGGCCCGAAGGGCCGGATGAGGGGGCGTTTCACATAGTCACTTGGAGAAAAACATGGAAACCATCGGCTTCATCGGCCTCGGCATCATGGGCGCGCCGATGGCGGGGCATCTGCTAGACGCCGGTTATCAGGTCGTCGCCAGCGACCACCGCTCGAAGCCGCCGGCCGATCTCGTCGCCAAGGGCCTGAAGACAGTCACCGGCCATGATGCCGTCGCGCGTGCCGCCGACATCGTCATCACCATGGTTCCGGATACGCCGCAGGTCGCCGACGTGCTGTTCGCTGAGAACGGCGTCGCGTCCGGGCTGACAAGAGGCAAGCTGGTCATCGACATGAGCTCGATCTCGCCGATCGAGACCAAGGAATTCGCAAAAAAGATCAACGATGTCGGCTGCGACTATCTCGACGCGCCGGTGTCGGGCGGCGAGGTCGGCGCCAAGGCGGCTTCGCTGACCATCATGGTCGGCGGTGAGGAAAAAGCCTTCGAACGCGCTAGGCCCATCTTCGAGAAGCTTGGCAAGAACATCACTCTGGTCGGACCGAACGGCGTCGGCCAGACCACCAAGGTCGCCAACCAGATCGTCGTCGCGCTGACCATTGAGGCCGTCGCCGAAGCGCTTGTTTTTGCATCGAAAGCCGGCGCCGACCCGGCCAAGGTCAGGCAGGCGCTGATGGGCGGGCTCGCAAACTCGCGCATCCTGGAAGTGCATGGCGAGCGCATGATCAAGCGCACTTTCGCGCCCGGCTTCCGCATCGAACTCCACCAGAAGGACCTGAATCTCGCCCTTGAAGGCGCGAAAGCGCTCGGCGTCGCCCTGCCCAACACTTCAACGACGCAGCAATTGTTCAACTCGTGCGCGGCGAATGGCGGGTCAAAGGAGGATCATTCGGCGCTGGTCAAGGCGCTGGAGCGAATGGCGGGATGTGAAGTGGGTGAATAGTGAATAGTGAATAGTGAATAGTGAATAGTGGGTCGGTAATCAGTAGCAGATGGGTGAGTCGTTGGTAGTGAATTGGTCACGACTTACGTACACTCTCACCATTCACCATTCACCATTCACCATTCACCATTCACCATTCACCATTCACTCTCTCAAAAACTTCCTCGCCGCATAAAGCGCCACCGCCGCGGCATTCGACACGTTGAGCGAGCGGATGGCGCCGGGCATGTCGAGCCGGGCCAGCGTCGTCACCGTCTCGCGCGTTTTCTGGCGCAGGCCTTTGCCCTCGGCGCCAAGTACCAACGCGATCTTTTCTCCGGCAAAGCTCGTTTCGAGCTCCGCCGGCCCGTCTGAATCCAGGCCGATCGTCTGGAATCCGGCCTCGTGCAGCTGCTCCAGCGCATGGGCGAGGTTCTTCACCTCGATCTGATCGATGTGTTCGAGCGCGCCGGAAGCCGACTTTGCCAGCACGCCGGATTCCTGCGGGCTGTGGCGCGCCGTGGTGATCAGTGCGCCGGCGCCGAAGGCGACCGCCGAGCGCAGGATCGCGCCGACATTGTGCGGATCGGTGATCTGGTCGAGCACCAGCACCAGCCTGGTGTCGCCGAGCGCATCGAGGCGTTTCGGTTTCAGCGGCTCGGCCTCGATCACCACGCCCTGGTGCACGGCATCCGAGCCGGTGACCTTGTCGATGTCCCTGGGTTCGACCAACTCCGCCTTGAAGGGCAAAGCGCCAAGATCGGCGATTGCCAGCCGCTCGGCAGCGTTGCGCGTCACCAGCATCTTCTTGATTTTTCGGCGCGGATTGTCGAGTGCGGCCCGCACCGTGTGCAGCCCGTAGAGCCGCACCAGCCCATCCGCCGGGTTCTCGCCGGGCGGCACCGGCTGGCGTGGCCTGAATGCAGGCGCGCCACCGCTCTTCTCGTCGCGATGCGCGCGGCGCAGCTTGGCGTAGTGGGTGTCTTTAGGGGTCTTCGATTTGTTGTCGTTGCTCATGGCCGGCTTCTATAGCCGTGTCGTCCGGCCATGGATACAGCTGCATAAGCTGCTTGTCGGGCGAGGCGTGAGATTCAGCGCTTTTTGCCGGACTGTTGCGGTTGACAGTTTTGGGCGCTGCCGCCATAAGGCGCTTCGCGGAAGGGCTGCTCAGGCAGCCGCGACGCGTCGATGCCTCGTTGCATGGCTCCGGCGGCAGACTGGAGAGGTGCCCGAGTGGTTAAAGGGGACGGACTGTAAATCCGTTGGCTATGCCTACGTTGGTTCAAATCCAACCCTCTCCACCACTGCCGGCCCGGAAGCCCTGAAACGCAGAGCGAGCGTCGGAGCGGATCCGATGCTTGACTGAAAGGCGCGGGTATAGCTCAGTGGTAGAGCAGCAGCCTTCCAAGCTGAATATGCGGGTTCGATTCCCGCTACCCGCTCCAGATTTCCCCCAAGCCGCGGCGCACCTCGCGCACGATGCCGAAGTAGGCAGCCCCAAGCGAAGCGCTTTGCCGATAGTTCAAAGTATTCGTTGCGCGTCCAGACGGACGCGCATCTTAATCTGTGTTATCGTTGTTATCGTTGTCCCGAACCGCCGGCGGCGTTGGGCGACAGGCGTCAGCTCGCGAATTTGCTGAATATGGACGCGAGCTGGTTCTGCTGCGGCACCTGCCCGTTCGGCGTCAACTGGTCGACAAGCCCTGGCAAGGCCGCGGACAATTGCTTGAGCAGATCCTGCTGGTTCAGGCCCGTCCTTTGCGCGATCTCCTGGATGATTTGTGGCCCGAGAGCACTGCCCAGATCGCTGGGGTTGATCGGCTGGTTCTGACCGGTGCCGACCCACGAATTGGCAACGTTGCCGTGGCCGGCGTCCTTCAGTTTGTCGAGCAGTCCGCCCAGACCGCCGAGCAGTCCGCCGTCGGCGGATGCGGTTGTATCAGGCGGGACGGGGGCAGGGCTCTGCGCCGCCTCCGGCTGGGCGGAACTTCCACCGCTCAGCATTTTTCCCACCAAAAGTGCGCCGAGCGCGATCATCAGCGGCTTGGCGACGTTGCCGCCGGGAACGGCATTGTCAAACAGTCCCATTGTGGATCTCCATGTCAAATTGCCCGTCCGTCTCCAACAATGACGCATCCATGGCGAATTTCAAGCCGGTTTGAGCTTTCCGTAATCATGATTTTCAAGTTGGCTTGAGCTTTGCTTAATAATGTGGAAGTAATCGGGTGCGGGGAACGGAGAGGAAAAATGTCAATATTAAGCTGGATTATTCTCGGCGTCATCGCCGGCTTCATAGGCAGCAAGATCGTCAATAAAAGCGGGCAAGGCCTTGTGCTCGACATCGTGCTCGGGATTGTCGGTGCCATCGTCGGCGGGCTCATCTTCAGCGCCTTTGGCGCGTCGGGCGTTACCGGGCTCAACATCTATAGCCTGATCGTAGCCGTGGTCGGTGCCGTGGTTGTCCTGTGGGCCTATCACCAGTTCAGCGGCAGGCGGGCTCTGTAGAAGCCGCTCGGCAATTGCGTCGGCATTCATCCGAATGCCGACCGCCTATCTGATCCTTTTGAGGATTTCGCGGATCAGCGTGTTGAGGCCGGCTTCCAGCCCTCCCACCATGATCGGCCATAATTCCTCGAGCAGTCGCTGCCATGCGGCATCGCGCCCGTTCCTCACCGGCAGATTTGGCATCGCGCCCATTGCCGCCGTCACGTCGCGGCGCAGCCGGTCGCCGCAGGCGCTTGCGCCGCTGATCGTCGGATCGAAGGGCAGCCGGGTGAAATCCCATTTTCCGC
The DNA here is from genome assembly GCF_000502835.1 of Mesorhizobium sp. LSJC280B00. Taxonomy (GTDB): domain Bacteria; phylum Pseudomonadota; class Alphaproteobacteria; order Rhizobiales; family Rhizobiaceae; genus Mesorhizobium. The sequence goes on from NZ_AYVL01000047.1 coordinate 11,318, forward strand.
GTTGCTCGATGCCGAGATTGCTTTCGACCTCGGCGTGCGAGAGCACCGTTTTGGGCGTGACCTTGATGCGGTAATATTTGCAGAGTTCGGCGACAACCGTGGTCATCGCGTCCCACTGCGCCCTGGTCATCGGATAGCGGCCGGCATCGAACGGCCTTTCCTCCGCCCCGGCCATGCAGCAGAGCGAAACCCCGATCGAGCCGCCGTTGCAGTTGAGCGTGTGCGCGGCATATCCCGGTTTTACCCGGCTCGAATTGAGCGCGATCGAAGGCCGGCCCCTGACCAGGCGGCCATTCCCCTCGACCAGTATGTGATACGCATCCCTGTCGGTATCGCCGGCCGAATGCGAGCCGGCCGTCCAATGGCAAATGACGCGCCTCATCGCAACATTGGGCAACCAGTCGGGCGGCAATGCCACAGAAATCCCCGCGACATAAGTTCAGTGACGGAGCACAGTATAGTTTCGTTGGCGGCCGACGCGAAAACGAAACGATAATTTGGTTGAGCGTTTTCTAACGGTCAGCTATTCGCCGGCATCTCCGGCGACCGCGTGTTCTCTGTATTGCGGCAGATCGTCGGTGATCGTGAACCACTTCGCCTTCGAGCCGACGAAGATGTGCTGCGTCGGGCGGATGGTCGGCTCGTCGACCAGGGTTCCCATGGCGACATGCACGAAGGCACCGTCGCGGACCACGGAATAGAGCAACGAGCCGCAGGTCTTGCAATGCGCGTCATGGCCGGTTTCGTCGCCGAAGATCATGAGATTGTCCTCGCCCCTCGCCAGGCTCAGCCTGTCGCGCTCGATGCCGGCGAATGGCTTGAAGGCCGAGCCGGTGGTGCGCCGGCAGTTCGAGCAGTGGCAGTTCGTGGCATAGACGAACGCGTCCGCCACCGCGTACTGAACGGCGCCGCACAGGCACTTTCCGATAAGCCTGCGGTTGCGTGAATTCTGGTTGTCATCCGGGCTTGCCACGCGCTCCTCCTATTGTGCAGGCCGATTTCAGTTTCAAGCGACGACGGTCAACCGGCGCTTGCGCTCGTCGAGCGAGACGATGGTCAACCCGCTGGCCACCACCAGCAGGATGCCGCAGATGGCCAGCGCATTCGGGAGCTGCCGGAATACCACCAGGCCTGAAATCACCGCCCAGACGGTAAAGCAATAGTAGAACGGCGCCACCACGCTGGTCGGCCCGACGCGATAGGCCATGAAGATAAAGAAGTGGCCGAAGATCAGGAACAGTCCGGCGCCGCCCATCAGCAGCAGGTGACGGATTTCAGGCACCACCCACTGCTCGGAAACCAGATGCGCAACGCCGGCGCCGGTGAGCACCACAATCACCGCGGAAATAGCGACGATCATCCCCGGCACGTCGGCGGCGACCTTGCGTCCGGCCAGATCGCGCGCCGCGGACAGGGCGGCATTGCCTAGCGCCAGCAGGGCATAGACCGAAATCCCCTGCATCGTCGGTTGTGCAACCATCACCGCGCCGATAAAACCAAGGCCGATCAGCGCCATGCGCAGCCCGCCGATCCGTTCGCCAAACAGCATCGAGGAGCCGACCAGCATCAGCAAGGGCGTGATCTGCCCGAGCGCGGTCGAATCGGCGATCTGCATGTTGGCGAGCGCCACCACGTAGCAAAGGATAGCACCCAGTTCGAGCAGGTTCCTGCGCAAAACCTTCGCGTCGAGGATCAGCGGAATTTGCTTGCCATAGCCCAACATGAACAGCAGCGGAATGCCCCACAATGTTGCCGCAGCGCCGCGCAGGAACAGCACCTCATAGGGCGGCAGTCCCGCGGTTGCGAGCTTCATCATCGTGTCGTTGACGATGTAGGACCCGGTCGAAACGACCATGAACAGCGGGCCTCGTATGGCAGTCGGGATGAAATGCATCGGCCCACGAAATCAGACCGGCGCCAGGGCGGCAATGGGCCAGATCCGGCTGTAAATCCGACAAAGCCGTCAGCCGCCGCCGTAACCATTCCATTTGCCCTTGTTCGTTCCTATATCCGCGCCACATTCTCCGAAACCGGATCACACGTTCGGGCCGGGCGAGCGCGCTCGGCGACAAGGCACTTGTGTTTTTCGGCCTTAGTCGCTAATCGCCCCGCATTCGACTGAACTGAAGGTCCAGGCCGTCCCCAGGCCGTCCAAGGAAAGAGACTATGGCAAAAGGTAAATTCGAGCGCACTAAGCCTCATGTGAACATTGGCACGATTGGTCACGTCGATCATGGCAAGACGTCGCTGACGGCGGCGATCACCAAGTATTTTGGCGAATACAAGCGCTACGACCAGATCGACGCGGCGCCCGAAGAGAAGGCGCGCGGCATCACCATTTCGACGGCGCACGTCGAATACGAAACCGCCAACCGCCACTATGCCCATGTCGACTGCCCCGGCCACGCCGACTATGTGAAGAACATGATCACCGGTGCCGCGCAGATGGACGGCGCGATCCTGGTGGTGTCGGCCGCCGACGGCCCGATGCCGCAGACCCGCGAGCACATCCTTTTGGCCCGCCAGGTCGGCGTGCCCTCGATCGTGGTGTTCTTGAACAAGGTCGACCAGGTCGACGACGCCGAGCTGCTCGAGCTGGTCGAGCTCGAGGTGCGTGAGCTTTTGACCAAGAACGAGTTCCCCGGCGACGACATTCCGATCGTCAAGGGTTCGGCGCTTGCCGCACTTGAAGATTCCGACAAGAAGATCGGCGAGGACGCCATCCGCGAATTGATGGCTGCGGTCGATGCCTACATCCCGACGCCGGTTCGTCCGCTCGACAAGCCGTTCCTGATGCCGATCGAGGACGTGTTCTCGATCTCGGGCCGCGGCACGGTTGTGACCGGCCGCGTCGAGCGCGGCGTCGTCAAGGTCGGCGAGGAGCTGGAGATCGTCGGCATCCGTCCGACCACCAAGACGACCTGCACGGGCGTCGAGATGNAGAAGCTGCGCTTCGCCATCCGTGAAGGCGGCCGCACCGTCGGTGCCGGCATCGTCGTCACCATCAAAGAGTAATCGCCGGCGCTGCCGGTTGAGATCGGATGCAAAGGGGGCGGTCTTCGGGCCGCCCTTTTTGATTCTGATATTCTGGCAATGGATTAACCGCATTGCTTCAAATCCTGTTGCAAGCGCCTCTGCCATAACTAGTATAGGTTGCATCGAGGGGGCTGCCCGAATGGTTCCATGGCGCCGTTTGCATTGTCAGGCATGGTGGTCGCTAGGGCTGATCTGCCTGGTGTCGTTGCTTGCCATGGGCCACGCTGCCTTCGCAGCGGATGCAAAGAAATCCACGCCGGAAAAATCCGCGCCTGATTTCGGCCCGACGATGCGGTTCGTCGTCGTCCGCAGCAGCGCGCCGGGCTGCGAGCCGACCTGTCCGGAATGGATATCGGCGGAAGGCTCGATAGAAGCCGGCACGCCGGCCCTGTTCAAACGCGCGCTGAAAGCGCTTGGCGGCCGAAAGTTGCCGATCGTCGTCGATTCCCCCGGCGGCAATGTCGAAGCTGCGCTGACACTTGGCCGCCTGATCCGCAAGAACAAGCTCGATATCGCCGTCGGTAAAACCGGTTTCGTCGGCTGTCTGCCAGATATGAAGAACTGCAAGGAAAACGACGGCAAGGGCTCCCGTTATTTCGGCGAAGCCTATGCCAACGGCGCCATCTGTAATTCCGCCTGTCCGTTGATGTTTTCCGGTGGCATCCGGCGCGTGGTCGGGGAATGGGCCTTTCTCGGCGTCCATCAGATCACCACGACCTATATCCGGACGAAATTGCTGTACCGCACCACTTATCGCATGGTGAAAGGCAAGAAGAAGATACTCAGCACCAGGGTCGTCAGCCGGAAGAACGCCGGCAGCTACAAGACCTACGAAATGAACAAGCCGCTGGAGAGGCGGCTATCGGCCTATCTGAAGGAGATGGGTATTGATAAGGGCGTGCTGGATATCATGAAGGCAACGCCAGCCAGCGATATAAGGCAGATCAAGCCGGGAGATATGCTGGCGATGAAGCTCGTCACCAGCCTCGAGTCCGTCGACATCCTGACGGAAGCAGCCATATGCCGGCGGAGCCCGGCGCCGGCGAACTGCAAGGAAATCCCTGCGAATGCCAAGCCGGCCGAGGTGGCAGCGATCGATGCGAAGGCCAGACCTTCTCAACCGGCTCAAGTCCCACTTTCTCAGCCGGCGAAGGCGGCACCTACCCAGCCGGTCGAGGCAGCGCCAGGGAATGGGGCGCCGGAGATGCGCTTCGTTGTGGTTCGCGGCAGCAATCCGCTGTGCAATCCCAACTGCCCGGAATGGATCTCGGCGGAAGGCGCGATTACCGCTGACACGCCCGAAAAATTGCGCCAACTGCTTGACAGCGTCGGCGACCGGCGCCTGCCCATCGTTATCAACTCGCCGGGTGGTGATGTGCTCGGTGCTTTGGCGGCCGGAAGGCTGATCCGCGAACGCAAGCTCGACGTCGCTGTGGCCCGGACGGATTTCATTGGCTGCGAGCCGCGGCAGGCCGACTGCACGGCCGAAGACGGCGTCTACAACGGGCTGACGGTCGATGCCGGCGGCGGTTGCGGCTCGGCCTGTCCGATCATGCTCGCCGGCGGTGTCAAACGCCTGGTCGGCCCGCGTGCACAGTTGAGCGTGCATTCGGTAGGGCAGGAGCAAAAGGTCAAGGCCTATCTCGAGGACATGGCCATCGGCCCCGGTCTGTTTACCGCAATTCAGCTGTATTCAGTCGAACGGCAGCTCGAACTCGACAGGATGCTGAAATACGGGCTGATAACCGGGCATCAATCGGCAGACGAATTGACAGGCCCCGGCATCTGCAGATCGGAGCCACGGCCGGAAAACTGCCGCGAAGCCTCGGGCGCCAAGGCTCAGGCCAGCACGCCGGTCAAATCGTAACGCGGGCATTGCGGCCGACTGCCCATCGAGGCAGGTTGAGCGGCGCGCGATGTTTCCGCTATCGTCAGCCACGGTTGAAGACCAGCATGGGAGGGATCGCGAATGAGCCAGGATGTCCCGACATTGTTTGAATGGGCCGGCGGCTCCGAAGCGCTGAACCGCCTGACCCAGACCTTCTACGACAACGTCTCTCGGGACCCCATCGTCGGGCCGGTGTTCAAGCATATGTCGCCGGATCATCCCGCTCACGTCGCGGCTTTCATCGGCGAAGTTTTTGGTGGACCGAAAACCTACAGCGAAAAGCACGGCGGCCATCGCGAGATGGTGATGCATCATCTTGGCAAGCATCTGACCGAGGAGCAGCGCCGGCGCTGGATCAATCTTCTCGCCGACGCCGCCGACGAGATCGGGTTGCCTGACGATCCCGAATTCCGCTCGGCCTTCATGGCCTATGTCGAATGGGGATCGCGGCTGGCCAAGATGAACTCCAACAAGGGCCCGACCTGCGATCCCGAGACCGAACCAATGCCGGCCTGGGGTTGGGGGGTGCCAGGCGGCCCCTACAAGCCGCCTTCGGGAGACTGACCGGGGCGCGAATCGGTCGAAAACCCTGCCGCCAGGACCCGATTTGCGGGAAATGGGTGGCGGTGAATGGTTCGGTCCGCCAGGCTGGAACGGTTTGAGGCCACCGTGGCCGGCGGAGGCCGCGCTGAAAAACCGGAGGCCTGCGATGGGATCGGACAGCAAAGCAAATTCTGACAGCAACCGCGGAATCCGAAATCCGTTTGGCGTCATGGACGTCCCCACTCCCGACGACGAGGAGGTGTCGGCGTTCGCCGCCGGCGTGAAACTGGAGGGAACTCCAAGCGATGAAAATGCCGAGGCATCGGGCACCGAAAGCGACCGCGACCGCAACGACACCGTCGAAGGCAGCTGGTCCAGCCGATGGAACGGCGGTGCCGATCCCACGATCCCGGGCGATACCGAGGATAAATGGAAGTCCGGCCGGGGCGAGGTGAAGACGGCGGGAGAGAGGGTTTACCTGCTGTTCGATTGGCATGATGGCGTGCGCAAGGGGCTCATCGATGCGCGGCGGCAGGGTGCGAAAGGGCTGGTCGGAAAATATATCAATCTGACCGACCCGAAAATCGTGCGTCCCTGGGTCGGCTTGATCGTCAGCAATCAACGGATCGACGGGAAATGGCCGGGAGGACGCCTGGACTTTCGAAGATGAAGGCCGGGTAGCGCACGTCGCTCTTTACAGAGCGCGCGGAAGCTTTTAGGAAGCGCCTGCTGCGCCGACATGCGCATACGGGCATAGCTCAGTTGGTAGAGCGGCGGTCTCCAAAACCGCAGGTCGTAGGTTCGAGCCCTGCTGCCCGTGCCATTCTTTGAATGGATACCTAAAAACGATTCTTTTGCAGTGCGGCCTTTGAAAACCGGCTTGTGACTTGCCATATAGCATAAGTTGCGGCATAAGGGCCGCATAGCCGGGACGGAACGACTGGATGGTTCCGAGGCGGCGTTTGGGCATAGAGCGGACACTTGCCACTTGCGTGGATCAAGAATCGGTTTTATGTAGACGAAACAGACACGCGACGCGTGGAGCTGGGAAGCCGGCTTTACGCGTCTGATTTGCATGGGCGAAATGATTGCGCTGATTCGGCGCGAACGCACGCTCAAGCGGCACGTCCCGGCCAGCGGGATCATCCAGGAGACCCGGCCAACGGGTCTTGCAGACAGAGCGGCATATGGCTTCGAAAACCACAAATCCTTTCACCTTTCTCCAGCAGGTTCGCGCGGAGACCGCCAAGGTCACTTGGCCGTCGCGGCGCGAAACGATGATCTCGACGGTGATGGTCCTTGTGTTCGCGGTCATCGCGATGATCTTTTTCTTTACCGCAGACGTGGCCATGGGCTTTGCGGTCGAAAAAATCCTCGGCCTCGGACAGTAAGTCCGGCGATTACGGAGAAGTCTTGAAATGACCGCGCGGTGGTACATCGTCCACGCCTACTCGAACTTTGAAAAGAAGGTTGCCGAGGACATTGAGAACAAGGCCAAGCAGAAGGGCCTGTCCGCCGACATCGAGCAGATCGTGGTGCCGACCGAGAAGGTCGTCGAGATCCGCCGCGGCCGCAAGGTCGATGCCGAGCGCAAGTTCTTTCCGGGCTATGTGCTGCTGAAAGCCAATCTGACCGATGCCGTGTTCTCGCTCGTCAAGAACACGCCGAAGGTCACCGGTTTCCTGGGCGACTCCAAGCCGGTGCCGATCACCGAAGCCGAAGCCCAGCGTATCCTGAACCAGGTTCAGGAAGGCGTCGAGCGGCCGAAGCCGTCGGTGACGTTCGAGATCGGCGAAGCGATCCGCGTTTCGGATGGACCATTCGCGTCGTTCAACGGTTTCGTCCAGGAAGTGGACGAAGAGCGGGCGCGGCTCAAGGTGGAAGTTTCGATCTTCGGGCGCGCCGTGCCGGTCGATCTGGAATTCGGACAGGTCGAGAAGGGCTGATCCGAAATCCCTGCACCGGTTTCGGCGGCAGGGAAGGCGGCGCGGAGATCGCGCGGCCAAAAACGGGTGGGAGGCGAATGCGGCTTTAGCCGGCCGCGCGGACCGCACCACCAGACTGCAACCGCCGGCAAGACCGGCATGAGAAAAGGCAGGAAGAGAGATGGCTAAGAAAATTGCAGGCCAGCTCAAGCTCCAGGTTTCCGCGGGATCGGCCACGCCGTCGCCCCCGATCGGCCCGGCGCTTGGTCAGCGTGGCATCAACATCATGGAGTTCTGCAAGGCGTTCAACGCGCAGACCCAGGAAATGGAAAAGGGCTCGCCGGTTCCGGTCGTCATCACCTACTACCAGGACAAGTCGTTCACCTTCGTCATGAAGACGCCGCCGGTGAGCTACTTCCTGAAGAAGGCTGCCAACCTGAAGTCGGGCTCGAAGGAGCCGGGCAAGGTCAAGGCTGGCACGATCGGCCGCGACAAGGTGCGCGCCATCGCCGAGCAGAAGATGAAGGATCTGAACGCAAACGACGTCGAGGCGGCCATGCGCATGGTCGAGGGCTCCGCCCGCTCGATGGGTCTGGAAGTGGTGGGCTGAGATCATGGCAAAGATTGCAAAGCGTGTATCGAAGACCCGCGAAGGCATCGATCCCAACAAGGCTTATGCTTTGGGTGAGGCGCTGAAGCTGCTCAAGGATCGCTCCTCGGTGAAGTTCGACGAGACGATCGAAGTCGCGATGAACCTCGGCGTCGACCCGCGCCATGCCGACCAGATGGTCCGCGGCGTGGTCAACCTGCCGAACGGCACCGGCCGCAGCGTTCGCGTCGCCGTGTTCGCGCGTGGCGACAAGGCCGAGGAGGCCAAGGCCGCCGGCGCCGACATCGTCGGAGCCGAGGATCTGGTCGACATCGTCCAGAAGGGCACGATCGACTTCGACCGCTGCATCGCCACGCCGGACATGATGCCGCTGGTCGGCCGTCTCGGCAAGGTGCTCGGTCCGCGCGGCATGATGCCGAACCCGAAGGTCGGCACCGTCACCACCGACGTTACCGCCGCCGTCAAGGCATCGAAGGGCGGCGCCGTCGAGTTCCGCGTCGAGAAGGCCGGCATCGTTCACGCCGGCGTCGGCAAGGTCTCGTTCGACGTCAAGGCGCTGGAAGAAAACGTCCGCGCCTTCGCTGACGCGGTGACCAGGGCAAAGCCGGCTGGTGCCAAGGGCAACTACGTCAAGAAGGTGTCGGTCACCTCGACGATGGGCCCGGGCCTCAAGCTCGACGTCTCGACGCTCGCAGCGTCCTGATACGAACAATTGGATCGGCCGCTAAAACGCTGATCCGTGAAAGAATTCCGGGCCTCCGACCTGTCGGCGGCCCGGTACCGGAAGTCGAAAGGCTTCCGGACATCCTGTCCGAGATTGCAGGCGGCCCCCAAGCCTTAGGTGATGTGGGCCTTAATTCATGTGGGCCTGCATGAGACGGGTGAAGACCGGACAAAGGAGCCACAAGCTCCAATGAAAGGTTCGAACCGTGTTTGCCTTTTGTCTGCGCACCGTCCGGCTTGCCGGCAGGTGTGGCGAAAGGGGGCAGGATCCTCGAGCGTCGTTCGGGAGATCCGTTACTGGATGGCCCGGCCGGCAAAAGGCAACCCGACGCCTGTCCTTCGTAGAGGGCAGGGGTCAACTGGAGATAGGCAGTGGACAGAGCGGAAAAACGCGAACTCGTCACGGGCCTGAATGATGCGTTCTCAAGCGCTGGTTCAGTCGTCGTGGCCCACTACGCCGGTATCACCGTCGCGCAAATGAACGACCTTCGGTCGAAAATGCGCGCCGCCGGTGGCACCGTCAAAGTCGCGAAGAACCGTCTCGCCAAAATCGCTCTTCAGGGCACGGACTCCGCATCGATCATCGAGCTGTTCAAGGGACAGACGCTGATCGCCTATTCGGAGGATCCGATTGCGGCGCCGAAGGTCGCGTCCGATTTCGCCAAGGGAAATGACAAGCTCGTCATTCTCGGCGGCGCAATGGGTACCACCTCGCTCAATGCCGACGGTGTGAAGGCACTCGCCACACTTCCGTCGCTCGATGAGCTGCGCGCCAGGCTGGTTGGCATGATCGCCACGCCGGCAACCCGGATCGCCCAGATCGTCAATGCGCCTGCGGCTTCGGTCGCGCGCGTCATCGGCGCTTACGCCCGGAAGGACGAGGCGGCATGAGGCCGTTCCTCGCTATCACAAACACACGTTCGAACCTTATGAAGGAACATTGCAATGGCTGATCTGGCAAAGATCGTAGACGACCTTTCGAAGCTAACCGTCCTCGAGGCGGCCGAGCTGTCGAAGCTTCTTGAAGAAAAGTGGGGCGTTTCCGCCGCTGCTCCGGTGGCGGTTGCCGCTGCCGGCGGCGCTGCGGCCGCTGCTGCTCCGGTCGAGGAAAAGACGGAATTCGACGTCGTCCTCACCGAGGCAGGCGCTCAGAAGATCAACGTCATCAAGGAAGTTCGCGCCATCACCGGTCTTGGCCTCAAGGAAGCCAAGGACCTGGTCGAGGCGGCTCCGAAGCCGGTCAAGGAAGCCGTTTCCAAGGCCGACGCGGACAAGTTCAAGGCCCAGCTGGAAGCAGCCGGCGCCAAGGTCGAACTGAAGTAAGCGTTGAGTACCGGCGGACGGCGTCGCGCCGTCCGCCACTCCTTTCGCGTCGAAGGGAGGCTGCGTAACGCGAAGAGTGCGAAAACCTCTTTCCTGAGGGCCGCAAACCGGCCTTCAGGAAACGGGTTTTCTCCCGTTTCTGGCCCGCCGCCAATTGGCGGCGGGTGAAAAGACAAGAAGCCGCCGACAGGCGGCGGGCAACAAGACAGGGCCGCCAAGGTGGCCCGAGATGCAAGGCGAGCCGCGGCGAGGCTCGTCCCGAGAATTGAGCTAAGGAGCGACGATGGCCCAGACCCAGACTTTCAATGGCCGCAGACGCGTACGCAAGTTTTTCGGAAAGATCCCGGAAGTTGCGGAGATGCCGAACCTGATCGAGGTTCAGAAGGCATCCTATGACCAGTTCCTGATGGTGGAGGAGCCCAAGGGTGGGCGTCCTGACGAGGGACTGCAAGCAGTTTTCAAGTCGGTCTTCCCAATTTCCGATTTTTCCGGCTCCTCGATGCTGGAATTCGTGAAGTATGAGTTCGAGGGACCGAAATTCGACGTTGACGAATGCCGGCAGCGCGACCTGACCTATGCGGCGCCGCTCAAGGTGACGCTGCGCCTCATCGTGTTCGATATCGACGAGGATACCGGCGCCAAGTCGATCAAGGACATCAAGGAGCAGGACGTCTACATGGGCGACATGCCGCTCATGACCTTGAACGGCACCTTCATCGTCAACGGCACCGAGCGCGTCATCGTCTCGCAGATGCACCGTTCGCCAGGCGTCTTCTTCGACCATGACAAGGGCAAGTCGCACTCGTCCGGCAAGCTTCTGTTTGCCGCGCGCGTCATTCCCTATCGCGGTTCGTGGCTCGACATCGAGTTCGATAGCAAGGACGTCGTGCATGCCCGCATCGATCGCCGCCGCAAGATTCCGGTGACGTCGCTGCTGATGGCGCTCGGCATGGACGGCGAAGAGATCCTGTCGACCTTCTACAACAAGATCACCTACAAGCGCGCCGGCGACCATTGGCGCATCCCGTTCAACGTCGAGCGTTTCCGCGGCCTCAAGGCCGTTGGTGACCTGGTCGACGCCGACACCGGCGAAGTCGTCGTCGAGGCCGGCAAGAAGATCACCGCCCGCCAGGCCAGGGCACTTGGCGAAAAGGGTCTCAAGGCGATCAAGGCGACCGACGAGGATCTGCTCGGCAACTACCTTGCCGAGGATATTGTCAACTACGCGACCGGCGAGATCTTCCTCGAAGCCGGTGACGAGATCGACGAAAAGACGCTGAAAGTGCTGCTTGGCACCGGTGACGATGAGATCAAGGTCCTCGACATCGACCACGTCAACGTCGGCGCCTACATCCGCAACACGCTCAACGTCGACAAGAACGAGAGCCGCCAGGACGCACTGTTCGACATCTACCGCGTCATGCGCCCCGGCGAGCCGCCGACGCTCGAGACCGCCGAAGCCATGTTCAACTCGCTGTTCTTCGACAGCGAGCGCTATGATCTTTCGGCCGTCGGCCGCGTCAAGATGAACATGCGCCTCGAGCTCAAGGCCGAGGACACCGTGCGCGTGCTGCGCAAGGACGACATCCTGGCCGTGGTCAAGACGCTGGTCGAACTGCGCGACGGCAAGGGCGAGATCGACGACATCGACAATCTCGGCAATCGCCGCGTGCGCTCGGTCGGCGAGCTGATGGAGAACCAGTACCGCGTCGGCCTGCTGCGCATGGAGCGCGCGATCAAGGAACGCATGTCCTCGATCGAGATCGACACGGTGATGCCGCAGGACCTGATCAACGCCAAGCCGGCGGCTGCCGCCGTGCGCGAGTTCTTCGGTTCCTCGCAGCTGTCGCAGTTTATGGATCAGACCAACCCGCTTTCGGAGATCACCCACAAGCGCCGTCTTTCGGCGCTTGGACCGGGCGGTCTGACCCGCGAGCGTGCCGGTTTCGAAGTGCGCGACGTGCACCCGACGCATTACGGCCGCATCTGCCCGATCGAGACGCCGGAAGGCCCGAACATCGGCCTGATCAACTCGCTTGCGACCTTCGCGCGCGTCAACAAATACGGCTTCATCGAGAGCCCGTACCGCAAGATCGTCAACGGCAAGCTGACCAATGAGGTCGTTTACCTCTCGGCTATGGAAGAGGCCAAGCACCACGTCGCGCAGGCCAATGCCGAGCTCGACAAGAATGGTCATTTCGTCGACGAATTCGTCATTTGCCGCAACGCCGGCGAAGTGATGATGGCGCCGCGCGAAAACGTTGATCTGATGGATGTGTCGCCGAAGCAGATGGTGTCGGTGGCCGCGGCCCTGATCCCGTTCCTCGAGAACGATGACGCCAACCGTGCGCTGATGGGCTCGAACATGCAGCGTCAGGCCGTGCCGCTGGTGCGCGCCGAAGCGCCGTTCGTCGGCACCGGCATGGAGCCGATCGTCGCCCGTGACTCGGGCGCCGCCATCGGCGCCCGCCGCGGCGGCATCGTCGACCAGGTGGACGCGACGCGTATCGTCATCCGCGCCACGGAAGATCTCGATCCCGGCAAGTCCGGCGTCGACATCTACCGGCTGATGAAGTTCCAGCGTTCGAACCAGAACACCTGCATCAACCAGCGTCCGCTGGTGCGCATGGGCGACCGGGTCAACAAGGGCGACATCATCGCCGACGGCCCGTCGACCGAGCTCGGCGATCTGGCCCTCGGCCGTAACGTGCTGGTCGCGTTCATGCCGTGGAACGGCTACAACTACGAGGATTCCATCCTCCTGTCCGAGCGCATCGTCGCCGACGACGTCTTCACCTCGATCCACATCGAGGAGTTCGAAGTCATGGCCCGCGACACCAAGCTGGGGCCGGAGGAGATCACGCGCGACATTCCCAACGTCTCGGAAGAAGCGCTGAAGAACCTCGATGAGGCCGGCATCGTCTACATCGGTGCGGAAGTGCAGCCGGGCGACATCCTGGTCGGCAAGATCACGCCGAAGGGCGAAAGCCCGATGACGCCGGAAGAAAAGCTGCTGCGCGCCATCTTCGGTGAAAAGGCCTCGGACGTGCGCGACACCTCGATGCGCATGCCTCCGGGAACCTTCGGCACCGTCGTCGAAGTGCGTGTCTTCAACCGCCACGGCGTCGAGAAGGACGAGCGCGCCATGGCGATCGAGCGCGAGGAGATCGAACGCCTCGCCAAGGACCGCGACGACGAGCAGGCGATCCTCGACCGCAACGTCTATTCGCGTCTTTCCGACGTTCTCGTCGGCAAGGAAGCGATTGCCGGGCCGAAGGGCTTCAAGAAAGGCTCGAAGCTGTCGAAGGACACGCTCGACGAGTATCCGCGTTCGCAGTGGTGGCAGTTTGCCGTGGAGAACGAAAAGCTCCAGAGCGAACTGGAAGCCCTGCGTGGCCAGTACGACGATTCCAAGAAGGCGCTCGAACAGCGCTTCATGGACAAGGTCGAGAAGGTGCAGCGCGGCGACGAGATGCCTCCGGGCGTCATGAAGATGGTCAAGGTCTTCGTGGCCGTGAAGCGCAAGATGCAGCCCGGCGACAAGATGGCCGGCCGGCACGGCAACAAGGGTGTCGTGTCGCGGATCGTTCCGGTCGAGGACATGCCTTTCCTCGAGGACGGCACGCATGCCGATATCGTGCTTAACCCGCTGGGTGTGCCGTCGCGCATGAATGTCGGCCAGATCCTGGAAACGCATCTGGGCTGGGCTTGCGCCGGAATGGGCAGGAAAATCGGCGATCTGATCGACGCGTACAAGACGGCGGGCGACATCAAGCCGCTGCGCAAGACGCTCGAGAGCTTCATGCCTTCCAACGACCGCAACGAGCCGGTCCGCGAATATGACGACGAGAGCATCGTTCGCCTCAGCGAGCAGATGCGCCGCGGCGTCTCCATCGCGACACCGGTGTTCGACGGCGCGCACGAGGCCGACATCAACATCATGCTGGAGCAGGCGGGCCTGCACACCAGCGGTCAGTCGCAGCTCTATGACGGGCGCACCGGCGAGCCGTTCGATCGCAAAGTGACGATGGGCTACATATATATGCTCAAGCTTCACCACCTTGTGGACGACAAGATCCACGCGCGTTCGATCGGGCCGTACTCGCTCGTTACCCAGCAGCCGCTGGGCGGCAAGGCGCAGTTCGGTGGCCAGCGCTTCGGCGAGATGGAGGTCTGGGCGCTCGAAGCGTACGGCGCCGCCTACACGCTGCAGGAGATGCTGACGGTGAAGTCGGACGACGTCGCCGGCCGCACCAAGGTCTACGAGGCGATCGTCAGAGGCGACGACACCTTCGAGGCCGGCATTCCCGAGAGCTTCAACGTTCTCGTCAAGGAAATGCGGTCTCTCGGCCTCAATGTCGAGCTGGAGAACACCAAGCTCGACGACAACCCGATCCGGCTGCCCGACGCGGCCGAGTAGGCAAGACGCTCGGTCGCGAGAGAGGGCTCTCGCGACCGGGGCGCACCCAAATTCTTCGGCCGATGGCCGATCAAGTCGGCGGGCGTTTGGCCCGCGCTAGATGCAAGGGGTTTTCGAGGACCCCGAAAAGGAGAACGGCATGAACCAAGAGGTCATGAATCTCTTCAATCCCCAGGCGCCTGCGCAGGTGTTCGATTCCATCCGGATCTCGCTTGCCAGCCCTGAGAAGATTCTGTCCTGGTCGTTCGGCGAGATCAAGAAGCCGGAGACCATCAACTACCGCACCTTCAAGCCGGAGCGTGACGGCCTGTTCTGCGCGCGCATTTTTGGCCCGATCAAGGACTATGAGTGCCTGTGCGGCAAGTACAAGCGCATGAAATACAAGGGCGTCATCTGCGAGAAGTGCGGCGTCGAAGTCACGCTGTCGCGCGTCCGCCGCGAGCGCATGGGCCATATCGAGCTGGCGGCGCCGGTCGCCCACATCTGGTTCCTGAAGTCGCTGCCGTCGCGCATCGGCACGCTGCTCGACATGACCCTGAAGGACATCGAGCGGGTCCTCTACTTCGAGAACTACATCGTTACCGAACCCGGCCTCACCGCGCTGAAGGAGCACCAGCTGCTCAGCGAGGAAGAGTACATGATGGCCGTCGACGAGTATGGCGAGGATTCGTTCACCGCCATGATCGGCGCCGAGGCGATCCACGACCTTCTGGCCGGCATGGACCTCGAGAAGATCGCCGGCGATCTGCGTTCTGAGCTGGCTTCGACCACCTCCGAGCTCAAGCAGAAGAAGTACCTGAAGCGGCTCAAGGTCGTCGAGAACTTCATGGAATCCGGCAACCGTCCGGAATGGATGATCATGAAGGTGGTTCCGGTGATCCCGCCGGATCTGCGCCCGCTTGTCCCGCTGGACGGCGGCCGTTTCGCCACGTCGGATCTGAACGACCTCTATCGCCGCGTCATCAACCGCAACAACCGCTTGAAGCGGCTGATCGAGCTGCGCGCGCCCGGCATCATCGTGCGCAATGAAAAGCGCATGCTGCAGGAAGCCGTCGATGCGCTGTTCGACAACGGCCGCCGCGGCCGCGTCATCACCGGCGCCAACAAGCGTCCGCTGAAGTCGCTGTCCGACATGCTGAAGGGCAAGCAGGGCCGGTTCCGCCAGAACCTGCTCGGCAAGCGCGTCGACTATTCCGGCCGCTCGGTCATCGTCACCGGTCCGGAGCTCAAGCTCCACCAGTGCGGCCTGCCGAAGAAGATGGCGCTCGAACTGTTCAAGCCCTTCATCTACGCCCGTCTCGACGCCAAGGGCTACTCCTCCACCGTCAAGCAGGCGAAGAAGCTGGTCGAGAAGGAGCGTCCGGAGGTCTGGGATATCCTCGACGAGGTCATCCGCGAGCATCCGGTGCTGCTGAACCGCGCACCGACGCTGCACCGCCTCGGCATCCAGGCGTTCGAGCCGATCCTGATCGAAGGCAAGGCGATCCAGCTTCACCCGCTGGTCTGCACCGCCTTCAACGCCGATTTCGACGGCGACCAGATGGCGGTCCACGTGCCGCTGTCGCTGGAAGCGCAGCTCGAAGCCCGCGTGCTGATGATGTCGACTAACAACATCCTGCACCCGGCTTCCGGTGCGCCGATCATCGTGCCGTCGCAGGACATGGTTCTCGGTCTCTACTATCTCTCGATCGTCAATCAGAACGAGCCGGGCGAGGGCATGGTGTTTGCCGACATGGGCGAACTCCAGCACGCGCTCGAGACCAAGGCGGTGACGCTGCATGCCAAGATCAAGGGGCGCTTCCGCACGGTCGACGCCGACGGCAAGGTCGTGTCGAAGATCTACGACACCACGCCTGGCCGCATGATCATCGGCGAGCTGCTGCCGAAGAACCACAACGTGCCCTACGAGACCGCCAACCAGGAGATGACCAAGAAGAACATCTCCAAGATGATCGACACCGTCTACCGCCATTGCGGTCAGAAGGAGACGGTCATTTTCTGCGATCGCATCATGGCTCTCGGCTTCAGCCACGCCTGCCGTGCCGGCATTTCGTTCGGCAAGGACGACATGCTGATCCCGGACGCCAAGATCAAGCTGGTCTCCGACACCGAGGCTTTGGCCAAGGAATACGAGCAGCAGTACAATGACGGTCTGATCACCCAGGGCGAGAAGTACAACAAGGTCGTCGACGCCTGGGCCAAGTGCTCGGAAAAGGTCGCCGACGAAATGATGGCCCGCATCAAGGCGGTCGAGTTCGAGGACAACGGCCGTCAGAAGCCGATGAACTCGATTTACATGATGTCGCACTCCGGTGCGCGCGGCTCGCCCACCCAGATGCGCCAGCTCGCCGGCATGCGCGGCCTGATGGCCAAGCCTAGCGGTGAAATCATCGAGACGCCGATCATCTCGAACTTCAAGGAAGGCCTCACCGTGCTCGAGTACTTCAACTCGACCCACGGCGCCCGCAAGGGTCTGGCCGACACCGCCTTGAAGACGGCGAACTCGGGTTACCTGACGCGTCGTCTTGTCGACGTGGCACAGGACTGCATCGTCAACTCGCTCGACTGCGGCACCGACAAGGGCCTCACCATGCAGCCGATCGTCGATGCCGGTCAGGTCGTCGCTTCGGTTGGTCAGCGCGTTCTCGGCCGCACCTCGCTCGACGACATCACCCACCCGGTCACCGGCGAGGTTCTGGTCAAGGCCGGAACGCTGATGGACGAGCGTGACGTGGAACTGATCGAAAAGGCCGGCGTGCAGTCGGTTCGCATCCGTTCGGCGCTGACCTGCGAGGTCAGGGTCGGCGTCTGCGCGGTCTGCTACGGACGCGATCTGGCCCGCGGCACTCCCGTCAACCAGGGCGAGGCTGTCGGCGTCATCGCGGCGCAGTCGATCGGCGAGCCGGGCACCCAGCTCACCATGCGTACCTTCCACATGGGCGGCACGGCGCAGGTGGTGGATTCCTCGTTCCTTGAAGCCTCGTACGAGGGCAAGGTCGAGATCCGCAACCGCAACGTGGTGCGCAACTCCGACGGCCAGCTGATGGTCATGGGCCGCAACATGGCGGTGCTGATCCTCGACGAGGCCGGCAAGGAACGCGCCACGCACCGCGTCACCTACGGTTCGCGCATCTTCGTCGACGATGGCGACAAGGTGAAACGCGGCCAGCGTATCGCCGAGTGGGATCCTTATACCCGCCCGATCCTCACCGAAATCGAGGGCAGGGTAGCGTTCGAGGATCTGGTCGATGGCATTTCCGTTCAGGAAACCGCCGACGAATCGACCGGCATCACCAAGCGCGAGGTCATCGACTGGCGTTCGACGCCACGCGGCAACGACCTCAAGCCGGCGATCGTCGTCCAGGATGCCAAGGGCAAGGTCGGCAAGCTGTCGAAGGGCGGCGACGCCCGCTTCCTGCTCTCGGTCGAGGCCATTCTTTCGGTCGAGCCGGGCGCACAGGTTCGCCCCGGCGACGTGCTGGCGCGTATCCCGATGGAAAGCGCCAAGACCAAGGACATCACCGGCGGTCTGCCGCGTGTGGCCGAACTGTTCGAGGCACGCCGTCCGAAGGATCACGCCATCATCGCCGAGATCGATGGCACGATCCGCTTCGGCCGCGACTACAAGAACAAGCGCCGCATCATCATCGAGCCGCATGACTCGACGCTTGAGCCGGTCGAATACCTGATCCCGAAGGGCAAGCCGTTCCATCTCCAGGACGGCGACGTCATCGAGAAGGGCGACTACATCCTCGACGGCAATCCGGCGCCGCACGACATCCTGGCGATCAAGGGCGTGGAGGCGCTTGCCTCCTACCTCGTCAACGAAATCCAGGAGGTCTACCGACTGCAGGGCGTGTCGATCAACGACAAGCACATCGAGGTGATCGTTCGCCAGATGCTGCAGAAGGTCGAGATCACCACGCAGGGCGATTCGACCTACATTCCGGGCGACCACGTCGACGTGATTGAGCTGGAAGAGGTCAATGAGCGCCTGGTCGAGGAAGGCAAGAAGCCGGCCGAAGGCCAGCCGGTGCTGCTCGGCATCACCAAGGCCTCGCTGCAGACGCCGTCCTTCATCTCCGCCGCTTCCTTCCAGGAGACGACGAGGGTGCTGACCGAAGCTGCGGTTGCCGGCAAGACCGACATGCTGCAGGGGCTGAAGGAAAACGTCATCGTCGGCCGGCTGATCCCGGCCGGTACCGGCGGTACGATGAGCCAGATCCGGCGCATCGCCACCTCGCGCGACGAGTTGATCATCGACGAGCGCCGCAAGGCGTCCGGCGTCGAGGTCGCCGAGCCGATGCTGACCGACATGGTTAACGCGGCGCAGTAAGCGCGCAAGCAAGAGAAGATAGAAAAGGGGCCTAAGTGGCCCCTTTTCGCATTTTTGGTTCCTCAATCGGATCGGAGAAGAAACGATGAGCAGGAAGATTTGGGCTTCTGTCGACGACTACATTGTCGAAGCTCTTTTCGAGGCGGATCCCGCTCTTGATGCCGTTCTGGCGGCCAACCATGATCAGGGCCTGCCGCCTATCGACGTTTCCCCGGCACAAGGCAAGCTGCTCTCACTTCTTGCGCGAATGCAGGGAGCAAAGAAGGTACTCGAAATCGGCACATTGGGCGGCTACTCAACAATCTGGATGGCGCGAGCATTGCCGATGGACGGCAAGGTCGTGACGCTCGAGCTTGATCCGCACCACGCCAGTGTCGCGCGGTCGAACTTTGAACGGGCAGGGGTGTCTGACCGTGTGGAACTGCGGGTCGGACCGGCGCTTCAATCGCTTGCGGCCTTAGGCGCCGAGAATGCCGGGCCGTTCGACTTTATCTTCATCGACGCCGACAAGCCGAACAACCCGCACTATCTGTCCTGGGCCATGCGTCTTTCGAGGCCGGGGACCGTCATCGTCTGCGACAATGTCATCCGTGACGGCGCGGTGGTGAATGAAGATGGTCGCGACGCCAATGTCGAAGGGGCACGCGCGGCGTTCTCGTTCATCGGCAGCGACAAGCGTCTGGAAGGCACCGCGATCCAGACTGTTGGCGCCAAGGGCTATGACGGCTTTGCAATAGCGATCGTCAATTGATTTTGTGCGGTGCGCCGACCAGACCTGCGATCCGGCCGGCGCCCACTCGTCAATCGAAAAAAGCTTCCACCACATTGCGCTTGCCCAGCATGAAGGCGTCGGCGACGTGCTGCAGGGGCGCGAGATCGACGTCGGAGGTGCCGGCGCGCACGATCTCGGCGAAGCGCTTGTAGAGCATCGGATATTCGGCTTCCGGCTCCTCGTGAACGACGCGGCCATCGATGGCGAGCTTTGAGCCGCCGCCAGAAAGCACCATCGATCCGGCCTCGGTATCGGCCAGGATGTCCCAGCTTTGCGGGCCGGTCTGACGCCAGTCGAGTTCCATCGTCACCGGCAGACCGTTCGAAGTGCGGAAAGCGATATGGGCGGCGATCGGGGCCGCGCGGTTTTCGGGGAAATCGAGTTCTGCCGAGCTGATAAACATCGGCGGCAGGATGTGGGTAGCGATCGACAGCCCGTTGATGCCGGGATCGAAGACGCCAAAACCGCCGGGAGCCCAGATCCACTCCTGGTTCGGATGCCAGCGGCGCACGTCTTCCTTCCAGTTGATAGCGGCCGACCTGATAGTTGTCGATCCAAGGAATGCGCGCGCAGCTTCGACAGCTGGCGCATAGCGCGAGTGCCAGCTGGCGAACAGGCAGACGCCGTTCGCTGTCGCCAGCGTCTTCAGGTCTTCGACCTCGCTGACCGTGGCGCCGGGCGGCTTTTCCAGGAAGACATGCTTTTTCGCCGTGAGCGCCAAGCGCGCGGCGTCGTAACGAAACTGCGGCGGCATGCACAGCGACACCGCCTTGAGCTCTGGCGTTGCGTCGAGCATCGCCTCGATCGTCGGGAAGTTCGGGATGTCCTCCACTTTGCCATGCCGGCTCGCTGCAGCAACCAGGCGATAATCCTGGTCCTTCGCCAGCGCCGGCAGATGCTGGTCACGGACGATCTTCCCCACGCCGACGATGCCGAGCTTGATGGGATTAGAGGACATGGGAGCTCCGCAGGTTGAGTGTGCTTGGTTTTGCCAGAGGTCGCTTCTTAGCAGAGAACTTGTGCCGGGCAAGTCGCCGGGCTTTGTCGCCGGCCCGTGAGATCGACCGCGATTCAGATCTCTTCAGATCGGCACATCGAACGTCACGATCGACACTTCGCCTTCGAGCGCGCCCTGATAGGCGGACAGATGCGGCTCCTCGTCCGGCACGCCGTCCATGTCGCCGATCTGATCGAGCTCGGCCTCGGCATAACCTTCGGCGGCAAGCGATTCGAGAGCGCGGCGCACCGCCGAATCGTCGTCCGGCGCGACCAGCATCACATGCACGCCTTCCGGCTTGCCGCCTTTGCGCTTCCACACCCGGCCGGTAATAATGGTGACCGGGCGCTCCTCATTGTCATTCACGGGTTCGTACCTCCGGGCGAGGGGGTTTGGGCGTGCTCATGCCGCCTTTTCGCACGAAGCACGGCCTGGAAACAGCCGCAAGCCGGTCACTTTCTGGCTTCCTCTTGAAAAACGGCGCAAGAAAATTACATGCGCTTTTCGCATGGCTGCCACGCCTCGGGTTCAGCGCAATATTTGCCGCTCCGGGGTTGACGGACAGTGGTCATACGAGTAGAAGCCGCCCAGTCAGAACCGATGTGAGGCTCTTGCTTCAGAAGCGACACGCTTTGGAGTTTGCCTCAAACAGGGTTCGTTTTACGAGCGAAAAGACATTTCCGGCGTGCATGAAGCGGCTTCCGCTTCCTCTGCCATTTGTTCGGGCAAGACCGCGAGGCGCGGTTTGTGGCCCGAATTTGCGTATGGAAATGACGCTTTGAGCGGCCCTGACCGGGCGAGACACGGAATTGAGAGACAAGAGGGTTTAATGCCTACCGTCAACCAGCTGATCCGCAAGCCGCGCATTGCGCCGGTGAAGCGCAACAAGGTCCCGGCCATGCAGCAGAACCCGCAGAAGCGGGGCGTCTGCACGCGCGTCTACACCACGACGCCGAAGAAGCCGAACTCGGCGCTGCGCAAGGTGGCCAAGATCCGCCTGACCAATGGTTTTGAGGTGATCGGTTACATCCCCGGCGAAGGCCACAACCTTCAGGAGCACTCGGTGGTGATGATCCGCGGCGGTCGCGTCAAGGATCTTCCGGGCGTCCGTTACCACATCATCCGCGGCGTGCTCGACACGCAAGGCGTGAAGAACCGCAAGCAGCGCCGTTCGAAATACGGCGCCAAGCGTCCGAAGTGACCGAAGCGTAGCCAAGGTCGTTCCGGGCGGCGTCAAGCGACGATCCGGGATCCAGGCCACCGCGTAGAATTGAGGCAGAGAAAAAATGTCCCGTCGTCACAGTGCAGAAAAGCGTGAGATCAATCCGGACCCGAAGTTCGGCGATCTGATCGTCACCAAGTTCATGAACGCCGTCATGTATGACGGCAAGAAGTCGGTTGCCGAGACCATCGTCTACGGCGCGCTCGACCAGGTTCAGTCCAAGACCAAGCAGGAGCCGGTCACCGTCTTCCATCAGGCGCTCGACAATGTCGCGCCGCATGTGGAAGTGCGTTCGCGCCGCGTCGGCGGCGCCACCTACCAGGTTCCGGTCGACGTGCGCCCCGAGCGCCGTCAGGCATTGGCCATCCGCTGGCTGATCGCCGCCGCCCGCAACCGCAACGAGACCACTATGGTCGACCGCCTCTCCGGCGAGCTGATGGATGCGGCCAACAACCGCGGCACCGCCGTCAAGAAGCGTGAAGACACCCACAAGATGGCAGAAGCCAACCGCGCTTTCGCGCACTACCGCTGGTAAAGCGCGAACGAGACTGAAGAGGCACCTCCCATGGCCCGCGAATATAAAATCGAAGACTACCGCAATTTCGGTATCATGGCGCATATCGACGCCGGCAAGACGACGACCACCGAGCGCGTCCTCTATTACACGGGCAAGTCGCACAAGATCGGGGAAGTCCACGACGGCGCTGCCACCATGGATTGGATGGAGCAGGAGCAGGAGCGCGGCATTACCATCACGTCCGCCGCGACCACGACCTTCTGGAAGGGTCGCGACGGCAAGATGCACCGCTTCAACATCATCGACACCCCCGGCCACGTCGACTTCACCATTGAGGTCGAGCGTTCGCTGCGCGTGCTTGACGGCGCCATCGCGCTGCTCGACGCCAATGCCGGTGTCGAGCCGCAGACGGAAACCGTCTGGCGTCAGGCTGACAAGTACCGCGTGCCGCGCATGATCTTCTGCAACAAGATGGACAAGATCGGCGCCGACTTTTACCGCTCGGTCGAGATGATCGGTTCGCGCCTAGGTGCGCATGCCGTCGTCATGCAGCTGCCGATCGGCGCCGAGACCGAGTTCAAGGGTGTCGTCGACCTCGTCGAGATGAACGCGCTGGTCTGGCGCGACGAGACGCTGGGCGCTGCCTGGGACATCGTCGAGATCCCTGCCGACCTCAAGGCTCGTGCCGAAGAATACCGCGAGAAGATGATCGAGGCCGCCGTCGAAATGGACGAGACGGCGCTCGAGAATTACCTCGAAGGCAAGATGCCGAGCAACGACGAGATCCGTGCGCTCATCCGCAAGGGCACGATCGCGGTGAAGTTCTATCCGATGTTCTGCGGCTCGGCCTTCAAGAACAAGGGCGTGCAGCCGCTGCTCGACGCCGTCGTCGAATATCTGCCGTCGCCGGCCGATGTCCCGGCCATCAAGGGCGTCGACGCCAAGACCGACGCCGAGATCGAGCGTCATGCAGACGACAACGAGCCGCTGTCGATGCTTGCCTTCAAGATCATGAACGACCCGTTCGTCGGTTCGCTCACCTTTGCCCGCATCTATTCGGGCAAGCTCACCAAGGGCATCTCGGTCGACAACACCGTGAAGGGCAAGAAAGAGCGCATCGGCCGCATGTTGCAGATGCATGCGAATTCGCGCGCCGACGTGGAAGAGGCGTTTGCCGGCGACATCGTCGCCCTCGCTGGTCTCAAGGACACCACCACCGGCGACACGCTCAGTGATCCGCTGCATCCGGTCATCCTCGAGCGCATGGAATTCCCCGATCCGGTCATCCAGATCGCCATCGAGCCGAAGACCAAGAACGACCAGGAAAAGATGGGTCTCGCCCTTCACCGCCTGGCCGCCGAGGATCCGTCCTTCCGCGTCAAGACCGACGAGGAATCGGGCCAGACGATCATTTCCGGCATGGGCGAGCTTCACCTCGACATCATCGTCGACCGCATGCGCCGCGAGTTCAAGGTCGAGGCCAATGTCGGCGCGCCGCAGGTGGCCTACCGCGAGACGATCACCCGCAAGCACGAGCAGGACTACACGCACAAGAAGCAGACCGGCGGTACCGGCCAGTTCGCCCGCGTCAAGATACTGTTCGAGCCGAATCCGGAAAGCAGCGAATTCGAGTTCGAAACCAAGATCGTCGGCGGCGCTGTGCCGAAGGAATACATCCCCGGTGTCGAAAAGGGCATCAACAGCGTCATGACCTCGGGCCCGTTCGCCGGCTTCCCGATGATCGGCGTCAAGGCGACGCTGATCGATGGCGCCTACCACGACGTGGACTCGTCGGTTCTGGCCTTCGAAATCGCCGGCCGCGCCTGCTTCCGTGAAGCAGCCCCCAAGCTTGGCGTGCAGTTGCTCGAGCCGATCATGAAGGTCGAAGTGGTGACGCCGGAAGATTACGTCGGCAGCGTTATCGGCGACCTGAACGGCCGTCGCGGCCAGATCCAGGGCCAGGAAGCCCGTGGCGTGGCTGTGGTCATCAACGCGATGGTGCCGCTCGCCAACATGTTCAAATACGTGGACAACCTTCGCTCGATGAGCCAGGGCCGCGCGGCCTACACGATGCAGTTCGACCACTACGAGCCGGTCCCGACCGCGGTCGCCCAGGAAGTCCAGAAGAAATACGCGTAACTCGAAACGAGTTGCATCAGTAACTTAATTCAAGGCCCGCACGGGCTGGCAGGAATGGAGAGATCACATGGCAAAAGGTAAATTCGAGCGCACTAAGCCTCATGTGAACATTGGCACGATTGGTCACGTCGACCATGGCAAGACGTCGCTGACGGCGGCGATCACCAAGTATTTTGGCGAATACAAGCGCTACGACCAGATCGATGCGGCGCCCGAAGAGAAGGCGCGCGGCATCACCATTTCGACGGCGCACGTCGAATACGAGACCGCCAACCGCCACTATGCCCATGTCGACTGCCCCGGCCACGCCGACTATGTGAAGAACATGATCACCGGTGCC
>NZ_AYVL01000048.1 GCF_000502835.1 Mesorhizobium sp. LSJC280B00
GATTTCGCTTCCCGTGCAAAGCCCTCCTTGTGGGAGAAGGTGGCCGAGCGAAGCTCGGTCGGATGAGGGGTGTTCCAAGGAACGCCGACGTCTCGTTTCTTCCAACACCCCTCATCCGGCTCGGCGCTGCGCGCCGATCCACCTTCTCCCACAAGGGGAGAAGGAAAGGCGAAAAAGAAGCTGAAACAATTGCGCCATGCGCGCGGCATCGTGCCGACACAATCCGGGCCGATAAGCGCGCCGAAACAAGGGGTCGGGGCCATGGCCACGCTACAGAAGTTCGACATCATCGATAGCGGCGCACGCGATGCCTCGGTCCGGCTGCGGCCGGCCGATGGTTATGCGCCGAAGACGAAGCAAATCGCCGGACCGTTCGAGATCGCGGCGCAACAGCGCAGCGGACCGACGATGCGCGACGTGCTGATGACCGGACTGCTGGTGATCTATCCGGTGTTCGCCGCGCTGGCGGCCATCCTTGCCGGGTTTTTCCTCGCCGGCGCCGGCGGCGCCTGAGCCGCTATTTCGGCCGCTTGAACGCTTTCCGTTCCGCCTCGACCGGCTCGCGGCAGACGCAGCCCTCGAGATGGTCGTTGACCAGCCCCATCGCCTGCATGAAGGCGTAGACGGTGGTCGGGCCGACAAAGCTCCAGCCGCGCTTCTTCAGCTCTTTCGAAATGCGGACCGAGACGGCCGTCGTCGGATTGGCGCGCAAATGCGCGAGGTCGACGATCTCGGGCCGCTCGTCGGGGCCGGGTTCGAACTTCCAGAACCAGGCGGCCAGCGAGCCGGCCTCGTCGATGAGTTCGCGGGCGCGCTTGGCGTTGTTGATGGTCGAAACGATCTTGCCGCGGTGACGGATGATGCCGGCATTGCCGAGCAGGCGCTCGACATCGGCGTCGGTGAAGGCGGCAATCTTGTCGACATCGAAGCCGGCAAACGCCTCGCGGAAATTGTCGCGCTTGCGCAATATGGTCAGCCAGGACAGGCCCGACTGAAAACCTTCGAGGCAGATCTTCTCGAACAGGCGGCGGTCGTCGGCGACCGGCCGGCCCCATTCGTCGTCGTGGTAGTGCAGATAATCCGGCAGGTTGCCGTGCCAGAAGCAGCGGGCGATGCCGTCGGGACCGGCAAGCAGACCTGTCTTTTCATCCATGGCGGAATTCCGTTCGTGTCTTGGCGTTAACGCGTTTTGACGCGGCCTTTACCGCGGCTTTACCAGATTCCTGAACCGGGCGGTAACCACACCAAAAGCTTTACTAACAGATCGGCATTTTACGCATTCCGATTCATGTTTCGGTTGCCGCTTCGCGCCCAATGTCGGCGAAATCGGGGAGGCTTTGCACCCCGGCATGTTCGACGATCAAGGTGCGTTGCGATGAAGACATTCTTGTTCCCACTGTTCGGCGCCGCGGCCGTGCTTGCGGCCGGCGCCGCCAATGCCAACGACCGCTATGCCGAGAGGCCGCCGGTGGTGGTCAGCCCAGATCTTTCGGCGCCCTGGGTGCTGCAGCTCGGCCATGCGCCGGGCATCGTGCGGCAGAGCCGGCAAGAGGCGCAGCCGCAACGGCGCTACCGGCGGCTGGCCGAACCCGATCAGCTGCGCACCGCAGCGGTGCAGGCGCCGGCCAAGCGCATGGTGATGCGGCCGCAGATCGACCCGATCTATCTGCCGCAGGAAGTCGCCTATGACGGCCCGCAGAAGCCGGGCACGATCGTCATCGATACGCGAGAGAATTTCCTCTATCTGGTCGGGAAAAACGGTAAGGCGCGGCGTTATGGCGTCGGCACCGGCAAGCCGGGCTTCGAATGGTCCGGCACCCACAAGGTCACCAACAAGCGCGTCTGGCCGGATTGGCGGCCGCCGGCGGTGATGATCGCCCGCGAAGCCGCCAAGGGCCGTTATCTGCCGACCTATCTCGCCGGCGGCATGGAAAACCCGCTCGGCGCACGCGCGCTCTATCTCGGCTCGACCGAGTACCGTATCCACGGCACCAATCAGCCCTGGACGATCGGCGGCGCGGTGTCGTCGGGCTGCATCCGCATGCGCAACGAGGACGTGGTCGACCTTTACGAGCGGGTCAATGTTGGCACGACGGTTGTAGTGATGTAATCTGCGGTTGACCCCACCGATGATTCTGCTCAGAAGCCTCGGGAGCATTGAGTAACGGGGGACGGGCCGTGTGGGGATGCGGCCAGTCACGAAAGGGCAGCGCGGCAAGCCGTGCTGCCCTTTTTGTTTCCGCCAACGCCAGCAAGAATTGACGGGAAGATTTTGCCGGCACGTCGCGCGACCGGCATGGCGGTTCGCTTTTCGCGCTGCCTTTTCGCGGTTGCTTTGCTATGTGGCGGCTAAAATCCAGATAAAGGCCCCATCCCGATGTCCCTTTCCGATGACAGCCGCTATCTCAGAGGCGGCCCGGTTGCCCAACGCATCATCGCCGGCGTGCGCGAGGACGCGGCGATCGCCACCGCCGAAGGCTTTCCGCCCAAGCTGGTGTCGGTCACCGTCGGCGATACCGCCGCGGTCGACGTCTATGTCCGCAACCAGCGCGCCAAGGCCGGCTTGGCCGGCATCGGCTTCGAGGAAAGGCGCTTTCGCGCCGACATCACCGCCGGCGAGCTGGAAGCGGCAATCCACGGGCTTAACGCCGACCCGCGCGTCACCGGCATCATCATCCAGCGGCCGGTGCCGGTGCACATTCCGATCAAGACGCTGCAGGCGGCGGTGCATCCGCTCAAGGATGTCGAGGGCATGCATCCGGCCTCGATCGGCAACATCGTCTACAACCAGCTCGACCTGGCGCCCTGCACCGCCGCCGCTTCGGTCGAACTGCTCAGGGAAACCGGCCTCGACCTCAAGGGGCTCGAGGTGGTGGTCGTCGGCCATTCCGAGATCGTCGGCAAGCCGATCGCGTTCCTTTTGATGAGCGAAGGCGCGACGGTGACCGTCTGTCACCACATGACGCGTTCGGTGGCGGCACACGCACGCCGCGCCGACGCACTGTTCGTCGCGGTCGGCAAAGCGCGGCTGATCAAGGCCGACATGGTCAAGCCGGGCGCCGCCGTCATCGATATCGGCATCAATTCGGAAATCGGGCCGGACGGCGAGAGCCGCATCGTTGGCGACGTCGATGCCGAGAGCGTCAGGCATGTCGCGTCGTGGATCACGCCGGTGCCGGGCGGCGTCGGCCCGATCACGGTGGCGATCCTGCTGCGCAACACGATGGTGGCGCTCAGCCGCCAGCGCGCCCGCTACCAGGCCACCTACGGCATAGCGGACAGGCTGGCGGCGGAGTAGGCGACTGGCGCATCACTCGGCCGCGACAACCGCCCTCTCTTCGCGAACGCCTTCGGGCCTCGGCCCGCCATAGGCCCAGTCGAGCAGCTTTATCGTATGCACCACCGGCAGCTTGGCGGCAGAAGCGATCTGGGTGATGCAGCCGATATTGCCGGTGGCGACGATTTCAGCACCGGTCGCCTCGATATTCCTGACCTTGCGGTCGCGTAGCGTTGCCGAAATCCCGGGCTGCAGGATGTTGTAGGTGCCGGCCGAACCGCAGCACAGATGCCCTTCGCGCGGCTCGCGCACGACGAAGCCGGCACGGACCAGAAGCTCCTTCGGCTGGCGGGTGATCTTCTGGCCGTGCTGCATCGAGCAGGCTGAGTGATAGGCGACGATGGTGCCCGGCTTGCGGACCGGCTCGGGCAGGTCGAGGCTTGCCAGATATTCGGTGATGTCCCTGGCCAGCGCCGAGACGCGCGCGGCCTTGTCGGCATAGGCCGGATCGAGGCGCAGCATGAAGCCGTAATCCTTGATGGTGGTGCCGCACCCGGATGCGGTGATGACGATGGCGTCGAGTCCACCCTGCTCGATGGCGCGCGTCCAGGCGTCGACGTTCCGTCGGGCCGACGCCAAGGCAGCGTCCTCGCGCCCCATATGATGCACCAGCGCGCCGCAGCAGCCCTCGCCCTCGGGCACCACGACCTCAACGCCAAGCCGGGTCAGCAGCGAAATCGTCGTGTCGTTGATGCCGGGATCGAGCACCGACTGCGCGCAGCCGGTGAGGATGGCGACGCGGCCATTTTTCTTCGCGCCCTGCCCGGCATGGACGCCCGGCGAGGCCATCGGCGAGACTGCCGGGACCGACGCCGGGGCCAGCTTCAACATCGCGCCCAAAGGCTTCAATGCCTGGATTTTCTCAAACAGGCCGGCGAATGGCTGGCCGAGCTTCGCCAGCTTGAGCGCCGCGCGGAAACGCGAGGGATAGGGCAGCACGAAGGCCAGCATGGCGCGTGTCAGGCGATCGGCCAGCGGACGCTTGTAGGTCTCCTCGATATGGACGCGGGCGTGGTCGACCAGATGCATGTAGTTGACGCCCGACGGGCAGGTGGTCATGCAGGCGAGGCAGGACAGGCAGCGGTCGATATGGGTGACGATCTGCTTGTCGGCCGGCCGTCCGTTTTCCAGCATGTCCTTGATCAGATAAATCCGGCCGCGCGGCGAATCCAGTTCGTTGCCGAGCGTCACATAGGTCGGGCAGGTGGCGGTGCAGAAGCCGCAATGCACACATTTGCGCAGGATCTTCTCCGATTCCGCGACATGCGGATCGGCGAGCTGGGCAGCTGAGAAATTGGTCTGCACGTAAACGAATCCTTACCGTTTGAGCATGATCTTTTCCCAAAACCGGTACCCACTTTTGGGGATCATGCTCATAATCCCAGAAACCAGCTTTCCGGGTTCTTGACCGCCTCGCCGCGCTGCAGCGCCTGCAGGCCGAGAATGCAGCGGGCGATGAACCAGACGGCAACGGCAACCATCAGCACGACACCGATGACCACGACCATCAACAGCGCCGAGATCAGTGCATAGAGCAGGCCGATCCAGAAGGTGCGGATCAGGAATGTGTAATGGCTCTCGACGAAGCCGCCGGCCTTGCCGCGATTGATATAGGCCAGGACGACGCCGACAATGCCGCTGACGCCGATGGCTAGGCCGGCGAGATAGAGGATGTAGATGACCAGCGCGTTGGTCGGGCCGGGCTCCAGCCAGCGGTCGGTCTGGCGTGACGTACCGTTTTGGCCTGGATCGCTCATTGTGCTCCTCCCTCGGTTGCCGGCGCGAGAGTAGCAGAGCTTGCGCCCGGCGCCATACGGCCGGGATTGAGGATATTCTTCGGGTCGAATTCGGCCTTCAGCCGCGCCGACAGTGCTGCCAGTTGCGGCGCTTGCGGTTCGAACACCGGCACGGCGGCGCGGTGCGAAGGGGTTGCGCGCACCAGCGTCGCATGGCCGCCGCCATGTCTTCTGATCAGGCCGCGCAACAGGCCAGCCTCGGGATCGTCCTGCTGCATGCGCAGCCAGATCAGCCCGCCCTGCCAATCGTAGAAGGCATCGACCGGGGCCTGCATGCGCAGCGCCAGCACCATCTGGTGGCCCCGCGACGGCGCCATCGAGACGCGCCACACCGGCCTTTCGCTGCCATCGGCGAACGGCGCGCAGTCGCGGACATCGCGCCAGACCGAGTACGAGACCGAACCGGAAATCTCCTGCAGCGGCCCGGCGTTTTTCAGCAGGTCTTTCAGCGCGGCAATGCGGTAAGCGACTGACGGGCCGAAGCCCTCGATGCGCAGCAGCGTCGCGGCATCGCTGCCGAGACTGCCGCCAGCGACCCTAGCTGCGACCCGTTCGGGAAGATGGGCAGCACTCGACACTTCGGCGCTGGAACCCAGCGCCAGCGCCATGGCGGCGGCGGCGTGATCGTCGAGCAGGCCGCGGATGGCGAGCGTGACTTCGGTCTCGGCAGCAGGCAGCACCTTGAAGGTGACGTCGGTGAGCACCGCCAGCGTGCCCCAGCTGTTGGCCATCAGCTTGGACAGATCGTAGCCGGTGACGTTCTTGACGACGCGGCCGCCGGACTTGAAGGCCTCGCCACGCCCGGAAACGGCCGCTATGCCGAGGATATGGTCACGCGCAGCACCCGCCTTCAGCCGGCGCGGGCCGGAAAGGTTCGCGGCGAGTGCGCCGCCGATCGTGCCTCGCGCTGGCTCACCGCCGAGCAGCGGGCCGTAATCCATCGGTTCGAAGGCAAGTTGCTGGCCGTTTTCGGCAAGCAGGCTTTCGATTTCGGCCAGCGGCGTGCCGGCTTTTGCCGACAGCACCAGTTCGGCCGGCTCGTAAAGCATGACGCCGGAGAGTCTGGAAAGGTCGAGCGTATGCTCACTCTGCTGCGGCCGGCCGATACCGCGCTTGGAGCCGTGGCCGAGGATTTCGAGCGGGGAGTCTTCGGCGGCGGCCCAGGCGACGGTGGAGAGGACTTCGGCTGCGGTGGTGGGGACGAAGGTGGTCATGAGGCGGATGCGCCAATGGCAAATGCAAAGACGTCGCGTTCCTTCGCGCCCCCCTCTGTCCTGCCGGACATCTCCCCCTCAAGGGGGGAGATCGGACGTCGCGTCTGGCTTCGCCAATCGTCAATATTGAAAGAAGGCTGAGGCGTGCAAGCTGCCAATCTCCCCCCTTGAGGGGGAGATGTCCGGCAGGACAGAGGGGGGTGTTCAAGCGCCAACATACCCACTCAAAACCTCGGAATGTCCGGAAACGCCACTTGCCCGCGATGCACGTGCATTCGCCCGAGCTCGGCGCATCGCCTCAATTGCGGGAAGACCTTGCCGGGATTCAAAAGATGGTTGGGGTCGAAGGCGCACTTGACGCGCATCTGCTGGTCGAGGTCGATCTGGTTGAACATTTCCGGCATCAGGTCGCGCTTCTCGACGCCGACCCCGTGCTCGCCGGTCAGCACGCCACCGACCTTGACGCAGAGCCGCAATATGTCAGCGCCGAAACTCTCCGCCTTGTCGAGTTCGCCCGGCACGTTGGCGTCATAGAGGATGAGCGGGTGCAGATTGCCGTCGCCGGCGTGGAAGACATTGGCGACGCCGAGCCCGTATTTCTCCGACAGCTCGCGCATGCCGGCGAGCACGCGCGGCAGTTCCTTGCGCGGGATGGTGCCGTCCATGCAGTAGTAGTCGGGCGAGATGCGGCCGACCGCCGGGAACGCCGCCTTGCGGCCGGCCCAGAAGCTCAGCCGCTCCTGTTCCGACTGCGACGTGCGGCATGTGGTCGAGCCGTTCCTAAAAGCAATGGCTTCGACCAGGCCGATCAGGTGGTCGACCTCGACACCCGGCCCGTCCAGCTCGACGATCAGCAGCGCCTCGACATCCAAGGGATAGCCGGCCTGGACGAAATCCTCGGCGGCGTGGATGGCCGGACGGTCCATCATCTCCATGCCGCCCGGAATGATGCCGGCGCCGATGATATCGGCAACGCATTGGCCGGCCTGCTCGCTGGTCGGGAAACCGATCAGCAGGGCACGCGCCGTCTCCGGCTTCTTGAGGATGCGTACGGTGACCTCGGTTACGACGCCGAGCAGTCCTTCGGAGCCGGTCATGACGCCGAGCAGGTCGTAGCCTTCCGCGTCGAGATGGCTGCCGCCGAGGCGCACCACCTCGCCATTCATCAGCACCATCTCGATGCCGAGCACATTGTTGGCGGTGAGACCGTATTTCAGGCAGTGCACGCCGCCCGAATTTTCCGCGACATTGCCGCCGATCGAGCAGGCGATCTGGGAGGATGGATCGGGGGCGTAATAGAAGCCCTCCTGCTCGACGGCGGTGGTGATGCCGAGATTGGTGACGCCGGGCTGGGCGACGACGACGCGGTTCTGAAAATCGATCTCGAGGATGCGGTTGAAGCGGCTCATCACCAGCAGCACCGCGTCTTCGAGCGGCAGCGCACCGCCGGAGAGCGAGGTGCCGGAGCCGCGCGGCACGACGCGGATGTTGCGGTCGCTGCAATATTTCAGCACCCGCGAGACCTGGGCCACGGTTTGCGGCAATACAACGACGAGCGGCAATTGCCGGTAGGCGGTGAGCCCGTCGCTCTCGAAGGCGCGCATGGCATTGGCGGCGTCGACGACGCCCTCGCCCGGCACCATGATGCGCATATCGGCGACGATCTCGTCGCGCCGGCGCATCGTGGCGTCGTCTGGTTTCGGCATGGCAAGGCCGGACATCGACAGCCTCCTTCGATCGACTGGTAAAAATCTTTTACCAGCGACGGTGGTCGCTTGCAAATGCCGCTTTGGCCGGGATGAGAGGCCTATGGCCGAGACAGCCTTCCGCAGCGGCAATCTGCCGCTGCGCCCCACACTACTCGCCCGGCTGCTTGCCTGGTTCGGAGTGCATGCGGCGGACGCGGCGCACGCCCCACCAGACGAGCACGACGGCGAGCGGCACCGAGGCGGCGGTGACCATTTCCGGCGCGAAGGCATGGCCGAAGATCGAGGCGCCCTTGGCGACGTAGCCGATGAGGCCGACGACATAGTAGGAAACCGCGGCGACCGAGAGCCCCTCCACCGTCTGCTGCAGCCGCAATTGCAGGCGGGCGCGATTGTTCATCGATGCCAAAAGATCGCGGTTCTGCTTCTCGACCTCGACGTCGACCCAGGTGCGCAGCAGTGTGGTGGCACGGGTGAGCTTCGTCGACAGGTTGGCCTGACGCTCCTCGACCGAACGGCAGGTACGCATCGCCGGCGCCACGCGGCGCTGCAGAAAACCGCCCCAGGTGTCGTAGCCGGGCACCGCCTCTTCGTCGAGCGCCTCCAGCCGTTCGCGCACGATGCCGTCATAGGCGCGGCTGGCGCCGAAGCGGTAGAGGCTGGAGGCGGCATCGGCCTCCAGCTCGGCGGCCAGTTCGGTCAAGTCGGCAAGCAGCGTCTGGCTGTCGCGGGTCTCGGCGACCTTCATTTCCAACGTGGTCTGGGCCAGCCTGTCTTCGATGCGGCGGGCGCGACCGGACAGCGTCAGGGCCAGCGGCAGCCCAAGCATGGCCAGCGTGCGGTAGGTCTCGATGTCGATCAGCCGCTGCGACAGTGCCCCGGTGCGCGCCGGGGTCAGGCCGCGGTCGAGCACCAGCATGCGGGTCAAGCCGTCGCCATCCTGACGGAAATCGGTGACGATGGCCGCGTTGCCGCGCTCGACCAGCGAATAGCACAGGCTGGTCGGGTCGAAGCCGGCGATCAGTTTTTCGTTCGCCGGCGTCCATTTGCGGATCTCCAGCCTGATGCCGGAAATCACCGTGCCCGGCGGCGAAAACCCGTTGCCGAAGGGTGTGTCCTCTTGCCCCCTGCCGTTTTCGGCGAGCGGGCCTTCCCAGAGATAGGTCGAGAATTCCGTGTGGCGTTCCCAGCGCAGCGAGCCCTTGCCCCATTTCATCGCGTGGTGGCGGGCGTGAGGGTCGGGCGCGGCAATGCCGAGGCGTCGCGACAATTCGGAAAGCACGGCCTGATCGATCCCGGATCCAGCTTCGGTCATGAAGGAAAGCTGCACCAGCACGCGCGGCTTTTCGACCAGCGGCTGCGGCCGGGCGTGGACCTCGCCGAGCGCGCCCGGCCGACCTTCATGCGCCGGAAAGCCCATGACGGTGCCGCCCACAGCTTTGGCGCGCAGCTGGAATTCGAGGCTGGACGGGTCGGCGTCTGGCACGGCTGGTCCCCCAGGCTTCTCTGAGCCTTTGGCAATGATGTCCCTCTAGAGCGGTCCATCGTTTCACGGAAACGCCGAACCGCTCTATCTCTTTGATTCCGCGCAATTCCGGACGGAAAACCGTTTCACACTTTTCCTGGTTGCTCTAGAGGCAATCTCCAGAGGGCGCAAACGCCCAGTTTAGCTCAAGCTGATATGAAGCCGCGGCTGTGAAACGGACCCGGCCCCGGCGAATTGGATAAATAATTTGACCAGTTGGCGACGCCGGCTTTATCTTGCGCGACATCGGTTCAACCCCCAGGCATCCCGTTTGAGCGACATTTTCTCCCGGATCGAGCATTCGCGCACCGCCGACGAGGTGGTGCAGCAGATCGAGAGCCTGGTCCTCGAAGGCGTCCTGCGCACCGGCGACCGGCTGCCGGGCGAGCGCGAACTGGCGCGCCAGTTCGAGGTGTCGCGGCCGATCCTGCGCGATGCCTTGAAAGCCTTGGAAGGGCGCGGGCTATTGACCACACGGCCAGGCGGCGGCACCCATGTCGCCGATGTCATCGGCCAGCTGTTCACCAAGCCGGTGACCGACCTGATCTCGATGCATCGCAAGGCGGTGACCGACTATCTGGAGTACCGCCGCGAGATCGAGGCGGTGGCGGCGGAATATGCGGCGCGGCGTGCCACATCGGACGATCTGGCGCTGCTCGACCGCATCATGGCACGTATGGACGAGGCGCACCGGACCGGCAATTTCGACGACGAGGCGGAAATCGACATCGAGTTCCATCACGCGATCTGCGAATGCGCGCACAACATCATCCTGCTGCACACGCTGCGCTCCTGTTATCGGCTGCTGTCGGAAGGCGTGTTCCAGAACCGGCGGCTGGTGTTCAGCGTGCCGGGCGCGCGCGAGGCGCTGCTTTCGCAGCACCGGGCAATCTACACGGCGGTCAAGGCCGGCGATGCAGCCGCGGCGCGGCAGGCGGCGATGGACCACATCTCCTACGTCGAACGATCGATGGCCGAGGCCGAGCGCAGCGGCGACTGGCAGCGCGTGTCGCGGCTGAGGCTCAGGCAACGCTCCGAGCCCGGTGGCGGTGAGCCGGCAAGAAAACAGCCGTAGGCACCGCCCAGAAAATTCAACGACGAACCAGCGAAGAACCAGCGGAAAAAGATCCATGAGCAGCATTCTCACCATCGCCGACCTCAAGGACCTGGCGCGCCGCCGCGTGCCGAAGATGTTCTTCGACTATGCCGATTCCGGCGCCTGGACCGAAAGCACCTACCGGGCCAACGAGGAAGATTTCCAGAAGATCAAGTTCCGCCAGCGCGTGCTGGTCGACATGGACAACCGCTCGCTGGAATCGACCATGATCGGCGAGAAGGTGACGATGCCGGTGGCGCTGGCGCCGACCGGCATGACCGGCATGCAGCATCCGGACGGCGAGATGCTGGCGGCCCAGGCGGCGGAAGAATTCGGTGTGCCGTTCACGCTGTCGACAATGAGCATCTGCTCGATCGAGGATGTCGCGTCGGTGACCAGGAAGCCGTTCTGGTTCCAGCTCTATGTGCTGCGCGACAAGGACTTCGTCTTCGATTTGATCGACCGCGCAAAAGCGGCGAAATGTTCGGCGCTGGTGCTGACGCTCGACCTGCAGATCCTCGGTCAGCGCCACAAGGATATCCGCAACGGGCTTTCGGCGCCGCCGCGAATGACGCCGAAGCACCTCTGGCAGATGGCGACAAGGCCGCGCTGGTGCGCCGGCATGGCCGGCACCAAGCGCCGGAGCTTCCGCAACATCGTCGGCCATGCCAAGGGCGTCGGCGACCTCGCCTCGCTATCGTCGTGGACGAAGGAGCAGTTCGATCCGCATCTGTCGTGGAAGGACGTCGCCTGGATCAAGGAGCGCTGGGGCGGCAAGCTGATCCTGAAAGGCATACTCGACAGGGAAGATGCGCTGATGGCGGCCAGGACAGGCGCCGACGCGATCATCGTATCCAACCATGGCGGCCGCCAGCTCGACGGCGCCTCGTCGTCGATCATGGCGCTCGAAGAGATCGCCGACGCCGTCGGCGACGCGATCGAGGTGCATATGGACGGCGGCATCCGCTCCGGCCAGGACGTGCTCAAGGCGCTGTGCCTCGGCGCCAAGGGCACCTATATCGGCCGGCCTTTCCTGTACGGCCTCGGCGCACTCGGCAAGGAAGGGGTTACCAAGGCGCTGGAAATCATCCGCAAGGAGATGGACATAACGCTGGCTCTGTGCGGAAAGCGTCTGGTCACCGACATGGGCAAGGATCAGCTTCGGCGCTAAAGTCACGTGACGGCATGATCACGGAGGCGACGCAGGCATTGACGGAGCCCGGCATCAGTTTCTACGAGGCGCGCGGACCGCAAGGCATGCGTCTCTACGCGATCGGCGATGTGCACGGCCGGCTCGACCTGCTGACCGCCATGCACCGGCGGATCGAGGCGGAGCTCGGTCAAAGGCCGTCGGCCGATTGGCGCGTGATCCATCTCGGCGACTATGTCGACCGGGGCCCGGACTCCAGGGGCGTCATCGATTTCCTGATCGACGCGCAGAAACGCGATCCGCGTCACCTGATGCTCGCCGGAAATCATGATCTCGGCTTTCTCGATTTTCTCGATGTCCCCGATCCGGACGGGCTGTTCATGCGCTATGGCGGCATCCAGACGGCGCTATCGTATGGTGTCTCACTCGGTGGGAGCAGCGCCTGGTTTGGCCGCGCCGATGCGGCATTGCGGCAAGGGCACGCCGCACTGGTCGAGGCGGTGCCGCAGAACCATGTCGAGTTCCTGCGCTCGCTGCCCTTCTCAGTGACGTTCGGCGACTTCTTCTTCTGCCATGCCGGCATCCGGCCCGGCGTTGCGCTGGAAAGCCAGACCCGGCAGGACCTGATCTGGATCCGCGAGGTCTTCCACGATCACACCGGTCTTCATCCGAAGATCGTGGTGCACGGCCATACGCCGGTGCCCAAGCCCGAGATCACCGGCAACCGCGTCAATGTCGACACCCTCGCCTGGCAGTCGGGAAACCTCACCGCGCTCGTGGTAGACGGCGCTGACAAGCATATCCTGACAGTCACGGGTGAGCGGGCGTAGGTAAGGCGTGAGGTTATGTGCAGAGGGTCTAGCGAAGCGCGGCGGTGACGCCGTAGCCGTCGACGGCATTATGGTTGTTGGCTGCGTCGGCGGAATAAATGCCGAGGCCGCACAAGACGATGGCCGACAACATGGCAAAGGACAAAAAGGCTGCTTTCACGGACGTCATCTCTTGTTGAGCTTTCTGCATCTATGCACGAGCGGGTTACCAATGCGTTGAAACGCAAAATACGTCGCAAATGTCTGACGGTTTCGCGCTTCTAGGCATGTTCTGTATCGGCGGTGTGTCGCGCGGGTCACAGGAAAGGTTCATCGCGGTTGCACGCAAGATGCAGAGCGGGCGCCTTTTAGGCTGGCGGACAGACACAGGCCAAGGATGAAACGCGTTATCCCCGGCGGATTTGCCGCCGCGTGCCAAATATGCAACGTCGCCAAATACGCTGACTATATGAGCCGTCAGATCGTCGCCACCCAGGCGCGGGCGATGGCCAGGCCGGCGGCATCGGCTTGCGGTCCGTTGCGGGCCATTTCATCGTCGAGCCGGCCCGCCCATTCAGGATGCCGCTCGGCGATCAGCGGTGCGAAGGAGGTGCTCCAGTCGCGCACCATCGGACTGTCGGCCTCGAAATGGAACTGGAAGCCGTAGACGGCGCGGCCGATACGGAACGCCTGGTTCTCGGCGACGGCATTGCCGGCCAGCCGCACGGCAGTCTTAGGCAAGACAAAGGTGTCGTCGTGCCATTCGAAGATCGGGAATTTTGCGGGCAAAGCGGCGAGCACCGGATCGGCCTGCGCCGCCGCGGTGAGCGCGACCTCGTGCCAGCCGAACTCCGACGCGCCGCCGATCTGGTTCTCGCCGCCAAAGGCGCGCGTGACCAACTGGCTGCCGAGGCAGATACCAAGCACCGCGCGATCCCTCTCGGCAAAGTCGCGCGTCAGGTCGAGCAGGCCCGGAAAATAAGGACAGAGCTCGTCGTCCAGCGCATTCTGGGCGCCGCCGAGCACTACCATGGCGTCATGCCCGCCGCTATCTTGCGGCAGCGCGTCGCCGCAGTAGGGACGGCGCAGGTCGATATCGACGCCCGCCTCGACAAGAGCCGCGCCGATCTGGCCAAGGCCCTCATTGTCGAAGTTCTGGACAACCAAGACCCGCATCGAAACCTGCTGACATGAAATTGATGCAACGAGCGATATCATGGCGCCAGCATTGCAGCCAACAGGGAACGCCTATGCCACTGCAAAACCGGGTCGACCCGTTCGGCGCCATCCATGCCGTGCCGGAGCGCGGCCTGTTCATGGGCAATCGCGGCATCATTCACGACCCCGAGACGAGAACGCTGTTGAAGAAGCGCTGGGCGCTGCAAGCCTGGATCATCTGCGTCTGCGAATTCCATAACGTGCGGCGCGAGCCGATGGGGCGCAACCGGGCTGGCGGCAAGGCCGGCTGGACCGAACTGTTTTTCCTCGACGAGGTGACGGCACTTGCCGCCGGGCACCGGCCCTGCTTCTTCTGCCGGCGCGAGCGGGCCAGGGATTTTGTCCGGCGTTTCGGCGACGCCTTCGGCATTGCCGAGCCACGCGCGCCGCAACTCGACAAGCGCCTGCACAAGGAGCGCGTGGCATCGGGCGGGCGGGCGCCGAGACTGGAACCGGAAGCGCTTGCGGACTTGCCGGACGGCACGATGATCTCGTCAGGAAACAGGGCGTACGTCCTGTTTGACGGCGCCGCGCTGCCCTGGAGTTTCGGCGGTTATGGCGAACCGGTGGGGTTCGGCGGTTTTACCGACAGTCCAATCCGCCTGCTCACGCCAGCGACAACTGTTTCGGTGCTGCAGAAAGGCTACGAGCCTGTCTGGCATCCTTCCGCCGAGGCTTGACGCCGAGGGTGACGTTGCCGCATTCCTCGGCGATGCGCGCCAATTACAAGATGCAGCGGCTGTTCGTGCCGGACGGGCTTGGACCGGACATCGAGTTCGACATCGGCCCGCAGCAGAGCCATTATCTCTCGCACGTGCTGCGGCTCGGCGAAGGCGCCGAAATTCTGGTCTTCAACGGCCGCGACGGCGAATGGTCGGCGGCGATCGCGGCAAAATCGAAGAAGGCGTTGCGCCTGAAGTTGCTGGCATTGCAGCGGCCGCAGCCGCCGTTGCCCGATCTCGTCTACTGTTTCGCGCCGCTGAAGCAGGGGCGGCTCGACTACCTCGTGCAAAAGGCGGTCGAGATGGGCGCTGGCATCCTGCAGCCGGTCATCACCCAGCATACGCAGGTGGCAAAGCCCGGCATCGAGCGCCTGCGCGCCAATGTCGTCGAGGCGGCCGAACAATGCGGCATATTGGCGGTGCCGGAGCTGCGCGAAGCGGAAAAATTCGAGCGCCTGCTCAGCAACTGGGACCGTGAGCGGCGGCTGATCTTCTGCGACGAGGATGCATCGACCAACAGTCCCCTGCCGGCATTGCAGGCGGTGCGGGAGAACAAGCTCGGCCTGCTGGTCGGGCCGGAGGGCGGCTTTTCCGACGAGGAGCGCAGGATGCTGAGAGCCCTGCCCTTCGTTACCGCCATTCCGCTTGGGCCGCGCATCCTGCGGGCGGACACGGCGGCCGTAGCGGCACTGGCGCTGATCCAGGCGACAATCGGGGATTGGTGATCAATTCCAGTTACCCTCTGGCTCAGGATTTTTCGCTTGATCGGCTACTGACATTTCGTCCATCTAGCGCCGGCAGTGGCCGCGCGTCCTTTCGGGCGCGCAAAGGACGCTGTAACATATTGATTGGGCACATGATCCTTTCCGAAAATCGAAGCCGGTTTTCGGGGCCATGTGCGGAGGGCTATTATGGCGCGCGATACTACCGATTTCCGGCCGATCGAAGGCGTCGACGAACTCGTCGAGCACCTGGCCGAAGGCAACAAGCCGCGCGACAAATGGCGCATCGGCACCGAGCACGAGAAATTCCCGTTCTATGTTGACGGCAATGCCCCGGTGCCCTACGGCGGCGAGCGCGGCATCCGCGCCATCCTCGAAGGCATGCAGGACAAACTCGGCTGGGACCCGATCATGGATGCCGGCCGCATCATCGGACTGGTCGAGCCGACCGGCCAAGGCGCGATCTCGCTGGAGCCCGGCGGCCAGTTCGAACTGTCCGGCGCGCCGCTGGAGACGATCCACCAGACCTGCCGCGAAGGCAATGCGCATCTGGCGCAGGTGCGCGAGATCGCCGAACCGATGGGCATTCGTTTTCTCGGCCTTGGCGGCAGCCCGAAATGGTCGCTGGCCGAGACGCCGAAGATGCCGAAATCGCGCTACGAGATCATGACCCGCTACATGCCCAAGGTCGGCACCAAAGGTCTCGACATGATGTACCGGACCTGCACGATCCAGGTGAACCTCGACTTCGAAAGCGAAGCCGACATGCGCCGCAAGATGCAAGTGTCGCTGAAATTGCAGCCGCTGTCGACGGCGCTGTTTGCCAACTCGCCCTTCACCGAAAGCCGGCCGAACGGCTTGCAGAGCTGGCGCGGCGAGATCTGGCGCGACACCGACAATCAGCGCTCCGGCCTGCTCGAATTCTGCTTCTCGCCCGATTTCGGCTTTGCCGATTATGTCGAATGGGCGCTCGACGTGCCGATGTATTTCGTCATCCGCGACGGCCAGTACCATGACATGACGCACATCACCTTCCGCCAGTTCATGGCGGGCGCCGCCCGCAACGAACTGCCGGACGGGCTCCCGACGATGGGCGACTGGGCGAACCATCTGTCGACGCTGTTCCCGGACGTGCGGTTGAAGCGCTTTCTCGAAATGCGCGGCGCCGATGGCGGGCCGTGGCGGCGCATCTGCGCGCTGCCGGCCTTCTGGGTCGGGCTGCTCTATGATGCGGCTGCGCTCGACGCGGCCGAGGCGCTGACCTCGAGCTGGAGTTATGACGAGGTGCTGGCGATGCGCAACGCGGTGCCCGAACAGGGCATTTCGGCGCCCTTCCGCAACACGACACTGCGCGAGATAGCCCGCGACGTGCTCGTCATCTCGCGCATGGGACTGAAGAACCGCGGCCGCAAGAACCGCGACGGCTATGACGAGACCTCGTTCCTCAACACGCTGGACGAGGTCGTCGCGCGTGGCACCACCAGCGCCGAAGAGATGCTCTCGGCCTACCACACACGCTGGGGCGGCTCGATCGAGCCGGTGTTCATGGAATACGCGTATTAACGCTTCGCTATCCGCTTGGCCGATGGTCCGGCAAATTCGCTTCAATCAGTGATGGAAACGAATTAGGCTTCTCCAACGAGGATTTTCCCGGAGGAGAAAACAATGCCTTCCTTGTTCGATATTCTGGCACAGGCCCAGAACGGCAACGGCATGCAGGCGCTGGCCCAGCAGTTCGGGCTTTCGCAGCAGCAGACGCAGGCGGCGGTCGCGGCGCTGCTGCCGGCCTTTTCGCAGGGGCTGAAGCGCAACACGGCGGACCCTTATGGGCTCGGCTCCTTCATGACGGCGATGGCCAGCGGCCAGCACGCCAAATATTTCGAGGATGCAAGCCGGGCCTTCTCGCCGCAGGGCCTCGATGAAGGCAAGGGCATTCTCGGCCATTTGTTCGGCTCGAAGGACCTGTCGCGGGCCGTCGCCAGCCAGGCCGCGCAGGCGAGCGGCGTCAGCCAGCAGGTCCTGCAGCAGATGCTGCCGGCAATCGCCTCGATGATGATGGGCGGGCTATTCAAGCAGACCACCAACCAGTTAGGCGGGCAGATGCATGCGGCAGGCGGCGGCAATCCGCTCGGCGAGCTCATCGAGCAGATGATGCGGCAGGCGGGCGGCGGCGGCCAGGCGCCGGCCCCTCAGCCTGCAGGCCCCACGGATAAC
Source organism: Mesorhizobium sp. LSJC280B00 (assembly GCF_000502835.1). GTDB lineage: Bacteria > Pseudomonadota > Alphaproteobacteria > Rhizobiales > Rhizobiaceae > Mesorhizobium. The sequence goes on from NZ_AYVL01000048.1 coordinate 17,510, forward strand.
CCGCTCGGCAAGGTGCTGCAGGACATGTTCGGCGGGCAGCAGCCGCAACAGACGCAGAGCCCTTACGGCGACAACCCGCTGGGCAAGGTGCTGCAGGATATGTTCGGCGGCGGTGCACCACAGCCGCAGCAGCCGCAGAACCAACCCCAGCAAACACAGAACCCTTATGGTGACAATCCGCTCGGCAAAGTACTGCAGGACATGTTCGGCGGTGGCGCACCGCAGTCTCAGCCGCGTCAGGCGCCGCAGCAACCCCAGGCGCCGCAGCCGCAGGCCAATCCGAGCGGCAGGCCGAGAAATCCGTTTGACGACCTGTTCGGCAAGATGTTCGAGACAGGCGCCCAGCAGCGCGACGACTACCAGAAAGGCATGGAGTCGATCTTCGACCAGTTCAAGCAGGGCATGGGCCGGCGCTAGACCAGACACCGGCAACCAATCATCAGTGCCGCCCAAAAAAGAAAGCCCGGTCCTGGGAGGACCGGGCAGCGCGCAGGCTGGCCGGGGGGATCCGGCAGGGAGTGGGGAGCCTGCGTAACTTAGTGGCGTCGTGCCTCAAAAAGGTTCAACGCGCCCGAACGGCGAAACCACGCGATCACACGACCTTGCAGGCAATATCCTCGATCGTTTCGGCGCGCTCGACCGCGATGACGCGAAGCCTTTCTGTCGGATCGCGGCCAAAGGGTACACCGACAGCGACGTGCAGGTCGGCGCGGGTCAGGCCGATGTCGGCGAGTTCGGCATCCGACATCTCGCCGAGGCGATAAAAGGCGCGGCGGTTTCTCCAGGCGCGGTAAACATTGGCAGCGGCATTGGCCACGCGCGTCGCAACGGCCGGACGCGAGGTGATGCGCGAGGTCTCGGTAGCGAAATCAAACGTAGCCATGTCGGTCTCCTTCACATTCGAACGGGCGAAACCGGTCGATCGGGCGCTGGCGACAGCGGCCGTTCCGGCTTCGATTCACATGCCTTCATGTGGACAATCGGAATTTGCCATGGCCCGATTGATTAATCCAACGAATGTTTCTAATCTTTAGCATCAGCATCAATGATGGATTAGGCCAATGAAAGCGCCGCTCGATCTCGATCAGTTGCAGACCTTCATCTCGATTGTCGACACCGGCAGCTTTACCCGCGCGGCGGAAGCGGTGCATCGGACCCAGTCTGCGGTGTCGATGCAGATGCGGCGGCTGGAGGAACGGATCGGCAAGCCGCTGTTCGAAAAAGACGGCCGCACCAACAGGCTGACCGAGGAAGGCGACAGACTGCTCTCCTACGCAAGGCGGCTGCTCTATCTCAACAAGGAAACACTGGCCGCCTTCGACGACCGCCGGCTCGAAGGCACCATCCGCATCGGCACGCCGGACGATTATGCCGATCGCTTCCTGCCAGAGATCATGGCGCGGTTTGCCCGTTCCAACCCGCATGTCGAACTGACCGTTATCTGCGAACCGACGCCGGGACTGGTCGAACACATCAAGCGCGGCAATCTCGACCTGGCGCTGGTGACGCACAACGACGCGCGTGGCCAGTCGGAAGTGGTGCGGCGCGAACCGCTGCTGTGGGTTACCTCGGCCAACCATGCGACGCATGAGCAGCCGATCCTGCCGATGGCCTTCGGCCGGCCGAACTGCATCTGGCGGCGGGCCGCCGCCGACGTGCTCGATCAGCAGAGCCGCGACTATCGCATCCTGTTCACCAGCTTCTCTGCCACCGTCATCGCAGCCGCGGTGCTTTCCGGTCTGGCGATCTCGGTGCTGCCGGAATGCGCCCTGCGGCCCGGCATGCGGGTGCTGGGCGAGGCCGACGGTTTCGGCGCCCTGCCCGATTGCCGCATCGGCATCATGCGCGGTCAGACCTCGCGGCCGGAGATCGTCGACGCGCTTGCGCGCCACATTTCGGAGAGCCTCGACAATATTTCCGTGCCACTCGGCGAGGAGACCGGCACGTTCGATTTCGCCGCCCTCGCCTTCGCCAAGATGAAGCGGACCAAGCCGAACCAGATTCTGCCGGGCTGGTGATCGCGCGATTGGGGCGGACATCGAACACGGCCGCCTTGACGCCGGCCAGCAATCGTCCCCCAATCGGCCGATGAGCGACGCAGCATCCGAATCACGCACCAACGCCACCGAATATACGGTGAGCGAAATTTCCGGCGCGCTGAAGCGTACGGTCGAGGACGTCTTCGGCAATGTACGGGTGCGCGGCGAGATTTCCGGCTATCGCGGACCGCATTCCTCCGGCCATGCCTATTTCTGCCTGAAGGACGATCGCGCGCGGCTCGACGCCGTGGTGTGGAAGACCACGATGAGCCGGCTGAAATTCCGTCCAGAGGAAGGCATGGAGGTGATCGCCACCGGCCGGCTCACCACCTATCCCGGAAAGTCGAACTACCAGATCGTTATCGACAATCTCGAGCCGGCCGGTGCCGGTGCGCTGATGGCGCTGCTGGACGAGCGCAAGCGCCGGCTGCAGGCCGAAGGCCTGTTCGACGCGTCGCGCAAGCGGCGTCTGCCGTTCATGCCCTGCGTCATCGGCGTCGTCACCTCGCCGACAGGCGCCGTCATCCGCGACATCATCCACCGCATCAAGGATCGGTTTCCACTGCACGTGCTCGTCTGGCCGGTGCGGGTGCAGGGCGAGACGGCGGGTGCGGAAGTGACGGCTGCCGTCAACGGCTTCAACGCACTGCCATGGGACGGCGCCATCGCGCGGCCCGATCTGTTGATCGTGGCGCGCGGCGGCGGCAGCCTGGAGGACCTGTGGGGGTTCAACGACGAAGCGCTTGCCCGGGCCGTCGCCGCTTCGGGCATTCCGGTGATTTCTGCGGTCGGCCACGAGACCGACTGGACATTGATCGATCTGGCGGCGGATGTGCGGGCGCCGACGCCGACAGGCGCCGCCGAGATCGCCGTGCCGGTCAAGGTCGACCTCGAAGCGACGCTTGCCGGCCTTGGCGCGCGGTTGAAGACCGCACTGTCCCGCAATTTCGAACGCAAGCGGCAGGCGGCACGCGCGGCCGCCCGGGCGCTGCCCTCA
>NZ_AYVL01000049.1 GCF_000502835.1 Mesorhizobium sp. LSJC280B00
CTCGGCGGCGGCGCCTGGGGCACGGCGCTGGCGCTGGCCACGCTGCGCGCCGGTCATTTCGTCCGCCTCTACGCGCGCGACCCGGAGACCGTCGCGGCGGTCGACCGTGGCGAAAATCCGCGCTATCTGCCGGGCATCGCGCTCGATCCCGGCATCGTGGCGACGAGCGACATCGAGGCGGCGCTCGACGGTGCCGACTGCGTTCTGGCGGTAGCGCCGGCGCAATCGTTGCGGATTATGCTGACGGCCGCGTCCAGCCATATGCCGAAAGGCATCCCGCTGGTCCTCTGCGCCAAGGGCATCGAGCGCGACACCGGCGCGCTGCTATCGTCCATCACCGAGGAAATACTGCCGGCAAATCCGGTCGCCGCTTTGTCCGGCCCAAGCTTTGCCACCGACGTCGCCAGGGGCCTGCCGACGGCCGTCGTGGTCGCCGCCCGCGACGAGGCTCTGGCCACCGACCTTGCCGCCCGCTTTTCGGCGGAAAATCTGCGCTGTTATTCGAGCGACGATCTAATCGGCGTCGAGATCGGCGGCGCGCTGAAGAACGTCTTTGCCATTGCCGCGGGTGCCGTCACCGGCGCCGGGCTCGGTGCCAGCGCCCAGGCGGCGATGGTGACGCGCGGCTTCGTCGAATTGCGCCGCATCGGCGCCGCCTTTGGCGCCAAGCCGGAGACGCTGATGGGGCTTTCCGGCCTCGGCGACCTGCTGCTCACCTGCTCGTCCGCGCAGTCGCGCAATTTCGCCTATGGGCTGGCGCTGGGGCAAGGCAAGCCGCTTGCCGGCCTGCCTTTGGCCGAAGGCGTGCCGACGGCGGCAATCGCCGCCCGCATCGCCGGCGAGCGCCGGATCGACGCGCCGATCATCGCCGCCGTCGCCGCCATACTGGACGGCACCATAACCATAGACCAGGCTGTGTCGGCGTTGATGACAAGGCCACTCAAGACCGAAACCGACATGTAATCGCGAACGATTGCGGAGATGGAAAGATGCTGTTTGCGTTGATTTGCAAGGACAAGCCAGGAAGGCTGCAGGTGCGGCTCGATACGCGGCCCAAGCACCTTGCCTTCCTGGAAGGGCTGAACGGCGACAAGAAATTGGCCTTCGCCGGCCCGTTCCTCGACGCCGACGGCAAGCCGAACGGCACTCTCGCCGTTGTCGAGGCGCCCGATCTGGCTGCGGCAAGAGCCCTGTCGGCGTCCGATCCCTATACCAAGGCAGGGCTGTTCGAAAGCGTCGAAATCCGGCAGTGGAACTGGAGCTTCAACAAGCCGGCGGATATCTGATGCATGTCGCGCAAAAGTGTGCAGCGGTTTTGTGATAACGACATGCATACAACAAGAACCTAAAGCGCGTCGCATGAGGCCGGTCGAACGCGACGCGCTTTTAGTCGCGGCGGCACCCTGAGGAGGAGCAACACAATGAACTACTGGCTGTTCAAATCCGAACCTTCGGTCTTCTCCTTCGAGGACCTCAAGGCCAAGGGCAAGGCCGGCACGCAATGGGACGGCGTGCGCAATTATGCGGCGCGCAACAACATGAAGGCGATGCAGATCGGCGATCTCGGCTTCTTCTACCATTCCAATGACGGGCTGGACATCGTCGGCATCGCCGAAGTCTGCGCTCTGGCCCATCAGGACAGCACCACCGACGATCCCCGCTGGGAGTGCGTCGACATCCGCGCCTTCAAGGCCATGCCGAAGCCGGTGACGCTGGAGCAAGCCAAGGCCAATCCAAAGCTGGCCGACATGGCGCTGGTGCGGCTCGGGCGGCTGTCTGTGCAGCCGGTGACGCCGGCCGAATGGCAAGAGGTTTGCCGCATGGGCGGCCTGACGCCGGCGCCATGACGGCGCTGACGCCGGACAGCGCCAGGAAATTCATCCTCGACAACACGGCGCTGATGGCGCCGCCGCATGTGCCGGAGATCCGCCTGCACCTGGCCGACGAGGCACATGAACTATGGCAGCGGACCGAGGACGAGCTGACCGAAATCGGCCTGCCGCCGCCCTTCTGGGCTTTTGCCTGGGCCGGCGGCCAAGGCCTTGCCCGCTACATCCTCGACAATCCGGCGGCGGTGCGCGGCAAGCGCGTGCTGGACTTCGCCTCCGGCTCCGGCCTTGTCGCCATTGCCGCGGTGAAGGCCGGAGCTGCCGAGGTGATCGCCGCCGATATCGACCCATTCTGCGCGACCGCGATCCGCCTCAATGCCGAGGCAAATGGGACCGAGATAAAATTCCTCATCGGCGACTGCATCGGCAGCGATGCCGGCTGGGACTTGGTGCTGGCCGGCGACGTCTTCTACGACAAAACTTTCGCCGACAGGCTGATGCCGTGGTTCGTCGCGCTGAAGGCGCGCGGCGGCGACATTCTCGTCGGCGATCCCGGCCGTTCCTATCTGCCGAAGACCGGGCTGGAGCCGCTTGCCGTCTATGAAGTGGCGGTGACCCGGGCGCTGGAGGACGCCGAGGTCAAGCGCACCACCGTCTGGCGCCTTGCTTGACGGCATCGCCGAACAGGCGTTCCATCGCGCAATCGACCGGAGGGAACCATGGATTTTTCAGCAATCAATTGGCTGGCGGTAATCGTTGCTGCCGTCGTGGCGTGGCTGTTCGGCGCGGCCTGGTACATGGGCTTGAGCAAGCCGTGGCTGAAGGCCGCCAAGCTTGATCCGGCGACGATGAGTAAATCGATGCTACCCTTCGTCGTCTCCTTCATCGCGGAGCTCGTCATGGCGCTGGTCATGTCGCTGATCATCGGCGCCGTAACCGGCGGCGAGCCGAGCCTGCTTGCCGGGGTGATCTTCGGCTTCGTTCTCTGGCTGGGGTTCGTCGCCACCACGCTTTCGGTCAACCATCGCTACGAAGGTTTCGGCTGGGATCTGACGCTCATCGATGTTGGTCACTGGCTCGGCGTGCTGCTTCTCATCGGCGCGGTGATCGGCTGGTTCGGCGCGGCGGCGGGCTGACCGTCAGCTCGGCGTCTTGGCGATTTCCTCGAGAAGCCAATCGCGAAAGGCGACGATGCGCGGATCATTCGCCGCGGTCTCCGGATAGACCAGGAAATAGGCGAATTCAGGCGCCACCTTGATGCCGAGTTCGAACGGCCGGATCAGCCTGCCTTCGGACAGGTCGTTTGCCACCATGGCGAAATCGGCGAGCGCGACCGCGTTGCCGTCGAGCGCGGCCTGGACGGCATCGGTCGAGTTGCCGAACACGATGGTCCGGCTGCCGTCGAAATCGTCGACGCCCGCCGCCGCCATCCACATGCTCCAGTTGGGCCAGGTGACGCCCTGGCGCGACCACTCGATATGGGCCAGCGTATGATGAAACAGGTCGCGCGGCTCTTTCAGCCGCGGCCCCCCCCGCAGCAAGGCCGGGCTGCAGACGGGGATGATGACGTTTTCGAACAGCCGGTGCGAGCGAAGCCCCGGATATTTGCCGGTGCCGAAACGGATGCCGAGATCGACGTCGTCGCGATCGAAGTCGCGCACCTCGTAACTGATGTCGAAACGCAGCTCGATTGCCGGATGCTGCTTGCGAAAATCGTCGACGCGCCGCATCAGCCACTTCGTCGCGAATTGCGCATCGAGGGTGACCTTCAGCAGCGCCGATCCGCGCGCCGTCTTCTGCGCCCGTGAGACGGCCCGGCCAAGCAGGTCGAGCGCATCGGTCGAAGCTTCGAACAGCACCGCGCCCGCCTCGGTCAGCCGGATCGTGCGGCTGGTGCGTGTGAACAGCACGATGCCGAGCTGATCCTCGATTTCCTTGATCTGATGGCTGACCGCTGCCGGCGTCAGGCCGAGCTCGTCGGCGGCGCGGGTGAAATTGAGGTGCCGCGCCGCTGCCTCCAGCGTCCGCAGCGCACGGGTTCCAGGCAGCAGGCGCGCCATCAGTGCCAGACGAGGAGGGTTCGGTCGAGCATTCCAACCCTCAAACAAAACTTGAAGATGCAGAAAAAACTACTCGTTTCCCGTTTGAATTTCAATCCGCCATGATCTGAGCATCGAAGAAACATCAAACCGGATTTGATGTCCGGAGAAGCGGATTGCATCATGTCTGACATCGCCTTGCGCTCGGTAACCCTCCGCTCGGCCTGGCTGCGCGCCATGCTTGACTGGCTTCGGCATGCAAAAATCGCGGTCAATCTTCCCTACGAGAATGTCGAGGATCTCGCCGATCGCCAGCTTCGCGACATCGGCGGCGAACGCAAGGACATCGCACGCGCCATGGACCGCGAACTCGGCCGGCTCGGCCTTCTCGACATCGGTTGGCAGAGGCCGAGGAAGCGGATAGGGCAGTAGTGAATGGTGAATGGTGAATGGTGAATGGTGAATGGTGAATGGGAAGCTAGGCGGTGCGCCTGCACATGTCCCTACCGATCGCTTCTCACCACTCACTATTCACTATTCACTACCTCACCACCCTTACCACCGTCCGCTCCGACAGCAGCGGCAGCAGCCGTGCCATGGTGCGGGCCGTTACCGCGACGCAGCCTTGCGTCGGCGTGAAGCCGGGGCGCGCCAGGTGGAAGAAGATGGCGCTGCCGCGCCCGCGCCGGCGCGGCACAATGTTCCAGTCCAGCACCAGGCAGGCGTCATAGAGATCGTCGGTGCGCAGCATCCGCTCATGGCTGGCGCCATAGGGGATTTTGACCGGGCGGTTGTAGTTGCGGTCCCCAGGCACTTCGCACCAGCCGAGGTCGCGGCCGATCGGCGTCATCGCCAGCCGCGTCCGGCGGCCGCCGGCAAAACGGTCGCCGCGAAAATATCCCGACAATATCCGCATCGAGGCAAGCGGCGTGGCGCCGTCGCCCTCGCGCTTGCCGGCCGAGATGCCGCCATGCCCCAGCGCACATGGAAACACCAGTTTGCCGGCCTGCAGAAAGCCCTGGCTGGGTTGGCCGGGGCGCGCGCGCACGGTGAGCACGGTGAGCCCTTTCGGCAAAATTGCGCCGACTGCATTGCGATCGTGTTTTTTCTTGTATGATCGTGCCACGGAACAAATCACTGTGAACGGCTGTTGTGCCGGTCAGCTTCCGCATAAACAGGCAGCGGTCAACTGAAATCTCTTTTCAAAACAACGGATTGATCCATGACTTCACGCACCATTCTGATCGTCGACGACGATGACGACCTGCGCGGCACCCTTGTCGAGCAATTGTCGCTTTATGAGGAATTCGATGTCCTGCAGGAAGCGACCGCCGCCAAAGGCGTCGCCACGGCGCGTGGCGGGCTCATCGACCTGCTCATCATGGATGTCGGCCTGCCCGACATGGATGGCCGCGAGGCGGTAAAGATATTGCGCAAGGGCGGCTACAAGGCGCCGATCATCATGCTGACCGGCCATGATACCGATTCCGACACCATCCTTGGCCTCGAGGCCGGCGCCAACGACTATGTGACGAAGCCGTTCCGTTTTGCCGTGCTGCTGGCCCGCATCCGCGCGCAGTTGCGCCAGCACGAACAGAGCGAGGACGCCACTTTCTCGGTCGGCCCCTACACGTTCAAGCCCAGCCAGAAGCTTCTGATCGACCCGCGCGGCGCCAAGGTGCGGCTGACCGAAAAGGAAGCCTCGATCATCAAATATCTCTACCGTGCCGACCAGAAGGTGGTGACCCGCGACGTGCTGCTGGAGGAAGTCTGGGGCTACAATTCCGGCGTCACCACGCATACGCTCGAAACTCACGTCTACCGGCTGCGCCAGAAGATCGAGCGCGATCCTTCCAACGCGGAAATTCTCGTGACAGAAAGCGGCGGCTACAAGCTGGTTCCTTAAACATTTCATTATTCAAATAAGCGATCCGGGCGGGGCGCTTTTCGGGTACGGTCCTGAGGCTGGAGGTGGTTTTGGATCGGCCTCGTAGGGGAGGAGTCGGACTGACGGTTCGGGGACATAGCTAGATGGCGCTGGATGACGACATCCGCATCCTGTCCACCGTGAGGCTCTTCGAGGGCTTTACGCAGGAACAGCTGCGTCTGCTCGCCTTCGGCGCCGAAACCACCATGTTGAAAGCCGACCACAAGCTTTACCGCGAGGACGACGAGGCTGATTCGGCCTACATCGTGGTCAGCGGCCGCATCGTGCTCTACCGCGAGCACGACGGCGAGCGCATCCCGATCGGCACCGCCGGCCCCGGCACCATACTCAGCGAACTGGCGCTGATCGCCGACACCAACCGGCTGACCAGCGCCTCCGCCGAAATCGATTCGGAAGTGCTGCGGCTCAGCCGCAAGATGTTCCGCCGCATCCTCGAGGAATACCCGGAACTGGCGGTTCACTTGCACCAGCGCATCTTGGAGGATTTCCAGGCGATGATCCGCCGCATCGAGGAACTTGGGCCGCGTTTTGCCGGCTAATATAGCGCCTCTGGCCTAACCAGATCGATTTCGGAACTGCGGGTGCGTTGCGGAAACAAGCTCGGCCTTGCGCCGTGCCGTCTCCAGTCCGAGCGCAATGAAGCGGCGCGCATGTTTGGCCAGCTCCATATTGTCGGTCCACAGATTGCGCCAGATCGCGGTTTTCCGCGACAGGTTCTCGTCGACGATTTCCGAGGAGAAGGATTCGAAGCTGAGGTCGTCGCTGTAGCCGATGGCGGTCAGCGCATCGAATATCGCGGCAAAATCGATATTGCCGGTGCCGAGGAAACCGCGATGGCTCTCGCCGATATGGACATAGCCGATCTTCCCGACCGCATTGCGAATGGCCAAGCCGACATCGGCCTCCTCGATGTTCATGTGGAAGCTGTCGAGATGCAGGAAGATATTGTCGGAGCCGCTGTCCGCGATGAAGGCCATGCCTTGCGCGGCGGTGTTGAGCAGATTGCTTTCGAAGCGGTTGACGATTTCGAGGTTGAGGGTGACGCCGGCTGATTTTGCCGTGTCCGCCACCTCGGCCAGCGTGCCGGCGCTGCGGTTCCACTGGTCACGCGTCGGCGCCTCGCTCTGCAAGCCGTGGCTGGTGCTGAGGATGCCGGCAACCTTCTGGCCGCCGAGATCGCGGGTCAGCGCGATCGTACGTTCCAGGATTTCGACGCCGTGCGCGGCAATCGTTTTGTCGGCGCTCGAAATATCGCCGTCGGCCGGCAGTCCAATGCTGATCGCAACGCCGAGGCCGAGATCGGCGATCCGCTTGGCCAAGCCGTCAATGTCGACATTGGCGGGGTCGAGATAGGAGAATTCGATCAGGTCGAAGCCGGCTTCCCTGGTGTTGGCCAGCGTCCGCTCGAGGTCGCCCTGCGCCGAGCTCGCCGACCAGACGAATGAGTGGATTCCGATGCGCGACATGATTGTCTCCGGTCATTCCAGGAGTAGCGGACCCAAGGCCAAAGCGGTTTTGGCAATCCGCTGCTCGGACAAAAAAGGTGCGGCCGGTCATCCCGGCCGCACCAGGCTTGGGAGGCTTAGCGAGCCGCGGTCCAGCCCTTGTAATCCTGCAAATTGTCGGCCGTGATCAGCTTCGGGTCGAGCAGCACCGTCGGCTCGGCCGGCTTCTTGCCGGCAAGCAGGTCAGCCGCCATCGTCAGCGACTGGCCGGCCATCACATAGGGATCCTGCGAGGCCGAGGCCTTGATCATCGACGTGCCGGAGGCGAGTTCCTTCTCGATATCGGGTGCACCGTCGACCGCGGTGAAGATGAACTCCGAGCGGTTGAGCTGCTTGGCCGCAAGCTGGGCGCCGATCGCCGTCGGATCGTTGATGGCGAAGACCGCGTCGATCTTGTCGAAACGCGTCAGCAGCGACTGGAACACTTTCAGGCCGCCGTCACGCGAGCCTTCGGCGTTCTGGTCGTCGGAAAGGATCTTGATGTCGGGGTGCTTTGCCAGCACGTCCTTGCAGCCCTTGACCCGCTCCAGGATCGACGACGAGGCCGGGCCATTGAGGATGACATAGTCGCCCTTGCCGCCGGTATTATCGACCAGATACTGGCACGCCTCTTCGCCGGCCTTGACGTTGTTGGTCATCACGGTGACGTCGGCGCCCGGCGCCGAAACGTCGAAAGCGGCAACGACGATGCCGGCCGCCTGCGCCTTCTTCACCGCCGGCGCGATCGCCTTGGCATCGACTGCGTTGAGCATGATGACGTCGACACCGGCAGCGATGAAGGAATCGACCTGCGATACCTGCTTGTTGAGATCGTAGTCGGCCGATACCGAGGTCACCTGCACATTCGGGTTGATCTTCTTGGCCGCGTCCTCGATGCCCTTGATGGTGGCGACGAAGAACGGGTTGCCGAGCAGTCCGACCGAGATGCCGACCTTGTTCAGATCCTTTGCCGATGCCGGCGCGATGACGGCGGCCGCAAGGGCGACGCCGCAGAGCAGTTTAGCGATGGTCTTCATTGTTTTATTTTCCTCCTGATGCCCCGCGCCTCTCACGGTGCGTTACACATGAAACCGGCTCGTTGGATGCCGGCGACTAAGGGCCATCACGTTCTTGCTCCTGCCTGGAGCCGGTAACGGTCGAGGGCGACCGCCACGATGATGACCAATCCCTTGATGATGTACTGCCAGATGTCCGAAACACCGGCGAGGATGAGCCCGTTGGACAGCACGGCGATGATCAGGCCGCCGATCAGCGTGCCCCAGATCGAGCCGACACCGCCGACGAAACTGGTGCCGCCGAGGATGACTGCGGCAATGGCGTCGAGTTCGTAGGACTGGCCGAGCTGAAGCCCGTTGGCGGCATAGAGCCGGGCCGCCGACATGGCGCCGCCAAGGCCGGCCAGAAGGCCGGAAACGCCGTAGACGAAGAGCAGCACCAGCGGCACCTTGATGCCGGTCAGCCTGGCGGCCTCGGCGTTGCCGCCGACGGCGTAGATCCAGGTGCCGAGCACGGTGCGCTTGAGCACCAGCCAGGACAGGACGACGACCGCCAGCGCGATGATTACCAGCCACGGAATGCCGAACAGCGAACCGTTGCCGATGAAGTCGAACGGCAGGTCCGCGTTGAACACCGTCGTGTCCTGGCCGAGCAGGCGGGCGACGCCGCGCACGGCGGTCAGCGATCCCAGCGTGACGATGAAGGGCGGCAGCTTGATATAGGCGATCAGCAGCCCGTTGATGACGCCGAAACCGAGCCCGACGAGAATGGCCGCGGGCACGCCCAGCAGTCCCCAATCGGGCACCAGCGACACCATCACCGCCACCATCGCCGAGGCGGCAAGGATCGAGCCGACGGACAGGTCGATGCCGCCGGTCAGGATGACGAAGGTCATGCCGGCGGCCAGCACGATGTTGATCGACGATTGCTGCATGACGATCAGCAGATTGGTCTGGGTGAAAAAGCGCGGATTGATGAACTGGAAGCCGACCGCCAGCAGGATCAGGATCGGCAGCATGCCGAGTGCGGCGATGGCGGTACGCCACCTCGTGCTCCTGCCGACCGCCCGGTCGTCCGCTTTCATCGTGTCGGCCGCCTTGTCGGTCATCGCTGAGCCGCTCCCGTTGCAAGTTCCATGATCGCTTCCTGCCGCAGCGGCTCGCCCTCCGACGCCGTCACCTCGCCGGCAATGGTGCCGTCGCGCATCACCAGCACGCGGTCGGCGATGCCGATCACCTCCGGCAGTTCGCTGGAGATCATCAGGATGGCGATGCCTTTCTTGGCCAGGTTGTCGATCAGCCGATAGATTTCCGACTTCGCCCCGACATCGACGCCGCGGGTCGGCTCATCGAGGATGACGACCTGCGGCTCGGTTTCCAGCAGGCGGGCGAGCAGCACCTTCTGCTGGTTGCCGCCCGACAGCGAGCCGGCATTGGCCTGCACCGAGCTGGTGCGGATGGAGAGGTCTGACACCGCCTTGGCGGCGCGCTTTTCGGCAGCCGTGAAGTCGCGCAAACCGCCGGCCTTCGCGTCCTTTGCCAGCACGCCCATGCTGATATTGTCGGAGATCGACATGTCGAGAAACAGGCCAAGTTGCTTGCGGTCCTCGGTCAGATAGGCGATGCCGGCATCGAGCGCCTCGCTCGGCGAACCGATGGATATCGGTTTGCCGCCGAGCTCCAGCGTGCCTGATGTGTGCCTGTCGGCGCCGAAGATCAGCCGTGCCAGTTCGGTGCGGCCCGAGCCGACCAGGCCGGCCAGTGCCAGTACCTCGCCCTTGTGGAGGTCGAAGGAACAATTCTTTATGAGATTGCCGTCCGACATGCCGCGCACCGACAGCGCGATGGCGCGCTTGCTGTCCGGCGGACGGTGATCCTTCTTGTAGAACGTCGACAGATCGCGCCCGACCATCATCGATACCAGGCGCGAGGCGTTCAGGTCGGCGCGGTCGAGCGTGCCGACATAGCCGCTGTCGCGTAGCACGCTGACGCGGTCGGCGAGCTGGTAGACCTCTTCCATACGGTGGCTGATGTAGATGATGGCGATGCCTTGCGACTTCAGCGTCGCGATCACCTCGAACAGCCGGTCGGTCTCACGCGAGGTCAGCGACGTGGTCGGCTCGTCCATGACGATGATGCGCGCATTGGTCGACAGTGCGCGGGCGATTTCCACCAGCTGTCGCTCGCCGAGCGACAGGCTTGCGACCGGAGTGCGCGCCGAGAAGGTCACGCCGAGCCGCGCGATGATCTCGCTGGCGCGCCGATTGCACTGCTCGCGGTCGACAACGCCGAACCGTCGCGGCTCGTTGCCGAGAAAAATGTTCTGCGCTACCGACAGATTAGGCGCCAGCGACAGCTCCTGATAGATGACCGCAATGCCGGCGGCGCGCGCCTTGATCGGGTCGCCAGTCGCGGCCGGCACGCCGTCGATCAGGATTTCGCCGCCGGGGTCCGGCCGGTAGGCGCCGGACAGCACCTTCATCAGCGTCGACTTGCCGGCACCGTTTTCGCCCATCAGCGCGTGCAGCTCGCCGGCGTGAACGGTCAGCGACACATCGTGCAAGGCGCGGATCGCACCGAACGTCTTGGAGATGTGGCGCATCTCCAGCACCGGCTGGCGCACCGTCTCGATCCGGGCGGCGGCGCTCATCGCGCACCTCCTGCAGCTGCGCTGGCCACAGCCCGGTCGGCGGCAAGGCCGCGCCAGTCGTTGCGATAGCCGGCAAGGCCGCTGAAACTTGCCGCATGCACCGCCTCCGGCGCTTCGGTGGCAAACTCGCGTCCGACGCTTTCGAAGGCAAGTGCGGCAGCACCGGTGGCGCTGCCCTCCAGCGTTGCGCCCTGCAGGAAAGCCTGCCCGGGCCGCAACTGCGCCAGCAACGCGGCAAGCAGCCCGCCATTGTTCAGGCCGCCGTCGACGATCACTGTGTTGTCCGAATGGATCAGCTCGAGGCACAGATCGACCATCAGCGCGACATAGAGCAGCGCCATGGCCGCGCGTTCCTCGGCATTGGGCGCACGCCCGACCAGTTCGCCGCGGCGGTGCGGCATCGGGCCGCCGGGCGCGAAGCTCGGCAGCGCCATAATGCCGGCGTCGATCACCCGTTGTATCGATGACGGCGCGATTGCGCCCTGCCAGCCGGCGCTGATCGTGGCGAATTCGCGCCCGCCCATGAAGCGGACGGTTGGCACCGGGCCGCCATCGACATCGACATTGACCAGCATGTCGCGCTCGCCGTCGAGTGCGTCGAGCGGGCAGTCCGGATTGAGCACGACCACCCAGGTGCCGGTCGAGACCACGGTCACCGGCCCGAGCTGCTGCCGGCGGTAGGCATGGAGCGCGGCATTGCTGTCGTGGACGCCATTATGGATGGCGACTGGCTTCGCGGCCTGGCCGAAGCGCTGCTCGCCGATCACCGCGCCGGCACGCTCGAAGGCGGGCATCTGGCCGCGCCAGCCCTCGGCATCGACCAGCGAGCTGAAATCGCGTTTGCGCGGCGCCCATAAATGCGAGTGGCAGCCGAGATACGACACTTCCGATACCGGCCGGCCGCCAAACCGCCAGCTCCAATATTGGGGGTAGCCGAGGATCGATTTCGCTGTGGCGAAGGCACCGGGCTCCACCTCCTTCAGCCACAACATGTGGCGGCCGTAGTTGAAGCCAAGCGGCAGGCGCGGCGAAAAGGTCTCGGCAAAATCCGGAATGCGGCGGTCGATCTGCGCGGCGATTTCAGCTGGCGGTTCCTGCTCGTAATCGAGGATCGGATGCGTCAGCGCGGCTTCGTCGACCAACGCGAAGGTGCAGCCATGGCCGGATACCATCAGCCCTTCCACGCCATGCGTGTCGACTGCATCATCGATGGCGCGAGCCGCCCAGTCGTGCAGCGCTGGCTCGTCGAGCACGCTGAAGCCGCCTTTGCGGATCCAGCTCGGCTGGGTGCGGCGCTCCTCGAGGATCTGTCCGTCCTGGCCGAAGACGAACAGCTTCGAATTGGTCTTGCCGAAATCGAGGACGGCGATGTTCACTGGGCGCCTCCCGAGGAAGCCGCGATCCGCACCATGACGCCGGCATCTTCGAGCATGCGGGCATCTGTCTCGGACAGGCCGTCATCGGTGACCAGCGTGCCGATCCGCGACAGCGGCAGTGCCACATTGCGCGCGTGGATCGACAGTTTTCGGCTGTCGGCCAGCACGACGATCTGGTCGGCGCAGAGGCTGAGCTCGACGATCGAGCGGACCAGCAGCGGGTGCGATTCCAGAAGGCCTTCCTGGCCGATGCCTTGCGCGCCGAGAAAGAACTTCGAGGCGTAGAACGGCACCGTCTGCGTCAGCGAATGGATGATGCCCGGCTCGCGGTGCAGTTCGCCGCCGGCGACGGTGAGGCTGCAATGGCCGTGGTCGCTGAGATAGGCCGCGAGCGGCATCGAGTTGGTGTAGAGCCGGATGTTGCGGTCGGCGAGCTTGACGCCGAGATGGAAGCAGGTCGAACCGCCATGCACGATGACCGCGTCGCCGTCGCGCACCATGGTGGCGGCTAGAGCGGCGATCTGCCGCTTGGCCTCGACGGCGAGGTCGCGGTTCTCGTCATAGGGCCTGGCATAGGCGACGCCGGCTTGCGAAGCGCCATCGAGCGCCGAGATGCCGCCATAGACCTTGCGCGCTTCGCCGGCCTCGTCGATCTTGTCGATGTCGCGCCGTACTGTCGCCGCCGACACGCCAAGCCGCTCCTGCAACTCGCGCACCGATGCGAAAGGCCGGTCCCGCAAAAGCTCGACAATCTGGCGCTGGCGGCCGGAGTCGCTCAACCCTTACCTCCCAATGCGCTTGCCTCCCAAGCATTTTGCATGCATTGCCATTTTGCACGGCAATTGGTGCAACTTACTCAACACGCCTCGGATTGCAAGCCTGATCTGACGCGATAACATCACTGTTGACGTAACTTACTCGCATCTGCGATACCAGCGTCGGTCTTCGTCCCGGCACCGGGACGTCCAAAGCCGTGGCCACGCGGCCGGTTTGTGGAGGAATTTTGATGACGATCAGTGCGGATGCGCAGGAACTGGCAGCGCTGCGGTCGCTTTCGGCCGCCATCGGCAGCGACCCGCATCTGACCCAGGCCGCCGGCGGCAACACCTCGCTGAAAGCCGGCGACACGCTCTGGATCAAGGCCTCCGGCACCTGGCTGAAGGACGCGCTCATCGCGGACATCATGGTGCCGGTCGGCATCCCGCCATTGCTCGACGCCATCGAACGGCGCGACCCGGCCGCCGAACAGCCGCAGGCCTTCACTGTCGACGCCCTCAACGCGCGCGGCTTGCGCCCGTCGATCGAGACCACCGTGCATGCGCTGATGCCGCAGCGCATCGTTCTGCATGTTCACTGCGTCGAGACCATTTCGCTGGCCGTGCAGGCCGACTGCGAGGCCGAGGCCGCCAGGCGGCTCGACGGCCATCAATGGGCGTATATTCCCTATCGCCGGCCGGGACTGCCACTCGCGCAGGGTATAGCCGAGCGCCTTCGGCCAGGCGTGGATATCCTGATCCTCGGCAATCACGGCCTGGTCGTTGCAGCCGAGACCGTCGCCGCGGCCGACATGCTGCTGCGGCGCGTGACACGACTGTTGGCGCGGCCGCCGCGCCAGGTGGCGGAACCGGACATCGCGGCATTGACGGCGCGCGCCGGCGACAGCGACTACAGATTGCCGGCGGACGTTGAGGCGCATGCGGTGGCGATCGACGCCGAAAGCTGCCGCATGGCTTCGGGTGGCAGCCTCTACCCCGACCACGTCATCTTTCTCGGCGAAGGCTCGGTCGTGGCGAGACCGGACGAGGGTGTGAAGCGCGTCATCGAGCGCTGCGGCGCCGCACCCGCGGCGATCCTGTTTCCTGGACTCGGCGTGTTGATGCGCGGCGACGCCGGCGCCGGTGCCGACGCCATGCAGCGCTGCCTTTCCGACGTGACAGCGCGGATCGATGTCGCGGCGAAGCTGAATTATCTGACAGCGGCGGAGAATGACGAGCTGATCAACTGGGACGCCGAAAAATATCGTCAGAAACTCAATGCCGGAGGCAGCTGACATGCCGCGTTCGTCTGGCCCGCTTGCCATCGGCATCGACATCGGCACATCCGGCGCGCGCGCCGTCGCCATGCGTCCGGATTTTTCCATTGCCGCGCATTCCGCTATTGCCCTCGAGCGATTTGGGCCGAACGGCCGCGACCCCGCCATATGGTGGGAGGCGGTCGGCGCGGCGTTGGCGGAACTGCTCAAATGTATCGATCGCGCGGCAGTGCGCTCGATCGCCGTCGACGGTACGTCGGGCACGCTGCTGCCGGTCGACGGCGCCGGGCGGCCGCTGGCCGAACCGCTGATGTACAACGACAAGGTCGCTGACGACACTATTCTGACAGCAATAGCCGGCGCGGCACCGGCAACGAGCGCTGCACTTGGGGCGACCTCCGGTCTCGCCAAGGCGCTGTCTTTCCAGCACCTGCCCGGCGTCGCCACTGTGCTGCACCAGGCAGACTGGATCGCCGGACAGTTTTCCGGCCGCTTCGATGTCAGCGACGAGAACAACGCCCTGAAGACCGGCTACGACGTCGAGGCCCGGCGCTGGCCGGACTGGATCGCGGCGACCGGCGTGCGCATGGAATTCCTGCCCCGCATCGTGCGGCCGGGCGATGTCACGGACACGCTCACCGCCAGCGCTGCGAAAATGTTCGGCCTGCCGCGCGACGTGGTTATCGTTGCCGGCACGACGGATGGCTGCGCCTCATTCCTGGCGACCGGTGCGAGTGCCGCGGGCGACGGCGTTACCGCGCTCGGCTCGTCGCTGACCATCAAGATCCTCTCCGACCGGCCGATCTCGGCGCCGCAATTCGGCATCTACAGCCATCGGCTGGGTGACACCTATCTGGCGGGCGGCGCCTCGAACTCCGGCGGCAAGGTGCTGGCCCAGCATTTCCCCGTCGCCCGCATTGTCGAACTCAGCAAAAAAATCGACCCGGCGACGAAGACCGGCCTCGATTATTACCCGCTGCCGGCGCCGGGCGAACGCTTCCCCATAGCCGATCCGGCGCTGCCGCCGCGCCTCGAGCCGCGGCCCGCCGACGACGCCGACTATCTGAAAGCGATGTTCGAGGGTATTGCGGCGATCGAAGCGCTCGGCTATCGCCGGCTTGCCGAACTCGGCGCCCCCCGGCTGACATCGGTCAGGAGCGTCGGCGGCGGTGCGGCCAATCCGGCCTGGACAGCGATCCGGCAGCGCAAGCTTGGCGTCGCTCTCGTGCCGGCTCTTTCGGAGGAGGCCGCTGCCGGCACGGCGCGGCTGGCGCTGATGGGCGCAAGCGCAGCGGGGCTTTTATGACGGCCAAGGCAATTCAACACCTCGACGGCATCGCCGCGCTGACCGACCGCTATCAGGTGTTCCTGCTCGACCAATTTGGTGTGCTGCACGACGGCACCAGCGCCTATCCAGGTGCTGTCGAAGCGTTGTCGGCACTCAAGCGCGCCGGCAAGACCATCGTACTGATCTCGAATTCCGGCAAGCGGGCGCAACCCAATGAGCGCCGCCTGCTGAAGCTCGGTTTCGAACCGGGAAGCTGGGATCACTTTGTCTCCTCCGGCGAGGTGGCGTGGCGCTCCTTCCACCAAATGGCAGCATCCGGAGCCCTGCGCCCGCAGACAAAATGCCTGCTGATCCGCCGCGACAATGACCGTTCGGCTGTCGACGGCCTGCCCTTCGTCCTGGCCAAGGACGGCGACGATGCCGAACTGGTGCTGATTTCCGCCAGCGAGGGCGATCGCTACGACCTCGACCATTATCGCCGGCTTCTTGGTCCGGCGGCGGCGCGGCGGGTGCCATGCTTCTGCACCAATCCCGACAAGATCATGCTGACTGCCGTCGGCCCTCGCTTCGGCGCCGGCCGGCTCGCCGATCTCTACGAGAGCCTCGGCGGCAGCGTGGCGCGCATTGGCAAGCCCAATCCGCAGATATTCGAGGCAGCGCTGGCACTGGCGGGCCACCCGGAGCGCGACAGCGTGGTCTGCGTCGGCGACAGCGTCGAGCACGACATCGCCGGCGGCAACGGCGTCGGCGTCGCGACGACGCTGGTCCTGTCGGGCATATTGGCGGGGGCGCCTGACCTGGAGGACGTTTTCGCCACGCTGAACGCCCGTCCCGACTACATCGCGGATAGCTTCAGGTTTCGCTGAGTTGTTAAGGCGAGACAAAGCTAATCCAGGTTGAAACGCCCGATCACCGGCACATGGTCCGAGGGCCGTTCCCAGCCGCGCGCCGGCCGCAGGATTTCATAGCCGGCAAAATGCGGCACCAGGTTTGGCGACGACCAGACATGGTCGAGGCGGCGGCCGCGATTTGAGGCCTGCCAATCCTGGGCGCGATAGCTCCACCAGGTGTAGAGTTTCTCCTCGTAAGGCACATTGAGCCGCATCAGGTCGATCCAGTCGCCGGCGAGCCGCATTGCCTCGAAGTTTTCCGTCTCGACCGGCGTATGGCTGACGACCTTGAGGAGCTGCTTGTGCGACCAGACATCGTGCTCGAGCGGCGCGATGTTGAGGTCGCCGACCAGGATCGAGCCGGAGTGCTCGTCATGCTCGGCGCGGACGGCGTTCATCTCGGCAACGAAATCGAGCTTGTGCTTGAACTTGCGGTTGACGGCCGGGTCGGGCTCGTCGCCGCCGGCCGGTACGTAGAAATTGTGCAGCAGGATCGTTTTGCCGCCGGCGTTGACGGTGACCGACAGATGCCGGCTGTCGTCGATCTCGCAGAAGCGGCGCTTTTCGACCACCTCGATCGGCCGCCGCGCTATGGTGGCAACGCCGTGATAGCCCTTCTGGCCATGGAAGGCGATGTGCTCGTAGCCGAGCTTGCGGAACGCTTTCTCCGGAAACAATTCGTCCGGAACCTTGGTTTCCTGCAGGCAGAGCACGTCCGGCGCCTGCTCGACCAGCAGGCGTTCGACGATCGGCATACGCAGCCGGACGGAGTTGATGTTCCAGGTAGCGACGGAAAACGGCATGTGGGTTCCGGATAACGCGAGATCCGCCGGATGGGTCCGACGGAAGTCAATCGCGGAAACTACTGCCAGCCGCGCACCGCAAAAACAAGCCGCCTGCACCAACGCGGAAAAGCCATCCCGCAGCAGTAGAAAGTTACCGCGTCTTGGTGTTCAGCTCGCGGTTCGCCGTATAGTCGATGGCGAAAGTGTCGGGGGCGAAGCTGACGCCCTCCTTGGTGTTGAAGATCATCACCGTCGTGTCCTTGCCTTGCGCATCGGTGATGGTCCACTGCCGCAATTCATAAGATTTCGGATCGAACATCATGGTGATCTTCGAATTGCCGAACACCGATTTGTCGGCAAGCTGGATGGTGGTGAGATCGTCCTCTTCCTTGACGCTTCTGACGCGCCCGCCCGACAGATCGATCTTGTCGTCGAGCAGCAGCTTCAGCGGCGTCTTCGACAGCGGATAGAGGTCGGAGGTCCGCAGCTTCTTGTTGAGGATGACCACCGACTTGCCGTCGGAAATCACCCTGAAATTCGAGGCGCCGTCGTAATTGAAGCGGATCTTGCCCGGCCGTTCCAGAAAGAACTTGCCGCCGGTCTGCTCGCCCTTGGGTCCGAACTGCACGAACTCGCCGCTCATCGATTTGACCGAGGAGAAATGATCGGCGATCTTCTGCGCCGTCGCCGGAACCGCTGCTTGCGCCGACGCCAGCAACTGGAAGCCGGGCACGAGGTTGGCGGCCGCCGCACCGGCCAGGACCAGGCCGAGGCCGAGCACCTGCCGGCGGGTTGGGGCGAAATCCCTGCTTGGGGCGAGAGTTGCGTTTTTCATGCCGGTCACCATCATCTGATTGCTTGCTCGTTATATTGGTCTGGCCCCCCAGTTGGGCTTAAGTTTGGCGGGCCGCACGGCGCCCGTCCGCTGCAACGCGCCAAAAGGTTCAAAGTTGCCGGCGCGGACGCGCTCTAGAACTTGTCGTCCTCCGTCGGCACCAGGATTTCGCGTTTTCCGGCATGGTTGGCCGGGCCGACAATGCCTTCCTTCTCCATCTTCTCGATGATCGAGGCGGCGCGGTTGTAGCCGATGCCGAGCCGGCGCTGGATGTAGCTGGTCGAGGCCTTGCCGTCGCGCAGCACCACCGCGACCGCCTGGTCGTAGGGATCGTCGGAATCCTCGAAATTACCGCCGTCGCCGCCGCCACTGCCTTTGCCCGTCGGCTCATCGTAGTCCTTGTCGTCGTCCTCGGTGATGGCGTCGAGATATTCCGGCACGCCCTGCAGCTTCAGATGCGCGACAATTTTCTCCACCTCGTCGTCGGAGACGAAGGGACCGTGCACGCGCTGGATGCGGCCGCCGCCGGCCATGTAGAGCATGTCGCCCATGCCGAGCAGCTGTTCGGCGCCCTGCTCGCCCAGGATGGTGCGGCTGTCGATCTTCGATGTCACCTGGAAGGAGATGCGGGTCGGGAAATTCGCCTTGATGGTGCCGGTGATGACGTCGACCGACGGCCGCTGCGTCGCCATGATGACATGGATGCCGGCGGCGCGCGCCATCTGCGCCAGGCGCTGCACCGCGCCTTCGATGTCCTTGCCGGCGACCATCATCAAATCGGCCATCTCGTCGATGATGACGACGATGTAGGGCATCGGCTCGAGGTCGAGGTTCTCCGTCTCGTAGATCGCCTCGCCGGTTTGGCGGTCGAAGCCGGTCTGCACGGTGCGCGAGATCCTTTCGCCCTTTTTCTCGGCCTGCTGCACGCGCGCGTTGAAGCCGTCGATGTTGCGGACGCCGACCTTGGACATCTTGCGGTAGCGGTCCTCCATCTCCCGCACGGTCCATTTTAGCGCCACCACCGCCTTCTTCGGATCGGTGACGACCGGCGTCAGAAGATGCGGAATGCCGTCATAGACCGAGAGCTCCAGCATCTTTGGATCGATCATGATCAGCCGGCAGTCCTGCGGCGTCAGCCGGTAGAGCAGCGACAGGATCATGGTGTTGATGGCGACGGACTTGCCCGAGCCGGTGGTGCCGGCGACCAGCACGTGCGGCATTTTGGCGATGTCGACGATCACCGCCTCGCCATTGATGGTCTTGCCCAGCGCCAGCGCCAGCTTGGCCTTGGTGGTTTCGAAATCGCGGCTGGCCATGATCTCGCGCAAATAGACCGTCTCGCGCCTGGCGTTCGGCAATTCGATGCCGATCGCGTTGCGGCCGGGCACCACGGCGACACGGCAGGCGATGGCGCTCATCGAGCGGGCGATGTCGTCGGACAGGCCGATGACCCGCGACGATTTGATGCCGGGCGCCGGTTCCAGCTCGTAGAGCGTGACGACCGGACCCGGACGCACATGGATGATTTCGCCCTTGACGCCGAAATCCTCCAGCACGCCCTCGAGCAGGCGGGCGTTCTGCTCCAGCGCGTCCTTGGACAGGCTGGCGTCGCGCACCACGTTCTTTGGTTCCGACAGGAAGTGCAGCGACGGCATCTCGAATTTTTCCGAGCCGATCAGCGAAGTCTGCGCCTCGCGCTGGACGCGGGCGCCGGGGGCCGGCCGCGGCGCCGGCGCCTCGACGCGTGTC
>NZ_AYVL01000050.1 GCF_000502835.1 Mesorhizobium sp. LSJC280B00
CACGGGTGCAACAGCTGCGGGCAGATGGAATCTCGATTTTGCTCGTCGAGCACGACATGAAATCGGTGATGCGTCTCTGTGACAGGATCACCGTTTTGAATTTTGGCCGCGTCATTGCTGAAGGAACGCCTGACGAAATCGGACGTCATCCTGAAGTGATCAAGGCGTATCTTGGTCAGAAGAGGAATAGTGATGCTTGAGGCGAAAGATCTCGTACTCGAATATGGTGGCGTCCGCGCGCTCAATGGGATGAGCTTTACGGCCAGAACTGGGGAAGTGACTGCAGTTGTCGGCAGCAACGGCGCGGGAAAGACGACCCTGATGAATGCTATCTGCGGTCTCGTCAAACTCGCTTCCGGCGAGATCCGGTTGGACGGTGCAAGGCTCAATGGGCTCGCCCCGGATGAGATCGTGCGAAAAGGAATCTCGCTAGTGCCCGAGGGACGCGAGCTTTTTCCGAAACTGTCGGTCCTGGAGAACCTGTTGCTTGGCGCGACCGTTCGGCCTGATCCCGCAGTGCGGCGCAAGACGCTGGAGCGGATTTTTGAACTCTTTCCTGTGCTCGCCAACCGTCAAAAACAACAAGCCGGTAGAATGAGCGGCGGTGAACAGCAGATGCTGGCTTTCGGCCGCGCCCTGATGGCGCAGCCGAAAATGCTTCTGCTTGATGAGCCGTCCATTGGACTCGCCCCTATGGTCGAAGAGCAGCTCATCTCGGCCATCAGCGACTATTCGCGCGAAAACGGGATCGGTGTGTTGATCGTCGAACAGAACGCCATGCTTGCGCTTGAGTATGCACAACATGCTTATGTCGTTGAGCAGGGGCGCGTTGCATTGTCCGGGCCAGCAGCAGAGA
Source organism: Mesorhizobium sp. LSJC280B00 (assembly GCF_000502835.1). GTDB lineage: Bacteria > Pseudomonadota > Alphaproteobacteria > Rhizobiales > Rhizobiaceae > Mesorhizobium. The sequence goes on from NZ_AYVL01000050.1 coordinate 857, forward strand.
TAAGGGACGATCCTGCAGTCATAGCATCCTACCTAGGCTAGGTATCCCGAGATGCAGGACTTNAGCAGCAGAGATAAGGGACGATCCTGCAGTCATAGCATCCTACCTAGGCTAGGTATCCCGAGATGCAGGACTTGTGTCGATGCCGCCATGCGCACTCATCGCGGCGCAACTAACCTCTCTTCCTCCTAGCCTAGCGGGTTGGCGATCAAGGCGCTCCGGCGTTGCCGGGACGCGGGCGTTGATCTGTTCGGTTGAACACCGAGAAGGCACCTGGTCGCACTAAGTGCTCGGCGCCTTCTATCGCATCGGTCTGGCATCTGCCCCGCGGCCGCCAAAATGTTTGATTCAAAGGAACTCGTCGATGATCGACTCACCCTTATTTCAGCCCAGCGCAGACCAGATTCACACGAGCGCAATCACGAGATTTCGCGAATTCTGCGCGTGGACCTACAAGGCTGATCTACCCGACCATGATGCCTTTCAACAATGGTCAATCGATGAACGCGGGACTTTCTGGTCTGCCGTCTGGGATTATTGCGGCGTGATTGGACAGCCCGGGCCGCGCGATCTCATCAACGGCGACGTCATGCTCGACGCTCGCTTCTTTCCCGACGCCAGCCTAAACTTCGCCAGAAACCTCCTAATCAAGCATGGTCCCGAGGATGCGCTGATCTTCCGCGGCGAGGACAAGGTCAGTTACCGCTGGAGCTGGGATCAGCTCCATTCCACCGTCTCCAAGCTGCAGCAGGCATTCCGCGCAATGGGGCTGGGCAGGGGCGACCGCATATCGGCGATGATGCCGAACATGCCGGAGACCATTGCCTGCATGCTGGCCGCCGCATCGATCGGCGCCATCTGGTCGTCCTGCTCGCCTGATTTCGGCGAACAGGGCGTGCTCGACCGCTTCGGCCAGATCGAGCCCAAGCTTTTCATCACCTGCGACGCTTATTGGTACAATGGCAAGCTGCAGGATGTCGGCGAGAAGGTCCGCGCCATGGCGCCGAAGCTCGGCTGCCCGGTCATGGTGGTCAAATATGCCGGCGATGCCGAGGCGCTGGCCGCATCGCTCGCCAATGCGCGGACGTTTGACACCGCGACGATTCCTTACACCGCCAAGCCGGTTGAATACGAGCAACTGCCGTTCGGCCACCCACTCTATATCCTTTTCTCCTCCGGCACGACCGGTGTTCCGAAATGCATCGTCCATTCAGCCGGCGGCACGCTGTTGCAGCATCTGAAGGAGCACCGCTTCCATTCCGGTGTCGAGGATGGCGACAAGCTGTTCTACTTCACCACCTGCGGCTGGATGATGTGGAACTGGCTGGCCTCGGGGCTGGCGAGCGGCGCAACACTCTGCCTGTTCGACGGCTCGCCGTTCGCGCCCACGGGCAACGTGCTGTGGGACTATGCAGCGGAAGAGAAATTCGCCGTCTTCGGCACCTCCGCCAAATATATCGATGCCATCCGCAAAGGCGGCATCGAACCCTTGAAGACACATGATCTCTCCGAGCTTCGCCTCATCACCTCGACCGGTTCGCCACTATCTCCGAAGGGCTTCTCCTTCGTCTATGACGGCATCAAGCCGGACGTCCAGTTCGCCTCGATTTCCGGCGGCACCGACATCGTCTCCTGCTTCGTGCTCGGCAATCCGGTTAAACCGGTATGGCGCGGTGAGATTCAGGGCCCAGGACTCGGCCTGGCGGTCGATGTCTGGGACGACGAGGGCAAGCCGGTGCGTCGGGAGAAGGGCGAGCTGGTCTGCACCCGCGCCTTCCCCTCGATGCCGGTGGGCTTCTGGAACGACAAGGACGGCGCGAAATACCGCGCGGCGTATTTCGAGCGTTTCGACAATGTCTGGTGCCAAGGCGATTTCGCCGAATGGACCGAACATGACGGCCTGATCATCCACGGCCGCTCGGATGCCACACTCAATCCCGGAGGCGTCCGTATCGGCACCGCCGAGATCTACAATCAGGTCGAACAGCTCGATGAAGTCGCGGAAGCCATCTGCATCGGCCAGGACTGGGACGACGACGTCCGCGTGATCCTCTTCGTCCGCCTCGCACCCGGGCTAGAGTTGGACGCCAATCTCGAAAAGAAGATCAAGACAAAGATCCGCACCGGCGCCTCGCCGCGGCATGTGCCGGCCAAGATCATAGAGGTCGCCGACATCCCGCGCACCAGGTCCGGCAAGATCGTCGAACTCGCCGTCCGCGAGGTCGTGCATGGCAGACCGGTGAAGAACAAGGAAGCGCTCGCCAATCCGGAAGCGCTGGAGCTCTTTGCGACCGCGAAAGCACTTCTCGCCAAGTAGACAATTATACTGCAATACTATTCACTTCGATGAACCCTGCAGCCGAAGAACACCAGAAAAGTTTTCTTTCGCAGGGAATACATATGTCCGTGATTTCCGACAGTTGAGTGGAGTACTCGTTATTTCCCCGGAATGGTGAGGATGTCTATGGTAATCTATGGTAAATTTGATGAACCGGAAATAAAGGAGATGCGTCATGGATAATGCACTCAAGGTCAGTGGATCGGTGGCCGCCGCGGGCGACGGGTCTTTCCTTGAAAGTGNTGCACTCAAGGTCACTGGATCGGTGGCCGCCGCGGGCGACGGGTCTTTCCTTGAAAGTGTCGAAAGTTATATCGATCGAGCTTTTGGCCACCTCGATCTGCCGGAGGGGCTGGCGGAACGGATACGCGCATGCAACTCCACCTACACGGTTCGCTTCGGTGTCCGTCTTCGTGGGAGGATGTACAGCTTCACGGGATGGCGATCAGTCCACAGCGAGCACGTCGAGCCCGCGAAGGGCGGAATTCGCTACGATTCCGCTGCCAACGCTAGCGAAGTAGAGGCGCTAGCAGCCCTGATGAGCTTGAAATGCGCATTGGTCGATGTGCCTTTCGGTGGATCCAAAGGTGCTCTTTGCATCGACCCGAAGCAATGGGAGGTCCATGAGCTCGAGCGCATCACCCGCCGATTTACCCAGGAGTTGGCGAAGCGAAACCTGATCTCACCAGGTCGANCAATGCAAATGCATGCGTTACGGGAAAGCCGCTTTCGCGCGGCGGCATTGCCGGGCGAGCAGAAGCGACTGGCCGCGGCGTGCAGTACGCAATCCACTGCTATCTACGCGATCTCGCCCAAGGTGGCATCGATGGCCGGCGCGATCTGTCTGCAATGAAGGTCATTGTGCAGGGTTTCGGCAATGTTGGCTACCATGCAGCCAAGTTTCTCACTGAGGAAGACCGTGCGAAGATTATCTGCATCGTCGAACGCGATGGCTTCGTCTTCAATCCGGACGGGCTTGATATCGAAGCGGTGAACAGTCACCGCATCCGCACCGGGAGCATCCTCGATTTTCCTGGCGCTCAGAGTTCCACCGAGAAGGAGCGTGGGCTCGAAATCGAGTGCGATATCCTAATTCCCGCGGCGATGGAAAATGCCATCACGATCGATAACGCCAGCCGCATCAGGGCGAAACTCGTCGCAGAAGCAGCCAATGGACCTGTTTCCTTCCAGGCGGAAAGGATCCTTCAGCAAAATGGGATCGTTATTCTGCCCGACCTGTTCGTGAACGCCGGTGGCGTGATCGTCAGCTACTTTGAATGGGTGAAGAACCTGACCCACATCCCGTTTGGCCTGATGGAGCGTCGTCGGCGAGAGCGCCGCAACTCGCAAATCACAAGCGCACTTGAATCGATGACAGGTAAGCCTTTTCCCGAGGACATGCGGGGCGAATTTCTCGAGGGCGGTCGCGAAGTCGACTTGGTGCGTTCGGGCTTGGACGACGTTATGCGGGGTGCATACGACAGGATGGCGAAGGTTCTCAGCGAGAAGCCCGAGATCAAAGATTTCCGCACAGCTGCCTACTACATCGCACTTCACCAGATCGGCGACGCGTACAAGGCGATTGGAATCTAGCATGGCTCGAGATCGTTCTCCCGAAAGTCCTATCGCGACAGAGGCGGGTCCAAACCCGAAGGACGACGTTGTCGATCTCTTGCGAAACTATCGACCGATCGCGCTGGGCGCAGTCCGTGCCGCCGCTTCCATTGCATCGTCCGAGAAGCAAGCGAGCACGAGCAATACTGCATTCGATGTCCGCTTGCTCCCGGAAAGCACTCCAGACTGGCAGTAGGCGACCACCTCGCGAACTTCAAACACTCACAATAGGATAGGCCATGCTTGAAGCCGCCATCGATGCCAGCCATAACGCCGGCGCCAAACCGTTTGAACAATTTGCACCGCCGGTTCGTGAACAATCGAACCTTCGCAAAGCAATCACCGCAGCTTACCGCCGACCCGAAACCGAATGCCTCCCGCCGCTGGTCGAGGCAGCGCGTGCTCCAGCCGACCTGAGGGCATCGATCCGCGGCACAGCCCGCAAGTTAATCGAGGCACTTCGAGCGAAACATAAGGGGACCGGCGTCGAAGGACCGGTCCAGGAATACTCGCTGTCGAGCCAAGAGGGCGTTGCTCTCATGTGTCTTGCGGAGGCACTGCTGCGCATTCCAGACACTGCAACACGCGATGCGCTGATCCGCGATAAGATTTCCGAAGGCGACTGGAAATCGCATGTCGGTGGCGGCCGCTCGCTCTTCGTCAATGCCGTGACCTGGGGCTTGGTCGTGACAGGCCAGCTGACCTCGACGGTCAACGACCGCAGCCTTGCCGCGGCGCTGACGCGGCTAATCGCCCGCTGCGGCGAGCCTGTGATCCGCCGCGGCGTCGATATGGCGACGCGGCTCGTGAGCTTGGCAGCTTGCCGGCAGTTGGCCTTCAAAAGGAGCTTGTCGGAGCTGTAGGTGAGCGCAATCTCTACGCGCTCCATCCGCGTGGCCGCCTCCTTCTCGCTCCAAAGACCGAAGAGGGGCTCTATCGGCAAATTGCAGCCGCTCTGGCGACCGGAAACCAACTGGTCATCGACGTGGCAACCGGTCTTCGCCCGTTATTGAAGGGCTTGCCGGTGAGCGTTGCAGATCGCATCACTTGGTCGACGGATCGGGACAAACATGGCCCATTCGCCTCTGCCCTTGTCGAGGGTGACGCAGATCGCGCGTGTGCTAATCAACAAAAAGATCGCTGCCCTGGATGGGCCACTGGTGCTGGTTCAGACAGCGACTACGGATGAGATCCGACGCGATATCGAGACCTACTGCCTCAACTGGCTCGTCGAGGAGGTTTCCACCTCGATCAACACCGCTGCAGCTAGTGGGAATGCGAGCTTGATGATGATTGGCTGAGCCGGTGGTCGCTCGGGTCGCCCATGAGGGCGACNTGAGGGCGACCCGAAGTTTGAGAGTAAGGGCTCCGGGTGGTTGCCTGAGATGCCCCAATTTTTTGCTGCTCGGTTGGCCGAAACAGCGCCTCCGAGCCAGCCGGCGGCGCTTTCAGTTTTGGCGTCGATGTGCACCGCATGATCGACTTGGTTTTCGCTCAAAAGCCTGAAGAATCGCCTGAAAATGGTATTGACTCCCGTTGATCTTTGATCAAGGATCATATTGCCGATCAGCACGGGAAAGCTGACGGCCAAAACCGGGAGACTAAAGATGAATCGTCGTGAATTAATTGCTCGCCAAGGAGCGCTTCTTGCCGCCGTCGGCATGGCTGCAGTATATCCTTCAATGAGCGCGCGAGCGGCAGCAAGTGCCGAAGCGCTCAACGTCACTCTCAAGTTCCTTGGTTGGCAGGGTTACGATGACCCTAAGGCAATGGGAACGCTTGCTGTGCAGGGTCTCACCCTGGATGCCCAATACATCACCGGCAATGCTGAGATTGTAACGAAACTCCGTAGCGGCGGAGTGGGGTCGATTGACGTTGTCACGCCCGGCATCAGTGCCGTCGAGCCCCTGATCAGGACAAAGCTGGTCGAGCCGATTGACGCGACGAAACTGCCAAGCAGCGAGCGCTTCTTCAGCCAGTTCCGTAACATGTCGTGGCAGCAGTCGGACGGCAAGAACTATGCCGTGCCGGTGAGCTGGAGCGACTATCCGATGAGCTACCGCGCAGACCTGTTCAAGGATCTTCCCAAGAAATGGGCCGATCTCGGCGATGAGAAGTACCGCGGAAAGCTCATCACGCTGGATGATCCTGCAAACCTCTGGATCTTCGCACGGGCACTATTCAAATCCTCTGATTTCTCCAAGATGACCAAGGATCAGGTCAGTCAGGCTGCCGACGCTTTCATGCCGGTCAAGGCGAACCTGACTACGATTGCGCCAAGCTTTGGTGACATTGCTGACGTTCTGGCTCGCGGGGATGCACAAGCAAGTGTACTCGGATGGCGGTTTATCGACACCAAGCTGAAGGCGAAGGGCATCGATGGAGTGTCCTATGTTCCACCGGAAGACGGCACATTCCTCTGGTGTGACTCATACTGCATCGCCGCAAAGGCCCCGCATTTGGAGCAGACTTACGCGTTCCTCAATCAGATGCTTTCCGCAGAGGGCAACGCCATCATCGGCGCTGCAATCGGCTGTGGCGTTGTGAACGCCGATGCGGTTGCGCTTCTGCCTGAGGACCAGCGAAAGCTTTATCCTTACGAAGATCTTCCGGCCTTCCTGGAAAAGAACACGTTCTATATTTCGCCGGCCCTTGAGGCCGAGGGTGAAATCGCAACCATGCGCGATTGGACCGAAGCTTGGGAACGAATCAAGCTGTCATGATCTCGCAGGGAGTTGGAAATTCCGCAGTCTCGGTCCAAGGGGTCACGAAGCAGTTTGGCACATTCACTGCCCTGTCGAGCATTTCGCTCGACGTGGCGCCTGGCCGCTTTGTCTCTTTGCTTGGTCCGTCAGGCTGCGGCAAGACGACGTTGATGCGCATCGTCGCCGGGCTGGATCGTCAATCAACAGGGCGCGTTGTGATAGCAGGGAAAGACCTGTCGCTGACGCCGCCGCATCGCCGCCCTGTTGGCCTCGTTTTCCAGCGCTACGCGCTGTTTCCCCACATGACGGTAAGCCAGAATGTCGGGTTTGCGCTATCGCTGCAACGGCTGGAGAAAAAGAAGGCTGCCAATCGCGTTGGCGAGCTTCTCGAGATCGTCAGGCTGAGCGCCTTTGCAGATCGCCCGATCGATCAGCTTTCCGGCGGCCAGGCTCAGCGAGTGGCGCTCGCGCGCGCTCTTGCTGCTGGACCACCGGTTTTGCTGCTCGATGAACCGATGTCAGCACTGGACCTCAAGCTTCGCCAAGCGATGCAGCTCGAACTTCGGCAGCTGCAGCGTAGCATCGGCGCGACCTTCCTGTTCGTCACACACGATCAGGACGAGGCGATGGTCATGAGCGACGAGATCGTCCTTATGAACAGCGGAACCATCGTTCAACGTGGCTCACCTGAGGAGGTTTATAGCCGACCGAAAACTTTGTTCAGCGCAAAGTTTTTGGGGGAAGCGAACATCTTCACCGGGTCGCTCCGCCGTGAGGGAAATAAGTCCTTGCTTCAATCGGCTGATGTGAACATCCGCTTCGATGCTCACGATGATCGAGACACGGGAGCGGGCCTCGTCTGCGTCCGACCCGAGTCCATAAAGATTGAGGTGGCACCGAACGTCTCGTCTGTCGCGTCCGAGCCAAATTCGCTAACCGGACAGGTTAGAGAGGCAATCTTTCAAGGCGCATTCAGGCGCTACCTGGTTCAGGTCGGCGAGCAAAGCGTTATGGTCCAGCAACCGGTTCTCTCCGGCGGAGGCGGCGCATTCTCGCAAGGCGACCGCGTTCTTCTCAGCTGGCCGGACAACTCGGTCGCGCAAATCGAAGACGACACCAATGGTTAGGCAGTTTTACCTCATGGCTGCGCCGGCCAGCCTCTTCATGGCCGTCTTCTTCATTATCCCATGCGGCGTGTTATTCGCGTATTCTTTCGGTAGCACAAGCTACGCCGACATTTCGTTCGGTACCTCACCAGAGAATTACATCAAGATCTTCACGGACCCACTGTTCCGTGAGATTCTGCTGCGATCTCTTTGGATGGGATCGACGATCGGGCTGGCGTCAGTCGTGCTTGCGTTTCCGTTGGCATATGCGATCACGCTAGGCCCGCTTCGGCGGGCAGGGACCGTTATTCTGCTCCTAGTGATGGTCTCCCTGTTCACAGCCTACATCGTGCGGATTTACGCATGGCGGTCACTCCTCGGCCGCAATGGTGCGATCAGCCAGTTGTTGAGCTGGACGGGTGTCACCGACGCGCCATTGGAAACCTTCGCGTATAGCAAAGCTGCCGTGATCGTGACTTTGACAAGCATCCTCGTACCGGTCGCGATAGTTCCGCTCGCTTCGGCCCTTTCCGGGGTGTCGGCGCAATGTATTGAGGCAGCGAAGAGCCTCGGCGCCACTTCGCTCGGTGCCTTTTTCCGGGTCACCGTGCCAATGGCCAGCCGCGGTATCGTGTCCGCGTTTGCGCTGACGTTCGTCATCGCAGCTGGCGATTTCGTCACCCCTCAACTTCTTGGCGGACCCAAGGCGCAGCTTGCCGGGAACGCAGTGGTCGGTCGATTTGGTCTTTCATTTGACTGGCCGCTCGGGTCCGCAATTGCGTTCAGCTTGGTAATTTCCATGGGAATATTCCTATGGGCGGTCACCGCTTTGCTGAGGCGTATTGGAGTCAAAGATCGACCATGAACCAGGGACGTTTCTCGACTTTTGCGTTTAGTTTATACACGGCAATCCTGCTGGTATTTCTCTTCGCTCCTATCGCCATCGTGGTCCTTTTTTCCTTCGATGCGAAAGGACTTGCGGCTTTCCCTTTCGAGGGCCCGACGACGGAATGGTATATGTCTGTCGCGCGCGACCCGATCATGCGTAAGGCTGCGGTCAACAGTGTGTTCGTCGCGCTCGGCACCACGATCTGCTGCATACTGATCGGCACTTCGGCAGCCTTCGCCATCGCCAGATTCAGATTCCGTCGTGCATCGCTGTTCGCTGGTTTGATGGCGCTGCCATTGCTCTTGCCGCACCTTCTGCTCGGGATCTCTTTGCTATCGTTCTTCACGAGCCTTGGCATCGGTCTTTCGGTATGGACCGCTATCATCGGCCACGTACTGATCACTCTGCCATTCATGGTGTTCACACTCACCAGCCGAATTGCGAGCCTTGACCCGCAGATCCCCGAAGCAGCGGCAACACTGGGAGCGAACCCCGCTCAGGCATTCTACCGGGTCACGTTGCCTCTGATACGGAGTGCCATGGTAGGTGCGGCGCTTCTAGTTGTTGCGTGGTCGCTCGACGAGTTCAGCGTGTCGTTCTTCACGATCGGATCCGACAATACACTTCCGATCGTGATTTGGGGTCAGATGCGTGCCGGCGTCAGCCCGACGGTGAATGCGATTTCGGCGATAATGGTGCTTGCGACCATACTGCTGATCTACGTCGTGCACCGAGTCTCCGACATCCGCTTCCAGTGAAGCGGATGTCGCCTCCCAGGACGGCCCGAAAAGTTGCTTTTCGGGCCGTCGACTGCTGGCAGTCGCTTTGTACGACGAACGGATACTGTCCGTTTCAATTGACATTTCCAAAGCGAGAAGACTTCCAGACATTTTTCGTAGTGAGACGATCGAGCAAGCTAAGCAGGGGGACTGCGCATGCCGAATGATAGCTCAACGAGCACCCGCGAGGGGCACCCTATCCGGGTGGCAGTTGTTGGCCTTGGAGAGGTGGCAAAGGTCCACCTTGCCGCTTTCTCCCTTGTCCCCAAGGCTCGTCTGGAAGCAGTATGCGACTCGCGGGCTGACGTGGTCCACCAAATCTCCNTTTCTCCCTTGTCCCCAAGGCTCGTCTGGAAGCAGTATGCGACTCGCGGGCTGACGTGGTCCACCAAATCTCCAACGAGTTGGGTGTTCGCGGCTACGTCGGCGTCGCCGAAATGATCCAGGCCGTCGGCATTGATTTGGTCATGATTCTTACACCGGCGGCAACGCACCGCGCTATTATCGAGATAGCGGCGGCCGCGGAGATCGACGTGTTCTGCGAGAAGCCCATAGCGACCAGCCTGCGAGATGCAGAAGAAATTGTTGCCCGGTGTCAGCAAGCATCGATCCGATGCTTTTATGGGTCGAGCTACAAATATCTGCCAGCCATTCGAACTGCCCGCGAGCTCATCAAGACGGGGACGCTGGGTGACGCACAGCTGTTGAGCGAAGTGGTTGTTTCCGGAAATGGCCTCGATGGTTATTCTCCGTTGCCATTTTTCACATTACCCGAAAAACGGGCCGGGCGGGCCGGGTAAGAGTTTGATTGATCACGGCATCCATCTGGTTGATGTGTTCGGTTGGCTTCTTGGTGAGCGGCCTGCAAAAATCCTCGGAAAAGGCCTGACGTCAGGTCACGCTGCAGGGACCGAGTTCTTGATCGCAAAGTCTCCATCTGGTGCCATAGGCCACTTGCTCTGCAATAACGCGACCTTTCCGGTGACACTGCCGAACGAAGGAATCTTTGCAGGCGGCGCAGGGTGGGGTAACGACGGTCAGTATGTTTCTGCCGGCGGATGGATTTCGGATCCAGGCTCTATTTGCGTTTGGGGCACGCGCGGGTCTTTGCGGATTTTCCACTTATGCGAATGCGCTACTTTCTGAACACCGGCGATGGCCCGCGCCAGGTTGATGTAGCGGGTCTTCCATCGCCAAATCATTTCGCTGCCCAACTCGCTTCCTGTGTGGACGCTATTGAGGCGCGTTCGAAGCCTGACGTCGACGCGCAGGATGGGCTCGCGGCTCTTTCCATAATTTTGGAAGCCGGTGGTTTTGGAAACGGACCGCTCCTTGACCAACTTTAAGATAAATCTCTCGACAGCTGCGCACGCGGCCAGTCAACCAGGCGCGTGTGCGCTGGAGGAACCGATCATGCTCTCATCCGCGGATTGGCTGCCGCATTTACCATTTTCGTCGCGGGCCTTCCTCTGTCTAAGGACGGGCATGGGCCAAAGCTCGCCCCAGCGTAGTCCGAGGGTTTCCCATCATGCCTGTATTTCGCGGCACGCTGGTCAGGTTGGTTTTGTAACAGTCAGCGACCTCCTTTAAATTCTTTTCCGGCGTTACAAGCTTTCAACCGCGAACATCTGTCGGGTGGAAGCGCCTACTGACATCCCAAACGAAGCCGGCGAGTTCGCGGGCAACGGCGGTGCGCCAACCAAAGGCCCGCCACGGTGAACCGGAGCGGGCCTTGGAGGAGGACAAGGGGTAGGACCCTCTCCTCTTGTTTCCACGGGGGTGTGGACCGCGACCACCTTACGAGGGTTTTGTCGAATGCCGGATCACAACCCAGCCTGCACGCATCACAATGCGGTGCGCGGCGCCCTCGGTGCGGCGCAAAACACTCGCCACCACCTGAAGTCTCGGCGGCCAGCTTGCCATCACCTGTAATCGCCGACCTAGCACCACTTGTTCTGGCGAGGGTCAGGCCGCCCGCATCGGGACCTACTCAACCCCATGCAGCGGAGAAATGGGCTGCCAGCGCCGGATGGCCGGTAATTTCCTCTTAAGCTAGGCTCTAGAATGGTTGTGTTGCAAAGTTTTTTTCTCTGCCATGAAGGTTGGTCGAGNGTCGAGACCGGCCGCTGTCATGCCGCTAGTATGGCGAACTGCTCGGCCAGGGAGGGATTTGGATTGAACGCGTACCTTGCCTGTCGCTTGCGCATCATGTGAAGCATTTCGATCCCGGACAGGTGATGCTGGCGGTGGCCGGCGACTTGAAGCCAGCATCGGCCGCACACGGCGCTCGATGCGCCGGTGGTCCTGCTCGATCCTGTTGCTCAAGTATCGACTTTTCCTGATCGTGATCGGTTTCAGCCAGCGCCGGGAACGATCCTGCAATCGATTTGCCGCGTCGCCGGAAGCGACCGATCGCTTCTTTCGAATGTCATCGAAAGCAGTTCCATCGTCGATTTGTGCCCCGCAATGACAGCTGTCGTTTGCCGCCTTGCTGCTTTCACATCGCGCCGGATTCTGATTCAGGGCTCAGGAGCGCACGCCGAATTATCGCCAAGCTCCAATCTCACAGTCGTTCCGCCCCATAAAAAGAACAACAACAGGAACGCCGAAGCATGCGTGGCGGCCCTGCACGCCTATCTCAGTGGCGGCGCAGGGCAGCATGCTCGGCAGGCCGGCTCGTTTCAGAAGCTTCTGGTCGACCCAGGCTCTCAGGGGCGGGATGAGCGGCGACAATCAACGGTGGGACTGTCATCCTGATCAGGTTCTTCCGCATACTCATTGTCGGATCCTCGACGATGTAGGACATGAGACACAGCGCTCTATGAGTGATCGTATTGTTTTGACACGATATTCTCGTTCGGCACGATGCATGCAGGGCTATCCGCAATCGCGCTGAGGCACGGACTGAGGAGACATCAACCATGACCAGGCCCGCCCAACATGCGGTCTACTCGCGAAAACTGAGCTTTCCGAGCCGACGGAAGATTTTGCGCACTACTGCGGCACATCCGGCATCTCTCAACTAGCAGGTGTTTTCAGGCCCCGGCTTTGATTTGTCGTTTTGCCGGATTGAGCCGCGCGGAGAGACACCGTGTGAGCGCAGCTCTCGGCGGGAGGCACTGACGGCGATAGCACGGCTCGCGGGCAATCGGATACATGCACGCCGCATTGCACAAATCCGCCTGCGCAACGAACTCCAACAACGGATTACCAAATCGAGTTGGGAGAAAGACATGCTGATCAATCAAGGAGAACTTGCCAACCTCACGGCTGAATTCTGGTGGGGCCACGCAGCGATTTCGCACGTTCTGTCGAAGTTCGAAGCCGAGACAGGAACCCGCCCTAAATTTCCCTGTATTTTCGGGCAGAACGCGGTCAAACGAGGCAATTTACGCTTCCTCCTCATTCCATACAAATTCGAGACTTCACAATATGACCTTAATGTGTTGGCTTCTGGACTACGCACCTACATCGCACACACTAATATTCGCTCCATCGACCTCAACCACCATTGCCCACTACTTGTGCTTTTTGAGCCAATAACCACTCTTACAGCCACAGATCATTTCAAGAAGGTATTCATAGAAGCGATGCAGTTTTTACTGGATGAGGATCACGGAACTTGGCCTGCGCACGTATCCAAGGATCCTGCGCATCATACTTGGACGATGTGCTTTGACGGCTGTGAACTTTTCGTGAATGTAAGTCATCCAGGGCATGTTCTTCGTAAAAGTAGAAACCTAGGCCCCGGGCTGGCATTCGTTATAAATCCGCGCAAGATATTCGACATAGCTGCTCCCGCTGATCGGAAAGGCAGAGCCATAACAGCAACGATCAGGCGCAACATCGACATCTACGACGATGTCGCACACAGCCCGTTGCTGGGATCTTACCTTCTCGGCGAAGCGCAGTGGCCGCAATACATGATCCCCGACAACAATGAGGAGGCCCCACTCGAGTGCCCTCTGCACTTCAAATGATTGACAGTACACCAGCGGATTCGCCATCCTCTCCGCCTATATTGTGACTGTCATCTGTAGTGCTGAGTTATACTTGAAGATGTGCCGCGTCGTGTCTAGACGCGAGCAGAACCAACAGCTTGAAAGTGAGAGTCCGGGGGCGATGCCCGTACTACATACTCGTGAATGAGATCACTCGTCTCGGTAGGTCGGCGATGCACGATCTGTGTGACTACTACAGCGAGCTAGGTTACCTTTTCCGAGGGTATTATGAAAGATGTTATCGATAACGAACTCACGGGACATTTGGGTCTCGCCTCAGGGAGTTTGCTTATAGTTATAGTGATCCTTGGATCCGGCATTCTTGTGCTCCCAGGACTAGTGTTCGCAAAAATTGGCGCGGACGGCATCTACGCATGGTTTGCTTGCTCGCTGCTCTCTGCGCCGATCCTCGCCATGATGGTTATCTTAGGCAGTGCATATCCGAGTGCCGGCGGTGTTGCGTACTACGCTAAACTTGCTTTTGGCCAATACCTTGAACTGCTCGTGTCAATGCTCTTTCTTGGAGCAGTAATTTTGGGCTTGCCATCTATCGCGATTGTGGGTTCGGCCTACCTACAAAAGCTAACTTGGCCCGGTGTTGATGTTCATCTGATTGCGGCGCTACTTATTTTGCTTGCTGGCTTTTTCGCTCTGTTCGCCGGTGAGACCTTCCGCAGTGGCGTGAAGCTGGTGGGCGGTTGGTCCTTATCGCTTTTGGTAGGCGCTCTCTTTGTGCTAATCGTGCTGGCAATACGGGCCAACGGTGTCCGCTTCGGTCCACCCTCAGATTTCCCGTCGATTGCGAGCCAGATTCCGCTGATCTTCTTCTCCTTCACCGGTTGGGAGATCGCGTCCCATTTGGCCGCGGATTTTAGGAATCCTAAGAGGGATTTTGGCCGAGCAATGGTCTTTGCCTTTATTCTGATCTGCGCCGTCTACGTCGGCAGCGCGGCGCTCGTGCATATCGCTGATATTAAGTCGAACTTCAATGTGCCAATATTCCAGGCTGCGGCGCAAATCGCACCTTCCGCTCCACATTGGCTGGTTCCCGTGCTTGGCGCATCGCTGGTCGCTGCCAATCTCTTCGGGTCAGTTGTGGCCGTCTCACGGCTGGTATTCTACCTCTCCAGACGACACTTCCTTCCCGCCAGTCTCGGTTGCTTGCACCATGGTGCCCCTCGCAACAGTGTCTATTGCGTGGCTGCAGCCCTGATCATAGTCGTCGCCTGTGACCAGATTGGGCTGCTCAATATCGAATTAATGTTCAGCTTGGCCGGAATGAACTTTCTTGCCATTTACGTCGTTTCGGCGGTTGCACTGGTCCGACTCAGGCAAGGATTGGTTTCGAGGCTACTCGCTGCTGTGATTGTCATTCCCGCTGTGCTGATCATACTCGGCGACGGAGTCTCTCTCCCTTATATTGCATCTATCGCCCTCATTGCCATTTTTTTGAACCGCAACAATCGAGCGGAACTAACATGAACCAGTCCTCTATCAATGAGGCGTTCAAGACCATCTCGATCAAGCAGGGACTGCTGCCCGTGAAGGTCACGCCATTCTATGAAATGAAAATCAGGGAAGAAGTTGAGGCGCTAGGCAATCATCTGGGGCCGCTTCATCGAGCGTCCTTTCCAACGCAGGACAAAATCTCGTTGAGGGCTCCCAATGAGGTGAACGACTTCGTCGATGACCGATCAAATGCGCTCGGCGATACGAACAAAACGTCCATGATCAGAAAATACGCCGACCGCATCCTGTTCCTACCCACCTCGAAGTGTTTCGGGCATTGCCAGTATTGTTTCCGAACAAACGTGCTTACAGAGAACAATGCCGTTGACCCGCGAAATGGACAGAATGCAGATCTGCGCCAGCTGCTCGAATATCTACGCACCCACCCAGAGGTCACGGAGGTGATCCTCTCAGGCGGAGATCCGTTGATCCTGCCAACATCCCGGCTTGAGGTAATCATGGAGGGGATTCGCTCGGTTCCATCGGTAAAGTCAATCCGTATTCATACAAGAGCGATTGTGTATCAACCGGATGCTTTCACACCAGAGAAAATTGAAATCTTTGCGACGCACAATATCCGTGTTGTTTTTCACATTGTGCATCCGTATGAAATCTGCACAGATGTATCTGAAAAGATCGAAGAGCTTCGACGGCGCAGAATCAGGCTCTACAATCAATTTCCGTTGTTGCGCAACACAAATGATCATCATTTAGTTCTCAGTCGGCTCCTTGAGAGGCTTGACGAGATTGGCGTACGCAACCTCTCAATCTTCATCCCAGATCCCATCAACTTCTCTGCAGCATTCCGCGTGCGTTTGAGTCGCGTCTGGCAGATCGCTGATCATCTTAACTTCATTTCACCATCATGGATCAATTCGACACGATTTGTGTTCGACTCCCAAGGCGGAAAAATGAGGCGAGAAAACTATGTTGCGACGAATAGCAGCAATGATGTCGCCATCTTCGTCCGCGACGGCAAGCCCATTTCCTTTCCCGATTTTCCGGAGCATCTTGATGTCCCCGGCAAGATCGAATTCATGCTGTGGAAACAAAAGTGATTGTAGGGCTGAAGGGTGCGACATGGCCGGCTGCCGCTTTGGTAGACGCTGAGACGAAGGTGACTGAACCCGGTGGTCAGGTCATCACCGCCAGCTGGCGCTCGCCGTCTGCGGCCAACCGCTGGACGACGGGCTCGAGGTCTTCGATCGCAATGCGCGTAAGGAGTTCGATCTGGTGTTCCATGAAAAAGTGATCGCCGGCGCAAAAATGCGCCTTGAACTGCTTCGTGGTATGCTCTTTCCAGCCGATAATGTGGTCGCCCGTAACATAGGGGTCGATGCGGCCTCCTATCGCTGTGATTGGGGCGTCGAGCGGAGGATGGGAACCGTAGCGATAGGCGTTGTTGAGCTCGTAGTCCGCTTGGATAATCGGAAGCATCATCGCGCGCATTTCCGGATCTTCGAACAGCGCCTTGTTGTTGGCGAAATTTACCTCCTTTAGCATCTCGACGAACTCGCTCTCGTCGAGTTCGTGTTCGGCCTTGCCGGTCTCGTGATTGAACTGCTGGACGTCGATGGCGAACTGGTCGTCATTGTAGATCTGTGGCGAGCGACCACCGGCCACGAAGAAGTATTCCGGCTCCAGCCCGTGATCGCGGCGCACCCGCTGGGCAACCTCGAAGGCCTGGACGCCGCCACAGCAAAACCCGAAGAAGGCGAAGGGTTTTTCCTTAAGGAAGGGCAGCATCTCCGGCACGATGCCGTCGACCATGTCCTCCATCCGCATCCAGAAGCCCTCTTCCAGGCGCGCGCTGCGGCCTGGCATCTGCAGGATGCCGAACTCTATGTGATCCGGCATCTTGTCGATCCAGCGCTGGAATACGAGCGGGCCGCCGCCGGCATAGGGAAAGCCGATCAGGCGGATGGGTGCGTCAGGCTTCGGACGCGGAATGATCACCGCGCTCTTGGCGTAGCCCTGGGCGCTGTCGGCCGCGACCGGCGCGGTCGGTACCGCCTCGCCATCCGCAACGCCCCCGAGAGCGGCGCTCACCTGCGTCTCAGTATAGGCCGCGATCTCCGCGATAGAGGCACCCATCACGAGGTTCTGAAGCGAAACCTTGATGCCGGTCTTGGCGAGTTCGTTGCGGAACTCAATTGTAGCCAAGGAGTCGAATCCCATCTGGTTGAGTGCTTCGTCCATCGGCAGGCTGTCCGGATCGGCGATGCCGAGCACACGGGCGACTTCTCCGCGCNGGATTCTTCTGCACATTCGACAGAGGCGTGAGCCAAGCCGGCGTCTCCCCGTACTGCTTCTTGGCGAAACGTCGCCACAGGATCGGCGCTGCGGTGAGCGTGCCAGTTGAGGCGAACAGGCCCTCCAGCCGCTCGAGCGCCTCCCGGTTGCGGATCGCGAGCAGGCCGAAATCGGTCAGGCGCTTGCGCAGGCGCTCGTCGAGACCGGATGCCATACCGGTTTCCGCCCACGGACCCCATTCGATGCTGACACCTGGCAGACCCTCGGCGTTGCGGCCCTCGACGATGCGGTTCATGGCGGCATTGGCCGCCACGTAAGCCGCTTGGCCCTTCATACCGAGAAGCGCGCTAACCGAGGAGAAGCAGACGAAGAAGTCGGGTGAGAAGCGACGGCTCGCATTGTCGAGAACGAGCGTACCCTGGAGCTTGGCCCGGAGTGCGCGTTCGAGTTCCCTCGCCTCCTCGATCGATCCGAGCGTGGCGTCCTGAACGATGCCGGCGGTGTGGATGATCCCGCCGAGTTGATGGCCCGCCTCCGAGAGATCGCCCAGGATTCGCTCGACTCCGACCTGGTCGGCGATGTCAACCGCATGCGCCGCGATCTCAGCGGCTGAACGGCGCAAGGCTTCGAGCCGTTCCTGTTTGGCGCCTTCCGCGACGTCCCTGTTGAGAAGCACGAGGCGGCGCGCACCGCGACTGATCAGCCATTCGGCCATTAGCGAACCGAGGGCGCCAAGCCCGCCGGTGACGAGATAGGTCTTCTGCGGATCGACCGCGCAATCCGTACCGACATCGTCGCTTTCGCTGAGGCGCAGGACGTAGCGTTCCTCGCCGCGCACGGCGTAGGCGGTCTCCGACCCAGAGCCACCGACGAGAATACCGATCGCGACCGCGATTTCTGCATCGCTCGGCTCCGCGCCGAGATCGATGTCACCCCCCCACAGATCGGGATGTTCGCTCGCGAGCACCATCGCCATGCCATGCAGTGAGGCGCTGACCAGTGAGGCTGGACGAGCGGCGTCCGGAATTGGTGTGTCTGTTTGCGGCACGGCACGGCCGGACTGGCCGACGACCCAAATCTTCGCCTTCGCCAGATTGCCATGCTTGGTGGCTGCCTGAACCGTCTGGACGAACTGCATGAGGGTGGCGGCGTGGCTGTGCGCCGCCTCGCCGATCTGTCCACTTGACNTTGACGCTCCTTCCGCGCTCTCAGGGGTGACGATGATCCCCGCGACATGCGCGTCGAGCACACCGCCAGTGAGACCTGTTTCGACATTCGAAAGAACGATCGCTGTCTGTTCCGGCCCTTCCCGCTTCGCCTCGATCGCCTGAGCCAAGCGTCCGGCGAGACCGAGGGCATTGCCCAGGATAATCCAGAGGGCCTTGTCTTTCGGCGGTTGCGGCGCCGACTGCTTTTCCACGTGCCATTCGCGGCGGCAGTGCCATGCCAGCCGGTCGCTCGCTTTCGTGTCGATCCAGTGATGCTGACGCTCGAAGGGATAGAGCGGAAGATCGACGAGCCGGCGTTCATTATCCGGCAGATCGGTGAGCGTATTGATCGTAAGGCCGGCGAGGAAAAGGCGGCCCGCTGTCTCGGCGAGAACCTCTTCGTCATTGCGGGTGCGATTGAGGCTCGAGACGAATTGTGAGGGCGAGGCAATGCCATCTAGGGCCGCCTGCGCCATCGGAGTGAGGACCGGG
>NZ_AYVL01000051.1 GCF_000502835.1 Mesorhizobium sp. LSJC280B00
GAAGGCGTGAAGCCCCCTGGCATAGGGAAAGCCGGCCTCGCGGAAAACCTCGGATGTGCCGATCCACAGCACCGGCAATCGCGGTCCCTGGCTGAGGATCAGGCTGACGAGCGACAAGGCAAAACCGGCAACGGCCCCGGCATCGCGGGTCGCGGCGCCATGAAACTCGCTCACCGCCGCCTTCGGCAGGCCGCCGCTCAGCGCAGCATCGAGGCGCTCGGCGCCGGTGCGCAAAAACGCATCGGGCGGCGCCACGGCGAGGCCGCGCCGGACAATGGTCAGATTCCGAGCGGGTGTCGGATGCCGAGAGGGTGTCAGACTCTGACGAGGGACATCCGCGTCAAACGACGAACTGGCCGGCGCCTCCAGGCGCTCGGGCAAGGTCCCTTCGATCTTCGCGATCTGGCGGCGCAGGGCAAAAACAGTCTCCCGCGCCACGGCGCTTGTCGCCATGACGGTCAGCTTCCACTCACAATTGTTCCTGTTATGTTCCATATAGATTCCAGAGGACGCCCGAAGAGTCAAGCAGAGTCATGGGGAATTTATTCCTGCCCTGAGCACACACCTTGATATCGTGCGCTTGCTCAACGCCGGTATCGCACAAAGAATGCGGTCACGTGTCTCTTCCCAATCCATAAGGCGAACGCGGGGTCCCCCGCTTGTGCCGCGCTTGAAGACGGGCAATTGTGCGACGTGCAATGGGGGTGAACATGTGGAAGACGCGATCGAGCCGTTGGTTCTTATTGTTATTTATCGCGTTCAATGCCGCCGCACTTGGGTTCTGGTATTTTTCAATTGACTACTTCCCGCCAAAGAATTGGTACGGATATACGCAAGGTGCCGACGCTGGGATCGACATTCAATCGCCTACTGGAAAAGCGATCATGGTAATGGAGTTTTTGCCCGTCATCGGATCAGGCACGAATTATGAACTGAAGAGATACGACGAGCGATGCGGCCTAGAAGCACTTGCAAAGTTTCCAGGGAGGCCTTTGGGTTTGACGTATCGCGAGGTCTATTTTTGCAATGCGGCGGGCCTGAGTGACGCAGACTTTTCGGTAGCCAGCGGGTACTTCAAGCAAACCATCGATGGCATGTATTCGCAGCGATACGGCCGCATGGCTAGGGACGTGGCTTGGCTGCTAGCAGTGGCGTCGCTCGCGTGGTTAGCCTGCTTCTTATTATTGTGGGCGATGCGCTGGGCAAACGCACCGGCAAAATAGCCGGTTCAAAACGAGGTGCGAAACCACGAAGCAGAGCAGATTTATCCTATTCAGCCAAACCTCCGTCTGGCTCCGGCATGCTTACTTCATTGGGCGCACAATGAACCCCCAATGTTTGCATGAAGTATGCGACACACCTCACGATATGTAGCGCTTCAGAGTCGGTATAAAATGACTCGACATGCATTGTGCCATTTCGCCATGGATTCTTGACAGCGTCCAGGGACGCAAACATTCTTTCAAATGATGCTCCTTCGGAATTAGGCATTCTTGCAGGGTACTTTTCTTCAATTTGACTTTTGATTGTCTTTAGCATCGTGCCCCAATTGCGCTCACCAGGTTTGGTCTGATCGGGCAAATCAAGCAAATCTGCAAGCTTCCTTATGCCGACTTCAAGCATCCTCATTGCGTGGAAAACGGCTGCAGTAGGCCTTTGCAGAGCCAAACATTTGCAAGCTTCCTCTAACTCACGCGCTGCGTCATGGAAAATTCTATTTATATCCCAATCATCCACTAACTTATTCGCGGGCTGGAACAAGGTTTTTTGGTTGCGATTTAGAATCATAAACGAAAGGAGCTGACACTCATCTCGCAGGCGGCTCTGCACGTCTGAAATGCATCTCCCGATTTCGTCCATCATTATCTTTTCATTAGCATCAGCGAGCCTAGCGGCCATCCTAGATGCCGCCATAGCTGCGACTTCTGCACCTATGAATGTCGTCGCTGCGGTCAATTCTTCGAAACTGGACCGCAGGTTGTCTCTCGCTGTCGTAACCTCGGTGGTTTTGCCCGCATCGTCAAAGACGGTTTCAATAAACGTTCTGACGCGCTGCACCTCTTGGATGGTGTCGAAGAACTTTGCGGTATTTAGTTCCAGCATGTTGAAGAGGCTCCACCGGCGGTAGCGGCTTGCCACTACCTTGATTGCGCGACTCGGAATCTAAATCAGCACGATACCATCCCTTAATGAGAATTATTCCTCCTTGTGATCTTGAGGCACAGGTGACACCCCCTCCATTTGCCGAGTCCGGCCTGAAAGCCTATATGCCGGGATCAAAGGACAAAGCATGGCTCGCATCTACCAAACACGCATCTGGCACGACCAGCTTTCGCCAACGATGGAGGAAATCGAGCTCCTGGCGCTGGAGGCCTATGCCCATCTGCCGGAGGACTTTCGCAAGTTGACCGGCGAGATCGTCATTCAGATCGCCGAATTCCCGACCGACGAGATCATGGACGACCTTTCGCTGGAAACGCCCTTCGACCTATTGGGGCTGTTCGAGGGGCGCGGCATCGCCGAGCGCTGGAATCCGCAGACCGGCGAGGGGCCGAACCGCATCACGCTCTATCGTCGCGCCATCCTCGACTACTGGGCCGAGAACGAGGAAACGCTGGGCGACATCGTCACCCATGTGCTGATCCACGAGATCGGCCACCATTTCGGCCTGTCGGACGACGATATGGAGAAGATCGAAGAGGCAGCGGAGTAGGATGTGCTGATATTCAGGTGATGCCGGCCTGCGAACGGCGGCTTCCCGCGCTTCCGGTGCTCACGTCCCCAAAAGTACGCTCCGCTCCGGTTCTCGGAAACCACCCAGTCTGGTCGCTTCGCGCCCGTTTTCGACTCCGGCGCGGCCTGACCTGAATCTCAACACACCCTCGGCGCTTTTGCAAAGCCTACCAGTCGCTGAGCTTGGTGTCGGGCCCGTATTCCTGGCCCTCGATGTCCTTCACCACGGCCTGGCCGCAGCGCATGGTCTTGGCTTCCTGGTCATAGGCATAGGTCGGCGAGCCGAACAGGTGCCAGCCCTTGTTCAACGCCGCCGTCACCTTGTGGCAGAAGCTGGCATCGTCCGGGCCGGACAGAAAGCGGTAGAGTTTCATTCTTCAATCCTGTCGTCAGTTACGTTAGTCATGCGCGAACAGCGGTGGCCTTCGCCAGCAGTTTTTCGGCCTGCGCCAGATGCAGCCGCTCGACCATCTTGCCGTTCAGCGCAACTACCGCCCTACCGGTATTTTCGGCGAGCGCGAAGGCATCCTTGACCGCGCGCGCCTCGGCTATTGCTTCGGGCGACGGTGCAAAGGCGCGGTTCGCGGCTTCGATCTGAGCTGGGTGGATCAGCGACTTGCCGTCAAAACCCATGGCGGCCGCTTCCGTGCACTCGCGCGCAAACCCGTCCATATCGCGAAAATCATTGAAGACGCCATCGAGCAGGTCGAGGCCGCCGGCACGCGCCGCGAGCACCATTTGCATCAGCCATGGCACGAGATAGCGCCGATCGGGCGTGGCGAGAATGCCGGTGTCCTTGATCAGGTCGTTCGTTCCGGCAACGAAACAAACCAGGCGAGAGGCTGGGTCGCGGCCGAGCTCGGCGATCGGCCCGATATTGAGCAGCGCCTTGGGCGTCTCGATCATCGCCCACAGCTTGACCTCGTCCGCGATAAAATTGTCGTCGAGCACGTCGCCGGCCTCGAGGATGTCGCGCGGCGTGTCGACCTTGGGCAGCAGGATGGCGTCGGGCGTGCATTTTGCCGCGGCCGGCAGATCGTCGGCGCCCCATTCGCTCGACAGCGCATTGATGCGCACCACCATCTCGCAGCGCCGGTTGGAATGGCCGGCGAAAATCGCCGCCAGCTTTTCGCGCGCGGAAGGCTTGTCGGCCGGGGCGACGGCGTCCTCGAGATCGATGACGACGGTATCGCAGGCCAGCGATTGGATCTTGGCCAGCGCCTTGTCGTTCGAAGCCGGGACGTAAAGCACCGAGCGGCGCGGGCGGTAGCTTTCGGTGGTCATCTCCGATCTATGCCGTCTGCAGCCGGCCGAGGCAAGCCGTGCATAAAAACTGCACGCAATTTCGGAAAATCTCCTCGTCTCCGCCCCGCTTGCCACCCGACCGGATGCGACAAGGGCGGCATGCAAGAGCGAACGAACTCCCGTTGGTCCCTGCCATACCGGCTTCGCCGCGAAAGCTGGTGGCTCGTCGATCCGCCCCGGACTTCGGTAAACCTCCTCCCTTTCGTCCGGAAATCCCCGCCCACCGGCCGCATCAAAGCCGCCGAGAAAGCCCGATCATGACAGTATTCCTCTCGGCGGCGCCGAGCTATTGCAACCGCTTCGGCGTTGCCGTCCTGCTCGTCGCGCTGGCCGATTTTTTCTTCTATGGCCAACCGGCGGGCATCACGCTTTTCCTGTTCGGCGTTGCGATTGCAGCGGCGAGCATGGCTCTCCATCCTCTCGGCGCCTTCAACGATGGCAGGTTCTGGTTCAAGCCGGTTGCGCTGTTTATGGCGCTGCTGCCGCTTGTGGAAAATGTCAGCGCACTGTCCGTCTCGATCGCGCTGGCGGCGACGGCCATCTTCGCGCTTTCACTGGCCGGACGGTTGCGGCGCGGCCTTGCCCGTATTGCCGGCCAACTCTCGCTGTTCCTGCTTGCAACGCCATTTCGGCTCGTCCTGGATTTCTTCCGCTGGCGCATGGCGGCGCGGCGGCTTGGCCGGCGGCGCGTGCGCCTTGCGGCGATCGCCGTCTGGGTCATGCCGCTGGGCCTCGGCGCAGTGTTTCTCGCGCTGTTCGGCGCCGCCAATCCGGTCATCGAATACTGGTTTTCACTGATTGATCTCTTCGCCCTGCTCAACCTCACGCAGTTGCCGCGTCTTGCCTTCTGGCTGTCCGTGCTCGTCGGCCTATGGGCCTTTCTGCGGCCGCGCCTGCCGCGGTTTCTCCGGCATATTCCCCGGTTGGGAACGCCTGCCAGCACACCTACGAGGCCAGCCATAAGTCCCACCATCGAGGACATCGTCTTCGGCAAGGCCGCTATCCTCCGCGCGCTCGTCGTCTTCAACATCCTGTTCGCGGTGCAGAGCGCACTCGACGCCACCTATCTGTGGGGCGGCATCGCGCTTCCCGACGGGCTGACCTATGCCACCTACGCGCATCGCGGCGCTTATCCGCTGATCGTCACGGCGCTGCTGGCCGCCGGCTTCGTGCTGGCGGCGCTGCGGCCGGGAAGTGCGACCTCCGGTGATCCGCTCATCCGCCGGCTGGTTTATGCCTGGGTGGCGCAGAACATCCTCCTGGTGATCTCGTCGATCCTGCGGCTCGATCTCTATATCGGTATCTATGCGCTGACCTATTGGCGTGTCGCCGCCTTCGTCTGGATGGGGCTGGTGGCGGCGGGCCTTGTCCTGATCACAGCCCGCATCGCGCGCGAAAAGTCCAACGAATGGCTGCTTTCCGCCAATCTTCTGACGCTATCGGCGACGCTCTATGCCTGCTCGTTCATCAACTTTGCCGCGCTGATCGCCAACTACAATGTCGACCATTGCTTCGAAATGACCGGCCAAGGCACCCATCTCGACGTCTGGTACCTGCGCTCGCTCGGGCCCGGCGCCTTGCCGGCGCTCGATCGCTTCGTCCGGCACCAGAGCAGGACGGTTTCCGCGGAGGATGCCTCCATCCGCGAACTCGCCGGCTGGTATGCACAGGACGAAGCACGCTTCCGCGCCGGTCAGGAAAACTGGCGGGGCTGGAGCTTTCGTGACTGGCGGCTCAACCGCGCCCTCGACAGGCGTGGCCCGTTCGTGGTTCCTCCGATGTCCGAACCCTTCATGCCGGGCCGCTGATTTGATGCCGCACCACATACTGGTCGCCGACGACGACCCGCACATTCGCGAAATCATCTGCTTCGCGCTGGAAAAGGCCGGCATGAAAACGCTGGCGGTGCCGGACGGCGCGGCTGCCTTGCAGGCGATAGAGCGCCATGCGCCCGATCTCGTCGTGCTCGACATCGGCATGCCGGAAATGGACGGGCTGGAAGTGTGCCGGCGGCTGCGCCACACATCCGACCTGCCGGTGCTGTTCCTGTCCGCGCGGGATGAAGAGATCGACCGCGTCCTCGGGCTGGAGATGGGCGGCGATGATTATGTCATCAAGCCGTTCAGCCCGCGCGAGCTGGTCGCCCGCGTCAACGTCATTCTGCGCCGCGCTCGGCCCACGCCGGAACCAGCCGACGACCGGCAATTCTCGCATGGCAGACTGTTGCTGGTTCCGGCAAGCCATACAGCCAGCTTCGACGGCAAGCCGCTGGCGCTGACGTCGATCGAATTCGCGATCCTGAAAGGCTTTTTGGCGCGGCCGGCGCATGTGCTTGGCCGCGACATGGTGATGGCCAACGCCTATGCGGCCAATATCCATGTCGCAGACCGCACCGTCGATAGTCATATCCGCAACATCCGCGCCAAGCTGGCGGCCGTCGGCTGCGTTGATGCGATCGAGACCGTGCATGGCGTCGGCTTCCGGCTCGGCCGATGCGGGAGTTGAGCGCCCAAAAATGGATTGGCAGCAAATGGCGGCCACGGCTTGCCACGGTCGTCATTGCCATCCTGATCATGGTGATGGCGCTGCCGCTGGCCGGCCTGTTCTTCTTCCGGCTCTACGAGAACCAGCTGATCAGGCAGACCGAGGCCGAGCTGATCGCACAAGGTGCCGCCCTTGGCGCGATCTATGCGCAAGAGGTCCGTGAGGCCGGCCTTGCCCCGGAAAAGCTCGGCGCACCCGTGCCTTCACCCAACACCAGCGATCGGGCTTCTCCCTACCAGCCGATCGAACCGCGCCTCGATCTTGCGTCCGACAGGATCCTGCCGACCCGGCCCGCGGCCACCGCGGCCAGCGCCGATCCCGCCTTCGCTGCAATCGGCGCACGCCTGAGGGGCATTCTTGCCGAGACGCAGAAGACCACGCTCGCCGGCTTCCGGCTGCTCGATCCCAGGGGCGTGGTCATCGCCGGCCGTGAGGAGGCCGGCCTGTCGCTCGCGGCTGTCGAAGAGGTTCGCGCAGCGCTTGCCGGCCGCTACGCCAGCGCGCTCAGGCTGCGGGTTCCCGACCAGCCGTCGCCGCCGCTCTATTCGGTCAGCCGCGGCACCAAGGTTCGCGTCTTCGTCGCCATGCCGGTTGCGGTCTCCGGCAAGGTCGCCGGCGTCGTCTATCTGTCGCGGACGCCGAACAACATCGTCAAGCATCTCTATGGCGAGCGCGGCAAGGTGGCGCTGGCGGCAATCGCCATCCTCGGCGGCGCGCTGCTGATCGGGCTGGTCTTCCTGCGCGCCGTCAGCCGTCCGATCTATGCGCTGATGGAACGCACGAAACGCATCGCCGCCGGCGACCGCGCGGCGATCAGGCCGCTCGATCACCACGGCACGCGCGAAATGGGTGAACTCTCTGCTGCTTTCCTCGACATGGCCGAAAAGCTGCACGCACGCTCCGACGGCATCCAGACCTTTGCCACCCACGTCTCGCACGAGCTCAAATCGCCGCTGACGGCGATCCAGGGGGCCGCCGAACTGCTGCGCGATTCGGGCAGCGCGATGGACGAGGCCGAGCGGCGGCGGTTTTCGGACAATATCGTCACCGATGCCGGCCGGCTCAACCTTCTGGTGCGCCGCCTGCTCGACCTGGCGCGCGCCGAAAATCTCGAGCCGAGCGGCGAAAACACGTCGCTCGGTGCGGCACTGGCGCTGCTGCCGGCCGACGACAGGCTGGCGGTGCGCGTCGATGCGGGCACCGAGATCGGTCTGCGCATATCGGCCGAAAACGCTGCGATCGTGCTGGCCAATCTCATCGACAATTCGGCGCGGCACGGCGCGACGCTGGTATCGGTCACAGCCGCAAAAGCGGACGGCAAGGCCACCATCGTGGTCGCTGACGACGGCGCCGGCATTTCGCCCAGCAACCGAGGCCGCATCTTCGAGCCGTTCTTCACCACGCGCCGCGATTCCGGCGGCACCGGCATGGGCCTCGGCATCGTGCTGGCCCTCCTGAAAGCGCATGATGGCACGATCCGGCAGGTTGACTCGGCGAGCGGCACGCGCTTCGAGATCATCCTGCCGGCGGCGTGACTCGGCGGTTCAGATCGGAAGGGCGAAAAGGTGCATTACGACATCGTCATCATCGGCGGAGCCATCGTCGGCTCCTCGGTCGCCTATTATCTGCGCGAGGAAGGGTTTTCGGGCTCGATCGCGCTTGTCGAGCGCGACCCGCAATTTTCTCATGCCGCGACGACGCTGTCCTGCGCCTCCATCCGCCAGCAGTTTTCGATCCCGGAAAACATCCGTCTGTCGCAATTCACGCTGAAACTGTTCCGGCGGCTCAAGGAAGAGTTTGGCGCGGACGCCGATATCGGCTTTCGCGAAGGCGGTTATCTCATCCTTGCCGGCGAAAACGGGCTGCCTATCCTGCGGGCCAACCACGAAGCGCAGATGGCCGAGGGCGCCGACATCCTGCTCGAGGATGCGGAGGCGCTCGTCCGCCGCTTTCCGTGGCTGTCGGTCGAGGGCATTTCCGCCGGCGCCTATGGCCGCAGCGGCGAAGGCTGGTTCGACGCGCATGCGATGCTGATGCTGTTCCGCAAGGCACTGCGAAGCAAGAACATCGATTTCATCACGGCGTCGGTGACCGGTATCGAGCGGCAGGGGAAGCGCGTCGCCGGTGTGACCCTCGACAATGGCGAGCGGCTCGAGGCCGGCACCGTCGTTAACGCCGCCGGGCCGAATGCCGGCAAGGTGGCGGCAATGGCCGGGCTGGCGCTGCCGGTGGAGCCGCGCAAGCGCAATGTCTTCGTTTTCGAGGCGCGCGAAAAATATGAGGACATGCCGCTGCTGGTCGACCCGAGCGGCATCTATGTCCGGCCGGAGGGCTCGGTCTACATCACCGGCGGCGCCGAGCCGGAAGAGGGCGAAGGACCGGCCGACCCCGCCGACTTCGACGCCGACTGGCCGCTGTTCGAAGAGGTGATCTGGCCGGTGCTGGCGGGCCGCATTCCAGCCTTCGAGGCGATCAAGCCGACGCGCGCCTGGGTCGGCCATTACGACTACAACACGCTCGACCAGAACGCGGTGATCGGCCCGCATCCCGAGGTCGGCAATTTCCTCTTCGCCAACGGGTTTTCCGGCCACGGCTTGCAGCAGGCTCCGGCGGTCGGCAAGGCGCTGGCCGAACTGATCGTGCATGGCGGCTATCGCACGGTGGATTGCTCGGCGTTCGGGTACAGCCGGATCGCCGACGGGCGGCCGTTCCGGGAATTGAATGTAATTTAACGCTTGCGCGAAGGGATGCTACCGTTGGGTTAGGCCGCCACCAAGCCGCCTGCACCAAGATACGCCTGAAGCCAGCCCAGCACCCTACCCCAGCCTTCCGCGTGCTCTGTTGCAGCGTCAGCGAGGCCGGCAAAGCCGCCATGGCAGATGGTGACGCGCGTGCCGCCGGCGATCGGCTCCAGCAGCCAGGCGACTTTGGTTTCGCGGCGGCCAAGCGTCGGATGATCCCAGTCGTATCTGCGCGTCTGCACGATCCGGCGCGGCTCTTCGATCTCCAGGAATTCGCCACTGGCGGGCAGGTGTCTGCCGGCCGCCGTCTCGACGGTGACGCTCCAGCGGCCGCCGACGCGGAGGTCGGCCGCCCATCCGGTCATCCGGTAGGTCCTGGCGGACCCCCACCAGCGCTCGACCTCGCGTGTAACGAGCGCGTCAAATATCCGCTCGGGCGGCGCGCAAACATCGGCGCTCGCCATGACGGTCTCGCCATTGGTCATGCTGTGCACCGCGGAACCGTGCATTACCTGTCCTCCAGAAACGTTTCGCTATCGAAACGACCTCAAGCCTTCGATGCCGGGCGCGACAGGCCTTTGCCGGTTTCGAGCAAGCTCTTCAGGCTGGACAGGATGAGCGGCCAGCCGTTCGCCACATGGCCAAGCAGCTTGTGCGGTCCATCGGCTTCGTGTGTGATGGCGAGCTTCATCATCTCGCCCTCCTGCTCGATGGCGAAGGTGCAGCGTGTGTAGCCGTCCGCCTTGACCTCGGGCATCAACTCGTTGCGCCATTTGAGCACGATGCGCTTGGGTGGATCGATCTCGAGGACCTCGCCGCTGTCGGTGACGCGGCCGTCGGTGTAAACCATCTTCCACGCCGAACCTTGTTTCCAGTCGCTTAGCATCTGGGCGCCGAGGAAATATTGCCGCTGGAACTCCGGCTCGGTCAGTGCTTGCCAGAGTTTTTCGGGCGAGGTGCGGATGTAGGTGACATAAACGAAAATGTTGCTCATCAGTCTTCCCTTTCGAGGCGTTTCTTCAAATCGCTGAGGGCGCCCAGTCGTCCCCGCTCGAATTTGCCGATCCAGCGTTCGGCGATCTCGTTGATGGGAACCGGATTCAGATAATGTTGCTTCTCGCGTCCCTTGCGGATGGTGGTGACGAGGTTTGCTTCTTCCAGGATCGCCAGATGCTTGGTCACCGCCTGGCGCGTCATGTCCATCTCACCGCACAGCGCGTTCAGCGTCTGCCCGTTCCTGGCATGAAGGCTGTCCAGCAATCGCCGGCGTGTCGGGTCGGCCAAGGCGCGAAAGACGGCATCCATGCTCATGACTCTAATATGCAACCATTTGGTTGCATGTCAAGAGGCAGAACCCTAGCCAAGAATGCGCGGGTTGAGGTCGCTGGGAGTGGATTTCAGCGCTTGCGGCCGAACCAGAATGCGTTGGGCATGCGCTCCATGCCGATACGCTCATAGAAGCCGACGGCGTCGGGCATGGAGATCAGGCTGATGGCAACGGAAGGTCCGAGTTGCCGGCGTGCCTCATCCATCAGGCCCTTGCCGATACCCAGCCCTTGCGCCGATGCAGAAACAGCGAGCTCGGAGATATAGCAGACCCAGGAAAAGTCGGTGACGCCGCGAGCGACACCAACCAGCGGCTTGCCCGGTGCATCGATGCGCGCGGTGAGCACCAGGGCGGCACTCGTGAGCATCGCCTTCAAACGGGCATGATCATCGACGGGCCGTGTCTCGCCGAGGCCGGATTCCACCAGAACGCGGCGGAACTCGGTGATGCCGAGGCCCGGTTCGCTGGCGTAAAGGATCGTGGATCGCGTTGTCATGTCGACAAAAGTGCACCATGGGCTGGTGGTTTTGAAGCTGTTTTGTACCGATTTTGTGTTTCGATCGACGACGGAAGTCCAAAAACAGCCGTCTTTTATTTGCCCGCGGCATTGTGTAAACCGAGCGCCAGCAATTCCCCGCAACGAGAAGAAGACGGGCAAGAACCATGGAAAAATTCACCAAGCTCACCGGTGTCGCCGCGCCGATGCCGATCGTCAATGTCGACACCGACATGATCATCCCCAAGGATTATCTCAAGACGATCAAGCGCACGGGGCTCGGCACCGGCCTGTTCGCCGAAATGCGTTACAAGGACGACGGCTCGGAAAACCCGGACTTCGTGCTCAACAAGCCGGCCTACCGCAAGGCGCAGATCCTGGTCGCCGGCGACAATTTCGGCTGCGGCTCGAGCCGGGAACATGCGCCGTGGGCGCTGCTCGATTTCGGCATCCGCTGCGTCATCTCGACCTCGTTCGCTGACATTTTCTACAATAACTGCTTCAAGAACGGCATCTTGCCGATCACCGTCAGCCCGGAAAACCTGGAGAAGCTGATGGACGATGCCTCGCGCGGTTCCAACGCGACGCTGTCGGTCGATCTCGAAGCCAAGGAAATCCGCGGGCCGGACGGCGGCGTGGTCAAGTTCGACCTCGACGAATTCAAGCGCCACTGCCTCTTGAACGGCCTCGACGATATCGGCCTGACCATGGAGAAGGCCGGCGCCATCGCTTCGTTCGAGAAGAAGAACGCCGAGCTGCGGCCCTGGGCCTGAGCGGTAGGATGACCTGGCCGCGACAGGCCGGGTTCGTGGCGGCTGAACGGAGGGGACAGTCATGACACGTTCGCTTCTTGCCGGGGCCTGCGCGCTGGCGTGGATTCTGATGCCGGTGGCAGGGGCGCATGCACAGACCGACATGGTGCTCGTGCCGGCTGACGATTCGTCCGGCGGGGCCGCCGACCAGGGCGCGTTGAGCAATGCGGCCCTAGCCGACAATGACAAACAGGCGCCGATCCCGTTCGAGGGCGGCCAGCTGACCATCACTCAGGAGGAAGAGTACGGGGAACGGGTACTCGCCTTCGACGGCAAGGAACTGGCGCGCAATTACGACGTCTTCTTCGACAAGATCGTCGAGGTCGGCGGCGTCAAGGTGGCGCTGGTCGATGTCGGCGACGGCGGCAATCAATGCGGCCCAGCCAAGGTGATCGTTTGGAAGCCGGAAGGCGGCACGATCCAGACGGTCACGGTCGAGCAGGATGAATGCGGCGCGCCGCCGGCCGCGATCTCCGACAGCGCCGTCTATTTCGTACCCTATCTTTTGCCGGGCGATTCCAAGCCGGCGCTGCAATGGTCGCCGACGGCCGGACTGACGATTTCCGGCAATCTGACCTACATGCCGGAGCCGGGCACCGACTGGAAGGACGTCGATCCGTCGAAATACGACAACATCATCGACGCCTTCCACAATGAAGCGGTCTACAAACTAGCCGAGACACTGCTTGGCAGGGACATGCCCGACATGGCGACCAGCCTGCTGGTCGGCGGCGGCACGGAAAAAACCGCGTCGGGCGCCTTTTTTGCCAGCGGCTGCGTGCCGCATGATTGCGGCGGCAATGACGGCTTCATGGCGGTCGACCCGGTCAACCAGAAGCTCTATTTCGCCCGCCGCGGCGACAAGCCCGAGCCGGACGCGTGGCCGGCGGTGAGTACATGGCCGGCCGACGTCAAGGAAGCGCTGGACAAGGCGCTGGGGTCGGCGAATTAGAAATCGTTCTGCCGCGATCTTTCGCGCGCCCCGGACATCTCCCCACTTGGGGGGAGATCGGCCGTCACCGCCGCTTTCGCCAAACCGCCTACGCTGCAAAAAAGGAGGACCTATGCGAAAACTGATCTCCACCGGTTCGCCCTTCGAGAACACCGCCGGCTATTCGCGCGCCGTGGTGCAGGGCGACTGGTGTTTCGTGTCCGGAACGACCGGCTACGATTATGCGACCATGTCGATGCCGGAGACCGTAGAGGCACAAACGCGCAATTGCTTGGCGACGATCGCCAAGGCGCTCGGGGACGGCGGTTTCGACGTGGCCGATGTGGTGCGGGCACATTACTATATCACCGATGCGGCTTTCGTGGATGTGGTGTTCCCGATCCTCGGCGAGGCCTTTGGCGAGATCAGGCCGGCGGCAACGATGATCGTGTGCCAGCTCAACAAGCCGGAGATGAAGATCGAGATCGAGGTGACGGCGCTGCGGCGCACAGCCTGATGCCTGTCACGGTTGCGAAAACGACACGGTTAGCACGAGGATCGGCCCATGGTGAAGGTCAGGCGCATCGTTGCAAACATAGACACGCAGGATATCGCGGCGGCAAAACCCTTCTATCAGGATGTGCTCGGCCTCGATCTCAAGATGGATATGGGCTGGATCTCTACCTATGGCTCGCAAGAGACGATGTCCGTGCAGGTCAGTTTCATGGCCGAAGGGGGATCAGGAACGCCGGTGCCGGACATCTCTATCGAAGTCGACGACGTCGATGCCGCGCTTGAAAGCATGAGGACGGCCGGCTTTGCCATCGAATACGGTCCGGCGGACGAACCCTGGGGCGTGCGGCGCTTCTTCGTACGCGACCCGTTCGGCAGGCTGGTCAATATCCTTTCGCATCTGTAGGCGTTTTGTCTTGAGCATCGGATTCTCCCAAACCGGTTTCCACCTTTGGGTCCGATGCTCTGAACCGCGGGCTTGCGCGCCGGCTGCTTGGCGTTTAGCAAGGCCGCGTTCATGCGCTAAACGATTGGAACGGTTCTCATGGCTTCGAAAAATCTTCTCCTGCTTGCCGGCGACGGCATCGGCCCCGAGGCGATGGCCGAGGTGAAGAAGCTGATTTCCGCCATGAACGACAAGCTCGGCAGCGATTTCGTCACCGATGAGGGCCTTGTCGGCGGCTGCGCTTATGACGCGCATGGCGCGGCGATTTCCGATGCCGACATGGCCAAGGCAATGGCGTCGGACGCGGTGCTGTTCGGCGCTGTCGGCGGACCGAAATGGGATGCGGTGCCTTACGAGGTGCGCCCGGAGGCGGGTCTGCTGCGGCTGCGCAAGGACATGGAGCTGTTTGCCAATCTCAGACCGGCAATCTGCTATCCGGCGCTGGCGGCGTCCTCCTCGCTGAAGCAGGAGGTGGTCGAGGGGCTCGATATCCTGATCGTGCGCGAGCTCACCGGCGGCGTCTATTTCGGCGAGCCTAAGCAGATCATCGACCTCGGCAACGGCCAGAAGCGCGGCATCGACACCCAAATATACGATACGTTCGAGATCGAGCGCATTTCGGGCGTTGCCTTCGAATTGGCGCGCACGCGCAAGAACCACGTCACCTCGATGGAAAAGCGCAATGTGATGAAGTCGGGCGTGCTGTGGAACGAGGTCGTCACCCAGACGCACAAGGCCAGGTATGCCGACGTCAAGCTTGATCACATGTTGGCCGATGCTGGCGGCATGCAGCTGGTGCGCTGGCCGAAGCAGTTCGACGTCATCGTCACCGACAATCTGTTCGGCGACATGCTGTCCGACATCGCCGCCATGCTGACCGGCTCGATCGGCATGCTGCCGTCGGCCTCGCTCGGCGCGCCGGATGCGAAGACAAAAAAGCGCAAGGCGCTCTACGAGCCGGTGCACGGCTCGGCGCCCGACATCGCCGGCAAGGGTATCGCCAATCCGATCGCCATGATCGCCTCCTTCGCCATGTGCATGCGCTATTCCTTCGGCATGGTTGATGAGGCCGACCGGCTGGAAGGCGCGATCGCCGCCGTGCTCGATCAGGGCTTGCGCACCAGGGATATTCATTCGCCGGGGATGACCGAGGTCGGCACCGCTGAGATGGGCGATGCGATCATCGCCAAATTTTTGGGGTGACAGGTGTATGGGTGAGGTGCAGCGCGCCATTGAAAGGGATCTTCTCGATGAGTACGAACGCCAGGCTGAGTTTCGCGGCGATCAACGCCTCGCGCCATTGCTGCAGTTCATCTGCGAACGATATCAGGTCGAAAAAGAGCGATTTCTACCTGATAAAAATCATTCCCGATCAATACGAGTTGTGTCTCTTGATCTGGCTTTGGCCGGATAGGGTGGTCGACTGCGAAATCGCCTATGAAGGGTCTACATTCGAGGTTGTCGGGACGGAAACGATCCAGACCCACAAGAAGACCCTTCGTGGTCATTCCGCGAAGGACTTCAAGATCATCGAACGCATCGCCTTGAGCGAACACAATCAGCTTTAGCTAGCAGAACCAACTCAGGTGGGATTATGCGGTCTTGATTCCCTCCGGCACCGGACCCCACTGGTTCTCGCGGGGCTGGGTCGGGATCAGCGCGAAGACCAGGATGATCAGGCTGCCGAAGGTCGGGACCAGGATCAGCAGGAAGAGCCACCCTGTCAGGCCGATATCGTGCAGGCGACGCACGTTGAGACCGAACCACGGCAGGGCGGTCGCCAGCAGGAAGAGGCCGCAAAGGCCGACCGTCACTGCCGGCAATTCATCGAGATTGCCCATGGCGTGGTCGATGAAGAGGCCGATGCCTATGACCACGATCAGCGCGACCGTCCAGAACAGGCAGTAGCCCCAATATTCCTTGCGGCGGGCACGGCCGGCGAAGTTGAAGTAATTCTCGGTCAGACCCCGCCAGAAGTAGCTCCACAGGCCGGCCGATTCGGCCGGGCTTTGTTCAGCGGAACGGCCGAAATGTTGCGGCTGACGTGCCGCGGGCGCATTGCCGGCCTGAGTTGGGGCGGCGGTTGCAGTGGAGGCGTCGGCGGGCGCACTGGCAGGTTGGGCGCGGATCGAAAAAACATCGCGTGCCCGTCCGCCAGCCGGCTGGAATTCGACGGTCGTACCTCCGGCAACCGATGCTTCGCGGCGCAAATCTTCGCGCGCCAAAGTGTAGCGGTTGCCGTCGGCTCCGGTGATGAAGCCGAAACCCTGGTCTTCGTCGTAATGAAGAACTACGCCGCGCATGTCCTGCCCACCCCCATTTCCCCGCCCCAGACTGTGCAAAGTTCCGGCAGACCGCAAGGGGCGTGCGGAAATGGAGAGTGCTGGCTATTTACCCTGGCCGTTTCTTCGATTTCTTGTGTTTCGCAGGTCCGCCTTCGAACTTCGCCTTGGCCGGTTTCCCGCCCCAGGGCTTCGCCTCGAATGCCGGGCGCTGGTCGTCCGGTGCGCGCTTCTCGAATTTGGGCGTGTTCTGATCGAAGGTGCGCTTGCCGCGGTGCGGCTTCTTGTCGGGTCGTGGTTCCTGATAGCCGGCCCGCGACAAATCCGGCGTGCCGTCCAGCCGCTTGACCGCAATGTTGCCCTGCAGCTTGCGGTCGGGGCCGATCGCAGCGAGGAAACGCTCGGCCCAGTCCGCCGCGATCTGCACGAAGGTTTCCTCCTGCTGCATCTTGATGGCGCCGATCTCGCGCTTGGAAATGCCGCCTGTCCGGCACAGCATCGGGATCAGCCAGCGTGGCTCGGCATTCTGCCGGCGTCCGACCGACAGCGAGAACCAGACGCTGTCGCCGAAATCGTCGCGGCGGCTCGGTGCCTCGTCCCGGCGCGCAAATTTTTCGCCCGACGGCGTGAACGGTGCCACGTCGAGAAGATCCTCCGGCGCCGAGTGGCTGGAGCGGCACATCCGCACGAAGGCGGCGGCTACCTGTTCGGGCCCGTGCTGATCGAGAAGCGCCTCGACGAAGCCGCGCTCCTCATCCTTCATAGGCTCGCTGAAGACCGGATCAGCGAGAATGCGCTCGTCGTCGCGCCGTATCACGTCGTCGGCCGACGGCGGGCTCGCCCAGGTTGCCGCAAGGCCGGCACTTTGCAGCAGCCGCTCGGTGCGCCTGCGGGCACTATTGGGCACGATCAGCGCGCTGACGCCCTTGCGTCCCGCACGGCCCGTGCGTCCGCTTCGGTGCAGGAGCGTTTCCGGGTTGGTCGGCAGGTCGGCATGGATCACCAGCTCGAGATTGGGCAGGTCGATGCCGCGTGCCGCGACGTCGGTGGCGATGCAGACCTTGGCGCGGCCGTCGCGCATCGCCTGTAGCGCGTGGCTGCGCTCGTTCTGGCTAAGCTCGCCGGACAGCGCCACGACGGAAAAGTTGCGATTGTTGAAGCGCGCCGTCAAATGGTTGACGGCGGCGCGCGTGTTGCAGAACACCAGCGCGTTCTTGGCCTCGTAATAGCGCAGCACGTTGATGATGGCGTTTTCGCGGTCCGCCTGGGCGACGCTCAGCGCCCGGTATTCGATGTCGAGATGCTGCTTTTCCTCACCGGAGGCCGAGATGCGCACAGCATCGCGCTGGTAGCCCTTGGCCAGCGTGGCGATGGAGCGCGGCACGGTCGCGGAAAACATCAGCGTGCGGCGATCGGCGGGTGCGGCATCGAGGATGAATTCCAGATCCTCGCGAAAGCCGAGATCGAGCATCTCGTCGGCCTCGTCGAGCACCACTGCCTTGAGCGCCGACATGTCGAGCGAATTGCGGGTGATGTGATCGCGCAGGCGGCCGGGCGTGCCCACGACGATATGGGCGCCGCGCTCCAGCGCGCGCCGTTCGGTGCGCATGTCCATGCCGCCGACGCAGGACGCCACCGTGGCGCCGGTCAGTTCGTAGAGCCATTCCAGCTCGCGCGTTACCTGCAGGGCCAACTCCCGCGTCGGCGCCACGGCCAGCGCCAGGGGTGCCGCCGCGTGGGAAAAGTGCTCCGCGCCATCGAGAAGGGTCGGCGCCAAAGCCAGACCAAAGGCGACGGTCTTGCCGGAGCCGGTCTGGGCCGAAACCAGCGCATCGGCCTGGCCAAGCTCGAGAACGGCGTTCTGCACCGGCGTCAGCTCGACATAGCCGCGTTTTTCCAGCGCCTTTGCCAGCGCGGGAACAATAGCTTCGAAATTGGACATCTTGCTCTTTCGAAATTCGGATTCTGAATACCCGGCGACGGGTCAAATGTCGGCAAGCGCCACAGACGGGCGCCACGAGCCAGACGATGCTCGTTCGTACTTGGTGCCGCCGTCATTGTACAGGGCGGGCGGGTCGGCCTGGTTGCGATTGACTCTAGACGTAAACCGCGTAAAAGCCGGCACCGAACGGGATAGTTTTCGATGCGCGGCCTTTTGATGGCGCCTTCTGCCTTCGACATCCCCGGCCCCAATGCGAACCATTGGGCCGGGCGCGTCGCTGCGTCTCCTCGTTCCAGCAAAATCACGTTCTTGCTCAAAAAAACCGGCAAAACGACCACCAAAACGGTCTGATTCCCTTGGCCTAACCACCCTCTCCCGGGTCCGGCCCGGGGGTTGAAACCCGCATCGGCCGGCGGGTTTTCTCCAGAAAACGAGCGGAGAGGGACAGGAGATTTCGATGAGTTTCAAGGTTGCGATCGTCGGCGCCACGGGCAATGTGGGCCGGGAAATGCTCAACATACTCGAAGAGCGCGGCTTTCCGGTGAGCGAGGTGGTGGCGCTGGCCTCGCGGCGCAGCCAGGGCACGGAAGTGTCGTTCGGCGACCGCACGCTGAAGGTCAGAGCGCTCGACCAATATGATTTTTCAGATACCGACATCTGCATTATGTCGGCCGGCGGCAACGTCTCCAAGGAATGGTCGCCGAAGATCGGCAAGCAGGGCTGCGTCGTCATCGATAATTCGTCGGCCTTCCGCTACGACCAGGACGTGCCGCTGATCGTTCCGGAAGTGAACCCGGATGCGATCTCGCTGTTCACGCGCAAGAACATCATTGCCAACCCGAACTGCTCGACGGCGCAGCTGGTCGTGGCGCTGAAGCCGCTGCATGACGCGGCCACCATCAAGCGCGTCGTCGTCGCCACCTACCAGTCGGTCTCCGGCGCCGGCAAGGAAGGCATGGACGAATTGTTCACGCAGACGCGCGCGGTGTTTGTCGCCGACCAGGTCGACGTCAAGAAGTTCACCAAGCGTATCGCCTTCAACGTCATCCCGCATATCGACGTCTTCCTCGACGACGGCTTCACCAAGGAAGAGTGGAAGATGGTGGCCGAGACCAAGAAGATGCTCGATCCGAAGATCAAGCTGACGGCGACCTGCGTGCGCGTGCCGGTGTTCATCGGCCATTCGGAAGCGGTCAACATCGAGTTCGAGAAGCCGATCACCGCCGATGAGGCGCGCGAGATCCTGCGCGAGGCGCCGGGCTGCCAGGTCATCGACAAGCGCGAGGACGGCGGCTACATCACGCCGCTGGAATCGGCCGGCGAGGACGCCACCTTCATCTCGCGCATCCGCGAGGATTCGACCATCGACAACGGCCTGTCGATGTGGATCGTCTCCGACAATCTGCGCAAGGGCGCGGCACTCAATGCGGTGCAGATCGCCGAGCTGCTGGTCGAGCGCGGGCTGATCCAGCCGAAGAAGAAGGCGGCATAGTTCGCTCACGGCCGTATCGCCGCTAGCGCGGCTGGCCTCCGCGGGGGCGCCGGACGACCGGCGGCCTGCGGTCGCAGGCTCGGCCTTCGGCCGCGGTTTTTGCTCAGCTTGCTTTTCCGCTCACGGCCGTATCGCTGCTGTCGCGGCTGGCCCTCCGCGGGGGCACCGGACGACCGGCGGCCCGCAGTCGCG
>NZ_AYVL01000052.1 GCF_000502835.1 Mesorhizobium sp. LSJC280B00
CGGCAGCAGGATTTGACGCGTTCGTAGCGCCTGGCTCGCATCGAAGTCCCGTACCGCTTGCCGAGGTAGACGAAAGCCAGCCTCCCAATCATTTTGGAAGACTGGTGAACTATCTCGATCTCGCCAGCCTAGTGGTCCCGGTCGGAGTGACATCAAATGGCCTGCCAGCTGGCCTGCAGATTGTTGTCAGAAAATTCGACGATGCCTTGGCACTTCGGATCGGACGGACGCTGGAACGTGAGCGTGGCGGCCTATTTGTGCCACCGCCGGGGTTGCAGCGCCAATGAAGTTTACCGCTGAATTCCACAACCTGGCGAACCTCCGCACCTACCTATGGCCGATGATGGGCCCACCGGGTCGCGAGGGTCTTTGAAAAAACTGCGGGTGGCTTGTGGCCCCGCTGGACAAGTACTCAAACGATCGACTGGCAGAGCGAGAACATGAAAAAGCTGATCAACAGTCCTGAGAAATACGTGGATGAAGCGCTGGCGGGGATGAGCTTGGCGCACCGCGCCTACAAGATTTCCGGCAGCAACGGCCGGGTCGTTGAACGGGCCAAGAAAAAGGCCCGGGGCAAGGTTGGAGTTGTTTCCGGCGGTGGCTTTGGCCACTTGCCGCTGTTTGCCGGGTATGTCGGAGAAGGACTGCTGGATGCCTGCGCTGTCGGGCATGTGTTCGCCGGCCCGTCGTACGACGATATATCCGAGAGCCTGAACGCAGCTGACCGCGGCGGCGGCGTGCTGTCGGTCATTGCCAACTATGGCGGCGACACTATGGTGTTTGGCATGGTCAATGACATGTTGACCGCTGAGGGCAAGGACTGCGCCACCGTAATTGTGGCCGATGACGTTGCCAGTGCAGACAAGGATCGAGCCGATACGCGCCGTGGTGTGGCTGGAATCATCTTCGCGTTCAAAGTTGCCGGAGCTGCGGCGGAAAGGGGACTTAGTCTACCCGAGGTGAAAGCCGTGACCGAAAAGGCGATGGCTGGATGCCGGTCCATAGGGGTAGCGCTATCGGCCTGCACAGTACCGCAGGCGGGCGAGCCGACCTTTCATCTTGAAGAAGATGCCATTGAAATGGGTATGGGCATTCATGGTGAGAAAGGATTGTGGCGCGGGGCGCTTAAACCCGCTGACGAAATTGCCGCAGAGATGGTCGAGCGACTGTTGGACGATCTCAAACCCGTAGCGGGGACCAAGGTAGCGGTACTAGTCAACAGTCTTGGCGCCACACCGCTGGATGAACTTTATATCGTGTACCGCAAAGTGGCCCAGCTGCTTGAGGCAGCGGGTCTGAAAATCGCCTACTCACTTGCTGGTGAATACGTGACTTCAATGGAAATGGCGGGCGCCTCGGTGAGCGTTATGCAGGTCGACGATGAACTGCTCGGTTTGTTGAATGCTCCTGCCCAATGTCCCCTGTGGAGAGCGTGATGGCGACCATCTTCACGGGATCGGATGTCGGCGCGGCGATGCGGCGCGTCGCACTAGCGCTCGTCGAGAGCAAAGATCGATTTAACAAGCTTGATGCTGCGGGTGGTGACGGTGACATGGGCACTACCTTGGCGACAGTTTCACAGGCGTTGCTTGCCGAGGAGAGCATTTATCCGGATGACGTCGGCGAGAGCCTAATACGGATTGCAAAAACAATTGCGCGGACCTCAGGCTCAAGCCTGAGTGCCGTAGTAATGACGGGACTGATCAAGCTGGGAAAGACTTGGTCCTCAAAAGACGAGGTTGCCTGGATCGAGATGGCTCCCGCGTTGTCAAATGCCGTTGAGACTATGCAGGCCCGGTCAAAGGCCAGACTCGGCGACAAGACGGTGCTGGACGGAATAATCCGGGTCGCACGGAGCATTGAGGGGATTTCCACTGCAGAAACTATGAGAGCCACAGCGCAACAAGCGACCGCCGACGCGCTGGCGGAGTTTCGCAGTCGCCCGGCAATCATGGGGAGGCTGCGGCTTGAGCCATCCAAAGGGGTCGGAACCGACGATCCGGGCATGGTTGCATTGCATGTTGCTGTATCGGCCATGGCAGGGTCGCTGTCTGATCGAGCAGTGGGCGGCTCCAACAAATGACCGATCCGAGCATCCACTCTTACCAAACAAATCAGACGCCCAAGTCGATACCCGCGAGGGCAGATGTCGTTGTTGTTGGCGCCGGCATCATCGGAACAGCCACCGCGCTGTTTCTTGCACAACGCGGGCTGTCGGTCGTC
Source organism: Mesorhizobium sp. LSJC280B00 (assembly GCF_000502835.1). Taxonomy (GTDB): domain Bacteria; phylum Pseudomonadota; class Alphaproteobacteria; order Rhizobiales; family Rhizobiaceae; genus Mesorhizobium. The sequence goes on from NZ_AYVL01000052.1 coordinate 2,224, forward strand.
GTGTGTGAAAAAGGTCATGTCGCATGCGAGCAATCCAGCCGCAATTGGGGGTGGGTGCGCAAGATGGGGCGCGATCCAGCCGAGATACCCATGGCTATCGCCAGCGCAAAGCTATGGGCTGGAATGAACGCGCTTACAGGCATCGAGACAGGATTCCGCGAAACCGGCATCTACTATTTGTGCAAAGACCAGAAGGACATCCAAAAGTACGAACATTGGTTAGCATTCGCCAAGCAGCATGATCTCGGTTCCTCCCTAATTAGGCAAAGTGGTTTGAAAGAGCGTTTCCCAACGCTCAAGGGTCATTGGGAGGGTGCGCTATTTACCAAAAGCGATGGACGCGCCGAACCTTCCATGGCGACGCAAGCCATGGCGGCTTCATTACGCACACGCGGCGGGCAGGTCATTGAGGATTGTGCCGTGCGCTGCATTGAAACAGCAGCGGGCTCGGTTCATTCCGTCGTAACGGAGCATGGGGAGATTCGCTCCAAGTCCGTGGTCCTGGCGACCGGCGCCTGGACGAGACTGTTTTGCGGCAACTTGGGCATCGATTTCCCTCAATTGAAAGTCATCGGATCGATCATGCGCACGCAACGGCTCGACGGCCCTCCCGAGTGTGCAGTCGCCGGTCGGGATTTCGCTTTTCGCAAGCGCCTTGACGGTGGCTATACGATCGCTCAGAAAAACGCGAACATCGCGCAAATCGTTCCGGATAGCTTCCGTTTGTTCTTCCAGTTCCTTCCCGCCTTTCGGTCAGAAGGGAATGAAATACGGCTTCGGTTCAGCAGTCAGTTCTTTAGGGAAATGAACACCCCGAAGAGGTGGCGACCGGACCAGGTCACCCCCTTCGAAACAACCCGGGTTCTCAACCCACAGCCTTCGGAAAAGATCCTTAGCGAGGGGCTGAGCAACCTAAGGAAAGCGTTCCCTGAGTTTACCAATGCGAAAGTCGAAGAAAGCTGGGGATGCGCTATCGATGTCACGCCGGATGCGGTGCCCGTGATCGACACCGTCGACGAAACACCGGGCTTGCTAATCGCCAGCGGTTTCTCGGGCCATGGATTTGGGATCGGGCCGGCGGCAGCTCATCTAGTCGCTGATATCGTCACGGCCCGAAGCCCGATCGTATCTGCAGAGCCGTTCAAATTGGGTCGGTTGAGGAACTTAGCTACATCCAGTATGGAGCAGGCAAGAAGGCAAGAGTCCGGTTCGACTTGACGCGGGCCACATTTCAAACAACGTGACGACGCCCGCACTATCCAAGCCTGCTCCGGGCTGAGGCAGCCGCCGCGATCATGTTGGTGCTCTGCGCCGGGACCGAGAGCATTTCCGGGGGACCGCCGCCGTTTCCGCCTTTCATTCGTGGTGGGCCGTTGAACTGTGGCAGGCCCAAGTCCGCCATTACCGGCCGCTGATTCAGCAGATCGCAGATCATCGCCCAGACCGAACGGCGGGTCCTGGCAGGCGAGAAGTGGTGAACCTGTTCGAGCCGCGTGCCGATGTCATCGTCAACGGCAGCCGCGACATCGATTATGGCCACAAGCTCAATCTGACGGCCGGCCGCAGCGGACTCTCGTCATCGAAGAGGGCAACNGTCAAGCGGCGGCCGACGGCGGCTATACCAGCCGCGCCAATCTGCGTCAGGCCAAAATCTGGGGTGGCGTACCCGATATGCCGTTCCTCGTGGAGAGCGCGCTCAGGATCGAAGACATGGTCAGCAGCTGTTGGGTCTGCCGCAAGCTGCCCTACTTCGGCGCTGGTATCGAGGTCAGCATCTCCTTCCTGAAGATCCTATGAGGGGTAGTGGAAAGCGAGCGGCGCTCTGGCAGAGTGGGGTTGCAAAGTTGCAAGCCAAACGCTGTGGAGGCCATCAAACGAGGCGAGAGACAAAGGAGAGACGTGATCAAATAGAGGCGAAGCACTCGTATGACACGATAGATTTACAAAAGCTTAACATAATCTTATAGAAATAAGTCTTCACCAGTGCTTGGACCTGCGTTAATAACTAACGCAGCGTTTATCAACGGATGTCACTCTAGTCACGCCGGTTCGGAGTAACGCTTGATACGGGATGGCGATAAAAGCCAGTGTCGAGTATAGGGAGAATTTTGTCGAGAGTACAATAAGGAATTTATGACAAGCGATATTGCGCAAACGGAGTAATAGAAACATGAAAATAATGTCGTTTAAACCGGATCATGATGGCACGATTGCAGCACTGGATACATCGTCAGCCGAGCTCATCTATTCATACGAGGCTGAGAAGGATAGCTTTCCCAGATACTCGACCATCACCCCGGCAACCGTTCTTGAAGCCGCCGGGCGCCTGGACGCCATTCCGGACGTGATGGCTGTCGGTGGTTGGTTGACCGGATTCGGCGCGGACGCGGTGGGCTACTACGGCGTAGCCAAAGGGTCAGAGCTTGTCGGCCAGAAGACGATCTTCGGCAGAAAGGTGCATTTCTATTCCTCGACGCACGAGCGCTCCCATATCTGGAGTTCCTACGGCATGTCACCGTTCCCAGCCGGAATGCCCTGTTATGCGCTGACCTGGGAAGGATTGTGCGGCGACTTCTATGAAATCGATGAGCGCCTGCAGATCGTGCATTCGGGAAAAGTTATGGCGAACCCTGGCCACAAATACGCTTTCCTCTATGCACTGGCGGATCCGAAATTCACCTTGCCCAAGGCACCCATGCGCAACGAGGACCCCGGCAAGGTAATGGCACTTAGCGCCTATGGGCAGACCGGATCGCCTGACCGGGACGAGCAGGAGCTGATCGACTTCCTGCTTCCACGCGATATGTACCCGCTCAACAAGGAGGATTTGCGGAATTCACCCTACTACAACATTGGCGTAATCCATCAGAAGTTCACCAACCTCGCCAGGCGAGTCTCGGACGCCATCTTCGATTCGTTCCACGCCTTTGCAAAAAAGAACCTGACAAAGGGCTACCCGCTGCTGATTTCTGGCGGGTGCGGGTTGAATTGCGAGTGGAACCGCCGATGGCTCGAAACGAAGCTTTTTTCTGATGTTTTTATTCCGCCGTGCACAAATGATACAGGCTCAGCAATTGGGACCGCAGTCGACGCGATGCGGCATTTCACCGGCAATGCCAAAATCAAATGGAACGTCTATTCGGGCCAGCCTTTTACACTTGACGAAATTGACCGCACTGGACTCGAGGTCTACCCACTCGACTACGGCCAGGTTGCCTCCGCGTTGCTCGCCGACAAGGTGATCGGCTGGGTGCAGGGGAATTGCGAAATCGGACCAAGGGCGCTCGGCAATCGGTCGATTCTCGCGGCGCCTTTCTCCAAGGCAACCCATGAGCGCTTAAACCGCATCAAGAACCGGGAGGGCTTCCGCCCGATCGCGCCGGTTTGCCTGGAAGAGGATGTCGGGGTCCACTTCGACTTGGCACGCCCGTCGCCCTACATGCTTCTTTTCCAGAAGGTTCTCGATAACCGGTTGGAGGCCGTCACGCATGTCGACGGAACTGCGCGGGCCCAGACAGTTTCGCGGCAGCAGAACCCACGCCTCTTTGAACTGCTTACCTCGTTCAAGGCGAAAAGTGGGGTTGCCGTTCTTTGCAACACATCGCTCAACTTCAGTGGCACCGGTTTCATTAACCGCGCAAGCGACTTGCTGCGCTATGCCCGGACCACAGGACTCGACGGATTCGTGATCAACGATGCCTTCTATCTCCTCAAGGAGGCCCCGCTCACGGCGTCGAGTGGACAGAAAAAGGCCGCGTAGCGGAGGAGAGAAGGATCCCTCCGTCGGTGCTTTAATTAATAACTACACCTTTTGCGTTCGCTCGACGCGGCTGCACCAGTTACTGGAGCGCTTGGGGGACCCAGGTGCGCAAGCATTCCGTTGGCTTATCAGATTGCGCGAACATCACTTCGGCCAGGGCAATAACCACCATGACGGGATTCCAAGATGGTTATCATTAGTGGATCGGGCCCTGCGCCCACAGCCAACCTGAGGGCAACGTAACTCCCATGAGGAGCTTGGGTGTGCATTCCGAGGTCGCCCGGCTGCGAGAAGTACTGGTGCACCGGCCAGGCTTTAGCCTCCACCGACTAACGCCGCGGAACTGCGAGGGCCTTCTTTTCGACGACGTGCCTTGGATGGAGCGCGCCGGAAAGGAGCACGACATGTTCGTGGAGGCCCTACGAGATCGTGGCGTGTTGGTTCACTCCTTGGACGAACTGCTTTCTGCAACGATGGCCTTGCCGGAAGCGCGCCGTTGGCTTCTCGACCGTCGCGTCAATGCTTCCGCTGCCGGACAAGACATGGTCGATGAATTGCGAAGCTGGCTCGGCGAAATTTCCCCTGATCAACTCGCGACCTATCTGGTCAGCGGGATTTTAGCTTCGGAACTGCCGTTCGAACCGCGCAGCCTGAAGGGGCAAACGTTGGAGCCGGAGAATTTCGTCCTCCCGCCATTGCCGAACCAGGTTTTCACACGTGACAGCTCCTGTTGGATCTATGGTGGTGTCTCGGTCAACGCTATGTATTGGCCCGCAAGACAGCCGGAAGCTGCGAATGTCGAGGTGGTCTNGCAGGTTGGTGCATCTCGACACAGTCTTCACCTTCTGCGACCGCGACCTCGTGACGATCTACCCGCAGGTCGTTGAGTTGCTCAAGACGTTTTCGTTACGACCCAACAATGCCGAGGGTGTGCTCGATGTCACCAAGGAGACTAGGCCCTTTTTATCGGTCGTGGCCGAGGCGGCTGAGTTCTGCGCCCTCGACGGTGATCACTTCCACGCCGGCGCGCCTCAACAACGTATTTGTGTATACGTTGCGTTCGTAGGCAATCACGACGCCCGGCTCGACGGCGATCACATTATTAGCGGCATCCCATTGCTCCCGCTCGGCCGCGAAGCTGTCACCGCCGGTCTCGACAGTACGAAGAGCCTTCAATTCCAGCGGCCGTGGCCGTGGCGGCGCACACTACATGACTTGCCCCCTGGTGCGCGCCGGCTGGCGGCGACCCGCAGAGGCGACGCCGCAGGACAGCGAGAGCGCTTAGGCTTGATGTCTTTCCGGCGTAACAGGCTCGAAACGGCGAGTGCGACTTCGAATTTCCCGTTTGGCTCAGAACGACATAGGAAAAATTTCAGATTTTTTTGTTTCTGGCACCTACTGCTGAAAGCAGTGGCCCGGCTGGAGGTTAAGCGTGTTCGGGGTGCAACAATATTTGCCCATTTTCGACGTTGAACTCGGCCGTAACAATCCGCGCATACGCCGGTTCATAGAAGGATTCGAGGCTGAGCTCACCGACGACAACGCTGGCGTTGGATATTGGCGGGGACAACGGTGATTGTAGCAAAGGCGCAACAAGTTTGAACGGCAGCCGTTGCAACAAAACCTGCAACAAAACTCGAAACAAAAATTGGCAGAGTCTTAACACCGCAAAATTGTTGACGATGGTAGCCTCGGTGCAAGGTCTGAGGTCAAGCGCGGCGGAAAAGATGCCGCCAATCCTTCAGACCGCCGCAGGGCACGCACAGAAGGGCCGCAGCACAGAAGGGCCGCAGCAATGACAAGAGCGTTGATCTTAGTCGGAGGCACGAGAATGGGCTCGGGTCTGCTCTACGTCCAGGCCGCTCAGCGTCTTGGCCTCCAGCCAATTACCCTTTCGGATGATCCAACTCGGTATGACCATTTTGGGGCGAAAGAGGCTGAGACAATCCGCGTTGATACAGACGATCTGGATGCCCTGATCCGCGAATGTTCCAGGCTCCGAGAATCCTATGAACTCGCTGGCATTACAGGCGCGTTGGACCCAGTGTATGCGACAGTTGGCAAGCTCTGCCGTCATTTCGATCTGCCGGGACCGAACCCGGAAGCTATTGAACAATGCTGCGATAAGTACACTCAGCGTCAACTTCTCGCGGCCTCAGGCGTTCCGGTACCTGCTTATCGCTTGGCGGCCAATTCAGCTGAAGTGAAGGATTCTGCCGCAGAGATCGGACTGCCAGTGATAGTTAAGCCTGCGGTGGGCAGCAACAGCGAGGGTGTCCGATTATGCCGCAGCATCGACGAATTGGCCGAACATACGACCTATCTGTTGGGCGGGAAGCACAAATGGCGGTCTTCGCCGAGGATACTCGTCGAAGAATTTGCACAAGGGCCCCATTATTGCGCCGAGATTATAGGAGAACAAATGATTGGTATTTGCTCCTGTGACTTCGGCCCTCCACCGCATTTCGTCTATCGCGGGAGCACCTACCCGGCACTGCTGAGCGATCACGAGCATGAGCGTATCGCCGATGTTTCGCTGAGCTGTTTGCGTGCTCTCGGCCTTGGCTGGGGGCCAACGGGCATTGAATTCCGGTGGACGAAGGATGGCCCAGTCGTCATTGAAGTCAATCCGCGGCTTCATGGCTCACCCACTCCCCAACTGGTTCATCTGGCTTACGGTGTCGATCTCATCACCGAGCACATCAAGGTTGCCATTGGTGAGAAATGCGATTTGCGTAAAAGGCACTCGCAGACAGCGGCCGCGCGATTCCTGATTGCTGACCGCGATGGCACGCTTGATTGGATCGATGGGGACAGTCAAGCGGCCGCAGTATCAGGTGTCGCCGAGGTGAAATTTTACGCGAGACCCCAGACCCCCATCGTCAGAAAAGGCGATTACCTAGACTGTTTGGGACATGTCATCGCCGCTTCATCCAGTCTTCCTCGCACCGAGGCGATACTTCAGCGTGCGGTCGACCTGATCGGTTGGTCGATCACACCATTTCCGACCATTGACGAAGTGACTTTGACCTGAACCAATCACAATAGTTAGAGCGGGTATCTGTAATGTCCGATAGAAATCGTAATTCTGCAATTGGTGCAGAAGGATACCAGGAGCTCTTCGGAATTGACGGCAAGGTAGTCTGCATTTCAGGCTCGAGCCGCGGTCTAGGGAAGGCGCTCGCTACCTGTTTTGGACGGTTAGGCGCCAAGATAGTCCTTTCCTCGCACAATATTGAAGAGCTGACCGAAGCAGAGGCCGAACTTGCGGGCCAAGGAATCAACGTAACGGCTATCCGCGCTGATGTGCGGTCGCACGACGATTGCAAGGCGCTGATCAGTGGCACGGTCGACCGGTTTGGGCAGATCGATGTGATGGTCTGCAACGCAGGTGTCGACATCATTAAGCCAGCGCAGTCATACGAAGAGCCGGAATGGGACGAAATCGTCGATACCAATCTGCGGGGCTACTATTTTTGTGCGAAGTTTGCCGCCCAGGCAATGCTGGATCAAGGCGGCGGCAGCATAATCATGACTTCTTCGGTCGCCAGTTCGCTCGGCATACCGGGCCTGACTGCCTATGCTGCGAGCAAGGGGGGCGTCAATCAACTGACGCGCACCATGGCGGTAGAATGGGCCGATAAGGGTATTCGGGTAAACGCCGTCGCACCTGGGTTCATCAACAACTTCATGGATGGGGTGCATCCTAATCTCGATACCCCTTATCAGCGCCGCGCAATGGAACTCACTCCGATGCGACGCCGCGGCGATCTGTCCGAGTACTTCGGGCCATACATTTTCCTCGCGAGCCCAGCTGCATCGTTTGTAACAGGCGAGATTCTCTATGTCGATGGAGGCTACGCGGCGGGCTGATGCAGGATGGTTCCATGTTGTGGCGGTATTTGGAGGTGGCTAGGCAATGTTAAGCGCAATACCAGATGAAGTGAACTTCCTAGACTGCACGTTGCGCGACGGTGGCTACTACACAGGTTGGGATTTCGCACCGGAACTGGTGTCGGATTATGTCGCTACTATCAACACTCTCCCGGTGCGCATGGTCGAGTTGGGGCTCGCCGGAAAGCCTGAGAGCCAGGGATATTTCGCCAGTGTGACGAGCTCTAAGGCCGACCAGGTGGCTGCTGGCCTCCTGGTCAAGGCATGCGTGATGATCGATGCCAAGGATGTGCTTGCGAGCGAACTGCCTATACCCCTTGCCGTGACCCGCCTGACAGAAGGACTAATGCCAGGACATATCACGACCGTCCGCGTGGCGGCGCATTACAGCAACATGGCTGCCTGCGGGAACATTTGCGCTGAGTTGTCTCACAGGGGCTTCCGGGTATTTTTGAATCTCATGCAGGTCGATGCAGCAGATGCCGCAGAAGTTGAGATGTGCCTGAAGGAGGTAAAGCAGATCGACACCATCGACGTGGTATATATTGCCGATTCCTTTGGCTCTATGACGCCGACTCGCGTTCAGGAAATTATCGGCCGGTTTGCGGATCGAATCGAGCCTGACATTGGATTCCACGGCCATGACAACCGCGGATATGCGCTGGTCAATTCGGTGGCCGCCGCTGTGGCGGGTGCTACCTGGATAGACTGCACCATGGCCGGCATGGGCCGCGGGGCAGGAAATACCGCTAGTGAGCAGCTCCTGCCGCTTCTCACTCGCCTCGAAACATCCAAGGAACGGGCACTCCTCGAGCACGTCTTGCGTCACTTCGATCCGCTTCGCAAACGGTATGGCTGGGGCAGCAGCGCGGCATATCAATTCGCGGGCTCAAACTTCATCCATCCGTCCTATGTTCAAAAGCTTTGTGAAGGCGGGGCTTTATCTGACGCCGCCATTATCAGGCGCCTTTCGGAACTTCGCGCCGATGAACGGATGAGTTTTGCTGATGAGAAGCTGTCGGCGCTGATGGCGCAGGACATCGCCTGATCGCAGATAAATCTGTTGAGCTGCTCCTTTTTCCCAACTTGGATGAAGCCATGACTCCATCAAATGCGGTAGTGAAACCATCGGTCCTCCCGTCCGATTCACGGTTTTCATCAGGTCCTTGCCGTAAACATCCGGGTTGGAGCGTGCACTCAACTATGCTGCGCTATGTTGGACGGAGTCACCGGAGCTCCGAGGGAGCAGAAAGGCTAGGAGAAGTAATCAGACGTATGGCCTCTTTGCTAGAGCTGCCTGATAGCTGGCTCTGCGGGATCGTGCCCGGTTCAGGCACTGGAGCCTGCAGCATGGCCTTACAAAATCTGCTTGGCCCGTCTCCAGTCGAGACATTCTTGTCAGACAACTTCTCGCAGTATTGGGCAAATGAGATCGATACATTAGGGCTTGCTCCCCAAAATCGGCACATTTGTGATTACGGAGATTTTCCGAACACGAGCAGGATCGACCCCAATCACGACATTGTTCTAGTCCTGAACGGCACCAACAGCGGCGTCTGTCCACCGGATCTTGACTGGATTCTTCCGGACCGTGCCGGGCTTGTGATCGCAGATGCCGTCTCGGCAGCTTTTACGAGGCCCATCGACTACGATCGGATCGATGTTCTGTGCTGGTCATGGCAGAAGGCGCTTGGGGGCGAAGGCGGCCATGGCATGATCGCGCTCTCGCCTCGGGCCCAGGCACGGCTCAAGGTCGGCGGACGTAAGCCTGTAGCCAGGCTCATGAGACTGCACAACGCCGACGGATCTGTAAACAAGGCGTTCTTTGGCGGCCGCACGATCTCGACCCCCAGCATGTTCGCCGTCGAGGATATCCACTCTGCGCTCGACTGGGCAGAAGCGTGCGGTGGACTACCAGCGCTTCTGAAAAGGGTTGCCAATAATAATGCTGTGATGGACGACTGGGTGAACTCTACTCCCTGGATCGATTGGACTTGCACCAATCCGGCAGCACGCTCCACCTGTTCAATTACTCTTCGGCTTGTGCGAGAGCAGCACGCTGCCGGCGAGAAGGAGGACGACGGCAAAATTGTTGCGGAGATGATCCGTCTACTCGAAGCCGAAGGCGCGGCTTTTGACATCTGGAGCTACGGTGACGCGCCGCCGGGATTTCGGATATGGGCGGGCCCGACGATCGAGGCAGATGACTTGGCGATCTTATGCAAGTGGCTGGCCTGGGCTTATAGCGAGACGTGCGAGGGCAGCATACCAACCGAAGTGGTCGTGCGTCACGGCTACTTTCCGACCTCTAAGGCGCACGCGGTTCAGCCAAGGACGGAGTCGGCGAGTCCTCTAACCGCCTCCCTCGAAAGCCCACCTCCCCAGACACTGGCAGATTGCTATGACGCGATACTTTTCGATGCGATCGGGGTCCTGATCAGCGAAAATGACGCCCTGCCTGGCGCTGCTGATATCTTGGCCCGACTTAATATGGCCGGTCAGCCATACTACATCGTGACAAATATCAGTAGTGGATCGGATGAAACGATATTAGCGCGTCTCCGCGGCGCGGGACTTTCGATTCCGGCGGTCGACCGCATCGTGTCAGCGGGAGGTGTTGCGCGGCATCGCGTACTCGAAGAGCTGGCGGCTGGGCGGTTAGTTTCGTATGTGGGCAGTGCACACGCTGCGCATGACATCTTCGGCAAGCATCCAAATCTTCATTGCGCTGATACGGCCGAGACATTCGACACACTCGTAGTGCTCGATGACGAAGGTTTCGATTTTAAACGAGCGGCCGATCACATCCTGTCCACTTTTCGACGCAGACTGATCGAGACGGGCGAAATGCCGCGTATGATAGCGGCAAACGGGGACATCATTTATCCTGGCAAAAACGGCACACTCGTCTTTGGACCAGGCATAATAGGGCCAATGCTTCAAGCAGGACTAGCGCCCTTCGGGGCTCCTCCAATGTCGGTAGAGATTATGGGCAAGCCAGGAAGACCGATTTTCGAAGAGTGCATCGCTCGGGCAGGTACCCGCCGTCTTTTGATGGTCGGCGATCAGGTTGATACCGACATCAAGGGCGCAAAGGCTGCCGGGCTCGACGCACTTCTCGTAACCGCTGGCCTCAACAATAGCGGCGAATTGCGTCAAGGCGAAAACGGCGCTCCCGATTATGTCGCAACGAACCTCTGTCAAATTGTTGATGGCAGTTTGTTTCCATCCCAAGGGACCTGATTGTGCTGGTCGCGGCCGCTCTTCCGGCCGATCCTATTGCGGCTACACTTTGTCTTCCGGCCCAAGCGCAGTGATAGCGCTTCGGCTCATTTTTTGGAGCGGTAACACGCCGTCTAATGAGCGCGCGGGTTGCTGTTCCAGCGAGGAGCAGATTAAGGACCCAGAGGCAACCGAGCGTTCCATACCTGATGGAAGGAAAGTGATGACTAAGAAAGAATCCGGTCGCAACAACGTGAGCATACGCGCCAGTTCCAGGCCAACTTCCTGCGCGAAAACTATGCGACCGACTTCACCCTCGGGCCTTTTTGTGGCGGGGGACTAGGCCATGACTGGTCGGAAATTCGGTTTCATCGGTACAGGCACCATCACCGATGCCATCGTGCGAGGATTGCTCCGGGAACCGGCGGCTCTATCGCGCGTCCTGGTCTCCCCGCGCAACGCCGAGGTGGCCGCGAAACTCGCCACGGATTTCTCATCGGTAACGGTTGCAGCCGACAATCACTCAATCGTCAAAGGCTGCGACACTGTTGTTCTCGCGGTTCGCCCTCAGATCGCGAAGGATGTCGTCCGCTCCCTCCCCTTTCGAAATGGCCAAACCGTGATCAGCGTGATGGCTGCGACTGACCGGGCTACACTCATCGACTGGATCGGCTCGAAGGTGGGCCTGACGCAGGCTATTCCCCTCCCCTTCGTCGCCGAGCGCAGAGGCATCACCGCAGTCTATCCACGGGATCCCGAGACAGCGGCCATCTTCAAGGTGCTGGGCGGCGTGGTGCAATGTGACTCAGGCAAGGAGTACGAGTTGCTTGCCGCCGCCAGTGCCCTGATGGCAACCTATTTCGGCATCATGCATGGGGCATCCGAATGGCTGGCCTGGAAGGGGCTGTCCAGAGACAAGGCGAGATCCTATCTCGCGCCCCTATTCACCGAACTATCGAGAGTCGCCCTGGAGGCACCCTCCGGAGTTCCCTTCGCCGAACTCAGTCGCGCATTCGCGACCAGAGGCGGACTGAACGAACAAGTCCTTGGCGACTTTGAAAAACATGGCGGAGCCGATGCACTGAAGACGGCGCTCGATCACGTACTCGCCAGGATCGAAAAAGGCTTCCCACCGGAGCATGTCAAAACTTAAAAGGTCGGCCGCGTGCACGCAATGATCACCCCGCATCGGGCTGCGCCAGGGTCCAGGCGACCCGACAACACGATGCCGCCTTCCTCACCTTCGTGCACGAGCGGCACCTTGCCGATGTCGGCTCCAGGTTGATTGTGTTGAAGAAGTCGATGTTCTGATCGGGGCGACTTTCGGACCTTTGAGCTGAATGTCGGCGCTCGACCCTCAGACCGGCATCGGCTCTGGCATCGGTATCAGTTTTGCGAGTTTGCGAAGATTTTGGGCTGCGGCGGCGAGATGGAATTCGTCTTTTGCGCCGTTCGGTCCGCGCAAGCGCAAGCGGTCCAGTCTCAAGATGCGCTTGAGGCTTGAGGTGTGCAAACAGCATCTTCTTACGTTGTCGTCGGGAGACGACGTAGGCGTCGGTCGTTGCAATATCCCGGGCCATGTCGCGGGCGCCTTCGTAGATGGAGCGCAGGATTTTGCGGGCCGGCGCCTTCGGGCAGCATCTGGCCTTTAAGGCGCATGCATCGCAGTCGGCCGTAAGCGCCTTGCCGATCGCCTATGGATTTGGGCTTGACGTTTTCCAGAATCGCCAAGGCATGAGTTCCTCGATCTGGCTCTGTGGATGGCCGTTGATGATGGCCTCGAGGGTTTCGGCGAGGTAGGCAACGGGATTGACGTCGTTGAGCCTGCAGGTGGCCACGACGGATGAGAGCAGCGCCCAGTTTTCGGCCCCGATCTCATGGCCAGCAAAGAGAGCATTTTTTCTGGTCAAGCATACGGGCCGGATGGCGTTTTCGACCGGGTTGGTGTCGAGCTCGAGCCGGCCGTCGCCGAGGAAGCGGGTGAGCCCTTCCCAATGGGCAAGACCATAGCGGATGTCTTCGGCCAGCTTTGAGCCCGAGGAGATCATCGACAGTTGCTTTTCGAACCGTGGTTTCAGGGCGGCGATGATCGGGGTGGAGTACTGCTGTCGCGCGGCGAGCCGAGCTTGTGGCGTCATGCCGCGCACCGTCGCCTCGACGGCGTAGAGCGTAGCGATCTGGCGCACGGCGGCTTCGGAGATCGGGGACTTGGTGTTGCGCGCCAGCTTCACAAAACGTCGGCGCAGGTGGCTCCAGCAATGGACGAGCGAAAGCGCGTAGGCATCCCCACGTAGCGTGCAGGCGGTTGATCGCTCATTTTCAGCATGAATCATGCGGAGAATCCTGTGAGCGACAGTATGAGCCATCATCGAACATTCGAGATTTTGACGGCGGAGCCTGTGCCGTCCCGACGCAAGCCGCGCCATCGGTCGGACGAAGAGAAGGCACGGCTTGTCGCCGAAGCCTTCTCGCCAGGGGGTAATGTGTCGGCAGTTGCGCGTTCCGAGGAGCTGGACCCCTCGCAGCTCTATGCATGGCGCCGCAAGGCGCTTTCGTCGGGCATGGTTGCGCCACTGACGGAGGGAGCGAGCAAGCCGGCGAAGTTCACGCGCTTTGAAGCGATGGGGAGCGACATGGTGGAAATCGTCATTGGCGATGCCGTGGTGCGCGCCGGCGGCGATGTTGATCCCGATCGCCTGGCGAGGATCATCCGCGCGGTTCGCAAGGCATGATCGCTTCCGGTGTGGTGGTTTACGTGTCGTGCCAGCCTGTCGACTTCCGCAAGGGCGCGGCATCTTTGATGGCGCTGGTCAGGGATGGCGGCCTGGACCCGTTCTCGGGGGCGCTTCACGTGTTCCGCTCGAAGCGTGCGGACCGGGTTCGCATCGTGGTGGGACGGCAGCGGGGTTTGTCTTTATTCGAAGACTCTGGAAGATCACAGCTTCTGCTGGTCTGCGATATCAGCCGCGCGCATGCGTCTCGACCACGCCCAGCTGATGGCGCTTCTGGCCGGGTTAGACTGGAAAAAGATCCGTCCGGCCAGGATCAGGCGGCCGTTATCGACGGGCTGAAACCGGCCTGCGGCAAGATGAATCATGCGGCT
>NZ_AYVL01000053.1 GCF_000502835.1 Mesorhizobium sp. LSJC280B00
GACCGGCCCGCCCGTCAAGGGCGCCACGACCAGCGCGACGGCGCCGGCAAGCCGCGCTTCGATCGCAGCAAGTTCAAGCCCAGGCCGCAAGGCGAGGCGGCAGAGCAGCGCGCCGGCAAGCCGCAAGGTGAACGCCCGGACCGGCGCGAAAACCGGCCCGACTGGAAGGCTGGCCGGCAGGACGGCAAAGGCGGCGCCCAAGGCGCAAAACCCGCCTTCCAGCCAAAGCCGCGTGAGGAACGCCCGGTCCGCTTCGACCCGGACTCGCCCTTCGCCAAGCTCGCCGCGTTGCGCGACCAGCTGAAGAAGTAAGCTGCTCGTCCAATGGTCACTGATGCCCGCCAGCGCATCGACAAGTGGCTGTTCTTCTCGCGCGCGGTAAAATCGCGCACGCTGGCAGCCAAGCTGGTCGTCGCCGGACGCGTCCGCATCAATCGCGACAAAGCAGCGCAGGCCTCCGATACGGTCCGGCCGGGCGACGTTTTGACCATCACGCTGGAGCGGCGGATCTTCGTCTGGAAAGTCCTTGGCACCGGCGTACGGCGTGGCCCGGCCGAAGAGGCCCGCCTGCTCTACGAGGACATGTCGCCGCCCCCCGCGCCCAAGGGCGAGGCGCTTCCGGATGCGGTGCCGCCGTTGCGCGAGGCCGGCAGCGGTCGCCCGACGAAGAAGGAACGCCGCCAGACCGACCACCTGCTCGGCGACGATTGAGCAAGGTCGAACGCCCGCTTTGCCGGCCTTCCGGAATTCCATTCCGGAAACCGCGGCCCCGATGGCAGGGGCCGCCCTTGCCACCAGCGGACAAAGGCGTTACCTCACCAAAAAAGCCCAACAAAATGGGACGTCCCGGAGCCGACCAATGACCTATGTCGTGACCGACAATTGCATAAAATGCAAATACATGGACTGCATCGAGGTCTGTCCGGTCGACTGCTTCTACGAAGGTGAGAACATGCTCGTCATCCACCCGGACGAGTGCATCGATTGCGGCGTCTGCGAACCGGAATGCCCGGCCGACGCGATCAAGCCCGACACCGAGTCGGGCCTCGACAAATGGCTGCAGATCAACACCGAATATGCCGACAAATGGCCCAACATCACCGCCAAGAAGGAGCCGCCGGCCGACGCTAAAAATTTCGATGGCGAAACTGGCAAGTTCGAGAAATATTTCTCCGCCGAGCCCGGCGAAGGCGACTGACGAGCCTGCCGGCTGCGGCGGCCTGACGCCGCGTAACAGACGTGATACATTAACTGCCTTGACAGGCGGCGACGGCGCGTGGCCTTCGCGCGTGCAGCAAAACCTTGATTCTTCCGACTTTTTGTGTTATATCAACCAAACATGCCGGTGACACAACGTCGATTTATGGCGCAAACGCCCCAAATCACTGAAAGGTGAATTTCTCAATCCGGACCAGAGCGATCTGGGGCAGGCGGTCGCAATGTTGCGATTTGCCGGTCCTGGCCTTTCCGGTGAGTTCATCGTTGTGCGGCTAACGACCGGTCATCCCGGTCGCACGAGTTCGGGCCGGCACGATGCCGGTACCACAACAAGGAGTTCAGGGCGTAATGGCAACGATCACCCCGCAGAAGAAGTCCACCGCAGCGCGCCACGGTTTCAAGACCGGCGAGTACATCGTCTATCCGGCGCATGGTGTCGGCCAGATCGTCTCGATCGACGAGCAGGAAGTTGCAGGCCACAAGCTGGAGCTGTTCGTCATCGACTTCCAGAAGGACAAGATGCGCCTCAAGGTGCCGGTCGCCAAGGCCACCTCGATCGGCATGCGCAAGCTGTCGGAAGAGGATTATGTCGAGCGCGCGCTGAAGGTCGTGCAGGGCCGCGCCCGCGTCAAGCGCACCATGTGGTCGCGCCGTGCCCAGGAATATGATGCCAAGATCAACTCCGGCGATCTGATCTCGATCTCGGAAGTGGTGCGCGACCTTTACCGCGCCGACAACCAGCCGGAGCAGTCCTATTCCGAGCGTCAGCTCTACGAGGCGGCGCTCGATCGCATGGCCCGCGAGATCGCGGCCGTCAACCGCATGTCGGAGACCGAAGCGGTGCGCCTCATCGAGGTGAACCTCAACAAGGGCCCGAAGCGCGGCGCCAAGGCCGACAACGAGGAAGCCGAGCAGGAAGAAGCCGCCTGAGCTTTTTTGCTTTCGAATTCAGAAAAACCCGGCCTTGCGCCGGGTTTTTTTCGTCTTAGCTGACCGGCGACGGGCATATCTAACCTTCGCCGCCCTCCCTTTCCGCCTCGTGCTTCAGCGTGGCAATGAACCGCTTGGTCCGCTGGCGTTCCGGGTTGCTGAACAGCACCGCGGCCGGGCCTTGTTCGACGATGTTGCCGGCATCGAGGAACACCACTTCCCGCGCGATCTTGGAGGCGAGCCGCAGGTCATGCGTCGCCATCACCATGGTCGTGCCCTCGCTGGCGAGCTTGCCGAGCACGTCGACCACCTCCTGCGCCAGTTCCGGATCGAGTGCCGAGGTCGGCTCGTCGCAGAGCAGGACTTTCGGCGAAGGCGCCAGCGCCCGGGCAATCGCCACGCGCTGCTGCTGGCCACCTGACAGCGTCGCCGGCCAGGCATCGGCCTTGTGCGCCATGCCGACCTTTTCGAGCAGAGCCAGCGCCCGTTCGCGTGCCCTTTCCCTGGGCCATTTCAGCACCGTCACCAGCCCCTCCATGATGTTCTCGATCGCGGTGCGATGCGGAAACAGCTGGAAATTCTGGAACACCATGCCGGTCTGCAGCCGCAGCCGCTGGATATCCCTGGTCGAGACCCTGCCGCCGGGGCGGAATTCGAGTGCATCGTCGCCGATCCGTACCGTGCCTGAAGTCGGCAGCTCGAGCAGGTTGATGCAGCGCAAAAGCGTGCTCTTCCCTCCGCCCGACGGCCCGACAAGCGCCGTGACGCTGCCTTCCTCGATGGTGACGGTCACGCCCTTCAGCACCAAATTGTCGCCGAAACGCTTTTCGATGTTGGTGAGGCCGATCATGCGCGCGCCTCCAGGAAGCCGCCATAACGGTTGAGCCGCGTTTCCAGCCGCGCCTGCAAGGCCGACAGCACGGAGCTCATGGCCAGATAGAGGGCCGCTGCCTCGACATAGAGGATCAGCGGCTCATAGGTGGTGGCGACGATGCGCTGCGCTGCCTGGAACATCTCCGGCACGGTGATGGCGGCGGCGAGCGAAGTGTCCTTGACCAGCGAGATGAAGGTGTTGGACAGCGGCGGCACGGCGACGCGCCCCGCCTGTGGAAGAATGGTGCGCCGCATTGCCTGGGCCCAGGTCATGCCGATCGAATAGGCCGCTTCCCACTGGCCCTTGGGCACCGAACCGATGACGGCGCGGATGATTTCCGACGAATAAGCACCGATGTTCAAGGTGAAGCCGATCAGTGCTGCCGGAAAGGCGTCGAGCAGGATGCCGACCGATGGCAGGCCGTAGAAGATAAGGAACAGTTGCACGAGAAGCGGCGTGCCGCGGAAGATCCAGACGTAGAAGCGGACCACGGCGACCAGCGGTTTGGGACCGAACAGCCGGACAAGCGCCACAACCAGGCCTAGGACAAGACCGAATGCAAACGACAGCAGCGTCAACGGCACGGTGAAGATCAGTGCAGCCCACAGCAGCGTAGGCAGGGATTCCAGCATCAATTGCAGCCAGTGCGGCACGAAGGCTCCTCCTTGCCAGATTGCCGTCGCTCATATCACGCGAAAGCGGCGGGCCGTCAAAAGACAGCTCGCCGCGATATGAACGACGCGGGCCGGCGTTCGGCCCACACGAGAAAAGCCGGTTACTTCGAAACGTCCTGGCCGAAATAGGTGTCGGCGATTTTCTGGTAGGTGCCGTCGGCCTTGATGTCGGCCAGCGCCTTATTGATGGCGGCCACCAGTTCCGGATCGCCCTTGCGTACGATGACGCCGGAATAGTCGGCGTTTTCTTCCTGCGCGGCAATCTTCACATTGGCGTCGGGCTTGTGCTTCTTGAAGTCGAGGAAGGACAGGCTGTCGTTGATGGTGGCGTCGGCGCGGCCGGTAAGAAGCAGCTGGATCGACTGGTCGAAGCCGTCGGTGCCGACGAGCTCGGCGCCGTTGGTTTCAGCCAGCTTGCCGAAATTCGAGGTCAGCGACTGCGCCGCCTTCTTGCCCTTGAGATCGGCGAAACCCTTGATGTCGGTGTTGTCGCCGCGCACGATCAGCACCGCCTTGGAGGCGATGTAAGGATCGGAGAAATCATATTTGGCCTTGCGCGCCTCGGTGATGCCGACCTCGTTGATGACGGCATCGTAGCGGTTGGCATCGAGACCGGCGATCAGCCCGTCCCATTTGCCTTCGAGGAACTGGGCCTTGACGCCGAGGCGCTCGGCGATGGCCCGCGCGATCTCGACGTCGAAGCCGACCAGCGCGCCGGAAGCATCATGATAGGTGAAGGGCGCATAGGTTCCTTCCGTGCCGACCTTGAAGACGCCGGCCTGCTTGATCTGGTCGAGATTGGCGCCGGCATGACTGGCGGCGACGGCCAGAACCTGCAGCGTTCCGGCGATGATGAGCGATTTGAGCCATTTCATTTTTCTGTGATCCCGTCCTTGGCCGATGTCCGGCGTCATTGCGAGTGCCGGAAAATGACAGATGCGCGATGCCAGAATAAGAAACTAAATTTCAAAAATCTCGCGCCCTTGAAATCCAATTCTCAACCAGCATCTCCGGGCGCCATCCGGCTGAGTCAAGGCCGGTGGCGAATCGCCTGGGACAGCGCAATCGACATGACAGTCCGGGGGAACATTCCCCCGCATGGCACGTTCTTCGCTGTTGTAGGGCGCGGCGCCGCCATTTCAACCATCGGCGCCAACTCACGATTCGATCGCACCGCAACGCCTGGAGCAGGAGCGCGGCATGATGGAAGACAGTGCAGGACGGACCATGGTTCGCGCGGCGATGAAAGCCCCTTATCTGGAACGTGACGAAGAGCATCTCCTGGCGCTGCGCTGGAAGGAAAACAATGACCAGCACGCGCTGCACCGCATCACCGTCGCGCATATGCGGTTGGTCATTTCCATGGCGTCGCGGTTTCGCCACTACGGCCTTCCGCTGGGCGACCTGATCCAGGAAGGCCATGTCGGGCTGCTGGAGGCAGCGGCCCGTTTCGAGCCCGAGCGCGAGGTCCGGTTCTCGACCTACGCGACTTGGTGGATTCGCGCCTCGATGCAGGACTATATCCTGCGCAACTGGTCGATCGTGCGCGGCGGCACTAGCTCGGCGCAAAAGGCGCTGTTCTTCAACCTGCGGCGTCTGCGCGCCCGCCTGGCAAACGGCGCCGAGCAGATGTCGAATGCCACGCTCTACCGCGAAGTGTCGGCGGCTCTCGGGGTATCGGAGGCCGATGTGGCGATGATGGATTCCCGCCTTTCGGCGCCGGACAGCTCGCTCAACACACCGCTAGCCGACGATGCGGGCGCAACCGAGCGGATGGAGTTCCTGGTTTCGGATGACCCGCTGCCCGATGAGGTCGTCGGCGATACGATCGACGTCGAACGCCGCTCTGTCTGGCTGAAGACGGCACTCGGCGCTCTCAATGCGCGCGAGCTCAGGATTATCGAGGAACGCCGGCTGAGCGACGAGGGCGCGACGCTCGAAGCGCTCGGCGAGACGCTCGGCATCTCCAAGGAACGTGTCCGGCAGATCGAGGCGCGCGCCATGGAAAAGCTCAAGGCGGCGCTGGTAAAGCAGAATCCGGAATTTCTCGCAGCCTGAATCGCGTCGGCTGCTATTTGTCGGTGACGATCTTGACCTTGTCGCCGGCCGAAACCGCGGCACCCGGCGACAGCGCGTTGAGCACCCTGAACAAATCCAGCTTGCGGTCGACGCCGACCATCTGTGCGGCCAGGGAGCCCATTGTCTGGCCGGGTTGCACCGTGACGATGCGGATACGCAGTGGCTTCAACGCCGCCTTCTCGGCAGCACTCAGGATGCGGAACGAGCCGCTGACCGAGCGCGCCACCGTGCTCAGCGAGGTGCTGGCCGACGGTGCCGCAGTCAGCAAGCGGTAGACCTGGCCGCCGGCGCGGATCACCGCAATATCGAATTGCCAGCCGTCGGCGCCGGCATGCGCGGTTGCCGCTTCGTTGCCGTTGATCGTCTCCTGGCGCACGCTGCTGTCGTCGAGGCCGGCAACCCAGCCGCTGCGGATGTAGTCGGTCAGCGAACGGTTCTTGTCGATCGAAACGCCGTCGAAGCGGATCGCCATGTCGCCCGGGCCGGTCGCCGTCACCGCCGCCGCCGAATTGTCGATGACGAAGCCGTTGGGCACCGAGAACGACACGCCAAGGCCAGGATGCAGGAAGGTTTCGCCGCGCACGTAGCCTTCCTCCGGCGTGTCGCCGTAAAGCAGCCCGTCTACGCCGGCAAGAAATGAATCGCGGTCGCGCGACCCGACACCGGGCGCGCCGAACTGGCGGGCGTGGCGCTGCGCGAGATCGATACGCTGCGGCGTGTTGGGGTGCGTCGCCAGGAAGTCGAGGCTGGCGTCGGTAGCGCCGCTGATCGAGCGAAAATCGGTATAGGCCGACATCGACTGCAGGAAGCGGCCGGCGGCGTAGGGATCGAAACCGGCTTCGCCGATCGACTTGATGCCGATGGCGTCGGCCTCCAGCTCTTGATTGCGCGAGAACTGGGCCAGCCTCAGCTTGCCGCGGATCAGTGCCGCTTTGGCGGTCGGGTTGTCGCCGAGCACATCCGAAACGACCTTGGTCGCCAACCCCTCCTCGGCTTCCAGTTGCTGGCGCTGCAGGCCGTGGTTGGCCGTAACGTGGCCCATCTCATGCGCAATGACGGCGGCAAGCTCGGCCGAATCGTTGGCCAGCGCAAGCAGGCCGCGGGTGATGTAGAGATAACCGCCCGGCAGCGCGAAGGCATTGACGTTGGGCGAGTTGAGGATGGTGATGCGGTAGGTCTGGGTTGGGTTGGCCGACACCACGGTCAGTCTGCCGACGATCTTGGCCACCATGCGCTCGAGCTTGGGGTCGGAATATTCGCCGCCATAGGTGGCGAGGATGCGCGGGTGCTGCGCCTTCGCCAGTTGAGCGAGCTTGCCGTTGGCGGCGACATTGTCGACCGTGATCGGCTTGTCTGAGGGCTGAAAGCCTGATTCCTGCACGTCGGGAGGCGTGAACATCTGGCAGCTTGCCAGCGCCACGGCGAGACCGGCCAGCGCCAGAAAGCGCGCCAGCGGTTTCACCCTCCGATTGTCGATGCCGGTCGGCAGATCGGCTTCCTTTCAAGTCCTGGCACGTGACCGCGAAAATCGGGCGCGATTTCCGGAAAGCATCACGCGCAAAATCAAGTGCTACGGCGTCCTTCGTGCGTCCGACAGATACGAGGCAGCAAGGGCAAATCACGGTCTAGGCCGGACCAGCTCCTGGCGGACCTAGCCACACTACCTCGACCATGGCAAGCAAGCGCCGCTTCGCCTTCCGCCGGTTTGACCATAAATTATGTCCGCTTCCGGGCAACATCTCGTGATCCAACCGCAAACGGACCCGAGCCGATATAGCGTCGGAATGCCTCCGGTCCAGCCCCGACGAAAAAATCGGCCGCGGTGCCCGTCGCGGCAACCGTGCCACCATCCAGGAAAACCATGTTTTGGCCGATACGGCGCGCATCGTCCGGCTGGTGCGTGACGAATAGCACCGTCATGCGCTGCTCCGAATGGACGTCGGCCACCAGGTCGAGCATGTCGTCGCGCAGTGCCGGTCCGAGCGAAGCGAACGGCTCGTCGAGCAACAATACCGGCCGGTCGCGCACCAGGACCCGGGCGAGCGCGACGCGCTGCCGCTCGCCGCCGGAGAGTTCGCGCGGCAGCCGGCTTTCCTTGCCGGCAAGGCCGACGCGCTTCAGCGCTGCGGCGATTGCGGCGCGGTCAGCCTCGCTCAGCCTGAGCGAAGGCGAGCGGCCGAGCCCGACATTCTGCTCGAGGGACAGATGGGCAAACAGGTTGTTTTCCTGGAACACCATCGATACCGGCCGCGCTGATGGCGGCGCAGTGCTGACGTCGGCGCCGCCGATCAGCACGCGGCCCGACCGCGGCGTCTCGAAGCCGGCCACCAGATTGAGCAGTGTCGACTTTCCCGAACCGCTCGGCCCCATGATGGCGGTGATTTCCGACGCCGGGAAATCGACATCGAACATAAGCGGCGTTTCACCATAGCTGAAAGAGACATTATCGAGCCGCACGGCCGCGCCTTTTTCGACAGAAATGGACCGTTCCGGGCTGGTCGGCATCATGATTTCTCCCTCCTTCCCAGCCAGTCTGCGGCCAACACCAGCGCCAGGCAGACAAGGCCGAGCAGCAGCGCCAGGCCGGCCGCATCCTCGGTGCGGTAACTGCCCATGCGCGCCAGCAGCAGATAGGGCAAGGTCTGCACGGAATCGCTGCCGAATAGCGCAATGACGCCGAGATCGCCGAGCGACAGCGCCATGGCGAACGCGAAGCCGGTGGCGAGCGGCCGCCGCAGCAACGGCCAGTCGACCAGCCGCAACCGGTTCCAGCCCGAGATACCAAGCTGTGCGCAGAGCCGTTCGTGGCGTTCGCTCGCCGCGTCATAGGCAGGGCGGATGGCGCGGATGGCGAACGGCATCGCCATCACCGCATTGACCGCAACGACCATGACAGGGGCGATCGCAAAGACATCGCCGACGGTGCGCAAGAGCAGGAACCAGCCGGCGCCGATGACGATGGGCGGCACCACCAGGACGAACCCCGCACCGGTGTCGGCCAGGTGTTCGAGCAGCGTCCTCCTGCCGCTCCGCCGGGTGAGCGCCAGCGCCCGGCGCGCCATGACCAGCGACAGCGACAACGCCACAGAGAGCAGCGCCGATAGGAGGGAAAGCACGGCACTGGTCGCCGTCGCTTGCCGCACCGCGCTCTCACCGGCCAGGCGGCCGAGATCGGCGCCAAGCCCGGCTGCCAACGTGGCCGCCATCGGCCCGGCGACAAACAGCAGTGCGAGCCCGATCGCCAGTGCGTTCAGCACGGTCTCGGTCGCACCGGCTGAAAAATACCGGCGCGGCGCCACCGGCAGATTGGCATCCCCGACCATATTGGCGCCGAGCCGCGTCAAGGCCAGCACGACGACGAAGGTCAGGGCAATCTGCAGCAGGGTCAGCGTCACAGCCCGCGCCGGGTCGAAGTCGAAACGCAATGCCTGGTAGATGGCAACCTCCAGCGTCGTCGCGCGCGGCCCGCCGCCGAGCGTAAGCACGATGGTGAAAGAGGTGATGCACAGCATGAAAACGAGCCCGGCAACGCCCGGCAGGGCCGCACGCAGCGGCGGCCATTCGATCAGCCGGAAGGCCGGCGCAGCACCCATGCCAAGCTGGCTCGCCAGCCGCCATTGGTCGGCCGGCACGGTCTGCAGCGCTTCCAGGAACAGCCGCGTCGCCAGCGGCAGGTTGAAGAAGACGTGGGCGACGAGAATGCCCGACAGGCCATAGATGCCGGGCCAGCTCTGCCCGCCAATCGCGCCGAGCGTGCCGGCGAAATACCCGGCGCGGCCATAGAGTGCCAAGACACCGAGTGCGGCAACAATGGCCGGCAGCGCCAGCGGCACGGCGAAAAGCTGGAGGATGAAGCCTCGCCCGAAAAAACGCGGATGCCGCGACAGGGCGCGCGCGACGAACAGCGCCGGTGCAACGGAGAGCAGGGTCGACAGCAGAGCCTGCCAGAGCGTGAAACGGACGACGCGCAAGAGATAGGAATCGAAAGCGGCGGCGGCGCCGGACAGGTCGCGTGTGGCTTCGACGACGAGCCCGGCGAATGCACCGCCGATCAGCAGCGCGATGGCGGCGAGCGCGACGATGCCGGCAGTGACGCGGGGATCGGCCGGATGACGCGTACGCATGTCGCGCTACCCGAGACAGGCGTTGATCGAAGGAAATACCTGACAATGGCCGAGCCCACCCCTCTCTGGCCTGCCGGCCATCTCCCCCTCAAGGGGGGAGATTGCGCACTCAGCCGCCTTCGCCAATCTCACAAGTGGCAGGACGAGGAGAGGCGACAAAGCTGCCGATCTCCCCCCTTGAGGGGGAGATGGCCGGCAGGCCAGAGGGGGGTGGCTTGGCGTAAGCATCCGACGAGGCTTGAGCCCTACTTGCTCATCGCCGCAAGCCACTCATCGACCCAGGCCTTGCGGTTGGCCGCGACGTCTTCCGGGCTGAACAGCAAGGTCTTGGTCGGCTTGACCAGCTTGTCGAACGCCGGGTTGAGCGGCTTGTCGGTTTTGCCGGCCGGGAACATCCAGTTGGTTTCGGGAATGACATCCTGGAATTTCGGTCCGGTCATGAAGGCAATGAACTTTTCTGCCAGCGGGTTCTTCGCACCCTTGGTGGTGATCCCCGCAACCTCGATCTGCAGATATTCGCCCTCCTCGAAGGACGCCGCCTGGTAGCGCTCGGTGTTTTCGGCGACCATGTGGTAGGCCGGCGAGGTGGTGTAGGACAGCACCATCGGCGCCTCGCCCTTGGTGAACAGGCCGTAGGCCTCGCTCCAGCCCGGCGTTACCGTCAGCACCTTCGCCTTGAGTTTGGCCCAGGCTTCCGGCGCCTTGTCGCCATAGACCGACTTGACCCACAGCAGCAGGCCAAGGCCCGGCGTCGAGGTGCGCGGATCCTGGATGACGATCTTCTCTCCGGCATCGCCCTCGACCAATTCCCTGAGGCTCTTCGGCGGGCTCTTCAGTTTTTCGGTATCGTAGACGACGGCGAAATAGCCATAGTCGAACGGCACGAAAATATCGTCGCTCCAGCCGCCCGGCACACTGACGCCCGATATTGCGCCATGCGGCGAAAACAGGCCGGTTGCCTTGGCATCCGCCGTCAAATTGGTATCGAGGCCAAGTACGATATCGGCCTTGGTCGCGGCGCCTTCCAGCTTCACACGGTTGAGCAGCGCCACGCCGTCGGCGACCGAGACGAATTCGACGACGCAACTGCATTCGGCCTCGAAGGCCTTCTTCACCGCCGGTCCCGGACCCCAATCGGCGGTGAAGCTTTCATAGGTATAGACCGTCAGTCTATCCTGTGCCGATGCCTGCCCTGGCAAGGCGAGCGCGGATGCCGCAAGCAGGACAATTGAGACAAGAGAGTGGAAAAAACTGCGCATCGGCGCCTCCTTCGTTCGCGTTGAAAGGAATTGAGGCGTCGGGCTGTCCGAAACGTCTAATCCCTCCGCCGGTACAAACCGGATCAGGTTCAGCGGGTTGGCAGTCTTGCCTCTCAGCCGGTCCGCGAAAATCGCGTCCGGCACCCCGTTAGAGCGTTGCGACACATAGGCCCGGCCGAAGTGCTGCGCAAGCGGAAGTTTGCCGGGCATCCAAAGCCCAGCCTTCCGTTTCGTCTGCCGTTTCATCTTCCGTTTCCGGGGCAGGGCTGGTAAGGGCCACGAGATATGAGCACATTCACCATCCTGCTTGGCGGCGATCTCATCCGCACGCCGCTGCTCGACCGCCAGGTCGAAGGCTCGCGTGTCATCGCTGCCGACTCCGGCATCGGCCATGCCCGTATGCTGGGCCTGAGGCCGGAACTCTGGGTCGGCGATTTCGATTCGGTGCCTGCCGATTTGCCGGAAGATCTGGCCGCCGTGCCACGGCAGGTGTTTCCCGCTGAAAAGGACAAGACCGACGGTGAACTCGCTATCGCCGCCGCGCTCGAACGCGGTGCGACAAGCCTTGTGCTCGCAGGCGCCTTCGGCGGCAAACGCACCGACCACATCTTCCTGCATCTGGCGCTAAGCGTCCGGCTGGCGGAAGGCGGGACGGAAGTGCTTTTGACCAGCGGCGCACAGGAAGGCATTCCCTTGCTGCCGGGAAAGACTGGCTTCGACTATGCCGACGGCACGCTGTTTTCGGTGCTCGGCTTCTCCGATCTCGCCGGCCTGAGCGTCACCGGTGCCAAATGGCCGCTCGACCATGTCGAGGTTGCGTTCGGCTCGTCGCTGACCATTTCCAACGAGGTCAGGGGCCGGTTGGAAATCGCGCTGGCCAGCGGCCGCGCGCTGCTGCTCGCACATCCCTATCCTCTTCCGGAAAGCTGAGCCCAGAAAGCCGACATGGCGCCGCCAATTCTCAATCTCGACGGGATAAAGCTGACCTTTGGCGGCACGCCGCTGCTCGACGGTGCCGCCCTGACGGCCTCTGCTGGCGACAAGATCGCCCTGGTCGGCCGCAACGGCTCTGGCAAGTCGACGCTCCTCAAGATCGCCGCCGGGCTGATCGAACCGCAGGACGGCGAAGTCTTCCGCCAGCCTTCGGCGACCGTGCGCTACTTGCCGCAAATGCCCGACATGGACGGCTTTGCGACTGTCCGCGCCTATGTCGAGGCGGGGCTCGGGCCGGCCGACGATCCCTACCGCGCCACCTATCTGATGGAGCATCTCGGCCTGACCGGCGAGGAACGGCCGAACGATCTCTCCGGCGGCGAGGCGCGGCGCGCCGCCCTCGCCCGCGTCATGGCGCCGGAGCCCGACATTCTCCTCCTCGATGAGCCGACCAATCATCTTGACCTTTCGGTCATCGAATGGCTGGAGGAGGAGCTTGCCCGCACCTCCTCGGCACTGGTCGTCATCTCGCATGACCGCCGTTTTCTCGAACGCGTGTCGCGCGCCACAATCTGGCTCGACCGCGGCCAGACTCGCCGTCTCGACAAGGGCTTTGCCTATTTCGAGGAATGGCGCGACACGGTGCTGGAGGAGGAAGAGCGCGAGCAGCACAAGCTCGGCCGCCAGATCGTGCGTGAGGAGCACTGGCTGCGCTATGGCGTGACGGCAAGGCGCAAGCGCAACATGCGCCGGCTCGGTGAGTTGCAGATCATGCGCCAGCGCTTTCGCGGCCACCGCGGCGCCGAGGGTGCGGCGACGATGACAGCCAGCGACGCCGCCGAATCCGGCAAACTGGTGATCGAAGCCAAGAACATCGAGAAGAGCTTTGGCGATCTGACCGTGGTCAAGGGATTCTCGACCCGCATCCAGCGCGGCGATCGCGTCGGTCTGGTCGGGCCGAACGGCGCCGGCAAGACGACGCTGTTGAAGATGCTGACCGGCGAATTGAAGCCGGACGCGGGCACGGTGCGGCTCGGCACAAATCTGGAGATCGCCACGCTCGACCAGAAACGCGAAGCCGTCGACCCGCAGGAGACATTGGCGCAGTATCTGACCGACGGGCGCGGCGAGAACCTCGTCATCAATGGCGAGCAGCGCCACGTCGTCTCTTACATGAAAGACTTCCTGTTCAAGCCGGAACAGGCGCGCACGCCGGTGCGCGAGCTTTCGGGCGGCGAGCGGGCACGGCTGATTCTCGCACGCGTTTTGGCGCGGCCGGCAAACCTGCTTGTGCTCGACGAGCCGACCAACGACCTCGACATGGAGACGCTGGAGCTGCTGCAGGAACTGGTCGCCGGTTTTGCCGGCACGGTGATCCTGGTCAGCCACGATCGCGATTTCCTCGACCGCACCGTGACCAGCATCATCGCGCCGGATAGCGACGGCCGCTGGATCGAATATGCCGGCGGCTATTCCGACATGCTTGGGCAGCGCGGCGGCACCAGGCTGGACGACCGCAGGGCGCGGCCAAAAGCAGAAGCCGGTGAAGCCACGGCGGCAAGCAGGAACGAAGCGGCCGCACCGAAGGGCCCGGCCAAGAAACTGTCGTTCAAGCAGAAATTCGCGCTGGAAACCTTACCCAAGAAGATCGAGGCGGTGTCGGCCTCGATCTCGCGGCTGGAGAACAACATCGCCGATCCGGCCTATTACGAGCGCGACCCGGCCTCGTTCCAGAAGACGATTGCCGCGCTCGACAAGGAGCGCGTCACACTGGCAGCGCTCGAGGAGGAATGGCTGGAACTCGAGATGCTAAGGGAAGAGATGGAGGGATGAGAGGTTGCATGCACGCTCATATGCGCCTACATTATGCGCATAAATGGGAGCGGCTGTATGCTGCAATCGAATCCAAAAACCCAAAGAAAGTCGGTTAATACATCGATCGACTCCCGATTGATCGAGGATGCCAAGGCGTTGGGCATCAATATATCCCGCGCTGCGGAAGAGGGCATCGCCAAGGCGATTTCGGCCGAAAAAAACCGCCGGTGGCAGGAGGAAAACAAGGAAGCGATCGACAGTTCGAATGACTATGTCAGGCGCAACGGCTTGCCTCTGGCCAAGCACCGGCTGTTTTGATGGCACGTTATGATTTCTACCAGAGTGCCGAAGGCGACGGTTACCTTCTCGATGTCCAATCCGACCTTCTGGGACGGCTCGACACGAAAGTCATCGTCCCGCTGATGCCAGCCAATAAGGCCCCAGTGCCGGGCCGCCGGCTAAACCCTATCTTCACCATCAACGGTAAGGACCATGTCATGGTCACTCAATTCCTGTCAGCCTTGATGACCTCTGAATTGCCCGTTGCCGAAGGAAATCTTTCTCGCCATCACGACGACATCGTGAGCGCGCTCGACATGCTGTTCCAAGGCTTCTGAGCCAGAGAGGCGTTGGGCTGGTGAGCCGGCCTCACCCCGCCGTCTTTGTCTGCCAGGCCTTTAGCGCCTCGTCGAACACCTTCTCGCCTGGAATGCCCTTTTCCATGGTGAGCAGCGCCCGCCGCCCGGTCTTGTAGACGACCGGCACGTCGATCCAGTCCTGGCCTCTGAGCAAGGTCAGATTGGCGTCTTCATCCGCCTTGGTATCGTTGAGCGCAACCAGGAAGAAACCGTCGGCGATCTTGGCCGGGATGCCGATCAGCGGGCTTCCGGCATCCTGCTCGGAGCCCTTCATGGCGACACGCAGGATGTTGTCCACGCCGCCGCCCTCGAAGCCGTCAGGCGTCAGGAAGATCATCTCGATAATATGGCTGGCCGGCAGCGTCTGGTCGGTGTTGCGACGGATCGTCATGCGCAACTGGATATCCTTGCCTGGAATGGTCGCCTCGGCGCGGATCGCCGGCTCGGGTGGCAGGTCGCCGCCGGGCGATTCCTGCACCAGCGACCAGACGATGTTGCCGGGCTCGGCCGAGCCTTGAGCGGTGCTGGTGCGCTCCTCGTAGAAGATCGCCTTCTGGCCGACGGCCAACGTGGCTTGCGGCGGAACTGCCGTTGGTGCCGCTGCCGGTGCGGGCGGCGGGGCGGCCGCTGCAGGCGCTGCTGCCCCGTTGGCGGGCGGCGTTGCGG
>NZ_AYVL01000054.1 GCF_000502835.1 Mesorhizobium sp. LSJC280B00
GATCCCGATCCACTGGGGTGCGGGAGTCGCCGAGCCGGTTCAGCGATCCTCGACGCCGCGTTGACGCCAACCGGTTTGGCGTTCTTTACCTCGGCGACTCCCTGAAGGTGTGCTTCCTCGAGACCGTGCTCCGCGACCGCCGCGCAGGGATCCTTGACGATCTTCCAATAGACTAGAGGAGGTGGAGCTGACCCGACGGCGCTATGCGGAAATCGCGACCACGACAGACCTACGCATGGTCGACCTCAGAGGCGACAACGCCGTCCGGCTGGGTGTGCCGACCGATGTCGTTCGGGCACAGCGCCAGAACCTGGCACGCCGGTGGTCGCTGGCGTTTCATGAGCACCCATCTGAGCCCGACGGGATCATTTATCCTCGCGCCTCAATGAGGCGACCAATCTTGCCATCTACGATCGCGCGATACCGAAACTTCAGGCGAAGCGTGTTGTGACCGTTCTCGGCGCGCCAGGGCTGGCTCAGGTACTGGAGGATTTCAGGGTGGGGTTGGTGTGAAGATGTAACTCGTATCCGTATCGCCTGGCAAAGATGGCTGTAGCGCCAAAAGCGTCCATTAAGCCGGAGCAACGGAACGACCGGTGTTGGGCCGTTTGCAGTCGGTCAGCTTTCGAGAGCGAAAGCGGGCCAGCGGCCGTTGACCAGTGTTGCCTCGGTGGCCGGCCGTCGCGGTAGGTTTGGCGCGCTGCGGATAGCCTCGAAGGTGAGGCCATGCTGACGGGGCTTCCTCGTTGTGTTGCGGGTTCGGATCCGACCATTTGTCTCCGAAAGAAGGGGTCATGCGTTCGAATCGCGTCGGGTGCGCCAAATATTTCAACTAGTTACTTGAAAGCCAAACCTCCACAATATTCTCTATGTAACATTGGTGTAACGGGGCTGATCCATTCAGTGATGACTGTGGAATGTCTGAAATCGTGTTTGTTAGAAAATAAGATTGCTTAGACCGACCTCGTGCGCATAAGAGCAGTCGGCCCTGGTGGTTCGAGGGCATGGCGATAGTAAACTCGGCGAGAAATTCGTTGTGTTAGGGGGAGCAATGAAGCGTATCAAAATCGACAGTGTTGAGTCGGGAGACATTCTTTTCACAGCTCGACCTGGCACCAGCAAAGTGGTCCGCATCGCGACGCATGGCATCGTGTCTCACGCTATGATTTGCGTACAGCATGGCTCCTTCATCGACTCTACGATGGATGGCGTCCAGGCGCGCAGTCTTCAGCGGGAGCTGTTCCAAGACGACGAACAGGTATTTCACTTCCGCCTGAAGGAGCCCGTCGCTCCCGAAATCTTGTCGAACGTCATCGATTATGCTCGCGCCGAGATCGGTGCACGGTATTCCCTGCCGGAGGCCATCCGATCAGTGCGTGCAGTGCGCAAACCAAGGTCGAAACGCCAGTTCTGCTCCCGTCTGGTCGCGAGGGTCTACAGGAGGGCCAGCATCGATCTTGTTCCGGACGCCGACTATTGCTCGCCGGAAGATCTGCGGCGCAGCCCCCTGCTAATGGAGCTTTCAGTTGAGACCGAAACGGTATCTCCAGAGGAGGTAGAATGGCGGGCAGCCAGCGGCAATCCGATCCAGGCCATGCATCAAGCCCAGAATGTCGTTCTCGCCGCAGCACGTTCTGTTGATCCTGATGTCGAGAACTTCAACGATCTCTATTCCCTGATCGCCAAACGGCCTGATGCCGATCAAGTGATAGCAGCTGCCCTTCGCGATAGCGGCTACCTTGATGTGTGGCGAATGGAGACCGCTACACATCCGTGGCGCTATGACCTGGGCCTCATCGGCCAGATGACCGAGTCGCAGGAGGCACTGCGGGACTATTGCATCGGCACGGTTAGAGAGGCCTATAGCGGCGGCATCCGGTTCGCGGTCAATCTCGTTCAATTGCGGGCTTTAAACAGTCAATATCCGCGAGAGTCCTTCCGCCTGGAGATTGAGCTTTACGAAACCCTCGTTCAGAACGACCAGCTGCGTCGGGAGGTCGCCTACGCGTGGCTATCCAAACACTTTCCAGATGACCTGAACCGGCACATGGAACAAATCGAACCTCATAGTGCCTACTGGTACTCGATTGTTGACCGCGTAGAGCCACACCTCGCGGGGCTGTCCCGTCGCGCCGTAGAAGCGGAGGGCGGGACGAACGTCTGCTCATCGTGTGGAGACGAGCCAGCACTTGACTATCGCTTAGTCAACGGCGCCGGGACCATGCCTGGAGTGCCATCCTTGCGCCTCTGCGACGACTGCATCGAAATTCGGCGAGGCATGGGCAACGTGCTGGTCCCGTTTCTGGTCGCACAATGAAAATGGAAGCTGCGATGAACGCTGGAAGCCGGGAGCACGCGCCGCCCTTGGCGCAATCGATCCGAGCCAAAGCCAGCGTTCTGGACCCCGCGCAGTTGGTTCGAATTGAAGCTGTACATCGTGGCTTCCTTTTCCAGCACCTTTACGCCGTCCGATGCTTGTTATCGGCTGCAACGTTGAAGGTGCAGACAATTTCCGTCGAGAGCGACGAAGATGTCGAGGTCCAACTCGATGGCACCCGCATCTACGTTCAGGTGAAGCACCGCAAGGAAGCCCTCGCTTGGGATGATATCGAGAGTGCCATGGCGCGATTTGCGGAGTTGCGTGCCGCCCATGCCAGAGGAGAGCGCGACGGCACTGCGCGTTTCGTCATCGTCTGCAATGCGGAGCCAAACGGGCCTTTGTTGGAAAGGCTTGCTGCAGGCGATTGGCCCGCGGACGTAACCATCGACTGGCCGGCGGCCGAACCGGCCAGGCGGATCCTTCCTGTCCCCCAACCCTCTTTGATGGAAGCAGTCCAGGCAACTTGTAGGCTGGCAGAAACCTTACCGTTTGCCACGCTGTCGCCCGAGACACTTGTCTGGAAGCTGGCAGGGCTCGTCACGCTGGCGGCGACGGGGGAAAAGGCGACGCTCGACCATGTGTTTGCTGCACCGGACCTTCCGGCCCTTTTTGAGCAGCTGGTGCTACAACTGCAGGATCTGCCCGTGCCTCCGGCCCCCTATCGGGTACAGCAGCATGAGCCCATTCTCTCAACGGGCGAGCGCGTCCGCCTGATCGTTGGGTATTCGGGCGCAGGCAAAACGTCATGGCTGGCACAATCCGCCCAGCATGCTCCAAATCCTCTGGTCTATCTCGACGTCGCTGACCTGCCGGGTGCGGCTCTGGCCAATGCCGTCGCTCGCGAGGTCGCTGGGCGGTTGCTCGGAGGCGGGCAGGGCCTTGGCGAGATCTTTCTTCCTGGGGCTTCTGGCCGCGAAATCCTTCAGCTTCTCTCTCGCCGCATGAATGAACGCGGGGAGGTCGTGACGGTCGCCCTAGACAATGTCCACAAACTGGCCGCTGACGACCTGATCGGTGTGATTCAGGCGGCCAAGGATATCCGCTTCGTACTTCTTGGCCGGCCGGAGGGTGAAATCGCCGCGATCGAAGCCATTGCCGGCGTTGCGCGCGAAAACCTCTCGGGGTGGGCGCCCGATACGGTTGCTGCTGCCGCGCATGAATTAGGATGTCATGGCGACGCCGCTGATTGTCAGCATTTGATCGATTTGACGGGCGGTCTTCCGCTTTTCGTCCTCAATGCGCTCTCCGTGGCAAGGTCCGACTACGAGGGTTCGGTGAAGCGCCTTTGTGCAGACTTGGCGCGCTCGGCCCATACCAGAGAGATGGTTCAGGAACTTATCCTCGGCCGGGTGTTCGAATGTTTGCCAGGCGCTGTGGCCGACGTCGCGGATCTTCTCAGTCTTTGTGATACGCCCATCACGCGAGCGGAAGCGAGTCTCTATGTTGTTGGCGCCAAAGGGCCAGAACGAGCNGCGGTCTTCTTGCAATCGCTCCGCCATCTCCTGAGCCAGGGGCTGTTGCAGGCCTTCGCTGGCGATAAGATCAAGTTGCATGATGCGGCCCGGGTTGTCGGCAAAGGGCGGCTTGCTCTTCACGGCGCCGAGGCGATGAAGATCCGCCAGAATGCACTGCGATCAGTGATCCAGGAGAGCCTTCAGGCAAGCTGGAACCCTGCCAAACTCTCTTTGTTCTTGCGGCTCACGGGGGAGGTCGGTGGGCTCGACGTGTTGGTCGAGATGGCGACGGAAGAGCTGTTCCATGAGATGGGCGTATGGCCCGAGGTTGAAGCCTATCTCGTGCAAGGCGCGCAGGACGAGACCGTCCCTCCAGACCAGCGCATTAAGGCTCTTGATGCCTTGGCCTTTGCGGACATGAAAGCCGACTCGGATCGGGCGGCCGTTTGGCTCGATCAGATGGACNATGAAGCGCATGAACTTCTTGGCGAAGGATGGTGATCGTCGGGGCACATCGCGCCTCATAGCCAACCTGGCTCCAGTCGTGGGAGAACTGCCCGCCGGACATCAACGCATCTTCTCTTACAACGTCGCCTGTGCGGAGCTCGCTCTGGGAGATTCGGCAGCGGCCGCTGCACGTGTCGAACCGCTGATAAAAGAATACTATGATCTGATTGGCCTTACGCCCGAGTTGGTCATGGGCAAGAATGCCCCAGAACTCGCCCCTCTGTTAAAGGATGGCTGGGAGGTTGACGACGTTAAGCATCTCGCCGACTCCCTCGACGTGTATGCGAAAGCCTTGGATGCGCAGGGGAAGATTTCTCCATTCGTGCGGCTTCACGCCCTGAAGTTCTACAATCTGGCACTTGCGCCGGACTCTCTGTTCCGTGTCGGACAAGATCTCGTGGACCAGTTTATCAGCCGTCGTGATTTTGACGGTGCGTTGAACGTGATGGAGACGGTTATCTTGCCGCAACTCCGGCAATGGAAGTTGGCGGATTATCTCATCACCGTTCGCTCGCAGTACGCCGTGGTATTGGCCTATTGCAGACGGTTTGACGATGCCGAGACGGAAATGGCTCGACTCAAGCCCTACGAAACTGGGCTAAAGCCGTTGGTGCAAAAGGAACTAGCCAATCAGCGCGACTTGATCAGGAACCTTCGCAAGTTCGGGCCACCACCTAAGTGGGTCCCGCCACCGAGGGCCTTGGAGCAAGCTGCGGCAATGCTGAAGGGCAACAGGCGCATTCCAACTGTGCGGGGTCCCGTAGCAGTGCGGAAGGTCGGTCGTAACGAACGATGCCCATGTGGATCAGGCGAAAAGTACAAGCGATGCCACGGGCGGCTCAGTTGATAGACCGATGCTAGTTTCTTAAGGGCGGCTTCCTTCCTTGGGGCGGGTATTGGCGAACGGGATCCACGGTCTAACATTGGCCATTGCGGTCTCAAAACGGCTCTCCACGTCTCCTTCGATTGGTCCTGGACTATCGAGGCGCCATCTGTTGTCGAACTCAGTAGCGGTCGATTCGGCTCGGTTCGTCAGCCAATTGGCGCAGACACTGATGGGTAAGAAAATAGCGCGTGTCGAAGCTCAATTTCTAATCCAGCTGGACGGGTGTGCCGTGTTCGGAATCGCTCGATGGTTTCGATTGCGGCAAGTGGCGTTGGCCCATCAATGAGCGCAAGAGGAGGATGGCTTCCTATGACGCTGGCGAGCCGCGCCTTGGCAAAGGGCACATCCCCGTCCAGCACATAGCCCAGCATGCAGCCGACAGGCAGATGCTCCGCATACTGTTCAGTGAGAAAACGCATCATGCCTTGGGTGACGTACACGNGCATGCAGCCGACAGGCAGATGCTCCGCATACTGTTCAGTGAGAAAACGCATCATGCCTTGGGTGACGTACACGGTGGCCAAGGAGCTGCGGCTTCCGCCGTTGATCACGTTGAGCCGCTTGCACTCATAAGCCAGATATCGCTCCCGTTCCCAGTCGAAGAGCACGGCGATGTCGATGATGCCCTTGCTGTATTTCGACCCGTCCGTAGCGAGGCCAAATGGCTCGAACTGATACTCGACCCAATGGCACAGCCGACGCACGACGACGTCCTTGGTGAGATGATCGACGAGGTTAATGGTGATGTCATCTTCCCCGGGCTGTTCGGGGAGAACGGCCATGCACGCCGGCCACGCCGCTGCGATCCTCTCTAGAAAGCGATCATCAAACGAAACGAAGCTGTCGACCCACTCCTGCATATCACCGATTAGCATCAATCAGCACTCCGCCGTTGCGGCACGGCTGCGGCTTGCTGGAGATCGAGCGCTATTCCATCCGCATCGGCGAGCGCGGTGGAGCGTAGCCAAAAGCGCATCTGCATCGGCTTGATGAGGTAAAGGTAGTCACCGACGAAAACCCGGAGGTCCGGCATCAACTGGAAATTGCCATCGAGGGGCCTGTTGATGTGAGCAGCGAGTTGCTCAAGAACGTCGCCTAGCTCGCCGCCAGCATCCTCGGCATAGTCTTCATGGCCGCCCAGGTGCAGGCGAAGTATCGCTAGGTCCGCTCCGCGCGCGACGAGGCGAGCATCAATTTTCTTGTCTTTGAACCAGTCCGCCAGGCTGGCCGCCAACGTGCGAGCGTATTGTGCCCGTTGCGGTTCGTCCGGTGCGCCCCATAGCTTAGGGAAGTGGCCTTCATGGGGCTGAAGCGCGGGCAGGATCGCTTCGACGGTATCGTCGATCAGCGCGATCTCATCAGGCGACAGGCAAAAATATTGGTACGCCAGCCGATCGATGGTTCGAAGGATCTCGCTCTCTTCGACCTGCATCGAAAACGGCTCGTTCAACCGTCCGCGTGCGTCGTCAACAATCGCAATCAGATCACGAGCTGCTTGAGCGGCTGNACGCGGGATAAGAATGCGCGTACCGTCGAACCCGGCCTCGAATCCGCGACGACGAACCGTCGGTGAAGCGGCCGGTTGCAAGCCTTCCGCAGCCTGAGCCAAACGTGAGTAGGCTGTAATCGGTAGGTCTGGCAATCGACCGACGTACTCGCTGGCGAGCGGAGGCGCGTCGCTTTCGCTGTCCTCATTGAAAGGCTGATAGCCTTGCCCGATCACCCATCGATCGCCCGGCTCTTCACGGCGACGGCTCAGGCTGCCGAAGTCGTTGACGAAGGCCTCCAGCTTGGGAAGCCTGGCGAGGTAACCAAATAGCTTGGCGTCTGGGTCCCGCATCCAAAGCCGTTGCTTGAAGATAAGCGGGTTATCCAGAACCGCGCCGACCCCAAGTACGGCCTTGTCGGCGCTGCTCAGCGTGATGACACGCTTGATGCGGAGATTAAGATCGGCCTTCGGCGCCCAATAGTCGAAACGATATGGGAAACCGTCCGCTTTCGCGCTGCCGTAGATAATCAGAGCGGCGGGGCGATGGGCTTTCTCGAAAAGCTGAAATCGAAGGTCCGCGAAGTTGATAATGCGGCGGACCTGAGATTTCCGGAAGAACGCGTCACGTGCGTCAACCGTGTTTTGGGCGTGGTTGTGTAAAAATCCCATCGCAGGCAACAGGAACGCGATCAGTCCGTCATCGGCGAGATGTGAGAGGGCTTTCCAACTGAATGCCCAGGCGTCTTCGCCTCCAGGCACAGGATGGCCGGTCTTCTTGCTCCACTGGACGGACGAGCGCGCCGCGCCCCGGCGGCTGGTCCACGGCGGATTGCCGATGATGACGTCGTACCGGGTGCCGTCTGGCGACACCTCGAAAAAGTCTCGGCAGACGAGGGTCTTGCCCCAAAGCTCGGGGAGGAGTTTTCCCCGGGTGATGAGTTTCCGGTGTCGCGTGGTGAGACTTCTTCGAGGAGGGCGACATAGAGCGAGAACACCGCGACGCGAACAGCGCCACCATTTAGATCCCAGCCATTAATTTGGCTCAGCAGCGATAAAAGCGTCTTCCAGGAAATCGTCTGCGTTTTGTGCTTAGCTCGCCAATGCTCGCATAGCCACTGGAACGACCGGACGAGAAAAACGCCCGAACCGCAGGCGGGGTCGAGGAAGTTTCCGCTCGTCCGAGTCGCGTCCGGCAACATCTCCCAGGCTTGGGAAACGACGGTGTCGGCGAGGAACATGGGCGTGTAGTAGGCGCCGTTTGCACGGCGTTCGGCCTCGCGTTCCCCCAGAAAGCGATCATAGACGGCGCTGACAAGCTCGATCGGGATATAGCGGAAGTCATAACCCCAGAACCGTTGCTGGCCTGAATGCGCCATCTCTTCCCGCCCCGATCGAAAGCGGGCCAGGATGGTAAGATGGGTGACCGTGACTTCTGGCGCCTCGCCTTTCGGCTCGAAAGAGCAGGGCGCAACGAACAGGTCACCATTGAAATCTTTATGGAGAGTTCGAAAAAGCGATCGAAAGAGATCGACATCGCCGGTTTCCAGCAGCGCGGAGCAACTCTCAGCGCTCTTCTCGGTAACGGCCGCAAAATAGGCAGGCGTTACTATCTCACGATCTTCAAGATAGGCGATAAACATTGCCTGTATGAGCAACGCTTGCGCCGCATCGGGGGCAAGTTCGGCAGATTGCAAGAGTTCGTGGGACGCATTCAGATTATCGAGAAGAACTTGGTCGATACGTTCTTTTGGCGGGAAATAATCGCCGTAGTCCTTCCAAAGGCGTCCGGATTCCGCGCCATAGAAAGGCAGTCTGGAAGTTGAAAGTTCAGGACCCAAAAGGGCCTCATTTCATTCCATTGAACCCGCCTTGGCCGGATAACCCTTTGCGACGTAGCTAAGAAGGCAGCTTCATAGCCGAGCGCGATGGCGAAGATGCGCTAGTCTAGAATGCACCTGTGAATTTTTGCATGCGCATCGCTGCCGACCGCCGGCATGATGTCGTGCTTCGAAAACGGCTGCGGCGATCGCNACACTGGCTGGCTGCTCGGGATCTGATCGAGGCGTAGTCGGACAAGTTGATGTTCCTAGAAGCGCGCCGGCAGCCTGGCGGGGGGCTTGGGGTTAGACTGCCGGCGCACGCCACTCATGAAGAGCGGCCCCTTTTCGCGGTTCGGACACCCATAGTCAACCCGGCAGCGTCTGGATGCCCGCTGTGCTCTTTTCAGAGCGGCTCACGATGCCGGTCATGTCGGCCGATCCTGCCTAGGATGGTGGGCCACTCTCGTCGGCCGAGTTGATGCTCCAGCCAGTATCGCCTTGCCGACCGGCATGAGTTCGCCGTTAGCAATCCATCGTTGCGAGCCGATGCTATCGTGCACGTCTCGCAGCACTCCGAGCGGCTATATCACCTAAGACAGATGAAGAAGCGTTCCAAGTTCCTGTTCGGCGAGCCCGTGTGCTGACTCGGACAGTGGACGAATTCTCTTGGCGGTACTGCGCCCAGAAGGCATTCGCGTCCAGCGGAATCAAGCGACGACTATCAGCCGCAAACTTCACATCACAAGAGTGGTCTTCCACCCATTGCAGATTATCCGACTGATCAGGCGGCGTCCGATATGTCCCACTCTGCCTCAAGGATTCCCACAGGTATGGACAGCGATCTCGCTATTGGTCGCAACGTGCTTGGGAGTTCAAGACTTGATTCATAGTTTCTCGAAGGCGATGACAAGGACGTCACGATATGCGAACGGCATTTTCGGATTTTCGGTCACGATCGGTGATACATCATGAAACGTCTTGCGATCGTTGCAAATCACAAAATCAGTTGGAAGGTTCATTTCGACATCGCCGAGGGACCGCTTTGAGGCATCAGTAATCGTGCTCATACCGCCGGTCACGTTAACCCGCCCGATCATGTAAGAAACGATGAAATCCACCCCGTCCTGATGAAGGCCCTCGGGTGCTGGTTTGCCGTTTACACCGTCGCGTGCAACAATCCGGTAGGGATGGAGCTTAATATCCCAACGATCATGTCCAGCGGTTTGAGATAGAATTCTGCAGAAACCTGTCAGAATCTTGTTTAAGACAGGATGATCTATAAACGATTGTTCACAGGGCTCGAAGTAGCGCTTGAAGCCGCCATTCAAGTGGTTGATGGCTTTCGATTGCTCATAAGGGGCATGCGGCAGGAGCCGAAAAATTCCGTCAACTGCGTCATATTCAAACGCACTATAGCGCCGGTAGCGATAGGTCCCGCCGTCACGCATGTATTCATCGAGAAGCAGTCGATTCCAGTGGTCAGCAAAGTTCTTCCAGCCAGCATCAATTTCGATGCCGAAGCCGGCTTCGGTGCGCTTACCTCTGGAAAACCACCATCCATTCGTGACCAGATGATCAGTGCATTCTTGACTGAGGCTGCATAGCGCCTGGGGTGCGACCTTTTTCATGGGTGTCTCCCGTCTTGGTAATTTGGCGAGGGGGAAGTTTTAAAGGACGCTTGGTGGCTCGCGGCTTGGTGTTCCCAAAGGTGGCGGTCCGTAATGTATTTCGGCGTGCTGGCTATGATGGACCGAGGTAAAAAGCGCGTATTATCGACTATGTAGCTGACGCTCCCGCTGACGCCCTCGAGCGCGGACGCTATGGCCCGTTCGCACATCTTGTGAATAGTACTGCCCCATGCACCTGAAACCGCCTCCTGGGACCAGGCTTGCTCAAGCCCTTCCTTCAGCACGATTGATCCGACGCCAAGGGAAGCGGTTTCGAGGTGCCGCAGCGCGTCCATGATGATGGCCGCTGCGGGGGCCTCGCGGACTTCGAGAACCTTTTCACCGGTTGAGATGTGTTCGAGCCCGACAAAGCGGCCGTGTCCGAATTTACCAACTGCTTTATTCAGGAGCGGGATTGTGTCGATCAGTGCAACATCACGGTCATCAATTGACACGAGATTTCCGTCGATAAATCCGAGTTTGATCTCTACCGGCTGCTCTGTGGCGATGTTGCGCGTCCAATCAAACGCCTCTTCCGGGATAGAAAAGTTCTCGGGATTTTCCAAAGGTCCAGACTCGAATTCCCGGCACCAGAGGTTTTCGTCTCCGCTCCACGTGCGGTCCGTCACAAAAGTCAGTCCGAACTTAGAGAGGGCGGCGGCCTTCTGCTGCCGGGAAATCACCGAGCATTCATACGGACTGCCGAAGTGACCGGAAAATCCTAAGCGCTTGATGCTATTGTTAAGGCGCGGAAGACTATTTTGCGAACGACTTGCTGTATGAAGAAGCAGCCGTGAGCCGATTGATGTCGCATAATCAACAATCAACGAGGCGATTACAGGACGACTCAAGGAACTGCTTAGCGGATAGTTGCCAAGGTACTTGGCGTGGGCCCGAATGGCGGGTTTCACGCCTTGTTCGACAAAAGCTTCCCGCCCTTCGAGACAAACAAAGCGCGCGCCGAACCTGGCTGCCGTCTGTTCCAGCAAAGGCTTATCGATGGAAGTTCCGACATCCGCCGCGACAGCTTCAATATTCGCAAAGCCAAGGCTTTGCAGCTTGTAGAGAAG
Source organism: Mesorhizobium sp. LSJC280B00 (assembly GCF_000502835.1). Taxonomy (GTDB): domain Bacteria; phylum Pseudomonadota; class Alphaproteobacteria; order Rhizobiales; family Rhizobiaceae; genus Mesorhizobium. The sequence continues at coordinate 11,274 of NZ_AYVL01000054.1, forward strand.
GTAGGTGCTGTCCAGACCGCCGCTGAACATGGTTGCAACTGGTGCGTTTCGGTCCGGAAAAGCCTCCAGATCTTCGAAACTCAAAATGCCGCCGGTAGATGGTTTGATCGAAGTTGAGACGGGGTTCATTTGTCAGGTCCTGCTCTCAAAAAAGATGCCGGCAAAGGTTCCGGCGAGGATGAGGCCGGCACCTATCAAGCCCGTTGCGGTCAAAGATTCTGTCAGGAGAAGGTGCGCGAGGACGAAACCAAAAAAGGGTTCTGTTCCCATCAGCAAGCCAACCCGTGTCGGCGTGGATTTTCTGACCGCGGCGTTTTGAATGTAGAATGCAGCGATCGTGCAGAAGAGTGAAAGGAAGGCGACGGCGCCCCAAAACTGAAGGGGGGCCTTCACAATAAGGCCGTAGATTCCGAATTGACCCACGGCTAAAACGAAAGTGAGTGTTGCCACCGCCGATCCCTGGATGGCCGTCAGTGCCGCAGACGAAATCTGCCGGCCGGCCAGAAGGCGTTTGGTGGAAACGACCATAATTGCTCGCAGAATCGCAGCCCCCAGCACAAGCGCGTCACCCGGACTGAACTTGCCGATCCCGCCAGTGAGAAGGCCGACACCGATGCAGGATATGGCGGCACTTGCCAATATGCCCATAGGTGGAAGTCGCCCTGATAGCCCATAGTCAATGATCGGCGTGAAAATTACACAAAGCGAAATGATCAAGGCCGTATTCATGGCACTTGTTGATGCAACACCGTAAGTTTCAGCAATAAAGATGGAAAAAAGTATTGTGCCCAATACGAGGCCACGCATGCAATCGCCCCAAGAGATCGATGCGATCTCATGTCTTGCCACCACGGCCATAAAGATCGTGGTAATCAGGAAACGATAAAGAATGAGGATCAAAACCGGCGCATAGACTAGTGCGCTTTTCGCGACCGGATAGCTCGCCCCCCAAACGAATGCGACACCCAGTACGGCCAGGTCGGCCGAGAAGGATGAGGTCAGTGACCTCCTGGCAGGTATTGAAGCACTTTCGAAAACGTCCACGCTCAAGTATCCTTTGTGCTGGCCATCATCCATCCTACTGTGCAGAACGAGTGCAAACAGATTAGGCCGTCTTCGTACGTCGGTATCGCGGAACTGTCCGAGCTTCCGCGAGGTGCTCATCGATGTCCCACCGCTGGACTTCATTAAGCGGCGGGACGATCGAGCGGCTTGTGGTCCAGTCGTCGCCCGCGTCGCGACATTTTGGCGTCCCCACATGCAGTAGGGGGATTGTTTGGTTACAAGCTCGGCCATTCCGATTGCAACCGGAGGGCGGATTCGCATGCACAGATCTTGCAGTAGCGACTGCCTGAGGCTGTTCATGGAGGAACTCCTGCAGGTTCGTGCCGTAGGGTATTTGTGATTCAACGGAGCAAAGGCCGTGCCAATCGAGCAAAACCATTTTTAGACAACAGGATCGTTTTGATAGTGCAGTGTTTCATGCCCAACATTGTCAGAAGGCCGACAATGAGCCCGACTGCCGGGCATGCAACCGAACGCTGTGATCCTGTTATCCTGACAGGTTTCCCGCTGCAGCCCGGCTTGGCAATTCATCAGGGCCTGTCGCAAATGAAAAATCGAACGGCAAGGCGGCTTCCGGCTCGCAGAGCGGTCCGAACGGCGTCAGCGCGGTCTCTAAGCCTCGCCCCGATGCAGCTTGGCCTGCATACCGACGATCTCGTTGACTACGCCGCGCGCAAGGAAACGCGACACGAGCAACTTGCCGTAGTTGCGGACGCTGTACAGCTTCGTACTTTCTCCGGGCGTGGTGCGCGCGAACTGAAGGAATGGCTGTTTCGGGAAACCGCCTTGGCAGTGCCGAACGAGGCCGCGCTCGCGGTACACGCCGAAACGGCCACAACTTTCCCGGCTGTTTTGCGAGAGCCGCTGCCTGGCCAGCCTGAGTCCGTTTGCGGTTTCATTCTCGCACCAAAATGCGAGAGCGGCTGATAGGCAAGTGCACTGCCGGCCTGTCATGGACAGTTCGACAAGGGCAGCTTCAATCCTGGCGCAGTTGACCTACGGCACAGCCCGGCGCTGGCGGAGCACCCATGGCAGGCGCCGCTTCCATCGTTCACCTCTCGGCAAAGCAACCTCTTTCTGCCACCGCTTTTTCTGGCGGGTCCGTCTGTCTTCAGTCGGTGGGTTCGATGCCTTCGGAACCGGCGTTTCCTCAACCGTCGGCGGCTTAGGAAGCGATCCGTCGGGCATGATCACGTCCTTGGCGTCGGGTACCGCTTCACCTACGGCGGCCGTGGGCCGAGAACGGATATCTTCACAAAGAAAAAACGGCGCTTCAGCGATCGCACCTTCAGTCTTCACTTCCGCGATATCGTTCGCGATGGCGGCCAGGTCGATGCCGCCCCAGATTGATTGTGGCCGCTTCATGAGCCCACGCTTCTGTTTGATCTCGACGACAAAAGGTCGCTGCTGCTTCATAATGCTCTCGGCGGATTTGGGGAGTTGCGAATGTCGTCTAGGCCGATCGCACGCTTTCGTCCACCCGCCCCCACGAATTTTCCAACGGTTTCCGAAGACGTTGCTATCCTCCAAGCCACGACTAAATCGGCTCACCGCCGGAGCCTACTGCCTCGCCGGATTGTAGAGCCTCTTGCGAGTGTTTTCTACAACAACCACCAGGGTCATCAGATCAAGCAGGTCGTCGATCGCTTTCGGTTGTTCCTGAGTCACCTTTGAACTGATCCAGCAAAACGCTCGCCTGATCGATCGCATCCGCCCTGGCCGCAGTGATTAACGCTTCGATCCTCTTGACGATGGCGAACGTACGAGGTGCCGGCCCCCGACTCCTCATTGCAAGGTTCACCACGTGGTGCGTTAGTTTCGTCTGCCTTTGCGACTGCCGCTTGGTCGCGGCCAGTCCACTGGCTGCACGATGCGCTTACCACATTCGGCGGTCCGGGAAGTATCCGACGATAGAGTTCGCCGCTCAGCTGCGACGGCTGCCCTTTCGAGATGTCGTAGCAGGCGGCCTGCGCTCCGGGTGGCCGCAGCGATGCTGTAGAAAACCAATGCGCATGCCCCAAGACGTTTCATAGGTCGCTCCCAAAAAGCCATCGCCATATGGGCATTCATTCATGAAGCCCTTCAACCGATACATGGCCGCGTGTTTAATTCTCCGTCCTTTCGAGGGTCCCATGACGTCGTCGGTGCAAGCGCACCGTCGCGCCTCTCGACAGCGCGAACTTCTCTGGTCTCCGGATCCCGGATAAAGATGTGGCTGATATCGCGAGGATCGTATCGCACTTCGAACCTGCCCAGCCGGTCTCGCTGCGGTACCAGGCCGCCGACGGATTGTGGAGATCGCCAGTGGGCAAAAGTCGTCCAAAGTTGACCTGCGAAATGCCGTCCGCCGAACCCACGCGGCAGAGGTGCCGCTGCATTTTTTTCCCAACGTACGCACCGGGCCACGATGTGTGTCTCGTCGGGCTTCCAAGCGCCGATTTGGCCGGTTAGAGTTTGCAGGGGCGCGAACAACGGATGAACGAACGGCATGATGCTGGAAAAACTGCGGGCCTGTTGGGGGTTTACCCCGACTGTCGAAAGGAACGTCGCCCTGGTTGAAGGGTTTCTGAAGGGCAAGCGCTTCGCCGACCTGGCGCAGGAACATGGCTTATCGACATCGAGAGTGCGCCAAATCATTGAGAGGGCCGATCGGCTCGTGGGCGGCGGCATCCTGACCGAGGCTAAACCGTCCAAGGCCTCGCCTCGAACCGAATTCATGGTCGACTATCCGTATGTGTGGAACCTGGCCGAGATGCACCGGCTCGGTAGCGTCACGCCGCATCATTTTTTTACGGAGTTGGAACGCGCGGGATCGCTGGAGCGGCTGGTTGACAAGATGAAGCGGTTGCCGAGCCGCGCACGAACAACACGTGAGTTGGCGCGCCTCGTTTGGCTAAAGGAGAAGGGCGAGAGCCCATGGCCTGCAATGAAGCGATCAAGCATTGCGATCGTGCAACCAGGCTACCCAGTCGACCATCCGGACCGCGGCCTTCAATGCCAGCTCGCCTTGGAATCGGCCCTCCAGCAATTGGTTGAGCGCGCAGGGGAATCCGGCTGGACCGAGGACGAGATACACTGTGCGCTCCTCGAGCTCGCTCGCGTGCGCTTCAAGNATCGGGAAGGTACTTCGTGAAGTAGGTAAGCCACATTGAAAACAGCTATTTCGCCTATTTTAAGGGGAAAGATCAAGAGTCAGGATAACCAGCTTTACGCTAACCGACCTCGGCAACAAATCCGACGAGGTGGTCGAGGCGGCATACCGAGGGCTTGTCGAAATCACAAAGCGCGGCAAGTGCAAAGTTGTGCTCCTGACCGCCGGGCAGTTCGATCGATTGTCCGGACGAAGCGCACAGCGGGCGTATCGTGTCGAAGATCTCAAGGGCGCCGAGCGTGATGGAATTCTCGCTGGCCTAGACGGCGATCACCTTGAGGGATAGCGGAGAATGACCGAGCCTGAACACGGCCACGTCATTCTCTATTCCTATCTGTGGGCGCGAGAATTCGATCGCGGTGAAGAAAGTGGCCGAAAGGCTCGGCCGACTTGCGTGATGGTAATCGTCGCAGGCAAGAACGGCCGCACGCGGCCTCTGCTTTTTCCCGATGAGTAACGCTCCGGGACCTGACCGGCGTCGAGATCCCGGAGCCTGAGGCGAAGAGGGTGAAACTCTATCGGCCTGGGCCATCGTGGACGAATTCAATGTCGATGACCTCGCGACCTCATGGGCTTTTGGAGTCCACCGTTCCGCTAGGCCAGTTCACGCGACGTTTCATGGCGAAGATTGCGGCTGAGGCAGCGGCAGCCATTCAGGCCAAAAACATTCGCAGCATACCGCGGCAAAATCATCGCATCGCTCGCTGAAATCCAGCATTTCCGTAACTTGATCAGTACCGACGATGGGCGCGCAGTATTACTCCGGTCGCCTTTCCAGACTCCACATCGATGCCTACAAGGACCTGGATACGCGGCTTCTGCAGCTCCTTCACCGCCAACCCTACCGGTGCAGCTTCATCCATTGAGGCCCAACGCGCGCCGATGTCGATGCTTTCGATGAGATGAGAAACCTTGTGTTCGGTAAGCGCAATTAACCCGTCGAGTTCCTTCGCCCGGGTAGCAATATAACGTGTCACATCAACGGACGTGAAGGCACCTTTTGGCCTGCCAGCCTTATCCACACATACGATCGCCTGATGCTTCTCATCGACAAGCCCGATCACATCGTTCAAGGCGGTGTCGGGAGTTACGCTCAAGAACGCTTTGTCGAGCTTCGCAGCGAGATTGTTTGCCGCAGTACCGTCCCGGCGCGGTCGGGTTCTGACGACCGCGCTCAGCGTGGAGTGATGCCTCATCCACTCTGCGGTTTCTTTGCAGCGCAATTCGGTCAGTCGAACGATCTTTGCATAGATATCCGTGATGTTCATGTCCAGAATTGGCTCGTGATGAGCAACTCGATTCCGGAACGTGTTGATTGGCCTTACCAGGTTCTGGATATCCTGCCGGCTTTCCCCATGCTGCAGATGGGGGAAAGCCAGGTTGACGGTCGTGCGCCAGAGCGCGCCATACTCAGATCGAAAGAGATTCGACCAGAAATCGAATGTAAGCGTTGCGACAATCTGATCTCGGGAAGCGTTCTGTCCCGCCCGTTGAATGGCCTTGTCTAGAGTCCATAGACCCTCCGGCGTCAAAGTATGATCCCGGAAGGCGGCATCCTGATGCCAGTTCTGCTGAAACTTACTGACGAGGATCTCATCGACGGCATTGCGAAGCGTGACTTCCGCCACGTTGATAGGATACAGGAACGCCTTCGCGACGCGGGCGTTGTAAAGATACAGCGCCAACGCATAGTCTTCGCGGTTGCCGCCCTTGGATAGGTAGGTGGCAAACCGTGGCTCAGAGATGGAGGCCCTGATCGCCCGCATCGTGGGTTGCGAGTACAGATAAGGAACTTGACTTTCTGCCATGAAACGAAGATAACTCCCCCCAAGCAGTCGAACTGGCCCCACTGGCTTGCCAAGCGCCGTCGACACCGATTTATGTGCACCAGGTCAGGCCAGTCCTCACCTGGTGTTTCATTTTTGGATATCATGCAAGCCTACTTGAGACGAGGCCCGAAGTTATCGTTATAGCTTCGGCCCTGGAGCGCCGCTTTCAAAGCGCGCCATCATCGACGGTCGTGATCAGGGGGATTGGTCCAACACCCCTGATAATCGCCATCTTCTATCCCACTGCCGCCACGCGTCGGCAACGGCAGCTCGCCTGCTTGGATGGTGAAATACGCGAAAACCTGCACGTTATTGCGCCAAATCAGAGTACATGCTGCGAAGTTTATTGACATGATCGAGGTCAATCGATGCAGAGATCGGCACAGCAGATCGAACGCATATCTCGCTGGCGTGAAGCATTTCGCGACGACACGACAGGCATCCACAAAACCGTTCAGGACCTCCTCTGGAACTACGCTGCTTTCCGGACGACGGTAAGGATCGTGCGGCTCGCAAACGAAAGGCGCGAGGCGCGTCCGCCACTCAACCAAATGCTGTTCAACCTTATATCAGAGGGTTACTGGTCGAGCCTGCTTCTAGGCACAAGACGGCTTCTGGACAAAGCTCCCCTCAACGGCCCAAAGGGCGTGTATTCGATCCGCTCTGTCGTAAAGGACGTGGAGACAAGCCGCGAATGGCTCACCCGGAGGATCTACGTCGAGAAGGTGCTGGATGCTCAATACGATCTCGATCGACTAAGCCGGGAACAGCATGAGAAACTCACCGCGGCGAAGGGAGGGGTCATCTGGGGCGATCCTGAACTGATGAAGAGCGAAGCCGCGCACCGTCATTTCGATACCCTAAGCGGTGTATCCCACTTGGCACGTAGTCCCGATGATCTCGTCGATCCGGCGATCTTCACCCGGATCGAGGCCCGCCTAGCAGCCCTGGATGGAATCGCGGTGCATGTCAGCACACACGTAGCCCATGCCGGCAACAAGGAGAGCCGCCTTAACAAGCTGCTCGACGATTTTGACGTACGCGATGCGCAAAAGACCCTTAAGCAGCTGAAGGAAGTTGCCGACCTGACCGGGGTCTGGTTTGCAAATGAAGGCGGCACGGGCCTTACAACATATATCGGAGACCAGTTCCAGGGCCTCGATCAGCCGGTTGTACAAAAGGCGGACATCACTGATCTGGCCGAACAGTGGCGTGTGATCGATCGCGAGGTCGCGAACTGGTCAATCGATCCGGCGGGTCTCTGAATGCTGCCTGCCTTTTTGTGCTCCTGACCGCCGAGCAGTTCGATCGATTGGCGGGACGAAGCGCACAGCGGGCGTACCGTGTCGAAGATCTCAAGGGAGCCGAGCGTGATGAAATTCTCGCTGGCCTGGACGCCGTCACCTTGAGGGATAACGGAGAATGACCGAGCCTGAACACGGCCACATCACTCTCTATTCCTACCTAGGGGCGGGCGAATTCGATCGCGGTGAAGAAAGTGGCCGAACGGCTCGGCCGACTTGCGTGATGGCAATCGTCACAGGCAAGGATGGCCGCACGCGGCCTCTGCGTTTTCCCATCACGAATAAGGCCCCGGGACCTGACCGGCGTCGCGTCGAGATCCGGAGACTGAGGCGAAGAGGGCGAAGCTCTATACGCCGGCCTGGGTCATGGTGGACGAATTCAATGTCGATGACCTCGCCACCTCATGGGCTTTGGAGGCCAGCTCACGCGACGTTTCATGGCGAAGCTTGCGGCTGAGGCAGCGGGGCCATTCGGGCCAAAAACATTCGCAGCATACCGCGGCAATAATCATCGCATTGCTCGCCGAAATCCGGCGCGTCCCTCACTTGGTCAGTATCGACGAGGGGCGCGCAGGATTACCCCGGTCGCCTTTCCAGCCTCCCCATCGATACCTGCAAGAACCTGGAACGCGGCTTTTGCAGCTCCTTCACCGCCAGTCCTAGGCGACAACTCTACCGGCGGTCAGCCCGATCAGGCTTGATGTGCCTCTCGTATTCTCGGCGGCCATGGTGTTGCCCGGATGGGTTCTTCGTGCGGACGCTACTATCGTGGCGGCGTCGTCGGCACAGGAAGAACGGTTTTTTCGCCTAGACCTTGATGAAGCCGGCATAACTCAGCCGCAAAGTGCCGCAGGCATGAATCCGCTAGGTTTCGTGGCGAGTGACTTGGCTCCTGTGCGGGGTCCATTTCCCGCTCTTTCGGCTTAATTCCCTTGTTCCAGCCCGGACCTTGCCGATCAACCCGCTTCGGGGTCGGACTACGCAAGCGTGCCGTCGCTCAAGGCTTCGCCATCGCGATGATCGCGGTCCCGGCTGGACCCGACGGGCGCCTGTCGAGCGGGGAATGGTCCCCGCGAACACGGGAGCCAAACAAATGTCGCACGAACTCAGCCTCGCTCAGAGCCACGCCTGGAACCTCGCTCGCACCCTGATGACGCCGGTCATCCTGTTCAAGGTCGATGACAACGAGTACGGCGTTCTCCCTGCCTCGACGGCGACGAGGTCGAGGCGATCGCCGAATACTGTCCATACACAGGAGGCCGGCCGGTTCATTGAACCGGCCTCTATGCCACGGCGTNACGGCGTGCCGCTTGCGAGCGGCAGGCCGCAAGGGAGGCTGTGCCGCGGCGAAAGCCGCGCCCTTGCGCCCTTTGCTCTTCGCGGCGGTTGGGGAGTGTTCCGCCAGTAGTGCGGAACAAATTGACTTGAAGAAAGGCCGGCCGGACGGCTCTCGGGAGAGAAAAATGGAAAAGACGGATATAGAAGCGCTGCGCGGCCGAGTCGGCTGTGCCGCGGTGCTGGAGACCAGCGGCTTTACGGTCGACCTCAAGGAAAGCACGCGCAAAGCGGTCAAATGCCGTCGTGGCGACGATATCATCATCGTCATCCATGACGGCAAGGGATGGTTCGACCCGTTGTCGGATCGAAAGGGCGATGTCTATTCGCTGGTGCAGCATCTGGATGGCGGCGATTTCCTGGAAGCCCTCTTGCAGGTAGCCTCGCTTGCGGGGTTCGTGCCGAGCGAGCCGGAATGGAAACGACAGTCTCGGGGGACCGAACCCGGCCAGTCAGTTCCAAAGCGATGGGCGGCCCGACGCAAGCCGTGGCGCGGATCGGCGACCTGGCGCTATCTGCGCGATGAGCGGCACATTCCCGAACAGGTCATTGCGACTGCGATCGCTCAGAACGTTCTGAGGGAAGGCCCGCGCGGCAGCATGTGGGCCGCCCACAGCGACGCGGCCGGTCTCGTCACCGGCTGGGAGGAGCGCGGACCGCAATGGCGTGGCTTTGCGGCCGGAGGCGGCAAGGTGTTGTTCCGGTTGGGGTCCGAGACAGCCACCCGGATCTGCGTCAGCGAAGCGGCCATCGACGCCATGAGCCTGGCCGCGATCGAACGGATCCGGCGCGATACGCTGTATGCCAGCACCGGCGGCGGCTGGTCGCCGGCGACGGACACGGCGCTTCGCCTGTTGGGAGGAAGGCCGAACACGCGGCTTGTAGCGGCCACCGACGCCAACCCGCAGGGTGAGGCATTCGTGTCGAGACTGCGTGAGCTTGCCGGCGAGGTCGCCTGTGACTTTGGGCGGCTGAAGCCGCGCGCCGAAGACTGGAACGCGATGCTGCAGGACGCGGCGTGCGCATGATGGCGCCGATCACTCAACCGCGGTGCAGGATTGAAGATCGCCGGCCGTAGTCATGCCCGCTCGAAAAGGTGCGCACGTTGCCATGACAGTCGGTTCGCACCACCAAATTGGGGAGGGCAAGATGGGAAAGGTAGAAAAGAAAATCCGGCTGCCGCATGCCCGCCGGTCGCGTGCAAGGGTGAAGCTTCGCCCGGCTGCGCCGGCCCTTGACCCGCCCGGACGGAGAGGCGGCCGCAGGGGAGGGGTCATGAAGGGCTGAAGACGATGGGCATCCACGAGGGTGCTGCGCGCTCAGGCCCGACGAGGCTGAAGGAGCCCCCAAATGAACCCCTTTTCTCCCAATCGTAAAGTCTACCAGGGCATCGCCGACCGCCGGCAGATGTTCCGTTTGTTCGATCGCCATGCGCAGCGCCCGAACCGGGAGCATGTCGATGCCGGATCTCTCTATAGCGGCGAGTGGTTTCAAGTCGGCCCCGTCGAGCACGACTACATGCTGGAGATCCTGCCACCGCTCTGGATGCGAGGCGACATGTTCGCGCTGCGCGAGTTCCTTACCGACAGCATCACCAGCGTCTTCTACACGCTGCGCATCGACGGCAAAACGCGCTACTTCCATGCCTACTGCGACCTGAATGTGGCGCGATCGGCTGCCGAAATGCGCGATGCCATCGTCGAGCGCGAGTCCTGGCCGGTGAAGGCGATGA
>NZ_AYVL01000055.1 GCF_000502835.1 Mesorhizobium sp. LSJC280B00
GAGACCAGCCAGTTCCCGCAGCTTGCGGCGGATCGGTTCGATCTTGCTCGTGGTGGTGCATTGTCGCCGTATCATGCCGATCGAGATGCGCGGCGGTCGACGGTTCGGGTGAAAGCCGGGATCAACGCCCATCTCTTGCCTTCGCCAGCGGCAATCAGGCTCTCCCGAAGATTAAGGGCCGACACGATATGCACGAGAAACGGCAGACCGTTCGGCGACATCAGCCAGCGCAGATGCTGGCAGACCGAGGCAGGCTCCCAGCCGGTATCGGCGAAGATTGCACAATCCAATGAGCCGAAATGCCCATGAGCGGCGATCAGCGCGAGCGTGGTGGATTGGCCCCCTGCCCCGAGACTGAGCACACCAAGGCGGATGGGGGATGGCTCCGCGCCACCCCCGACATGGATCCGAGAATGCAGCATCATGCCGCCTCCGCGATCTGCGTCGCATTCGGCTGGAGATCATGCAAATAGTTGACCGCACGCTGGGCATGGGCCGCTGCGGCAAAGATGAATCGCTTCTCGTTCCTGAGAATTTCGAGCCAGCTTGCCAGGTAGCTGGCATGATCAGCCCGCGGCTCGAGCTCTGGCACGATGCCGAGGTCAGCTGCTAAAAAGCAGCCGCCAAGGTCGGCGATCAGCTCTTCATGGGCTCTGAACGAGCGATCGTTGTGATAACGGGAGAGGTTGCGATCAAGCCGCTTTTCCGACCCGACCCAATGGGTCATTTCATGTCCGAGGGTCGCATAGTAGCTGGGCCCGTCGCGGAAACTCTCGAACAGCGGCATTTGCACAATATCAAGAGCCGGATTGAAATACGCCATGTCGCCACCATGGCGGATGACGGCTCCGGTATTTGCGAAAAAGGCATCCGCGTGTTCGACCCGTTCCACCGGATCGGACACTGGCGCGGGATTGCCGTAGTACTGCGCGGGCAGGCCTTCGATCTGGTCGGCACAAAACACCGTATAGGCCTTAAGGAACGGAATCCCGCGCTCGACCTCTTCGCCGTGGGCATCGGTTTCGGTGCGTACGATACGACTGGCATAGACAACCATCGAGCCGGTCTCGCCTTTGCGGACTTGACCGCCCAGCTCGACGCTCTGCTTGAAAGTCATCCAGGTCGGGGAAACGAAACCCCTCGAAGCCGCCTCCGACCAGAGAAGCAAGGTATTGATGCCCTGATATGGCAATCCATTGTGGCGCAACGGGCGCGTGATACGCCCCGTGGTGTTCGCCGCGCTCCACGGCTTCACCCACGGTCGCACGCCTTTTTCCAGATCCGCGACGATGCGGTCGGTGATCTTCGCGTAGATATCAACGCGGGATTTGTTGCTCTTCCTGTCCATTGTCGAACCTCCATTCGAGGCCGCGCCAATCGCGGCCGTCACGAGGTCCGACAGCGCAGGACCGCAGGTCCGCGAACCCGCAGAAGATCAATCGGAAAGAAGGGACCCGTCGCTTGAGGGCCGCAACGTTAGTGGAGGACGGCGAAGCCGTTTAGCGGAACGAGGACCGGAGCAGGACCAACATTCGTGACGACCGCGGTTGGCCCGGCCGCATCAGGGGTGTTCCTGCTTTTCTCATCTATTGCTTTTGGGGAACCACCGTTGAGCACGGAGTTCGAGGGATCAGTCGTCGCCCAGCCAGTCCAAGCGCAAATTATGGAGCTGAAGGGGATCCTCACTGTTCTTGCATAGCTGCATTGCACAAAATGTATTTGCGCATTGCACAAGTTTTAGCCATTAAGCCTACAGCTGATGCACGCGATGGTCTCCTCCCATTCCATCGTATCAGCTGTTCCCCTCTGAAGGTTTTGACCTTCACACCTAAAGGGCCTCGGTTTTCCGATGGCCCTATTTTTTTGGCGGTCGAAACGTCATTGATTACCTTCGTCCCTGTGTGGAACGCGGCGCGATCGTCGCTTCAGCCATCAGGCTTTGGGGGGTCATTTCTGCCTGGCTGAATCGACCCCTCCCGACAAAACTCGCCTTCGCCAGCGTCTGCGGGCAAGCGTTCGCGCTAAAAGTTCAAAGCCGCGTCCGTAACCTTCAACAATGAAAGCCAGCGTTATCAGGTCGAGCAGAAAGTCGTCGATCGCATCCGTGAGCGCATCAGACCTTTGTAGCAAGGCGCGCGCCTCTTCGATCGCGGCCCGGCAATCTTCTGCGTCGATCAGCGAATCGATCCTGTCAAAGATCTGCAAGGTTGCTCACTCTCCCCAAGGCACACGCAGCGCATCGAACGCCGCTGGTGAGTGAATTTTCAACGAAAGAACAGGGTCGCGTTTCGCGAAAAGGCATCGCTCGGCAAAGTGCCCGTTGATGAAGCATGCCGCGTCAACGACAAGCGAGGTGAGCCGGCTCGGGTCTGCGTCTCGGCCGCAAAACACTGGTCAGAAGGAACTGTGCCGCAAGGCAAACAGTTTCTCTCTATTCTTCCAGCCACCACGGTTCAGCCTAGATTACATGGGAAACGGCAATAACGGAAAGCAAAGGCTGGCAAAATGAGTAGGGTGGCTGGATCAAATGAAGATTTGGCTGCACCAACGACCTTTGGGCCACTTCTGCAGCCGACCTTTCGTTCGATCTGGCTCGCGACGCAGGTTTCAAGCCTCGGCTGGTTGATGCAGACTGTCGCCATCAGCTGGCTGATGGCAACGATCTCGACTTCCGATCTGATGGTTGCGCTGGTGCAGGCTTCATCGAGCCTGCCCGCTTTCGTCCTGTCCGTTTTTGCCGGAGCTCTCGCCGACAATTTCAGCCGGCGCCGGGTCATGTTCGCCGGTCGGTGCCTTATGGTGATTGCCTCCGCGATGCTGACCGCGTCCGTGGCGCTGGGCTTTGTCAGTCCGTGGATGATCCTCGGCTTCAGCTTCTTGATCGCAAGCGGCGGTGCTCTCAATGATCCGGCCTGGCAAGCGTCGGTTGGCGATATCGTGGATCGACGCGATGTTCCCGCTGCCGTCACCCTGCTTTCTGTTGGCTTCAACACCGTCCGGACTGTGGGTCCGGCGCTCGGCGGCATTGTGGTTGCCTCATTTGGCCTTATGGCGGCATTCGCCGTAACCACGCTCACCTATTTCGTACCCTTGGCTACTATTTGGCGCTGCAAGTGGAAGGTTCGTTCTTCCCCTCTTCCCCGCGAGTCGATGAGGACGGCAATTTATGACGGGCTGCGCTTCACGGCGATGTCATCGGAAATCAAGGCCGCGATCGCGCGCGGAACCCTCTTTGGCTTGGCGAGCATCGCCATACTCGCGCTGCTGCCGGTGGTTGCCCGCGATCAGCTGGGAGGAGGCCCGCTCGCCTATGGCGCGCTCATGGCCGGCTTCGGGACCGGAGCCGTCTTCGCTGGCCTCTCCAACAGCCTGTTCAGACGGAGCTTGTCGCAGGAGCGGCTGATGAGGCTCTCCTGCGTCGCCTGCGCGGCGTGCTCACTTTCCCTGGCACNATGGTGGCATCGCGCTCGGCAGCTGGGTGTGGGGCACGGTGGCCGAAAACCATTCGCTGGCCCTGGCGCTGGAGGGTTCCGCTGCCTCCCTGATGTTCGTCGCTGCAGCCGGCGTTCTGTTTCCTCTTCGCGAGCGCCGCGACTCAGAGCCCGATCCTCTGGAGGAATTCGATGCCCCGGCTGTCGCTCTCAATCTGAAGCCGAGAAGCGGCCCGATCGTGGTCAAGGTCGAATATCTGATAGCCGAGAGAAATCTCGAGGCTTTCCTCGACCTCATGCGGCAGCGGCGTCATGTACACAGCCGCGTCGGTGCTCGGAACTGGACGCTCCAGCGCAACCTTCAGAAGCCTATGCATTGGGCGGAAACGTTCCGCACGCCGACCTGGACGGACTACCTTCGCCTCAATCATCGTCTGACGGAAGTGGACAAGGAACTGGACGAGCGTGTCTTTGAGCTGCACGCGGCCGAGACCCCACCTCAAATGACACTGTCCATCGAGCGGCCGACAAGCTCGGCCCGCAAGCCCGAGCACTCAGCTTTTCGCCATCCCCGTCATTGAAGCCTGGCTGGCATCTCTGTCATCAATCGATTGGCTACGAGCGCGACCGATTAGCCCCGACCTTAAAGACCATCGACATCGAAGCGGCCGCGAGTTGCCCATAAAACATTACTGCACTCTTATTGTTTGTGACGCATGCGGGTGGTGAGCGGTTTTCAAAGGCCCCGTTTCCTGCTGACAAAGTTAGCTTGGACCACTGAATTGCCGATCAAACGCTCTCGGATAGTGGTGCGAGTATGAAATCAAAGACGGGCTCAGGCTGGGCAGGCTTTGGCTCCCGCAGAACAACCGGGTAAGCTACGATCGCTTGGGCATGTTCAGCGAGCGCGGCAGGTGTCATTCCCAGCGCTTTCTCAAACAGGCCGCCCGGCACTCTCACCACCTGACGAAAAAGCCCTGCAGCTCTTGTCGCATGGCGCGCCGCAGCGGCCCACTTTCGCTCACGGATCTTCACGCCGGCCGCCGCCAGCAGGATCAGCCCCTTGAAGAATAGGCGGTGCTGAGCGCTTTGTTTCGCAGCCTGCCAGAGAGACTCCCAGGCTTCATGGGCTTCCCAGTAGTAACCGTGATTGAAAAGGTCGATTCCCTATCGAAACACATCTGAGCCGAGCGCTTCGGCAACGGCGACGGTCACCGGATCTGATCGGTAACTGTGGCCCAAGGGATCACGCACCGGATGCGGATACTTGCCGGGCAAATAGGCATAGCTCGGGAAAGTTTTTTCGGGCAGCAGGCGAGGACGTGACATAGCCCCAGCAAACATGAAAGTGCGTTAACGGGCAATTCATGCTGACCGCGCCCTGACACGCAAGCTTGTAAACCGCGCCGTGGTTGCCCAAAACGCACTTTGCCAAATTGAAGACGCTGGATAGGCGGCTGACGCATGGAGAAGATATGATTTTGCGACTGAAGGAGCGGCTCGGCAAAAGGTTTGAGGAAGAAGTCCAATTCTTCAAAGGCTGGCAGAAGGACAAGAAGGGCGTGGGAGCCCTCATTCCCACTTCGATTTATGCGGCACGCCGGATGGCAAGCGTGGTGAACCCACGGTCAGGATTGCCGGTTCTGGAGCTTGGCGCGGGAACTGGTGTCATCACAAAGGCAATCCTGGCGAGGGGTATCAAGCCGCACCTGTTGGTTTCAATTGAATATTCCCGGAATTTCTACAACGGCCTGGTGCGGCGTTTCCCGAATGTCGACGTCAGATTGGGCGACGCATTTGCGCTGGACGAAGTTCTGGGTGAGCGCAAAATTGATCAGTTCGATTGTGTCATTAGTGCAGTCCCGCTGTTAAGCTTCCCTATGGACCGGCGCGTTGTGCTAGTTGAGGATCTGCTTACCCGCATTCCTCCAGGCCGGCCGGTAATTCAGATCACATACGGACCTTTGTCGCCGGTCATCAAGATGCCTGACCGCTACGAGGCTTCTCACTATGATTTCGTCGTCCGCAACATACCGCCGGCACAGCTCTGGACTTATCGTCGAGCAGTCTAGCCAGACCCAGTACAGGCGCTATCTTTACCTCGACTGCCTAAATGATCACAGTTGAGCCTTCACTGTGATACCAGCAGCGCGGTCCTATGCGGCAATGCGTTCACGGCCACCACGGTCTGCAAGCTCGGGTCGATCAGCGCCGGTGCCAGCTCTGTCGCGTCAATAGTATAGCCCTCAGGCATCAGTATAGCCCTCAGGCATCGCTCGGCACGGTCCAGGCATGAAGCTTCTGGATGAAGCTTTGGTGGGGATGTTCCTCGCCCAGGTGCTGCTTCGCCGTCCGAAGCTTTGTGAACGACGTGTGCCCAAAATGAGCATTGCAGGCGAACAGCTTTTCCTTCCCGCGGCAAAGAACAGCATCCGGTACTTTATAGTCTACGAAATTTATAGACACAATAAGGTGAGCTTGGCCCTATCAATTGGAGAGAGAGACGATGATGTTGGCTGTGAAGTTTTCGAGAAGGAGGTTTGGTGCATTGGTCGCCACTTGGGCGGCAACCTTGGTGGCTTCTTCCTCCCCTTTCAGTGCCGAGGCGGGCAGTCCGGACGCGGGTAAACTGCCGACCAAAATTCCAGAGGGCACCGTGCTTCGCATCGGCGATCCCGAGACGCAAAGGGCACTGGAACTCTCAGGTCTGATCGACCAGCTACCCTTCAAGGTCGAATGGGCCAACATCAGCGGCGGTCCGCAGACAATCGAAGCTTTTCGCGCCGATGCATTGGACGTCGGATCGGTCGCCGACATTCCGCCGATCCACGCGACCTGGACTGGGCTCAAGGTCAAGATCATTGCTGCGAAGTTCCGCAGGGATCCGGTTGCGCACCCGATTTATCAACTCGGCATTGCGCCGGGCGTCGAGGTCAAGACGCTCGCGGATTTGCGCGGCAAACGGATCGCCTTCAGCCCTGGTCAGGCTCAAGGCGCGCTGGTGCTGAGGGTCCTGCAGGCCGCCGGCCTGAAAAAGGAGGATGTAAATCTCATCGAACTGCCCAGCAAAGGCGATGCCTATCCGGTGGCACTTGCCAGCAAGCAAGTCGATGTCGCACCGATCTGGGGCGTCCTCGTCAAGCGCTATCTGCGCCAGTATGGGGCGGACGGCGCCACCAGCATCCCGCATGGCTTGCGTGATGATCCAGACCATCTTTACGCCCCCCAGGCCGTGCTCGACGACCCGGCCAAGGCTGCCGCTCTCGGCGAATATGTGCGCTACTGGGCACTTGCGTCCCGATGGGTAGAGCAGCACCCGAAAGAGTGGATCGAGGGCTACTACGTCGCCACCCAGGGCCTCAACAGCGAAGATGGCCAGTATCTCGTCGAAGCCGACGGACGGTTCGACATTCCGTCCGACTGGAACGATGTGATCGTGCGCCAGCAAGCGACGATCGATCTCCTGGCCAAAGAGCTGAACAAACCTCGTATCCAGGCCGAGGATCTTTTCGACAGGCGCTTCGAGACGATCGCCGCAAATGCGCTGAACGCGTCCTGACGACCTGCTTCCCAGCACTGGAGACGATGCAGATGAACGCAATCTCACACACCGCCGCAATTGCACGCCCTATCCCCGACGAAAGGGAGTTGACTGCGCCCGCTGTACAGGCTCGCAAGGCGGGGACGAGGCGTCGCCTCGCCCTTGGACGGGCGATCCCGTTTGGCGCGTTGATCGGGCCCGCACTGCTTCTCGTGATCTGGTCCGGGGGCAGTGTCGCCGGCCTGATCGATCCAAGAACGCTGCCGGCGCCTTGGTCGGTTGTCGGTACTGCCATCGATCTCATTGCCACAGGGAAGCTCCAGGATCATTTGATGACGTCTGCCTGGCGGGCAGCACAGGGTCTGGTGTTCGGCATCCTGATCGGCGCCGTTCTTGCTCTCATTTCAGGGTTATCCCGGCTGGGCGAGGCGATCATTGACGGCCCCGTTCAGATCAAGCGGGCCATACCGACGCTGGCTCTGATCCCGCTGCTGATGCTCTGGTTCGGCATTGGCGAGGGCATGAAGGTGACGACCATCGCCCTGGCCGTCCTCATCCCGATCTATATCCAGACCCACAGCAGCTTGCGCAGCATAGACAACCGTTATGTCGAACTGGCCCAGACCTTGCGAATTGGCTACGGCGAATTCATCCGCGAGGTGATCCTGCCGGGCGCCCTTCCAGGCTTCTTCCTTGGGCTGCGTTTCGCAGTGACCTATGCCTGGCTGTCTCTAGTGGTCGTCGAACAGGTCAATGCCACGAGCGGCATCGGCTACATGATCGATCTTGCACGCAACTATGGCCAGACTGACATCGTCATCGTCGGTCTCGCCATCTACGCGTTGCTCGGTCTTGCGTCCGACGGCATCGTCTGCTTCTTCCAGGAAAGGTCGTTGTCATGGCGTCGCACCTTGGCGGATTGAGCGGCGCGCCCGTGGTGCGTGTCGAGAGCCTTGTGAGAAGGTTCGGGCCGCGAACCATCCTCGACGGCCTCAGTCTCGGCATTGAGAAGGGAGAGTTCGTCGCCCTTCTCGGCCGCAGCGGGTCGGGCAAGAGTACATTGTTGCGCGCGCTGGCGGATCTCGATGACAAAGTCTCCGGGTCAGGCCGACTGGAAACACCCGATAAGAAGTCGGTGGTGTTTCAGGATGCGCGGCTGTTGCCATGGAAACGAGTGCTGGAGAATGTCGTTCTTGGCCTCGGCCTGCCGGACGCCGCAGAACGCGGACGCGCAGCTCTCGAAGAGGTTGGCCTGAGCGGCCGCGAGACCGCCTGGCCGGTCGAACTCTCTGGAGGCGAGCAGCAGCGCGTGGCATTGGCGCGCTCGCTTGTTCGTGATCCTGAACTGCTGCTGGCGGACGAGCCGTTCGGCGCGCTCGACGCGCTGACCCGCCTACGCATGCACGATCTGCTGCGCCAGCTATGCGCCCGTCACCGGCCCGCGGTCCTGCTGGTCACCCATGATGTGGACGAAGCCGTGATGCTGGCGGACCGGGTTTTGGTGCTCGACAACGGCGCGATCGCCGCCGACATCGCCGTCAATGTCACCAAACCACGCAATCATGGCGATCGCCGGTTCGGCGAGATCCGCTCCGAACTTCTGCGTCATCTCGGCGTCGAGACAAGGCCCGCTCTGCCGGTTTGAGGGCCTCAAGACTTTTGCCGAGCGTCACTATCCAGGAGACCAACACATGCTTGCCGAAAAACGACAGTTGAACCTCAACCTTTTCATCTATCCCGGCGGCCATCATGAAGCCGGCTGGCGCTACAAGGATTCCGCCCCTGGGAGAGTGCTGGACATCGCCTATTATCAGGAACTGGCGAAAAAGGCCGAGGCGAGCAAGTTCGACGCGCTGTTCTTTGCTGATGGGCCAGCACTCGCCGACAACATCCGCTACGCGAGCCGCTTCAGGCTGGAGCCGCTGACATGGATTTCGGCGCTCGCCGCGGTGACTGAAAGAATAGCCTTCATCGCGACCGCCTCGACCACCTATAACGAACCCTACAACCTGGCCCGGCTGTTTGCTTCTGTCGATCATCTGAGCGGCGGGCGTGCCGGTTGGAACATCGTCACCACGGGCGACGCGTCGGCAGCGTTGAATTTCGGCTTTGACCGACATCCGACCCATGCCGACCGTTACGAGCGCGCCGGCGAATTCGTCGATGTGGTGACGAAGCTCTGGGACAGCTGGGAGGACGATGCGCTCGTCGCGGACAGGCAGTCCGGAATTTTTGCCGACACCGACAAGATTCACCCAATCAATCACATCGGCAAATATTATCGGGTCAAGGGACCACTCACGCTTCCGCGCTCGCCCCAGGGGCGGCCGGTCTATGTCCAGGCGGGTTCCTCGCAAGACGGACGGTCGTTCGCAAGCCGCTATGCCGAGGCGATATTCACAGCACATCAGACACTCGGCAACGCGCAGGAATTTTATGCAGACATCAAAGCGCGTGTGAAGTCGGTTGGCCGAAACCCCGACCACGTCAAGGTATTGCCCGGCATCAGTCCCTTCATCGGCTCAACCGAGGCTGAAGCCCGCGCACTGCATGACGAGTTTAACGAGCTGACGCAGCCGGAATATTCTCTCGATCAGCTGCGCCGCATCGTGGACACCGACCTTTCCAGCTACGATCTGGACGGGCCATTTCCGCGCGATCTCATCAGTGTCGAGGGCGAGCGGGGTGCCAGCAGCCGCTTCCACGTCGTACTCGACATCATCGAGCGCGAGAATCCGACCATCCGCCAGTTGCTCCACCGTCTCGCCGGCGCGCGCGGGCATTGGGTCCAGGCCGGGACGCCCGAACAGNTCCGCCAGTTGCTCCACCGTCTCGCCGGCGCGCGCGGGCATTGGGTCCAGGCCGGGACGCCCGAACAGATCGCCGACAACATCCAGGATTGGTTCCACAACGGGGCCGCGGACGGCTTCAATGTCATGCCGCCCTATTTGCAGGGCGGGTTCGACGTGTTCGCCGAGGAGGTGGTGCCGATCTTGCGCAGGCGCGGACTTTTCCGGCACGACTATGACGGAGCGACGCTGAGGGACCATTTCGGTCTGCCCCGCCCTGACAATACGTTCAGCCAACCGCAAAAGGCGACCGCTTGAGCTACCTTCGCATCGAGCGTTTTCTCTTGGAGGGATTCGACCGGACACGGATCTCTCGCCCGCATCCCCCGGTCGGTGTTTTGCGTCGTGACGCGCTCCTGGCACATGTCTCCGGTCGGTTTCCGGTTCGGGCTCGGCCTTATTGGCAAGACGATAACCGCCTCGGATAATCGTGTCCGCTTCATTCACTATTTTGCCGGACTGTTTCGTCTTCCTCGCATTAGCGGACGTTAAATTTCGAGTGTTTCGGCTTGCCGCAAATTAGGATCTCGGTGGCATAACTCCGCATGACTTTTGGGGTGCTGGCAGGAAGACTGATGCGCGGGCGTGGGTGGATCAAGGCGTTGCGTCAGGACGATGCCCGACAGGTGCGTGCGCACATCGCCGAACTGGAGCGCAACCTCATGGCGACCACAGCTCAGGGACGCCATCGACGTTTCGAAGCCGGGAATGAACTTCGTATTGCGAAATTCCGCCTGGAGCGTCTCGAGGAATGCATCGCCGGAATAACGGAGAAATGTGGGCGTTAGCGGAAGCTCGCCGCTCGAAATTGCCGCGCGGTACGGCCAGACTGTGCGTCGGCGCTGTAATCACAAGGCGGCCGCATCTGACACCGCTCGGTCGGGAGCACCCCTTTCAAGCTGCGCTGGGCGGCAGACGCGCAGGCGCACGAGACTGCCTCGAGACAATCCGCAAGTGGGTTCCGTAGTGCCGGACCAGGGCGACCGGCCGGCGGGGCCGCCCGTCGTGGCCAAATCGCCTCTATCGTAATTAATTGCCAAGTGACACTATTCGTCCTTGATGGCTATTGGTTCGACGTTGCGCCCGCGCTGGCTACCGGAAAAGAGCTTTCCGTCCTATGCGTATCTTCCCGGCCGGCAGCCGCATCCCGTGCGCGATCCTGCAGGACACAGCTACCACAGCGAAGCAATCCCGGGTGCTGAAGAGGCGTCGCTTGACTCCGACATGTTCCTCTGGGGTATCGACCTCTTCAATNATCCCGGGTGCTGAAGAGGCGTCGCTTGACTCCGACATGTTCCTCTGGGGTATCGACCTCTTCAATCATGGTTATTACTGGGAAGCCCATGAGGCTTGGGAAGGTCTTTGGCAGGTTGCAGATCGACGCGCTCCGCTTCGGATGCTCTTCAAGGGATTGATCCTGTTATCGGCGGCCGGCGTGAAGATCCGCGAGGGCAAGCATGCGGCGGCGGTGCGTCATGCCGGACGCGCCGCGGCGCTCCTTCGTCGGCTGATGAACGCGCCGGATCGCGCCTTCGAACGCGCGCTCGGCATGTCACTCGCAGTACTTGCCGAACAGGCCGAAGCCGCAGCAACGATTCCGGCAGCCTCGCAGGCGACAGCGCTGGGTCAGCCCCAAGCCGTGTTTGATTTCATTCTCGGGTCAAGTTCCCGCGGAATGCCGGTCAGATCGCAAAAGAGAAACAGTCATTCGTAGAAGACGGCGGATTGGCCGTGCCGTTTTGCGGGCGTAGCGAACCTTCTGGCCCGTCGTGTCGAAACGCGGCTCGAAGGCGATCAGAGCGAATCCGGCTTTGTCCGCACGCTGGGGATAACATTGGAGTTCACTATTTGTTCTTTTCCAAAAGCGGTCGGTAATATATAGTCTGGGGCTATATCAGCCCTCAGTGAGTCAGCCCGCCAATGACTGTCCAGCCCAGGATTCTCAATGAACCAACAATCAGCTGCCCGAGCTGCAAAACGGACATCAAGCTCAACGAGTCGCTTGCGGCGCCGCTGATTGCCGCGACCCGGGAAGAGTATGAACGGCGCTTGGCGCAGAGCAACGCGTCAATGGCGGCCCGGGAGGAAGAGCTTAAACGCGAACAGGCCGCCATCGACGCCGCCAAAGAGGACATCGGCAACCAGGTGGCTGAGCAAATCAAGCTTGAGCGTGTGGCAATCGCGGTCGAGGAAGCCCGCAAGGCAAAATTGCTGCTTTCGATAGATCTGGAGGACAGGGATAACAAGCTTGCCGAGCTGGAGGCGACGTTGAAGGCGCGCGACGAAAAGCTCGCCGCGGCGCAGCAGCAACAGGCGGAATTCCTGAAACAGCAGCNAGATTGAGGAGCTGAAGCGCCGTGCGGAACAGGGTTCTCAGCAGCTGCAGGGCGAGGTCCTCGAGCTTGAGCTGGAGTCTCTCATTGCCGGCCGGTTCCCGATGGACGTCATTGAACCGGTTGCCAAGGGTGAGTTCGGCGGAGATGTCCTGCACCGCGTGGTCGGACCGGCCGGCCAGCCATGCGGCGCCATTTTGTGGGAATCGAAACGCACCAAGAACTGGAGCCAGGGCTGGCTAGGTAAGCTCAGAGGAGATCAACGAGCCGCGAAAGCGGATATCGCGCTGATGGTATCGGAAGCGTTGCCTCCCGGCGTGGAAACCTTCGATCTTGTGGACGGAGTGTATGTCGCCCATCCCAAATGTGCGATCCCGATCGCTATCATGCTTCGGCAATCCCTGATTGAGCTGGCGAACTCCCGCCTCGCCCAGGACGGCCAGGCCACCAAAATGGAGCAGGTCTACGGCTATCTGACCGGTCCGCGGTTCCGCCACCGCGTCGAGGCGATCGTGGAGAAATTCTCCGATATGCAGGAGGATCTCGCCAAGGAACGCAAGGCCACAACACGCCTGTGGGCCAAGCGCGAGGCGCAGATCCAAGTGGTGATCGAGGCGACCGTCGGCATGTATGGTGACTTGCAGGGTATCGCCGGAAAGGTGATGCAGGAGATTGAGGGGCTGGATGTGCTGGCGATTGAAGCCTCTTGGCCTGAAACTGAATAGGAGACCTTCAGGTCGGCCAAGGCGAAGACGGGATCCGAGTCCCTGCTCCGCAGCCATCGCTTCGTCATGCTGATTCCTTCCGCCTGCCCACGTTCGTTTGGGGAAGGCCGAAGGCCCCGCCTTGCGGCGGAGCCCTCGTCGAGGCGATCAGTCCCGGTTGGGGCGAGACCAGATCAGCTGCAGGCCTTCCTCTCCCTCCACCTCGATCAGGGTAGCGTAGATCGGAGCGGGGAAGCTCGGGTCGTCCAGCTTGACCGAGAGGTAGTCACGCCCGGTTTCCCTGGAAACCTTCTGCCAGGCCGCACCCAGCTCGACCGGACCCGAGAAGATGCGGAAGTGGGGACCCTTGTCGGAGGGGTTGTCGACGCGGACCAGCTTGGCCTTGACGTTGAGGTTAAGCGTCTTGATCGTGCCCGCAAAGCCGTTGTCCGAGGAAGTGAAGTTGCCGATGGTAGCCATGATGTCGTCTCCTTGAGTTTCTCGGGTCGCGACCACCGCGACCTCGATGGCGGTCGACAGACCGGAGGCGATCGGCCCGCACCCACCGGGGTCCCCATTGCGCGCGCGCATGGGGTGGTCCTTGGGGCCGCAACGACAGTGAAGGGCAGCCAGGGGGAGGCTTTCTTGTTCCGCGCGGAATGGCGGCGCAGCCGTCAGGGGAAGAAAGTCGCGACCGGCTGTTGCGGGTTTGAGAACGAGGCGCAGCGAAGCGAAGACGGCCTTCGGTCAGACCAGCCCCATCGAGGACGCAGGTGGTGGGCCTTTCCATGAAACCGCCGGCCAGACGACAGGCGAACCCTATCGGCATGATCACNCGCCATCGCATAACGACAGAGCGTTCAACCGGAGAGGGACGCGACCGCACCTCACTTCAGTCGGTTGACGACCGACCGACTGGCGAAACTCCGAGGGCCCGGCGTCTGCCGCTTAAAGATGGATGGCCGCGTACGCGGCCATGGAAATACGCCTCTCGGGCCGGGCGTCGGGCCGGGCAGGCCAATCTGGCTCGGCCCGCTAGGGCCACCCGAACTGACCGGTGCCACAGCTGGGTCTTCAGCCGGCTGCAGGGCCCGGCGTGCTGAAGCCACCGACGTGTGCCAGGCGGGACGATCAAAGACCGCACATGCCCTCCCATTCATTCGGCCAGAGGTCGAGCTGGCCGTGGTCGGCCGCTGTAGACAAATCGGCCTCATCGAGGGAAACGCCGGAGCGATGCAGGGAAGACCTCGCCGCGTATGCCACGCAGGCCGGTGCGGATTGCCTGATCCACCTCCACGGCACCGTCCCAGGCCGCGCGGTCGTTATTGCGCATGATCGCCATATGGCGTCACGGTGGTAGAGCAGCCGATGCATGCGCTCTTCGGCGGTGTCGGATAGCCATGGCTTTTCAGCCAATCGAGACAATCCTTCGGGTCATGCAGCTCTCGATGAGGGGGAAGCGGTTGAGTTGCCACGCTGCCCGGCTCGGCTTCATGCGCACAGCCTCGTCCATCGAGATTCCCAGCCACTGGTGAACGACGGGATATGTCGGGAAGCCTTTGCGCGTGAGACCAGCCAGTTCCCGCANACGGCACCGTCCCAGGCCGCGCGGTCGTTATTGCGCATGATCGCCATATGGGCGTCACGGTGGTAGAGCAGCCGATGCATGCGCTCAGTCGCAAAACCCGAACAAAACTTGGGAATTTTGCGATACTCGTAACCTGAAGCCGTCATCCGCCTCGATTAACGCCGGATGACGATAATCCCAGCCAGTGCGATGAGAACGATACCGAGCATGGAAGCCGTATCCAGACGTTCCGAGAACAGCACGACGCCCCATAGGATTGCGAAGGCCAGATAGGAAAAGTCCCAGGTCGAAATGATCGAGGATGGTCCCAACTGATAGGCGATAGCCGTGCCGACGCTGCCGATCAGCATCGTCATGCTCAAAAGCCCGATCAGCGCGCATTGGGTCCAGCCCATTGGAATCCACGCGCCCATGAACAGGCTTTGTCCACCCTCGCTCCCTGCCATCACGGTTGCCAGGCTAGCGCCGCCCCCGAGAACGATCGCTATCAGGTTGAAGATCAGCGCCAAAACGAAGGGGTTTTCGCCACCGCTCTTGGTGCGCGTCAGCACCATCGCCAGCGCGTAGAGAATCGCAGAAACCAGCGGCATCACGGCATGCATGCCAAGATCGCCGGCCTGCGGCTTCAGCATGAGCAGCACACCGGTGAAGCCGAGGGCGACTCCGACCCAACCTTGCACCCCGACAGGTTCCCTGATCCAGAAGGCCGCAAAAAGGGTAATGAACAGCGGGATCGTGTAATAGACCGCCGCCGCCATCGAGAAATCGAGGCGCGGTAGCGAAGCGTAATAGATCAGAAGGCTCGACAGAAGCAGGCTGCTTCGCATGATGGCCCAGCCAGGATGGGCTGGGCGCAACGACACCTGCGGAAAGCGCCATTTCAGGATCGAGATCAACAAGGGCAGCGTGACGCAGGACCGCAGGAAAATGAACTGCGACAGCGGCATGTCCGAGATCGTGATCTTAATGATCGCATCCGCGATGGAAAGCGTCAGGTCAGTGAAAACCATCGCCGCAACGGCGATGCCCACCCTGTCTGCCTTCGACGCTATCTGACTGATCGACATTTTTCGCGTTCCTTCTTCGGGCGCCGAGGCTACCGAGCCGAGAACGTTCCAACAATTCGGATTATACGGAAACATTGTCCGTAGTGTTGTACAATGGCCAAGACAACAAGACAGGACGCGGGCTTTGAACAGTGTGGACGACATGATCCTTCTGGCCGAAGTCGCCGAAACGGGCAGCTTTACCCGCGCCGGGGGGCGGATCGGGATGCCCAAATCCACGGTCAGCCAGCGCATTGCCCAGCTTGAGGCACGTCTGGGACTGCGGCTTCTCAATCGCTCCACCCGGCACGTAAGCCTCACTGGCAGCGGTCAGGTGTATCTCGAATACTGTCGCCGCGTTCGCGCTGAGGTCTCGGCCGCAGACATGGCGATGACCAACCTCAAGGAACAGCCTGTCGGGACGCTGAAGATCACCTGCCCAGAGGTAACTGCCACCTATTTCATGCCGACCTTCNACCTTCCTGCACGGATTTACCACGCAGTTTCCCCGCATCGCCGTCGAACTGATCGCCACAAACCGGCATCTCGACATCATCCGCGAGCGGGTCGATTTCTTTTCGCGTCGGCACGACCACAGGTGAGGACCTGATCGTGCGGCGTGTCTCCTCGATTAAACGGGTTCTCGTCGCCGCTCCAGCCTATCTGGCGGCTGGCAGTCCTCTTCGTGAACCAAACGATCTTCTAGATCGTCGCTGCCTGGTGCATGATGCGCAGCCCGAATGGGTGTTCTCGTCAGACGAGAGACCGATTGCCCTGCGACCGCCGCCGGCCGCTACCTCGGATTCCATGGGGTTCCTGCTGCAATCCTGTATCGCGGGCGGCGGGATCGCACTCCTTCCCGCTTATGTGTGCCAGCCGTCCGTCGCGGTCGGCCGCCTTGTGGAACTGCTCCCGGGCTGGGAAATTCCACCTTATGAAATGATGCTGATCGTTCCCAACCTGAAGAACCAGTCCAAGGCGCAGGCCGCATTCCGCGACTATGTGAATACCTTCGACTTTTCAGCGTTTGCCGTTGGGCGTTAGCCGGAACTTGCCGCGTCTGACGGCTGCTTGTTGTGCAACGGAGTATCTGTCGCAAAAGTCCTAAAGTTTGCTACATCACAGGCCTTCGCGACAAAAGCCATCGGTTGGAAAAATGATCATCCTGTGATTATCGTGCCGTGACACAGCATGGCCCGATGTTTTTGCTTAGATCAGAGAGGAGATCGCGCCAGCTTAGGACAACGGCGCTTGAGATTGAGCATATCGGAAGCACTTCGGTCGCCGGTTTAGCCGCAAAGCCCATAGGACGTGGTGATTCCAACCGAAGCCGACCTTTCTCTTGCAATCAGCAAGCCCTCGAAAATAGAGGGGAACTGATGGGCGTCACACCTTTATTCAGCCGAGTTGGTTGCCGGCGCATCACCTCTACGTATGTGCAGCGGCCAATCCAGCACTCGGGCGGCATATAGCTTTTCGCGACTACCTGCGCGCCAATCCCAACCTGGCGAAAAGATATGGGTTTCTCAAGAAGCGCCTTGCCGACAGGTTCGGCTCTGATCGAGAAGGCTACAGCAACGCCAAGACGGCATTCATCGCCGAAGCACTCTCAAAGCGGTGGCCGAAATCATGATTTTCCGGCTCGGACTGGGTGCTTCGACTGCATCGGCAGAGATGCCGAACTTGTCGGCGCCGAGGGCTGCTCCCGACCGGAGAGATAATCGGCTTCTGCGCGGCCGGCGAGCGCGTCGGAAACCCGCAGTGCTTCGGTGCTCGTCGGACTGGAGCGAGATGATGGGCAGGCATCGACAAAGAAGGTCGGGCGGAGTTGAAGCTCCGCCCGGTGGCAATCAGCCAAGGGCTGCCATCTGGAGATCAGCCGCCTGGCGGCTGACGCCTTGGCCTTGTTTCTCGGCCTGTCGCTCGTAGGGTTTCCAGCTCTCGCCGACGGTGTGCTCGTAGGCGGCGACGGCGCCCTCGGCCGCCATGCGTAACGCATGTGCCTGCAGGCCCATTTCGGCGGCGAATTCGCGCTTGCGCTGGGCCTTGCTGTCGAAGCCGACCGGACCGTCAATGTCCTCGTCGCGGGTGTCATTGGCGAGCTTGGCCGTGGCATCCTTCGCCTCGGTGACGGCCTTCGAGTAGAACTGGCCTGCTCCAAAGGCGGAGCCGACATAGGAGCCGACGATCCTCTGCAGATGGATCTGCATGGCCTTGTCGGAAAGGCCCTCGGAGAGTGTGTCTGCACCATCGGACAGGCTGCGCTCGTGGAACTCGCGGATGCCGTCGCTGTCGAGGACGGGCAGGCCGAAGCTTTCGGAGATGAGGGCGGCCTGGTTGCCATCCGGGCAGCAGAGCCGGACCATTTCGAGGGTGGTGCCCTTGCGGAGCTGGACGACGCCGGCTTTGGTCTTGGTGGAGCGGGTTGAACTGGACATTGAGCTTTCCTTTCTAGCGATGCCCTTCAGGTGTTCCGGTCCTTGCCGGTCTTCCCTGCGGGTGCGGTCAAAAGGAACCGGCGAAAGCTGGACGCTTCAGGGTCTGGAGCCTGCCAGCGAGCGAGGTTGGCTTGCGGACAAGCGGGGTCAGTTCTTCACTGGCCCTGCGCGGGACGCGGGCCAGCCTTGCCGAGATCGGCGGGATCCGGCCGCCCCGCGGCGCGATAGCGGCCTTGAAGCGGACAGCCGCCGGTTCAGACCGCAGCAAACCCGCCGGGAAGACCGGCAAGGGATGAATTCGGACATCGGC
Organism: Mesorhizobium sp. LSJC280B00; assembly: GCF_000502835.1. Lineage (GTDB taxonomy): Bacteria > Pseudomonadota > Alphaproteobacteria > Rhizobiales > Rhizobiaceae > Mesorhizobium. The sequence continues at coordinate 18,241 of NZ_AYVL01000055.1, forward strand.
ATGCGCGAGGAAATGCAGTGTTCATTCCCGCCGCCAATCCGCCTGCCCGCCAGGCTGCGCGAGGGACGTCAGCGGTTTGAACTTCGGCTCCTGCCGGTATAGATGAGCTGCGCCGGTCCGCCGCTGCGGATCAACTCTTTGGCCTGCTCCCATGTCGGGCTGACAGCTAGCGTGTTCAACTCCGAAATGAGGGCAGCAATGACCGATCAGAATGACGACTACGTCTATGACGACACGACAGGGGAATGGCGACCAGCATCGGAGATGGCTGCCATTGCAGCTTCTGCCGGGAAAATTGAAGTGCGCGATGCCGCCGGCAATGTGCTCGCCGACGGCGACTCCGTCGTCCTCGTCAAGGACCTCAAGGTCAAGGGTGCCGGCCAGACCCTGAAGCAGGGCACGGTGGTCAAGTCGATTCGTCTCACCGACAATCCCGAAGAAATCGATTGCCGGCATGATGCGATCAAGGGGCTGGTGTTGCGAACGGAGTTCGTCCGCAAGCGCTGATCAGACACCAGTATTAGGCACGCAGCAGGTCCTGCGGGATCCTGTCACGCAGTGCTGCGATTGCAGCGTCCTGCCTGGCCAGTTTGCGTGAGAGCGCATCGATTTCGTGCTGCCTTTCCTGTGTGATCGCGGCAAGGTTCGATCGATACCGTTCCAGAAAGGTCCTGGCGTCAGCAGGGTTTCGGCGTCGGTGGCCGATACGCTGGAGCTTGAGCTGCGGAATGATCGCCGTCATCTGCCTCATGATCTGCCGGTTGATCATATCGAGCTGGCGCTGTGTGTGGCGCCCAGCCTCCTCCATGCGAAAGAGCTGTGCGCGGCGATCGGGGACAGACATTATGTGTCCCTCCCCTGCCAATCCATGAAACTCGAGGGCCCGCCATAGATGCGATGGCGCGCAACATCGATGACGAATCCAAAGCGGCCGACATGGTATTCGTCGGTCGCAACGAGAAAGCGACGTTCCTCCGTGCCCGCTCCGCGCCTGCCGCCAGGGGTCGCGATAACCTCGGTGAATCCGGCCTGGTGCCCGGAACGGATCGCCGACACCACGACCCAGTCATCGGTATGCTTCTCGAAAAATGCCCGCTCGTCCTTTTTCGCGGATTGGCCGGGTTCGAGAACCCTCCCGAGGATCGCCTCCCAGGCATCCGGGTACCAGTCGCGGATCGACTTTTCCGCACAAGCCCTCTCGAAGTCCGTGAAGAGTTGGGGGAAGGCTTGGGCGACGGCTGCCCAATGGCAATCCTCTTCATACCAGCCATCATTGGCACGGAGCATCTGATGGACTTTGCGATTTCGCTCCGCCGACAGATGGAACCCGCCATGGCCTGCCGTTGAGTGAGCCACGACGCCCTCGGCATAGACGGTCGCTCCCTGCGACGTTCCCCATGGCGTGTGGGCTCGGGAGTGGATTTCGCGACGTCCGAGAGCCGCGCGCTGCTGCTGGTGAACGGCGCTCTCCTTGACATGCGCGCGAAACCCCGCCTCGTCGGCAAGCTCACCGGCATGGCCGTAGAAATCGCTGCGCGTCCATTCGGCCATGGGCCGGCGGATACGCCAGCCCGTGACAAGAGTGCCGGTCATCGCGGGCCGGAGCCATGGCGAAGGCGTGCTCACCGACAAGGGCAACGCAAGCCCATCGGCGCTTCGGCCAAAAGTAACTTCCGGAGAACCGGGGGGTTCGACGACATGGGTTTCAAAAGTTCGCGCAATCATGCTGCCGTCCTCCCTTCTACGGTGTCCGCCGCTACGGTGTCGGCCGTGACCTGCTGCAACACGGCGTTCGGATAGCCGTGGCGGGTCAGCCATTCCTCGGCGGCCGCGCGATTGGCGGCAAGATGAACAAGCTCGGCATCGGCGCCGGCGCGGTCGAGCACCAGGACGGAGCCGATGGCGGGCCGCTGCTTGACCGAAAACTTCAGGTCGCTGTTCACCGAAAACGTCTGGTGGACGCGCAGCACAATGGTTCCCTGACTGCCATAGTCGCCCTTGTNATAGTCGCCCTTGTGCAGGGTGATCGAGGCGGCCAGCGTCGTACTGCCGATGCGGGCCTCGGCCTGTTTGCGGATCAGGCGACCGCCGCCGTTGCGATTTTCCCAGGCTGCGAGCTTCTTGCGATGCCGCTCTGGCGGGCGTGGGGATCCGTCGGAATATGTCACGATGGATGCGAGTGGAACAAGGTCATAGATCAATTGGGCGGACATCGTTTTCTCCGTGGTGCTCATGGTGGAAACAG
>NZ_AYVL01000056.1 GCF_000502835.1 Mesorhizobium sp. LSJC280B00
ACTTTTTTAGGAAGAACAAGCCCGGCGAGCGAATATTTCGAAGGCACTCGCTAAGCGAGATCGATCTGTCGTTCGGCCAAGCGCTTGGCAAGGCTTTAGTTCAATCCCTTTCCGGGGCGAAATCATTATCAGTGCTCGGCATTGCTGACGGTCGCTCACGAAGATTAAACCGCGGTATCGTGCGTTCAGCATTCCGGGGGAGCGAGCGTTAGGCTTTGCTCTTCTGCTGGGGGCTCGCTTCGCACCAACACGTCCAGCACTTGCGCGATATCGACCCCTGACCGCGATCCGTTGCGCACCATACCCCTCGATACCGCCGAGCGCATGGTTCCAATGACGCAGCAGTGGCGCAGCATCCGCCCCGGCCGGTTCACAGGATCATCCCGCAAAGTCGCCCTTGTCACGATCCACCCGCACATCAGCGCCAGCGCGGCAGTCGCCACGCGATGTGTCGCCGGCGACAAGATCGCCAGCATGAAGGCCGCGACCGAGATCCAGAACGTCGCTTCCATGTTACCGATCGCCCGCAGGTGCTCCGCCAGCCGTGGCCATGCGCTTGTGCCCATGGTTGCGCCGACCGCCAGCCCGACTGCGATTGCGTGCATGCGGAACGTCCAAAGCGTCCCGCCCCATGGCCGCAGCGTGAACGTCCCGACCACGAGAACGAGTCCGGCCAGCGCGACGAGCGCCCGCCGCGGTAGCAAGAACACCAGGAGCGGAGCCAGTAGATAAAATTGCATCTCGGCGGCGACCGACCAGAATGGCCCAAACGCAAAGGCGTTCCCGCATCCTGTGGCGCCCCCGAAACAGGGCGCCCAATGCGCATTCGAGATGAAGGCGAATGCCGCCTTGGCGTCTGCAGGCTCAACGCCGCTTCCCGGGATGATCAACCCGATCGAGAGGATGGCGCCGACGCACCAGGCCAGCGGCACGATCCGCATAGCACGCCTGACATAGAAGGCGGAGGCCGCCTCGAGCGCTCCTAGCTCGAGGCGCAGGCTTCGCAATGAGCGTTCCACCAGCAGGCCGGAAATCACAAAGAACAGGTCGACCCCGACGCTCCACGCCGGCGCAAACAGCAGAGCGGCGACCGTCCCGCCTTCTCCGAAGACCGGCCCGACATGCGACAGCACTACCAGCCCGATCGCCAAGCCTCGCAATTCATCCAGCCCTGATAGGCGAGCTTCTTGTTTCATTCAAATATCACGCTCGACAATCACCAAAACATTGATTTAATCATAATGCACAAAAGCGAGGCAAGGAATGCGCGTACGCCTGACATTTGTCGCAGTCGCGACTGCCCTTACATTGGCGCCCCGCGCTTTGGCTCAGTCGCTCACGCATGATCCGAACGCCTGGCGCGCCGTCGCCTACGCCGATCTCGAGCTCCCGAACTCGGAAGCTGTGCCCTACGCCTCCCTATGGGCCGACCGGCTGAAGAAAAACAACGACGCCTACGTGGCCAAAGGCGATACGCGCTTTGCGGTCGCCAACGCGCCGGCTTCCGAGAGTCACATCGTCGTGCGCAGCCCGACCAAAACCGTCGTCCTCTCGGTCCTGCACACGCTCACCGGCTGCTTGCCGATCCGCACCGATCCTGTCGGCAATGCGACGCTGAAACGATGCCCCATGCGCTTGGCGATCTACCAGAATGGCCGATCCACGGTCGCTGACGCTGGCTCAGGCTGTTTCATCGAATATGGCGCGCAACCGAATAACGTCCGCCCCGACCTCGCTCGGAATGGTGCAATGGGTGCATATGATGTTCAGGCCAAAACTATTCGCGCCGGCATCGTATTCCAAGGTGAAATCGCCCCGGAATGCCAATTCCGGGTCCCTGTCCCGCAGCCCTAGGGGAAGCCGCGATGCCCGGTGTGTTTCCGGCAACCTCGATATTCGGAAGGAGCGCAACCATGATCGACATGGAAAACCTAACCTTATTCAGTACACCAGCCTGCCACCAGCCATCGCCACCGGATCAAGGCTTCCCTCACGGCGCGCGATGCGCGGCCTTGACCGCGGCTCCTGCCGGCGGCCGCGGCGGGATGACGTTCAGGAGATCTGCCATGGCCAGCCCGACAATCTTCACGACTCTAGCCGTCTTGATCTCGCCGGCAATCGCGCAAGCGCTTGATCCGCTCAAGGCTCCGCAGGGATCATATGTAGCGTCTACACACACATGTGCCGATCTCGACCAAGGCGTGGGCGCTCTCGAACTTGCCGAGTTTGACGGCGACGCAATCACCGTCGGCGCAAGCACCTGCAAGATAGCAGGCACCCGTCATGCAGGCGATGCGTTCCAAGCCTCATGTACAGAGCGTGGCAGCAGCTCCCCGGTCATCACGCCGATGAAGATTACGCGCCCATCCAGCGACGCGCTCTCCATCAATGGCACCATCTATAATTTCTGCCCGGGGAAGTAAGATGCTGCGTCCCTTCCCAATACTCCTCGCCGCGCTCCTGGTCGTCGGACAAGCGCCTGTTGCGCAAGCGAATTCCTTTGACCAGGATGCAAATTCTTGCGACCTCAATGACAAGACAACCTTGCGTTCCCTTTGTAAGAACGGAGCGGGTCTGCCGAGCTATCCGTCCACGCAAGAGATGATGGAGCGCAGCCCGAACATCGCCAATATGATTGTAGACGCCGCCAACAAGTATGGCGTTGATCCCAAGCTCGCTCTTGCCGTGTCCGCTCACGAAGGCGCGATGTCAGCATGTGCCGGCTCCTTCAGTGGCGTTCTTGGACCGATGCAGCTTACGGGAGCGACCGGCCGCGCCTACGGGATGGATCGGGGCATCTTGTCCGAAAACATTGAAGGCGGCGTAATGACGCTTCGCGATGCCGTCAAATCGTGCGGCGGCACGTCAAGTATTCGCTGCCTCGCCGATCGTTACAACGGCAGCACGGAAAGCCAGCGCCGTAACTGGACGCACGACGTAAACCGCCGCTATGCCGGGCTCAATTCGGCCGGCCAATCCATTCGTCAGGGGTGCGGCGCGCAACCGGTCTGCCAAATGGGACCAGGCGACTTTCAGACGCCCAACGGTGGTGAGACAAAACTCGCTTCATCCGCTCCCGGTCCCGCCAGAAGCGACATCAATGTTGCCTCTGGTCAGGTGTAACCCCGTCTCCCCATTGAGGGCCACGCCGTCGGCCAGCCGCCTTCAATGGGAGAGATTTCGCGACGAGAGCTTTCCAAATCCCCGTTTCAGATGGCTTGCCAGCTCCTGGCGCACATCATCAGGCCATTGCTCCATCCCGCCGCAGTTCACTTCGGACGCAACCAACGACCAGTAGAGCAGATCCGCGTGTCGTCCTTCGAACAGAGCCGCCACGATGAACTGTCCGATCACCAACGTGATCGTCTCGGGCTTGCCTTTCTTCCGCAGAAATTCGGAAACCTCTTCCACCCATGGTTTCGGTTGGCAATCGACGAACGCCGCCGCTTCCTTGTAGAGCGAATTGTCTCCTGCGACTTGCCAAATATTCGCTTGCATCGTGAACCCTTCAGCAAAATGATGCCGGTGCATCGACGCTGGCAGATTTTCCAATGCCAGTCAAAGAAATATAAAGCATATTTTCAGCTTATCGTAGCAAATGAATCTACGCCGATTGTTTAGCAGCGTATACTTTTATTGTATGCTACTGGCTTGTCCTGCGTCTCTTTTTGGTCTGAGGTGGCTGCTTCTTCTCGGAGGTTGCCCCAGCGGGGATGGCTGCCTCTTTCAAAGAAGGTACACCACTGAACTCCGTCATCGAGCGCTTCACAGCACGCGTTGCCTCAATATGCCGCGCAATCTCGTTGAAGTTGAAGCCGAACGTCTCGATGTCCCGCTTCACGCTGTCGTCGTCACCAGTACGCCCGATGAGCGTCCACACCGGCACCTTCAGGTGCCGTGCCAGCCGCTCCAGGGTGACGAATGTCGGGTTCCCCTTCCCCGTCCGCAACTGGTAGAGCGTGCCGCGCGATAGCCCCGTAGCGTCGGCAAAACTCGCATAGTCCGGGTACTCGTTCTCGATTTGGCGAAGTCGCAGGGCGAGCAGGATCGAAAGCCAACCATCGCTGTCTTCTGTCTTGTTTTTAAATATTGGCACGGTTGCACTCCTGCTTATCGGTCGGAATATGACGGCCATTTTTTGTAAAATGTCTAGTGCTCAGGCTGTTAGCCGAAACGATGACTCATTGCCCTATTAAAGTGTCGCGGCATCCTCCCCATACTCCCGTACAGCGATTTTGGCCGCCGCTAAATCGTTCCAGAGCACGGTAGCATTTCGATCTGAATGCCCTGTTGAAAATGAATCATTAAATGATCCAGGTTGGATGGCGTGGTCATCCGACTTATGAATTTGTCGTGTAACGCCTCATCCGGAGGGACAACCCTGTTCTCTGCCCCTGCGGCAGGCAGGCCCTGCAATCGTTGCCCCATACCATTTCGAATGACCTGGTTCAGATCGACCAGAAGCGAAACCTCGACGCCCCTGTTTCAAGAGCGTGGATGATTTCCCGGCTATGCAACGATGTTAGGCGGCTGCGCAGTCCACCATTCGCATTGCCGATTACGCTCAAAACGGGCCGCAAGGCTTGGCCCCCGCGGGTCGGCGAGGATCCAATCTCTATCCCTGTCCGAGCTGGAAAAGGCGCCGGGGAATACGCCGCACTCTGAAGCCGATACCGCCAAAGGCGGCACCATGCCCCCAGCCTTCGAAAAACGCTTGCTCCATGAGGGGCCATCCTATCTCCGTTGATCATTATAATGACGCTTGATCTGTGATATTATAATGATCAACATCGAAATAGGAGGCTCTGTGTCATGCTCATGAGGTTCGCGTTCGCAATTTTCGCCGGCGGCGTGCTCGCTTTCTTCGCCCTGCCCGATCAGGAAGCCGGCCTTCGCCTGCTCAGCTTTTCCACTGCTTTCTTGATCCTGTCCCTCGCCACCGTCTGTGTCATCGAATTTCTAACTCACAGTATCGGACGGTATCGCCTTCGCTCGTCGTTACAGCCGTCGCGCTGTGATGACGAACTTCCTTTGTATGACGCTGCAAAGTTCGAGCGCTCCGCCTGGTCGACGTCCGGCGTCAACCCTAAGGATCCGAACCTGGTTTGGCAGTACCGCCTCAACGATCAGCGCCTTGGCCGCTTCAAACTTTAACAGGTCCTACCGTGTCAGGATCTGCTCAATCAGGCCACAGCCGATCCTCCTGTTCCGTCAGGTTTGCGATCTCCTGATACGGTAGCCCCAAATGCTTCAACGCTTGCGCACGGCGGCGTCCCGAATTCCCAAAAGGCCCATACCGAGACGCCAGGGACGCCGCTAATGTGCCGATCGTCCGAAGGTCGGGTTCGCGCGCCCTCGCGCAATGACAAAGCGTTCCTGCGCAGACACCACTATGCGGTTCGCACGCAAGTGGTTCTCGTAATTTAATTACCTGATGCAACGGCTCCTGGTCGCCAATCTCGAGGTTTGCGAATGGCGCTCTCAGCGATGCAGGCTTGGGCCACCTGGCCGAGGCGATCCTGCGGTCACGATAGCTAAGTCCTGGCCCTTGCTCTCTTGTCCAGATGCCGGATGCCCAGCGCGGCGCGCGGGAGGAAAACCCCCTCGCCTTCCTTTCCCCTCCCTTACAGGTGATCGGCGGTGCCTCGGGGCTCCGGCGCCGAATGGGCCTCTGGCTGACCAGTTCCCAGCAGACGGCATAGCCGCGCTCGTGCGACCAATGGCGCATAACCTTCTCGGGTATCCAGCCGCCCGGCCCGAAGGTTCTCGCCGCTGTCCTCGTTCGGCGCGCAAACCGTGCCCACGCGCCAGCGGTGCCGCAACCTTGCGAAGAGGTTGGAGCACAACGTACCGCTGTTCGCGGGCCTATTCCAAGCGGCAGAACGCGTGAAGCGCCCCGGCTATTTCGCCGGGGATGTTCGACGCGCTATTAAATCATTCTATTGATCCGATAGCGGCTTGGCGGCATTATCAGGCCCATGACAAAGGTGTCATGGCCAAGCGCTGCCCAGGTATATCGCGCCTTGGGAGGATTCCCGGCGCGCGGGAGCTACTTGTGCCGTTGCCCAGTACCAAGTCACGGGCAAGGGAANTGCGCCCAAAACCACGGCAGCGGACGCGCTCGCGCTCTGGTCGGGAGCGATTGCGCTCGCCGGCACGCACGGCGAAGCTTATCTTGCCTCTCGCCGCCTGCCAGCGACGTTGCCAACTTTGCGCTTTCTGCCGGATTATCGATTGGGAAAGAGGCGCTTTCCAGCGCTGGTGGCTGCTCTGCAGGCCCCAGACCGTTCGATCTGTTCGGTGCAGCTCACCCTCTTGCACCCGACACGGCCAGAAAAGGCGGCGCTGGACGAGCCGCGCCGCATCATCGGCCCGAGCCGGGGCTTTGCCTTGCGGCTCGCCCCAGCGGCCGACATCCTTGGCATTGCCGAAGGTTACGAGACCGGCCATGCCGCAATGCTGCGCTACGGCCTGCCCGTATGGTGCTCACTGGGAGCGCCCCGCCTGCCTTTCCTTCAGATGCCCGCGAGCGTAAAGCGGGTCGTCGTCTTCGCCGATCCAGACAAGCCCGGCCTTGGCGCGGCCGAACGCGTTCGCGAAGCCAACCCTGGGCGCCAGGTCCTCATTCACAGACCGCCCGACGATCGCGATTTCGCGAAGTTGTGGGAGGACGATCCGACCTCCGAGATCTTATCCCTGGATCTTCTGGTCACGAGATTGCGATCACCCGGAGTTGAGCATCTCCGCTAAATACGCCCGAGCACGACGAGGAGGATGACGATCAGCAGCACAAGCCCAAGCCCGCCGCCGCCATAATAGCCGGTTCCGTAGAACGGACCGCCGCCGAGGCCGCTGGAACAGAAAGCGCCGCGCCAACTCGCGGAACCAACCGTAGACCGTCTGCACGGCCCGAAATGGATCGGCAGCATCCGCCAACCGCAACCGGAACGGACCAGGTAGCGCACGGCGTTGCTCTCCTCCCGAAATTCAACCTCGCGCGGACGGCCGCGACGCCCAGGCCTGGGCATTAGCGGAGCGATCTGCTCCCATTCTTCGTCCGTCAAATCGGATGGGCAGCGCTTGGTTTTCTTAGCGATCTTGGCCATTCGCCCGCGGCTCTGCTCGGTTCACCTCCAGAGCTTGAATCATAAATCGCTTCACCGCAAAACCCACCCCTCGATTTTCCAAACGGTCTCTTAGCGTATGATTTCGAGCAGCTCTTGTTCTGACCCGTCTTAATGAATTCGTAATATAAATTAACAGAACTTAAACTCGTCCCCTGAAAGTATCATGATAAAAATGCGACATGGGTTAAGGGCAGAGGCGACAGGATATGACCGTTTTTGCCGATCTCGAATTTGTCGCTCTATCTGCTCGTTCACGTGGATTTTTCACCGATGTTGAGTTACATGATCCCGGGTTCCCCAATGCGATCTTGGTGCGCGGAAGGTTTGATCTCAAAAGCTATACGGACGACCTGTTTAACCTGCTGGCGTTACACTGCCCTGCGAGTCTGTCCGCAGCGGTGACCATACGCCGTGCTGAGTTTTTAGCCGGGCGAGCGATGGCACAGGCGGCATTGCGGGCGCTGGGCCAAGCCGCTGCTGAGATTCCAATCGGCCTAGGCGGGGCTCCACTCTGGCCTTCCTCTTCCGCTGGGTCGATAACGCATGCCCGCGGGCATTGCGCTTGTTTCGCCATCGCCAATGGGAACTGGCGGGCAGGTGTCGACGTTGAGGCGCTGGCCAGCGGTCATGCTCTGGATGCGATCCTAAACATGACCATCAATGAGGATGAGCGCGCCTTGATCGCTCGACAAGTGGTCCTCTCTCCAGACCGGCTGGCGAGCTTGGTTTTTTCGGCCAAAGAAACGCTCTTCAAAGCGCTCTATCCTGTGGCAAGGCGCCTTTTCGGATTCGACTGTGCAGAGTTACGAACGACGCCTAGAAACGGGCAACTACGACTGCATCTAACACAAACTATCTGTCCCGAATTGCTCGAGGGCCAGCACTATGACATTCGCTTTAGCATCGCTGCTGGCCATGTGTTGACCTGGTTGGCAGTAACACACCAGCATATGTCAATGTAGCGGCTCCGGCTGATACATTGTTAAGGCTGCAGAAGCTTCGGAACCAGGGCGCTGGAGATGGCGGCTGCCGTCTGCCACCGCGGCCGGAAATCTCGGCGGCAGGTGCCCGTCGATCAGGATGGAAAGTGCGATGATGACGGTCCCAAGCGTATTCAAGATCATGAAAAAAGATACTGGATCGCGAGCCAGGAGCAACCTTAGCCTTCCCCAAGGCCACTCGAGCATCACAGCCGTAAATTTCGTTTGATGTGTGCCTTCTGGGAAACGGCTTGGTGAGCGCGTCTCCAGCAAGACCAGGTATGAGCCGGTTCGATGCGTTGCTGTGCCAAGCGGTTTGCGATGCGGCGCACTTCGTGCGTGGACCAGCGGATCAGGGCTCGGGTGAACTGGTGCCCCGCCGTTTTCATGCAGCGCCTGAAACGTGTTCACAGGGCTTTCGAAGCACCCATTCCTGAGGTCATCCCCGGTTTTGGAGATCCTGCCAAATGGCGACAAAAAGCTCGAAGTACGAAATACCACCATTGAAGGCTTCCCCGAGTTCGACGATTGAGCATGTCTATGCCGAACTGAAGAACGCTTTGATGGCCGGGGAATTTTCGCCCGGGCAGCCGATGCGTCTCAAGGAACTGGCTGTCGCATTCGGCACCAGCCACATGCCGATCCGCGAGTCGCTCAACCGGCTCAGCGGCATCGACATACTCGAACGGGCGCCGCGTCAGTCCGCGCGCGTTCCAATGATCACTGCTGAAGGCCTACGCNCGGCATCGACATACTCGAACGGGCGCCGCGTCAGTCCGCGCGCGTTCCAATGATCACTGCTGAAGGCCTACGCGATCTTCTGGAAGTGCGCCTTCTGAATGAACGGCAGGCCATAGTCTGGGGCGCGAAGAAATCTGCTGGGAAGAGCCTGAATTATATCAGACAAATCAATGACAAGATGGATCTACTCAATCTGGAGAAGAACGCTGACGTGAAAAAGTATCTGAAGCTGAATCAACTGTTTCATTTTGCCGTTTACAATCTCTCTCAAAACAAGGTCTTGATGAATACGATCGAGGCGCATTGGCTTCAGGCGGGCCCGGTCCTCAGCCTCAGGCGAAAGGAACCAAAATTTGTTCCGGGCCACCATAATCATCGCGAAATTATCGACCAGTTGGAGAAGGGCAACGGCTTGGCTGCCGCCGACGCCCTCGAGCGCAACATCATGGAAGCGCATGAGCAGATTTTTGCGATTCTTGACAAGTCCGACCTGAAGGATCGTGCGGGAAATCGGGTCCCTGCCTAGGAACGCGGAATCGAACGGCCGCTCCTTTCGTACGCCTCAGGCGAAGGCCCCCCGTGAGAGCATGGCAAGCTAGGCTGCGCTGTCGCACTGCGCTTAAATGTATGGGTCCTTTCCAAAAAAAGGGGTGAGTGATTTCAGTAGGTCGTGATTCTATCGGATTGCTCAGAGTGGCGGAACCCGGAGATCAACCCGTATATCCCGGAGCGAAACCCGGCACGGTCACCTCAAACTATCATGATGTTGCCATGGCCATGGGCCAAGATTGAACAGAGAGCCGTATGCGCTGAAAGGTGCACGGGTGCACGTACAGTTCGGGGAGGAGAAGCGCAGCAGCACTTCTTACTCCACCCCCCGTGCGGCGCGGCTTCCGCCACGTCGTGGCCATCATGGACTGATTCAGCCGCAGGGTGCCGGCCTGGCGGCTGTCCAACACCATAGATAGCGACTTCTGCGTTACCGCCCTCGAGGAGGCGATTGCTCGCCACGACAGGCCCGACATCTTCAAAACTGACCAGGGGGCAAGTTCCTGAGCTTCGCCTTCACGGCCACGCTGAAGGACGCCGGCATCCGCATACCCATGGACGGGCGCGGCCACCGGATGGACAACGTAGTCACCGAGTGGTTGTGGCGCGGCGACAAATACGAATGCGTCTTCCTCATGCCTTCGAAACCGGCAGCGAGCTGCCCAGAGGATGGACTACTGAATCCGGCGACACCCGTAGACCTCGGCCGAAATATTAAGAAAATGTGAAGTTTTGGTGAATGGATTGACTGTGTAACTTGCCGCGCATACATCATAGCAAAGCTATTTAGCAATGTCCTCGCATTCTGATGGAAAACATGCAGAGTTTAAAAAAGGCCGCAGGCCCTTCAGACCGGACCATTGCAGCGTCCGTGCTTTGGTATGCATCCGAATTTCCTCGTCGTCCTGCTGTTATTTTCGGAACAGAAGCGATCAACTACATGGATTTGTGGCTGCGAGCCTGCGAGATAGCTCGCGCCCTAAAAACTGGACGTGAAGGGGGTTTGGACCGCGTCGCCCTTCATTTTCCCATCGGCATTGACCGGATCGCGGCGATCCTCGGCTGTCAAATCCTAGGTGTTTCCTACGTTCCTGTGGAACCAAATCTTCCAGAGAGTCGCATTCGCGAGATGCTTGCGCAAGCGGATCCGAGCGTGCTCCTCAGTTCATCGGCCGTCTATTCGGCGATCCTCGAGGATGTTTCGTCGTGCTCGGCGGTGATGGTCGAGGAAGTTGGAGTAGGCGCAGCCGATGGTGGATCGTTGAACCGAGATTTGGCGCTGCCGCCGAAGTCCGGTGGCTACGTTATCTTTACCTCGGGTTCGACTGGCAAGCCGAAGGCAGTCGACATGGGAGGAGTAGCACTTCAAAACCTCGTGGACTGGCAGATCGAACTTTCGGCCCTGTCAGACAATGCGGCAACGGCTCAGTTCGCCCCCATTTCGTTTGATGTATCGTTTCAGGAGATCTTCTCCACGCTCTGTTCTGGTGGCCGTATCGTCATCCTAACGAATGAACAGCGGATCGACCCCGATTTGCTTTCGGACGAGATACAGCGTGCCCGGGTGGAACGATTGTTCCTGCCATTTATCGCTCTCCAACAATTGGCCTCGAATTGTGTGGAGCGCAATCTGTTTCCCGACAGTCTACGGGAGATCCACACCGCCGGCGAACAACTCGTGGTCTCTTCCGCTTTGCGCGAGTTTTTCAGCAAGCTCCCCGAGTGTCGGCTCTTCAATCAGTACGGTCCCTCCGAGACACACGTCGTCACTTGTCACGAGCTTGAGAGCAATCCAGCCGAATGGCCTAGGTTACCGCCAATCGGTCGGGCTCTGCCGAATGTCGAACTCTTTATCTTAGGTGAAGATGCCCGACCGGTGAGGTCACGAGAGGTGGGAGAGCTCTATGTTGGTGGCGTTTGCCTCGCGCAGGGTTATTTCCAGGATAAGGAGCGAACAGAGGAACGGTTCGTGACTATCGATATTAATGGCACGCCAACGAGATTGTATCGGACCGGCGACTTTGCGACGTCAGATGAAAGTGGTTGTTTTTTCTTCTGTGGTCGCCGTGACCACCAAGTCAAGATCGACGGCTATAGGGTTGAACTTGGGGAAATTGAGAGCGTTATAGCCGATCACCCAGACGTAGCCGAAGTCGCCGTGGTTTTCGAGCGCGATGCAAATGGAACGGGACGACTGATCGCCTGCCTAACGAGCAAAGATGGGGCGCCAACCGATTGTCTCGAGACAGTAGTTCGCACCCATGTCCGTGAGATGCTTCCTGGCTACATGGCGCCAGACCGTGTCCAGATCATCGGCGCGATGCCTAAAACGGCGAGTGGCAAGGTCGATCGCAAATCAATCGCCGAAAAGCTGTGTGCCGAAAAGGTCAAGACCTCGGCACCGCCTGTCGAGAAGCCTGCCAGTGCCACTACGAGCGGATCGGCGAAGGACGGCGATCTGTGCGGCGCGATCACCTCTCACTGGCGGGAGCTCCTGGACCATCCCTCGCTCACGGATTCGGATAACGTGTTCGATTTTGGCGCGCGTTCGATCATGATACCGGAGCTTCAGCGCCGCCTTCGCCGCCAATTCGGGATTAACATGTCCGCGATCTTGGTCTTCCGGCATCCTTCGCCGAGGGGGCTTGCAGACGTTTTATCGCGAAGATCGGCGAAGGGCGATGCATTGAACACGACGTTGGCTGGTCTCGCAAACCGGCGTGTGTCGACCAAAAGACGCGCTTCTCCGCGCTGATCCTGCGCACCGATGACCCGCTCCAGCAGACCAGATTAACGCGCTCCGGAAGCCAAAGAGCAGATAAGCCGGAGCAGCGACGAGGTGAAAATGAACGGCCCCATTCACAGAGCTACCCCCATCGCGATTATTGGCATGGCCTGCCGGTTCCCCGATGCTGACACGCCCAAGGCGTTCTGGGAAAACATTATTGCCGGACGCGAGAGCATTCGTCAGTTGTCGGATGTTGAACTCGCCGGCGCGGGCGTCGAGCCCAAGGAGTGGGAAACGAACGATTACATCCGCCGCGGCGCCCCACTTACGGGCCTCGGCTACTTCGACGCTGACTTCTTCAGCATCACGCCTCGTGAGGCGGCTCTCCTCGATCCGCAGCACCGACTATTCCTGGAAAACATTTGGCACGCCATCGAAGATGCTGGCTACGCCGTCCGTTCGACCGAGATGACAACGGGCATCTATGCCGGCTCCGGCCCGAACAGCTATTTCGCCAGAAGCGTAGCCGGCTCGCACGATTTCAGCAAGGAAGGCATGCTCGACACCATGTCCGGATTCCAGGCCATGCTGGGAAACGACAAGGATTACCTGGCGACTCGGGCGGCCCATCGCCTCAACCTCATCGGTCCCGCCATCAACGTCCAAACAGCTTGTTCAACCTCGCTCGTAAGTCTCCATCTGGCCTGCAGCGGTCTGCAGAACGGCGAATGCGACCTGGCGCTGGCGGGCGGTGTCACGGCAATCATTCCAGAGGGTGCGGGCTATCGCTATCAAGAGGGCATGATCTTGTCCCGCGACGGGCACTGCCGTCCGTTCGATGCCGAGGCCAGCGGCACGGTGTTTTCGAGTGGCGTCGGCGTGCTTGCGCTTCGACGTCTCGATGACGCGCTTGCCGATGGTGACACCATCCACGCTGTTATTCGCGGGTCGGCGATCAACAATGATGGAAACGACAAGATCAGCTTCTCGGCGCCGAGCATCGAGGGCCAATCGAGCGTCGTCGCAAGAGCACTCATGAACAGTTCGCTCGCGCCGGAAACGATCTCCTACATCGAGACGCACGGAACGGGCACGAAACTGGGTGATCCGATCGAGATCGAAGCCCTCAGCGAAGTCTTCGCCGGTTTGCCGGCGGACGTCGCGCCGATTACTCTTGGTTCGGTCAAGGCCAATATCGGCCATACGATCGCCGCTTCCGGCGTCGCGGGTGTAATCAAGACGGTCATGGCACTGAAGTCGCGAACCTTGCCGCCGGCGGTCAATTTCAAGACGCCCAATCCGGAGATCGACTTCGATCGCCTTCCCTTCGCCGTGCCGGCGAGCGCTGCGCC
>NZ_AYVL01000057.1 GCF_000502835.1 Mesorhizobium sp. LSJC280B00
CCGCCAGTATCGGTACCCAAAGCGGCTGGGGCGAATCCACCAGCGACCGCTACTGCTGAGCCGCTGCTTGACCCCCCGGCAACGACGTGAGCGTCCAGACCCCAAGGATTGCACGGCGCGCCCTGGACTGGGTTTGTTCCCCATCCTCCATAGGCGAACTCAACCATGTTGGTGCGGCCGATGGCGATCATGCCTGCGGATTCGAGCTTTTCGACGGCATTTGCCGAGCGGATTGGCAGCCTGTCATTCAGAGCGTTGGAGCCAGCATGCGTGCCATGCCCGGCCTGATCGAAGATGTCCTTCACGGCTAGCGGCACGCCGAGCAGAGGGGACGTGGAAGTTCCGTTAGCTCGTGCTTCGTCCGCGGCTCGGGCGCGTGCCAAAGCGCCGTTCTCGTCGACCTGACAGAAGGCATGCAACTGGCCATCCCAGGCCGCTATGCGCCTGAAGAGTTCGGTTACAGCTTCAACGGACGACAGTTCCCGCCGAGCGAAGCGATCCGACAGTTGCTCGATTGACCAGAACGGGTCAAATGTCATTGAACAAATCCTCTGGCGTGCTGCTAGGCAGCCGATCCGCGACTTCCGATCACCGTGTCAACGACCAAGACTGCCGCTACGTTGACGACGACGATGAGCGACGACACGGCAAACACCGCCGGGCTAAAGGATGTATTCGCCTGTTGGAAAAGCCAGATGGAGAGCGGGAAGACATCGACGGAGTAGAGAAAATAGCTCAGCGTGAATTCGTTGAAAGACAAGATGAAGACGAGGATGGCGCCGGAGGCGATACCGCCGCTGGCAAGCGGCAAGACGATCTCCCGAAAGACCTTGGGCGCGGAAGCACCAAGCGTCATCGCAGCCTCCTCCAACATGGGATCAATGCCGCGCATCGCTGCCATGCAGTTTCGCATGAGGAATGGCAGCCCGATGATCGAATGGGCGACTACGATTTGAAAAATGCCAAAATCGAGACCGGAGACGCTTACCAGCACCAGCAAGGCAATTCCAAGAACAACTGCTGGAAATACCACCGGCAGACCGATCAACTCTTCAATAAGTGTCTTGCCCGCGAAACGATATCGCACCAGCGCATAGGAAGCCGGAACACCAGCAAGCACACACACAAGCGAAGTTAGGACCGCGATTTCCAGGCTGACAAGCAGTGACTCGCGCAATCTCCCGATCCCGGCGTCGGGACCGACCAGCATTGCCCAGACCTCCTGATACCAGCGCAGTGAAAGCGCCGGCGGCGGAAACTGCAGCGTCTCGCCGCTGGTAAATGAAATCACCAGGACCATGCAGATCGGTGCAAGCATTAACGTCAGCAGCAAGCAAGTGGTGCCTTTAACAAGCAGCCACTCGATTCCAGCGCGCCCGGTTGCGGTCGGCATGCTCATCGCTTGATCTCCACGTTGGTTCGCACAATGAGTCGGTTGAGCGACTGCACGGCGAGTGCCAACAGGATCAGCAAGACCGATAGCGCTGCACCGAGCGGCCAGTTGGAAAACGTGCCCATCTGATCGCGGATTACGACCGCAATGGTCATCACCTTCAACCCGCCCAGCAGCAACGGCACGACAAACGCACCCGTGTTGACCCCGAAGACAAGAATGGCGCCCGCAGCCATACCCGGCCAAGCTAACGGCAGAAGTATGTGGCGATAGGTTCTGAGCCGGTTTGCTCCAAGAACATTTGCTGCCTCTTCAAGCGATAGAGGGATTGAGCGCAGCGCGGCGGCGGTGGGCAGGACGGCAAGCGGGATGCTCGTCTGAACGAGTCCGAGCATGACACCCGTGCGGTTGAAGAGCAGCGAGAAGGGCCGTTCGATTCCGGTTGCGGCTGAAATTGCTTGGTCGAGGAGCCCATTCGGCCCGAGAATAGCCATCCAGCCGAAGCTTTGCACAAGAAGGCTGATGATCATCGGCAACAGGATTGCAATTAGCACGAGCCGTCGGGCAAATGCTGATGTCGTCCGTGTCAGAAAAAGCGCGATGGGGAAGGCTACGAGCGTTGTTATCAGGGCACTCAGCAGTGCCATCCAGATTGTGTCTACTATGATGCCGATGTTTCTGGAGCTGGCCAATTGCGTGTAGGCCCTTAAACTCCAGCCTGTCCATTCGGCATTCCGTTCTCCGAGGCTCATGCGCAGGACGACCAGGGCGCAGATCAAGAGGAGACCGATCAGCGTGCCAGCTGGAAGAAGAAGAAGCCTGATCGGCGGCTTGCGGATCGCCGCGTCTTTTTCCATTGGCGGAAGCGGAGCGGTGGAGTTCTCGATCGCGGTCATTGGCTAACAATTCTCGCTTTGCCGGAATCGATTGTAACCCAAGCGGTATCGCCGGCAGATGAAGCGAGCCTGTTTTCGGTCGACTGCGCAATAAGCGTGTTGCCACCGGGAAGTACGATCTGCCAGCGGTAGAGACCACTGCGAAATTGCGACGACACCACCTTGCCCTCGAAAGCGCCGCCGGGGTCGGCGGAATGAACGACTGTCTGCTCGGGCCGAAAAATGACAAACGCTCCTTCAGCTATAGCGCTGCAGTTTGCGACACGAATTGCGAGCCCGGCATCGGTCTGGACAAGCGATGTCCCGTCCTCCTGATCGAGCACGCGCGCGATGCGAAGGGTGTTGGTGTCGCCGAGAAAATCAGATACGAACCTGGAATTCGGAGCCTCGTAGATTTCTTCCGGGGTGCCGGCTTGCAGGATCTTGCCAGCACTCATGATGATGACGCGGTCCGACATCATAGAAGCCGTTTCCTGGTCGTGCGTGACATAGACCGCCGCAATGCCGAGCTGCTTTTGGATAGCCCTGAGTTCGACCGCCATGTAATCGCGAAGACGCCGGTCGAGTGCCGCCATTGGCTCGTCGAAAAGGACCAGCGCCGGTTCAGTCACCAATGTCCGCGCCAAGGCTACCCGCTGAAGCTGCCCACCGCTCAGCTCGCTTGGTCGCCGTTCCGCAAACTTTTCCGGCGAAAGCTGTACGAGTTCCAAGGCTTTGGCGACCTTGGTTTCGATCAGCTTGCTGTCAAGACCCTGCATGCGCAAGCCAAAGGCGACATTTTGTTTAACGCTCATGTGAGGAAAGATTGCCAACGACTGGAAAACCAAACCGACATTGCGCTTGTGGGGCGGCTTTCCTGCAACGTCTTTGCCGAGAATGCGAACCTCTCCGGAGGTCGGCGATTCCAATCCTGCAATGATGCGCATGGTCGTCGTCTTACCGCACCCGGAGGGACCGAGGATTGAGATGATCTCGCCCGGTTGCACGTCCAGATCTATGTGGTCGACAGCTCTCACAGCACCTTGAGCGAAGGTGCGTGAAAGGTTGCGGACCTCAAGGACAGGATTCTGTTTCATGTCACCTCAGAAGGTAGCGTTCTTGGGATGATGGGGGCCGGTGTTGGGCCGACTGACGGCCCAACACCGAACCTGATCTTACATCACTGCGTCGGTGTAGCGCTGAATCCAGTCGTCGCGCACCGAGGCAAGGAAGGCAGAATCCAGGCGGTTGGCGCGTTCCTTGATCACTTCCGGGTTTGGAATGAACGGACTCTTCTTTGCCTTGTCCGACAAAATTGCATCTTGGTTGATTGGACCGTACCAGACCTCTTCGGCCATCTTCCCTTGCACCACTGGATCAAGAGCGTGGTTAAGGAATGCATTCACGGTTGCAGCATCGCCTGGGTGACCTTTCGGGACAACCATGTACTGAAGATCCACGAAGAAACCTTCGGCCAGATCGTACGTGCCACTAATGTTGAACTCCGGCTTTGGAATGAACGCCGAGAACGTTAGAGGGGATATTACACCTGCCGCATTCACAGAGTCCGAACGGAACAAGTCGGCGATTTGGTTCGAGTTCGTCGCGATGGCCAAGCTCTTACCTTTGAGCTTTTTCAGCAGTTCGAACCCAGGGTCAGGATTCTTGAGGTCGCCGCCAGCGGCCTTCGCTGCTACAATTATCAGCTCAAGCGCGTTGAGATTGTCCGGTGTGGGAAGTACGATCTTACCCTCGTTGGCCGGGTCCCAGAGTACATCGTAGGACTTCGGTGGGGTAGGATAGCGCTTCGTATTGTAGATAAGGCCATCGCTCCACAGGAAATAGCCAATCCCATGACCATTGGCACCGGTTTGATACTTGGAATCGACGCGGGACAGGTTGGGGACTGCACTGGTATCGGGCTTTTCTAGAAGTCCGGCTTCGGCCAAAGCGTCCGCGCCAAACCCCGATAGGATGACGACATCAAATTGCGGCTTGGATGCGGACGCTTTGATCTTCGCAATCATATCTGAGGTGGTGCCGGTCAGGTCGGCGATGACCTTGGCGCCGGTCTTTGCCTCGAAGGTTTGCATGATGTGCTTAACGGCAGCCTGACCAGTCGGATCGGACCACGTAAGGACTCTAATCTGCTTTCCCGCAAACTCCTGTGCAGAGGCGGATTTGATGAGAGGAGATGGCAGCGCTGAGGCTGCCATTGCAGCCGAGCCAACAAGAAAGCCTCTGCGGCCAACGCGGATATTAAAGATTTTGTCTATCATGCTCTTACTCCCTTTGTTAGAACCCCTCTTAGTTTCTGATCACTTGATCAGAAGTGCACGCCTGTTCGAGCCGGTGAGGCGCTCAACCCCATTGCTCGTCACGACGACCGTCTCGCTGATGCCGAACCCACAGGCTAGCGCCAGCATGTGGAAGGCCATGCCCTCCTTCAGTTCCCAATCTTCTTGTTCGTTGAAGTCGAGTGCTTCCCATTCGGCGGTCTTGGGCGGAAAGCCGATACCGGTCGAGTAGCCAGTTCGGTTGTAATATTCCGGCCGAATTTTGCGGATCGGCTTTCGCACCAGCGCGTCGACTTCCCGAGCTGAAGCACCAGGCTTCATCGCAGCGATGCCGGCATCCTGAGCCGCTATAACGATATCGGCGGCTTGCCTTACCTCATCCGACGCGTGGCCGATGGCCACCGTGCGCATCTGGGTTGCATGATAACGCTCGAGACACCCGTACAGCTCGAAGAGTACCAATTCGCCACGCCGGATGATCTTCGGGCTCCAGTTCGCGTGGCACACATTGTAGCGGTATCCGGACATGATGTGGTGTGGCAGGCCGGTGTATTCGCAGCCGGCGTTGACGCCTGCCGCGAAAACCGCCGCTGCCACTTGGGCCTCCGTGGCTCCGTCGCAAATCGTAGCAAACGCGACCTGTTGCTCGATCTCCGCGATTTGCGCTGCACGTCGGATGTAGCCGACCTCGGCAGGTGATTTGATCACCCGCACGCGATCGACAAGCAAGCTAGCATCCACGATGCTAGCATCGCTAAGTCCACTAGCCAGTGCATCTGCGATTGCAGATGTCAAAAACCAGCACTTCTTCTCCAGTCCGACGCATTTGCCGGCGGCACCGAAATCGCGCACCAAGGCGAGCGTTTTTTCCACGAGGTCGTCGCCCTCCTTCCAGGTGGAGGCGTCCGAGAGCCACGAATATTCGTCGACATTGCCCTTTTCCAGCAGGCGCAAGAGCAGTTGCGGGTCACCGGTCTGAGCGAGCACGACGGTCTGATACGCGAAATAGCCTGATGTCTGGTGTCCGGTGAGGTAGTAGATATTCTCCGGAGCGTGCAGCAAAAGAATATCGATGCCCCGCACCGACATTTCTGACTGCACCCGCGCCACGCGCATCTTAAACTCTTCGGTTGTAAACGCTTGCCGGTTCCCGGTCATGTGCTCATCCCATGTATGTGCATTTAAAGTGTCGAAAATAGAGAGCCGAAAGCGGCGGCCTTCGCGGAACGAGGCGTAGTCAGCGGGAGGGTGCCGTCCTGACCATGCGATCCGTGAAGGCCACCTGAGCCGATGCTCGCCACCGACGAGCACCCGGCCTGATCCCGGTTGCGCGACCAGGGATAAGCTTGTCGTCCGGATGTCTCAACTTCATCAAGAACGACCGGATGCTGGTCAGAGGCAGCAACGGCCGCCCGCAACCTTTCCAATTACTTAAAGCGCGATCTGCCATTGGTCCCACCAGCCAGCTCGTCATCCATCGCTATTCCATACTTCCACATTATGGGATTTACAAGCATTCTTTTTCATATAATGGTGTTTACGATCAAAAACGTCCAATCTCATTCGAAGGCGGCAGCAGCTCCATGACCATTGCCCGACATTTTGCAGATTTCCTTTTTGACGTCCGCGAGATCAACGGCCCTGCTGCTGAACAAGCGAAAGCGGCGGTGCTGGACTTGACGACAGCTGCTCTCGCCGGCGTCAATGAAGATGCGACGGTCGCAGCACGAAATGCGGCCTTCATGATCTGGCAGCATGGAAATGCCCCAATTTGGTTCACCAAGCACCGCACCAGTGCGGCCGGCGCGGCCTTTGTTAATTCAACGAGTGCGTCGAGCCTTGATCTCGATGATGGTCATCGAGCAGCGGCTGGACATCCCGGGGCGTCGATTATTCCCGCTGTTATGGCTACAGCAGCGGAATGCAAATGTCCGACCAACCGGATATTACCCGCCATCGCGCTCGGCTATGAAATCGCCGTCCGCGTGGCTGCCTCGCGGGATTTCACGACCCTGACGACACTCGTTTCAGGCCCATGGGTTGGCTACGGGGCTGCCGCCGCGGCAGCTTGGTTGCGCGGTCTTGAGCCCCGCGCAATCGAGCAGGCCATTGCTATAGCGGGCTCGACTGCGCCGAACCTTTCTGCGGTCGCATACTCGAAGGTGATGGGCAACCACGTGAAAGAGGGTATCCCATGGGCAACCGCTACAGCTCTGGTTGCGGTCGAACTCGCGGCCCAGGGCTTTACAGGGCCGGACGACCTACTGGACAACGAAAGGGTCTTCGACCGCGGTCGCCTCCTCGATGGGCTTGGAACCGAGTGGGCAATCAACGGCATTTATTTCAAGCCTTACGGTTGTTGCCGTTGGGCGCATTCGGCTATTGATGCCGTCTTGGCTCTTAAGGCTAAGCATGGGCTAGATGCCACCGAAATACAGGCGATAGAAATAGAAACGTTTTCATGGGCACTTCGTCTCAATAACGAAGTGGCGCCACGCACAACGGAGTCAGCACAATATAGCGTGCCATTTTGTGTAGCCATGGCGCTGACAAAAGGAGCCGAAGCGCTCGTGCAGATCACGAACACGGACTTAGCTCATTCCGGTACGATCGCACTTGCGAGGCGAATTCATTTGCGGGTTGATCCCGATTTTGACGCGGCATTCCCTCAGTCTGTTCCAGCACGCGTGGTAATAAGGACTAAGAACGAGCGGCTGTCTAAGGAGGTCCTCGCCCCAACGGGTGAGCCCACAAACCCGATGGGCTGGGCTACTTTGGAGAACAAATTTCGAAACGCGGCAAAACGCAGGCTGGAAGAGCAGCATATAGAAATCTTTCTCGCAGCATTCCGGGATCTTCGACAAGGCGAGCTTGGCAGGCTGATTGAAACTTTGCAGCGACCAATTCCGCGCCTTTCGTCGATAGACGAGCCTGCACTCGAGGCAAAGAGCGGGTAGTCTCCGTGTAGCTAGCCTCGTTGAGAGCTGTCGTGATAATGGGGCGGCGACCTTTTGGATCGTTTTGATCCGCCGGCTGGTTGATCGAGGTGCAAGTGAAGACGACGACTGAAGGCGAGGAGAAGGCGACCGGAACGCAATTGCTCGATCGTTCCATCGCTATCTTGAATCATCTTGGAGAGCTCGGCCGTGGCGGTGCCCGGGTTTCGGAGATTGCTGAAGCCTTCGGCCTAAATATGTCGACGGCGCATCGCATCATCAGCGGCCTGGAGCGGCATCGCTACATCGAGCGCGACGAGACAACAAAGCGGTACAGACTAGGGCTGGCCCTATTTGCCCTCGGAGCCAAAGCCGCGGACACCACGGGTATGCGACGGGTTTGTCATCCTGCTTTGATGCGTATTGCGGCCGAAACGGGTGATACTGTTTTTCTTATGGCTCGCAACGGCTTCAACACCGTCTGCGTCGACCGACAGGACGGTGGCTACCGGATCGACAGCCTCACGGGACAGGTTGGTGGCCAGATACCCCTTGGGGTCGGCCCCGCTAGCCAGGCGATCTTGGCCATGCTGCCCCCCAACCAAGCCGAGGTCATTCTGGAAACCAACGGACCACAATTCGAGCGCTACCATGGATTGACAGCGGACGAGATCAGGCATGCGCTGCCAGATATCCGCAGGCGCGGCTATGCCGTCGATGACGGGCACCTTGTGGAAGGAATTTCCGCGATAGCGGTGCCAATAATCCTGGAAAGCGGAAACGTGGCAGGCGCGCTCGCCATCAACATGACTAGCGCAAGGCTGCGGAGGAGCAGCGTGGGAGACTTCGTTCAGATTTTGCGGCGTGAGATCGACGAAATCGAACGCACGATGAGCCCACACGATATTTCGATTGCCAGCTAAGCTGGCAAACTTGAGCGAGGAAAGTTATTGAGATGCCTGGATGACAGGAGGCACTGGATCGCGAGCCCCTGCAGTACAACGCCGATCGCGCGCCCGCAGCAAGGCTCTGCGTTTTGGGCAACACGGCTTTTGGACTTCGAATCGTTTGTAGAACCCTGTGCGAGCAAGTTCCGCCAGCATTGCAGCATTTCTCATCGGTTTTGTTGTGCATCTGGCTCAGCACGGCATGCGCCTGACGGGCATTGATGCAGACCTACAGGCAAGCCGCGCTGGCTGAGCTCGTTTAAGCCAGTTCGCCGTCAGGCCAGTCTCGAGAACCACGCACCGGATATGCTGCAGTTCACAAATCAGAGCACGATATATGACGTCAGGGTCGGTCGGCTTCTAAAACGCTGCCTTAATGATCCCGCATTGCGTTCGAACGCAAATCGCCGTCTCCTCCTTTGACACGTCCAGACCAACAAAAAGCAGTTCCATTTTGCTCTCCCCTTTTCAACGCGGCCATAGCAGCCGCCGGAGAGCGCTGACGATCAGTCTCGTCGAGCTGCGATTTGCCGGTCACGCTACGCTTGCGGAACATTGCAAGCTTCCGAAAATGATCGAAGGCTCCATACCACAGTGCTGATGACTCAAAAGGTTGCACCAGATCCCAGCCGAAGCGGTTGTCAGTCCGGTGCAATATCCGCCGGAGTCTCAATCGTCGTTTGCTCGTGGCCGCCATAGAAGCTCTTATGGCTAACGTGTTTCGCCGACGACTGGCACGGATGACGATCCGTGCCAGAAACCGAGACGAGAGCCTCACAGATTGGCCCATACGATAATCCATCGATGAGAATCTCGGCGGTCATAAGCCTCCGTTTTGGATCCACATCTCCCGGTGCAACAGCCGTGAAACCAATTTCACCGTGTTCGGACGGCCCAAGGGCAACGCTTTGTATGCCCTGGCGGCAGACCCAGTCCGGCGCCGGCAGAAGTCGAGCGCTGTATACAGCAGCGCGGTCGAGATTGTTGCGGACCTTGATTGTGTAGATGACTTCGCTGCTCGGAGGCACTTGAGCAACATAAGGAAGCATGCGAGCCCAAAATAAATCGATAAAGTGATCTGCAGGTTCGTTGACGACCTCGCGAAAGGCAGTTTCCTTCCTTTCAACGTAGTCCAAGTACTCTGTGAGCCGAGAATTATCCATCTGGATTAATTCCCCGTGACCTGGACAGAGAAAATCTGGGCGCGTTGTCTCCATCACCTCAGCGCAACGGCGATGCATTGCCAGTTGGAAGCTATTACGCATGATATTAGTCTGGACGGGAATATCATGATTGATGTGCTCGGTCCTGGGATTGCAGAGGGTGACGTTGTCTCCGCTAAACAGGACCCGCCGACCGTCGATCAAGCCAAGAACCATTGAGTGATACTCGGTTTGCCCAGGTGCGTAGTAGATTTCGAACTCGTGCCCTCGCCAATGGAAGGCTTCGCCATCACGAAGCACCTTTGATACGCTGATTGGCTTGTTGAAGCAGCAAGGCGTACTTGCCCAATCGGACGGGTTAACGATTACCTCCGCGACACAATCAAGGGCCCAGCATTGGGTTCCAAAGTTGCGCTGAAGGTATGGAATTCCACACGTATGATCGTCGTGAATATGCGTCGGGATCACAACCTCGATATGGTCTACGCCGTAGTCATCCCGCAGTTGATCGAGGTGGTGTTCGACAAAGCGCAGGGCCTGTATGCCTTCGTGCTCGACCCCAAAATGGAGATGTGCGTCGGAAGCTAATCCGTAATCAATTAGTAGCGCGTGTCCACTCCCGCTAAGCACGATATAGAAATTGGAGCAGGTGTACGGCCCTCCCCAAAGCAAGTGTTCTGATATCTTCTGCAGTCTGCTCTCGCGGACCGTTTGCCACTCGGGGAATTTGCTATTTAGCCCTGAGGTGTATAGCCTGCCCAAGTTAGCAATTGCTTCCAGCCTTTGCTCAAGGCTAACAATGTCGTCGTTGGTGTTCGTGATGGCCTTGCCATGCGACGGATAGGCGATCGCGACTTGCTGCTTCTTTAGGGCAAGTATGGACTGCATCGTGAACTGTACGCCGATCATATCGGCGTAGGCGTACTCCATGGCATGGAGCTGATACAGTTTGCCACCGCTTGCCATCAGGTCGCCGGTGAAAGCAACTCTTTGCCCATCCACCTCGGCGATTAGGGTGACCATGCCGTAAGTGTGACCTTTGGCAGGCAACACGTAGAAACTGTATTCGTTCCAAACGAATGTTTCGTAGTCCTCTAGTACCGCATCGACCGGGACATTGTGTGCAAGGGAGAAAAACGTATTGGAATCATTATAGTTGTCAAATACTGCTCGGGTTTGCCAATGCGCTTCAACATCATCAAACAAGTGCCGCTCGAATTCGGGAACGGCAATGCGTGCACCGCTCGCCCTCACCAAGTGGGTCCCCCAACATTGGTCACGATGATGGTGGGTGTGAAGTACCCACACAACTCTATCCACTCCGATACTTTGGAGATGTTCAAGAACGGCGCCTGACCCCGTATCTATCAAGACACAGTCCGTGCCACTTTTCACCACAAAAACGTTGCAGGTATCTTTGAATTCAAAAAGATTCTCGGAGTGTTTGACAAGGTTCATCTGGATACCTGGTGAGCAGAGCAAGTCCCGCTCAGATCTGAACGTTAATTAAGCCATCAAGGCAGCATCGAACGGGCACTTATTAGGTTCTCGGCATCATTCTCAGTGACCAGAACCTGCTTCTCGAGCTTCACGCCACCCCGGCCGCCCACGGCGCCGACGTACGCCTCAGCTAAACATGCATCAGATGCATAATGCCATATTATGGGATTTACAATAGGTCGTTTCCATATAATGACATTTGTGATCGAAAACGTTCAATCGGTATTCGCAGACGGCAGCAGCCCTATGGCCATTGCCCGACATTTTGCAGAGTTCCCTTTCGAGGTCCGCGAGATCAACGTCCCTGCTCCTCAACAAGCGAAAGCGGCGGTGCTGGACTTGACGACGGCGACGCCACTGCAGCGCGACAATCAAGTTTAGGTGCGCCAGGCCAAGCTGGCGAGTTCCAGCCGGTGCAAGTCCGGCCCGGGTAAGGGGTAGCGCCCGCCTGGTAGTGAGTGTTGCGTCGTGGGAGGTGACGACCACGGCGAAGCGTACACAGCGATTATTTGGGGTGTGGGAGTGAGCCACGATAATGATTAAGATCGCAGGGGCCGAGACGTTCTCATCCGTCGAAGGCAACATGTGCCGAGCCGCTATGCGAGGCTCTGTCACCCTGCCGAGGTCTTGGGCCACATCACGAATAAAAGGAACGCGTCGGAACCTGGGAGATCTCTTGCCCGGCCGGGCGGCGTCCAGCCGCACCGGTCCGTATCGGGAAGGTGAGGAGCCGTAGCCGATGATGAACGGACAGGAGAAGTCTGACCCGCCATAGTAGCTGTGAAGTCGCCGAACAAAGCCGGATCTCCGGTGGCGGAGGCGATGGAGCCAAGGGCGGGGACCAAGGGGAACGCGGAACAGCAACGCATGCACCGGACACAGAGTCGGGCTCGCATGTCCCAGTCGCTGAACCGCGTATGGAAAGCCGCAAGGCTGAGGAAGAAGGAACGGTTCACCGCGCTCTTCCACCACATCAATGTCGACACGCTGCGGACGGCGTTCTACGCGCTCAGGCGCAAGGCCGCTCCCGGGGTGGATGGCATGACGTGGAAGGACTACGAGGCAGACCTCGAGCTCCGGCTCAGGGATCTGCATGAACGGGTCCACAAGGGAGCGTACCGCCCGCAACCGTCTCGCCGGACGTACATACCGAAGGCAGATGGAAAGCAGCGGCCGCTGGCGATTGCCGCCCTGGAAGATAAGATCGTCCAGGGTGCGACCGTCCTGGTGCTCAATGCCATCTATGAAGGCGACTTCTGTGGTTTCTCCCACGGGTTCCGACCCGGAGAGGGCCGCACGATGCATTGGATGCCTTGTGCGTCGCGATCGACCGACGGAAGGTGAACTGGATTGTAGACGCCGATATCCAAAACTTTTTCGGGGCTGTCAGCCAGGAATGGCTGGTTCGCTTCCTGGAGCATCGGATCGGCGACAAGCGCATCATCCGTCTGATCCGCAAATGGCTGAAGGCGGGCATTCTCGAAGACGGGATCGTGACTGTGGATGACAGGGGAACCGGTCAAGGCTCGGTGATTTCGCCGCTTCTGGCCAATATCTACCTGCACTACGTCCTGGACCTGTGGGCCCAGTGCTGGCGACAGCGCGAGGCCACCGGCGATATGATCATCGTGCGCTATGCCGATGATGTGGTCGTTGGCTTCGAGCGCGAGGACGACGCCCGTCGCTTCCTCGATGCGATGCGCGCGAGGCTTGAGGAGTTTGCGCTGTCGCTCCATCCGGACAAGACCCGCCTGATTGAGTTTGGTCGCCTCGCGGCGGCCAGTCGCAAGAAGCGCGGGCTCGGAAAGCCGGAGACCTTTGCCTTTCTGGGGTTCACGTGCATCTGCGGAAAATCGCGTCGAGGGCACTTCCAGCTTCAAAGGAAGACCCGCGGCGACCGCATGCGGGCGAAGCTTCAGGACATTAAGGGCAAGTTGCGTCGGCGAATGCACTGGCCGATCCCCCAACAGGGAAAATGGCTGAGGCAGATCGTTGGCGGGCACTTCGCGGTTCCAACGAATATCCGGGCGCTCACGGCGTTCAGATATCGGGTGATCGACCTTTGGAGGCGTGCGCTTCGGCGGCGCACTAACGTTGCCCCTGCGATCTAATCCAGATTGAAGTTCGTTCTGGCCTATTGAGAGGACCAGACCATGAAGCGCAGTCGCCTGCGGGTTTCACAAAGTCCCGGACACCGATTTCCGTAAGTCGCGGCCAAGGATTTCAGTAAGTACGGGACATCCG
>NZ_AYVL01000058.1 GCF_000502835.1 Mesorhizobium sp. LSJC280B00
CCGGCCGCGGGGCCGGGATCGACTTCGTGGCCCTCGGGCGTCAGGCGCTGCGTGAACTTCGCGCCCTCGCCGGCCTCCGTCGGAGGCGCGGCGGCCGGTACGGCCGCATCGGCCTCCGGCTTGGGCGGGGCTGGTTTTACCAGCGGTTCGGTGGCGACGGCTTTGGTCGAGTCGAGGCCGAGCATGCTGCCGAACGCATCCTTGTTCAGCCAGATGCCATAGCCACCACCGGCAATGACGAGCAAGGCAATGGCGGCGGCGATCACACCGCCATAGCTGCGCCTGCGCTCGGCAGGATGGAGCCGCTGGAACCTGTCCTCCGCGGGGCCGCCGCCGTTGGAAAAGTCGTCGCCCCGAAAAACGCCGTCTTGGCCGTCAGCCGTCGGAAGATCCATATCGGACGGCGGCGGACCAGCGCGCTCCTGAGAAAGAGCGACGGGCTGCGGCTTTTGCCAGTTCGGCGCCGCCTTGGCGGGCGCGGGCTGCCAGGCCGGCCCGGTCTTTGCCGGCTCGGTCTTGGCCGGCTGCCATGCCGGCTCCGTCTTTGCTGGCTGTCGGATATGGCTGGACTGGTTCTTGTTGCGGTCGATGGAGGAGAAGATGTCCTCCAGTTCCGCCAGCGGGTCGGGTGGCGGCGCAGGCTTGGCATAGTCCCGCTCGACTTTGGCGATGGCGTCTTCCAGTGCACGCATCTGCCGGTCGACATCGGAAGGCGTCATCGTGGCCTTCTCTGCGAGTTGTTTCGCGATTGACGAACGGGCCCTGTCATAGACCCTGGCGCGCACTTCCGCCGACGGCTCACCGAGTTTGTCGAGCGCCTTTTTCAGAATAGGAACAAAATCTACCATACGTCAGTCGACCTGCATTTGTTTCTGGGCCGGCCCCCGCAAATCAGCCGCAATGCCCGGAAGGCTGAGAAACTAGTCTTGAAACGGATCGGTCACAAGTATCGTGTCGTCCCGTTCAGGGCTGGTGGAAAGGAGTGCGACCGGCGCGCCGATCAGCTCTTCGATGTAGCGGACGTACTTCACCGCCTGGGCCGGCAGGTCGTTCCAGCTGCGCGCGCCGGCAGTGGTGCCTTTCCACCCCTCCAGCGTCTCGTAGACCGGTTCGACGCGGGCCTGCGCACCCTGGCTGGCCGGCAGGTAATCGATCGCCTCGCCGTCGAGTCGGTAGCCGGTACAGACCTTGATCTCGTCCAGCCCATCGAGCACATCGAGCTTGGTCAGCGCAATGCCCTTGATGCCGTTGACGGCGACGGCCTGGCGGACCAGCACGGCATCGAACCAGCCGCAGCGCCGCTTGCGGCCGGTGACGACGCCGAATTCATGGCCGCGCGTGCCCAGGAACTCGCCGATCTCGTTCTTCTGTTCGGTTGGAAACGGGCCTTCGCCGACGCGCGTCGTATAGGCCTTGGTGATGCCGAGCACATAGCCGATGGCGCCCGGCCCGACACCCGACCCGGCGGCGGCCTGACCGGCAACCGTATTGGACGAGGTGACGAACGGATAGGTGCCGTGGTCGATGTCGAGCAACGTGCCTTGCGCGCCCTCGAACAGGATGCGCTCGCCGGCGCGGCGCTTGTCGTCGAGGATTTTCCAGACGCGGTCCATATAGGGCAGGATCTCGTCGGCCACCGAGATCAGCTCGCTCATGATCGCCTCATGCGTGACCTCGGCATGGCCGAGCCCGCGCCGCAGCGCATTGTGGTGCGTCAGCAGCCTGTCGACCTTCAAGGGCAGCGTTTCCAAATCCGCCAAATCCATCACCCTGACCGCGCGCCGGCCCACCTTGTCTTCATAGGCGGGACCGATGCCGCGACGGGTCGTGCCGATCTTCGTTCCGGAATTGGAAGCGGCGTCCTCGCGAAATCCGTCCAGCTCCCGGTGCAAGGACAGGATAAGCGCGGTGTTTTCGGCTATTTTCAGGCGGTCTGGCGTCACCTCGACGCCTTGCGCCTTCAATTTCGCAACCTCCGCGACGAAAGCGTGCGGATCGAAGACGACGCCGTTGCCGATGATGGAAAGCTTGCCTTGCCGCACCACGCCGGACGGCAGCAGCGACAGCTTGTAGACCTTGCCGTCGACGACCAGCGTGTGGCCGGCATTGTGGCCGCCCTGGAAGCGCACGACAACATCGGCGCGCTCCGACAGCCAGTCTACGATCTTGCCTTTGCCCTCATCGCCCCATTGCGAGCCGACGACCACCACATTGGCCATATTTCTTTTCCCTTGAGACGCCGCACGAGCAGCTTGAAACAATTCGAAACGATAGGCCTCTATCGCATCGGCCCCCAAAATCGGAATCGATTTTCGGAAAAGCACGACGCGAGATTAAAGCCTTCCGACGCGTACTTTGTAGCGTCCAATTGCACGCACGTCGCTCTATAGCGTCAAGACCCGGCGAGCGCGACCACTCTTTGCCGCCCAAAGCGCTCCGAGGCACAACAATTTTCGCCTTTGACATCATTTACTTGGGCTGGCGGTCGCAATAGGCCCACACCGACCGTCAAATTCCCTCTGCCTGGCCGGGAGTTCACGATGCATCGAGCCGCCTATCTGTTCCTGCTGTTCACCACCTTGCTGTGGGGCGGCAACTCCGTGGCGGGAAAGCTGGCGGTCGGTCATATCTCGCCGATGACGCTGGTCTTCCTGCGTTGGCTGCTGGCGGTTCTGATCCTGCTGCCGATCGGCTGGGGAACGCTACGCCAAGACTGGCCGGTGGTGCGCAGGCACTGGTTGCTGCTTGGCGGGCTCGGCGCTTGCGGCTTCGCCTTTTTCAATGCGATCTTCTACACGGCGCTCAACTACACGACGGCGATCAACGTCTCGATCGAGCAGGCGGCGATACCGATCGTGATCATCATCGCCAATTTCGTGCTGTTTCGCCTGCGGGTGAACCGGGTGCAGATAGCTGGCGTCGTGCTGACCATCATTGGCGTCGCGGTGACGGCGAGCCATGGCGACCTGCGCCAGCTTCTCAAGCTGGATCTCAACTTTGGCGACGCGATCATGTTGGTCGCCGTGCTTTGCTACTCCTTCTATTCGGTGGGGTTGCGGCTGAAGCCGGTCATCCGCTGGCAGAGCCTGATGCTGGCGCTGTCGGTTGCCGCACTCGTCACATCGCTGCCTTTCTTCCTGTGGGAGATTGCCGCCGGCAAGGTCATTGTCCCCGATGCCCGCGGCTGGGCGGTCGCGTTCTATACCGCCATCGGTGCTTCGGTCATCGCGCAGATCTTCTATATCAGGGGCAACGAGCTGATCGGCGCCAACCGGGCCGGCCTGTTCATCAATCTGGTGCCGATCTTCGGTACGCTGCTATCGGTGCTGATTGTCGGTGAGACATTCCAGCTCTATCAGGCGCTGGCTCTCGCGCTGGTGCTCGGTGGCATCAGCCTCGCCGAATACAGCGGACGGAAGATGGCGGCATCCGCTGCTGAATGAAGTCGCTTGCCGCGACGTTCCACCGCCCCGCGTGCTGCTGCACACGGGGCGACCGAATTTCAGGCTATCCCCACATCGAAATGCAGCCGCTTGGCGGAGTCGATCGACTTGTGCGAGCGCACCTGCGCCAACACGTTTTCCGGGAACGGCGCATCGAGATAGAGCAATGCGATGGCATCGCCGCCCGGCCGGTTGCGGCCGAGCTGGAAGTTGGCGATGTTGACGCCGTTCTCGCCGCACACCGTGCCGAGCAGACCGATGATGCCGGGCGCGTCGGCATTGGTCGTGTAGAGCATGTGCTGGCCGACCTCTGCGTCGAGATTGATGCCCTTGATCTGGATGAAGCGCGGCTTGCCGTCCGAGAAACAGGTGCCGGCGATCGAGCGCGTCCTGTGCTCGGTCTTAACCGTCAGCTTGATATAGCCGTCGAACACGCCCGACTTGTCACGCTTGACCTCGGCGACGATGATGCCGCGCTCCTTCACCATGATCGGCGCCGACACCATGTTGACGTCGGAGACCTGCGGCCGGATCAGCCCGGCAAGGGTGGCACTGATCAGCGCGCGCGTGTTCATCGTCGCGGTCGAGCCGTCGAACAGTATCTCGACCTCCTTGATCGGATCCTCGGTGACCTGTCCGACAAAGGCGCCGAGCACTTCGGCAAGCTTGACGAAAGGTTTCAGCCGCGGCGCCTCTTCGGCGGTGATCGACGGCATGTTGATGGCGTTGGAAACGGCGCCCTTGATCAAATAGTCGGACATCTGCTCGGCGACATGCAGGGCGACATTCTCCTGCGCTTCGGTGGTCGACGCGCCGAGATGCGGCGTCGCCACGACATTCTCCATGCCGAACAGTGCGTTGTTGTCCGCCGGTTCGACCTCGAACACGTCGATGCCGGCGCCGGCCACCTTGCCGCTCTTCAGCGCCGCGATCAGGTCGGCCTCGACGATCAGCCCGCCACGGGCGCAGTTGATGATACGCACGCCGTTCTTCATCTTGGCGATCGCCGCGGCGTCGATGATGTTGCGCGTCTTGTCGGTAAGCGGCGTGTGCAGCGTGATGAAGTCGGCGCGGGCGAACAGCTCGTCGAGCTCGACCTTTTCGACGCCGAGCTCCTCGGCGCGGCTGTCCGACAGGAATGGATCGAAGGCGATGACATGCATCTTCAGGCCGACGCCGCGCGTAGCGACGATCGAACCGATATTGCCGCAGCCGATGATGCCCAGCGTCTTGCCGGTGATCTCGACACCCATGAAGCGGTTCTTTTCCCATTTGCCGGCGTGGGTCGAGGCGTTGGCCTCCGGTATCTGGCGGGCCAGCGCGAAGATCATGGCGACGGCATGCTCGGCGGTGGTGATCGAATTGCCGAAGGGCGTGTTCATCACGATGATGCCCTTGCGGCTCGCCGCCGGGATGTCGACATTGTCGACGCCGATGCCGGCGCGGCCCACGACCTTCAGCCTGGTCGCGGCATTGATCAGCTTCTCCGTGACCTTTGTCGCCGAGCGGATGGCCAGCCCATCATACTGGCCGATCACTTCGAGCAGTTTTTCCTTGTCCTTGCCGAGATCCGGCAAATAGTCGACCTCGATGCCGCGATCCCTGAAGATCTGCACGGCGGTGGTGGAAAGTTTGTCTGAGACGAGAACGCGGGGCATTGGCTTGGTCCTTTGCGATTGGCGTCCCTCCCCCTTGAGGGGAGGGTCGGCGCGAAGCGCCGGGGTGGGGTCGTTGCGGCCGGATGCGGCCAAATCTTTTTCTTTCTGGATGGCGGATCGTTGAGCGGGTGGAGGCGACCCCACCCGGCCCTTCGGGCCACCCTCCCCTCGAGGGGGAGGGAGTCAGGCCGCCGCTTTGAGCGACGCCTTTTGCGCGGCAAAGGCCCAGTCGAGCCAGGGCAGCAGCGCTTCGAGGTCGGAGGTCTCGACTGTCGCGCCGCACCAGATGCGCAGGCCGGGCGGTGCATCGCGGTAGGCGCCGATGTCGTAGGCGACGCCTTCCTTGTCGAGCGCCGAGACAATTGCCTTGGCGAATGCAGCCTGTCCGTCGGCGTCGAGTGCAGCGACATCCGGATCGGTGAAGGAAAGGCAGACCGACGTGTTCGAACGCGTCGCCGGGTCTACGGCAAGATGGCCGAGCCAGGAAGATTTTCCGACAAAGCGATCGAGAACAGCGGCATTGGCATCCGCTCTGGTGACCAGCGCGTCGAGGCCGCCGATCGACTTCGCCCAGCGCAGCGCGTCGAGATAGTCCTCGACGCACAGCATCGACGGCGTGTTGATCGTCTCGCCCTTGAAGATGCCTTCGATCAGCTTGCCGCCCGAGGTGAGACGGAAGATCTTCGGCAGTGGCCAGGCCGGCTTGTAGCTTTCCAGGCGTTCCACGGCGCGCGGGCTGAGGATCAGCATTCCGTGCGCGCCCTCACCGCCCAGCACCTTCTGCCAGGAGAAGGTGACAACGTCGAGTTTCCTGAAATCGAGCTGTTGCGCAAAGGCCGCCGAAGTAGCGTCGCAGATGGTCAGGCCCTTGCGGGTGGCCGGGATGAAATCGCCGTTCGGCACGCGCACACCCGACGTCGTGCCATTCCAGGTGAAGACCACGTCGCGGTCGAAGTCGATTTTGGTCAGGTCCGGCAGTGCGCCGTAGTCCGCCTCTAACCTGCGAACATCGGCGAGCCTCAGCTGCTTGACCACATCGGTGACCCAGCCGGAGCCGAAGCTCTCCCAGGCGACCATGTCGACGCCGCGTTCGCCGAGCAGCGACCACAGCGCCATTTCGACCGCGCCGGTATCCGAGGCCGGCACGATGCCGATGCGGTAATCCGCCGGAACCTGGAGGATTTCCCGGCTCAGCTCGATCGCTTGTTCGAGCTTGGTCTTGCCGATCTTGGCGCGGTGCGAGCGCCCGAGCGCGGCATTTTTGAGCGCCTCGACCGACCAGCCGGGGCGTTTTGCACAGGGACCTGAGGAAAAATTGCGATTTGCCGGACGGAATCCGGGCTTCGTATGCGTGGTCATCGTGGTCTATCCTTCCAGATAGTGGCCCCTCGTTGGGGAGGGGTGGCCCACGGATGGCGATATGCGTTCAGGCTTTCGGCGTCAAGGGGAAAGTTTTTGTCGCTGTCAGGATATTGCCGGGGCGAAACGCAAACGGCGGGCCTGCGACCCGCCATTGTCAACGCCTCGGCTTCGATCGAGCCTACCAGAGATCGTAGCGTAGTCCGACTTTGACTTGATGATTGTTGATCCCTTTGCGGATCGGAAAGGAAGTCAGGCTCTCGGCAGTCACATATTCGGCGTCTGGCGCGGAAAAATACTGATAGCCCAGATCGACTGAGACGTTCTTGGACACTTGGTACGCAAGCCCGGCATTCAGCGTGTAGGCGAAGGAGTACTGGGTCTTGTTGTCATGCCGGACGAAATCGTCGGTGGGGTCGGCGTTGTCGGTGAAGTAGCTCGCCGACAGGCGACGCTTGCTCTGCACGACACCGACACCGGCGCCGAGATAAGGTGTGATTCCGACATAGGTGCCAAGGTCGACATAGCCGTTGAGTATGCCTGAGAAGGCATAGTTCTTCAGGGTCGCCGATGCCACGGTCGTTCCGTCGTTATAGCCGACGTCGATCTTGTTGCCGGGAAGATAGCCGACATTGAGATCGGCGCGCAGATAGTCATTGAAATGGTAGCCGAAGCCGATGCTGGCGAAGATGGGATCTTCCTTTTCGTCGAAGCTCGCGGGCGTGAAGGCGAAATCCTTATCCTTGAAGCTCTTCTGCACCAGATAGGAGACATCGCCGCGCAGATACCATCCCGAGCCAACCTCGACCGGTACATAGTCGGGCGCCTGGTCGACATAGACCGGCGGATCGTAATCGGCGCCAAGCGCCGGCGTCAGCGGCATCAGGATGACTGCTGCAAGCGCCAGTGCTACAGGCGATTTGGATGTCATGGTCCTCGGCTCCCGAACTTGGCGCATTCGCGATCGCGCGCGCCGTTTCAGACAGCATTGTTAACCATAGTGGTTAAGTGCGGGTTAAGGATAACAAGGCGTTAGCAATTGATTTGATCCGTTTTCGCTCCTCGAGCTGGACGGTGTTACAGGGCAACGCAGCATCTTTAGGCAGCCAAACGAAACCGCCCGGCATCAGCCGGGCGGTCGACGAATTCCTCGATTTCGCAGCGACTACTTCGTGTAGACCGGCTCGGGTTCCGGGACGTAAGGCTCCGGCGGCGCGCAGTCCGACCTGCCGAACTGGTAGCGCAGGCCGCCGCGCACTTCGTGCACGTTGATGCCGCGGTCATAGCCCGGGCCGACATTGCTATCCGAAGCGTAGTCGAACATCTTGCCGCCATTGATGTGGCTGAAGCGGTAGCCGACGTCGAGTTTGACGCGGTCGGTCAGGCAGTAGGAGGCGCCCGCCATGGCAGCATAGGCAAAACGCCAGCCTTTGCCGCCGTGATGCTCGAACTCGCCGTCATCGTCGACGTTGTGGAGTGTATCCCACTTAACCCAGGCGCCGCCGATGCCGGCACCGACATAAGGCGTGACGCCATGCCAGGTGCCGATGTCGACATAGGCGTTGGCCAAGAGCAGCAGCGCCGAATAGGACGAGGTGTCGACGGATGTGCAAGGGGTTTGTAATACGCCGCAGAAGCCGTTGGTCGAGCCGCGGAATTTGGACTTGCTCATCCAGTCCAAGGTGAGATCGGTGCGGAAATGCTCGTCGATCTGGTAACCAACACCGCCGCCGGCCGAGAAGGCGCCATCCAGCTTGCCTGTATCGAACTTGCCGGGACTCTGGGGCGCCACACCGTAGGTGATGTAGTCGCCACCACGAAACTTCGACCAGTGATAGTCGATGTCGCCACGGATATACCAGCCGCCAAAGTCGGCCGGCTGCTCGTAGGCAACCGGTGGCGGCGCCTCCTCGACGACGGGCGGCTCGACGAAATCGGCGGCGAATGCCGGCCCGGCGCCGGCAAACAGCGCGGCCATGAGAGCCATTCTTGCTGTGTTGAACATGCTTATCACCCCTGAGAACCCTCGAACGGCGAACGCGCCCGAAATGTGATTGACTTCAGTTGTGGATAATGAATCGGAAAGGTTAAAAGGCGTTTAACCGTATTGATTAACCACGAATCTCTAAAAGTGGAGCAATCTGGCGACCGTTGCTGCAGGCGGAGCTGGCCGCGACCCAATAAAAAAGCCCGCCGGCAAGGCGGGCTTTTGAACCGATGTTGGAGGGAGATCAGGCGGCGCTGCGCGTTTCCGAAATGACCTCGACGATGTCGTTGACCACGGACTCGACAAGCTGCGGGTCGTCGCCCTCCGCCATGACGCGGATGAGCGGCTCCGTGCCGGATGGCCGGATGACCAGGCGCCCGGCCTTGCCGAGGCGATTGCGCGCATCTTCGATCGCCGCCTTGACCGGCGCCTCCTCCAGCGGCTTGCCGCCGGAAATATGCACATTCTTCAAAAGCTGCGGCACCGGCTCGAATTTCTTCGACAGTTCGCTGACCGGCCGGTTATGCCGCTTGATGCAGGCGAGCACCTGGAGCGCCGAGACGAGCCCGTCGCCGGTAGTCGAGAAATCGGACAGCACGATGTGGCCCGACTGTTCGCCGCCGACATTGAGCCCATGGGCACGCATGTGCTCGACGACATAGCGGTCACCGACCTTGGTGCGATGCAACTGCAGGTTCATGTCGCCGAGGAAGCGTTCGAGGCCGAGATTGGACATCACCGTCGAGACGACGCCGCCGCCGGCCAGCCGTCCGCTCTGGTGCCAGGATTCGGCGATCAGTGCCATGATCTGGTCGCCATCGACGATCGCGCCGTTTTCATCGACGATGACGACGCGGTCGGCATCGCCGTCGAGCGCAATGCCGATATCGGCGCGCACCTCGTGCACCTTCTTTTGCAGGCCGGCCGGATGAGTCGAGCCGCATTCCTTGTTGATGTTGAAGCCGTTGGGCTCGACATTGATGGCAACGACCTCGGCGCCGAGTTCCCACAGCGCGTCGGGCGCCACCTTGTAGGCGGCGCCATTGGCGCAATCGACGACGATGCGCAGGCCCGACAGCGACATCGAGCGCGGCAGCGTGCGCTTGGCGAATTCGATATAGCGGTCATGCACGCCGTCGACGCGTTTGGCGCGGCCGAGCCCATCGGAATCGGCGAGCGCCAGTTCGATATCCTTGTCGAGCATCCCCTCGATACGCTCCTCGATCTCATCGGACAGCTTATAGCCATCGGGACCGAACAGCTTGATGCCGTTGTCGTAATAGGGATTGTGCGAGGCAGAGATCATCACCCCGATATCGGCGCGCAGCGAGCGCACCAGCATGGCAACAGCCGGCGTCGGAATCGGGCCGAGCAGGAAGACATCCATGCCGGCGGCGCACAGGCCGGATACCATCGCGTTCTCGATCATGTAGCCGGAAAGCCTGGTATCCTTGCCGAGCACGACGCGGTGGCGGTGGCTGCCGCGCTGGAAGGAGAGGCCGGCGGCCATGCCGACCCGCATGGCGACCTCCGCCGTCATTGGAAACTTGTTGGCGCGCCCACGAATGCCGTCCGTACCGAAATAATGTCCTGCCATGTTCGCCAGCTTCCCGATGGTTCTTTCCGGGCATCTCATGCCATAAAATGGCCCAAGCCCCGTCATCACATTGTATGATTATGGACGACCAATCCTTAGAAAATTATTGTTTTGTGTGTTTTGCGTCACGCTAGTGTGTTGATTTTCAAGTTCCGGGCCCTTGTTGCGGCAGCAGCATCAGAAACGTCAACTCAAACCTCATCTGGATCCTTTGGTCTGTGGCAGTGTGGCCTTGAACCCGAATCCGCATCGTGCTGCTCCAGACAGTGGTAGGCTCAGGTCCGCCGCACCCGCCGATTTGACTGGCTGTCATGCGACGCAGTGTCCTCGCTGGGAACCAGCCATATGCGCGCTCTCCGTGCAATGCACCCGGACGAACTTGGCCGGGAGACGGTCCCGGCAACGAATTCATCACCTTAAAGAAAAGAATGCACTTCTAAATTTGTCTCTACGCTACTTAGCATCTGGCGCAACCAGCCGTTGAGCGCTATTGCTGCACTGGGACATATCATGAACCGCCGTAGGGAGAAAACGCATGCTCATCCACCGACTTGCCACTTTGACGGGTCTTGCCGTCGCGACCTTATTCCTGGCCGCGCCTGCCAACGCGCTGACCATGGCCGAGTGCAGCACCAAGTATAATGCGGCCAAAGATGCGGGAACGCTTGGCGGGCAGAACTGGAACCAGTTCCGCAAGGCCCAATGCGGCACCGACGCCACCGCTGCTACGAACGATCCCGCCCCAGCCAAAGCCACGGCCAAGGCCGCCGACACGACCAAGGCAGCCGCCGCCGACGATGCGGCGCCGGGCCTGACGGCGAAGGAGTGCAGCACCAAATACCAGGCCGCCAAGGCTGCCGGCACGCTCAACGGCATGAAGTGGAACGATTTCCGCAAGACCCAGTGCGCCGCCGGCGCGACGGCAGCCGCACAACCCGCCGCCACGACCAAAGCAGCGGCGACCAGCAGCGATGACGCGGCGCCTGGGCTGACGGCCAAGGAATGCAGCACCAAATACCAGGCCGCCAAGGCTGCCGGCACGCTCAACGGCATGAAATGGAACGACTTCCGCAAGAGTGAATGCGCCGCCGGCGCAACTGCAGCCGCACAGCCTGCCGCCGCACCTGCCAAGGCGACGACAGCCGCCGCGACCGATACCGGCAAAGGCCTCAGCATGGCGGATTGCAGCGCCAAATATCAGGCTGCCAAGACCGGCAACACGCTGAATGGCATGAAGTGGAACGACTTCCGCAAGAGCCAATGCGGCGCCGGCGCAGCCGACGACGACACCCTGCCGGCTCCCGACGCCAAGTACACCGGCGATCCGCAACCGCCGACGATCACCGCCCCCCAGGGTGTGAAATTCCCGACGGCGGTCTCCAAGAAGTATGCAACCGAGACCCCGGCCAAGGGCCGCATGCACACCTGCCTCGACCTCTACTACGCCAACAAGGACGCCAACACGCTGGGCGGCCTCAGGTGGATCCAGAAAGGCGGCGGCTTCTACAGCCTCTGCAACGCCAAGCTGAAGAGCTGACCGGCGCCACCATCCGACGACATGAGCCCGCGAGCCGCAAGGTTCGCGGGCTTTTTTGTTGCATGCTGCCGCGCGTTCAGAAGAGGCGGCATCGGCCGCCGCTCTAGACTAGCAATCTCCCCCTCGTGCGGCTAGGGCATATACACATCTCGCAGAGCCCATCCATCGGCACAGGCACGGAAGTAGGCCAGGCCGTTGTAGAAG
>NZ_AYVL01000059.1 GCF_000502835.1 Mesorhizobium sp. LSJC280B00
CATCTACCGCTTTCAAGCTGCCGAAGATCTTGCTTATATTGTTGACCTCAAGCATTCTTAGTCCTCCAGGCCATGAGGCGGCCACGCGCCCATTGTCCGAAGAGTATCGCGATGATGACAAGCACCCCCCAGATCATCGGAACGAACTCAGGGACAAATCTGAAAGTTTCTTCGATCAGCGTAAGAAACAACAGTCCGAGAATTGGACCGGAAAAACGGGACGTGCCTCCGATCACGCAGGCCGCGACGACCTTGAACATCAGCATGGCATTGATGTCCGACGGCGAGACAATGCCGTTGTAAGTGGCGAATAAACCTCCGGCTATTCCGGCGCCGAATGAGCCAAGTATGAACGCCAAGGCGCGCAACGCCCAGGCATCGATCCCGATTGACGACGATAGTGGCTCGTCCTCGCCGACAGCCTTGATCTTCAATCCCGTGTCGGAGGCATCCAGTGACGCGTAGAAGATGCCCAGCAGGACCAGCACAGCAGCCACCAGGCATAGGAACTCCAGCGTCGACGACGGGTTGGGCAGAATTTCGGGTCGCTCGATGAAGGCGATGCCCGATGTGCCGCCAGTGATTTCCCGGAATTGAATGAAGCATTGGCGCAGGGCCTCTCCCGCCGCAAAGGTCGACAGGAAGAAGTAATATTGTCGGGTCCGAAGCACGGGGTAGGACAGCAGCCCCGCAAATAGCGCCGCGAACAAACCCCCTGCGGCGATCGCCACGAGCACCGGCAGGTCGAATGGCGGCTTCGTAAGGATTGCGACGGAATAGCCGCCGATCCCCATGATGGCGATATGCGCGAACGACCAACCTCCCATTGTCGTGATGGTGCGATACGACAGCACCAGGATGGACGTCATGCCGAAGAGCACGAGGACACCAAGCATGTAGTTGCTGCCGAGGAGGCCGCCGACGACAAGCGCGGCGCCCAGTGCGCACACGGTCAGTAAATCGCGTCGGAACGCACTCATCATTCCTTCTCCCCGAACAGGCCCGATGGCTTAACACTCAGGACGAACAGCATGACTGCCGCGCTCGTGAGAGCGAGAAAACGACCGGCACCGAACTGAGACATGAGGGTATCGAGGAAACCGAAAATGGCAGCAGCAGCGACCGCACCCCAGATGTTGCCAATACCACCAACGATGATGATGATGAACGCCTTCCATAGCGCACCCGCGCCCATGAAGGGGGAGATCTGGCTGATCGGGCCCATTGCCGCACCGCATATGCCCGCGATCGACGATCCGAGGATGAGCGTAAGTCGGCCCACCTTCTCGGTTCGTATACCTTGCAAGAGGGCGCCGCGCGGGTTTTGAGCTACCGCGCGAATGCGCCGACCTGCCTCGGACCTCATGAGGAAAATCCACAGACCGGCTGCCAGCACTGCGGCCGCCCCGATGACGACGAGCCTCGATGTCGGAAGAATGGCGCCGCCGAAGTTCACGACGCCTCGAACGGGCGGGGCGATCGAAAGACCAACGGGCCCAAAGATTTGAACGACAATCGTCTGGATGACATACGACAACGCAAGCGTCGATATGAAAATCGCCAAAGGCTTGTCGCCGAGTGGCACGACCATGGTTCTGTGTAGCACCAGGCCGAGGAGCCCGGTCACCGCCGCCGCAACGATTGCGCCGATGGCCCATGCGACAGGACCACCCACTTGGGGTGAGAGAGTCGAAATACAGAGATATGTTGCGTACGCGCCGATCATGAAGAATTCGCCGTGAGCGAAATTGATGATCCGCATCACTCCGAAAACCAATGCCAGACCGAGGGCGAAGCAAAGGTAAAAGGACGTGAGCGATAGACAATTCAGTAAGATTTGCATCGGGTCTATCACCTGAGAGAGGTCGGAGTGGCCGCGGTAAGTCCGCGGCCACCTATGCCCATAAGCCTCACTTTGCCGAGACTTGGCCGCCTTCAGAGAGTGCCGGCAGCGCTGCGTCTTTGTGAGCATTCCACCAGGCAGCCACATCAACGACGGCGTCAACCTTCACACCGCCCTTGTCGTCCGTCACGTAGACCGGAAGAGGGGTCATCAGCCAGTTGTTGGCACCGAAGAGTTCCGATCCACCCCAGCGCGAGGGTCCGAAAAGAGGCTGGTCCACAGTGTCGCTTGCGAAAAGCGCATCCCGCACACCTGCACCGGTGGGATCGGAGGACTTCTGAATCCCCGCCTCGATGGTTGTCATCGCTGCGTAGGCGACCGACGCGAGTGCCGACCATTCCTTCTCGCCGAACTTCTCGACGTAAGTCTTATAGAATGCCGACACGCGCGGGCTGAAGTTCGGCTCCGAAGCATCGACGACATAAGCGCTGAAGATACGGCCAGCGACTTCTGAAGCCGGAACACGTTCCGTTACCAGGCCCATGGTCCAGCCTTCGCTGCCGTAGAGCCCCTTGTAGCCCAACTGCTCCATCGACTCGATGAACAGGGCCTGCTGTCCAGGTGTGAAGCCCAGCTCGACGATAAGGTCGGGACTGGATGCAATCACCGGTGTGGCCAGACCGAGCATGTCCGACGTCGATGCCGGATCATAGGGCTGCGAGTAAACGATCTCGACGCGATCCAGGTAGGGAGCGAGGCCTGCCTTGTAATAGGCAAGCGCCGCCTGGCCGAAGGAGTGGTCGGCCGTTACGATTGCGACACGCTTGATCTCGGGCCGGCTCTCCAGAAGATGGCTGACGAGAAACATGTACGACGCCGGCGAGCCGGTGACCGAACCGATGAGGAACGGATACTTGGCGCTGAGATAGCCAGCACCATAGCTTGTTGTTAGGACCTTATTTTCTGTGGTGATCTCGGCGACGGCCTGGCGTGAAGCAGGGGTGAAAGTCTGGAGAATGAAGCTCACCTTGTCATCGAGAATCGCACGGCGGAAAGCGTTCAGCTCATCACCGGCGGTATAGCAATTGTTGTCGTAGCCGGTTACGTCGATCTTATGCTTCTTCCCCGTTGCGTCAGCGATACCGCCGTTCGCGTTGAATTCTTCGGCCCAGAT
The DNA here is from genome assembly GCF_000502835.1 of Mesorhizobium sp. LSJC280B00. Classification (GTDB taxonomy): domain Bacteria; phylum Pseudomonadota; class Alphaproteobacteria; order Rhizobiales; family Rhizobiaceae; genus Mesorhizobium. The sequence goes on from NZ_AYVL01000059.1 coordinate 3,018, forward strand.
CTGGACACCGCGAGTGATCGGAACGCCCCATTGAGCGCACTCGCCTGCCTGTGGCTGGACCACTCCCACTTTGATCGTGTCTTCGGCGGCCGCCGACGTTCCTAGAGCACCGGCACATGCGCCGGCGATCAGCAGTCTTGTAAGCACGTTCATGTCACTTCTCCCTTTGTTGAAGTTCCCCGATTTTTTCTATCTGAGTATCTCCGTGTTCCCGCAGACACCCAGTGACTGCCCCGAGATTGATCTGCCCGCGTCGGACGCGACGAAAACCGCCAGATCCGCAATTTCCTCAGGTTCGATCATTCGACCCAGTGATATCGTCGCCACTTCCTCGGCCTCGATTTCGGCGAGCGGGCGTCCGGTAAGTTCTGCCCGGGCGGACATCACTCGCTCCATGCGTGGCCCACGGACTGAGCCGGGAAGGATTGCGTTCACGCGGATGCCGAACTGGCCGACCTCCATCGCGAGCGATTGGGTAAGGCCGATCACGGCCCACTTGGCTGCCGCGTAAGGCGTCCGCATCGGCATGCCCAGTCGTCCTGCCGCCGAGGATATGTTGAGGATGACCCCCGACCGCTGTGTCTTCATCCCGGCCATCACACCGCGAATGAACAAGAATTGGGCGGTGAGATTGACATCGACCGTTCGCGCCCAGTCCTCGGGCGAGACGTCCTCGATCGCAGCCGTCGGACCGGCGATGCCGGCATTGTTGAAGAGGATGTCCACTCCGCCACCCAATCCCGCGAGCATCGACTGGAGAGCGGCCGGAACACTGGCGGGGTCAGCCACATCGCATACGACCGCAGTGGCTTCGGGATATTCCGAGGAGAACGAGCTAACCGAAGCGGGATCAATGTCACAGACTGCGACCCGCGCACCGGCTTCAATCATTTTCTTGGCGACGACCTTGCCAATCCCGCTGGCGCCGGCAGTGATGATCGCGCGCTTGCCAGAGAGAGGGCTCATGCTGCTGCTCCCAATCCAAGGTGATCGCGGGTCGCGGCGGATGACATAATCCGCACACCCATGCATTCGACGATTTCGCGCGCACGCTGCACAAGCGCGACATTCGTCGCCGGAACACCCCGGTCGAGCCAGATATTGTCTTCGAGACCGACACGCACGTTCCCACCAAGCAGAACGGCCTGGGCGACCATCGGCATCTGCATGCGGCCAACGCCGAAGGCGGACCAGACAACGTCGGCGCCGCGGGCTGCATCGGCCATGGCCTTCATTGCCGTCGTGGTGGCCGGAGCGCCCCAATTCACGCCCAGGCAAAATTGGATCATCGCAGGCCCGGCGAACGCGCCTTCGCCGATGAGCTTCATGACGAAGTCAAGGTGGCCGGTGTCGAATACCTCGAGCTCCGGTTTTACACCGTAACCCCGGATCAAAGCCGCCCCTTCGCGAATTTGCTCGGGCGTGGAAATGTAGACCAGATTGCCTTCACCGACATTGTATGAGCCGCAGTCGAGCGTACAGATGTCGGGCCGCAGCTCCTTGACGTGGAGGAGCCGGGTTTTCTGGTTGACGAGATCTGTGCCAGCGACGGCCTTGGTCGGATCTTCGGCGTCGAGAACGAGATCGCCGCCCATGCCTGCTGTCATGTTGACGATGATGTCCTTGTTGCGGTCACGAACGCGCTCAAGCACTTCTGCATAGAGTTTGACATCGCGACTTCCGTCCGTCGTCTCCGGATCGCGAACATGGACATGCGCGATCGCGGCACCGGCTTCGGCGACGGACAGGACGTCGGCCGCGATCTGCTCTGGAGTCACGGGGACATGCGGGTTCTTCTTGGGGCCCGCCCCGGCGCCGGTAACGGCACAGGTGATAAAGATTTCGTTGTTCATGCCTGTTGTCTCAGCTTGGAGGTTTCGTCTGAAAGAATTTCAACAGTTTTGGGGTCGATCGCCACGCCGTAGTCCCGGCGTGCGGCTTCCGCCGAAATGTAGCCGTCGATCACGTCTTCGCGCACACGCTCGGGATCGCGGGAGCGCGCAACACCCCAGCCGCCGCCACCCGTGGACAAGAACTCGAATGCCTCGTTCGGCCCAAACTTGTGGGATGACAGAAGCGGCGAGCGCCAGGTGCCATCGGGCCTTGGACCACCAATTATCTCGCGGCGCCCATCGCCATATTCCTGCAGCAGCATCTGTACGGGGCTCCTGCTGCCACCGTTTACGCCGGGGCTTCCCTCGATCGTTCTGGATGTCTCGATCGAAAGCTCGCCGCCATTGAGAAAGCGGAACTTGAATCGCGCGCCCAGACCGCCCCGGTTCTCGCCCGGGCCGCCGGAATCCTGGCGAAGGTCGAAGGCTTCGACGACGATTGGGTAAAGCAACTCAGCCGCTTCCGCTGGCATGTTGGTGCAGTTGCCCAACGGATCCAGAGTCACATTCAGCCCGTCATTGTACGGCGTTCCGCCCCAGCCGCCCGCCGGGATGTCCGAGAAGACATCGATGCGCCCACCGGCACCGCGAACCGCGGCAACGAACCAGTTTGCATCAGCGCATGTAGGAGCGATCGCAAGATCGGGAATAGCCTTTGCGACCGCCTGCCAGATCGCGCTCTGCACTTTGCCGGAGGTTACCGTGGTGCAGCCGACGACGGGAGCGGGCCAGCGCGCATTCAGCCAGCAGTCATCCGGAAGGCTCAATGTGATTGGCGCAAACATGCCGGCATTCGGCGGAGCGTCAGGCGCCAGGAAGAACTGCAAAGCAGTGTACACGGCGGCGGTTGTGTTCGCGAACGGCGAATTGATCGCACCAGCAACCTGGGGATCGCTGCCCGCGAAATCAACGTGCAGGTTTGAGCCCGATACGGTCAGCTTGACGCGTGCCCAGACCTTGGCATCGGTGATGCCATCGGAGTCCGCGTAGTCGGCGCCTTCGTAGACCCCATCCGGTATCTTTTCGATTTCCGCACGAACGATCCGTTCGGTGTAGCGGATCATGTCGTCCATTCCCTGGAGCAGGGTCGCACGGCCGTATTTGCGCGCAGTAGCCTGGAGTTCATCCTCAGCAGCCAACAGGGCGCCCATATGGGCTTGCAGGTCGCCCCGGATGTAATGCGGCGTGCGCGTGTTTCGCAGCAGGATTTCGAGAAGGTCCGGATCGACCTCATAGTTGCGATAGAGCTTCAGTGGGGGAAGGCGAAGCCCTTCACCGGCGACGTGCGTTCCGAAGCCCTGGCCACCGGGGCCGCCACCACCAAGATCCATCCAGTGACCCCGGCTTACCGCGAATCCGATCAGCACGTCTTCATGGAAGACAGGCATGGTCAGCGTCACATCATTGATGTGGGTGCCGCCGTCATAGGGGTCATTCAGCACCACGACATCCCCCGGCCGGAGCGTCTCGATGCCGAACTTCCGCGCCACTGCCTGGACACTGAAATGCATCGCCGCCAGATGAACGGGGCAGTTCGCGGTCTGACCGACCAGACGCAGCGTGGGATCATAGATCGNAAGTCGAGATTTTCCGAAAGGATCGGCGAGAAGGATGACTTCTGCAGAATCACCGTCATGCGGCGGCAGACATGTTCGAACGTGTTGCGAAGGACTTCGAACGTGATTGGGTCGATTGGGGTAACCATCATGACCTCTCCAAGATGCAGTTGCGGGCGGAGTCAAAGCGTGCCCCCCAACCCGGTGGAATGACGATGCTGGTGTGCGGATCTTCAATGAGAGCAGGGCCGCTGACATCGACCGCGCCGGCGGCGTCGTGAACCAGGCTGTCGGTCCAGCCGCCAAACCAGACCTTGCGTTCGGCCTGACGTGGCGTGCCGATCGCGGAACTCGTGCTGGATTGCAGAATGCCAGCGGGTGATGGCGCTTCCGCCGTCACTGCCAGTGCGACAATCTCCACGGGGAAATCGTCCGACCGGACACCGAACTCTCTCTTGTGCGCGCTGTGGAAGGCCTCAGCCAGTCTATCGAGGTCGCGTCGCTCGATAGCATCCCGGTCCTGCACGACGTCCACTTCGAAAGTCTGGCCCGCATACCGCATGCGCATCACGAAGCTTACCTGCACGCCACCTGCGCTGGCGCCCTGCCCAAGAAGGGCTTCGACGGCTGCGTCACCGAGGTTCGTCAAACGAAGGCCGATTTCATCGAGCTCCTTGGCGGCCAGCGGAGCGTAGTAGAAAACTTCTTCGTCGTGCTTGATTGCCAGTCGCAACGCTCCATAAGCAGAGGCAACACCGGAATATCTCGGGACGATGACCGTCGGCGTGCCGAGTGCCTCGGCGACTGCGCAGGCGTGCAGCGGTCCTGCTCCGCCGAAACTCGCAAGCGCGAAATCGCGAGGATCTCGGCCGCGAGAAGCAAGAACAAGCTTGACGGCTTGTGCCATAGCCTCAGTCGCGATCCGAAGCATGCCTTCGGCACATTCCTCGATGCTGAGATTCAACTGAGACGAAAGGGTCTCTACGGCCGCGCGAGCCGCTGCGACGTCCAGTTTGAATTTACCCGAAAGGTCCGGGCTAATCCTGCCGAGCACCAGATTTGCGTCCGTGATCGTCGGCCGCGTTCCACCTCGCCCATAGCAGGCAGGCCCGGGAACCGAACTTGCCGACATGGGGCCGACGCGGAGTGAGCCACCGCTGTCGATCCAGCCGATCGACCCCCCACCGGCGCCGATTGAGCGGATGTCAAGCATCGGCACTGCGACCGGAATGTCGAACTCTATTTCATATTCGCGGGTGATGAGGCCCTGGCCATCCTCGACGATGGACGCGTCGAAGCTCGTTCCGCCCATGTCGGTATGAATGATGTTCACCAAGCTCGCAGTGCGCGCTATCTCGGACGCATATCCGACGCCGCCCGCAGGTCCCGACTCCACCAGTTCCTCGACACGGAGACGAGCCTGGTTGACGGACATCATCCCGCCATTGCTCTTCAGGATCATGAGATTGCCGGTAAATCCCGCTTCACGGAGCCGGGCCTCAAGACGCTCGAAATAGTCGGCCATCACCGGTAGGATCGTGGCTCTAACCGAAGCCAGCGTGAAGCGCGTGTGCTCTCGGAACACCGGCTTGACATCCGCCGAGGGAATTGCCCGCACGCCGGGCAACGCCGCCGTGATGATTTCGGCGACCTTACGTTCGTTTGCCGGGTTCGCGTAGGAGTTGATCAAGCAGATAGCTACGGACTTGATGCCAGCCGCTGCGATGGCCTCGATAATGGGCTGAAGCTCTGCAGCATCAATTTCCTTCTCAACCTTCCCGGACGCATTGGTTCTTTCGTTGATCGTGTAGCGATGCCGACGACGGATCAGAGGCTCAGGCTTGGTTTGATAGGGCCGATAAAGATGTTCGCGGTGCATTCGGCCGATTTCGAGCACGTCGCGAAAGCCTTCCGTCGTGATCAAAGCAGCATCCGGGAAGGTGCGCTCGATCAGTGCGTTGGTCGCCGTCGTAGTGCCGTGGACAAGCAGCTCAATCTCGTTCGGTGCGATGCCGGCATTTGCGATGGCGTTCAAGACGCCGCGCGACCTTTCCTCAGGGGTCGTCAGAACTTTACCGGTTCGCTCTTCGCCGGTCGCACTGTTGACCGCGAAGAGGTCCGTGAAAGTCCCTCCCACATCAATACCAACTTCCCACATTCCAGTGCCCCTTTTTTTGATCATTGATCAAAGAACTTGCCAATAAAACGAATTTGTGTCAACCCCGTTTTTCACGAGATATCCACAAAGGGTATCTAACCATTTTTGATCGTTGATCAAATAAATTATCCTCGCTATGCTCACATCCGCGTCATGCAGATCAGGAGTGAAAATGCCAGCGACCAAGTTTCCCGTGCTTCGGCTGCGGCCAAGAAACTCAGATTTGGAACATGTTTATGCAGAGCTAACTCGTTCAATCATGATGGCCGAGTTTGCACCCGGTCAGAAGCTGAAGCTCGATGACCTGGCTACCGCATTCGGCACAAGCCACATGCCGGTTCGAGAGGCCCTCAATAGACTTGTCATGGCTCGCGCGCTGCAGGCCGAGACGAGGCGAACTCCCTTCATTCCCGAAGCGAGCGTTGAGCGTCTTCGCAATCTGCTTACCCTTCGAACAGATCTTGAAGGCAAAGCGGTGGCGATGACGATTGAGCGCGGCGAGAACGGACTTGCCGATCAACTGGCCCAGATAAATGCCCGGATGGACACTGAAGCGGAGCGTGGCGCATTAGGGACGCGGGCGTATCTGCAACTAAATCACAAGTTTCATTTTTCGCTGTATGAACGATGCGGAAATCCTGAACTTGTGAACCTGATTGAATTGCTTTGGATGCGTTACGGACCGTTGTTGAGCCTGTTGAAGGCGACACCAATGTCGTTCTCAGGGCATCGGCATCACGCAGAAATAATTGCCGCCGTGAGATCGGGCGACAGCGCCAAAGCTGTTCAGAACCTGGTCGCCGACCTGCAGGAAGCTGGAGACGCTATCGCGACAGCTTTGTCCACAAAAATGCAAAAAGCGCACGGCTCTAGATCGAGCGCACCGTAACACTTTGACCGCAATTCCTGGGTTGCGCGTTGATCTCCAGAAGGACGAACGAAAATGGCAGAATTGGAAAACGACCCGCGCGTTGCGAGGGCGGTGCTTGGCGGTGGGATGATATGGATCGACGCTGGCAGCGAGCGATCCGCGACCTCGGCCTCGGGCGAGTCTAAGTCGCGGCTCAGGCATTCCCATGCCCGCCGTCGCTCATTTGGACTCGCAAGCCTCCTTTCACGATGCTTGCCGCTGTTTCGATTGGGCATTGCTTCTCGGATAACTCGGAGCGGATAGTCCGAAAAGGGTGCGTGGGCGCGATTCAAAGTGAAGCTAGCGTCTTCGCTGCCCATGACTCAGCCGTGTCGGAGTGAATGGCCAAGCATGGGTCATCCTGATGATACGACAATTTCCGCCAGCTCGTAGGGAGGAATATTTTGATTGACGAGATCGATAGTTTTATTGGCGTCGCGCAGCCGTGGATGTGCGACGAGTTTGGTCATATGAACCGCCGATTTTACGCGGCCATGTTCGACGACGCTACATTGGTCGTCTTGCGATTCTTAGATGTTGATGACCGCCAAGACTCCCTTGGATGGGCAGACGTCAGGACCGAGACCGATTTTCGCGCGGAGGTGAGCGCAGGAACCATTCTCAAAATCCGGTCTTCGGTCACAAAGATTGGGAGAAGTTCGGTGACGATTCGGCACGTCATGACGAATTCGTCCAATGGTGAGACTGCTGCGGTGGAGAGCTGCGTATCGGTTCGGCTTAATCTCCAACGACGTGAATCGAGCGAACTAGGTGCAGCCGTCGTCACTCGCGCGGAGCTATTGTTTGCCGCGTAGCAGAGCAGGCAGTTCTAATGTCGTCATCCTGGAACAGCCGCCGGAGCTGCTGGAGTCCATTTCTGCGATATAGGGACTGGCCTGCAAAAAGGCGTTTCCGTAGCTCACATAGGCCGGATTTATCCCGGCACGCATGGCGTCCGCCAAGGGCATCTGCTGAAAATACGTGAGAACGAGTGTTCCCGGCTTGCCATGAGCGAGATCTGACCTAACCCGGGTGATGCCCACATAAAAAAGGCGACGCTGCTCCTCATAATGCGAAATCTGCTCGGCAGGTGTCATCGGAAGTTTGGGCGGCCTTTGGCAGTAGACCCAGTATCTCGCGGCTTCAGCCTCGCAAACTTGAGTGTCCGTTCCAAAAAGAGTTGAGTGATTTCAGCAGGTTGTGATTCTGTCGGATTGCGAGATTCGATGGAGATCACGATGGCCTGTACTGAAATCACCCGTGCGCATTATGAGCGGCGTTGGGCCCGCTACGCAAGCGATCTGACCGATGCAGGGTGGGTACTGATTGCGCCAATGATGCCGTCGGCGAGCCGCATCGGCCGGCCGCGCAAGACAGACCTGCGCGAGGTCGTGAACGCACTTCTTTACCTCGCCTCGTCGGGCGGCGCGTGGCGATTGCTGCCGAAAGACTTCCCACCCTTTTCAACGGTGCAGAAGTACTTCTATCGCTGGCGTGAGGCGGGCTTGTAGCGGACCATCAGCAACAGCCTCGTCATGGCGGCGCGCGAGGCTGAGGGTCGGGAAGCGAGCCCGACGGCGGGCGTGATCGACAGCCAATCGGTCAAGACCACGGAAAGCGGCGGAATTCGTGGCTTCGACGCGGGAAAGAAGATCAACGGGCGCAAGCGTCACATCGTTGTCGACACCATCGGCCTGATGGTCGGTCTCGTCGTCCACGCCGCTGATATCCAGGACCGGGACGGCGCACCGGCTGCCCTCAAGACCATTCTCGAACGCTGGCCGTGGCTGCGACACGTCTTCGCCGACGGCGGATATGCGGACCGAAGCTTAAGGGCGCGATGCAAAAGATCGGCACGTTCACCCTGGAGATCGTCAAGCGGACGGATAAAGCCAAAGGCTTTGAGGTCCTGCCGCGCCGCTGGGTGGTGGAGCGCACATTCGCATGGCTGGGGCGATGCCGCAGGCTGGCCAAGGACTGGGAGAAATCCCTCGCTTCCGCAGAAGCCTGGATATACGTCGCTCACATTCGCCTGCTCACCCGCAGGCTCGCAAGAAGTTGATATCAAAACACTCTTTTTGATTCAGGCTCT
>NZ_AYVL01000060.1 GCF_000502835.1 Mesorhizobium sp. LSJC280B00
GGGGCGTTGTCGTGCGCAAGGCCCTGCGCCGATCGCAAGTTCTGCCGTTCTTCACCAAGTTGCCACCCTGCCTGATCGGCATGGAGGCCTGCGGGACGGCACATCACTGGGCTCGAGAACTGACGGAGCTCGGCCATGAAGTCCGCCTGATGCCACCGTCCTACGTGAAGCCCTATGTGAAGCGCGGCAAGAATGATGCGGTGGACGCGGAAGCGATTTGCGAAGCGGTAACACGCCCGACCATGCGCTTCGTGGCGATGAAGTCGGCCGAGCAACAGGCGGCCCTGTCGCTTCACCGCACACGCAATCTTCTGGTCAAGCAGCGCACGCAACTCGTGAACATGATCCGCGGCCTGTTGGCTGAGTTCGGCATCGACATTCCCCAAGGTTTGGAGCGGGCGCTTAAGCTGGCGCGCCAGATAGCCGCGAAGAAATCCCCATTGGACGTACCGGCAATGGCACTGCAGATTCTGTGTATCCTGTGCGAGCAGGTGCTCAACACCCATGCCCGGCTCCAGACCATTGACCGGTCGATCCTTGCCCAACAAAGAACGAATGAAGTGGCACGGCGTCTATCGACCATACCTGGCATTGGCCCGATCGGTGCCACAGCGTTGGCGGCCTCGGTTGCTGATCCGGGTCAGTTCCGCTCGGGTCGAGAGTTTGCCGCCTGGCTCGGGCTGACACCTTCGCAAAACTCGAGCGGCGGAAAGGACCGTCTCGGGCACATCACCAAGATGGGCGACCGGTACCTGAGAAAGCTCCTTGTGATCGGCGCGACCTCCCTGATCCGACGGGCAAGGCATAAGCCCGAGGCTGCGGATCCGCGCCTCCTCGCGTTGCTCGCCAGGAAGCCAGCGCGCGTGGCGAGCGTAGCGATGGCAAACAAGATGGCCCGCGTGGTGTGGGCTATCATGGCGCGCGGCGAAACCTATCAGGCGCGTCATGCTCCGAACCTTGCAGCGTAAGTTGCGCAGAAGACGAGACACTGAAGCAGAAATCAGATCGAGCCGATCGATCGGCTCCATGAGGTTGTGAGAGCGACGCGATGTGATGGCGAGACCGGTCAGGCCGGGAACAGGGACAACCCNAAGCAGATTGGGACCCAGTTCGCCGACCCCATCAGGGCCAGCAGTCTCGAATGGCTGCATCAACAGGCCGCACAGAAGACTGCACCCGACCAACGCGCCATAATGTCGAATTACCTCTTGCATCGCGGGAGCCATCCACAGAGGACATCGCTGGTGCCGACGCCATGAGCGGTGCTGCGCCATGACCCGATATTGCAGAATCGAGCTTAGGCTCTTGTCGTCAGGGTAGAGAGCTGGTCAGTGTCGTAACGGTTCCGCAAGTCTGCAAGCGCTTTCGGATCCGGAGAGCCGTGTGCAGCGAGCCTGGCAAGCTCTTCAAAATAGTGCTCGTGTCCAGGCGGAGAGACGGTCATCAGCACCCGCGCCGGCTCTTCGCTGACATTGGTGATGTTGTGCGGAACGCCCGGTGGAATGAACAGGTAGGTGCCCGCGGTCGCGCGGATCGTCTTGTCCCCAACATGGAGCTGACCGGTTCGGTTGCTCCCGGCGGCATGCGTAGCGCCGGCACCGATTCCACCGCACAGGCATCCGATGCCCAGGACGAAAGGATTGCACGCTTCTCCTGGACGTCCAGCGTCGCGTCAGTCAGCACGTCCTGAGGTCGCTCGAAATGCCGTGCTGGATGGAGCAACCGGTCAAGAAAAACATCAGGACCCTCGGGCCCGATTGGGGGAAAACTCGTCGAAATGGCTCCTTCCATCGATGGTCCTCCGCTTTGAATAGTCTCCTTTGTTGATGTCATCTTTGGTGGCTCTCGCGATTTTCACCAGCCGAAATTTTGGAGAGTTTCGAGCAAATTTCAATGGCCCGACAAGGCCAAATCCTCGCAGTTCAGCCCACGATCAACATTTTTTCGAACCGGTGAAACAATCGGCGTGAATGTCAGTTGTTGCGTCTGGGAAAAGTCGCGCGGCAGCGCCAGGGCGGTCGGGCAGGAGAATCAATCATGTCTTACATTGCCAGGAAGCGACTGAGCATGGGCCTCGTCGCAGGAATCTTGATGCTCTCGGCTGGCGGCTTTGCTCCGGTTTCAGCACAGGAAATCCCGAACGACTTCAGCGCAATCCTGCGTCAGAAGCTGCCGGCCGTGGTCGCGATCACGACGAGGCAGATCATCCAGGACCAAACGATGCTCGACGATTTTCTCAACCCCTTCGACAGCCGCGGGCCTGCCCAGCCGCAGGTGCGAGAAGCTCTCGGCTCCGGCTTCGTGGTCAGTCCGGAGGGCTACATCGTCACCAACAATCATGTCGTGGCCGACTCCACCGAAATCCACGTCGTATTCTCCGATAAGGAGACTTCGCCCGCGCGACTTGTGGGCCGCCATCCAGCAACCGACATCGCGGTGCTGAAGGTCGATCCACGCCCCAACATGACGACCACCGCCTGGGGTGACTCTGACGCAATGCAGCCGGGGGCCTGGACGATCGCGATTGGCAGTCCCTTCGGGCTCGGGGGAACCGTGACCGTCGGCGTTCTTTCCGCCCGCTCGCGCGACATCCAAGCCGGCCCTTACGACGATTTTCTCCAGACAGACGCCTCGATCAATAGAGGCAATTCCGGCGGCCCCCTGTTTAACGCGCGCGGCGAAGTGATCGGGGTCAATACGGCCATCGTCTCTCCGTTTGGCGGCAGCATAGGCATCGGTTTCGCCGTGCCGTCCCGAACCGCACGGAGCGTCGCCGATCAGCTGATCCGCACCGGCCGGATCGAGCGCGGGTTCATCGGAGTGCGTCTCCAGGAGGTGACGCCGTCGCTTGCCCAGGCGCTTGACATATCGAGCACCAAGGGAGCGCTGGTCGCCTCGGTCGAGCCCGGCAGTCCGGCAGAGAAGGCCGGCTTGCAATCGGGGGATGTGATCACCCGGTTCAACGGCAAGGACATTCAGGGCGTCCATGACTTGACGTTGGCGGCAGCTAACGAAAAGCCGGGGTCGAAAGCCACGCTGACAAGGAACCGCGGCGGCTCCCAGCAGGAGGTGGAACTGACCCTCGGTCAACGCAAGGACGAGGAGGTACAGACCGGTGCCGTTCCGAGTCCGGAAGCGGCGGACCAACGCCTCGGGCTGTCGCTCAGCACCATTCCGGACGAAGCGCGCCAGCAACTCGGTCTGCAGCCGGGTACCACCGGCGTGTTTATCCAGGAAGTGGCGCCGAATAGCCCCGCCGCCGAGAACGGCCTTCGACCTGGCGACGTGATTGTCTCGGCCAACAACCGGGATGTGGCACAGCCGTCAGATATCCAGGAGGAGTTGGCACGATCCCGGCAGCNATTGTCTCGGCCAACAACCGGGATGTGGCACAGCCGTCAGATATCCAGGAGGAGTGGGCACGATCCCGGCAGCAGCACAAGCCCATTCTGTTGCGCATAAACAGGCAAGGACAATCGCTCTTCATTGCCCTAGCTGCTTCCTGACGTAGCGTGCGTCGAAACCAAAAATGTGGCAAAGTTTCCGTTCCGTATCCGAAAGAACGGAATCAGGTCGCCGGAGCCCAAACATCACTCCAGCCGCCTCCTCCCATCTCGCGCGCGGCAAAAAGCAGCCAGCCGGCCGTGGCTCCCATCATCGTCCGCACTTGAGCAGCTCGTGCCGAGCCCGTGTCAATTTTGACGCACTCCGTTCCTATATAGCGTGATAGAAGACCTTCGCCGCGTTGGCGATGATGAAGACCGGCCTTGCCGGAACCGCGCAGCGAGCGCCCTTCCCGAAGACGCCATATGACCACATCTCGCACGGTCATTGTTGAGACGGCAGCGTCAAAGTTCGCCGCATCAGTTGCAACGAGTTCTGGAAAATCAGGCCGGACTTGATGCCAGCGAATGATAACGTCAGGTCGGCTCGCCGTGTTCTGCATCGCTCGTTGTCGATGGGTGGCGATCATAATCGATGGGCGGGGCAACATAACTTCGGCCTCGGCTCTGCCGAACTCCCTGCCGATTTGGAATGCCGCTGAAAGCTGTCTCATGAACGGAGGGCTGCACGTATTTTGGAGGCATCGTTGGATCTTCCCGCTTTCATTTAGTCGACAATAGCTGGTCCGCTTGGAACGGCAGTCCGTCACCGTTCAAAAGCCACCCGTCGAGGCGGCCCTTTCATTAGAAACCCTCCACATGACCAAACCCACCCCAACGCGCCGCGGCGCCAACACCGACGTGCGTGCGACCGTGAAGCGGCAGCACCTGCAGGTTCAACACTGGCTTTCGCAGGCGATGCCGTCTTTGTCGCGGTCTAGCTTGCGGCCCCAAGAGCAGTTTGGCTGGGTACCAACTTGCTTCATCGCACGAGCTGATTTGGGAACAGGTGCGCCGCGGCTCGCATGAATAGCCGCTTTGTGCGACCTGATGGCGGTTGATTAAGCCAAGCGGCTGGTTAGAAAGCGGCCGGTTGTCGGCATGCGCTAGACGCCACACCCAAGGCGCCTGAAAAGTTCCGGCCCACAGACCGAGCTTTGCCGCCTCTGCCTTCGCCTGCTGCCCCGCATAGGCGCCGTGGCTGTAGAGGGGCCAGTCCAGTGCCAAGCCCTGCTCGACAAGCCAGCGCTGAACGCTACGACCGTCCGCCCGATCGCAGTTCCCGACAAGACGCCCGTACCGATCACGATCGACAAAACTGCAATGCAGCGGTCGCGAAGCTGCCAGGAACTTGTCCAAGGCTTGGGCAGCGCGGCGCCCGCATGGGTAGTCAAAGCCCTTGGCGTCGTCGCAGTGCTGACGGCTCTCGGGCGCGTCGATGCCATTGAAACGAATCCTTTGGCCTGCAATCTCTACTGTGTCGCCATCGATCACCGAGGCGCGGCCTTCCATGTGGCCAGGCAATGGTTCTGTCCAGTTTGTTATCGTGCTCTGTTGGCCGGCGGTGCTCTGGATCGCGAATTGGGTGACTGCGGCGGCAAGCGTGCCGGCGCCGAGGAAGATCAGCCCCAAGAGGGGTCGNTGGTGCTTTGGAGGCCAGAGGTGCTCTGTTGGCCGGAGGTGCTCTGGATCGCGAATTGGGTGACTGCGGCGGCAAGCGTGCCGGCGCCGAGGAAGATCAGCCCCAAGAGGGGTCGCGGCAGCCGCCGTGACGGCATTCTTCTACCGGCGCGCCTTCGCCAGCGGTCAGCCTGATTGGCGCCTTGATAACGGTGGCCTTTGCCCACGCCCGCTCTCCCGGAAGAGAGAATGCCGCCATTCCGGGCGAGAGTCCAGAAGCTGCACTAGCCGGTCGGCAACTGGTCAACGCGGGGGGCACCGGCTCAGCCTTTCAACCGTCTCAACTATGGCCTTCGCAAGCGGGCATCAAGGTCCGCGTGAAGCACCTCCGGGGCGAGGAAGACCTTCGGCACGCCTCGCTGCAGGATTTTTGGGATGAAGACTAGAACGCCGTTTGTGTCTCCAAGACGCGACAACGCAAAGTTCACCGGCCCGGCCAAGCGCCGACTATTTGACAAGCGCGCAAATGGCGTATGCTGTCAGCGTCCAAGCTGTTGGGGCCGTAGCGGCTACATGCGCTTGTGCTACCCACCCTGGAGCTGGGGAAGTAACCGGCAAGCTCCTAGAAATTAGAGCATTTGAATTTGACGCGCTGGCACCGCCACCTATGACGACTTTTGGCTTGGGACACCAAGCCTGTGCGGATTTGTCTGGGCTTGTATCACTCGCGCTTGCATACTGGGTGATTTCCCAACCGCCGACGCCGTCCTTCCCCGCCGGACCCTCAGCCCCCATTGCACCTCTAGGTCCCTGCTTGCCGGGAAGACCTTGTGGACCGACAGGCCCTTGGGGTCCTGGGGGGCCTGCCGTTGTGCAACCTGCAAGGAGGGCGACGCATGCTAGAGCGGTAATAATTCTCATGACCACCTCCCCGGTTTCCCGGTGAGTTGACGACAAAAAACATTCGCCAAATCAACCGAATGTACCACCACGCGATTGTCGTGGATAGGAACGCGATCGGCGGCTAACGGAACGTCGCATATGCGCCGTGACGACGGGCGGCCAGCAATCGTAGCGTAGAGTGTTGACGCGCCTTCCTTGCCGTTGAAGCTCTCGATGAAGCCGTATCCGGCATGATGTTCTTGGTGCCATCGTTTGTTCGGTACGTCAGGTTCGTTAAGCTTGGCGCATCCGGGCCACGGGGCACCGGGAGCACGCAAGTGCGGGCAGGCCGTCGTATGCAGATGAACTGAGAGTTCGAGCACGTTATCTGGCCGCCCCTACGACTCGCCCGGATGCGCTGCGAGCGCGGATCCGTATTTGTCGTGTTGCCCGCTTGCTCCCTGTCTGTAACCAACGATGGAGGGAACCGTGCGCATTATAGGCATGGACATACACCGAGTGGACGCCGAGGTCGTGTCGTTGCTTGACGGCGAGATCGTCAAACTCGGCCGCGTTCAGATGCTGCGCGACAAGCTTGAAGAGTTTGCCAGGAAGGAACTCACCCATGATGACTATGTGGTGATCGAGGCGACCGGCAATGCAGCGGCCGTCGCTGAAGTACTATCGCCCTACGTGGACCGGATCGTGATCGCCAATCCCAAGCAGGTGCACATGATCGCGCACGCGAAGGTGAAGACTGACACGATCGACGCACTGTCCTTGCGAAGCTCTACGCCTCGGGCTTTGTGCCGGAGGTCTGGGTTCCGGATCCGGGGACCCTTGCCCTCCGAAGACAGGTCACCAGGCGGACACAGCTGGTTCGCCAGCGTTCGCGGCTGAAGAACCTGATCCAGTCAATCCTCCACGCCCACCTGATCCCGCCGTGTCCGCATAGNTCGCCCTACGTGGACCGGATCGTGATCGCCAATCCCAAGCAGGTGCACATGATCGCGCACGCGAAGGTGAAGACCGACACGATCGATGCCACTGTCCTTGCGAAGCTCTACGCCTCGGACTTTCTGCCGGAGGTCTGGGTCCCAGACCCGGAGACGCTTGCGCTCCGAAGACAGGTCACCAGGCGGACGCAGCTGGTTCACCAGCGTTCGCGGCTGAAGAACCTGATCCAGTCGATACTCCACGCACATCTGATCCCGCCATGTCCGCATGGGAACCTCGTCGGGCTCAGCGGGCGTAAATGGCTGACGAGGCAAATATTGCCTGCGGATGAGCGCGCCGCCATCGAGCGCCACCTCGGCTTGATTAACCAGATCAACGAGGCGTTGACGGTGGTCGAGGCGGATATAGCCGTACATGCCCTTCAGGATCCGACAATCCGCCGCCTGATGACGTTGCCCGGCCTCGACGTCACCGTGGCTGCGAGCGTTGCCGCGGCAATCGGCGACATACGGCGCTTCAGCGATCCACAGAAGCTCGTTGACTATCTTGGCCTCAATCCGAGCGTGCGGCAGTCCGGTGAGGGGCCAGCCTATGACGGGCGCATCACGAAGCNCTATCTTGGCCTCAATCCGAGCGTGCGGCAGTCCGGTGAGGGGCCAGCCTATGACGGGCGCATCACGAAGCAGGGCCGCGGCCATGCGCGGGGGATGCTGGTCGAGGCGGCATGGGCGGCTGTGCGATCGCCAGGACCTCTTCGCGCCTCCCACAAGCGGATCGCCTCGCGCCGCGGGAAGCACATCGCGGCCGTCGCCACTGCGCGCAAGCTTGCAATGATCATCTGGCACATGCTGAGCAAGGATACCGCAAAAAAGCCTCGGCGCTGGGTCGTTGCGCCGAGGCTTTGGGCACGTACAAGCTACACCAACATGTCCGTTTATAAACGTGCGCTAATAATGTAAAAAACGGTGAACCACGCACAGGCGGAAGGGCGCACGCTCAAAGCTGGGGTGAAGCGGCAATATCAGTGATGACAAGTTGCGCACCCTGATTGTTCCACCTAGCTTTCGACCGAACGAGGGGACGAGGATGTCGGCTGTGTATTTGGCAAGATGATGTACTCCGTCACCGCTCATGCCGATGAAGGGAGGCTCGAACCGCAAATCTCGAAATGTCTAGTGATGGCCACTGGGACCCCGCACATTCGGGGATTCGAAGCTGATTTTCAGGTGGTGCTAAGCAAGGCCGGCAAGGTGGAGACGATCACCGTTATGCTAGGTATGCTCATACATCGCGCTTTGCTCTGAGTGGCGGCCCAGCAGCTTGGGTTAGGGGGGCCGCTGGGCCTGACCAGCGAGCGTTCGGGAATGCTCGACTGGCCGGTTAGTATTTTAGATAAATCTAATATAATCGAACCATGCGAACGAAGTACGCGGCGGTAAGAAAGTGGCTGGCGTCCGATTCACTTACCGCGCGGTTTTGCCTTGGGTTCTGGCGAGCTTTCGGAGGGGTTTGCAGCCAATTTTGCAGATCGCCGATCTGTTACCCACAGGGACTTTTTCCTCGCCACCAAATCGTCACGATCGCCCTCAGCGGTCGCTCGGCTATGCATCGCAGCTATGGCGTAGTCGGCTCTGTTGGTTCGATAGTCTTCTTTTTGGACAGTCATCGTTTGCTCCCAGTTTCATAGCCCCTCTTTTTGCCCTGGCGAGGAGACTAACTGCCGGTGCATTACGCGAGTCAATCGATTAAACGACCACTCCGCAGTCGCGAGGGCGGGAAGCAAGCCGACAATTTCAACGTTGGAACGGCTTACAGAGTGCCGGCAACACAGCCGCCCTTTCGTCGGGCTGCGTTGATCGCGTCCATGTTGCCCTTCAGCTCGCCGATCTTGGCTTCACGTACCTTGATGTCTGTGTTGTCCATCATGCTGCCAACCGGCAAGCCAAGCCAAAACACGCCGTCCACATCATGGCGGGCGGTTCTGTCTTGTATGGCCATTATCGGCGCGAGGTCGGAACTCGTTCGGTAAAGTTCGGCTTCCAACTGGCTGCAGGACTTGCCCGCGTATACGCGGACGAAACCAGCGTGGGCTTGATGTCGGCTGGGCGAGTAGCGCAGCCCGACAAAACGCTGATGGCTACAAACGCACATAACTTGATTCATGCTTCCCCCAAAATGCCCGCGGCTAGCAGGCGCTGAGGGCAGGACGAAGTCTATTTGCCTTGACGGCATTCGGAATATATTCCTATTTTGCGGGATGCCGCACCCTCGCCGACACGAAGCCGTTTCCGAATATCACCTCGCCAAAATTGAACGATAGGCGTGGCTTCTGACGGTAGAACTCCGCGACGCGCAGTTGTCGCTCAAGCCATTTGGCGAGCATTGGGAAGCGATCGACCATCTGCATCGGGACATAAAGCGGGCGCTCAATCTGCTTAACAATAGGCCGGCGGACTACGAAGAACCACATTTCGCGCCTATGTCGCGAGGGTGAAGAACTAGCCTGTCAGTTTAGTGAAGTCGTGGCGCCGCGCGCGAACATGTGCCAGCAAATTCGTTTCGTTTACGACCCCTGATTGAAAGAGATTCAGCGTGGTCGAGGCCAGAATCTGACCGTCTATCGGGGTGCTGTACCATTTGGCGTCGGCGGTTACCTGGTCGACAACCCGCTGGCAGATCGCCCGATCTTTAGGTCTAAGGAACTGACTTTTCGGTGCTCGTAGCATCTCGACGCCTTGAAACGGGGAGTCACTGTCTCCCGCGCGATACCCATGCGTGGTCTCCGAGCATGGACCCTAAACGCATTCAGACGGAAAATTGCCATTCGTTTGAGTGGTACCGATGTCGCGTGGATAAGTGGCGGTCCGCGAGCTAATCCACCATGTCGCGCAGCGGCTTCTTGCGCTTTGGCGTCCTGTACTTCTCGACCAGCCTGACCTTGTCGATGTCGATCGTCACCAGTGGTCCCAGATCGACGGTCACCCTGCCGCCTTCCTCGTCTACGCGCGTGATCTCTCCGGTAAGCTCGATCTGCTGCCCCTTCTTCACCTTGGTATGATCGATGATCGAATGCGGAAAGCTATAGCTCGGAATCGAGACGTTTACGCAGTGCTGAATGACCCGTTTGCGAAGGCGGCCGGGATCGCCACCTCGTCACGAATGGAAATTCCGCGCGCCGTTCCATGAGTCTGGTGCGCTCGGTGCCTTACTCAAGATATTGCTAATTATGGATGAGCCTGCTTCCTCCAATCGATGGATGAAGCCGATCGTGGGCCGGTGCTATTTTGATGCATCGCGCGACTTACCCGACAAGAGCTGGCTCCAGGGGCAAAATATGAGCAAGACGACTCTCATTGCTATCGCAATCCTCGCGATCAGTGACGGCTGTGCCGAAGCCAAGGACCGTAAGGTCGAAACCGCGACGCTCGGCACGTACGCCAATTCGAAGAACCTGCCGGTTTGTACCGCGTCAAGCTCACCCTTCGAAGTCCTCGGTGATGAATGTTTTCTCGTCACAGGTTCGATGATCTATGGCGACATCGCCGAACTCTCCCGGACAATCACTTTGAGTTGGTAGCCTAACCAACAACCTCCCAGCGCGGCCTCCATTCTCCGGTATGAAGTTGTTGCGTCGCAGGGGCTGCCTTCGCCCAGATATCGACCCAGTCTTCGCGCGTCGCCAATACCGGCGCAATCCCCAGTCACCACGGGCCTCTCCAAAATTCTTATGCCGTCCGCACCTGCGGTCGAGCGTGTCGCGCCAACACAGCAGCGCCTCTGCATCGTTTGGGCAACCCAACGCATAGCTTCCGGTCCGGAAACTCGCTTACGCGTCTCATCGTCCATTCGGCAGCGGAAAATTAGGCCGATTTGGCAGTGCTCAGAATCGCGTAGCTGTCCTGCGATCCGCTCGGAGAGGATGGCGAGTGGTTGCGGCAACTGCGCCTCAAGCTGGCTGGCGACCGCCGTCTACAGCGCGCTGCTGCGGAGCAGCGCTGACGCTGCGTTCGTCCGGACGGTCGCAAGACCGCTTGATTGTATCCGGCCTGGAGACAGACAAACGCCGGCGCAATCTCACCCTGAAACCAAAAGACAATATCGATGACCTCCAACAGCTATGCTCCCAAGGGTTCAAGCGCCTGCAAACATTCACCATGCCAATTTCGCCATCGCCGCTTCGATAATGACGGCGCCATCAATTTCATGGCGCAAGCCGCTTCATGAACTTCTCCCTCGAGATGCAGCTATCGCCGCACGCCTTGCCGGCGGAGCACGTCTTGCAGCAGCCCTCGACCGGGATTGTCGACCAGGGTATTGCGGATCCGGGCGCATGACGATCGGCGCCGTCAGCATCAGAATGCCGGCAATCGCCGCAGCGGCGACGAGTCGAAACATGGTTGCCCCCTCCCAAGGAAGGAGGATCAGAGCATTTGTGATGGCTCAAGTCGAGGGAGGTGCAAACGTGATGAAATGCAAGGTTTTCGCCCACTGCCTCACGGTGGAGGGCTCTCCTTTCATCGTGACATCCAGCCGTCCGGCCCGTTGTCTGAGCGCATTGTCTCGTTGAGTTGCCGAAGCCGCTCTTTTCTCGCCGCCTCGGCCGCGGTCCGTAGCGGGTGAAGGGAAAAGCCTCGAGCTTGGAGGCAGAGGGTCACCGCCTTATGCCAGCGAGGCCCTCGCCGGGTCCACATCTTGAGCTGCTCAAGGGCTTCCTTCGCATT
>NZ_AYVL01000061.1 GCF_000502835.1 Mesorhizobium sp. LSJC280B00
ACGGCCGCCTGCGCGACGAACTGCTGAACGACACGTGTTCACCTCGCTCGCACAGACCCGCGCGTCCCTGGCCCTGTGGCGCGCCGACTACAACAGCACACGGCCTCATTCGCAGATCGGATGGCAAACGCCCAACGAGTTTGCACAGACCTTTAATCCGCGACGGGCGGTGGTCTTCGGGAAATGGTTCGTATCGGCTTAAGCAACCAAATCCTAGGTGCGCCACATCCGCCAACCACCACCGTGGATTTTTCAGGCTAACTTGCTAAGGGTGGTTGTTCCCGACACCTTTCCTCTCCTACCACCTAAATAGGGAAGCAGCGAACGTGGGAACGACTGGCTTTCCCGCAATGAACTGTTGGAGCAGCGCACTGGGGAATTTGTCTACTTTGAAGTGATCAGCAGCGTCCTTATGTATGCCGCTGGCGATGAAGAGCACGTCCATGCCCTCGTTTCGACCACCCGCAACGTCGGTCCGTAGCGAATCACCGACTGCGAGCACTTCATGTCTTTCGTAGCCGAGGAGGTCGAGGGCGAGTTGGTAAGCCGATGAATACGGCTTTCCATGGTAGAAAACCTCCCCTCCCAGCGCTTCGTACTGCTCGGCGACCGCTCCCGCACAAGCAACAAGTTGATCGCCAACTAAAACGACCAGATCGGGATTCGCGCAGACCATTGGAATTTTGCGCAAAGCACATTCCTTCAACAATGCCGCAACTTCATCTGGCGGCTGAGTGCTCTCGCCGGTTGTCAAAATAAAGTCGGCGTCCCGAGGTGAAAAGACCTCGAACCGATCTAACCCCCGGAGCAATCCCGACAGCTCAGATGGTCCGATGTGAAAGTAGCGAGCTGCTAGTGCTCTATGCCAATTGTCTGCAGCGTTCCCCAGTGCCTTGTAAACCAGCTCTCCGGACGTGACGATATAGTTATATTGTGATGGCTCTATACCCATAGACTCCAAATGTTGAGCAACTTGGTAGGCACGACGGGGGGAGTTGGAGAGAAGACAGATATCACGCTGCCCATTTCGCAGAGCAGTCATGGCAGCGATCGCGTGAGGAAAGGCAACTTTCCCGTCGTGCAATACGCCCCATACATCCAGAACGACGGAACGATACTTTTGTACGACCGCCGCAATGCCTTCAATTATGATTGGCGCTTGCACATTATTCATTGACCTTCATTCCTTTTCACGCCTTCCTGCAGCTCCTTAGACAGCCAAACGTCAGCGTTGCGGCCGCGCTGGAGCCCGGTTACTGACACGCGGGGATGAACGCTGGCATGGCCATTGCCATCGAGGCCGCAACAATCACCCCTGGCCTGTTGGGCGATGGCTATGTCTTGGCCCATCTACAAAGAGATGAATTGCCAGGAACGCCGCTGCAACAGACTGCGCCAAAACAAAATAGTCCAAACGTCAAGAGGCAGAACGCTGGCGAACGGTGCTCCACGCGACTGCAGAGATCATGACAAAAAGAAGCCCCCTTACTAAAACTATATTGAAGCAATGCAGTCGGGCCTCTTCACTCTAGCCACGGATGGCGCGCGGATCGGGGCCATGGCCCGCATTAGTAAAATTGCCCCGGCATCCCCCAGATGCAGAAGAACTATTGAGATACCGCCTCGCGCAACCGACACCAAGCCGCGTGAGCAGTTCTTGTGGATGAATTCCAGCGGTCGCGGCAAGGTCATCGACGGTGAAATCGTCACCCAGCAGTTCCGCATTCGTACCCGGACCACAAAGCGTTTCAGGAACATCCGTTACATCGATTGTTATGTATTCCATGGACACCCTTCCGACTAATGGAGCAGAATATCCAGCAAACCGGGCGGATATCTTGTTGGCGCAGGCCCATGGAAGGCCATGCTTGTAGCCGATCCCGACGATCGCAATGCGGCTGGCTCGGCCCGTTCGAAAAGTCGCACCGTAGCCTACTGCCTCACCCCTTGCTACATTGCGCGCCTCGAGTGTTTTTGCCCTGACGCTGACAACGGGCTTTAAAGGATTTGGCCGGATGCCGGCATTGTTAAGTCCGTAAAGTGCCGAGCCCACCCGCACCATATCGAAGTGATAGCGCTCCCCTAGCCACACACCGGCGGAGGCCGCGAGACTGAGAAGTGTCGGTTTAAGCAGATCTGACGTCGCCCGAAAGCGGTTCCTTTGTAGCAAATTCATTGCGTCCCCAGCGCGTTCGCTGCATGCGAGGTGGCTGAGTACGACCGAAGGCGGACGCCGCTTGAAGACGCCACCAAGATACGTGCGCCGTACGTCATCGAAAGCGAGGCCAAGGCGAGAGAGCCCAGTCTCCACGTTGAGGAAGTATGTTTGCGGCTCCCGTGCGCCGCGAATGGCATCCAGTTCGACACAATTGTTCACAACTGGTATAAGGCCGTTCGATCGATAGTGTTCGCTATACCTCGCAAACTCATCGCAAAAAACCGCAACTGCCGCGCCCATGTGGGAAGATCTCAGAAGCAACGCTTCGTGCAGATTGCCGACGAAGAGCAGATCACATCCGGCGTCAATGAGTGCGCCTGCAACCTTAACCAAGCCAAGCCCGTAGGCGTCGCTTTTGACGACAGCGGCTACTCTTACCTGTGGCCCAACGAGAGCCGATATACTCTGAAAGTTCGCCTGAATTGCGCTGAGATCGATTTCGAGTACAACATCGGCAGGTCGTACCGAGGTCAACATGTCTTGCTCTCCACCGTCCTCGGCTCGCCCTTCGAAGCACCCATCGAAAAGCTCAGTCGCACTCCATACGCTCGCCAAACGTCAGCAAGTATCAGCTTCAATAATGATATATACCTATAATAATAACGAAAATGATATATACCTATAATAACAACGAAACCGCCAGAAGTCTAGTAGAGAAGGTATAACATAATGTAAAGTTACATTGCACAATTGTTTCACACATGCAACATAAACTTAACGAAACTTCCCTTTCATCCTTGCAAATATCACGTTACAACCCTCTTCGGCAACGAAGGCGGAGATCTGCAGTGAATGGCCGGGTAAAGATCCTGATTGTTGGGCATGGCGTACTTGGTGGGGCCGTTCTTGATTTTCTCTGCCAAAGTGGCAGACCCTACGATCTGCACGTTGGAGTACGAGATCTGCAGCGGGCCTCCTTGAGGGTCAACCTCGCAAAGTACACTGCCGTCAACCTCGGGCTCTCTCCGGCCATTGAGATAGTTCCGCTGGATTTGATGAATACAGAGGCGACAGCAGAGCGCCTAGCGGCCCTCCGTCCTGATATAATTTTTAATGCCACGACTTTGCATTCTTGGTGGCGGATAACGCAATTGCCGACCGATGCCTATCAGCAGTTCGATCGAGCACGCGGCGGCGTATGGACGCCTATGCATCTAGTGCTCGTACGACGCCTCATGAGGGCTGTGCGGCAAGCTGGTGTGGAGAGCATCGTTGTGAACGCATCCTACCCTGACGTGACGAATGCCGCGCTTGCGGCCGAGGGTCTCTCGCCGACAATTGGGATCGGCAACATCGCAAATGCCGTGCCGGGCATCAGGTTGGCAGCAGCACATCTTCTGGGTTGCGAACTGAACGCGGTGGATGTGCAGTTTTTTGCCCAACATTATGTGAGTTATCGTATGCCGAGCACCGGCTTCACGGACGGCGCGCCCTATCACCTGACCATATATCGGAACGGCCAGGAAGTTCATCCACAGGAACTGGGGCACAATGAAATCTTCGCGAACGTAGCCGGACGTTTTCGCCGAGTGAAAGGTCTTGCAGGCCAATCCGTCACCGCTTCGTCAGCGATAGCGATCCTACGTGCGTTTGCCGATCAGTTGGAACGCGTAGTTCACGCGCCGGGACCACTAGGCCTCGTGGGAGGCTATCCCGTTAGGATTGCTCCAACTGGTATTTCGATCGAACTGCCCCGAGGCTTGTCATTGGACGATGCGGTGGAGATCAATTCGCAATGCCAGAAGTACGATGGGATTGAGGCGGTCGAAAGCGACGGTACCGTGCGCTTCACGGGAGAATCGGCAGGAATCCTGCGTGATCTGCTCGGCTATGATTGCGAAGCAATGGCGCTGGATGAGTGCGAAAAACGCGCAGATGAGTTGGCAGCCAAATACGCCGAATATTGCGACCGCCTTCAATCATAGGCGCCACGCGCGCCGCCTGACTACATTAATTGCGGCCTGGCCTGCCAATGTACAGCTGTTTGTTCCATCTGAGCCCTCTCAACCTCCCGGCCCTCGATAAGTTGTCTGCCACCGCAAGCGTCTCGCCTGATTGCAAAGAACAGCCTGCCTCCGGCAGAACTTGGCACACCGTTTTTTCCACTGAGTACCCCCAGTCGCTTTTGCAACCTCGAAGGGTACTATCGTGAGAAGGCAAATCAATAAGATTGAAACAGAAGAAGTAAAGGGCGCACAGCTTCTCGACCGCTCAGTGGCTCTTCTAAAATATCTTGCCGAGGTGGGGGACGAAGGGGCGCGCGTGCACGAAATGGCGAAAACTTTCGGCCTCACCATGTCAACAACGCATCGGATCGTTAGAGCGCTTGAGCGGCATTTACTACTTGAGAGGGATCCCTCAACGAGGCGTTACCGCTTGGGTGTGTTGTTATACACGCTCGGCGTCAAGGCCGTTGAAAGCACAACCTTACGTCGTTGCTGCCGCCCCGCGCTATTCCGGCTGGCAGCCAAAACGGGGAATTCTGTCTCTCTGGTGGCGCGAAGCGGCTTCCATAGTGTGTGCTTAGACTGGCAAGAGGGGACCGACCCCATTGACAGCGTTGCCCGTCACATATGGAATCAGGTGCCGCTGGGGGTCGGTTCAGCAAGTCTTGCAATTCTGGCTTTTTTGCCGCCTGAAGAAGCCAATGGAATTATAAGCGCCGACGCTCACCTCTACCACGCTTTCAACGGCCTAAGTGCAGAGAAGATCCGGCACCAACTGCCGGGCATCCGGAACCTGGGGTATGCTCTAGATCAGGGCCATCTCGTAACTGGAATTTCCTCGCTAGCGTTGCCGATCCTACCGCCTGGCAGGGATGTCGTTGGGGCTTTGGCTATCAAGGCGACAACTGCACAGATGCCACGAGAGCGAATTCCGAAGCTCCTGAGGTGGATGAGGCGCGAGATTCACACCATTCAGCAAATTGTGATTTCTGCCCGTCCCAAGGAGCAGTAGCAACGAATGGTGCGATATCATTCACACAGCCGAAGCTTGCCGGTCGCGGCATGAGCGACAAGCCTTGGCAAGTCCGTTCTTTCATGCAGGCCGCGCACAACCAGTCAGTACTGTCGAGGATGCGATCACGCGCTGGCGCGCGCCGATGGAGAGCCTGGTCGAACTTGCCGATCGGCACAAGGCATTCAACGTCGTCGACCCATGCTGCGCCACCTGCGTCTGGGCCCGGACGAGGGCAGCGACAACATCGTCGCGCTCCACACACTTGCGGCAGGGGNTGTGGGCGTCGTGCAGGACAAGGTCCTCGAGGTGGACGAGCTCGCCCTCGAGCCAGAGCGCCGCGGCCGCGTCAGCAAAATGCTGGCGCTCAACAAAACCGTCGCGGACCGGCGAACGGGCCAGGCGCTCGTCGAGCCGCGCCAAAACTCAGTGGCTGTCGCTTTTACTTCCCGATTTCAATCGCCCGAACGTCATATGCCGGTTAGTCACTGAGCGCCCGATTTGCCGAACGGATTGCACAACCGAAAAGCCGCACCCGGCACGTCGCACTCCGACGAAACATGGTCGGCGGCACGTCGTCTCGCCCGCCAGCTCGACAGGGTCCTTAACAGTTCGGGGCCCTTCCTCGCGATCTCCTCGGGGCTGAACAGGCCGGGTATCCGGCGGGCGACCGTGAGATAGGACGGAGCGGCCAAGCCGGCCTCCTCGCTGCGAGCGCGGATCTCGGCGACGACGGGAGCGAGGGGCGGAGCCTCCAGCACGAGCCACTGTCTTTGCAGTGATCGCCTCGATGCCTTGATCAAGGCGGCTTCTCGCGGCTGCCATCCAGCTGAGGCCGCAGCGATGTCACGGTCCGATTGACTGCCGCGCGTATGATCGATCTGGCAGACATCGAGCAGGCGCGCTGCATGGATATATCCTGGCCGCGGTTTGAGCCGATGGAGATGCTTCGAGTTGGCGAATCGTCCACCGGCCCACCGACGTCAATTTGGTCGAGGTCGTCGAGGGCGGCGGAACCTTCGTTGGTCGAGCGTACCTGACGATCATCACCGACGTGGCGACGCGCTGCATTTTTGGCTTCTGCCTTACTCTTGAGAAGCCGTCGGCGCTGTCGGTCGCGCTTTGCCTCGCCCAGGCCATGAGCCCGAAGGAGGCCTGGCTCACCGCCCGGGACATTGAGCATGGGTGGCCGATGTTCGGTCGACCGCGGATGCTTGCCGGCGTTTTTAGCACAAAATAGCCAAAGAACCGCCGCGCCTGTCGCGGGCGAATTATGTCCGGTAAGCTTGCCTTGCCGGACGTACCGGCAAAAACGCGAAAAATCCGTTCGGGTCCTCGCCCACCATCCTTCAGCAGAGATCCACCTATTACGACACTCCCGAACAGGATCTGTCCAAGCGCCCGCCTGTCGCTTCGCATTCGGCAATCGGGAAATGAACGGATGCAAACCGTCTAGGCCGGCGATGACGCGGCGGCCGGATCGTTCACACGCGAGGAATAGGAGCGACCGGTTGCTGGCGATATACCGATGCCCGACGATCCGCAGATCCGAGACCTGCTTGCTGGGGCTGGCCCAAAGCTCGCGTCCTTGTTCGAGGTTCAAGCTCAAAGGGCGCTTACGCTCTAGCCAACCGATCAAAACCTGGGAACGCCTACCTGCTTTCCGCAGGGGGACCTACGCTGATCCAACGCTTTGCGTAGGTACGTCACCTCGAAGGCTTTGACTTGGCGGTAAGCCTGCAACCGATTGGCTAAGCTAAAAGCATTGTTCATCTCGAACTTCTGAAAGATGTCGAGGCCGCGATCAAGGCTGATCTTCCAGCCCGTGTCGCTGGTGATATGGCGAGCGTGGATGGTGTTTGTCCTATCGATTTCCCAGGTAAACTTGATCCCTGCCGCCGCGCCGGCGGTCTCAACGGCGATCAGATTGGACTGCTGCTTTTCGGGATAAGTATCGTCGGCACCGGTAATGAGGTGGACGGTGACGTGGCGTTTGCGTTCGTCGGAAGGTACGCCCGAAATGTGTCACGGGCGACTACGCCACGGCAGTGCCGTCTCACAGCCAATCGACCGGCACCAGCTTGATGTCGTCACGCCATTCCTCAGTCAGGGTCACTCCTGTGAGTCCGCCCCAAACATCCGTCGCGGCGTGGTCAAGAACAATAGCCTGCAACCGGCCTTCCGAGCGCATGACTTCCTTCGCGATCGCGTCGAAGACGGACCGCACGGCGGCGATGTCGTTGTCGCGGCCACGCCCTGTGGCACTTTCGTCACCTGCTGCAAAGCCGCGCGGGAAATAAACCTGGCTGGGCTGGTCGTAGACTAGCAGTCCCGGAACCGGATGGTGACCGACGAGGAAGAAGCGGTGAAGGGCCAGTGTGACCGCGATGTGATAGGCTAGCCAGTTCGCGCCGCTGCCAATCTCCCATAGGTAGTCGGACCGATCCGGATGGATGACCTTAATGGTCAGATCGTCCAGCAGGAGCAGGATCGGCGCCTCGGGCCATTCCGCGTCGAGCAAGGGCAGAATGGTGGACGCCATGTTCTGGATGATCTGCAGGGCATTTTGCGTTTTGCGCTCGACTTCGCGCTCGGAATAGACTTTTCGAAGCTCGTTGACCCGCTCTCGCAGACGATCCAATTCGATCGTCAGGTCCGAACCTTCCTGCGTGCGGTCGAGCGAAACGAGCGCCTGCTGCAAGCCGCCGACGAAACGCTCGAGCCTGTCCTGTTGGAAAAGCGCCCCCTGCACTTCCTTTGATTTTTGTTCGAGCAGGGTGATTTCCTGGCGGACAGCCGTCAATGTCGCTGTGGCGTCTTCCACCTCCTTTCGCAGACGCAAACGTTCCTTGTCGAAAGTGTGCGATAGACTCGGCTGCGAGCGCATCTCGATTTCAATACCCGCTAGCGCCTGTGTCAGAGTATCGAGCTTGGTTCGACCGACGGAGCCCATGGCAACCAGAGGATCGCCTGAATCGCTTACGCGCTTGCGCAACCATTCTGAGATGTTCAGGCGATCCCGCTGAATGAGGATCGCGTCGCCGTAGGAGTTACTGCTGTCTAGCAGGCGCTGCAATTCGTTATAGGCTTGGCGTTTTTCCGTCAGATCGGCGGATGCCTGGCTTTCCAGCTGGCGAAGTTCCTGCAAGCGTGCCAGTGTGCCGTCGATCGACTCGACGGTAGTGAACGACTGCCGGGTATCGGCTTCGGCGGCTTGGCGGAGGAGATCGACGACGTCCGGCCATTCGCTAGGCATCGGGGTGGCTGCCGGCAACAGGCCGAATTCCAGCGCCTGACGCAGCAAAGCCTGGGTCTCCACCTGCCAGGCGTTCACCGCTTTTTTCGCCGCCTCGAGTGCTGCTTCCTTTCGGCGGGCCTCACGCTGGAGCCGGTCGATCTCCCACTTCGCCAGAAGCATTTCCGGTGTGAGGGCTCCCAGCACGTACGGGAAAATCGCCTTGAGCTTTTCACGATGCTCGCTCGTATCCGCATTGAAAAACAGCACCATCGGATTGGCGACGATATATTGGGGCTGGAATGTGAAAGCGAGCAGATCCCTGAAGCTTACGCGTGACTGGAACCCGGAATCGGCATTCGGGTCGAGCCCGAGTTGGGATAGACCGGCGAGCGAGTCGAGTTTTCGCTTAACGGCATCCGCAGTGATATTTTTTTCGGGTGCCTGCATCGGCACTTCAAGCGCTGCTCCCTCGGCTAGATACATATCGCCAGTCTGGCGAGCATCGCCCGGCTCCCGCCTTGCTAGAAGCTTCTGTCCCTCTAACGTCTCTATCAGAAGGCCGAACCAGGCGCAGGCTGTCCGGATCGTTCCCACAGGAATGCTGCATTTTCCCGATCCCAGGCAGTAGTCAATGATGGGAATGACGGCGGATTTGCCGGTTTTGGACGATCCGCTGATGACGTTCACCATACCCGGATGGAATTCAACGATCCGCGGTTCGCCTCCGCTTTTTGGCCACAGGATGAGCTTGCGAATTTGAAAATGCATTAGACAGTTACCTGTAGAAGTTGGAACACCTGTGCTTGGGGCAGCCTTGCACACCACCGCCCCAACTTGTCGGCGTTCGCGACGTGAAATTTCAGCCGCTCGGGCGGCCGGGGAACGTCGACATCGTTAGCCCGCACGAAGCCCGTCGCGTAGTCAACGTGAAGAAGCCGGGAAGCAATCCCGGTCCCGATCGATTGGAGGGTCAGCTCGCGCATGCGCAAGGTCCTGTCATGGACCGCCATGAGACGCTCTCGCTGTTCGCTCAACTTTGCGACAAATTTACTGAGACCCGAAGGCAGGTTCGTCGATCTGAGGTCGGCGAGTGTGCGGGCGTGGAGGATGAGCGGCAGCACCAGGAAGAAAGTCGGCATGGGCAGAAGTTCATCGATCTTTTCAGCCTGGAAGCCTCGTCCGAAGCTCCACAGTAGATGAACACCAAAGGCAGGATTTTGCACCAAGGCGATAGGATTCGCCGTGTCGGAGGGCGAAGGCTGCGGTAACGCGCCTTCGATTTTGCCATCGGTCATTTCGGTCACTCGGGTGGAAACAATGTGAGATACTCGGGATGCCACCCGACACGGCGGGTTTGCGCGAGACAGTTGAAGGCGCCGGCAATGAAATAGGAGGGGAGGGTCTGGCCTTCCAACGGCATGCCTGTGTTGGAGCACTCGCGGTAGACCCGGCGGCCTCGATCCGGCACGGCAAGCACCGGTTGGGTGTCGTCAGCTTCATCGCAAACCAGCAAATGCCGGCGGACGAGTTGCTCATCCAGCTCGGAAAAGCTGTCGGCGTAGACGGCGCCGTCGTCTGCCCACTTGACCTTGTCGGCCGTGGTTCTCATGTAGTCGCTGACTGCAGTCACGAGCATGATGTTGCTTGCTTCGATCGCGTTCAGCTGGCGAACGAACAGGGGCGCGCCCAGGAGCGTCCTGTCGATTGCCTGTGGCTCTGGCGCATCGATGCTGGGTGTCAGGACATTCGAGAAGTTGTGCTTTCGCACGAAGGCCCAAAAGCGCTTTCGAAACGCGGTAGCCTCGATTGCAGATGTCTGTCCCTGGCGGATCAGCTCGTCCATGTCGTCGACCGCCAGCCCGATGGCTGCTGCGCAAAAATCGTCGATCGCATCCACGGGAAGAACCTTCAAGCGATCACGGATGGCGGCGACCGGATCGGCTTCCGCATGAAACGAGCAATGTTGGATAATGGCGCAGCATACAGCGCCCCCAGCCTTGAGGAAGCGGGCGAGATGTGGCTCACACCCCGTTCCCGTTTCACATTCTTCGAAGAGCTCCTTAATTTTTTTGAGGACTTTTTCCGCCTCGGCGGGACTGTCGGCCTTGCTGATCGCGGTGAGCAGCGCACCGGCTTTCGTGTCTGAGACATAATACCGAAACTCAGACGTACTGGGATCGATGTTTGAATCAAGGCAGGTGTCGGCCCAGTTCCCGAAGGTCTTCCAGAGCTCTTCCGATTTGTTGCTTGCCGGGTTCTTTCCGCTCAGCGTGCTTTTGGCTTGTTCGAAGAGCGCCGTTCCGTCAGGACGATGGACGCCGACATCGTCGATATGTTCGAGGGAGACGGCGATACCGTCGGCCACGCTCAGGAGGTAATAGCAGAGCCGCACCTGCTGAAGCGAAAAGCCGAGATACTGTGCCGGAGCAGAGCTTTTTGCGGCTCTGGGAAGTGTCGGAATAGGCATTCAGTTATATCGCCCGCTACAGATGATGTGCCATTTACAACGAATGGTATTAATTGATTTTATATTTCGCGCAAACGCTTTTGTCTAAATTTACGTGGCCTGATGCGGCTCGCGTTTTCGCTTGAAGTGGGCGATGGCAGCCAAACGCCACGCCTACGCCATCACGCGATTCGCATGCGATTATGTTCGACCAAGTTGCCGCCACTTCGTGGAATGGATGATCCCGACATGGACGCTGTCGTGGCGCACCGCGGTCGGGTTATTCTGGCGGCATCGGCCGCGAGGGATCGCCTGCTTTGCCGATTTCCTGGGAGTCCCCAGATTGGTCCGTGCGCAAGTGTCGGGTGTCGATCTTGCCGGTCAGCTCGAGGCCTTCGCGCAACCGGCAAGAAGACCAGGTCCAGATCTTTCGTAGGTCAGCGGCCAGAGGCCAGCGCTGGGCGAAGCCAGGTTCGTTCATCGCCGGCGACGCCGATCAGGACGAACTTATCAATTTCTGCTCCCGATGCGGCTTCGATCTGCGCCTGGCGCCGAAAGCTCTCGTCAAGGCCTCACAGAGGCTGCTCGAAAGATGCATCGACGATATCTGCAAGGTGGAGCTGACCATAGTTTCACGCCTGTTGCGCGCACCGGCCCTGGCCGATAGCACTT
>NZ_AYVL01000062.1 GCF_000502835.1 Mesorhizobium sp. LSJC280B00
CTGTCATGGAACCGTGCCGTTCCGGAGAGCACCAGACCTGAGCCTCAGACCAGATCGACAGGTCTCGCAGTTCCTGGGCCTTCGGATGGTCGGCCGATGTCGAATCCGGAAGCGGCAGGCCCGAAGGATTGAAGATACGGACCTCCGCGCCGAGCGGCGAAGGATTCGCGCGGCCTCCTCGGTCACGAGCCGGGAATAGGAGCGTTCCCGCAGCGATCCGTAAAACGATACCCCGGAGTATGCCCGAGCCCGGCTCGCTTTCGTGCCAGGCTATACGCACTACAACTTCGGCCAGGGGCCAGATATCGCCCGCATGATCGAAGGCCTATCTGACAACCCGACCTCCAAGGCGACCCAATTCTCGCCGGAGTAGGAAGGTCGGGTAACAGCGCGTTGCCGCGCGGCAGTATTTGGGCCGCAAGCAGATCGGCCGTTTCTGGCGTCCTTCGCGCCGGGAAACACTCACGTCGTGGCCTAGCTGTGAGCGGATTGTTCAACGCTAAGCCCTGGAGTTAACTCCAAAGCCAAGCGGGTCCGGCACCTCTCGGCACCTGCTGGACACGGATATCGAGGCGCCGCAAGCGGAGCCGGAGCTGACATCCTGCATGATCGCGTGGTGATTGATCCCTGACGGTTATTGCCGGCGATCTGTGGGAACCGTTCCCCTTTTCCACCTGCTCGTCGCCATGGCCAAGATCGGCCAAGCCGACTTTGTCGAAGTGGCGTCCCCGTTCTCCGGCCAATCTGTCTTATTCGG
The DNA here is from genome assembly GCF_000502835.1 of Mesorhizobium sp. LSJC280B00. GTDB lineage: Bacteria > Pseudomonadota > Alphaproteobacteria > Rhizobiales > Rhizobiaceae > Mesorhizobium. Next base: position 758 of record NZ_AYVL01000062.1, read on the forward strand.
CTGCTTCCAATGGGCCACCGACGACATGGCTCCGTGAACCGAGGCGGGAGGCTCGCCGGTACGCAAGCCAGCCAATAAATTGTTTTTGCAACCAGAATACTGCCAAGCCTGATGCGAGACCAATCGAAATGGCCGCTGCCGGCCCGGAAGGCTGCTGCGTGCCCAGGTCGAGTTGCGGAAGCAGCCAGTCGGGGATTATGCGGTGAAAAAGATAGATGTGATAGCTGGCGGCAGAGACCGGCAGGATGAGGGGCGCCGCCCAACCGGGCAATGTAATGCGCGGAATAAAAAGCAGGACGAAGACCGCGCCGAGCACCAGCATGAACTTGACCCAGGAACCTGTCCAATTGCCGCCCCACCAGGCCAGCACCAGGCAAAGAACAGTGGCGACGGCAAAGAACGCCTTCCGTTTCGGCGGCGTGTCGAGGAAGTACAGGCACCAGCCTAGGATGGCCAAATAAAGGATGTCAGGCAGTGTGAATATTTGCGGCCCGCCGATGTACCAGACGAGTGGCGTGAGGAACTTGGCTGCTACAGCAATTGCCAGCACGAAAATGCCAGAAGCGAGCGGCATTGCATGTGCGATGCGCCGCGCCTGCGGAATGGAAAACAGGATCACCCATAGAAGAATGGTCTGCGCATACGCCTCAACGAACCAGTATAGATACGGCACCATGTGCGGCGGTGCGGCNGCCGAGATTGCCACTCAGGAAGACCGATGGCCATAGCACCTCGCCACGCGCCAGGGAGAAACCCGCGACGATGGGCGCATAGAGCGCGAGGTTGGCTACCAGCGGCCGCAACACCGCCAGACCATCGCCGGCGAACAGCCGATGGCGCTGAAAGCGAGCCAGGCTGAACCCGACCAGCATCACGAGTGTGGCGGCTCCGCCCGGAATGGGCCAGAGCGTTGCGTGATGGATAACAACCAGCAGGATCGCGGCAGCACGCAGGACCAGTTGACTATCGATGGGCCGATTATGGTTCCTGGGTTCGGCGGTTCGGGCAAGGTCGCCAAGGGGCATGGTTTCCCATCCCTCCGGCAGGGTCCCGAGTTCACGTTCCAAGGTCAGCGAGAGCTGCACATAGAGCAGCGAGTCGCCGCCGAGCTTTTCGAAAGTGTCGCTGGGACCAACTTGACGCGGATAGAAGGCATTCCTGAAGGCGTCCAGGACATTCATGGCCATCTCCTGACGCGGGGCTCGCAGGCGAGCCTGGAGTGAAGCATAGTCGACCTTCCCCGAGGCGAGTTTCCGCAACGATGTCGCCCTGGCGACTTCGAGGTGCGGCCTTGGCAGTCCGCTTGCAGCCATCATGACCTGGAGCACCTCGTTGTCGTCGACTTTGGGTGTCGTCACCATCGCCAGAATGCGCTCATCGTCTCCGACGACTGCTGCGGCGATCCCAGCTTTCTCAAGCGCCGTTTCGATCGCGTCGTGGCTCAGGCGTAGGCCCGCGATCTTCGACATCCGCTTGCGGCGACCGACTATCGAATAGAACCCGCGATCATCACGCTTTGCGATGTCGCCTGTACGCAAATCCGCGACTTCGTGCGCCGTTGCCAGATCGGTCCGTCGATGGGCATAGCCCATCATCACATTGGGACCGCTGTAGATGAGTTCGCCCGGCTCGCCATTTTGTTCGATTGGCCGGCCGTCTTCATCAGCCAACCAGAGTTTGCCGCCCGGGATGGCAATGCCGATGCTGCCCAGATTGCCCTCGAGCTCGCCGGGGGGAACATAGGCGATGCGAGCGGTTGCCTCGGTCTGCCCATACATTATGAAGAAGCAGCCAGAGTTGTCCGCGAGATGGCGCCGAAAGGTCTCGGCCAGAGCTTGTTGCATGCGTCCGCCGGCTACCGTCATGAAACGCAACTCAGGCAAGTCGTGCCTCCGAAAGCCGGCGTGGTCCATCATTTCGAAGGAGTAGGGAACGCCACTGATATTGGTGCAGCGCGCTTCGCGCATCTCTTGAGCAAAGGCGGCGTGGGAGGCACCGTGTTTCGGGAAATAGATGCTGGCACCTGCCTCTAGATGAGAGTTCAGGACCGAGAGGCCGTAAGAATAGTGGAATGGCAGGATAAGCGCCGCCCGGTCCCCATGGCCGAGTTCCAGATAGCTGACTATGGCCGCGGCATTGGCCCTGACTGCGGCGGCTGACAGGCGAACATACCGGCTCTTGCCGGTGCTGCCGGAAGTACCGAGCAGCACGGCCAGATCGGGATGCAGTGCGCCATTGGACCTCCCGGCTTCCGCGCGGCAGCGCCAGCGGGCGTCTACGCGTCTGCAGATGATTTCGGGCGAATAGTCGGCGACGAAGTCGTCCAGAGCCGACGCGTCGCAGGGCGGGATCAATGCGACGGCGTGCCTGCCGTGCATTGCCGCCAAATAAGAGATGACCGCGTGTTCCGTCGGCTCGGCTGCTACCGCGACCAACTTTTTCTCCGGTCCGAACTCGGCTGCCACCGCTGCGACACGCAGCGCAAGATCGCGGTAGGTGATCGGCGTGCGTCCATGAAAGATCAGCGCCGGATGATCGCCGTGTTCTTCCAAGCGCCGGGTTAACCCCATTCCCCTGATCTCCGTCATCTGAAGAGGCTTATTGCAGCCATCAGTGCAGTCGGGGACGGCGGCTATCACGTTTGTTGAGTGACTGCATCAACTTTTTACGGGATGTCTTCGCGCGCGAGCGGAGGGCGAAACTACGATGTCCAGCGTGGTCGCCGGCGACGTCTGCTATCGGGCAACAGCAAAGGTGACCGACTTGCGGCGCTCCTGACACACAGTCCGAAGCGCTATCGTAGAGTAAGGAAAGCCATAGTCCAAGGATCCGCCATGTCTGGAAATCCGGACATGCTGCGCTGTCCAAGGGCCGCGCATTCGCGGGGCGTGCCGGCTATTAGCAACTATCGACGCAAAGAAACGGCCGTCAATTTGGTACGGTCATCACCGATTAGCGCAGCCAGACTCCTTGCGATCGCGTCTTCTCCAGACGTCGCCTGCGATGGCCTCCACAGAATGTATGATGCAACTCGCCGGGACCGGTTATCGATTTGCAGGCGGATTCGAAGAGTGACCAGCGGCTTTAGAAGCGTTGCGGATGTTCTGGAGGATGATGGCATTCGGATCGGGAATGTCGGCGAACTGCCACAGGCCAAGGTGCTGCTTTTTCGCGACCTCCTGCGCGACGGTATACGGAGCATGAACCGGAGCGCCGTTCGGAGTGACGGCCGCAAAAGCCCAGCCGGTCGAGATCAGCGCCGTGCCGAAGTCGATGCGAGAACCGGCCGCGGATCCTGAAGTAGGCTGTGCGACGCAAACGACGAAGCGCGTTTTGGTCGCGGCCTGCCAGGCGGCCGTGTAGCACTGAGGTTTGAGATCCCGGATAAGAGAGACGAGCATGGCAAGGCTTGCCTCCCCGCAATCGACACGCCCGCCTGCCCCATTTGTGAAATAAGTGCCTCGCAGGCAGGCTTGAACGCCGTAGAGACGGTGGGTCTCACCGGCATAGGTCCAAGTGTCGCCGGTGCTGAAAGCTGCCATGGCGGGGATCGGAAACCAGGGATTGGGTTGGTCCTCGGCCAGTGCCGAAACACTGGCGAGGACGGTCGCGAGAATGCCGGCGGCGGCGAAGCCAGGCTTCATTATTGATACCTGCTCAGATCGAACCAGAAACGCTGTTTGCCGTCTGTGGTCGTGAGATCAAGATAGTTTGGCTCCGTCCTCTTCTCGCGCGGCGTCACGGCCGATGTTGGACGTGTACCGTAACCCGAACCTCTCGGGTAAGTGCCCCAAGAGGCATTCGTCGCATTCCGCGGAGCACAGAAAGCGCCGTTGCTGTCGGGCTTGTAGACAGTTTGTGAGCGAGAGCTGTTGTCGCTCCCGCTCGATTCCGTCTGAGGCGAGACGGCGATCGTGCCGTCCGGGCAGGGTTTGAATTTCTCATATCCGATACGACCGGAACTGCCGGCCTCGGGGCACTGAGGCCAGGGCTCCCCATGCGAGACCATACGGAAAGCGCGCTCGACCGGGGGCACACATTCCCCAACGCTCGCCCAACCCTGCGGGTTGAGGATGCACAGCAAGACCTTGCAGCCAAAATCATCAGCATGGGCCGGCGCCGCCGACAGAGCCGACAAGGTCGGCAAAAACGCCACAATGGAAAGAACCTTGTTCATTTTCATTGTGCCAGCCTCAATTTCGCGATTGCGGTTCATTTGATCATTGTATTAATTCGATATCGCGTACTCGGCAACGGCACAGGATTATTTTANGATTATTTTAATGATTCGATCCCGCGAAACGGTATTGGCAGCGGGTGCGTTCCTGGTGACGTGCCACGCAGCGTTTGCGCAGGAAGCTGCGCAGAAATTCCAGGGCAGCGTTACGGCACCTGCCGGTCGCATCGTCAATGCGGCCGTCGACGCAAAGGGCCGGGTGATGCCGGCCTACGAGGTTGAGATCCAGGACGTGCAGCGGATCGGTACGGCGGGAAGCGCTGACCGCGCGGCCGCTACGGTGACATCGATCAAGGCTGACAACCCCTGCCCCGGCGTCGCTGCCCTGTCGAAGGAAGAAGGACAGCGGATCGTCGAAACGGTCGCGCGCCAGCAAGGCTTTGCCCCGCCGCTCGTTCTCGCGGTTGCCCAGGCCGAAAGCCGCTTCAATTCCGACGCGCTATCGCCCAAAGGGGCCTATGGCCTGATGCAGCTTCTGCCGTCCACGGCAGCAAGCTACCGTGTCAATATCTGCGATCCTGCGGATAATGTGAAAGGTGGGATCGGCTTTCTGCGGGATCTGCATCGCAAATTTCCGAACCCGATATACATGCTCGCCGCCTACAATGCCGGCGAGGTCGCGGTTCTCAAATATAAGGGCGTGCCGCCCTACCCCGAAACGGTCGGCTATGTCGCCAACGTCATCAACGATTTCTACCAATGGCCATCGGTCGGGTCTGAGGCAGTAATGCCCGCCGGGACGGTAAGCCTTGACCTGGCCGGTTTTCAACACGCCGCAGCCGGCGTAGCGGATCAACGAAATGATCCGACATCCCGCACCAACTCCCGCAATGGCGGCACCACGGAGTCTCACAAAGCGACGGCACCGGTCTGGCAGGGCGGGATGGTGCAAAACTTTGACTGAGGAGAAGCTTTGATGACCTTTTTGAAGATGATTGCTGCACGCAGCGCTGGTGTGGCGATGCCGCTCATGCTCTTGGCAACGCAAGCGATGGCCGGGGGCGGAAATCTCCAGCCGGTGCAAAGCACGCTGCAGACGTTGGTGCAGACCTTGACCGGTCCGATCGCCACGGCTTTGGCGGTTCTGTTCTGCATTTTCATGGGCTTCATGGCCTGGGCGGCACGCCTGTCATGGTTTGTGGCCGGAAGCTGGGTCTTGGGTATCGTGCTGGTCTTCGGCTCGGCCCAGATTGTCGAATTCTTTCAATCCGCGGTCGGCAGGTGATCGGGATGGCAGACGGCTGGATCGATCCTGGCGAGCCCAGATTGTTGATCACTCCGCTCGTCAAGGGCTTGACCCGAGCGCCGACGGTGCTCGGCATACCCTACGAGCTTGCGGGGTTCATCGGCGTGCTGACCGCTGTCATGTTCCTTGCAAGCCATAATCTGGTCATGCTCTGTATCTGCGTGCCGCTCTATGCGGTTGCCAGGATCGCGATCATGCGCGATCCCATGTTCATCGAGATCATGTTCATCCGTTCACGAAAGATGCCGCCCCGGAGCGCCAGCTTCTGGGGCGCGCGCAGTTATCGGGTGTGACCGTGGCGATCGCACGGGCTCTTCGCGATGAACTGAGCTTCGGGGCCGTGTCCCGTCGGGAGAACCCGGTTTCGGCCCATATACCCTATTCACGGCATGTGTCCGACGAGGTGATCAAGACGCAGGACGGCATGTTGATGTCCTTCGTTCACATGAGCGGGCTGTGCTTCGAGACGATCGATATCGCGGAGATCAATTCGCGCCTGCTCGGCCGCAACGATCTCATTCGGGGGTTGGCGAATTCCCGCTATGCGATCTACTCGCATATCGTGCGCCGCGAGGTGAAGCCGGCGATCGAGTCGAGCTTCGAGAACATGTTCTGCCAAGAGCTGGATCAGCGCTATACGGCGGCCCTGCGCACCCAGCGCATGTTTGTGAACGATATCTACCTGACCATCGTGCGGCGCGAGCTGCAAGGCACGGTCGGGACAGCGGATCTTGTGATTCGCAAGCTTTTGGGAGGCAGGGCGGCGGACGGTCGCTCTTCGAGCGAGGAGCGAGCGCTAATCGAACTCACGGACGTGATGAAAGCCGTCCGAGAGAGCCTGCAGGCGTATGGCGCGCGGGTTCTGACCGTCGTCAAGCGCAATGACGTTTGGCATTCCGAGCCGCTGGAATTCCTGGTGCAGCTCGTCAATGGCGGGTTTCCGCGGCCGATGGCACTGCCGCGCATGAAGCTTGCGGAGGCGCTGGCGACGAAGCGGCTGTTCTTTGGCCCGAACGCCCTGGAAATTCGCGGGGCGTTCCCTGGCGAAACGCGATACGGGGCCATCATTTCGGTGAGCGAGTACCCATCCATCACGGGGCCGGGGATGCTCAACCCCATGCTGAAGGTGCCGCACGAATTCATCGTGACGCAATCCTTCGCCATCATCGACAAGCCCCAGGCGCTGACCCAGATGGAGCGGGTCGGGCGCAAGATCGACATGTCGGATGAAGCCGGCTCGATCGTGGCCGATCAGCTCGGTGAAGCGCGCGATGAGCTTCTGTCCTCGGAAGCGCTCTATGGCTTGCATCATTTGACGGTGCTGTGCCTCGGGAAAACCATGGACGACGTGGCGCGCTGCGTGACCGACGTCGGCACCGCGCTAACGGAGGTGTCCGCCCTGTGGGTTCGCGAGGACCTGAATTGTGAACCTGCGTTCTGGGCCACCCTGCCCGGCAATTTCGCCTATGTGGCGCGCAAGTCGATGATCTCATCGAAGAACATGGCGGGCTTTTCGGCCTTCCATAACTATCCGAGCGGCCGGACCGGCGGGGTGCATTGGGGAACGCCGATAAGCGTCCTCGAGACGACGTCGCAAACGGCCTACTTCTTCAACTTCCATGTTCGAGACCTCGGCAACTTCACTCTGAACGGTCCCTCGGGCTCGGGCAAGACGGTGCTGCTCGGCTTTCTCGCGGCACAGGCGCAGCGCATCACGCCGCGCCCCAAGCTGGTGATGATCGACAAGGACCGTGGCCTGGATATCTTCGTGCGGTCGCTTGGCGGCCGCTATGAGGTTTTGAAGGCCGGGGAGCCTTCCGGCTTCAACCCGTTGCGCCTGCCCGATACGCCGCGCAACCGGGAATTTCTCTTCCAGCTTTTCAGCTTCATGCTGCGTCGATCCGACGGACACGCCCACTCGACGCGCGAGGAGCAAGTCATCCGCAACGCGATCGCCCAGGTGGCGAGCGCGCCGCCGGAAGGTCGAACCATGGAGGAGTTCGCCGAGCTGTTGCGCGGTGCGATGCGCGCCGGCGATGACGATCTCTATTCGCGTTTGCAGCCATGGATGAGGCCCGATCAGCGCGGTTGGTTGTTCAACAACGCGGAAGACTCGTTTTCGATGTCGTCCATTTTCGGCTTCGACATGACGAGCGTGTTGAGCGACGCAACGACCAGCACGGCGGCCTTGCTCTATATCTTCCATCGCATCGAGGAGCTGCTTGACGGGCAACCGGTCATGATCTTCCTCGATGAGGGCTGGAAGCTCCTGGACAATGATATTTTCAGCTACTTCATCAAGGACAAGCTGAAAACCATTCGTAAGCTGAATGGCATCGTTGGCTTCGGCACGCAGTCAGCGGCGGATATCGTGAAATCATCGATCGCCAACACGCTGATCGAACAGACGCCGACCAATATTTTTTTCCCCAACCCGAAGGCCGACGAGGAATCGCACAGGGCGTTCGGGCTGTCGGAGCGCGAGATCAAATGGATCCGCGAAACCCCGCCCGAAGCCCGCAAATTCCTGATCAAGCATGATCAGGACAGCGTCATTGCGCGCCTCACTCTGGGCGCGATGCCTGATGCGATCAAGATCCTCTCCGGTCGAATTGAGACGGTTCAGGAGCTCGACGCGCTACGCGCGCGTGTCGGCGACGATCCGCAGGTTTGGTTGCCAATCTTTCTTGGGAGGGACCCGGAATGAAGACCATTAAGGGCACGACGGCCGCCCTTGTGACGATTTTCGCGGGATCGACGGCCATGGCGGCCGTGCCGGTTTCTGACAGCCCTATTCTGTCGCAGCGGAGCGAGGACAAGGCCGACAAGGTTCAGATCAAGCTCATCCAGGAGGACACCAAGTCCGCCGCGCAGGGCGTCAATTGCGCGGTAACGACACCCAAAAAGGCGCAGAACGTGAAGAGCCCGAAGGCTTCCGTCGATCCGGCGAATGGCCGGGCCTCCCTGGAACAGGTCAATCCCGACATCAAGGGATCTTCAGCGTTCGCCTCGACCGGAACGGGATCGGGCGCTGTCGGCGGCAATGCCGGTGAACGAAGCCTGCTGGACAGCACCAGCCAGATAGTCGGCGGCATGAATGGCAGCATGTCGACCGTGGCCCCCAATAGGCAGTCCTTCGAGACCATGGGTCAGGATATCGGGACTGACAAAACGGTCATGGAAGCCTTCGACCGCAACAGCGCAATCCGCGCCCAAGGCGGGCTGACCTTCAACGAGGTGATCCAGGCGACAGGGTTCTTCGCCCAAGCTTTCAACGTGCGCAACATCGGCACTGCCACACTGACAAGTCGGGGATCCTCCGGCCTGGTGGTGCCCACTCCCGCGTCCCCGCCGCCTGGTTCGGGTGGCTCGACAAGCTGTCCCGGGGCTACGAGCGGCGGCGGCACGGCCGGCAACCCGTGCTGCCCGTCGACGGACGGCGCATGCACGGCGCCGCGCACGACCGACACGGTTGAAAACGTCTCGCCCATGCTTTCGCAAATCCAACGGGACGCGAACAGCGACCCCGTCACATTGACAACCGACGAACTGATGTCGGCCGTCAAGCAATATCAGGCTCAATAGGAGAAAGCGCTATGCGTGGAATTCCGTTAACAGCGGCACTCTTGCTTGGCTTGGGCGGCATCGCCCTTGCGCAGGTGCCTACGATCGACGAGGCTAATCTGGAACAGGCTCGGCAGATTGCATCGGCCACGAGCGAGATCCTCAGCACCGACCGCAACATCATGAACTATACGCAAGCGACGCTGCAGGCCGTCACGGGCGACCGGTCGAGCCAGGCCGGCCAGCTGGCGCAGATGGCCTTGGGCAATGGCGGCTTCTCCATGGGGGACGCGCCCTCGCTTGGTAGCGTGATCTCGGGCGGGTCGTTGTCGTTCGCCGGCCTCGGCAACGGATCGCAGGGGATGGTTTCGAACCTGATCAACGGCCTGCAGTTGGTGAAAACCATTTCGGGTCTGATCAATGGTCAGACGACGCAGATGGATAAGAACTACAGCGCCCTGGTGAACGTCGCGGCTACGGTCACCGGGCTGGTGGACTCCTCGCAAAATGGAGTGAAGACCCGTTCCAGCGCTTTTCAGTCGGGCGCTCAGCGGATCGGCACGGCGCAGGACATCAAAGGCTCGATCGATCAGAACAGCCAGATCATGGTGCAAACCGGTCTGACCGTGAACGAACTGATCGGCGCGGTGAACACCGCTACGGCGGCCGCCAACCAGGAAAACATCGATCGTATGAACCTGATCACCCAGGCCACGCGGGGGCTCGAATACAAGTCGGGCCAATGACGGTGCGCTTGCTTCTATCAGCGGCCGCGGTCGTCGGCGCTGTCGCGACCTCCGGGTGCGGCCACAAGCCGCTCAAGGCTCCATGCTCGCGCGACGAGGGACCGATGCAGCCACTGGCGTTCGCGGCGCCCGAACCAAGAACAGAAGCGAAGAGGCCATTTGAGTGCGGTCCGATGAAGGCACTCAATAGCGATCCATCTCTGTTTCCAGGTGGGACGGCAAAAAAATGAACTTCAATGTCACGACGCTTCTGCAGCAGGTCGACAAATTCGGCAATAATTATGTATCGCAAGCCTACCAGAACCTGGCATCGGCCTTGACCGGCGGCGGACAGGTGGGTGTCGCCGGCCTGATGCTGACGCTGTACGTGATATTCTGGGCCATCAGCATCTGGCAGGGAACCTCGACGGGATCGGGAAAAGAGATGATCTGGCGCCTGTTCCGCGCCTTCGTCATCTACGCTCTGGCGACGAGCTGGGGCGACTTTCAAACATATGCCTATTCGTTCGCGAATGAGACACCTTCCGCGATCGGGAACAGCCTTCTCACGAGCGTTTCGGCCAATGTGACAGGGACATCGGCCGGGCTGAACTCCGTCAACTCTGTGCAGACGGCCCTGCAAAACATCTGGGATTCGCTCGCCAATTCCACGTCTGCTTTTATCAAGAGCCTTGGGGTGCTGAACTTCGGCGGCTACGTGCTGGCGGCGATCATCCTTGTCGTCGGCGCGCTGCTCATCGGTTATGCGATCTTCCTCATCATCCTGTCGAAGATCTTTCTTTGGCTTTTGCTGGCGCTCGCCCCAGTGTTCATCATTCTCATGCTGTTCGGCTACACGACCCGGTTCTTCGCCGGCTGGATAACCGCGATCGTGCAGTACATGTGCGTGCAGATTCTGGTCTACGCCTTCTGCGCCTTCTTCATCTCGA
>NZ_AYVL01000063.1 GCF_000502835.1 Mesorhizobium sp. LSJC280B00
CCATGGTCGCCGTATCGAGAAGCAGTCTCATGCAAGCATATTGGATATTGCGTGCGATATTGCAAGAGGCTCGAGCTTTGGCAGTTTGGCTTGGTTTCGGAATTCCCAAATCGCAGCGCGCAAGTATTTGCACGCCACCGTACGACCGCGCGGCAACTGAACTTGTCTTGCTGATCATCACGCCGCTCAATGCCCTTGATCTACACAGAAGAGCGGGCATGCCATGGTGGACGAGGCCAAACCGGGGAGCGACAGCGCAAGCCATGACTACAGGGCTGAGATGTCGGCACGAGACATGGCTGAACGAGCCGTCCTGTCGATCGCCCGTTTGTTGGGTCGGCGGGTTGCTCGGGAGCATTTCGAGGAATTGCAGGGGGCCAACGACAACAAAGTTCATCCTCTTGAAAAAACACCGTCAGAAGGGGAGGGTGGGGACGGCGGCGGCCATTAACAAAGAGAGGAAGAGGAGCGGTTCATGACCCGTGTCGCGCTGTATGCTCGTTACTCATCCGACAACCAGCGCGAAGCCTCTATCGAGGATCAGCTGCGGCTTTGCCGAGAGCTCGCGGCCAGGGAGAGGTGGACTGTCGTTGAAACCTATGTCGATGCCGCGATATCCGGCTCAAGCGTCATCCGTCGACCAGACATCCAGCGGCTTCTCGCCGATGCTCAAAGCGGGCAATTTGAGATCGTTCTAGCCGAGGCACTCGATCGCTTGTCACGCGACCAGGAGGACGTAGCCGGCCTCTTTAAGCGACTGCGCTTTGCCGGTGTCAGGATCGTCACTCTCTCTGAGGGCGCCGTGGACGAACTGCACGTGGGCCTGAAAGGAACGATGAACGCGTTGTTCCTGCGCGACCTAGCCGCCAAGATCAGGCGGGGCCAAAGCGGCCGCATATTGAACGGCTACAACGCCGGCGGCCTCTCCTACGGCTATCGCGTGGTCAAAAAACTCGATGAACGCGGCGAACCGATCCGCCGTCTGCGCGAGATCGATGAGGATCAAGCCGAGGTCGTGCGTCGGATTTTTCGGGAATTCGCGGCTGGTCAATCGGCGCGTACGATAGCTGCAGGGCTCAACAAGGAAGGTATCCCATCACCCTTTGGGGGTGCGTGGGGCGCCTCGACCATCAATGGCAATCTCAAGCGGAGAAGCGGCTTTCTCTACAACGAAGCCTAAATCGGGCTGCTCGTCTTCAATCGTCTTCAAATGCGCAAGGATCCCGAGACTGGGAAGCGCATCTCGCGGCCGAATCTGCCGGAAACCTGGCAGGTCGTTGAAGTGCCGCATCTGCATATCATCGACGATGAGCTATGGGATGCAGTGCAAGCCCGCAAGAAGCTTTATGGAGGCATGAAACTCCATCACCGCCGACGGCCGAAGCACATGTTCTCGGGGCTCGTGCGGTGCGGCTGCTGTGGCGCTTCCTATACGGTGAAGAACAGGAACCAGCTTGCTTGTGCCGCGCACCGTGAGAAAGGCACTTGTACCAATAACAGAACGATCCGTGTTGGCGAGCTTGAGAACCGTGTGCTGGAAGGCATCCAGCGGCGCTTGCTGGCGCCAGATGCCATTGCGGGCTTCCTTGCTGAATATCATGCTGAGCATAAGCGACTGAACGCCATGAACCGCGAGCGGCAAAGGGAAGTCGAAAGGCGGCATGCCGGCATCGACAGGCAGATCGCTAACGTCGTCGATGCCATCGCTGACGGTGTCGCGACGACCAGCATGAAATCGAAGCTACTGGACCTCGAGCGCGAAAAGGAGAATCTAGCCCGAGAGCTTCAGGCGATGGCGGCCGCAGAAAGCATTGTAGAGTTTCATCCGGCAGCGGTGACGGTTTACCGTCGGCAAGTATCCGAGCTCCAGGACGCATTGCAATCCGATGTGTGTGAGCGGCACGAGGCGGCGAGGATCATCCGCTCGCTGGTCACGGGGATCGAGATCATTCCGACGGAGGGTAGGGGACAGGTTGAGCTGAAAGTTCGCGGTGCGCTGGCGGAGCTTCTCAACCTGCCAAATCGTAAACCAGGAACAGCGCCTAGCGCTGCAGTGATGGTAGCGGGAGAGCGCTACCGCCTTCCCCACACTCATCGAACTCCCAGTTACAATTTCGCTGCTGCGGCTGAGCGAGGCGCGCTATCCTAATTGCGGCCTGGCGGGTGACGGCATGGGGCCCAGAAGCCGACGTTCACGAAAGTGAAGTCAAGTTTGGACAGCCCCATCAATTTCCAATGCGATACGCATCAGCTGCTCGATAAAGTCGCTAACTACTCTCGATGGACGTCGGTTGGGTGGCAACAACAGAAGAGTTCGGAAGGAGATTCCCGGGAGAAATGGACGGAGGCTGAGGTTTCCGTTGAGATAGGGAAGGGCAGTTAAAGGATTGACCATTCCGCATCCAAGCCCCGCATTGACCATCGAGCAGATGGTGGTGGAATAGGGGGTTTCTAGAACCACTTTGGGCTTGATGCCGTGATCAGCGAAGATGGCCTCTGCTTCCCGTCTCGTAGTGTCCTCCGGAGCCAACGCGATGAAGGCCTGCCCATGGAGATCGGCGGGACGGATCACTTCCCTCCCCTCTAGCGGATGGCCCTTGGGCATGGCGATCGCGACCCGGTAGTTCCGGAATGGGTGGGCTTCGACGCCCGCAAGATCGATCTCGTCCGCCGCCAGGCCGACGTCGAACTGGCCGGAGGCGACGAGTTCTTTGACTTCCGAGGATAGCCTTGCCTGAAAGGTGATCGCAACGTCAGGGTGACGGTGTTGAAATGCCTTTAATGCCTTTGGCATTACATTCGTACTTAATGCGGAGAGACTTGCGATCCGGATTTCCCCCGAACCGAAGTCGCGAATCCGCGCCGCGGCCCCTTTCAAATGGATGAGGCCGGAGAATGAGGTCTCCACTTCCCTGAAAAACAGGTTGCCTTCTGCCGTCGGCGACATCCGTCCTTTGATGCGGTGGAAGAGCGCGAAACCGATGTCGCGCTCCAGTTCTTGGACGGCCTTGCTCACCGCAGGTTGTGAGATGCGTAGTATCTCCGCGGCGCGTGAGGCGGTTCCAATCGTCATCACGGCGTGGAAGACCTCGATCTGGCGAAGATTCATGGCGCACCTATAACCTGAGAGAATAGCACATCCCGATCTTGATATTGGACGGAATAGGTTTTGTCATGCTGTAACTGTCTCCAACACATGAGGAGCAAGCATGAACGATCTCACCCAATGCGTTGTGACCCCCAAAGTCAAAACAGACGGCTTCGAGGCTCTGGGTGCAGCCGTCCATCGGGCTTCGACGATCGTATTCGCGGATGCCGCAGCCTACGCCACTCGCGGCCAGCGAGGGCCTGACGGCTATTCCTACGGCCTCTACGGCACCCCGACGACGCGTACACTGGAGCAAAAGATCACTCAGCTCGAGCAGGGTCACCGGACGCTTCTCGCGCCATCGGGCCAGGCCGCAAACGCAATCGCAATGCTCGCCGTCCTCAATGCCGGAGACAAGGTACTGGTGGCGGACACGGCCTATCCCCCGGTCCGTGATTTTGTGAACACCGATCTGGCAAAGTTTGGCGTCCGAGCGGAGTACTACGATCCCACTTCGCCCGAGGGGCTCGAACGTCGGATCGACGGGAACACGAAACTGGTGTGGTGCGAGTCCCCCGGTTCGACGACCATGGAAGTCCAGGATCTGCCGCGGATTGCCGAGATCGCGCATCGGCACGGCGCGCTCGTCGGATTCGACAACACCTGGGCGACCCCTCTTAACTTCAAGCCCCTCGTACATGGGGCCGACATCGTGACCGAAGCGCTCACCAAATATATCTCGGGCCATTCCGACGTGCTGATGGGATCGATCACGGTGGCTTCCGAGCAGCTTTTCAACGCGCTCAAGGCGACTATGGGGCGCGCCGGGATCGGTGTTTCCCCCGACGACGCCTCTTTGGTGTTGCGGGGCATGGAGACTCTTGGCGTGCGAATGAAACACGCGCACGACGGCGCGACGGCGATGATCAACTGGTTCCGCGGCCACCCAGCCGTCGAGCGTGTGCTCTACCCCGCCCTGCCGTCTTCTCCCGGGCACGAATTCTGGAAGCGCGACTTCCTCGGCGCGAGCGGAGTGTTCAGCGTGGAATTGGTTCCCGAAGCACTGCCGCACGTGCCGGAGGCGCTCAATACGCTAGAGACGTTCGCCATCGGCGCCTCGTGGGGTGGGACACGCAGCCTCGTTGCCCCCATGCCCGTGAAGAGCAACCGCTCCGCGACGACTTGGAGTGGGCAGGACCTCCTTCTGCGGTTCAGCGTGGGGTTGGAATCGCACGACGATCTCATGGCCGATCTCGAGAAAATGTTGGCCCAAATCCAAGCACGGATCGACGACGAGCGGTTCGGCAAAGAAAACATCCGGCAATCAATGCTGTGAGTGAACACAAAAAGGGGAATGACAATGAACAACAACAACGAATTCATGCGAATAGACAGGCGCTCCTTCCTGGCGGGCGTCTCAAAACTGCTGGGAGTTTCGGCGCTATCCTCCATCCTGCCGTCAATCGTTGCGGCATCAGAGGTTAAGGACACGCTTCGCATCGCGATCGCCAAGCCCGCCGGGGATATCAATCCTCACAAATACACCGGCCTGTGGGGCGTTCAGGACCTCGTTTTCGAGCCGCTGGTTAAATACGGCCATGACGGTAAGATCGAGCCAGGGCTGGCGACCGAATGGTCGGTCGAAGACGGGGGCAGGCTGCTTAAGCTCACCTTGCGCAAGGGCGTGACTTTCCACGACGGCACTCCGTTCGACGCCGCGGCGGTGGAATGGAACCTGAAGAGGTGGATCGGACTCGAAGCGAACAACTGGATGAATTCGTCCCGGCTTTACGCCGGAACGGACATCGTCGACGATGATCACGTCAACGTCCGGTTCAAGGAACCGGTCCTCGGCCTGCTCCAGGAGTTCGCTTACGTCCGGCCAGTCAGGCTCCTCAGCCCCAAGTCGGTCTCTGGGGACGGTAGCTATAAGGCACCCGTCGGCACGGGACCGTGGCATCAAGCGACTGCCGGGAATGAGGGCAGTGCCTTCGAGCGCTTCGACGCCTACTGGGGTGACAAGCCCTCTTTCAAATATCTTGAGGTAAAAGTCCTTCCGGACTCGCGCGGCCGCATGGCAGCGTTGCGCGCGGGCGACGTGGATCTGATCGGCGGAGCGTTTGTGTCGCCTTTGACCGCAACGGAAGCAGAGACGCTGAAGGGAGCGGGCATCGATGTCGTCATCGATCCCGGCACCACCACAATGATTATGGCCTTCAACACTTCCCGCGTCGAAGCGCTGAGGGACCCGAAAGTCCGCAAGGCGATCAACCTCGGCATCGACCGGGCTGCGATCTCGCAAGTGCTTTACCGCGGTCTGGCGACCTCCACTGGCAACCTGTTCTCCGAAACCGTTCCGTATTCGGGGAAGCGCTTCGATGTGCCTAGGCGGGATACCGAGACCGCAAAGTCGCTGCTCGAGGAGGCAGGCTGGGTCGGGGGGCCTGTCAGGCAGAAGGACGGCAAGGACCTTGCCATTGAACTGGTTGTTAGCGAGGAGCAAGTACCGGGGTCCCGATCCGTCGCGGAAGTGATCCAGTCCGAGCTCCAGGAGATTGGCGTCACGCTCACGATCCGCTCGGTGGATCATGCCTCGCGGCACAGCGACATTCCGGAGCGCAAGTTCGATCTCGCTTTCTTCCAGACGTTCGGCGCGCCATACGAACCTTTCGGGACTGTGGTGGGCCTGTTCCTATCCACCTATGACAACGGCGTGGACGGCAAGCTCTTCATCGACCCCGAGCACCTCGATCCGTTGGTGCTCGCCGCGATGTCCGCGCCCGAAGGCGAGATGGAAGCAGCTCTACAGAAGGTCTATGACTGGCTGCACGACAACGACGCCATCGCGCCGCTGCTCTTCGTTCCGGGCATATGGGCGCATGCCGCTCGGGTGAAGGGCTTCCAGAGCCCCGCGACCGAGTACGACATGCCCTACGAGAATATCACACTGGCGGAGTAGGATACGGCCGTGTTCGCCTTCATCGCTAAAAGGGCCCGCAACGCAGTCTTGTTGCTGTTTCTGGCGTCCGTTCTATGCTTCGCGCTCGTGGTATCCGCTCCGGGCAACGTGGCGATACTCATCGCCGAGTTGCGGACGCCGACGGCCACCAAAGCCGATATCGCCAAGGTCGAGGAGGAATTGGGGCTCAACAAGCCGCTTCTCGAACGCTACGGCTTCTGGCTGAACGGAGCGATCCACGGCGACTTCGGCATTTCCTACAAGACGGGCGAGGCGGTCGGCGCGTCCCTCAAGAGCCGCCTTGCTGTGACCGCCACCCTCGTTGCGGGCGGAGCGGTCGTGGCTTTCTTGCTGAGCCTGTTCGTCGGCTTCGTAGGCGCGCTCTGGGCACATAGGGCGCCAGACGTGGTCACCCGAGGGAGCGCTCTTCTGGGCGCTTCGACTCCGTCCTTCTTCGTCGGAGCACTGCTGGTCTACGCCTTTTCGGTCACGTGGCACGTCTTTCCGACCTTCGGGTTTGCCGGACCCGTCAGTTGGGTGCTTCCATGGCTCACTCTGGGATTTCTTCCCGCAGCAGTTCTGAGCCGCGTCGTCCGAGTTGGCTTCGAGGAGGCGATGGCCAAACCTTATGTCCTAACGGCCATGAGCAAAGGACTGTCAAGGACGAGTATTCTGGTTCGCGACGCGATCCCGAACATCGCGCCGACGTACTTGAACGCCTTGGGAACGCAGATCGGGACGATGGTCGTGGGCGCGGTCGTTGTCGAACCTCTGTTCGCTTGGCAGGGCATCGGCGACCTCTTCCTGACCGGGGTGAGATTCCGCGACTTCATGGTCGTGCAGGCCTGCCTTCTGGTCTTCATCACGTTCTTCATCATCCTGAACGTCGTGGTCGACATCTGCATTACGCTGACCGATCCGCGCCTTAGACTTCAAAGGAGCTGAACATGCAGCCAGTCAGACCACTCCTGAAGGCCATTGGCGCCTTCCCGCGCTCGGCGGTATTTACTATTGGCGCGTTCGTTCTGTTGGGACTGCTCGCACCCTACATCGCGCCACATGATCCCAATGCGCAAGACCTGCTGATCGCTGGCCAGGGCCCGACGCTCGCCCATCCGTTCGGAGTCGACCATCTCGGGCGCGATACATTGAGCAGGTTGATTGTGGCGGCTCGGACGTCGCTGGTCGGAGTCTGTCTCGTCCTTGTGTGCGCGCACGCCATCGGCATCGCCATCGGCACGATTGCCGGATACCGGCGGGGCTGGACGGACGAACTGCTGATGCGCATCGTTGACGTCGGCCAGGCAATCCCCAGCCTCATCGTCTCACTTGCGGTGATCGGCATTGCCGGAGTCAGCTACTGGAACATGATCCTCGCGCTCGCGCTCGCCTGGTGGCCGGGTAGCGCCCGCATTAGCCGGGCCGTGGCTGTCAACACCATGAACAAGCCCCACATGGAGGCCCTAAGAGTATTGGGCGCAAGTCCCGTTCGCATTTACTTTGTCCATCTTCTTCCCACGACGATCGGGGCGGTGCTCGTATATGCCACGGCCGACGCCGGAGCAGTCGCGCTCGCAATCGCAACGTTGAGCTTCCTCGGGCTGGGCATCCAGCCGCCGACGCCTGAATGGGGACAGATGTTGGTCGACGCGCTTCCATATCTTGAGTCCGATCCGCGCCAGGTCATCCTGCCGGGGCTGACCCTGACTTTAGCTGTCATCGGATTCAACATCCTCGGTGAAGCGGTCGCCCTCAACAGAGTTCCGAAGCCGCTGACCTCCCGGATGCTCGCGGCCCGTCGCCGGGTAACCGCATTCTGGGCCAAGGAGGCACGGCCATGAGTTCTGAACCGATACTCCGCGTCAAAGATCTGACCATAGACCTGCTGACGGCGCATACCGTGGTCCGCCCAGTCGACGGAGTAGCCTATGAACTGAGCCGTCGAGAGACCCTCGCGATTGTGGGAGAAAGCGGTAGCGGCAAAACGGTCACCTGCTTTGCGCCTCTCGGCCTGATGCCCGTGGGCGTCCAGGCGGATATATCGGGCTCCATTTTGTTCGACAGCCGCCAGCTCGTCGGATCGGACAATGAAACGCTTCGCAGCCTGCGCGGAAAATCCATTGGCTTCATTTTCCAGGACCCGATGAGCGCGCTCAATCCCGCCCGCCGGGTCGGACGGCAGATAGCCGAAGTAGCCGAGCTTCACCTCGGCATGACCGCAAGAGCTGCGGAAACCCGGGCGCTTGAACTTATCAAGATGGTCGGGATGTCCGACCCCGAAATACGCCTCAAGCAGTATCCCCATGAGCTTTCGGGCGGTCTCCGACAGCGTGTCATGATCGCAATCGCCATTGCCGCCGAGCCGACACTTCTCGTAGCCGACGAGCCGACCACCGCGCTCGACGTGACGGTCCAGGCGCAAATCCTCCGACTGCTGAAGGAAATCCAGTCCAGAATGGACATGGCCATGATCTTGATCACGCATGACATGGGTGTCGTGGCGGGCGCGGCCGACCGCGTAATGGTGATGTACGCGGGGCGCCACGTCGAAACCGGACCGACCGAGCGTGTACTCTCCCAGCCGCAGCATCCCTATACGATGGGCCTCATCGACGCAATTCCGAGGAAACAGGACGCAATCGGATCGCGTTTCCGTGGATTGCCGGGCATTCCGCCCATCCTCGGCGCGCCGATCACAGGGTGCGCTTTCATGGCCCGCTGCGGATACGCTGTGGATGCCTGCGGCGAGCGGCGACCGCCGTTCTTGCCGACGGCAGTTCCGGGTGTGTCAGCCGCCTGTCCCGTTCTGAATATTCGGGCGAAGGAGTGCGCATAATGAGCGCGATACTCGAAGTCGAGCATCTGGTCACCAGCTTTCCAAGTGCCAAACGTGGCCAAACGATCAAAGCGGTAAACGACGTCTCAATCCACCTCAATCAAGGCGAGATCGTCGGCTTGGTGGGGGAGTCTGGCTGCGGCAAGTCCACGCTCGGCCGTTCGATCGTCGGCTTGGAAAAACCCCAATCCGGACGTGTCGTTTTTGATGGCGTCGACCTCGGCTCCTTGAGTGGACGCCGTCTGCGGGAAGCGCGTCGGGCAGTTCAGTACGTATTCCAGGACCCCTATGCATCGCTGAATGATCGCCAAACTGTGGGCGAAGCCATAAACGAAGCCCTCATCATTGCAGGTTTGCGTTCGCAAACGGAACGCGAGGGGAGGATCGCTGAGCTCCTCAACCAAGTCGGTCTGGCGACGACGGTCCGGGACAGATTCACCCGTGAACTCTCAGGCGGCCAGAGGCAACGCATCGCGATCGCGCGCTCGCTGGCCGTAGAGCCGCGGGTTTTAATCTGCGACGAACCGGTCAGCGCGCTAGACTTGTCTATACGGGCGCAGGTCATGAACCTATTCCTCGATCTCAGAGAGAAGCTCGGCGTGTCCTGCCTCTTCATCGCGCATGACCTCGCGCTTGTCCGGCAGGCGGCGAGCCGGGTCTACGTGATGTATCTCGGCAAGGTGGTGGAAAGCGGTAGCTCGGAAGAGGTCTACCGGAATCCGAGCCATCCCTACACCCAACTCCTTCTCGCGTCTGTCCCCGAGGCTGATCCTGCCACCGAACGTCGGCGCAACCCTCCGTTGATCACGGGCGAAATCCCAAGTCCGACGAATCCGCCCTCCGGCTGTTTCTTCAGGACGCGGTGTCCCCTTTCAGTGGAAGCTTGTGCGGAGGCTGAGCCTGTGTCGCAAGAAGTAAGCTCAATGCACAAGGCGGCGTGCAGGTTCGCCGGCGGCCTATTCGCGAAACGGGTCTCGGCCGCATGATTAAACGTCAGATCTAGCTGAGCGTGCGGGACCTGATGCGTTGCGCATTCTGGTGGCGAAGCAGAGATTTGCGCTCCCTCCTTCCGGTACCGGGCCGGCAGTGAGTGGGAAAGCGCTCTGTCGGCAGCCCTGGTTACTCAGGCGGGCCGGGAGGATCCTCTTGCCGGTTATTATTCCGCTTCTTGTAGCGTTGGCTTAAGTGCCTGCCATTGCTCGTGAGACATGGTTGGCAGGTCAAACTGGTTGCGAGTGGTCGAATAAGCCGTTATCATTCTGGGCGGCATCGTCTGCCAGATCGTGCAGCTGGTTGTCTCGATCCGCGACCGCGAGATGCTTCGTGTCACCGGCGATCCCTGGGACGGTCGCACACTGGAATGGTCCACGGCGTCGCCGCCGCCGGCCTGGAACTTTGCCGTCTTGCCGCATGTGGCCGAGCGCGACAGCTACTGGGTCGCGAAGCAACGCGCCAACGCACAGCAAGCTCAACCGGTGCCACCGCGCCCGTACGAGCCGATCGAAGTACCGAAGAACAGTCCAGTCGGGGTCGTCAACGCCTTCTTTGCCGTCGTCATTGGTTTCGCCCTGATCTGGCACATCTGGTGGATGGCCGGGCTGGGGCTGATCGGCACCTTTTGACGATCCTCATCTTCGCGTTTCGGGGTGAGGACCCGCCAGCGCCGATGCCGGCGCCCTCGTGCTGGCCATCGGGACGCTCAGCTTTCTGGGCCTGGGCGTTGCACCGCCGACGCCGGAATGGGGCCAGATGCTTGTCGACGGCATGAGTTACATCGAGGAGTTTCCGCGCCTCGTTGTCCCCCCTGGTCTAGCCCTGACGCTGGTTGTAGTCAGCTTCAACCTCTTGGGTGAAACATTTGCGCTGCAAAAGGTGCCGCGGCCGGTTCGCGGGGAATGCTGCGCAAGCGCAAGCTGGCGCGGGCTCGCGAAGAGGCCGAGCGCGATGCCGTCGAAACGGGAACGGGTTCGACATGAACGACGACAAGCCAATTTACGCGATCGAGAATTTGATCATCGATCTCTATGCAACTTCCGTATCCGTCCGGGCGGTCGATGGCGTCTCATTCAGCGTTCGGCCCGGCGAAACGGTGGCGGTCGTCGGGGAAGCGGCTCTGGAAAAACGGTCATGACGCT
>NZ_AYVL01000064.1 GCF_000502835.1 Mesorhizobium sp. LSJC280B00
ATCCGTTGTCCCCACTGCCGCGGAACCCTCTCCGCTAAAAATCTGCCAAAGTAGTGCTAGGACGTAGACTCATTACCTGCACCGTGCCGTCATGGGCCTCGGTAATGGCGTCCATCAGCCGATCCCAGACACCTGCTTTCCGCCATCGAACGAAGCGGTTGTAGCAAGTGGTGCGAGGGCCGTAGCGCTCGGGCAGATCGCGCCATGGCGCACCCGATCGCAGCACCCAGAAGATGCCGTTCAGCACGCGACGGTCATCGACACGCGGCACGCCTCGCGGCTTGTTGGGCAAAAGCGGCTCGATGACGCGCCATTCGAAGTCGGTCAGATCGTATCGGCTCATGCCCTTATGAATCAGACTCCGCTCAAATTTGGAACCAGCCAGTCGGCAAACGACCCAATGCGGACAGGACGCCTGCTCACACCTCATTTCCATGTTGGTGAGCTTCGTCCTCAACAAAAAGGTCGAGGCTCCAGCCAACACCGCAATCCGCGAGCACCCTCATCGCAGACGGCTCAAGCCAAATGCCGCACTGTCCGTGGTAGGGCTGATAGAACCCGCCGTAGATAGTTATCTGCTTTGGCCGCACTTCCTGCCGCAGCCGTGCGAAGGCCTCCTCCCGACCTCGCATCTGCTCGATCAGGTAGTTGACCGCATTCTCGTGCTCGGCCCCACTCCGGAGCCTTTGCCGCGGACCATCGAGGCTCCATCCATTCTTCTTGCGCGGGGAACCGTTACGCATCGGGTCGCCCTTGCGGACTATGCGTGTCGGTTCGAGGCTTAGGATCGCAGTCACCCCCTCGGGGTCCGCATCGAAATCAACGATCGAGAGCGAGATCATCGCCTGTCCTAGCTAGGTTCCAAAGGGCAAGGCAAGCCCTGCGCTGTTGCGAAACTCTTCATGCTCGCCTCGCGCTTCCAACCGAGCCCAGTCATTTTTGCGTTTATATCCTATCAGTCGGCATCGATCGCCGTGGCCATGCGGGCGATGGCCTGTTGATAGACGCTCGCGGAATTCCAGCCAGCGATTGCGCCCATATTCGCCTGCGCGCTCGCGCCGGCCCGCCAACCATGACTCTTGAGGAAGTTGGCGGTGGAAGCCAACGCAGTGCTCTTGTCGCGCAGATTTTTGTTTCCGACACCATACGTCAAAACATTTCCGGGCAGGAACTGCGTGTGGCCGATCTCGCCATGCGCGGCACCGACCGACGAGGCGCTCAACGCTCCGCGATCAACCAGCTTCAGGGCCGCAATGGCATGCGGGTAGAAGAACTCCGGACGGCGACAGTCATAGGCCAGCGTTAAAATGGCGGAGACCGTATTCTGGCTGCCCATGGCGGAACCGAAGCCGGTCTCCATGCCCCAGATGGCGAGCAACACGCCCGGCGACACGCCGTAATTCCGTTCGATCTTGTCGAACAGCGCAGCATTGGCCTTCTTCAGCGCACGGCCCCTGGCAATGATCGCGGACGCGCCACGGCGCTTCATGAAAGCTTCCACCGAGCCGCTGAAAGCCTTATGGATGGCGCGGTCGACGGAGATCGTCTTTGTCGCATAGGTTGCGCGAGCCAGAGCGGCCAGACCCTTCGAGCCGACACCGTCGGCCTTCGCCTCCGCGGCGAACTCCGGTTTCCATGCCTCGAAGCCGGCGCCGTTCTTGCCACAGCTGGCCGCCGCCTGCGCGCCCGTCGCCAGCGC
This sequence comes from Mesorhizobium sp. LSJC280B00, assembly GCF_000502835.1. Taxonomy (GTDB): domain Bacteria; phylum Pseudomonadota; class Alphaproteobacteria; order Rhizobiales; family Rhizobiaceae; genus Mesorhizobium. The sequence continues at coordinate 1,700 of NZ_AYVL01000064.1, forward strand.
AAGCACCGCCACCACCGTGGCCACTACAAACATCTTCCCCTTGGCAAGAAATGCCATGCTGCTCTCCTGGTTGCCTGAATCACGTTCCCAATTGCGAACTTGCCTGCGAAACACCTGCTTGTCACTGCCCCGGCGCCACGCCGATGCACTCAATACAGCAGGAACCTCAAATCCACCACACTGGCGGACGCCCGGGAATTTGCCTACGATCAAGTAATTATTGTGGCGGGGACAGAATAAGCATGGAAGACGTTGATGTCGTGATCATCGGCGCCGGTTCAGCCGGGCTTTCGGCTTCCAAGACCCTGCGCGCTGCCGGTTTTTCCTTCAAATTGTTGGAAGCGGTGAACCGCATTGGCGGCCGCGCCTGGACCAGCGACCAGCATTTCGGCGTGCCGTTCGACATCGGCTGCGCCTGGCTGCATGCCGCGGACCGCAATCCCTACTTTCCCGAGGCGAAGGCCGCTGCCTGGACGCTTCATCACCACGACATGAATGTCGATCATCTCTATTACCGTGAGCGAAAGGCAAGCGAAGCCGAGGAGGCGGCGATGAAGGTGGCCGACGCAAGGCTGTTCGAACTGGTGGCGGCACATCAGGTGAGGGAAGGCGACGACGACCGCCTTTCGGCATTGCTCGCCAAGGGACACGCGCCGCGCGCCGCCGCAACCTTCGCCGGGCCGATGGATTTCGGCGCCGACGAGGACGAGATATCGATCCGCGACTTTCAGGCCGCCGCCGATCTCGATCCGAACTATTTCACCAGGGAAGGCTTCGGTACGCTGGTTGCCCGCTTCGGTGCCGATGTGCCAGTGGAACTGTCGACCCCGGTGCGCAAGATCGTCTGGGATGGGCCGGGCGTAGCCTGCGTCACCGATCGCGGTACCATCTGCGCCAAGGCGGTCATCGTCACTGCCTCCCCGGCAGTGCTCGCCTTCGAGGAGATTGCGTTCTCGCCTGCACTCCCCGATGCGCATTTCGCCGCCTTCTTCGACCTGCCGATGGGCATGCTGACCAAGCTGCCGGTCGAAATATCCGGTACAAGACTCGGCCTGGAGCCGTTCGACGATTTGCTGATCGAGCGGTTGGCCCGGCACGACATCTACTTCCTCTGCTTTCCCTTCGACCTCGATTTGATGGTCGGTTTCGTCGGCGGCGATTTCGCTTGGGAGATGTCGGCGGCGGGCGAGGCGGCTGGCATCGACTTCGTCGTCGACCGGCTCTGCGGCATCTTTGGCGGCGACATACGAAAGCATGTCGGACGCGCAATGATGACCAATTGGGGCGCTGAGCGGTTCGTGCGCGGCGCCTATGCGGCGGCGCGGCCCGGCCGCTCGCAAGCGCGCGCCACGCTGATGCAGCCCGTGGCGGAAAAGATCTTCTTCGCCGGCGAGCATTTGGCCGGTCCGCTGATGCAGACCTGCGGCGGCGCTAGATTGTCGGGCGAGGCAGTGGCCAAGGAGGTCGTCGCCCAGCTTGCGGCAAAATAGCATCGGCCGGCAGGAACGTGGGCAGCTGACATGCGTTTGGCGTTCTCCTGCTCGTATCGTCCTCCGCATTTCGAATGATTTGAGACGCCAATGAAGCTTTTCGACTGCCCGCATTGCGGCCACCGTCTCTATTTCGAGAACGCGCAATGCCTGAACTGCGCCAGCCTCGTGCTCTACGATCCCGAGCATGCGCGCTTCGCGCTGTCCGGCGCCGACGTCTTCCATTGCACCAATGCCGACGAATGCGCCTGCAACTGGATGGCGGAGCCCGGCCACGCCTTCTGCCGCGCCTGTGCGCTGAACCAGCTGATCCCGGATCTGTCGGTCGACGGCAACCGCCGCCGCTGGATCCGTGTCGAGGCGGCAAAGAAGCGTGCCGTCTATTCGCTGCTCGCCTTCGGCCTGCCGGTCGCACCCAAGCAGGAAGTTGGCGACGAGATCGGTCTCGCTTTCGATTTTCTTGCCGATCCGATCGGCGGCGGTCCGGGCGGCGAACGTATCCTGACCGGTCATGACAACGGCCGGATCACGCTCAACGTCGCCGAGGCGGATTCGGCAGAGCGCGAACGGCGGCGCGTCGAGATGGGCGAGAACTACCGCACACTGCTCGGCCATTTCCGCCATGAGCTCGGCCATTATTACTGGGACCGCCTGATCCGCGACGATTCGCAAAAGCTTGCCGGTTTTCGCGCTTTGTTCGGCGACGAGCGCGCCGGCTACGAACAGGCGCTGAAGACCTATTATGCCGATGGCGCGCCGCCCGACTGGCAGCAGCGCCATATCTCGGCCTATGCGACGTCGCACCCATGGGAGGACTGGGCCGAGACATGGGCGCATCACATGCACATCACCGACACGCTGGAGATGGTGCATGCCCTGAATTTCCCGCTCGGCCGGCTGGAAACCGTTGAAGCCAACGAGCTGCCGCGCGCCGACACCGGCGGCAAGCTGCAGCCGGCACCATCGGAACCCGCCTCCAGGCCAGAGCCTTTCGAAAGGATCCTCGACCGCTGGCTGGTGCTGTCGGAGGCGTCCAACTCGATCAACCGCTGCATGGGCCTGCCCGATCTCTATCCCTTCGTCATCTCGGACGTGGCGGCGCAAAAACTTGCTTTTGTTCACGAGCTTTTGACCGACCTGCCGAAAACGACTGGAACAAATCGTGAGCCGGCCGAAGCCTTTTAGCCGGAACGCATGCGGCTTTGCTTCGTTTTCCGTGCCAAGGGACTGTGAAACGGAGAGAAGACCATGAAACGCATATTGTTTCCGGCGGTGGCCGGAGCGCTCATAGCGATGTCGGGCTCTGCATTGGCCGACACCGCCGTCTCGGCCATCACTGATCTCAATGTACGCGCCGGCCCCGGCCCGCAATATCCGGTGATCGGCGTGCTCGCGGCCGGCCAGTCGGCGACGCTCGACGGCTGCATCGCCAACAGCAAATGGTGCACTATCGCCGAGGCTAACGGCCAGGGCTGGGTCTATTCCGACTATGTGACGGCCGATTTCGGCGGCAGCCGTGTGGTCCTGACACAGCGTCCGGCCAGCGCCGACATTGCCGTCGTGACGCCGCCCGCCGATAGCGTCGAGTATTCCGACAGCTATACCGGAGCAATCGTCGCCGGCGAGGCGATCGAGCCTATCCGGAGACCGCCGGCCGAGATCCGTACCTATGTCCGTACGCATCGGCTCGATCCGGTCTATCTCGAGGGCGAGGTGGTCACGGGCGCGACGTTGCCCGACACCGTCGAGCTACGCGAGATTCCGGACTATGACTACCGCTACGTCTACGTGAACGGTCAGCCGGCGCTGATCGATCCGGACACAAGGCGCATCATGTACGTCGTGCGCTGACGTTACCAACAGGGCGGTCGCCCTGCAGTAGCGGCGGCCGCTCACAAACCCCGATATTGCCACAAGCCGGTATTGCCGCTGCAATACCGGTTTCCACATTGGGGCCGATGTTCTAGACCTTGCGAGCCGAAGCACCAGCCAGCGAGCCCGCGTGACGATCGACCCAACCGCCTTCCAACAGTACCGGCACACCGCCAACAACAAGACCACTTTGCCGCGGCTACTGCTTGGAGCGGTGGTCGTCATCCTGTTCTGGCTCGGAACCACTGCCGCCGTGCTGTTCGGCGGCACCTATGCCTTTGCCGTTTGGCAGGCATCGTCTGGCACCGCCCCGCCAGGTGGAGGAGCGGTGCAGGATTTCATGGCCTCTCCTGCGGGCATCCTCGCGGCGCTGGCTTCATTTGCCGGAATCTGGCTCGGCCTTTGGGCTGCCATGCGCTGGATCCATCGCGAGAAGCTGACAGCCCTGATTGGCGTCAGCCGGCGCATTTCTTGGTCGGGGTTCCTGAAAGGACTGACCGCGGTGCTGATCACCTCGCTGCTTTCCGAGATGCTGCTTTATGGTTTGCAGCCCGACATCGCGCGCGGCGCGATCGGCCTGTCCGCCTGGCTTTCGTTCCTGATCCCGATCGCCGCCCTGACCTTTCTGCAGACCTCGTCGGAGGAGATGCTGTTTCGCGGTTATCTGCTCAGGGGCCTGGCGAGCCGGTTCCAGAACCCTTTCATCTGGGCGCTGCTGCCGGGATTGCTGTTCACCTCCCTGCACTGGAGCCCAGGTTCGAGCGCTGCCATCAATGCCTGCGTGCTGGCCTCGATCGCCGCCTTTGCGCTGCTGCTGACGCTTCTGGTCTATGCAACCGGCAATCTCGGTGCCGGCTTTGGTGCCCATCTCGGCAACAATCTGACCGGCTTCCTGCTGATTTCGCACCAGCAAAGCTATAATTCCTTCGCCCTGTTCAACGCCAAGCCGCTCGAAGCCGCCGGCTGGACGACTTCAGACGCCGTCCTCATCGCTTCGATCGGCATCGTCAGCAGCCTGTTGACCGTTCTGCTGCTTTTACATCCGCGCTCACCGCTGAAGGTCGAGCCGGATATGGCGCGCGCCGGCAGCGTGCGCTGATGTGCATTGCCTGGTCGTCCTGAGCTATTTGACGCAAAGCTTGACCAAAGCTTGACTCTGCGGCCGATTTCCTGTCTACACGCCGCGAATTCCGCGACGAGTATTCCTCCGAGCAAACCGACCGGGACGCCGAAACCTCTTTGAGGTGAAGTGCTGTAAATCGATCCCGGAGGCCAACACCCGGCAGCGCTGTGCGCCCCCGGGTGCTTTTTGGCTTTGGGCTTTGCCCGGACCGGCTTTTGCTTGGACAGTTGGCGCGAACGCATTACCTCTCGGGCATCATCCGGGTGCCAGGGAAAAGGAAAAAGAATGTTTGAATCGCTACAGGAACGTCTTGGTTCGATCCTGAACGGCCTCACCGGCCGCGGCGCCTTGTCGGAGGCTGATGTCTCGGCGGCGCTGCGCGAGGTGCGCCGTGCGTTGCTTGAGTCCGACGTGGCGCTGGAAGTGGTGCGTTCCTTCACCGACAAGGTGCGCGAGAAGGCCGTCGGCGCCGCCGTGGTCAAGTCGATCAAGCCCGGCCAGATGGTCGTCAAGATCGTCCATGACGAGCTGGTCGAGATGCTCGGCGCCGAGGGCGTCGCCATCGACCTCAATGCACCGGCTCCGGTCGTCATCATGATGGTCGGCTTGCAGGGTTCCGGCAAGACGACGACCTCGGCCAAGATCGCCAGGCGCCTCGCCGACCGTCAAAACAAGAAAGTCTTGATGGCCTCGCTCGACACGCGGCGTCCCGCCGCGCAAGAGCAGCTCCGCCAGCTCGGCGAGCAGGTCAAGGTCGCCACATTGCCGATCGTCGCCGGCCAGACGCCGGTCGATATCGCCCGCCGCGCCGTGCAGGCGGCCAAGCTCGGCGGCCATGACGTCGTCATCCTCGATACCGCCGGCCGCACCCATATCGACGAGCCGTTGATGGTCGAGATGGCCGACATCAAGAAGATGTCGTCGCCGCACGAGATCCTGCTGGTCGCCGATTCGCTGACCGGCCAGGACGCCGTCAATCTGGCAAAAAGCTTCGACGAGCGCGTCGGCATCACCGGCCTCGTGCTGACCCGCATGGACGGCGACGGCCGCGGTGGTGCGGCGCTCTCGATGCGCGCCGTCACCGGTAAGCCGATCAAGCTGATCGGCACCGGCGAAAAAATGGACGCGCTGGAGGAATTCCACCCCAAGCGCATCGCCGACCGCATCCTCGGCATGGGCGACATCGTCAGCCTCGTCGAAAAGGCGGCCGAGAACATCGACGCCGAACAGGCCGCGGCGATGGCCAGGAAGATGCAGTCGGGCAAGTTCGACCTGAACGACCTCGCCGGCCAGCTTCAGCAAATGTCGAAAATGGGTGGCATGGGTGGCATCATGGGCATGATGCCCGGCATGGGCAAGATGAAGGACCAGATGGCCGCCGCCGGGCTCGACGACAAGATGTTCGGTCGCCAGCTCGCCATCATCTCGTCGATGACCAAGGCCGAGCGCGCCAACCCCGATATTCTGAAGCACTCGCGCAAGAAGCGCATCGCCGCCGGCTCGGGTACCGACGCGGCCGAAATCAACAAACTGTTGAAGATGCATCGCGGCATGGCCGACATGATGAAGGCGATGGGGGGCAAGGGCAAAGGCGGCGGCCTGATGCGCGGCATGATGGGCGGCCTCGCTTCCAAGATGGGTCTCGGCGGCATGATGCCTGGCGGCGCAGGCGGCATGATGGGCGGCGGCATGCCGGACCTCTCCAAGATGGACCCCAAGCAGCTCGAAGCCTTGCAGAAGCAGGCCCAGGCGGCCGGGCTCGGCGGCATGAAGGGCCTGCCCGGTGGTCTTCCCGGTGGCGGTGGCCTGCCTGGGCTGCCCGGCGGCATGAAACTTCCCGGCCTGCCGGGCGGTGGCGGGCTGCCAATGCTTGGCAAGAATGGCCTCGGCAAGAAGAAGTGAGGGCGCCATGAACGAAGAAAAGGACATGGCCGACGCGCGCGCGGCGCTGGTCAATTATCGCGCCTCGATCGACAACATCGACGCGGCGCTGATCCACATGCTGGCCGAGCGCTTCCGCTGCACCAAGGCGGTCGGCGTTCTGAAGGCGGAGCATGGCCTGCCGCCTGCCGATCCGGCACGCGAGCAGGAGCAGATCGCCCGTCTTCGCCAATTGGCGAAGGACGCCCATCTCGACCCGGATTTCGCGGAGAAATTCCTGAACTTCGTCGTCCGCGAAGTGATCCGCCATCACGAGCAGATCGCCGCATCCAACGGCGTAGCGAAAACCGGCTGAGGACCAGCCACCAACCGATCAACCAAATCAGAGCTTTTTAGGAGAAAAGAAATGCCACTGAAAATCCGACTGGCCCGTGCGGGCTCGAAGAAGCGTCCCTATTACCACGTCGTCGTCGCCGACGCCCGTTCGCCGCGCGACGGCCGTTTCATCGAGTCGCTCGGCTCGTGGAACCCGCTGCTGCCCAAGGACGGCGAACGCGTCAAGGTCGACGCCGAGCGTGTCAAGCATTGGCTGTCGCACGGCGCCCAGCCGACCGACCGCGTGCTGCGCTTCCTCGACGAGGCCGGCCTCGCCAAGCGCGAAGCGCGCGCCAACCCGAAAAAGGCCGAGCCCGGCAAGAAGGCGCAGGAGCGCGCAGCGCTGCTGAAGAAGGCGCAGGAAGATGCGGCAGCCGCTGTTGCCGCCGCTGCAGCAGCGCCGGCCGAGGGCGCGACCGCCGAATAAATCATCTCCACAACCACGAAACGGCGGGCCCTGCCCGCCGTTTTGCTATTGCATCCATATGATGCGGCCCGATCAATAGCCTTCCGGGCAACTCGCAACGTAGACACGACCGTTACGATCGCGATAACGGCATTGGCCGCTTTCGCTGGCACGGCCGATCAGTGCACCGGCCAAAGCGCCGGCCGCACCGCCGATCACCGCGCCCTTGGTCGGGTTGCCGGCCACAGCAGCGCCGACCGCCGCACCGCCCAGGCCACCAACTGCCGCGCCTTGCTCAGTACGGGAGCAGGCACCGAGCGGGACCAGCAAGGCCATCAAGATCATCACCTTTTTCATTGTCGTTCCTCTCCAACAGGGTGCCGTCCTCGCCGCTGCACCCCCTAACTCGCAACCAGGCGATTTGATCCAAAGAAGAAGATCGGCTGCCGCCCGGCGGCGCTCAATTTGATCCAAAGAGTAGAAAGGCGGCGCAGACCGCGCCCGCTCTGGCAGCGTGGCCAGCATCGAACGGCTTTCGATGTCGCCGCTATTGGCTGAACGGGAACAATGCGCGCACCCTTGGATCGCGCAGATACAGGCCACCCCAGAGGACGGCGCCGAGATAGACGCCGAACAGTATGTGCGAGAACAAAGGGCTGCCGATACGCACATGCGTGGCGACGGCGCCGCCGAGATAGGCGGTGAGCAGGATGGCGCCGAGCACCGAGGTGCGTGGCAGCGCGTAAAGCGCTGTCGAGACCAATCCAATGGTGCCGAGCATGCGCGAGACATTGGCATCGGCCGGCCAGCCGAGCTGCACCATGGTCTGGGTGACGATTTCGAGCGGCGGTAGCTTGATGACGCCGTCGAAGATCATGAACAGCACGATGACGGCGCTGAGCACGCGGCCGGCCCACAGGGCACGCGGTGAGACGGGTGCTGCCTGAGACATGGTCATTGATGTTCCCTCCGGTCGTTGTGAGCACTGGCTCCTCCGCCAGCTCGAACCAAGGACGCGGCCCATGACGGCGATCCGACATGCCTCCAGTTCTTTTTCAGGTCCGGGGGGACGGCGACCTTGGATGTGCAAGTTCAGTCAGCAACGAACCTGGACAAGTCCACCTTGCAGGGTGAGGTGGAGGGCGTTATTGAAAACCGTAGAGGTGTCTTCCGAGCGCTCGACGGCAACCACCGCCTGATCGCACAACGAAAGCAACCGATGGCCGGAGAGACCGACCTGAAACAGTTGCTGGCGGCAATGACGCCGGAATTGCTTGCCGGCGTTCATGTCTTCACCACGTTGCCACCCGATGCGCCCGTTCCCGACAGGCTCCAGCCGGTGATGCTATTTCGCGAGCGCGAGGGCACGACGCTGATCGTGCTTGAAGAGCATGCCAAGGCCGCTGGACTGAAAACCGTGTTCCGCTGCCGGATGCTGACGCTGAACATCCATTCGTCGCTGGAAGCGGTCGGCTTCCTCGCCGCCATCACCGCGCGGCTGGCCACCGCCGGCATCGGCGTCAATCCGGTCTCGGCCTTCTACCACGATCATCTGTTCGTGCCCGCCGACCGGGCGGAGGAGGCGCTGGAGTTGCTGTTGGACCTAGCGGAGGAGAACCGGCTGTGACACCGGCGCCTTGCTGCCTATTTGAGACGCCTGCGCTGCCCCTCATACGCCTGCCGGAACCTCCTCCCCGCGAACGGCGAGAAGGGCGTGAACGGCCGAAGGCCGAGCCCGCGACTGCGGGCCGCCGGCCTTCCGGCGCCCCCGCGGAGGCCAGCCGCGTAGCGGCGATACGGCCGTGAGCGAAACAACCGCCAAAGGCCGAGCCCGCGACTGCGG
>NZ_AYVL01000065.1 GCF_000502835.1 Mesorhizobium sp. LSJC280B00
ATGATCCGGCCGTTGGCGCGCTCTTCGCTGTTCTCGCAGCGAAGCCGATGTCCGAAATACGGGTGCCAACGGCAATGGACCTCGACCTCCTGCCCAACATGGGCAGAATGACCCCGAGATGGCAATCGGGCGCAGGGCTCGCTCGGCGGCATTGTTGTCCATGGCGACGCGGCCGTCTTCGAGGAACAGGCACAATGATGGCCAGCGGCTCAGGCCATAACGGAAGTCTTTTGCCAAATCGCTCTTGCCCGGAATGCGGGTCAGTTGCGTTTCGATCCAGACACGGAATGCCGCGATCTTTGGTTTGCTATGCTTCTGACGTGCGGCAAGGCGGGCATCGGCAGGCTGACCCGCAATGCCGTGCTCGATGTCATAAAGCGCACCGATACGGTCGAGAGCCTCGCATGCGATCTCGGATTTGTTCGAGGTCCAGATATCATGGAAGTCGCGTCGCCAATGCGCCCAGCATGCCGCTTCTCGGAAGCGGGATGTTCCATCGGCTCCAGGCTCATAAAGCTTGCCGTAGCCTTTGTAGCCGTCAGCTTGGAGGATGCCGCTTGTCTGCCTCAGATGGCGGAGGACGTGGTCTTCCTTCCAGTCCGGAGCAAAGTAGTAGACCGCTCCAGGCGGAGCGCCGCCCGCCCATGGGCGTTGATCGCGGACATATGTCCAGATCCTGCCTTTCTTTACGCCTTTCCCCAGCCCTTTGTCCTGCATGGAGCGATCCAGCACCCGGATCGGGGTCTCGTCGGCATGAAGAAGGTCGCTGGCCATGATCACGGTTCTAAATCACCCGACACGCGCCGACGGCGCACCCCAATTGGGGCGTCGCCAGTCAATTCCTTCCCACAACATCGCCATTTGCGCTGACGTCAGCCGGGCCGTCCCGTCGGCCGCCGACAGCCACGGAAAGCGACCCTTCTGCAAGACCTTGTAATAAAGACAGAACCCCTGGCCATCAAAATAAAGAAGCTTCAAACGGTCGCCACGCCTTCCCCGAAAGGCGAAGACCGCGCCTCCCGTCGGCTTCTGGCGCAACACATCCTGCGTCAGTGCAGCCAAACCCTCGATCCCTTTGCGCATGTCCGTGAACCCGCAGGCAAGGTACACCCGAACCCCAGTTCCCGGTCCGATCATGCTGTCTCAACCGCCTGGATAAGCCGAGTCAGAGTGGCGGTATCGATCTCTCTGTCAAAGCGCAGGTTCCGCCCACAGCATAGTTGGAATTCGACCAGCGCTGACAATCTGTCGGTGCCTTTGCCCATACAGCGTTCGCTCCGCGCCACGGGCATGTCCACGGGAAGGAACATGGGACCCGCCGACGGCAACAGGAGCCCCTTCCTCCTCAGCTCTCGCCGCCAGGTGTAAATCTGCTGCCGTGTCACATCATGCCGCTCGGCAACCTCAGTCACAGTCGCCCCGTCAATTCCAACCGACATGACGATGTCGAGCTTCTTCTTATCACCCCAGCGACGACGCCGTTCAGCACCAAGAATCTCGACACGCATCGCAAACCTCGCACAAGACACGTCGCAAACGACGTCGTTAAACACGTGTCATAGGCCATCACGACGATGTCAGGCAGGCGGTGACAATCGGGCGGTTACGATTGAGATGGACCTCCTCGCACAGCCGCCTTCCGAGCGGATGCCGAAGCAATAGCCCACCAGCAGCATGCGGATCATCAATTCGGGATCGACCGAGGGGCGACCCAATTCGCTGTAGAATGGCTTCAGATGCGCGCGCAGGCCGGACAGATCAACGAACCTGTCTATCGACCGCAACAGGTGACTGGCCGGCACATGGCGCTCGAGGTTGAACTCGTAGAACAGAGCATCCTGAACGTTCGTCCGTTCGCCCATCATCGGCAGCGCCCCCGATTCACTCAAACCAGTGAATCAGGACTTCAAGCTCGCAGCAACGCCGACTTTTTCAACACAATCGGTTGATAGCATTCCTTCAGATATCCAGGTATGCAGGCTCCTGCCAAAGAGGCTCTCGCCGACCTGGCCGTAGGAGATCGGCCGCTTGCGATTTCGACCTTCGACCAGCTCGGAATTCCATCCAATGCCCTCTTGAGCGCGCTCACTGAAAAGCCCCAATATCGCATAGTTGTCGAACTTAGCACTGCCAATGAACAGCTTCGGGCAAGGCAAGAGCGAACAGCATCTCAGACTCTATAATTTGCTTCTGCTCTGCACGTTTTTATCGACCGGTTGACCACGATAACTCACCTCCGACGGCCCGCCGTGAAAGATGGTCGAGAATCCACGAGACTGCAGCATCAAACGATTCGATCTGATGGAGCCATCACCGGCCAGCCGACCTGTGCATCATCTCACCCAATTTCGCCAGATAAGTTTCGCTCTGAGTGGTCCACGGGAACGAGAAGTTAAGCGCAACGAAGTTTCGGAAGGACGCCTCGATCGAGAAAATAGGGCCTGGGAGGAAACTGAAGTCGGATTCTATCGCCTGAAGCAAAGCGCCAGTAGCATCGAAGGTGACTGGCCCTCGTACCCAGCACATAAACCCGCCGGCGGGAGGCGATACAACACATTCACTGGGAAAATGTTCTGCGATTAGCTCGAGACCCCGTTGCATCCTCGCTGCAAGTGTGCTGCGCAATCGCCTCAAATGTCGGTCCTGACTACGGATTGCCAGAAACGTGGCGATCGCGCGCTGGACAATACCGTCACCGCTGTTCAGTCCGTGTGTATACTGGTGTGTCATCAAACGCCGTGTGTGGGTGCCGGCAATGATCCAACCCAATCCATACGCTGGCGGGAGCGAGGCCATGAAACTCCCGAATTGCACCACGATATCGGACGGATCGTGTTGTTTAAACGAAGGCTGCCTGCTGCCATGGTAGTTCAGGTCGCTGAACATGTCATTTTCAAGGATAAGCACTTGGTGTTGGCGGGCAATTTCCACGACACGGCGCATGGTTTGCTCGGAATAGGTCACGCCTGTGGGATAATGATGGGAGCCCATAAGCAATGCTACGCGAACAGAATTCGAGCGGACAAGATGCAGGAATTGTTCGGGATTAATGCCAGAGCGCGGGTGGGAGTAAATTTCCACCACGGAGAGGCTCTTGCGATTCAATCCGGCCAGCATTGGAAAATAAGAAGGACTTTCGACAAGGACTACGTCTCCTGGCTTGGTAAATGCATTGAGGCACATGTCGAAGCACGACATGCCCGTGTTGCCGACGATTATCTCCCCGTGTGCTACGATGCATCCTCGCTTTGATACGCGGCGCGAAATTTCATGTCGCAACTGCACGTCGCCTTGTGGTGAATCGCACCCAACAAGCCTGGTCTCGCCTTGCCGCAAGAGCTGGCGCAATAGCCGGTCTATTTCGCTGCGGTCGAATAAGTCCGGACTTGGGTAGAAGCTGCCGAATGCGCCAAGCTCATTTGAATAACAAATATGTAGCAAAGCTTCAGGCAGATTTTTAACAGTCTCTCCATCGCCATCGTGGCCCCCTGAGCCTGTCACTGGCGCGGGCAAACCGACGACATAGAAACCTGACCGGGGCCGGGCCTCGCAAACACCCTCAGCCTCCAGGAGCTCGTACGCATGATGCACCGTCATTGGGCTGTAACCGGTATCCTCGCTTAACTGCCGGACAGACGGCAGGCGATCACCGACCCTCAGAGTCCCCGTGCGAATGCGGCGCTTTATGAGGTCAACGACAAATTCGTAGCGGCGCATGGCCGATGTTTGGGGACCATGGGTCATAGGATTGGACTTCCTATCGCAACTGGCACCTGCTGTGTCTGCACAAGAAAGCCGTTCCACCGTTAGACGAACAATGGGGTCGCAGTCAGATTGTTGCAGCACTTGAGCCCTCTGCACCGCCGTAGACCCATCAATATTAATCCTTTCTGACCGTTAAAATGCACAAAAGCCACCAATTCCGCGGAGCACAGTTTCTGGCGAGGAGGCGCTTCGAGGTTTGGAGACTGGGCCGTCTGTGCTGAACGAATTCGCAGGAATTTGACACTAGCGCATCTCCATATTTTTGTTTCTTTTGGTCATGTTGGTAACGTTCAAAGTCGCCAGGCGCTGAGGAAGGTTTATGGAAACGGTCGTTATCATCGGAGGAGGACTAGCAGGGCATCGTGCTGCCACAACGCTCGCCGAGCTATGTCCTGAGCAGCGCATGGTCCTGATTCATAGCGAAAGCGGGACACCCTATGACAGGCCGCCGCTGTCCAAGGACTTTCTCTTGGGGGGCAAGAGGCCGACTCTGAAAGGGTCTGATCTGTATGCAGATCGCGTCGTTTTGCGGGATGGAACGAAGGCCACCCTAATCGACGCTCTTCGACGCATCGTCCATACTGATATCGGTGAACCGGAACACTACGACAAGCTGTTGATCGCAACGGGATCTCGAGCACGGCACTTCGAGCACTCCAGTGTGGACCCGGCACAAATTCATTATTTGCGCACTGAATCAGACGCTTTGCGATTACGCGCGGCTCTTGCGCCTGGCCGGCGGCTGGCAGTTGTAGGCGGTGGTTTTATCGGGCTAGAGGTATCGGGGATGGCTCGCCGCTTGGGCTGTCAAACAACGGTCATTGAGTTAGCGCCACGACTGCTGCCGCGCAGCGCCTCACTCTCTTTGTCAGAATGGGTCGCGACGCGTCACGCGAGCGAAGGTGGTGAGTTTCGTTTGAACTGTGCGAATCTGCGTATGTCAAATAATTCAAAGGGCGAGGTCGTTCTGACTTGGAATGGAGGGTCGGTCGTTGCTGATATGGTCCTTATTGGCATCGGGATTGGGCCTAATGCGCAAATCGCTGCCGATGCCGGCATCGACACCGCTGACGGGATCGTTGTGAACGCTCGCTGCGAAACGTCCGTTCCGGGAATATATGCTGCCGGAGAAGTGACGAACTATCCTGTGCCCGCGCTTGGCCGACGGCTACGCAGTGAGAGCTGGACCGTGGCCGGCGATCAGGCCGTCGTGGCGGCACAAGTTATGTGCGGTCTGGATGTACAGTATCAGGACCTACCTTGGTTCTGGTCCGATCAGTGCGGCGTAACCATCCAGTCACTCGGGCTGCCAGCGCTCGCGACGCGCCTGTATCGCATCGGAGACGTCGCGAGCGAACGGTGGCTGGAGATTGGCGCCGATGAACAGGGTCGTTTTGTCAGTGCCGTGGGAGTCAACCCCGGTCGTGACATGACGCAGCTCCGGCGAGACGCAAAGGCTGGCAAGCCTATATCGCCTGACATAATGAGCCGGACCGAGGAAGTTGATCCGTCCAATATATACCTCGCAACTGGCTAATCGTGGCAATCGGAGTGAACTGTGACAACAGTAGAAAAGAACATAGATACTGCGCCGCAGCATTCTGAATGGATAATCCTTTGCGCCCTTTCCGATCTTGAAGAGGACACCGTAACGCCGTTCGAGATCGACGATAACCGAATTGCCATCTACTTGATCGGCGGCAAAGTACACGCGACCGACAACGTTTGTTCACACGCATTCGCTCTCCTTTCTGATGGCTGGCTGGAGGGGACTCTTATCGAGTGCCCTTTGCATGGTGCTCAATTTGAGATCACCTCCGGTGAAGTGGTTCAAGGCCCGGCTGACTGCCCAATCACCGTGTTCAAGACGAAGGTGGAAGACGGCCAGGTCCTGGTGCGACTTCCCGTAGACTGAACAAAGCAGTTTCTGCTTAAGCTTTCAGCAGCAAGAACATCATTACTGGCGACCAAACTGGCCGCCAGCGACCTCGCGCCGTCGACAATTTTTCAGTGTGAACAAAGGACCATGAAACTATCGGCGAGGCATCGAACCCTATCGTGCGCTGGCACGGTCCAAGATCCGCAGCGGTAAGCAGAGCGAGGCGTCAGGGCCGACTGTGCNATCGTGCGCTGGCACGGTCCAAGACCCGCAGCGGTAAGCAGAGCGAGGCGTCAGGGCCGACTGTGCGCGCGGGTTTCGGGCAAGCCGGCATGCCGTTGCGGACAAGCTCTCGGGCCGCGTCGGAGCCAGCCATTATTCTCAAACGAAGAATGCGTCAGTACTGTCGAGTTCGGCACAGTTGTGGATATGGACGCTCGGATTTGGCGCGCGGGGCTTGTTGGACGCCGGCGGCTCGCTGGACGAAAGCAAAGAAGGATTAACGCAGACACGCCCCTCGCATCGCTCTGTGTATCAGGCTGCCATTGTCACTAAGGCACCTGATGGTGGCGTTGTGCTGGTGCAATTTGCCGTCATCTGCATCTACAAATGCGGAGCTTGGCGCTTACTTTCCCTGGCGGAGCGAGTCATCGAGACAAACTGGATCCAGAGAACCCGAGCCAGGACAAATCAGAAAGATCGTGGAGTAATATTATTGTTATCCGAAGCATTGCCGCGGGGTCACGCTGCTGCCTCCGAAGTTCAGCCATGTGCGCCCAGGCTCCGATGCTCAATTTCACCGCAGCAAAGACAGGCACCCTCACCGGTGAAATATTAAGTACTCCGCCAACATCAAGATTGAACAGCGTGTCGAGTAGGGAAAGAATTCGATGAGCGAGGCAAGCAGCACGTTTGAAGCCTATGAGAGTGATAGCCATATGGCGGATTCAAGAAATTTCTACTCACTGGTTGATGGCTCTCTTGTCCGTGACGGCTTGAAATTCAAGGTCATAAACCCGGCGACGCAAGGCACTGTCGGAGCCGCGATAGTACCCGGAGCGAAAGTTCTGCAGCAGGCGATCCACGCTGCTGACCGGGCCTTTGTGACTTGGCGGACCGAACAGTGGACGGTGCGCAGTGGTCTCCTCCGTGCTCTGGCCGACGTTCTGCGGAAGAACGTCGAAGAACTTGCACGCCTTCTGACCCAGGAGCAGGGAAAACCGCTTCAGCAAGCTCGAAACGAAACCATTTCGTGCGCCGAATTTCTTGAGCACTGTTCAGGCCTGGAGTTGCGTCCTATCGTACTAAATAATAAGCCGGAGGCTTACGCGGAGCAATTCTTTGTACCGTACGGTATCGTCGCAGGAATAGTGCCGTGGAATTTTCCGCTTGAAGCTGCAGTATCCAAGATCGGTCCCGCAATTATAACGGGGAACTCCATAATCATTAAGCCGGCACCGACCACTCCCTTGGCCACCCTGCGCTTCGGTGAACTCATTAAGGATGTTGTTCCGGCAGGGCTTATTCAGATCATCGCGGACGATGGATCATTTGGTCCGCAGCTCGTCAGCCACCCCAGTATTGCAAAAGTTTCTTTTACGGGATCCACCGCATCCGGCAAAGCAGTCATGACGTCTGCTGCTCAAGGCTTAAAGCGTCTCTCTTTGGAATTGGGTGGCAATGATCCGGCAATCGTATTCGACGACGTCGACCTGAAGAGTGTAGCGCAAGCCATTTTCAACGCGGCATTTCTCAATACTGGACAGGTCTGTACTGCAATCAAGCGGGTTTACGTTCATGCGGCTATTGCAGATCGCTTCTGCGAATGCCTGGCTGCTCTGGCTCGGAATGCAGTTGTGGGCGACGGTTTGGAAGACAATGTCACCGTAGGTCCTCTGCAGAATAAAGCCCAGTTCGATAAAGTTCTTCAATACTTGGATGAAGCGGAGAAAGTCGGCCGCATTGTCGTAGGGGGCAAAGCGCCAGCTCTTGCCGGCTATTTCATCAACCCTACCATCGTGACGGACATCTCCGACGAAGCCTCGCTCGTCAAAGATGAGCAGTTCGGCCCGATTCTTCCGGTCCTGACATTTACGGATGTCGATGACGTTGTACGCCGGGCCAACGCCACGCCTTATGGTCTTACTGCTTCCGTATGGTCGGCCGACAGAGATCGAGCGGCGCGGATCGCTCGGCGGTTGGACTTCGGAACAATATGGGTGAACAAGCATCTGGAGTTCAATTTGGATTATCCGTTCAGTCCTTGTAAGGAATCTGGCTTTGGGACCGAAGGAGGTATCGAGGGTTTGAAGGAATATGCTCAGCCCCGCCTGCTGAGCTGACACGGTGGGACCATATTTGTGGGTCGTTGGCGCAAAATGACGATGGTTCCGGTCCAAATTGGCGCAGGTAGCAAACCGTTCAGTGACGCCAATGTCTGAACCGGTGCTGCTTAGACACCACCGATGCTGGATTTAAAAGCCATTACTGTTCTTGACGCTCGATGTGTCAAGATGATCTCGCGTCGTCCTCCGGGTGCGAGTTCCACGGTCGCTGCCCGTTTGCAAGAGACCTGCGCAACGCAGGCGCCTGCACCGTTGCTCGGATCGATCAACCCGAGACAACTGCCATAAGTTGAGAAGAGGTCCGTGCAATGAAAGATATTCGCGTGGTAACCGATTTCCCGCGCAAGGTCCGAGAGATCGAGAACCTGTGGATCTCGATGCCAGATGGCGTGAAGCTCGCTGCGCGCATCTGGCTCCCCGAAGACGCCGAGGCCGATCCGGTCCCTGCCATCCTCGAATACCTGCCTTACCGCAAACGCGACGGAACGGTGGAGCGCGATGCACTTACGCATCCCTATTTCGCCGGTCATGGCTACGCCGGCGTACGTGTCGATATGCGTGGCACTGGCGACAGCGAAGGCGTTTGCAAGGGTGAATATTTGAAGCAGGAACAGGACGACTGCGTGGCGATAATAGAGTGGCTGGCGAAGCAAGCCTGGTGCTCCGGCGCCGTTGGCATGATCGGCATTAGCTGGGGCGGCTTCAACGGGCTCCAGGTCGCCGCCCGCCGCCCGCCGGCGCTCAAAACCGTGATCTCACTGTGCTCTACCGACGACCGCTATAATGACGACATCCATTATCTCGGCGGGGCGCAGATGTGCGACAATCTGGACTGGGGCACTACCGCCTGGGCGATCGCCATGACGCCGCCCGACCCACTGATCGTCGGCGACCGCTGGCGCCAGCTTTGGGAAGGCCGCCTCAACGGCAACGGCATTTGGATGCAGGACTGGTTCGAGCATCAGCGCCGCGACGAGTTCTACAAGCACGGGTCGATCTGCGAGGGTTACTCCGATGTCGAGATCCCCGTTTACCTCGTCGGTGGCTGGGCTGACAGCTATCCGAACCCGATCTTCCGCATGCTCGAAAGCCTGCCTGGCATCCGGAAAGGCCTGATCGGCCCTTGGGGTCACAAATATCCGCATTTCGCCATGCCAGGACCGCGCATCGGCTTTCTCAAGGAATGCCTGCGCTGGTGGGACCAGTATCTCAAGGGCATCGACACCGGCATTACCTACGAACCGATGCTGCGTGCCTGGATGCAGGACCCGTGTCCGCCAGCCGCTATTTATGATGAGCGGCCAGGGCGCTGGGTTGCAGAGCCGTCATGGCCGGCACCCGGTCTAAGCGAGCGTTCGCTGGCCCTTTCGCCGGGGCTCCTTGCCGAGGGCGCCGGCAGCGACGACGTGCTGAGAATCTGTTCGCCTTCGACGGCGGGGCTCTCCTCGGGCGCATGGTGCGGCTACGGCGTGGATCCGACCTTGCCGGTCGATCAGCGCATGGAAGTCGGCAACGCACTCGTCTTCGAAACGAAGCCTTTGGAAGAAGCCGTGGAGATTCTTGGCTTTCCTGAATTCGAGGTCACGCTCGCCGCGGACAAGCCGGTTGCTCTGATCTCGGCGACGTTGTCGCTGGTGCTCGAGGACGGCGCGGCATTACGCGTCAGCTACGGCATTCTCAACCTCACGCATCGGCATGACGACTTCGAACTGCAGCCGATGAATCCGGGCGAGGCCGAGATTGCGCACATCAAATTGCGTTGCTGTGGCCAGCGGTTCGAGAAGGGTCAGCGTATCCGCCTTGCCGTCGCAACGGGGCATTGGCCAATTGTCTTCCCGGGGCCGGAGAAGGCGACGCTGTCGATCCATTGCGCCGGCAGCAGGCTGATCCTGCCTGTGCGCAAACCGCAGCCACTGGATGCAGCACTTGCGGCGTTTGACCGACCGGAGAGCGCAATGCCGATGCTGCAGGAAGTGATCAAGGAGGGTGAGCCTTTCCGGCGCGAGCTGACAACCAACCAGATCACCGGGGAAGCCACTTACACCGTCGTCAGCGACGGCGGAAGCGTACGTCATCCACACACCGGCATCACTCTGTCAGCCAGGCAGACAAACGTCTTCGTCGTCCATCCGGACGATCCGAATTCGGCACGGGGAACCGTGACCTGGGAGAAGTGCTACGCCCGAGGCGATTGGGACGCCAGAGTTAGGGTTTCTGCAACGATGCACGCGCTACGTGATGTCTGGCGCATGGAAACTCATCTCGTCGCGCGTTCCGGCGACGAGACCATCGTTGATCGCGAAGAGGTCAAGGAGTTTCCGCGCGATCTGAACTGAGAAGATGAACGCGGCGACCTCGCCGCAGATCGAATCAAGGGTTAGTTTCGGCCGGTCCCATAGTCATCTGCGCGTCAGATACGTCTTCATGAGGAATTACGCGACGAATTCTATCGCGCAATCAATGCTAGAAACCGAAGAAGAGTGCTACCGAGCGCGGCGCCC
>NZ_AYVL01000066.1 GCF_000502835.1 Mesorhizobium sp. LSJC280B00
AGGACGACCTTAAGAGCGCAGCTTCGCTACCGGGCCATGCTCCCGCAAGGCGGCCCTCGCCGGAGGCGTACGCTCAGCGTCTAGCGTCCAGGCGAGAGTCCCCTGCCGCCAAAGCCTTGGAGCGGACGAGGCCGGCCGCCGTCCCTGACCGTGGCCCTGGCCAGCCGCCCTCAACGATGTCCGTGCTGCACAAGGGCCATGGACAGTCTCAGTCAGGCCCGAACGTTATGACGCAGTAGGACTAGGCAAGGAAAAGCCTGATGTAAGGGTTCTCCACCCAATGCTCCACCACTTCTTCGTCGGACAGGTCGTGGACCTACTTGAGGTAATGCAGACCGCGTCGGCTTGGCCGGCCTGCCGACCGAGCGCTAAAATCCGCCAAACGCCTGGTCAAAGCGCGCCCACTCCATCAATACCGACAACCGCACCAGCGGATGGCGCGGATTCATGATGGCGTCAAGGCGCTCGCGGAACAAATCATTCTTACCGGACGACGGACGGGCTGGAAGCATTGCAAAAACACCGGAAAACGACGGGATCAAAGGTGGTTCCGGCATTCTCGAATACTTCAAACCCGATGGGAATCCCTGCAACGCAAGGGGTGCAAGAGTTTTCAGGGCGAACTAACTTAGCCGGGTCGAAGCCTAGTGACAAAGGCCGCCTTGGGGGTGGGGATCCAGCGGGCCGGTGTAGATCACGCGCGAGACCCATTCACCAGGTCGATGACTGCATTCGAAAAGTTAATTTATCCAATGCGGCGGGAGTGGTAATATGAGCTCCGCTGTGAAGGAAATCAGTTACTGCGAGAGAATTATGAAAGACTGTGCAATTCAAACGAGCTCTTTCAAAAGAGCGGCGCCGCGGTCCAGAGCGCTCGCGCCGCAGGCGCGATCCAATTGAGGATCGGAACGCATTCTTGAGAAATACCTGAACGCTCATGGTCTACAGGGCGAAGTCGCACAACCGGCCGCTCTCGAGGAGCTGGATGGGCTGCGCACTTTTTGCGTGGGGGGTTTAGATGTCATCGTTTACGATCCGGTGCCAGAACGAGAAGAGTGGCTGTTGCATATCTTAGACGCGCGATGCCGATGAAATCGCACCAGAGAATGCCATCATAACGGAGTCATCAGCGTGCGACGGGCGCTCGAGTTTGTGAGGAGGGGCGTACAGCGCTCTTTAACTTAGACAGAGCGACAAGAACCCAGCGCTCTATTTGCATCCAACATGCTGAAGGCGGCTCTTGTGAACACCACCGCAGACTATCTACCGCACCTGAGCCAGGGCATCGTTTTGGCCCCTTGCGCTTGGAAGCCGCGCTCTGGCTTCTTCGACTGGGCACAAAGCTTCGCTTCGATCGCGGTGCCAAGATCGCCATGGCGATCTTGGGCGATGGAAGTCCCGGAGAACGGAGACCTCCCCGAATGCAACCTGAGCAAGGTCGGCACTCGTAAATGGTGAAACAACGTGACAATTGAAGGGCCCACCACATGACGCTCGCCTCAGTCGCCAATCCCGACCTCGTCACTCTGTTCGACAACAAGCCGCGCTGGCAGCTGCCCGACTACCGCCGTCGCGGCTTCCACAACCTCCATACCACGGCGCGCTACGCCTTGTCACTGCGCGCGCCCCGTGTCCTGCCGCTTAATAAGGAGATCGATTGGACGATCGGCGAGCGAACGGGGGTTGCGCGATTCCTAGCAATGCCGCATTTCTCGGCCTTCGTCGTGGTGCGAGACGAGCGCATACTCTACGAGGCCTATGCGCCTGACTTCGGGCCCGAGAGGCCGCACCCCATCTGTTCGATCACCAAGACGACGCTCAACCTGATGCTCGGGCGCGCGTTAGCCGACGGTCTCATCAATCTCGACGAAAAGGTACGCACCTATCTCCCGGAGATAGGTACAGGGTACGCTGAGGCGACCGTCAGGGCCGTCGCCGATATGAACGTCGCCAATAACTTCACCGAGGAGTACGAGGACACTCAAGCGGCGATCTACGCCTTCGACGCCGCTTTCGGCTGGCGCCTTCCGCCGGAGGGCGCAAAGGAGGAGACAACCCGCTCTTTCATCCGCGGCATCGCCGGCGACGACCTGGCGAATCGCACCGGCCACCACCTTTACAAGTCGACCAACAGCGATGTCATCGGCTGGATTATCGAACGCGCCAGCGGGCGATCGCTTCGCGACTGGCTGATCGAGATCGTCGAGGCGGCTGGCCTGGAGGGTTGTTTCCACATAACCTGCGACCGCGAGGGCGTGCCGCTGGTCTGCGGCGGAGCCTGCCTCACTGCCCGGGATCTCGCGCGCTACGGCCTGCTCTTCGCACGAAAGGGCGAGGGTGTCGACGGCCGCCGCGTGGGCGATGCCGCCTTTATTGAGGACACACGCCGCAACCCCGGTCCTTCCCTACCGTCGCCTCGCGAATTCATGTTCTATAGCCGGCAAATGTTCACCGATGGCACGTTCATCAGCCACGGCGGCTTAGGCGGCCAGAACATGCTCGTGAACCCCGACACGGGGACGGTTGTCATCTACTTCAGCGTGCTCGAGAACAAGAGTCTCTCCGACTTGAACTTCTCCAGCGCTCTAATACGTATGATGGCCGAGCTTGCTGCAGAATTATGAGCCGGTCGTTAACTGCATGTTGGCCCGGCCATCCCGCTGCGAGTTTCACACGACATGTGCCCCTGTGCGCGCATCTATAGCCGAGTTTTCCCTGAAAGCCTCAGCCAGCCGGTATTCCGCGGAGCATAGCTTGAAATGTAACTTCCGATCGAGCGTGATCGCGCCTTTGTGCCGACAAGTCGGGCGGTGAAAAGATTGTCCCCTGTTCGGTAGGTATTTGGCAGGCACAATGAGCGGGGCGTTGAAAGCGGGCGCGTCAGCGTCCTCGACGAAAGCACTTACTTACAAACGAATGCCCAAAGAGAGGAGCTACTCCAATGACGGTTAACCGACGCGAAATACTCAAGAGTGCTGTGGGTTCGTCACTTGCGTTTGCCGGAATGGGTTGGTCCAGTCTGTCGGCAGTCGCGCAATCAGGTCCGACGAAAAACACGCTGACCTGGCTTGCCGATAACTCGTACCGAAACATGAATCCTGCGACAAATTACGAAGCGGAAATCTTCGTTCTTGGAAATGTGTATGAGACGCTATTTGAATACAAAGATGGAAAGGTTCACCCAAAGCTGGCAACGTCTTGGGATCGTGCGAACGATGCGAAGACGTGGACCGTGAAACTCCGGCGGGATGTTAACTTTCACAACGGCACTCGGCTTGATTCCGCCGCGGTGAAGAAATCTTTTGAGTTCGTGCGGGATCTAGGCAAGGGTGCGGCGTTTCTTTACTCTGGTCTGGAAAACGTGGAGACGCCTGATCCATTCACCGCAGTCTTCCACTTCAAGAACCCCATCGCATTTGACTTGGTCGCGGCGGGCCAGTACGGCGCTTTCGTGATTGCGCCGGCTGCGGTAGACAAGGGTGACGAATGGCTAACACAAGGGCACGCGATAGGAACAGGTCCTTACCAGCTCACTGAGTTTCAACAAGGAAAGCTACTCGTCCTTCAAAAGTTCGATGATTACTGGAATGGATGGCACAATGGCCAATTTGAGCGTGTTATTCATCCGTTTGTCTCCGAGCCTGCCACCCGCGTCCAGATGATGCGATCGGGAGAATCTGATATAGCACTCGTGCCGGTGTCACAAATAGAAAGCCTTGACGCGCTTACCAATGTAGCTGTTGCTCTGACCCCGAGCTGGAGAACCCAGCTGTATTACCTTAATACTCAAAAATATCCGACAAACAATCTTAAATTTCGCCAAGCGCTAATGCATATTTGGGATTACGATTCAGTACTGAAGGACGTCTTTCACGGCTCCGCCAAAAAGCCCGTTGCGCCCATCGCATCAACTCTGTGGGGTCACCGCACCTACGATCTACCGATGTTTGATCTGCAAAAGGCTCTTACGCTACTTGAAGAATCTGGCGTTCCTAAGAACGATTGGAAGATCAAGGCGCTGTATGGTGCTAACTCTCAGGACATCGACGCAATTCAACTTTTTCAAGCGAATGCAAGCACAATCGGGCTGGAAGTGGAGCTCGATCAGGAGCAGATATTCTCGACCTATTTGAGCAAGGCCAGAAATCCTGAGACGACGGGGAACATGAACTATATGACTTGGTGGCCAGCGTACCCGACTCCTTCAGATTCCCTCATCAGCCTCTTTCGTACTGAAAAAAAACCTACCTTTAACCTATCCTTCTACCATGACGCGGAATATGACCGCTTGGTGGACCAGGGAGTCAAGTTGGAAGCGACCGACATAGAAGCGGCCGCTAAAGCATACATCGCGGCACAGGACAGATTGATGCAAAACGCGGTTGCCATCTTCTATGCCGAGCCTGACCGGGTCAACGCCTACTCATCGAATATCACGGGCATGGAGGAGGCGAGCAACCCTGCTTACGAATGGCTATCCATCTATGATTTGCGCCGATAGCTGGTATTTCGGCAGTTGAGGAAACTGGGAGGAACCATGGCAATAGTAGTACTATTGGCTCAGCGAGTGCTGTTGCTGATTGGGGTCGTATTTGGCGTCATAACTATCATGTTCGTGCTCAGCCGGGTGCTACCCGCCTCGCCGGCGGAATTGATGCTGGGGGGCCGCCCATCCTTTGAGATGATCGCGAAGGCCGAGGCCGAACTCGGACTCGATAGGCCGCTCGCGGTTCAATATCTTAATTTCATCGGCAGTGCCATACGCGGAGAGTTAGGTGATAGCCTGCTCACCAAGCGGCCGGTGCTGTTGGAGGTGCGCGAGCGATTCGGCGCAACGTTCGAACTCACCACCTTGGCGATGGTGCTCGTTCTGCTCATTGGCGTTCCGATCGGCGTTCTTTCGGCTGTAAGGCAGAACTCAATGCTGGACAACGTCGTCCGGACGATCTCGGTTGCCGGCGTCGCGATCCCCTCTTTCATCCTGGCGATGTCACTGCAGCTCCTCTTTTACGGCGCGCTCGGATGGCTACCGCTCCAGGGTCGCGTGGATACTTCAATCCTTTTGCGTAACCCAATCAAGCCGATCACCGGCCTGTTCCTTATCGATGCCCCTCTTACCGGCAATTGGGAGGGTTTCACGAGCGCTCTTGCACATATCGCGCTACCACTCCTCACCTTGACCATCCTGCTGCTTGCTACCGTGACACGCATCACGCGCAACATGATGATTGAGGTTCTGAAGGAGGAATATATCCGGACGGCCTTTGCCTATGGTCTGCCGAAATCTGCGATCTATTATCAGTATGCGTTGAAGGCCACCCTGATACCTATCCTGACGGTCATTGGATTGACCTATGGGAATCTTCTGGGCGGAGCCGTTGTGGTCGAGTCTGTCTTCGACTGGCCAGGGCTGGGCTCCTTTGTGGTCTCGTCGATCGCGCAGAATGACTACCCGGCCTCGCTCGGCGCTACGCTTTTTCTTGCCGGCACATACCTCTTGATCAATCTAATCGTCGACCTTCTGTATCCGGTCGTCGATCCCCGGCTCAGAACAGCGTAATCAAGATGATGATGCAAACCGATGTCACCGAGCGGCCCGACCGGCTGATCCGTGCAAGAGCATTCTTCGGGCAGCACCGGCTGTTCGTTTTGGGCGCGGCCATCCTCCTGGTGGTGCTTTCGGGTGCCGTTCTGGCCACCTGGATTGCGCCCTATGAGCCGACCAAAATCATGATGTCGGAACGGCTTTCACCGCCCGGCGCCGAGCATCTGATGGGCACGGATCGCTTCGGTAGGGACATCTTCGCCAGGGTGCTTCATGGAGGAAGGATATCGCTGCTCGTCGGCCTATGTGTTGTCCTTCTATCCTTAGTCATCGGCGTTCCCATCGGACTTGTGGCGGGATATTTCGGTGGCAGGACCGATCTTCTTCTGATGCGTATAGCAGATGTCTTCTTGGCCTTTCCGCCGCTGCTTCTGCCGATCGCCATCGCTGCTGCACTCGGTCCTGGTATTTGGAACGCTGTGATCGCGCTCGGCGTCTCATGGTTCCCAGGAACGGCGCGCATCATGCGCGGCGCGGTTCTGCGAGTGCGCGAGGAACTTTACATCGGCGCCGCGCGAACGATCGGGTTGGGGCATCTGAGCATTCTGGTTCGCCACGTCCTGCCAAACTCGCTGACGCCGGTCATCGTTGCGGCCTCGGGGGATTTTGGCTACGCGATCCTGGCCGGGGCATCGCTGAGCTTTATCGGCTTGGGCGCAAGGGCTCCGGCGGTCGAGTGGGGACTGATGGCGGCGGATTCCCGGGTCGACTTCCTCGATCACTCGTGGACTGCTCTGTTTCCCGGTCTGGCGATCTTCGTGACAGTGCTTGCGCTCAATCTCGTTGGGGACGGCCTCCGCGATATTCTGGACCCAAAGCAGGGCCGACGGGAATGAGCGACACGGTTCTTCAGGTGAGCGGCCTCGGAGTGACTTTTCCGGGCCTTTTCAGATCGACTTCGATCCTGCGCGGCGTTGATTTCGAAGTTGCAGCAGGCAAAGTTCTCGGCTTGGTGGGCGAGTCGGGCTGCGGGAAGTCCATGACCGCGAGCGCCTGTCTTGGCATGGTGCCGGGGCCTGGCTGCGTCACCGGCAGCATCAGGATCGACGGGGGGGAGGTCATTGGGCGGCCCGAGTCCGAACTGCGTGCGATGCGCGGCAGCCGCGTTGCGATGATCTTCCAAAATCCGATGCGTTCCATGAACCCGTTCTTCACGCTTGGGCGGCAGATGATCGATGTCATCTGTTGCCATCGACCGGTCGGCCGGCCCGAAGCGCGTTCCGTGGCCTTGAGCGAGCTCAAGGCCGTGCGCATCCCTGACCCGGAGCTGGCACTTGAGAAATACCCGCACCAGCTTTCGGGCGGACAGATCCAGCGCGCCCTGATTGCGCTCGCGCTCGCCTGCCAGCCGCGCCTTTTAATCGCCGATGAGCCGACGACGGCGCTCGATGTGACCATCCAGGCACAAATCATCTGGCTCCTGCGGCGCCTAGCCGATGAGAAGGGCCTTGCCGTCGTGTTCATCACACACGATCTCGGCCTCGTTTCGCAACTTTGCGACCGCGTCGCGGTCATGTATGCAGGCCGGATCGTTGAGATGGGCAGCGTGGAGGCGGTGATCGACCAGCCTCGCCATCCCTACACGGCAAAGCTGCTGGGCGCGGTTCCCGCAGTTGGCCGAGGTACCCGCGATCTTTTTTCAATACCCGGCCATGTACCCGATCCTGGCGTAATACCGATGGGCTGCGC
This sequence comes from Mesorhizobium sp. LSJC280B00, assembly GCF_000502835.1. Lineage (GTDB taxonomy): Bacteria > Pseudomonadota > Alphaproteobacteria > Rhizobiales > Rhizobiaceae > Mesorhizobium. The sequence continues at coordinate 7,295 of NZ_AYVL01000066.1, forward strand.
GTTCCACGACCGGTGCGACCGAGCGACCGGCATCTGCGCAGAGGCGGATCCGCCGGCCCGGACCTTTTGCGAGGACCACCTGGCGCTGTGCCATCATGCCGGTTGCCATCAGCAGGTCACGGAGGCACCATGAACGCCGCACCGCCCGTTCGCCTGGTCTCGGTGGAGGGCCTGTGCAAAGTCTATCCCACGCGCCACGGCGCCGTGAAGGCCTTGGACGATATCAGCTTTCAAATCGCGCCGGGCGAGACGCTCGCACTCGTTGGGGAGTCGGGCTGCGGCAAGAGCACGCTAGCCTCTGCACTCCTAGGGCTTGTGAAATTCGATCTAGGCACAATCGAGATCGGCGGCAATGTAGTCACCGCCCACCTGCACGGGACCACAATGCCCCCACGCCGCGACGTCGGTGTGGTGTTCCAGAACCCGCATTCCTCCCTCGATCCGAGGATGAAGGTGCGCTCGATCGTCGGCGAACCGCTAAGCGGTATTCTAGGCATGCGGCGCGAAGCCGTTACCCGGCGCGCCGGCGAATTGCTGAGCCAAGTTGGACTCGGCGCGGACTACCTCAACCGCTATCCCCATCAGCTCTCGGGTGGGCAGATGCAGCGCGTTGCCATCGCACGTGCGTTGGCGCTTGAACCACAGCTGCTTGTGCTCGACGAGCCTACCGCCGCGCTTGATGTCTCGGTGCAAGCCCAGATTCTGAAGCTTCTTAAGGCTCTCCAGGCCAAATCGAACGTCAGCTATCTGTTTATCACCCATGACCTTGGGGTCGTCGACTATATCGCGCACCGCGTCGCCGTCATGTATCTTGGCCGCATCGTTGAGAGCGGGTCCGTCGCTGAGGTCTTCGCCGATCCGCGCCACCCTTACACGCGGGCATTGCTCGATGCCGTGCCGGTCATCGATCCTCGGCGACGGCGCCAGTCCCCACCGCTTGACGGCGAGGTCCCGAGCCCACTCAACCGCCTTCCTGGCTGCGCCTTCGCGCCGCGTTGTCTTCGGGCGACCGCCGAGTGCCGCGCCGTCCCGCCTGAGCTCTACGAAGAAGAGCCGGGGGAACGTGCTTATGCCTGTTTCCATCCTTGTTACACTCTAAGTAAAAGTCCGCAGTGAAGAAGTATCAATTATGCAGCATATGCGCCCGCTCCCATTCCGCAGGCCAGCATGCTCTTTAGTGGTATGCAGGCAGCTTCACGTTGGATAACCCCGACTTTCCGGCTTCCACGATCTCCTGAATGCATCGTTGGTTGCGCGCGCTTTTCGAGTCGTCAGTTTCAGCTCTTGAGCGCGCGAGGTTGAATTGGATCCGATCCGGGAACTCCCATACGGGCCCGTGGCATGTCTAACGCGCATCGGAGGCCCGACACATGTCAGCACCCGACCACGCTCCTCATTCTTCACAAAAGATTCTTCTTGCGCTTTCTTCTACTCGCGCGCCCGAGACTGTGTCGGCTGCGATCTTGCTTCCATCTGCTTGTCCAAAGGGCGGGTCAACAAGGCGGTCATCCTGGGCGACGACTATCCGGCCTTGTTGCGGGCGCGCAGGCGCCGCGAGCGATGGTCGGAAGAGGACAAGCAGCTCTATCAGCGCCACAGGTGGCGCTCGGAAGGCTATCACGGCGAGGCCAAGAATTGGCACGGCCTCGCCCGGGCGGTCCGGCGCGGCCTCGGCAACATGAAAATTCAGGCCTATCTCACCGCGGCGGCGGTCAACCTGAAGCGACTGGCGGCCGCTTTGCTTGCCCATTTTCTGGGTTTGGTGATGCTCATACTCCCCTGGAACCCGTCAACGAGCTCTGAGACGGCATACCGGCAGTTCTGAGATCAGAGCCTCCCGATGCGAGTCAACCGTCAACCGCAGAAAAGCAGGCTTATTCAACAGCCCCACCTGCAGCGCTGCCAGACCGCCTCGGGCAGCACTTCGCGGATTGCCGCCCTGAGCCCCGGATGGTCGTCGGAGACGACGAACTCGACGCCGTCGAGCCCGCGATTCTTGAGCCCTGCCACGAACTCGCGCCAGCTCGAATGGCTTTCACGGTTGGCCAACTCGACACCGAGCACCTGGCGCCGGCCCTCCCAATCCACGCCGATCGCCACCAGCACCGCCTGGCTGGCGATCACGCCGGCTTCGTGCGCCTGCTCGTAGCGCGCGTCCAGAATGAGATAGGGATAAGGTTCGGCAAGCCGCCGCTCATAGAATGCCTTCAGGGCTTCATCCAGCCGCGCCGTCGCCTGGCTCCGTCGAGGCCGAGAAGGAATGGCCGCACAGTTCGTCGGTGATCGCCTTCACCTTGCGCGTCGACACGCCTTGCACGTACATCTCGACCAGCGCCGACACCAATGCCTTCTCCGAGCGCTGATAACGCTCAACAACTCCGTCGAGAACCGGCCGGCCCGATCCTGCGGAACCCGAAGCTCCAGCACGCCAACCCGCGTCACCAGCTTGCGCTCGTATTAGCCGGACCGGTAACCAACCCGCTCCGTCATCCGCTCGCCTTCCTCGGCCCCGATCGCCTCCGTCATCTCGGCTTCCAAGGCCTCTTGCACCACAGTCTGCAATACCTTGCGAAAGCCGTCCTCATCCGACAACAGCAACGCTTTCAACTCGCCTCTGCTCAGTCTAACGTCTCGATTGGTCATGGCACTTNCGTCCTCATCCGACAACAGCAACGCTTTCAACTCGCCTCTGCTCAGTCTAACGTCTCGATTGGTCATGGCACTTACCCTTCCACGGGAATCGGTGATCGCAACGTCACCAGCGTGCCTGTCAAACGAATCCAGGAATTGACCCCTTTGGCGAACTGAAGAACTGACCCCTTCATTGGTTTGCTGTTTCGTTTGTTTCGGGCACCGAGCCGACCTTCTGCAGAAGGCCGGACCGTCGCTTTTCGCGCAGCCTGTAGCTGTTGTCGATGCCGGCTCAATACTCCCCAGAAGTGCCGTTTGAATCTTCCCCAGTTTAGCGCTGTCGCCGGTGTTCCGGAGCGCGCTCCGGGAGACCGGCGGCGCGTGATCGTTGATGCTTCTCCTGATGGTCGGGAGAGGGATTTCGGTGATCAAGATCGGGGAGATGATGATGATACTGGATTTGCATCTGCAGGGCCTGTCGGTGTCGGCGATCGCCAG
>NZ_AYVL01000067.1 GCF_000502835.1 Mesorhizobium sp. LSJC280B00
CAGTCCGTCGCCTCGCGGAACCTCATCGCCTCAAGCAAGAATTCGCCCGCGTTGCGGATCTCCTCGACGAGGAAGTCGCGCGCTAGATCGGGCTGGCCCTGGCGCAGGGCGTCCATGATTTCCTTGTGCCTGTGCGGCGCCCGGCCGAGCGAGCTTCCCAGCAGCGCCCAGCGCGCCTCCCAGAACATCGGGCTGCGGCGAAGCCACAGGCTCTCGATGAAGCTGAGCAGCAGGGCCGAACCGGAGGAGCGGTAGAGCTCGAACAGGAAGCCGGTATCGGCTTGCCGCACGCCTGTCGGATCGCTGGCGAGCCGGGCGGCTTCATGCTGCGCCACGAAGGCGTCAAGCCGCTCGAACTGTGCGGGCTTCAGATGCGGCGCGGCAAGCGTCAGCGCCAGCGGCTCCAATTGCAGGCACATCGCCGTCAGTTCGGAAAACTCGCGCCGGGTCATGCGCGGCACCACGGCCGTTCCCGATGGCTTGGCATCCAGCGCTCGCTCGTTGACCAGGCGGCGTAGGGCTGCGCGCACCGGCATCGGGCTCAGCGATAATGCCGCGCAGACGCCCCGAATGGAAAGCTTGCTGTCCGGCGTGAAATCGCCATTGATCAGCGCGCTGCGGATCAGCCGATAAGCTTCCTCCNCGAATGGAAAGCTTGCTGTCCGGCGTGAAATCGCCATTGATCAGCGCGCTGCGGATCAGCCGATAAGCTTCCTCCTCCAGCGCGCCCGCGGCCGTGGTTTCGGTGCTCGCTTCGCTCTTGCCCATATGTTCTATGCCCGCCCGGTTCGGCTGCGATCTTTGTCTTGCTGGAACTCAGTCGCGCCGTCTGGCTCGTCACGACCGTGTTGCATGGATCGGCTGGTGAGCACACAGAGCCCATTCGGTGCCTTTGCTTAAGCGATGCGGACGGACTTCGGGCGCCCGAACTCGAGCATCCGGTAAGGCCTGAACGGCGACAGCGACCTCGGTCGCACGACGTCGGTCGGTCCGCGAAGGCAGCGCATTTCCAATCACTCGTTTGGCCGGCTGATGGCAGCCTCCACCAGGGCACGGCGTGTACCCGGACCGCTTCTGCCAGCCCCTGCCTCCATGCTGCGCTTTGTTTTTGGAGATACCGGTCGCGCTGAGTCGGCGCGGTCTCCGCCGTATCGCTCGGCACCGCCGTTGATCGTGGCGGGATGATCACGTCAGCGCTTGTGTCCTGCGGGGCTCGGCCCGCCAGCCGGCAATCGCCTCGTCAGAAAACCAGACGGTGAGGCTTCCGCGCTGGCGCAAGGATACTCCGCCCAATTCGCCACCCGGTATTGCTGCTTCGGGATGCAGTGACGGCGAGCGGCATTAGTCTTGAACGGCATAGTGGAGATCACGACCTCAGGAGGATGCGGTTCCCCTATGCCATGCCACTTCGGCCGCTAAATCGCTCATCCGTACAACAAGGCGTATCGACACGGATCGCCTCAGTGGCTTCCGTCGCAATGTAATCGTACTGAGCTGGATCAGCCGACAGGGCCATTGGATGAAGACCGAGACGCCGGGCCGCTTGGACGTAGAGCAGACTATTGCCCGGTGTATTGCCTTCAATCAGGATGAGTGCTCTTGTTGCCATTTGTGTTGGCCTTTCGTGGTGTCCGATGCGGCGACATGACGGTAAATCGAGCCAGTTTTCAGACGTGTCTGACTTCCGATTTTTGGTCAGCCTGCCATTAGATTGCCAAGCCTTCCCATCTGCTCCGCGGGTCGGGAAAGCGCGATCCTCATGGCAGTGACAGCATTTTCGATGAGCGTGGTCATGAGATGATTTCTCCTCGGTCCGCGACGCGCTTGCGGATAACCATGCATCTACCGTTCCAAAAGAGAACACCATTTAAAACAATACGATATCTCTCATGCTGCTATGTCGCTTGTCCGACATCGTTGGACATCAGACAGCGCGGGGCGCGGTTGGATGGCGCGTGAGCCCCGCTTTCCCGCGAAGGAACCTGTCCGCCATTTCTTGGAGAATGCTTGGCATCCAACAACTGTCGGGTTTGTCGAGTCTGTGACACGGTGCTGTGTGTCCTGGTGTCCTGGCGTCCTGCCGCACTCTCATGGGAGCTATTGAATACGCTGCCGACCATTTCTTCTGAGGCTCTTTCTGCGCAGTTGGTACGACTTTGAAGCTCCCTCGTCGCGGGCAGGAACTGCCGACCGGCATTCATGGCGTGAGTAACAGCGCGATCGCTGAAACGAGGAGAAAAGGAAAGCAACATGTCAGGGCAGCACAATCAACTTAAGCCGACAAGCGCTCGTCCCCTCCGCACACCTGCAGAGCTGGTCGAAACTGGCCTCGTTACGGCTGAAGACCTTGCTAGTAGTATCGACGCCGTGGCCGAGCGCTATGCCATCGGGATCAGCCCCGCCATCGCCGCGCTGATCGACCGGAACGATCCGAAGAATCCGCGAAATGGTCGGTCCGCAGGGGCTCGGCACCCTCTCGCCCGAGGCCATGGACGAGGCGTTTGCCTATATCGCCAAGCACCCGGAAATCTGGGAGGTGATCCTCACCGGTGGGGAACCGCTCATGCTCTCACCCCGCCGCCTCGGGGAAATCATGCAGCGGCTGGATGCCATCGATCACGTGAAGATCGTCCGCTTTCACACCCGCGTTCCCGTGGTCGAGCCGGAACGGATCAACGAGGCTTTAATTACCGCCATGAAGGCGAGCGGCAAGACGGCCTATACAGCCCTATGCCAATCATCCGCGCGCTGGGGGCCTTCGAGGTCGCGGCGAACGGCGATCTGGCGAACTGGAAGATCCCTGGCAAATTCTCGCCGGGCATGGGCGGCGCGATCGAACTGGCGCAAAAGGCGCGGCGGGTGGGCGTCATCATGATGCACACGGATCGCAAGGGCAACCCGAAGATCCTCCCACAATGTCCCTGCCCTTAACCGCCAAAGGCCGTGTGAGCCGGATCTATACCGATATGGCGGTCTTCGACATCACCGCCGAAGGCCTGCATCTGCGCGAAATCGCCGAAGGCGTCGGCCTCGCCGAGCTTCGTGCGGCAACCGGCGCCCCCTTCCGTATCCCCGATCAGGATTTGCCGAGGTTCTAGATGGACAGGACTGCCATCCTCCGTGCGGTCGATGCACTCTTCGACCGTGAACTGGAATTTCTGACCGAACTGGTGCGCCATCCGTCGACACGGGGGGCCGAGCAATCGGCACAGGATTTCGTGGAGAGTGAGTTGTCTGGTCTCGGTTATGAGGTCGACCGCTGGCAAATCGATGTGAGGGAGATCGCGAACATGCCCGGCTTCTCGCCGGTGATCGGCAATTATGAGAACGCCGTGAACGTGGTGGCAGCCTACGCAGCCGGGCCAGCAGCGGACGCAGCCTGATCCTTAACGGCCATATCGACGTGGTGCCGATCGGCCCGCTGGACATGTGGGATCGCGCACCCTTCGACCCCCATATCGATGGCGATTGGATGTACGGCCGCGGCGCGGGTGACATGAAGGCCGGGTTGGCCTCGAACCTCTTCGCCATCGAGGCGTTGAAGCATCTCGGCCTGCGTCCTGCCGCCGCCGTATTCTTTCAGTCTGTCGTGGAGGAGGAATGCACCGGCAATGGCGCGCTAGCCTGCTTGCAGCGCGGCTACCACGCCGATGCGGCACTGATTCCCGAGCCGTTTGCCGAAAAGCTCGTGTCCTCGCAGGTCGGGGTGATCTGGTTTCAGGTGCGCCTGAACGGCCTGCCGACCCATGTCGCCTATGCCGGTTCGGGCGCCATCGAGGCGGCCATCCCCCCTATTCGAGGCGCTGCACCGGCTAGCCTAGTCTCTCATGTTCCCTGTCAAGGTTGAAGGCAAGAAGGCTCGCCTGCTTGGCAGGTTTGCGAAGCAGTCGGACCGGCTGAAGCTGCACAGGGCTGGGGGTGGAGCTCAGAGACGACGGTTGATCAGACTCTCATCCGCGGGTTGGGTACCGGCCTTCCGTATCTTCGTCTCGGGGCTGTCCTCGGTCTAGAGGGCGGGCGTCGGGCGCATCGGCTTGGCCACATAACTAGCGACGGGAGTTCCCCACCGTGGCCCCACCCCCAACACTGTGCAGCGGGTTGGGTCGAGACCGGCTATGACGGCGCGACCTCCCGGCCGATGGCCCACAAGAAGGCGGCCATCTCGCGTGCGATCGCAGCCACGACCACCGGCGGTTTCTTGCCGGCGGCGCTGAGGCGACGATAGCGGGCGCAGAGCCGGAGCTGCCCCTTCCAGGCAATATCGCGGACGGCCTTGGGCAGCCCCTCGAGCCGCACCCTCAGGGTCTCACTGACCCTGGCAGGATAGCGGTAAGTCCATGCCGCTTCGACCAGGGCGCGGCGGGCGCGTCGATTGCCGGCGAGCGTAAGGCTCGACCGGCGAACCGTGTCACCGGTCGAGCGCTCCCTCGGGACAAGGCCGAGAAAGGCCATCAACTGCGGCGGCGTATCGAAGCGACGCACATCCCCAATCTCGGCCGCAAATATCACTGCGACCAGGAACGAGGCGCCGCGCATGGCCTGATAGGCCTCAACGACTCGCGCCATGGACCAAGTTGGCACGACGGCGCGCAACTGCTCATCCAGGCGGTGTAGTCGCTGAGCCGCGTCCTCGATCGCGTCGATCTTCTCCTGGAACACGATCTGCTGCGCGGTATGCTCGAAGTTCTGTCGGGCAAGCCAGCGCCGGTGCGCCAATGTCCAATGACCGCCGTTCTGGTAGATCCGCCCATGGCGCAGAAGGAATGAGAGCAGCTGCTGGCGTTTGCGGCGCAGGTCGTCGGCTGCGGCTTCGCGGGCTCGGACCAGATCGCGGACAGCCTCGTGGACTACGTCCGGCACCCACACCCCGATCAGTTCGCCCGCCCGATGCAGTCGCGCCAGCGTGACCGCGTCCCGCCGGTTGGTCTTGACGCGCTCGCCCGGCCGCTTCGGGATCAGGGCCGGCGCAACCACCATGCAGTCGTGACCAAGATCGCTGACCTGCCGGCACAACCCATAACCCGTCGGCCCAGCCTCGAAGCAGACGTGCAGTCGATCATACTTTCTTCCCAGCTTCTTGATCGTCCGCTCTATCGCCGCCGGACTATTCTCGACCTCGCCGACGAACCGGACCTCGCCGGTGCGGCCGCCCTCCGCGATCGCAACCGCGTGCTTCTTCTTGGCTACATCAAACGCGACAAATGCTTCGCTATACTCTCCCATGGCTCGCTCTCCGTGCGTGAGGATCGGCTCGGCCCATCCGAGCAACCCTCGTCTTTTAATCGCACGAAAGGGCGGGCCACCGTTCTCCGCCTCGGAACATGACGTCTAGAGCGGCGGATGAATGCACCGGAATGCCGCCATCACGACTATGCCGGCCACAGCCATGCGCTCAACCTCAACATCGGCAAGATCGAGGGCGGCGACTGGGCAGTTCCGTCCCCGCCTGGTGTGTTTTCGATGTGCGCATGGGGGTATTCCCCGGCCAGAACCTCGACGAAGTGCACCACGGATCGAAGAGACCATCTTCGATGCGGCCCGCAACCATCCCTTCCTCGCCAGGAACCATCCCGAAGTTGTCTATAATGGCTTCGCCGCCGAGGGCTATTCCTTCAAGGATGACAAGAGTGCAGCGGCGCGCGCGGCGCTGGCCGCGCTCGACCGCGCCCACAGCCTTGTCGTCGGCAAGCCGGTTAAATACGAGGCGATCACCGCCACCACGGACGCCCGCTTCTTCGGCCTCTACGCCGACACCCCAGCGCTCGTCTATGGCCCGCGCGCCGAGGCGATCCACGGGTTCAACGAGCGCGTCGATCTAGACTCGGTCCGGCGCGTGACCCAATCGACCGCCCTGTTTATCGCCGACTGATGCGGCCTGGAGGAAGCATAACCCATGCGCGACGCCGTCATTGTTTCCACCGCCCGAACCCCGATCGGCAAGGCCTATCGCGGCGCCTTCAATGCCACGCAAGGGCCGGTTCTGGCAGCCTATGCCGTGCGCGCCGCCTTGGCTCGTGCCGGCCTTGAGGGCGGAGAAGTGCAGGATTTCACGCTGGGCTGCGCCCTGACTCAGGGCACCAGCGGCATCAATGTCGCCCGCCATACCGTCTTCGCCGCCGGCCTTCCCGACGGCGTGCCCGCCGCGACCATCGACCGGCAATGCGTATCCGGCCTATCGGCGATCGCAACGGCAGCCAACCAGATCCGCTCCGGCGAGTGCGATATCGCCCTGGCCGGCGGCATGGACAGCATCTCGCTGGTGCAGAACGACGATTGGAATGGAACGCATTACCGCATCGCCGGTGTGCGCAAGGGCTATTACATGACCCATGCTGGCCACGGCCGATCTGGTCGCGCGCAAATATCGCGTCACCCGTGCGGCGCAGGATGAATATGCGCTGGTCAGCCAGAAGCGCACCGCCGCCGCGCAAGAAGCGGGACGCTTCACCGAGGAGGTCATTCCGTTCGACACCGAGCAGCGTCTGACGAACTGGGAGACCGGCGGGGAAAGTATCGCGTCCGTCACCCTGGCGCGCGACGAATGCAACCGTCCTGGCACGATCCTGCAAGGCTTGGCCGCGCTCGCGCCGGTGATGGGCGAGGATTCGACCGTCACCGCCGGCAATTCCTCCCAGCTTTCCGACGGCGTCTCGGCCTGCGTCCTGATGTCGGCCTCGGAGGCGGCTCGCGAAACCTCACCCCGCTTGGTGTATTCCGCGGCATGCTGACCGTCGGCTGCGCTCCTGAGGAAATGGGCATCGGACCCGCGCTGGCCATTCCGTCCCTGCTCGATCGCCACGGCCTTTCGCTCGACGACATCGACCTCTTCGAGATCAACGAGGCCTTCGCCGCGCAACTGGTCTATTGCCGCGATCGGCTAGGACTCGATCCGAAAAAGCTGAACGTCAATGGCGGCGCCATCTCGATTGGCCATCCCTACGGTATGAGCGGTTCGCGCCTTGTCGGCCACGCGCTGCTGGAAGGACGCCGGCGTGGCGCGCGCTTCGCCGGCGTGAGCATGTGCGTGGGCTGGGGCATGAGGGCCGCAGCGCTGCTTCAGGTCGCTTCCTGAGCAAAATCGACCTCTCTCGTGGCCGCTCCTGGCGACCGGAGCAGAAAGGATCATGATGACGTCGTGATTATCATTCCGGGTGGCCGAATGCGGGGATTGCGAAGAGATCCTGCTGGCGCTTCGGTTGCTGGCTGAGTCCCTCGGCGTTCCCGGCGCTTGAAAAGCACTAGGGAAGATATTGAAACCGCCGGGTTCGGTCCTCGGCGCGAGTTTACCGGGATGCTGGCCGAGGTCGACGGCAAGATCGCCGCCATCTGCCCTTACTTCCCGATGTTTTCTTCTTGGATGGGCAAGCCGGGCCTGTACATCCAGGACCTGTTCGTCCACGAGGAATTCCGAAGCGCCCGGATTGGTGAAAAGCTGCTGCGCCACGTCGCCCGGGCCGCTAGCAATGACGGTTACCACTATCTCCGCCTGACCGTCGATCATGGCAACCAGGCGGGTGCTCGCTTCTATCTTCGGCATGGATTCTAACCGGCGAACGATGAGACGAGCTACAGGCTTTATGGCCCGGCATTCGAGAAGTTTTGTCGCAGCGGAACTAAACGCCACTCTCGAGGCTGTACCAATAGCGCCCTCTGCCATTTATCAAGGTGCCCCCCCGGATACGTCATGCCAGTTTTTGGACTTGTTTCGGAAAAGATACTGCTGTCGAACTTCTCATCCTGAAGCGGGAGCCATCATGAGCTTGGTAGCGGATTCACGGGTTTGCGCAAGTGGTGTGCCACCAATCCAAGCAACAATGCGGACGAGGTTCATGGCAGCCGCCGTCAGCACGTGTTGTAGATGCGTTTTGGCGAGACCGATATGGCGCAAGCACCGCAGATGCAGGACCTGCCCGCCGATGAGAGTGGAACAAACTTGGGGTAACGTTCGCACCTGATCATGAGCGCTTTGACGGCGGTGCCAAAGGAACGCGCCATTCTGGCTATATCCAATGATGTGACGCCGCCCGAGTGGCGATGTAAGAGGATGAGCACAGGATCTGGAACCTACCGAGCTGGCGCCAACCTCCGTGCGGCTCGACCTTGTTCATTTTTTGCCGTCTGAATGAGCGTGGCAATGGTCGGCTGCGTTGTGACTGCCCGCAAGGAGAGGGTTCTTTCTTCAATTACCCGCTTGACCGTATGTCGAACTCGATGCGTCCCTCGGTCAGGAAGCGTTCAAGCGGCCCAGATGGGATCTAGGTTTTGTTGCTATCGAGCTTGTCCGTCCGGAGCTTGGGTGCCCCCGTTGCCGGTGCTCCTCGAAATCGACCTTCTCTTGACGCCGGTTGAGCCATCGCCCGACAATGATTTAGTTGATTGCCTGTCATCCTCGTTTCAAGACAGTAGGAAAATACCGGGGTCATGCCCCGGTTGGAATTGGTCATCGTGGACATCAGGCAGTTAAGATACTTTGTCGGCGTCGTTGAAGCCGGCAGTTTCACAAAGGCAGCTGCGACCCTCAACGTTGCTCAAAGCGCTCTAAGCCTGCATGTGCGTCAACTCGAGGAAGGATTCGGCACCCAGCTTCTGGTTCGCGACAGGACCGGTGTCAGCGTCACGGTATCCGGAGACAAGCTGCTTGGGCGCGCGCGGAACATCCTGAAGGAAATTCAGATCACTGAGGCGGAACTGACCAACTCGGTTGCTGCTCCTTCCGGAGAGGTGACCATTGGCATTCCGTCCGGAGCCGCTCGCGTCCTTAGCGGTCCCCTGCTTGAATCGGTAAGAAGCGAATTGCCGAGAATCTCGCTTAAGATGATCGAGGGCATGACGGGACCGCTGGAGGAGTGGATGGCGGCTGGCCGCTTCAATCTGGCTGTCCTTTACCGGACTGCCGAGAGTGTAGGGCGAATGACGGTGCTGGCACGGGAAGAACTTTGCCTGGTGGTGCCGCGGGGTAAACCGCCTTTCGAAGATTCGATACCGCTCGCCGACCTGCATGCGTTTCCGCTGGCGGTTCCGATGCGCAACAACAATGTCAGGCGTTCGGT
>NZ_AYVL01000068.1 GCF_000502835.1 Mesorhizobium sp. LSJC280B00
CGTCGAAGGCGCGGCCATCCAGCACTGCGCGTAGCCCGCCGGCTCGTTGCGGTCAGCCACGCGCTGTTCGGTCCCGTCGACGGAACGGTTGCCCCGGTTTAGCAGCGCCAGCCCGCGCCCATCGGCCATCAGCGCCCGCACGATGGCATGGGCCACGAATCCCGATCCGCCGATGACGAGGATGTTCATCGTGCCGCCTCCATCATCGCGCCTTTACCGGTCACGCAGAAATAGCCGGTTAGATCCGGCATCTCTCGATCCTCGAATTTGTTCCGCGCGATCTGGCGGAAAATCGTCGAGCGATGGCGGCCAAGCTTCTCAGCAATCGTATCGACACTGACGCCAGCTTGGCGCCAGCGCTCGATCGTGCGGTGTTCATCCAAATTGATCTGGGAGTAGCTGCATTTCATGTACCGATCCTTGCATGCGCCATTGGTATCGCTGCAAAGTCGCAGTTCCAGATAAAACGCGCCCCGCGGCGGGCTCTATTCCGCCTGACCTGGCCGGGCAACGCTCTGGCTAGGTCAGACTGGACCGAACCCTTGACAGGGTTTCGATCCACGGCGGCCGCGGCCCTCTCACGCACTCCCGCGTTTCACGTGTTCGGTCGATATTCCAAAGCCTGCGTGCTAGCCGGAGCCGAAAGCCGCTGCTGTTTGCCCGGTAGCGCCGGCCGGGGGCCGCTTGCGTCCCAGCACCAGGTCTCAAGCTCGCAGCTTGAAACCAGATGGTCGAATTCCGCCCGTACGGCCTCCTTGGCATCATGCGGTACGACAAAAAGCGCCGTTCCCTGCTGGTCAACGTCGGTCAGAAGACCGAACGCCATCGGCACCGCTGGCAGGACATTGTAGCGCAACGTTTTCACAAACCGCCGATGCTCCCCGGTCAGTACCTCGATCAGTTCCTTTTCGTCGTTGTGCTGAAACGGAATCCAATTCTGCGTCACGTTCATAAAGCCGATTTCGTCGATCGCCAGAATGCCGGACGGCCTCTGCATGACCGTTGCGATGGTGATCAGGTGCGAATTTTCGTGCAGTCGCCACAGGCCGAATTCCGCTGCAAAGCGCTTCGGCACCGCCTTGAACATTTTCTCATCCAGGAAGAGCGGCGCGTCGGGCATGTGCTTGATCGACAGCTTGCCGCCAAACCGGGCGGGGTCGAGCGATTTCACAATGCCGATCACGATCTTCTTGTGCTTCGCCTTAGCTGCTACCGCGAAAGCCCGCTCCCGATCCGCTGCCAGGCGATCCTTGTGCTCAGGGGAGTACATTGCCGGCATAAACAGCAGCTCGCGCAACTGGAACTTCTGGCTCGACTTTGCATCGGCCGCGCCCCAAAGAAATTTCCGGACCAACCCCCAATGTCTTTTTCCCACAAAGCCGGGTGCCATTAATGTCAGCTCCGCCTCTTCCCAGAGATAGTCGAGCAAGCCTCGCAGCGTAAGCTTCTTCGGATCGGCTTTGACAGTGTGGTGGGAAGTCCCCTCGCCGGATGGTCCCTGTCGCGCCTTGCCTTGTGTCAGTGCGAAGGCCAGCTTTAGCCGCGCCGCCTCCGATGCAGGATCCTCAACGATCGCTTGACCCAGGACCTCCGCCTTTCCCGACAGTACAAGGGGCAGTTCATAGCGATCACAGTCTACCGCATGGTCCTTGCCGGTGTTAGGCATGCGCTTGATAATCAATTCCTCGCCGACGGCGGCGATGTACATCGGCATGTTTGTGTCGGCATCCCGGAGGCAAGAGCGTCTGAATTTCCGGGTGCTGTGGGCCAACCGTGCGACCCAGAATAGCAAAGCCACTCATAAGAGCATGCCCCATCCAGCTTTAAAATCGTGCACTAATGATTAAATCATTGAACCGATGTTTCGTTCAACTCATTGGGTTCAACGATGCTCCCAATGGATTGACCGTGGTTAACCAACCAGACTCGACTGGGGCTTATGTCTCGGGTGGCGACCACGAACCCACGAGCAGCGGCTGTGGCGGCGATGTAACCGTCGGCCTTGCCGATCGCTTTACCAGCCGCCGCCGCCCTGTATCATCAGGCTGGCATATGCGCGCGAGGCATCCAGGTCGCAAGCCAAGACGCGATTTCAAATAAGAGGGCGTCTGGCGGCGCCGGAAAGGTTTCGGTGTTCTCCGCTCCTCGCAGGTCGGTAGTGACTGTTGCATACGTGCAACTCAAGCGTGAGAGTTTTCTCAAGGACAACACTATTCTTGAATTCGGCGGTCAGAATGCGAATTAATCAGCCAAACCCGCCCGATCGAGTCTTCTCGCTACGGGCCGCCAATCAGCCTGGGACGCCCCTGTGAATGCCGATACGATTGCTGGCGCAGTGAGCCGGGAGAGCCTCGCTTTCCCATGCCTCCGCATTAAACCCGATACCACTGCACCAGCCCAGCGCCCTCCGCTGGCTGGCAGCAAGATGACGGCTGCCAAACCATGCGGCCCCGTCTTTTAAAGACAGAAAATGACGTTTGGCCTACTGCACACCGGGCTCTTGCCTGTGATCGCTGCCACAAGCCATCGGTGGTCTTAGTCGTGACGAAACCGCATGCGTATGTTTGCCCGCTGTGTCTAGACGGTGGTCCTGCCGAGCAAACTGAGCGTTTTGACGAACGTTATCAGCAACCTTAGAAGGACTATGGTTCGCGCCGAATAACAACAAAACCCCCCAATACCTCGCTGATGTCCCGGCCACGCGGCTATCTGGATCGTGGAATTTCCTTTCATGAAGAAAACAGCGGCAGTGCTTAATGAGAGATGAAGTAACCGATCTTTTCACGGAGTTGGCCCTTTGGGCGAATGTGGTGATGCAATCGGAAAGGGGTGACAGAATTAAAATTTGCGCCGCCTATGACGCCGGTCTGCAGCTAATCGCTGAGCGCTCTACGCCCGGGTCTCCGCCGCGGCCGGGCATTGAAGCTTGCATCCTGCAGCATCAGAAACTGAAGGCTGCCGAAGACATCAGCTGCGTAGGTTGGATACTGGCCGCGATCGCTACGCGTGTTGGCGAACGCGACCTTCCTAAATGGGAGGAAACTCAGAAGGTCATTGGCGCCACGGTTCGGTTGCTTAGTCGCTACCGTCAAACTCGCGTTCATTAAAGCCATGGCCGCCTCGGCGGAATGGCACTACCATGCTGTCAGGCATTCCCCTGTAGGTTGCAGGGATGATGACGCTGGAAGTTTACGGCTCTATGAACTGAGAGCCTCGGTCTCCGGCTGCGTCCAAAAATAGGTGGATCAGTCGTTATCGGTTGGAAAAAAGGTCGCTGGGATCAAGCAGCGCCTTGGCGACCGCCGCAATTGTGTCACCGCTGATATTGCCGCTTGCGCGTTCCAATTTCGTGAATGTGGCCTCCGCCACGCCGCTGAGTTCGGCCATCTAATAGCGGTGCAGATCGCGTTGTTTTCGCTCGATGTCAATGATGTGCGCCAGACGCTTGGCGGATCGCATTTTCGTCCAACAGCGGCCAGAAAGGACATCGTCCAAAAGTCCGTTAACCACTCTGTACGACATTGGCGCAATGTCACTGTTGCGAAATCTCATTCCGCAGCCTCCAGTCTCGTGAGAGCCTGTTCTCGCCGGGCGATCACGGCGGGGTCGTTCATGAAATCTGTCCGCCGGCCCGGGTTTGTGCCGCGCTTGACGTAACCATTGCTCTGGCTGCCGTCGGAATGCCGAACACGTGGTGGCTTCATGTTGACCAGCCTCGGAAGCGGGAAGTGTCGCATCTCTAACTGGGGCAACTGTCGGATTACTAAATAGCTGACACAATCTATGTTGCAACCAAGTTCGAATGTCGCGCTCTCAGCAAAGTAGAAATGTCGCATCCACGTCGATGCGGCCCGGCCTAGCGCAGATCTGAGCGCCCGATCGGGCGTCAGCTGGTCGGGGTTGCGCAGCCCGATCGGGGGCGATCCAGTAGATCTCCGTCGGCTTTAGCTTTGAGAGCCGCGTGGCCCTCTTCGAGCTAAAAGCCGGCTTCCGTTGTCGGTTGAGCCTTCCGGTTGATTGGAAACTCGTCCAGCACTGCGAGCACATCCGCAATACGATGCCTATCGCTTTCTGTGAGTGTCAGATCGACTTTGACGGCCTGGCTCTCGACCTTGGCTGCGGGCGTTCTGGCAAATGCCTGCTCACACCGCCCGACGACTGCAGGGTCCTTTGTGAAATCCGCCTTCTTGCCGGGCTTGCGGCCACGCTTCACATAGCCATTGCTCTGGCTGCCACCGGGAATGCCGAACATGTGGTTCGTCTGTCCNATAGCCATTGCTCTGGCTGCCACCGGGAATCCCGAACATGTGGTTCGTCTGTCCGGTGCGCCGCGGCCCGCGCTGGCTGCGATGAAGCTCCCGGCCAGCCTGCATCTGGGCGACCAGGTCCAGGGCAGCATCAAGTCGCTTGTTCTCGACGATCTCTGATCTGTGAACTGAACGCAGCTTGTCGAAGGTTCTGTAGGGTAGGGCGATGCCGTCGTGCATGACCTCGAGGCGACCGTCGGGATAGTCGCAGACAACGACCTTTTTGCGGGCAAGCCGCTTCGCGGTATCGGTCGGATTGAGAATGAACAGCACCTTGTCGTAGCGCAGCGTCAAAGCCTGAGACAGCGTGCGAACCTCCTTTCGGCACATGGCGCCGTCCAGATTCTCATGCTCGGCGAGGGGCCGGTGCATGTTCTTCGGATTGCGGGGTTCCTTGCCGAAGCGTGCGTTGAAGTCCGCCATGAACTCGGGCGCATAGGCATTGGCCGCTTCGATCGTGCTGATGTCGCGCAGGCGCAGTTCCTTCACAAGCCGGTCCTGGAGCGTCTGGTTGGCGCGCTCGACGCGACCCTTGGCCTGTGGGGTGTTGGCACAGATGATATCGATGTTGAGCTCGTAGAGCGCACGGCCGAACTGCGTCAGGCCGGTGCTTCTATCCTTCTCGGAATCATGGGTCGCTCGGAAGACCCCATGCTTGTCGCTATAAAACGCAAGCGGCTTGCCCCATTCCCGCAGATACGCCTTTGCCGCATGAAAGTAGTCGAACGTGTTCTCGGAGCCAGCAAAGCGCAGATGAAGCAGCTTGCCGGTCGCATCGTCGATGAAGACGAGCAGGGCGCATTTGGGACCGCGGTTCTCGAACCACCAGTGATGCGAGCCGTCGATCTGCACCATCTCGCCCAGGCAGTCTCGTCGCCCGCGGGGCTGATGCAGCCGCTGCTTGCGTTCACGGCGCGACGTCCAGATTCCAGCTTCTGTCATCCACTTGCGCAGCGTCTCCTTGCTGACCGCGAGCTGATGCCGTTCGATCAGCTTCTCGCGGGCAAGCGTTGGACCGAAGTCGATGTAGTGTTCGCGGATCAGCTCCAGCACGAAGTCGCGAACACCATCGACAATGCGATTGTTGGAACGCCGGCCACGCGCCTTGTGCCGGAGAGCCGCAGCACCATCCGCTTGGAACGTCTTCAACAGACGCTGGACCTGACGAACAGAAACATCGAGCAGGTTTGCCGCCGCAACGCTTGTCATTCGCCGCTCAACAATCTTCGACAGAACCTCGATACGCCGCAGTTCGCGTTCGCTCATCAGAACCAGTCCCAATCTGCAATCTCCCACGCTCTCGAACGCGGGCAGATTGGCAAGGCAGGAGCGACATTCCTACTTTGCCAGATCCGGACATTTTAACTTAGCTGCTACAATCTAAAGTTGCATAATAGGAATTATGGAACTCGGCGGCGGTTTTTTTAGCTGTTGCTTTTTCTCTCCTGCCGCAGCTTACGAAGTTGTTTCAGTAAACTGCGGCTATCGCATTTGAACTATGGTGTCAGAGTCGGAAACGACAGCACATCGCGATGCCGTTGGGGGGCGTCCACCGCATCGTCGGCAAACCGCATCTTTGGTTGGATGCCGTATTCCGTGTGCGACGTTGCCGGATCGACACCAGCCATGGCCGCGACCCAGAGTTGCCACGTCGGAATGGGTAAGCACCTTGCCGTCGCCGGACTTGATAGTTTCGACGACATTGCCCGGCGAACAGTCATTGACCGACCCTTGTGCGTGGTGCCCAGTACGAGAAGACCAGGTTATTGCCCTGTTGGGCAAACCACAGCTCGTTGGCGTCGATACCCGTCCCAAAGCCCAGCTCGTCATTGTCGGTGAGGAGCCGGATTCGACAATCGTATCCGATCCGTCCTTTATTCATTCCAACTTCGAGTGCCTGTTTTGTGCGGTCTCCGGCCCTCGTTTGTCGACGACGAGAGTTCTATGTACCGACCAATCGAGTGAAGATAGGCAACGATCTCCGGTACAAGGTGATCACGATCGCCAAACTCTTCCACGATTCGTTTTACCTTGCGCCAGGGTACCTTCCCGTCAACATCGCCCAGTGAGTAGCCTAAGTGATCGATCGCGCAGATATCGCAGCCAGCCTCGATCACCTTGTCGACGAAGGCGGGAATCTCGCTCGCTTTCATTAGCCGCATGTTGCTGGTCATCGCAGATATCTCCGTTGGTGGTCGGCATGGAAATTGCGCCGACGCCCATTGTGCTCGAACCTGCACGCACTTCGCTACCTGTGCACTTGCACAGGTTGTAGGGTCTCAGGCGTGCCGAAGGCGCCGGATGCCCGGGCACTTCAACCGTGTTGCTAGAACAGCCCACCTGCTCCGTTCCAACAAGGCAGCACTGGCCACCGGAACGCTCCCCTTGCGCGTACTGAAAGGCGATGCCGGCGCTCAGGCGGTCGGAGTGAGTCATGCCGAGGCGCCATTTTCCTTTTCCTGGCAAGTCGCTCGAGCCGCACGCGCTCTTTTCGCTCTGGAGTCCGAGTAGGTTGGGCCGAGGTTGGCTCAATCAGGGGAATCGGCGCCTTTCCATTTAGGTATAGGCTAGGAAAAGCTCCTTAGATCCCGCAGTCAGGAGTCCACCAATCAGTCNGCGGGATTGGGTGCTCCGACGGATCGATACCCAATTCCTGCGCCAGTTCTTCTTCGAAGGCCTTATCGCCCCCACGCGTATAGCCAAGTGGTGTGGACAAACCTGATCCACACGACCTGGCGCGATATGGAGCCAACCGGCCTGGGACCTGGCGGCCGCCTCTGGCTCTACGCCGCCAAAATCGGGGCCGGTTCCGCGCGTCTGCATCGAATGCCGGAGGTCAGAGGTGGTCGCGGGACGGGGTGCTCGGCATTTATGATCCGATCGAGCGCCAGCGAGTGATCGTCGGCGGGCTCCACGGCGGCATCATGTCAGGGAACTTCCGCCTCCAGGCGCGCGAGGAATGCCGAGACCGCGGCGTCGATGTCGACCGGTTCAGTCTCCGTGGGGGACATATCACCCCCGATTTAATTCAAATTTGTCTATTGATATTGACGATTGCGCGACCTTCACCTCGTAGACGGCAATGCGGCGGGTAGAGAGGGTTCTATGACAAGCGATTTTTCGGCCGCCCGAGTGCATTTAGATCGAGCGTATGACTACCTTTGTGGCGATGACCCGATGAGTCGAANGAGTCGAATGGGACGCGAAGCCTTGGACCTGTTAATTGAGGCGGTTGCCGTCGAAGAGTTCAAGCAGCCACGCCAAAACGCGGAGGTGCTAAGGTTTCCGATGGGGCGCCGCTTGTGAGGCAATCTCCACGGCCGCCATGTAGCCTCGGGTGAGGCGCCCACCGGACGGTCGCGCCGCCACCATGAACTATGGTGAGCAAATCCCCCCACAACGCCAAGAAGCCTGCCCCGCATGAGCCGCGGGCGGGCAATAGAAATGGGGGGCCAAGCGCGCGTCCATGAAACAGCGCCGCAGGTAAAATTCAGCATACTGTCCATCCTGGCGCAACGTCACTCCGAACCGGAGAAATTGACCGATGCCGTGGCTTCGATTGCGATCCCCTGTCTGCCTGGAGGCGTAATGGGGGTCGATTGACTGGCGCTTTTATCTTGGCTGATTGACGAGAATTCTACGGATTGGCTCCATCATGTTGGTGCCGGCGCCGTTGGCGCGTATAGGCCTGTCCTGACACGCTTGAGGCCGAGATCGCGTTGGCGAAGATCTGCAGCAGGACGTTGTCGGTCATGACGTGCGCTGTCGCGTCGCCGAGGCTGGCGTAGTAGACGACGGCCTTGAGGAAGGCGATGGCGCTCTCCTTTTTCTCGTCGTAGCGGTGGATTTTCGGCGGTGAACAATCCGTCAGCGCGCATGCGCAGGACCTCATGGGGCAAAATCAACGTTCGACGCTTCAGGTGCGTAGAGCACGTCCTTGACGATCCCGACATCTGCTAACTGCGGCTTAGCAGTCAGGGATCGCCTCGGGAACGAGGTCGACGACCTACGTGGCAGGAACAGTGGCGGCGCGGCTTTACCCGGCTCATGGGCAAGCTGGTGTCCAGGGACATTCCTGTCGCGACCAAGCTCGACCGGCTCGGCCGACGCTGGAAGAGCCGATCGAACATATATGACATTTACCAAAGTTTTCTATCCGCTCAGGGGCGCGTCGTCGGCTGCACTCCCATTTCCTTGAGCAACCGGCCGGCGCCGTCGATCTTGTCCATGGTCCAGAGCATGAAGCGACTTTCGACATGGATGCTGCGATTGCGGTCCGCGTCGGGGGCCCAGTCCGCGATTACGCCTTCAAGCGTGCCGTCGAACACGAGACCTACCAACTCGCCACGCGCGTTCAGCGTCGCCGAGCCGCTGTTGCCGTTGGTGATGTCGACCGTGGACATGAAGTCGACCGGCAATGTGCCCAGCGCTGGCGCGACGTAGGGGCCATAATCCCTGGCCCGGATCGCGGCAACCGCGGCATCCGGCGCATCGAACTCGGCCTGGCCAGTGTGCTTGGCCAGAAGTCCCTCGGCCGTGGTGAATGGCGTCCAGATCTGCCCGTCGCGCGCTCGCCCTGTCACCTTGCCCCAGGTGATGCGCAGCGATCCATTCGCGTCGGGATACACCGGCCGGCCGATCGCCTGCCGATAGGCAGACAGGCCCTGCATATAGGTCGCGCGGGCCGCCTGCGTGCGGCCGGCGCGGTCCTTCGCCGCGCGCTGCGCA
>NZ_AYVL01000069.1 GCF_000502835.1 Mesorhizobium sp. LSJC280B00
TGCGGCCCCTGATGTCGCCCGCCCGCGTGGCGGCGTGCAGGCTCACCGCTAGCGGCTCGGCAAGTGCGGCCGCCTGGTAGGCCACGTCAGATGGAACCTTGAAACATTGCGCGGGCGTGGCGTCGAACAGGCTGGCGAAGCCGCCGGCCGTGGCGGCGCCGATACGATGGTCGGCTATGGCGGCAACGACACTACTATGTCGACAACGCTGGCGACAGGGTGTGTCTCGGGTCGCTCAAGGGTCCGTTCCGGACATATCGGCAGGAGGCTGCACCGCTCTAACGGCCGAGGCCCAATCAATCCGAACGACCGAGTTCGATCTCGATACGTCGTCGATGAAATGCCGCCTAAAGACCGACGCTAGCCAGAGCCGAACCTATCAATTCAACGCTTCTCGGGTTGGGAAATGGCCCGAAATTGTTTCTGATTTTCTGGCTGGCGATATCAGGGTCCTTCGTCCGAAGCTGGCCGAACAGTTCGCGGGCCTCGTCCTTGAGGCCGAGATGCGCCAACGCAGCCCCATAATAGCGGAGTGTCGGGGGATACGAAATCTCGCGCCCCCCCGGTTCAAGCGCGAGAGCGCGACGCCCCTCGCGGGCGGCCGCTTCGAAATCACCCGACATCGCCTCAATCATGCACAGTGACGTCGCGAAGCAATATCGAAACGTCAAGTTCTTTCCAAGTATCTCTGCCTTCTTAGCCGCTGCCCTAGCCTCTGAATAACGTCCAGTATAGAAGTTTAGCATAGAGAATGCGTCGTAGTACATGACATTTTGTGTACCCGTCTGCCTTGCTTTTTCCAAATATTCTCCGGCAGTAGTGAAATCTTGAAGGAGGAACGCGTGTACGTGGGCGCATAGAGACAGGGCTGCGCCATTAAATGGATCAAGGTCCATAGCCACGCGCATGTCGTCCTTGCACTCTTCGATCGTAAGGCGATAGTCGTAGGCATGCGAACGGTCGTAAAGAAATACAGCCTGATACGCGCGCCAAGCATGAAAGATGCCCTGGCGGCTGAGTCCATTTGCTTCGGTCAGCGTCGCACGGCTGGCTCTGACGTCGGACGGGCTAAGGCTGAACATCTGCGCTGTAGCAGTCAGAAGCCGTTTTCGGCTGAGATGGGAATCGTCCAGCGCATCGAGCGAGAGAATGTTCCGGTGCAGGAGACGGTCAACACAGTTGGTTGCGAAGGCCTGAAGATCCCGCTCCAGTGCCAGCGTCTTTCCGCCAAGCTTTACCACCGTACTCATGCTGACCATAACGTCCCGGTTGGTCGAACCGACGCACATAATGGCAACCGCCAGAGTATCGTAGGCGCTCTCCGTCTTGATCAGCAGATCCAAGTCCTGCGCGTCGGCAGCACTTCGCGGCCCGTTGCGAGCGGGATCCGGGACGGAAACCCGAAAGCAGCCCGTTTCCTCAAGGCCGGAGATGACGGCCTGCCGAAAGAGTTCAGGCAAAATCATGGCGCCGACCGCACCATTGTGCCAAGCATCCAAGCCGATGCTCACGACCAGACGCCTGTCGGGCTGCGCGCCACTGCGTCGAGTGTCGTCGGCCCCCGGACTGGTCACTCTCGGCGCCGCCGTTTGCCGCTGGCTTCGCCTCTCGCGCAGCCATTCCTCGAACCCTTCCTCTCCAGCAATGTCGAGGCCTTCAAGAAGCGTTCCGTTCGTCTGAGCGCTTTCACCCTCGCCCAATGCGTCGACGTCACACCGGTCGAGCCGAAGGCAGACGGTTTCGCGATCGATATGAAGCAGATCGGCCAAGTCCCCCGCGAGCAGCGCGCGCAACGATGACAGCTCGCGTCGAAGGCTGTTTTGAGACTCCGTCTTCTCGCATCGCCCCCATAGCATGTCCTGCAGCGAGGCTCGGGAACGCTCCCCGTTCCGGGAAAACGCAAGAATCGCAAGCAAGGCACGTGCCTTCTTGCTCGGCACGGCAATCTGACGGCCGTGCATATCCTCAAGTCGAAAGATGCCCCGCAGCGTAAGCCGCGCGATGAGTTGCATGGCCATTTCCAGCCTACCCTCGAACCCCGGCCATCTCTATAGCATAGACCGCAAAAGAATACACAATCTCACTCGATCGCGCGTTCAGTGATGGTCTTTTCACGCATTTTTCACGCAACAACGACGGAAATTCGGACGGTTTTGGAACGCGGGCATGGTCATTTCCCGCGTCGGCGGCGCACTGAAATCAAAATCTTGCTTGCGCTACCAAGATGGAGGCTAAAAAAATGTT
This sequence comes from Mesorhizobium sp. LSJC280B00, assembly GCF_000502835.1. GTDB lineage: Bacteria > Pseudomonadota > Alphaproteobacteria > Rhizobiales > Rhizobiaceae > Mesorhizobium. The sequence goes on from NZ_AYVL01000069.1 coordinate 2,245, forward strand.
AGATCAATTTGATCCGATCTTGTTCTGGAGCAGGGCTTCACTCGAAGCGCAACGCCAGGACTATACGTTCGGCGATGGAACGGGCATCGACGAGGCCGGAAAAGGCCGAACAAAGCTTGAACCGAAAGTGGGCGGGCCGACGCGTGCGTCCCGCGCGCTGGCAATCGTGCATATCGCCATGTACGACGCCCTGCTGATGGCCGATCCGGCTTCATTCCACAACAACCATCATCGGTTTGCTCGGCTGGCCGCATATCAGCCCATGCTCCCTGCCGCGCCTGCCGTGATCAGCCGTGAAGCCGCTGTCGCCGGAGCGGCGTCGGTCACGATCCGGCTGTTGTTCGAAGACGCCTTCGTTGAGCAGCTCGTTACGGAATACCGACTGCATCTGTATGAAAAGGGCCAGTCGGCGCAGGCGATCGAAAACGGGCTCGAGTATGGCGCTGCCATCGGCCGGATGCTCGCGGACGCTCGGTCCGCCGACGGTTCGGGAACACGGGATAGGCAATACCGCGCCTTCGGCCTACCAGGAACCTTCAGCCTTGACCCCTATTCGCCCCTGGGCGCCGCCGTGCTGGGTGCGACATGGGGTTTCGACGTTAGGCCCTTCGTCACCTACCCTGCCGGCGCGATAGAGTTTGTCGGGCCAAGCGAGGCCCTTGGAGAGCGGCCGCCGCAGCCGGGCCAGACAGAGCCCCTGGGGTCGTTTCTCGAAGCAATGAACTGGCCGGCGGATCGCGACCTGGTCGCCGGCAAAGGCGCTGCTCCAGGGACCGACCGGTTGACACGAACAGCCGAGGAAACGCTCATCGGAACCTTCTGGGCCTATGACGGGGTTCGCGGGATCGGCTTGCCGCCGCGCCTCTACAATCAATGTCTTCACGCGATCGCGGAGCAGGCGAACTTCTCGACGGAGGCGTTGGCCGTTCTGCTGGCCATCTGCAACCTGGGAATGGCCGATGCCGGCATTGCCGCGTGGCGCGAAAAATTCACCTATCATATCGCACGGCCGGCAACCTTGCTTCGCACCAACGAGGCCGGATTCAGGGAGGGTACCGCGTCCGTGCCGACCTTCGATCAGGCCAGGCTCTCAATGCCCGCCGGAGAGGCCGGCAAACCGGACTATACCTCCATCAAGGCATGGCTCGAATTGCCACCCGACACACCTTCGCTGGTCGAATCGGATGCGCATTGGGCCCCCCTCGGGGCACCACAGACGAATTCCGTCCCGCGTGGCGGCGATGGTCCGAAGTCACGAACGCCGCAGTTTCCGGCCTATCCATCGGGGCATGCGACCTTCGGTTCAACCTGCTTCGGGCTCGCAAGCGAGCTGCTTGAAGCTCTGGGCGGCGGCAAAGATCTCGTCTTTGCCTTCGTATCCGATGAGTATGATGGCCGCGCCATCGACCCGGACGGGTCCGTGCGTCCCCACCATGTCCGCCAGATGACGCTTGCCCAGGCAATCCATGAGAATGCCGTCAGCCGTCTCTATCTCGGTGTGCATTGGCAGATGGACGCTGTCGAAGGTGTGCGTCTTGGCCGCAACCTGATCGACGTCATGAAGTCCAACCCCGTTGGGCCTCTGCACGCGATCATCCCCGACGATCCTTTCGAGTCTGAACTCGCCGCCAAAGCAAAGGAGATGATGTGATGAACAACTTTCGCACGCGTATGGCGAACCAACTTAGTCATAGCCGCTGTGAAGATCCAGCTCGGCCGATCACGCCGGCCTCGTCAGAGACGTTAATCGTCGAGCTCAAGGACGACACGCTCTCGATCAGCGACACGCATCTGTTCGACTTCCCGAATAGCAAGCATGGGCTATTTGCCGCCAATAACCGCATTCACGCACGCAAGGTCAAACAGGACGGCGACGACACCGTGTTCGAAATGCTGGAAAAAATCGATCAGCCGGACGCCAAGCCGTTTCTAGTCCTTGCAGGCCGGCCGCATGACTGCCGCCTAAGCATCGGGGCCGACGGGATTCGCCGATTGCGAGCCTACGGCACCGATGATGGAAACGGACGCCTGAACTGCGGCGGGTGGATATTCGACGCCCTGCAGTCGTCTTCCGCCTGACATTCCCCAAATCAATGGACGCCATCGGTTGCGGTGGCGTCCACACCCGAAACGTGATCACTCTGTGGGAGAAATAAAATGGACAATTATCCGGTATGGGGACTTTTGATTGCTTTCAACGGAGCGACTATATTTCTTCTGCGCTCCGTATTCACAAGCATTGACTACAAATCGATTATGTTGGAGAAGAATATCCAGGACGACAACGGCGTAGCTCCTGTCGAGAGCTACAGTCGTGTAGCCGGCATGCTTGGGGCATCTTTGATGGTTACGCTATTCTGGGGCGCGAGCAACGTCGTCCTCTACTTTGCGATCGTGCGGCCCGATCAGGTTTCTGGAATCGTCACCAGTGTCGGGAATTTTCTTTTCTACGGCGCATCGCTCTTTCTTCCATACGCGGCCAACCAACTGAAGGCGATGTTCCAGAAGCCGGCATGACGACCGCTTGCAGAAATTATAACACGGGGCAGCCTTTTCGAAGAAGGCTGCCGGGCAAATGGGGGACAAAGAGATGGGACTTCAACCTGTTGACCAACTGGATTTTAGGATCAGTTCGAATATCGTCCTGACAAGACGCGGCGAAATCGGCTTTCTTCAAACAGACAACGCTCTCTTCACGGAATTTTTTAAAGATCTGCCCAATGCGAACAAGTTCGCTGCGGCCTTTGCGGGATCCCTATCGCGTTCCCGCAGCAGCTTCGAAGTCCTTTCGCGCTCACGGTCCCGCTCGCGGTCAAGATCGCGATCGCGATCACGTTCAAGATCAACTGCGCAGGTGGAGCGCGGCGGCGGCGCAGTCGGCGAGGTTCTCGCGTCCTGGGACGTCGTGAGGCGGCTTTACGCTGCGGGGATGTTGGACGGGACTTACCCTTTCGAGGCCCTGCAGATAAAACCGCCGCCGGGTCCGTCGGAAGCTGCCGCCGAAATTGCAGCGCTTCACGTTCACCAACTGAGCCTTGTCAACGATCGCGCCAGGCAGGAAGAGATCCTGTCGCAGGCCGACACATCCAATCTGTCGGACATCTTTGCCCCTCTCGGCATCGAAAGCGGCGGCTTCGACAGTACTGAGAGGATGATCGAACTGATCCTGCAGGTCGCCGAGCGCGTTGGCTACTTTTACAAGGCCGTCTTCAATCGCCAGCGACCGAACCAGGTGGACTCCCGGTTGAGGCCATTCATCCCCGTTCCGCCTCATGCGGCATTTCCAAGCAACCATTCGTTTCAAATGTTCTGCATCGCCGAGGTTCTCACGCGCCTGATACCGGAACATCCCGGCACAACCGAACTGTTCTTCGTTGCCGAGCGCGTCGCCGAAAACCGTGAGCACGCGGGGCTACATTACCGTTCGGATACGGAGGCCGGCCAGGCTCTGGCCAGGCAGTTCGCACCGTTTTTCATCAATTTGTGCAGCCGCGAGATGCGTCAAGCTCTCCTGGAATGGCACTGAGGGAGGGGAGCTATGGAACCGGACACTGCACCAGGACAGGAGCGGACCGAGTCCCCTCTTTTCTATCTCTGGCATCTTGCCAGCATTGGCTTGCTCGACGCGCAAAGACCAGGCGTTGTGCCGCCAATCTGGTCAAAGGGCCTGCCTGAGAGCCGGGTCGCCATTATCGACAGCGGCTGCACATCGAGGCATCCAAATCTGCCAGCTAGCTGCATCGAAGCCCGGCTGGACGTGGCGGTGTCGACCGACGGAGTAGTCTATCGCGAGGAGGACCGGCGCGCCGCCCGGGATGGCTGGCAGAACCTTGAAGCGACGATGGCTCCAATATTGAAAATGATCGCCGACGACGCCGTTCGCGACGATATTGCCCGGCGCATCAAAGCGATGTCCGAAGGGGAGCCCCGGCTTGTCAACGCTGCCGATCCGGCAGAGCGTTTTGCCGGACACGGCACCTCTTGCGCCGGTCTTATAGCAGGCCGGACACTGAAGGAGCCGCCGGCGGGGTCGGCGCCTGCGCTCGATGGCGCCGTTTTGCCGTACTTTGGCGTGAATCCGTTTGCGACGATTATTCCGGTCGCCACCCCCTACAGCCATGAAATCGCTCCACTTGTCACCGCGCTTCTGCACGCGGTCGCCTGTCGCGCCGATGTCATTCTGCTGCCGCGATCGGTGAACGATCTCGGCAGGTTGGCCAGAGGGAAGAACGCGTCTGGGACGGGTGTTCGCATGACGCGGTTCGACGACGACGAGGCGTTGGCCACCGACAAGAAGATCTTTGAGCATCTCCTGGCAGCGATCGCAGCGGATCGTCCGGTCATTCTCGCGGCCGGGAATGACGGAATGGCCGAACCGGCCTATCCCGCGGCATTGGCGACTGCGACGGAGGCACCCTTCGGAGCGACATCTCTGATCGTTGTTGGCGCGGGCAATCAGCTGGGGTGGCGTTCCGCCTACTCGAGCGGCACCTACGCTTCAGGCGTTACGATCTACGGCCCGAGTGACGACGAGGCTATGATCACCGACCATGTCGTACGAATTGACCTCGCCGCTGAGATGGGCAGCGCAATTGCCAGGTCGGTTGGGCCAGCACGTGCGAAGGCCGGAGCCGAATATTCACCCTTCAGTGTTCTGGCGATTGACGTACCTGCCCGCCTGGCCGGCGATGCGGACGTCATCGACGAAACAACACCCCTGCCGACCGGGCTTCTCTATACCCGCTTCGGCGGAACCTCGGCCGCATCGGCGCTGATTGCAGGTCTGGCTTCGTTGATTCAAGCGAAGGCACTTGCCGACAGCAGCAAACGACACTCCGGCAGCCAATTGCGCGAGCTGCTGCTGAGCAAACGTCCAGCTGAACTGGTGCTTACCTCATCAGGCTCGTCGCGCTCGAAACTTAATAAGGGAGACCAGCCACCCCCTTACGTCCAGATCAGCGACGTCGTGCCAATCAAACCATGAAGGCACGACTGTAAGTCTCGATTATTTGGAGGCAAGCATGGAAGACGGCACAGAGAAGGCAACGGCAACGGCCGACCCGAGATCTGTATTCCCCGGCTCTGGGAGGCAATGTCCGAAATGTGACGAGCCGATCTCCTTAAAAGCCATTCGATGCCCTCACTGCCTGGCAGATCTCGGTAGAGGGGCAACCAGATGGCAAAAGGTGACACTTGGTGCAAAACTCGTACGCGACTGGATCGGGTTTCCTGCGGCAGTGGCTGCGCTATTAACTGCATTCTTCACCCCGACGGTCGCTGCCATGCTGAGTTGGTTCGACCAAGACAGAGCCTATGTGACGGCCGAGCTATTTAATCCCGACATTGTCAATGTAGGTCTAGACGATCGCGGAGTGAGCGACCAAACGGACAGGGTGACGCAATACATCTCTTTGATCCGCGTCGGCGGAAAGAATACCGGCTATTCTACCGCCTCGATCAGATCGAATTTTCGCTGCGCATTGCAGACCTCCGACGGCGCCGGCATGGATTATTATTTCGACTTCTATGACATTCAATCCCAGAGGAAGTTTTTTCCAACCTTGGACGCCGGACAGTCGATCATCACTTTCGGAAAGCTTACTGGTTCTCAAGAACACGATTCAGCTACGGGTATGAATACCTGTGAATTTTCTTATGTTGACCGGTACGGCCCGCGGCCCCCTTACATCGTGTCACTTTCCGACCGCGCAAGGTCAGAGATTGCAGGGCTCGCAATCGGAGATGAGCAAGCGGAACTACAGTCGCAATTCTGTGCTGGAATGGTGACGCAGATGCGGCTGAGCGACAAAACCATAGCCGACTGTGTAAACGACACACATGCAATCGCGATTGAGCCGATATATTTGTGGAAAAGCGCGGTCGCACGCGCAATGCAATTCTCAACGGCGTTCGGCACGATGACCGGCCAGCAGTCGAAACGTGCCGCGGGCGCTATCCTCGTCTGTAACGACAGCCCAGACAACTGCAAGCAGACAGATGCGAACATGTTGTCCGAAATGGACACGGCACTTAGTCGCTTCCAGCCGCCCATAACAACTTGGTTCTGCAGTTCAAAGCCAGGACTATCTTTGGCGGACTGCACACGGCGTGATTTCCCTCTTCCCTGAGCCGGCGTTCCATCTGAGCGACCCGTTCCACGAAACGTCAGCACAGAACAAGTGATTGAGTTTGACTGCCAACGTCTCGCGCGGCTCAATGCGTTTGGGCCGTTTCTCGATCAGTCCGCAGTGAGCACGACCTTGACGCTTTGTGAACGGTCGGCGGCAAGAAGGAAGGCGTCGGGCGCGGAAGAAAGCGTGCGCTCGGCGGTCACCAGCTTGAGGACATCCACCTCCCCCGAAACGATGAGATCGACCGCCCGGCCGAACTCCGTACCGAAGCGGAAGGTGCCTTTGAGGTCGATCTCCTTGGCCATCACTGCATTGGCAGGCAGCGGGATCTGGCCGCCGGGAAGATTGCCGACCTGGACCACCGTGCCGCCGCGCCGGACGCTGGCGATCGCCGCGGCAAGGCCTGCGGCAGTGCCTGAAATCTCGAACGCCACATCAAGCGAACCGCCGGCC
>NZ_AYVL01000070.1 GCF_000502835.1 Mesorhizobium sp. LSJC280B00
CGATATCGACGCCCTCATGCCATGGAATTACCAGCGCTGAACGGCCTCAGCTGCCCGCTTACGGTGTTCTCGGCCTCAAGCTCTTTCAGCCGCTTCACCTGGTCGTGCCTTTCAGGCCACCATATTCCTGGCGCCACCGGTAGTAGGTAACTTCCGTCACGCCTATCGACCGAACCGCTTCCGCGACCGTACGCCCCTGCGATGTCAGCACGTCAACCTGACGCAGCTTCGCAACAATCTCTTCTGCTGTGTGCCGTTTCCTGGCCATCTCTGCACTCCTCAACCGGCTCAAAGCCGTACCTAATTGAGGACCACTTCAATGGGGCAGACCAATCGCCGGGACCCCGCATAACCAGGCCTGTGCCTATTTCGACTATAACGATCCCAGAAGTGATCTCGACCGGGCTCCGGAACCGGCGAAGCCTCGGGAGCCATCTTCGGCTCCGTCGTAATCGCCAGTGGCACAAAGGCGGGTTCGACAGGCCCGTTACATCCACTGACCGCGGACCTTGATGTAGTTCTCGTCGACATGCCATTTGCCGGATGCCATTTGCCGGTCATGCTGTCATGCTGTCATGCTACGCTTGCGCCGATTGAACCGCTCGAGAAACAAGCCATCATCTCCTCAAGATCACGCAGGCTCAGATTGTAGGCCAGGTACCAGCGCACGCAAAGCAGGATCGCGGACTGGTCGAACTGACGACCTTTGAAAATTGCAACCTTCCGAAAATGATCGAAGGCTGTTTGCCACAGCGCTGGTAATCAAAAGGTTATAACAGATCGCAATTTCCTGGGGCACAAATTTTGGGCGAGGGGCTACTTCGTTTCGACCGTCGAGCGGGACGAGGAGATGTTCCGCGCCTACACAGAAACCAGGAATTGGCCGACAAGCAGTTGGACCAGATGCAACTGAGATTCGAATCCTCCTAACCTCCAATCATCTGTCCTAGAATCCTTTATAACCGCCTATGGCAGTTCCCCTTCAAACCCCCAGCTCTGCTGGGGTTATTGGCTGTTTCGATAATCGCAAACGGGTTGGCGCATGGTTCCGGGCCCGTGAAACGGATCGGATCGCCTGGTGATTGACGCCAGGGATAGTCGGTCAAAAGGTAGAAGTCCGCGAGCAGCCAGCGCTCGAAATGCTCCAGCTGCTGCGCACGGTCGCCGGGTAGGATGGGACGGGCGGCGGATGCAAGCCTGAGCTTCTCCAGAAGCGCGGAAACGTCCGCTAAGTTTTCGGTCGGAAAGGTGGTCGGACGCTGGGCGCGGAACTCCTGGGTGAACGACCGGAGTTCGTTCTCAGCCATGTTCAGGGGTCCAAGATGGCGCTCAAGTACCATGCGGACCAGGTCCTCGTGGGCGAAGGAGCGCAGCGAAGCGTATGCGAGAGCGATAGAGGCCACACCGCCTCCCAAAAGCCCAAGCACTACGCGTCTCGAAATCGTGATCATGCCGGATCCCTCCTTACGCGATGCGGCTCGCTGCCCTGAGAGAGAGGGCGGCAGCAGTCAGGCTGGGATTGGCGCACGAACAACTCGGATAGGTGCTGCTACCCACGACGACGAGATTCCTCAGTTTATGGTGGATCATGTTCCGGTCGACGACAGAATCCGTGACATCCCTGCCCATTCGCAGCGTCCCTTGAACATGCGATTCGGTTTTCGATTGCCCTCGGTCGAATATCTCCTGCACCGGCAATGGCCGAAGCAGCTCACCGAGCCGCTGCTTGGCCTGCGCCATGCCCTCCACGGCATAATCGGAAGGCCCCGCGTAAACGACGTGGGCGTTCTCGTTCTCGTCGAGCGTGACATGGTTCTCCGGCTTGAGGAGGTCTTCAGTCACGACTCTCAGCGGCAGGGTCTGCCGGAGCCGTCCCGGTTCGGGACGCATCCCGTACGACCACTGGTTCTCGAAATAGACAAGTGCGGCGGCGTAGTCCGACCGGTGTGGTCCGTCGTACAGGCCGAAATTCAGCCCGGTTGTGATCGTCGAGCCGTCGAAATTGTCGATCCCGTCGAGATAGGCCTCGAAATTCCAACCAAAGCCTTCGTGCAATCCACGTCCTACCCACTCGCCGTCGAGATCCGATCGCAGCACTATCGCCGGACTCTGAATGGCGTTCGCCCCCAGGACGAACAGATCCGCCGTGACCTGGAACTCCTTGTCCTCATTCACGAATGTAACCGACTGAACAGATCCGCCGGCGTACTCCAGCCGGCGCACCTCTGAATTAAGGCACACCGCAACATCGGGAGGTTCGAACAGATGCATGAAGCCGTTATTGGCGGTGAATTTCGCGTCGACTGGACACAGCCAGCACCGGAAGGAGGCGCAGCAGGCGGGGCGCTGTTCCGTCGCGATGCGTGCGCGCGCAGCCGGCATAACGAAATGCTGGCCGGGCTGCGCCGCTTTCATCATCCGGTCCGGCGCCGACATGCGATGAGGCGGCTGAGGGAAAGGCCTGGAACGCGGCATGACCGCGGCCATGTCGGGATCGCCAGAAATCGACATAATCGCCTCGGCCGTGCAGTAAAAAGGCTCCAGATCGTCATAGCTGACCGGCCAATCGAGACCGATGCCGTACAGGCTTTTCAGCCTGAAATCATTTGGATGAAAGCGCGGCGTCTGCGCAAACCAGCAGTTCGTTCCGCCCCCCAGGCCGATGGTGTAGACCCACGGCTTGCTGGAGTTGCTGGAATAGGTACGGTCAACCTGGACGTTGCTGTTTGAGCCGTGCTCAAGTTGCCAATCATGGGTGTTGTGGCGCCCCCATTCGAGGACGAGAACGCGCGCTTTTCTTCTCCTGGAGAACTCGTGCAAGAAGAAGACTGAACCGAAGCCGGAGCCGATCACGACTAGATCATAGTGCTCGCCGGCGACCTGTTGGGCTCGGATGTCAACTATCATTTATGGCCTCTTCGGCCGCTGACCCCTGCAGCTGACGCCGATGACGGTGCGATCGGGCTACCTGCAGGTCAGCGAGACAATTTCAATGTTCCATCGCACTGTTACGCACCGCAAAATGAGTTTGCCACTACCACGTTGGGTAGTTAGGCAACACTTCTTGCCGCGACCTCTCCAGTCTTCATCGCGGGCAGGTCGCAGCGCTCCCGCCGAAGGCAATGCCACCTTACGCCTATCGACCAGCGGTCAAGCCGGAGATGCGAGCCGTTGTCGAGCGCTGGCTTGCGGTTCGTCGCCTGACGCTGCGTCCCAACACCATCTATCATCGCGAGCTCTCACTGCGTCGCTTCCTTGAGTACCTCGCGGCGGCCGCGCCGGCGATCGTAGCTTCGCCGCGCGCCTTCTTCATACGCATCCGGGACAAGCGCGGCAAACACGTTGCTGCAGTCGCAACGGCACGCAAGCTGGCAGTCATCGGCTTCAGTACCCGGACATCGACGACGAGCGACGATGCACCGTGCCGCATCGAGGGCGTGAGTAATTACCTCATGGCAGCCTAGGATCAAAACCACCCATCAGTCGCATCGGCTTAGATCGGGACAACCTATTGAGGCTCCACAGCTAGCTATCCTCCCAATCCCTCGATCCCGTGAACCACCGCTGCGCAGGCGGCATGAATTTTCCTCCCTTAGTGCGAGGGACCTAACTCGGCGGCGGATCAGATGCCCTCGAAACCAATGGGCGAAAGATCATATGATAGTAACGAGGCGTTGTGAACTGTTGCAAACCAACGGGACGGATTGTCGCGACACTTGCTTGTGACAGGCACCGGTACATTTCTCCCTCGTGTTTGATTTCTTCCAGATCGAGACAGCTCGACATGTTCTTACACACGCTTCCTTCTTTATCTAATACTCGTATATCTTCGATTTGCAACCATTCGTAGTGCTCCCCCAGGAGCATTTTGACGCTGGTGCCACTTACATATGGCAGCATAATAGAGAAATAACCGTCATGCAGATGCTGTGCTCTAAGCAAGACGACCTTGGACTCGTGTGTGTCCCCAATCGCGACTTTCAGAGGTGAGAAACGCACGTTCATATCTTCTGGGTTTAGGTCAAGTTGAAATCTTCTTTGCACCAGACGGCTGAATGTGAAGTCAAGCCCCAAGCTGCGCGTTTCATATGCACCCAGCCGATAAGGTGAGGGCAGGCACCTCGCATTCTTCCAAGCACTTTCCAGATGATAGATCGTCTTCTTGCGATCTGGTCCCATTAGATCGTCGTACTCGAAGTCCTTGAAAAATTCCAACTCCGCTTCAATCGGCATATGGGCATGACGGAATAGAGCTGCATGGGCCGCCGCCTGCAAAATAGAATACTCGTGCGTCACGCCAGCCTTGGTAAAAAACGTCCTCGCATCATTGATGAAGCGTACGCATTCATCTTGCACATTGGCAACCTTCTCGTACTGCTTGTCACTAAGTATAATCTCCCCAAGAACTGGCTCGCCGTCCACATCATAGTCCACAACAGCGCCTTCCTTGATAGCGCAGCATTGCTCAAATAGATCGTAATTCCACCAGGGCGACGTAAAGAGCGCTTTGCTGTTCGCCGCACGGTAAGGTTCGTCGGCGGCGACCACATAGCGGCCCAATATGTCGACTTTCATTTCTTCCTTGAAGGTGCGAACCAAATATTGGTGCGTATTGCCGTGATATCCTGTGTCTGCCAAGATAATCGTATCGCCTTCCTCCAACTCCAATTCTTTTGACATATAGCGCATCATGCGGCCACGCAAAGCAAAGGAGTTCTTTAATATCAACTCCAACACATCGTCGTCGTGCAGCAACTGATAGAACGTCTTTTTTGGATCGTCAGATTGATGTGCAATTCGTATCAACAATTCCGTCACTTCAGGCGGGAGCAAAAGCTGTTTTGCAGTGGAATGAAGATCGTCAAATTCGGGATTGATCCCGCTGATGTAATAATCGACGTCGGCACGGGTTCTGAAAGAGGCGGCAACAGCAACGAACCTGCGGATTCGTACCAGCTTCCCGACGGGCTGACCCGCATATGCTTCACAAGCGGCTGAAAGAAGATAAGCGTCACGCAAGAGAAAGAAGACTCTTACTCGCTTGCCTTGCTGCTGCAGCGCCTCCACCTCGTCCATAAGAAAACGGGCATAGGCGTATAGCACCGGGCCAAACGACATGTAGCCGATCACTGTCTCAGGCGCGTACGGCTGAAGGTTTGCTACAGAAAAAATTGGGCGAAATGGACTGTAACAGGGAAGAACAACTGCCTCCGGGGCTGCCTGTTCGAGTACAATCAACGAAGATGCCGCGTGCTGTAGGCGCAAGAAGTCTGCGACCTCTCGATCAAACGGCAGGAAATGTAGCGCACGTACGCCCAATTTCCGCGGCGCTTGCGCATCGGATACCTCATTATCCCCGATGTGAAGTAGTTGCGATGCAGGCACGCCACACTCTTTGATTACAATCTCAAAAAGGGCATGGCTCTTGGATGTCCCATAATCGACAGAGCAGTAAATCTTACTGATTGCCTGCATAACGTCTGCAGGCAAATGCCTAGCCAAGAGGCGCCTTAACTCGTCTTCGCGCAAATACGTATCGCTCACGACGACAATTTTGATACCACGGGTGTGCGCCAGCCTGATCAGTTCTACAAACGGTGAGAATGCAAAGCAAACATTCATTTCGGTCCGGATTTCCGCCTCGGCCAATAGCTCCCGTTCCTCACCAGAAAGCGATGTAAAAGGCCGATAAATATCACCGATATCGATCTCCCTGGATCCGTTCTCTAGAGGCTTCGCTCGATAGGCACGCGCAGCAGCGCTAATGCGTTGGTGAGGAGTTATTCCTACCCTTCGCGCGACGGGATTATCGGCCAGCACGGCGAAAACGTCTCTAGGTGTCGCGGTATTGCGCCATAGCAACGTATCGAAACAGTCAAGTGAGAGTACCTTTACGGAATCCTCAAATTCGTCCAAAATATTTTGGATATCGTGGACCTTTATTTGTGCCTTATGGTGAGTATCAGGTATGTCGCTCCTCCAGTGCAGGCGATCCTCCGGTTTTTGCCATTTGGTGATCTTTTCTGTTAGACCGCCCCCGTCTGGAAACATTGCATCAGGGGGACCGATAGACTGATAGATGTCGTCTCCGGGAAGACGTGGCACGGAGTCAGTATCAAACATATCGTCAATACGTAACTTTCCGGAAGGCTGCTGATCAATATCGGCCTGCTTTATCTTGGTGGCCAAGCGCTCCAGTATAAGCTGCATATTGTTTCTCCTTCGCGCAAGCGCAATCGTTATGGCTGAGAACTTCTCACTTGTCGTCCACTCTTAGGTCCTAGGCCCTCCGCATCGCCAAATTGACGAGGTCAGCGGCAACCGCTTTCGCTACGGAGCTTCCAAGGAGCCGGCAACTAAAATAGAGATGTCCTGAACTGGTTGAGGGACTTGGGTTCGAACGAGGGTCTACCGAGCAAAGCTTCGCTGTCCTACTGCCAGACGATCCCTATCTCATCGTTTACCACTGCTCTTTCAGAAACAAAATGCGGATAACGCCAAAATACATCCGACCATCGGGTGACCCTCTGTGTCTTACCAAACCGTTGGCCGAAGAATATCATTTATAGAGTTTCCGTCAACGTAGCGACGGGAGTGCGACATTGTGTGGTAAGTAGTTGATTATGTTGAGAACAACTGCGTGTGTACGCACAGGAGCTTTGTGATGCTTTGATGAAGAAGTGTTAAAGGTGAACAGGTTAGTGTTAGCAGAAGGGCCATCTGGCGCGGCATGAGGTAATTGGCGAGAGATGCACCGCTGGCGCCATCGTGCGGCAGGGCAACCAGCACCGAGGCTGTCACGTTGTCTGCGTATGAACGCGCTCCAGCGGTGTGCGCTGCTGTGTAGAGCGCAGTCACGGGCTTCCGCTCCGCCATTGCGTTCAGATGGGTAAAGATGGATTGCAAACGCGGAGTGTCTTGAGCGAGGTGGAACGAAAAGGTTGTGCAGGGCGGAGAAGATCGAGACGAAGCGCTGAAGGGTTTCCGGTGATCGGAAGCCCCGCATCGTCCATTCGCAACGGCACATGGAAATTGTCAGCGGGGTTGTTCAATCCGTTGTGCGGCCAGTGCTCCACTTTCCGGCATCAACTGCCGCTTGCCGCCTCATAGGAGTGCCCTTCTGGGTGATCATGGGCTTCGGCGTACCACTGTCCTGCAGGCTGCGTTTGCATCCTGGCCCTGCACGGACAAATCGGTAGCCTTCGTCATTCTTGCGCCCCTTGACCGTGTTCACGGGACAGAGTTTTGCGCAGGTCCTCGAAACCACCGAGGCGTTTCATCGCCAGGCAGCAGAATCTCGTCTAGAACCAGGTTCCAGTTCGCTTTCGAGATCAGCTCTCCGTCAATCGATGCGTCCAGCACTGCGCATAAGTAGGCGTTACGCGCAATAGCAGGAGTCCGCATGGCAAAGGAATTGCAGACGATCGAGGAGGCCGTTCGCCGCCGCGAAGGCGAGGCCTCCAGCACAGCAGATTGTCGATTGGCTGCAAGAGCCGCCAACGCGCCGCATCCTGCAATACCGCCTCAATACCTCCTCGATCACCGCCGCCTCGTCATGGGAGGCGAAGGCCGCTGGGCGCGCTATCGTCTGCCGCAAGCGCAGGCCACCGTGGTATGGCCGCCGGACGCGCCGAGGCATGGGCGGAAGCCGAAGCCGTCCCGCCGCTCTCCGAGCCCGGCGCCGAGATTCAGGCTTATGTCCGCAAGCCGATCGGCTACAATCGCGCGTTCCTCGAATCGTATCGCCCCAATGAGAGCTTCTATCTCACGGCGGCGGAGCGGGCGCATCTGCGTGAGGTCACGAAGACTGAATTATTATGCACCCCCTTTTTCAAACGGCAGAAAACAGCGATTCCTGATTGTCCTCTTTGGTGCGACACGGGTTTTGCGCGCCAGTTCGGCCTTGATCCGCTCATCTTCGAGGTCGCTGTCGCGAATTTGATAGGGAGCGCAACGCATGACCTGCTCGGCGGGCAATATGCCGCCCCTGATGAAGCGGCGAATCTTAACGCGTGCGAGACGGCCGCGAATCCACGAGACTGCAGCATCAAACGTTCGATCTGATGGAGCCATCACCGGCCAGCCCACCTGTGCATCATCTCACCCAATTTCGCCAGATAAGTTTCGCTCTGAGTGGTCCGCGGGAACGAGAAGTTAAGCGCAACGAAGCACGACATGCCCGTGTTGCCGACGATTATCTCCCCGTGTGCTACGATGCATCCTCGCTT
>NZ_AYVL01000071.1 GCF_000502835.1 Mesorhizobium sp. LSJC280B00
ACCCAGATGCGGATCAGGTTACGCGGCAGTTCGTGCCGCTTGGCGAGACCATGCAGCGTCTCGCCGGACAGGACAATCGATTCATTGACCGCGGGACGTGCTCTAATTTGACAGAGAGCGGAGTTAGGAAACCTATCCGTTCCGAATATTGCCTCATCTGGGAGACTGATCGATACCTTCGATCCGGTCATGGGCAAAGGACCACAAGTTCCTCGACGCACCGCTGTGGATAGCGCGCTCCGGCGGCCGCTGGCGCGATCTGCCGGAGCGGCTTGGCGCCGATTGGATCGCCGAGGCCGGGAGAGATCGTCATCCCGCCAAAGCGCAACCGCAAGCTCCAGCGCGCTAAGACGTCGATTGCGGCGCGACAATGAAGCTGCGAGCGTTGCGTCAATCAAGGGTCCTTCGGCATATTTGGTGCAGGGACTACGTTTTTGGGTGTCCCTTTTTCCGGTTGGGTCAAGCGGCTGCCAGCAGTCGGCTCCGGAGGATTGAACAGGCGGCGCGCCCATACATCTGGCGCTTGATCGTTTGAGACGGTTGATCTGACCTTCGGGGGCTCGTGCTCCAGGGCTGGGTGATTGCCGCCCGGACAGCCTTCAATGTCACGGCCTATGCCTGCTACAAGGGAGGCCAGCTCACTGTCCGTGGCATCGGCGATCCATTGCTCGAGGCCGGCATCATCGTTGCCGCGTATCATCGCAGCAAAACGGCGGGCGAGTTCGCCCGCGATTGAAAGCTCCGGCGCATTTCATGGAGATGGTGAAGGAACAGCTCGGTCTGCTCATCGAGAGGTGTCGGGTCTTCGCTCAGCAGCCATGCACAGTTCCGGCGCGATGGCGGCCGCCATCGCGAATTTGATGGAGCTATCGATGACCGCTCCTTGCGGGCTACGGTTGCCTTACTACCTTCAAAAGCCGCGGCCCTTGAGTTCGGCCACCATTGCATCCGTTGCGCTGGCCTTCCTCACAGCGTCTTTCGAGATAGTCGCGAACAGGATCCATGAGGACGGAGCGCGTGGCCGCCAGTGCTCGGGCTCACCGCCCGCTGCAAGCCAGCGTTCGACAGTTCTGACGCTCATGCCAATCCGGGGCGCGATCTGTCGAGGCGACAGACCGGCCTCCCGCAACTGAACGATTTCAGCACAGAGCTCACTGCGTTGGTTGCGCCGCGACCGGCGCAGGCAATCAAGTTTCGGGGAGTTTCTACCGGTGGTTCCGGAGTGGCGTCGTCGTTTCCGGCCATCTTGGGCGCCATGATCTTCCCAGCGGCGGTGACAGCTTTTCGATGGCGGCTGACGGCCAGACGCATCGCTTCACCCAGGTTCTGGAGAAGATGCCAGCGGTCCGCGACCTGTTGCATCGGGCGCACCGCGACGGGCGCCCTCAGCATAAACGCCGGCACGATCGCGCGCGATGATCTCGATGCCAGGATGGCGTTCCAGCCATGATGCGACCGTGTCGGCATTGCGATCCGGCAACAGATCCAGCACGCGATTGCGCTCCAGGTCACAGATGATCGGTCCGTAGCGCTGCCCCTTGCGCCAGGCCCAGTCGTCAATGCCGACTACACGCGGCGCTTGCGGCGGCCCGAACCCGGCCGCGCGGATCATCCGCAACAGTGTGTCGCCGCTCATCGGCATGGCGAGCCTGTCCGACATGCGTGAGCCCGGCTCGCCACCCACCGCGAATGCGATCGCCAGCTGGCTTTCGCGGAGTCGAACCGCGCGTTGAGCTTTCGATCGAACCGTCTCAGGAACCTCTCGGTGAAGATCCGTCACGGGCATTGTGGATCAGCGCATCGAAACCGTCGTGCGTGAAGCTGGATTTCGGCAACCCGTCCCTGCCACGGCAGATCGGTCAACTGGCGCATGTAGTCACCGTGGACGCGGCGGGTTCGGCAGCCGCAACATGGACAGCAGGATTCCATCGCCTTCGCACGGGCAACAAGCACAACCCTGTCGGCCTGCGGGAGAATCAGGAAAATCGAAGCTCGAGCGAAATCAGCTGAGCCGAAGGCATGGAGCACGGGCAAATCACGGCGCCGACTGCGGTTCCGGCTCTATGAACTTATTCGCACCGTCCGTGAATCCCACAACTGCACCAAATATGCGGAGAAGAACCCAGAATTGTCGCGCCACAGTCGATCTCTACAAGGAGCGCAACCGTATCGAGCTCTTCTTCAACAAACTCAAGCAGTTCAGGCGCATCGCACCCGATAGCACAAGCTCCTCGCCAACTTCACCGGCTTCGTGAAACTCGCCGCAATCGCGATATGGCTCAGATAGTTAAATCGTCAGCACGACCTAAAAGCGATACCCGCAATAGAGGCTTTAACCTATTTGCCGCGGAAGATCCTCGGACTCGTGCTGCTTCGGCGGTAGACCGAGATATGACGTTCGGATCCTTTGGTGAACGTACCTCTCGCCCAATCTCCCCAACGCTCCGCTAGCTCAAGCCCCACACATTCGGCCATGGTATCAAGTTCCTGATGATAAACGTAACGAACGCGTTGCGGTAAACGTCTGACCGACGTACCAGAAAACCAGAGGAGGGTTGAAACCAAGTTTTGGTTTAGTGGGTCGTGGACAGACACATTGACAATCGTATTCTCATGATTGACTAGCCGTGCCGTTGTAGTCTTCTGGCCGCCGATCAGTGGATTCAAGCCTGGTACACCCAATTCTATCACCAAAATCCCCTCATCATCTAGCGCCTCCGCTGCAGATCGGAGGCAAGCTATTTGCTCTTCGCGCGTGAAGAGCAGCGTGAACGTGAAATAAACGCAATACACCAGACTGTAGCGTTGCTCTGAGCTGAAATGGGCAATATCTCCCTGCCAAGCCTTGATTAGATCAGTGCGCTTGGCGAGAAGTTTCAACATGCTGGACGAGTTATCGATACCTTCGACCTTGACGCCGCGGCCGCTCAACGGCACTGCCACTCGTCCGTCGCCTATACCCAGTTCGAGAGCAATGCCCCCCCTGCAATATCGCTCAAGAAAGGCGACCGTCTCGTCCACCTCATCCACTTTACCTTGCAGGGTGGTGTATTCTTCATAGATCGGAGCATAAACTTCGCCATAAGTTAATTCATCAGCCATGTGCCATTCTCCTGTGGTTGGTTTTAGAAAGTTGCTTGACTAACGCTCGTCCCGTACTGTATTGCGCGTTACCAAGTACGGCTGGGCACAGCCGACCCGCGAAGCATGGTCCGGGCAAGTACAGGAGCTTGAAACGATGTCGACCGCTTGCGAATGTGCGCCCGCCCCTCCCCGTCCGACAAAAGACCGGGTCTTCGCCGATGATCTCTCCTGCATATGCCTGTTCCGTCGCGATCAACTGGCCGAGGGATATCTCTCACGCGAGATCGTCGATATGGACATCGGGCGGCTCCGTTGATTGGTGAACGTCGCATCTCGAGGAGCAAAAGGTATGCCAGCGCAAAAAACGTAAGCAGTCCAAAACGTTGGCTTTTCGCGCCCGATTCGGACTATGTGCCTTGTCGCAACTTTGTCGGGCTTTCGACTAATGGCGATTTGGCCGCGATGGCGCTGCGGCCCAACTGAAACATGGTCGAACGGCTACTCCGCACCGCGCTTCTCGCCTGTCGACGATCAGATCGCCATTACGTCTGACGCAAGACTCGAAACAAGGCCGACCTGTTCATCCTTTCTGGGGCACGTTGAGATCGCTTCGCGATATTCCCGGCACCATCGAAGACATACGCTGGACCAGCGACGGCAGCGCGCTCATCATGCTACTGGCCGACCGCGGCCCTGGATGGCGCGACCAACAGCTCCATGCCCATCTGGTGGGGTGGCACTGAAGGTCCAGCCGTTGCCGACCGACCGATGCACGCCGGCCAAGGCGGCTCCAGCTATTTATGACCACCTGTGTGGGTGGCGCACGAACCGAACATCGTGATAGCAAGAAGAGTGGCAGCTCCGCCAATTGCAAATGCCCCGACCATGACGCCGGCCAGATGTCCTCCCACTCGGCCCCGCCGGGGTTGATGGGATACCTTCGTCGGCAACTTTCATGATTGCCGCGTTTGTCTCCTCACGCCGCAGAATGCCCAACAGCCGATGGTTCTGCGAGCTTTACCGAGGCTGAGGCCAACAGATCGGGACTCCTTGCAGTTGCCCGGATCTTCAATGGCGGTGCCGAGCACTTTGCGGTCATGGCGCCGATGCTAGGATCGAGATAAGTATGCGGCATGCCTGCTCTGAAGTGTATCTGCGACAATCTCGCGCCCAACCTCGGCGGCACGAATGCGAATACCGCGCTAGCGGCACGTCGTAAGGCACAGGCCGCCTCAGCGCGGACCTTGCCATTGCAGAGCAGATCGACGCTGCCAAAATTAACTTCGTACATTCAGCAATTTCGGGTTGGCCCGTTGCCGTTCATCGACAACTGAGACATCTCGAACAGTTCTTCCGCGATCTGTGTGGCAGCGGTGCTCAGGGCGCTGGCCATTGCTGAACCAACCGCATCGAGCTTCTGCACCGCACTCGACGCGGCGTCATAGTTCCCCATGGCGGCGGGGCGTCGTGGTTCAGATCAGGGAAGAGGACGGTGTCCTGGAAACGTCAAGCCACCAGATTTGGCAGTTCCCGAAAAAACCTCAACGCACTATCTTTCAACTGCCCCAGCTAGCAACGGGCGACAAAACGGCCCGGCCACACAACGCGAAACGAAGCTGAGATGCGCGCTGCTGACTGCCATACCGGATCAATCCCAGGAGCTAAACTCGCGCTGTCCCGAGAATCTGTCGGGTCTCGCAAACGCAATACCGATAAGGCGATTAGATAGGAGCTGCTCATGACAACTCAGATAGGGTCTGGCCCCGCGGAAATTGCAATAGAGCCTGCAATCAGCGACGCGGATACTCGAATTGAGCGCCGAGTCCGCGAACTGGCAACTTGCGAGTCAGCCTCGATCTGGGGGGCTCAAGACGAACTTTCCCGGGCCATTGCAGAGGCCGGCATGCACTTTGAGGGGCTGGCGTATCCCGTATGTCTCCGGCCCCTAGCGATAGACGACGATCTGGCAAACCACCTCAGCGCAATCGCTGAGGGCATGATCAACCTTCTTGATGTTGCCGCTGAGCTATATTGCTGCAACGAAGAGGTGCAGGACCTGTTTCCAACCTATAAACATTTGAGGCATTGGACTGCTTGTCTTCCAAAACATCGGCCGCTTGTAAGAATATGCCGGCTGGATGGCTTATTCGGAAGTGACGGCTATTATAAGATACTTGAAACGAATACCGAAGGGCCGGGCGGCGTTATTCAGAACGGCCTCGCGGCAAAAGTGTGGAGCGGTATACCCAATCCATTGGTGCAGGGCCTAGCTCTTGATGTGAGTAGGCAGCCTTTCGCGAAGGATCCGAACTGCTTTGTTCGGGAGCTGGTGTCTGCCTATCGCGCTGCAACTGGCTGTGAGCTCAGAACCGCCGCCGTGGTCAACTTTCGTGGTCGTTATACAAACGAAGTAGATTGGATTGTTAGCGGCCTTGGACACGTGGGCATAAAAGCAGAATTACTAGACATTACCGCGATGAAGCGAACGTCCCGCGGTCTAGTCGGGCCCGATGGCGAACTCATCGATCTTGTTTACAATAAGCTCGATGTTAGAGAAATAATCAAACATGAGGAATGCAGAGAGTACTTAGATGCGTGTGCAGCTCAAGAGGTGGTTTCGATAAACCCTTGGATCTCCCAGTGGGTATTGTCTGACAAGGCGATCCTTGCTGTACTCAGCGATGATCGGTTCCGCTCGAATTTCAATGCCGAGCAGGTCGAGCTTATTGCACGCCACATTCCATGGACACGCCTTGTTAAATCGGGAGTAACAACCAACCTCGAGGGGCGTCGGATTGATCTCATCGGTTACATCCGGGAGAACAAGGCCAATCTTGTTCTAAAGCCCTCTAATGCGACGCGTGGCGAGCATGTCTTAGTTGGGCGTTTCACATCCTCAGAAATGTGGGAGAGACAAATTGACCTGGCCGCCCGCAACCCATCTGTCGTTCAGGAGTACGTCAGACCGAGACAAGTCACGGCTCTGCACCCTTCAAGTCATTCGATCAAGAAAATGGGATATGGAATTGACTGCTATGTATTCGGAGGCCGCTTCGCAGGTTTTCAGTCGCGAGCAAGCTTCGATGCTGTGATGAACGTTGGGCGGGGTGGGATCCTAATGCCTGTGGCTATCGATGGCACTGGCGCCTGAACAGATGGGTGGCACCTGCGTCCGGTGCATGAACGGCTGCTTGGCAAGCTGAAGACTTCACCGAAGCTCTTTGCTGACGAAGGCGCCGGTGCTCGATCCCGGTCGCGGCAAGACGAAGACTGGGCAGCTCTGGGCCTATGCCCGCGATGACCGACCATGGAATGGCGAAGACCCGCCGGGCGTCGCCTATGTCTATGCGCCGGATCAAAAGGCCGAGCGTCCGATCGCTCATCTCGCATGCTTCACCGGGATCTTGCAGGTCGACGGCTATGGCGGCTATCGCGTGCTGGCCGAAAGAGTGGCGTCACGCTCGCCTTCTGCTGGGCACACGTGCGCCTACGCTTTTATGAACTCGCAGCAGCTAGTCCCGGGCCGATTGCCAGCGAGGCGCTGAGACGGATCGCCGAGCTCTACAAGATTGAGGACGCCATTCGCGGCCGATCGACTGACGAACGCCAAAGAGCGCTTGAGTTATCGCCGACCTCGAACCTTGGCTGCGAGAGAAGCTCGGCCTGATTAGCCAGAAGACACAACTCGCTGAGGCGGTCCGCTATACGCTCTCGCGCTGGGAAGGTTTCTCGCGCATCCTCGACGACGGTCGCATCGAGATCGACAGCAACACGGTCGAGCGATCCGAATGGCCCTCTCCGCGATCAGGTTGTCGGGCTCGAGCTGGCCATCGTAGAGGAAGCGGTTGAACGCGCGCCATCGCCTGGTGCCGTAGGCGAAGGCCTTCGCGATATCGGCATGGCGCGACAAACCGTTGCCCCGGCGCTTAAGCTGTCGTCGCAGCGCGCGGACCAGTGGTCGGGTCCGCCTTCGTCGTGCGGCAAAATCGCTCGGCGGGCGGGAGCCTCCGTATCTCTCGCTCGATCCGGTAGATCGCCTGGATATCGGCCTTCGCTGTCGTGCTGAGCTCGGTCGGCTGGCTGTCGTGAACGTTGGCTTCTCGAATGGCGCCGCCCTTGTAGATCTGGTTATAGCCGCTGAAACTGTCGGCCTGGAGCGTGCCGGCAAATCCGGCGAGCTCAGTCATCACGCTCTCGCCGGCGCGGCCCATGGTGGCGCAATACCAAGCGATCGGCGGCTCCTGCGAACCCGAGTTGCGATCGTCGGCGAGGTAAACCCAGAGCGCGCCCTTGTGTGTCTTGCCGTTGCTGGGCGCCAGGATCGGAAGCGCGTGTCGTCGGTGTGGATCTTGGTGCGGGCACGGCCGATCTCACGGATGTGGTTGTAGATCGGATCGAGCAAGGCGGCGGCATAGCCGGCGCTGCGCGCAGCGTGGTTCGCTCGATATCGACGCCCTTGGCGGCCATCATCTGTGCCTGACGGTAGAAGGGCAGATGATAACCCCTTTCGCCATCATGATATGGGCGAGCGAGCTTACCGCGTGCAATGGCTTTAACTGGTGCCGGCGCCTGGATGATTTTATCGCAAGTCCGGCAGCTGTACTTGGGTCGAACGGTCTCCATCACCTGCCGAGCTTGGGCGACCCATCGAGCATCTCCTCGCTGTCTTCGCCCATGGCGCGCAGATCGCGCCGCTACGAGAAGGGATCGATCCTGATTACCTCCAACCGTTCGGTGGGTGAATGGGGGAGCGTTTTTGGAGATCCCGTGGTGGCCACGGCAATCTTGGATCGCCTGCTTCACCATTCAACGGTGATCACCATCAGGGGGGACAGCTGTCAATGCCGCTCGAATTTTCCCCAAAAGTGCCGAAGTAAAATTCCCCAGTTTCGCCGCTCAGACTGTCGCGGAGGGGTGTCCATTTTTCGGTGGCCGGCCGCGNCCGAAGTAAAATTCCCCAGTTTCGCCGCTCAGACTGTCGCGGAGGGGTGTCCATTTTTCGGTGGCCGGCCGCGCGGCCGCGATGGTGGATTTAATGTCGGCGGCGTGATGGAGGCTTTTGATCGCAAGTGTTCGGGCATGAGCTCGGCGTGCTGGCGGAGCCGATAACTCGATCCTTCGCACCGCATGGTGAAGCAGGCGTGCGGGTTTCGCAAAGTCCCGGACAAGGAATTCAGTAAGTCGCGGACACGGATTTCAGTAAGTTCGGGACAG
>NZ_AYVL01000072.1 GCF_000502835.1 Mesorhizobium sp. LSJC280B00
TCGCGCAGCAAATCGTGCAGGTAAGCCTTGGTCTTGATGTCGATGCCGACTGACGGCTCGTCAACCAGCAAGATTTTGACGCCTGCCGCCAGCCATTTGGCGACGCTGATTTTCTGCTGATTGCCACCCGAAAGGTTGGCCACCGTCTGCGCGAGGCTGGGTGTTTTCACCTCAAGNAATCCGAGAAGTGCCGAAAGGGGGCGCCACACTGCAATTCCAGCATTTGACAGCACCGAATGCATCAAGACCAGACCTTCGCCCTTTCGATCTTCGCTGACGTATCCCACACGATGCGTGTGGATGGCTTCGCCGACCGACCTGATCTTAACCGGCTTCCCGTCGATCTCGACGGTACCAGCCGTCAGCGGAAACTGACCCAGGATGCATTTTGCAAGCTCGGTCCTTCCGGCGCCCACGAGGCCATAGAGGCCCACAGGAGGAGCGGAGAGAAAAAACCCAACAGCTTGAGGCGTCCGAACGCTGCAAAGACGGGTGGCAGAGCGCGATAGGATTCTGCACGCGTCAGGAAAATCATTACGCCGAAGAAAATGCTCATTGTCGCGAGCGTGATGATGAAGCTGTGCAATCCTGTGTGAACGGAAGTCCATCCGTTGATAAAGCCCAGCAAGGCGCCAAGGGCCACGGCTGAGAGAATTGCGAGTGGCCATGGAAGCCCGACCACCTCAATGAGATAGCCGCAAGTCATTGCGGCACAAACGCCGATCGCCCCTACAGCAAGGTTCAATNGATGCGTGTGGATGGCTTCGCCGACCGACCTGATCTTAACCGGCTTCCCGTCGATCTCGACGGGACCAGCCGTCAGCGGAAACTGACCCAGGATGCATTTTGCAAGCTCGGTCCTTCCGGCGCCCACGAGGCCATAGAGGCCCACAATCTCGCCTTGTCGGACATGCAGATTGACGTCCGAATGGCCTAAAGATGTTTCAATGTTCTTGAGCTCGATGGCCGGAGGAGCCCCAGTCGAGTTGCGCTCCCGCCAGCCGCCTTCACCCTCGGCCCGGCCGATCATCAATCGGACAATGTCTTGCCGCCCCAGGCCCTCCATTGGCCGGCTTTCACAGGCATTCGACCCATCCCTCAGCACTGTGACGCTGTCGCAAAGCTCCTGCGCTTCTTCCAGCTTATGGCTGACAAATAGCAGGCTGGCGCCTTGGTCTCGCAGCTTTCGCAAAAACGAGAATAATAGATCAGTTTCACTCGAGGTAAGTGATGCGGTTGGTTCATCCAGGAGAAGCACTCGCGAGCGCAGAGACAAGGCCTTGGCGATTTCGACCAGCTGCATCTTGGCGACGCTAAGGCGCGATACCGGGGTTCTTGGGTCGATGTCTAGGCCGAGGGCCTCAAGCCAACGAGCGGCCTGCTTGTTCAAGTCGGCATAGTCCACCGGCTTTAGCAACGAAGCCCCAAGTTGCTCGAGATGGATATTTTCCGCAACAGAAAACCTCGGGATAAGATTCCGTTCTTGATGTACGACGCCAACACGATGAGCGATGGCCTCGCGCGGCGAGCCGAAATGAACCTCTTGGCCCTCCAGGATGAGGCGGCCGGCATCGGGGTGGTGAACACCGGTAATGATCTTGATAAGCGTTGACTTCCCTGCGCCGTTTTCGCCGAGCAAAGCATGTATGGAATGAGTTTTAAGTGTCAGGGAAACGCCCTTTAGGGCCTTTACGCCTGGAAAGGACTTCTCAATGCCCAGAGCCTGGAACGCTATCTCGCTCGCCATTTCAGAGCCTCTTGAGATTTCGTGACAAACGACTTTCGCGAAAACGATTGGCGCCGACTGCCGCCAAGATCATTGCGCCCAGCACGACCTGCACGAGGAACGGGTCGATGTCGAAAAGCACTAGGGCTTGTGTGATTATTGCAACGATCACCCCCCGAGCAGCGTAGCGGGCACGCTGACGTGTCCGCCGGCCAAGACCGCGCCGCCGATCACGGGCGCGGCAAAAGACAAAATTAGCCAGTCGTCGCCGATCGTCGGTTGACCCATTTGTAAACGGGCAACAAGGAGAAGACCGGCAAGCGCTGCAAGAAACCCCGAAAGGGCGTGCGCGATGACAACTGTATTTGCAATCGATATTCCCGACAATTCTGCGGCATGTTGATTGCCGCCGACTGCCAAAATAAACCGCCCTATGGGTTGCCGATTAAGCATGAACCACAAGGCTAGCCCGACAGCCATGGTCGGGAGCATCAACCAAGGAATGATCCCGAAGATCGCGCCCTGTCCGATGGATTTCACGCCGTCTGAGATATCATAAAAGGGTTGGGCATGTGTGATGCCCAAATTGATGCCCTTGTAAACGGACAGGCTGGCGAGGGTAATTACGAACGCCGAAATGCCAGTTCGGGCGATCAGAAATCCGTTTATTACGCCGCATATGACCCCGAGCGACAGCGCGGTTAAGGCGGCAAGGGATGCGGGCACGTGCCACGCGTCCATCATGCCGGCGAAAACAATAGCGCAAAGACCGCCGATAGCCCCGACAGACAAATTCATCTGACCGATAGCGATGATGAGCATTTGCGAAAACGCGATCAGGCCATTTACTGCAATTGCGAGCAGCAGCACCTGAATATTCAATGGCGATAGGAATGATGGGTTGAAGCCCCCCACGATCGCAACGGCGACGATCGTAACCAGCAGCGGCCCAAACCAGTCGCTCCGCACGGCGTTGGCGAAGGAGCCGTTCATGCCATGTTCCTCCGGGCCAGAAAGGTTCGGCGTGTTTTGTCCATCAATACCGCAGCCAGCAAAAGCAGACCCAAAAAGCTCTGAATCCAGAAATCGCCCAGCTGTAATAGAAGCAAACCACTAGTCAGCATCGTCACCAGAAACGCACCTAGGCACGTCCCCAGCACCGATGCCTTGCCGCCCGCCAAAAGTGTTCCCCCCAACACAGGACCAAGGAACGCGATGAGCAGCCAGTCCTGTCCGAGTTGTCCCGCCATTGATGGGATCGCCGCTCCATTGCGTGCGACTAGCATCAGAGCCGCGCAGGCGGCGAGCGCGCCAGACAGCATGTGGCAGTATATGAAGATGCGCCCGACATTTATGCCGGACATCTCCGCCGCTTCGGGCTTGGCGCCAGCAGCCAGCATCTCCCGCCCAACCGCTGTCAAATTATAAAGATATCCTAGAACCAATGCAGCCATGAGGCTAACCAGGAGGAGCGGAGAGAAAAAACCCAACAGCTTGATGCGTCCGAACGCTGCAAAGACGGGTGGCAGAGCGCGATAGGATTCTGCACGCGTCAGGAAGATCATTACGCCGAAGAAAATGCTCATTGTCGCGAGCGTGATGATGAAGCTGTGCAATCCTGTGCGAACGGAAGTCCATCCGTTGATAAAGCCCAGCAAGGCGCCAAGGGCCACGGCTGAGAGAATTGCGAGTGGCCACGGAAGCCCGACGACCTCAATGAGATAGCCGCAAGTCATTGCGGCACAAACGCCGATCGCCCCTACAGCAAGGTTCAACCCCCCAGTCATAACGACGACCATCATGGCCAAGCCGATCATGATGTTGACGGCTGCGATACGACCGAGGGTGAACAAATTGAAGGCCGAAAAGAAACCCTCTGTTGTGAATTTGAAGCCCAGCGCAAAGACCACAATGAGGGCAATGAGCCCAAACTCATTGGTCAGATAGAATCGCGTCTCGGTGGCATTCCTGCGCGGCTTGCCGACGATGTCGCCACTGGGACCCTTCGCCGGCACATCTGAATAAGACATGGTTTCGCACCTTCAATGGCTAGGCTGCCATCTTATCAGGCCTGGCTCTGGGTCACGACAGACACCGTGCAATTTGGTTGGACGACCGCCGGGTCTGCTTGAACGCAGCCCGGCGGCATTGGCGAAAGTCTCGTTACTTGCAGGTCAGATAAGTCGCCTGGAAGGTTTCAAAGAGCTTCTTGGTCGTGTCGCGCATGGCGTCAACATAAGTGTCGATTTTGTCGGCCGCGACATAGACGGTTCCCGAGTCGATGAACTTGTCAGTGAGGGCATTCTTCTTAAAAGGCGCATCGGTCTTGACCGCGCAACCCGAACGAAGCTTGTCGAGAACGAAAGTGCCGATATAGCCTTGGCCATACGGATTCTGCAGCATTGTGCCATTCACAAAGCCATCCTTGATGGCCTTCAACACAACTTGATCGTGATCAATGGCTACCATCTTGATCCGCTTGTCGCCGATCTTTCGGACTGCGTTCGAGGCTACAACCGCAGGGACCCAAGCGGTCGTGATGATGCCATCGACGTCGTTGGCGTGAGCTGCCAGGTAGGCATTAATCTTTTCCTCGGCTGGCTCGGGCGCATCAATGTCAGCGATGACCTGGACGACCGTTGCGCCTTCTTCCTCCGCCGCTTTTTTGACGGCGTCGATGCGAAGCTGGGTATTCGGATCAACAAGGAAGCCGGTGAAATGAGCAATGCGCTTCTTGGTGCCCGTCAGTGTTTTCAAAAGCTCCTTGGTTCCAATGTATGCTGAATTGCCAGTGTCGGTGCCGAGGCAGAAGGTTGCTGAAGAAGGATCCTTGAAGCACCCTGCGCCGCCGATGACAGGCGCGCCATTGGACACGAGCTCGTCGACGGTACTGACCGATCCGACGGGGTCACCTGGGAAAATCAGAAAGCCGTTGTAACCCTGGGTCAAAAGGCTCTCGAGCAGCTGGTTCTGCTGGCTGAGTTCCCACTTTTGCGGCACCTTATAGTCTGCTGCGGCCAGGCCAAAATCCTTGGCAGCATCCTTACCAGCTTGCTCCCACGCCGCGAAGTAGGGGTGCGGACCTCCGGGAACCAGCGCAATTTTTGAATCTCCAGCGGCGAAGGCGGACCCCACGCCTATTGCGGATAGCAGTCCAATCGCGAGCACGCGACGCAAATAGTTCGACATCAAAACTCCTCCCGTTGAGAGCGCCGCCTTCCCGCTTAAAATTGTCGAGACCGCCAGCGCAAATGCCTTGCATTCACCGCAGAAGTTCTAGTACACTTGTATACAAGGTGCAACTGCTTTTTTGTTGATGGCATTTTTCGGAGGACATTGTGCAAGAAGGCGAGCGGAACGCGATATCGCGTTTCGACCAGAATGGAGCGAAAGCCATGTCTTCCGGATTGGCTGAACTAGACGTGTTTTTGAACCGGCGCAGTTCGGCGAGTGAGCAAATTTACTCCGTCCTGCGCGAGGCAATCGTGCGTGCGAAGCTCTTGCCGGGCGAATCGATTAGTGAAAACGCGGTGTGTCGCCAGTTCAATGTGTCTCGCACACCTGTGAGGGCAGCGATCCAAAGATTGGCCGAAGACGGACTTGTAAGTGTCTTTCCGCAGCTCGGCAGTTTTGTTTCGCAAATTGATATCGTCAGCATCCAAGACAGCCATTTTGTCCGCCGTTCCCTGGAAACTTGCCTTCTTCGCGAAGTTGCGCCGCGTTGGACGCCAGCGATGAGCGCTGAAATGCGTTCACTGGTGGCGGCTCAAGAACGGAGTATCGCTGAGGGCGATATTGACGGATTTCACGACAATGACGAGAATTTTCACCAATTGTTTGCGTCTTTCGCGCAGCGACCGGGAGTTTGGACGACCATCCACGCTGCTAAAGCCAAGCTGACTCGCTTTATTCGTTTCTCCGGCAATGCCGCACGGTTTGCGGTGGTGCTGCAGGAGCATTTGGCAATTCTGGATGCGCTGGATGCCAATGACGGACCCGGTGCGGAAGCCGCATTGGTCGCCCATCTCGATAAAATCTTTGTCCTTTTCGACGCGCATGTGTCGGAGACACGCCATGCCGCCGTCTGACCAAGCAATGGAGAATTCCCGCTTGCAATCGCTAGAAGGAAAAACCGTTGTCGTAACTGGAGGCGCAGGCGCTATCGGCTCCGCAATCGCAGTGGAACTGGCGCGCGCCGGCGCTCAAGTAGCAGTCCTGGATCTGCTCCCCGAGGCCGCAGAGGCGCTGGCGTCGCGGATAGGGCATGGCGCCGTTGCCGTCGGTGTTGATCTGGCAGTTGAGAGTTCAACGCGCGCGGCGGCGGAGAAGGTTCTTCAGCACTTCGGTTCGGTCGACATTTTGGTCAACAATGCTGGCATTCTGTCGAACCACAAAATGGCAGATACCTCGATCGAGGAATGGCGAAGGGTCAACATAGTCAACGTAGAAGCCGCATTCCTTCTCGCCCAGATATTTCTTCCTGGGATGCGCTCGAAACGGTGGGGTCGGGTGATCAATATCTCCTCCTATGCCGCCAAAAGCGGAGGCTTGACCGCAGGGACGGCGTATTCAGTTTCGAAGAGCGCGATGATCGGGCTGACCTTTTCAATTGCCCGCGAGACCGCTGGCCAGGGCGTGACCTCCAATGCAATTGCGCCCGCCTACGTAATGTCGCCGATGGTTTCCGAACAGCTCAACGACGAACAGCGCGCGGCCCAGCTTGCTCAAATCCCGGTCGGGCGATTTTGCGAACCTCAAGAAGTCGCCCACACCGTTTCATTCCTCGCGTCACCTCTAGCCGGGTTCATCACGGGTGAGGTTATCGACATGAACGGTGGTCTCCATTTCGATTGAGCTGCATACAATGGAAAATCGTCGTTCTTACGCCAATTTGGCGCTCGCATCAGCCGGTGTCCAAATTCATCGGTACGATCGACGGAGTGTGACGCCCGGAATCGTGCATCTCGGTATCGGCAACTTCCACAGGGCCCATCAGGCAATCTATACGGTGATTGCTTGGCCGCGGGACAACTCGATTGGGGCATCATTGCAGCCTCCCCCGGAGTTCGGACACGCGGGACGCGCTTGCTCCCCAAGATGGTTTGTACACAGTTGTCAGTCGTCAAGATGAACAGACGAGCCTTCGGATAGTCGGTTCTATCGGCCATATTCTTGTCGCACCGGAGGGCCCCGCTCAGCTGCTGGAGGCGCTCTTTGACCCGCGGATCAGGATCGTGACTTTGACAGTCACCGAGAAGGGCTACACGGTCATCTCGGGCGGCGGCTCCGGCCACGAGCCGGCCCATGCCGGTTTTGACGGTACGACGGCTTCACTGTTGCCGGCAGCCGTCCGGTAGTTTGTTCGCATCTGCTTGGCGGGCCTCCGTCACGCCCCACCGTCCAGTGGGCTATCGAGTTCGTGCCTTCAAGACGCGTTAACTAGAAGCTGAACGTCTGCACGACGCGGGCCTGACATTTAGGTCAAGGAACACTGTCCGGTTCTGTGTAAGTTTTCGGATGCCGTTCGGCGATAGAGATAGCTCTCGGAAAGGCCGAGGCGGCGGCACGACTGGACGGCTGGTGATGAATGAAGC
>NZ_AYVL01000073.1 GCF_000502835.1 Mesorhizobium sp. LSJC280B00
AGATCGGACGCGGCTCGTCCGACGCCACCTGCCCTGTCGTCGCCCTGCGGACCTGGTTGAAGCTGGCCCGCATCGCGCTGGGCCCCTCTTCCGCCGTGTTACTGGCCAGTGCAAAGCGGTGGGATCCGAGCGACTCAACGATCAGGAGGTGGCACGATTGGTCAAACGCGCAGCCCTGGCGGCCAGGGAGCGCGGTGATCTCTCGGAGGGGAAGCGGGAGATGAAATTTTCTGGGTACTCGCTACGCGCCGGCCTCGCCTCCTTAGCCGAGGTCAACGAGCGCTATGTTCAAAAACAGCGTGGCCACGCCTCGGCCGAAATACAGCGCCGGCGTGATCGCTTCCGCGTCAATCTTACCAAGGCGAGTGGGCTGTAGCGCAATAAGCCCCCTGCCCTGCCCCATTTCGATGGAGATCCAGGGGGTAACAAGAATCTCCTAGGTGGATTTGTCGGTCGACAGGGCCCGCAAGACTGCTTCGAACTCCTTCCCCAAACAAGGTGAGTCGCCCACGTGGCTCCGCCCGCGAGGGGAACGGTCCCGGTCTGGCGCACGAGATCCCGTCAATATGCGGGTCCACTACCTCTGCTGTTGGCTGGGTCTGACCCTAAGTAACGGAATAAGTGGGACAATCTGCAGTTCGCGAGGATAATCCCGAATTGTCGAGCAGTCGCGTTTAAGTATCTGTTAACCTTAAAGCGCTGGACGAACGTGAAGAATCGTGGCCTACCTTTGTCGGGCAGAGGGCGATAAACCGCCAAAAGGCCGACAATAAGGGTTTGCTACGACAATGGCTGCACAGACTGCGACCGCTGCACCGCAGGAAGATCCGGCGGACAAGATTGTCCGGCATGCCGGCATGCTCTCTAGCCATCTACAGGCCAGACGCCAGCAGATGTATCCGCCTCACGCTCAGAAAAGCCTCAGGTACTTCATGACTCATGAGGTTTCAAGACTTACTTCAATACCTGAATCTACCCTCAAGTTGATGTCGAATGAGGGCAAAGGCCCGGTGCCGGCTCGACTTGAGAACAATCATCGCGCCTACACGCTCGCTCAGATTAATGAACTTCGCGAATTGTTCGCGGCGCAACGCCCTACCGAAGCTTTGCGTTTCTTGCCACATCGGCGTGATGGCGAGCATCTTCAGATTTTAGCCGTCGCTAATTTTAAAGGCGGGAGTGCCAAGACAACGACGAGCGCGCATCTCGCACACTACCTCGCCCTCCACGGCTATAGGGTCTTGGCGATTGACCTCGACCCTCAAGCGTCGCTGTCGGCCATGTTCGGCGCGCAGCCGGAGATGGATGTACAGCACAATGAGACCATCTATGCCGCGTTGCGCTACGATGACGAGCGGCGTCCGATCCGGGAGATAATCCGAAAGACCTATTTTACCGGGATCGACCTGATCCCTGGAAACATTGAGGTCATGGAGTACGAGCATGAAACTCCTCGGTTCTTATCGAAACGGCAAGGCAAGTCCGACAGCATCTTCTTCGAACGGCTTCGGCTCGCGCTGGGAGAGGTCGAAGATGGATATGACGTCGTCATTCTGGATACCCCCCCTTCCCTCGGGTTTTTGACGCTCGGTGCAATCTATGCAGCGACCAGTCTCTTGGTGACGGTCCATCCGGCGATGCTCGACGTGATGTCGATGAGCCAGTTCCTGTTGATGATGGGCGATTTGATATCGGTTATCCGCGACGCAGGAGCAACGATGAAACAGGACTTTCTTCGATACGTCGTTACGCGGCATGATCCGATGGATCATTCTCAAGTTCACGTCGTAACGATGCTCCGACATCTCTTCAGCGAGGATGTCCTTACGTCGACCGCAGTAGAAAGTGCCGCCATCGAGACTGCGGGTCTCGCTAAACGGACCCTGTACGAGCTTGAATCCGGGAACATCTCTGCCGCGACAGCTAAGCGTGCGAGAGAGTCCATCGACGCAGTCAACGATCAAATACTCGGCTTGATTAGCCAGAGCTGGGGACGAACATGATGAGCAAGCGCCTCTCTAGGAGGTCGATTCTGGCGAACTTTAGTTCCTTTTCCGAACCGGACGCGGAAGTTGGTGAGCCGGCGTCCTCAGAGAGCGCGAAGCCTCCGATGCACGCGCAACCCCTGCCTCGCGTGGGTGCAGGCGTGATCGGGGCGACTCAGCGGTCTCTTTCCGAACTCAGGGAAGAACGTGACCGGCTTCAGGCGCTGGTTGACGCCGGCGGCGGAGCCGAGCTGGATCCAAAGTTGATCGATCCATCTCCGTTCCCTGATCGATTGCCGGATGACAGTGATGTCGAGTTCGAGGCACTGAAGAAGCTGATATCGGAGGAAGGCCAAAAGGTTCCGATTCAGGTTCGCCGGCATCCGACCACGGAAGGTCGATACCAGGTCATCTATGGACATCGCCGTTGGCGGGCCGCGGTCGACCTTGGGATTAGCGTCAAGGCGACGGTCGTTGCATTGTCAGACAGCGAGCTTGTCGTTGCACAGGGTATCGAAAATGCGGCCCGCCAGGACTTGAGCTGGATAGAGCGCGCGCTTTTTGCCTGGCGAATGGATGAGGCGGGCATCAAGCCACGAGATATTCGCGCCGCGTTGTCCATCGACGACCCAGAGTTGGCACGCCTCCGCGCGGTGTCTAGAGTGCTTCCACTCGACGTGATTGAGGCAATTGGGCGTGCTCCCAAGGCTGGTCGACCTCGATGGCTCGCGCTGGCGACTACTGTTGGCGCTGACAGCTCTGCGCTTGGTCGGCTGCGAAAAACCTTGTCAGCTGACAAGGTTTTGAGGCTCCCCTCGGATGAGCGGTTCAGGCATGCGCTGAATGCGGTCAAGGTGCCGGCACAGCGCTCGCACAGTGAAATTGAGCTCAGGAGCCCGAATGGCAAAGCCGTTGGGAGGGCAACCTTCTCAGATGCGGCTGTCAAGCTTTCAGTAGGCGGCGAGCACGCTGCAGCATTCAATGCCTTCCTCGAAGCAGAGCTGCCCGTACTGATGGAGCGGTTCTTTTCGAAGGAGCGGCGAGCGTGAATTCAGTCGGGTTCAAACCTTGTCATCTGACAAGGGTGGGCAAAGCGCTGGAAGGGGGTGGATGCCCCGGCCAAAGCCAGACGAAATTGGTGCAACAAACACAGAGGTAGCAAGCGGTAAAAAGAAAGGCCCCCGAAACAGCGTCTCGGAAGCCCCTCTCGTTCGTTTGGCGACAACGAGAATCTCACTTCCGCGAATCACAGTCAAGGGTCTCCTACCGGAGATTGGACGCCATTTTGGTGAGCGCTTTCGCTTTGCCTAAAAGCTGAAGGGCAGAACCATGACTGAACCACTAGCAACGACGCCCTTTGGGCGGCGGCCGATGACGCTTGGCATGATCTCAAGCCAAGTGACTGCAAGGGCGGTGTCGAAGGACGCGACCGTCCACAAATGGCATGTCTTCCAAGATATCAAGGACGCCAGGATCGCTCTGGGCGCCACTGATCGCGCTTTGGCTATTCTCGACGCGCTGTTGTCGTTCCATCCGGACACAGCGCTTTATGGCGACAGCGAACTGGTTGTATGGCCATCCAACGAGCAGCTGATCCGCCGCGCCAATGGTATGCCCCCAACGACCTTACGGCGACACCTGGCCGTTCTGGTCGAGTGTGGATTGATCATCCGTCGGGACAGCCCAAACGGCAAGCGCTTCGCCCGGAAAGGGCAGGGGGGCGAGATCGAGCAAGCCTATGGCTTTGACATCTCGCCGATCGTGGCGCGCGCTGAGGAGTTCAAGGATCTTGCGGATGCGGTGAGATCTGAGAAGAAGGCATTTCGTCTCGTTAAGGAGCGGCTTACCATATGCCGACGTGATATCGTCA
Organism: Mesorhizobium sp. LSJC280B00; assembly: GCF_000502835.1. Lineage (GTDB taxonomy): Bacteria > Pseudomonadota > Alphaproteobacteria > Rhizobiales > Rhizobiaceae > Mesorhizobium. Next base: position 3,856 of record NZ_AYVL01000073.1, read on the forward strand.
AGATGATCGACACCGGCATTGAGGAAGGCGTGCCGGCGAACTGGGGCAGGGTTCAGCAGGCCTACCAGGCGATTGTTGGTCAGATACCACGCACTGCACCTAGGCAGACTCTCGAGGTGATTGCCGAAGAACTTGAAGGCCTTTGGGCTGAAGTGCGTGAAGCATTGGAATCATTTGTAAAAACACAGAAAGTGGACGCCAATGAGTCCCAAAATGGACGCCACATACAGAATTCAAAACCAGACTCTAAATTTGAATCTGAAAACGGCTTAGGAGACAAAGATAAAGCGGGCGCCAACGTTGCGGACACCGACAACGTACGGAGCCTGCCGAAACGCGAACTGCCGCTAGGGATCGTGCTGGATGCCTGCCCGAACATGCTTTGGCTGGTGAAGGGCGGCGGCGGAATCCGCAACTGGCGTGAATTTCTNCGGCGGAATCCGCAACTGGCGTGAATTTCTAGCGGCTGCCGAGGTTGCCCGGCCGACCATGGGCATCAGCCCGAGCGCCTGGGAGGAAGCGCGAACGGCAATGGGTGAGCAGCAGGCGGCGATTACAATTGCCGCGATCTACCAGCGGCAGGACCAGATCAACAGCGCCGGCGGCTATTTGCGCAGCCTGACAGATCGAGCAAAGGTCGGAAAGTTCTCGGTCTGGCCGATGGTGATGGCCTTGTTGCGGGCCAAGCTTGACGCGTCGAAGACGACCGGAACCGGAGCTGAAGCCGCTGCCGTCGATTTGGAGGCGGCAGGCAAGGTTGTACGCACCGAATCCCGGCTGGAAATCAGCGATGCGTTGCGCCGCAGCCTCGACAAGCCAGGGCGCGGATCATGATCAGCCGGGGGGTTTCGATCCGTGGACGGTGGCTGCAGACTTGTGGGGGCGAGCGTCTTATGAGAGCATCGAAGGCATGAAAAACCAACACGACCAGGAACCGACGCCCGATGAAACCGCCGGAATGGTGTGGTGGAACTCACTCGCCGAAACCGATCGAGCGGCTTGGCTGACGCGGGCCGGCAGCGCTGTTCCAGCCGATGCCTGGGCCGCGTACAAGCGGCTCGGGAATGTCGAGCGTCAGCCAAGGACCGTAAACTGAGGACTGTTCTGCAGCGGGATGACGGTCAGCTCGCGGGTAGTTCGGCGACGAGTCCAAGCCGGCGGGCTCGATCGAGTAGGTTCTTGACTGAGGAGGCAGACCATTTTGCGCTTCCTCGTGGGGTTCGCTCATGCAGGCGCTCGAGCTGGCCAGCGATGTCGCGGAGCGACAGGTCTGGGTTAGACTGCGAAATCCCGGCCACAAGAGTCATCAGGCGATCTTCCGGAGGCAGAGGAGACGCCCGCTTTAGCAGTGTGGATTCGGCCAGGTGCTCGGTGACGAGCCACCTCACTGCCCGCCGCAGTCGTTCAGGCGTCCAGTCGAGGCCACGCTGCTTCAGGACTCGAGCGATGTCGTCCCAGTTATGGTCTGGTCGCATCCGGCGGACCGTCGGAAGCCACTGGTTCATAGTTGATTGTAGCCGTCGGCCATAGGATGCCTTTTGCAGCGCGGCCATCTTCGCCAGGGCTTCGGGCCTGCGCTCCCGGATGCCAGGATTACCTGGCAGGCGCCCCTTCGATCGCGCAGCGATGATGCCGGCCTTGGTCCGTTCCGAGATCAGCGCACGCTCGAGCTGGGCAACGGCACCGAGTACCTGTAGCGAAAACATGCCCTGTGGCGTCGACGTGTCGATTGGATCTCGAAGAGATCGGAAATGCGCGCCCTTCTCAGTCAGATCCTCGATCACCTGAAGAAGATGGCTGACCGAGCGCGCAAGGCGATCGAGACGCACGACGACCAGGACATCGCCGGCGCCGATGTCGCTCATCAACCGCTGTAGAGCAGGGCGAGCTCTCGACGCACCGGATCCATGTTCCTGAACGACGACGTCGCAGCCGGCCGATCGAAGCTCAATTTCCTGCGCTTCCGTCGCTTGTTCGTCCGTCGATACGCGCGCGTAGCCGATTTTCCGGCCCTTTGGTCGTCCGGAGCGTCGATCTTGCGCTTCGCGGGCCATGTGCGGCGTCTCTCAGCATGGGAAAGGGGCGTTTGTACAAACACCGAAGATATCAACAAACGATCGTTTGTAAACGTCTCTAGTGCCTTTTTGCGTAGCTCCTACGGCTTCGATGAGCCGGCAAATCAACGTTTTTTAGCCTCTTGAGCGTCCTAGGGCGTGGTGCTGTACAGTCCCGATATGAGGTCATTATCGATAGTGAAAAGCGCGCTAGAGAAAATCCCCGGCAAGTCAACCTAAATGGCCAATAGCTTGACTAGCGCGAATCAGCCATCATGAAAACAATGGCTTACGACATCAGCGATTTGTCCCTGCAAACCCTCATAGGGCCGGTTTCCCGCGCGACCGAGGTTTTGGTCCGCCTCGACGAGCGGGTCGCTCGCTCACCGGTCCGCAACGGCTTTGTCGAGCGCCAGCATTTTGCCGATGCGGCTTCCGCCCTTTGGCTCGAGGGTGAACTCGTGCACCTCGAGGACCTTGTCCTGCACGACGCCCACATGGACATCCGCACCCCGACCCACGAACTCACCCGGGCGCATGCGGTGCTGCGAACCCGCCGGCGCATTTTTGCGCAAAAACCGGACTGGGCGCTCAGCCGCGACGGTTTGTTGTCGCTGTCTGGCCGCATTGGCGCTGTGCCGGCGGCGCAGGGCGAAAAAAACCGGGAAGAGGAGGGGGCTGGAATTGCCTCTATTGAAGCCGACGGTCGGGATGATGCTGAGGACGATCTCCTGGCCGAAGAATTTGCCGAGATCGATGCTGTCCTGGCGCGCTCGTCGAAGATTCTCAGTGGCGCAGACGTGCCTGGTCGAAAGGAGGAAAAGTCACGACGTGACCGGCCGGAGCCGCAAAACGGCCTGATCTACGATCTCGACTGGAATGAAGAAGAACGGCTGGCCGAATGGCAGGCCGTGCTCGCCGACACGCGGGAGTGGCCATTGGTGATGCGCGCCGCGATCCTGCTCGAGGCTTGGCAAAACATCGAGGTGCTGCAGCATGGTGTTTGGCTCGGGCCGCTGCTGGTTGCCGCGCTGTTGCGCCAGGAGGGTCTTGCCGCCCACCATCTCGCCAGCCTGCATCTCGGCGCCAAAAACATTCCGCGCGAGCGGCGACGGGCGCGCAATCGCTCGGACCGGTTGTTGGCTTTTGTCGACGCCATTCACGACGCAGCGCTGGCCGGCTTGAAGGAGCACGACCGGCTGGCGATGGCGAAAAGCCAGATGGAGCGGCGGCTCAAACAACGGCGCGCCAGCTCGAAACTGCCCGACCTGGTCGAGCTCGCGATGTCGCGGCCACTCGTCTCGGCTGGCATAATCCAGGAGCGGCTAAAGTGACAAAACAGGGGGCGCTCAATCTGGTCGGCGAGCTTGGCCTGCGCGAGATGACGGGGAGGGG
>NZ_AYVL01000074.1 GCF_000502835.1 Mesorhizobium sp. LSJC280B00
AAGCTGGTAAGGCAGAAAATGACAAAAGCGCTTGACCCCAAGCCGCCGAATAGAGAAGCCATGATCCGAGCTCCTATCAGCTTGGGTTGTGGTCAGGCTGCTGAGGGTAGTTGCACACCAACAGCAGCCGCTTTCAAGCGAAAAATCGTATCAGCGGTACAATATTGAAAAAGCGGCTATGGATCAACAAGAATCGTATCACGGTTACGAAATGAATGCAGTTCAGTGCAAAATGGCACGTGTCGCGTTGGGCTGGGGAACTCGAGAGTTAGCCCTAAACGCAAACGTATCTCCCGATACCATCGCGCGGTTGGAAAGAGGCGAACAGCTAAAGAATTCAACCCTCGCCGAAATTCGTGCAGTCTTCGAAGCGGCCGGGATCGAATTCATTCCAGAGAACGGTGGCGGCGCTGGTGTTCGCTTGTCACAGCGTTCCGCTGGCGCATGACAATCGGCTTTTTTGAGCCGCCGCACATGTGCGGCTAGCGGCCCAAATGGGCGCTTCAGCGCCAACAGGCGAACCAACACGTACGTCCGCAATGGGCCTGATCCCGGACCTTCGCACCGAGCTCTCACATGTCCGCTCGCGTGCTGGGTACCCTAGCAGCGGACGGTCTGCTCGGCCCCATTTCTGCCCCCTCGGACCGCGTGGGTAGTGGGAGAAATACGGCCCGATTCCATTCATCCGCTCCCGGCTGTCGCAAAAGTTATATAGCGCAAACGATGACATAGGGGTTCTCAGTTTCATCCTGTCGGGCGCAGCATTGCCGCAGTTCGCTTGCCGACAACTATTCCTGCTGGAATTGACAGGGCCAATCTTCAGGCCTCGTCAAGCCAGAAGGCAACTCGGTCCGGGCGTCTCCGCAAGCCATGTTGAGCTGCCACTGGGACAGACCCACCGAATTGGAAAGGTCGACGCCCTCGATACGGGTCAGAAAGAAAAAGGCGCGGTCAAAGTCTATCGGCGCGGTGAACGTCGCTCCTCGGAAGTCCGCCCGTGCGAGATTGGCAAACGAGAAGCGGCTGCCGCTGATATCGGCGTCATGGAACTGCGCACGCCCCAATTCTGCCTTTGTGAAATCAACATTGGTCAGATTGGCGTCCTGGAAATTCGAGCGCTGCATTTCCGCGCTCGCAAACACAGCGCCCTGCGCGTCCATACGGCTGAAGTCGGTCCTGTAGGCCTCGATTCTGTCGAACCGGGCGCCTTTGGCGGTCGAGTCGGCCAGGGAAGCACGCACAAGCGTTGCCTTCTCAAGATTTGCCGAAAGGAGATTGCTGTTCCTGAGGTCGGTCGAAGTGAAATCAACACCGAACAGGTTCGCCCCGCTCAGGTCCTGTCCTTCTAGCATGAGAAGCTTCTTGTCACACTCGTGCCAATTGACGCCAGGCGTCGCGGCTGCGTGGCAATTGTGAGCAGCAGTGGCGTTCTGCCAAGCAAACACCGTGCAAACCGCTAGAACCAAGCCGGATGCGCCGTAAGCTCTGGTTCGCCTCAAAGTCATTGTTGCTGGACCTCTGCTACTCGCCGACACTCAACCTTACCACATCTGCTGACACTCGAGCCACGGTGACCACCGCCGTCACAGTTGGCGCATTTCTCATATTCAAGCTTTGATGTTAATCAACCGATCAACCCGCGCGTAGGGCGCGATTTGCGAGCGCCTCCCCATATCATCGGCGGTCCAGCAGAGATTCATTTGTCACAGGCCAGGCGCTTCATTCCGCAGGTATGCTTGACTAAGCCGAGGAGAGCGGTCGTTCAGGATGGCGCGGTCGCGTGCCAAGATTGGCCTCCGCTCTGGACGTTTGTCTCGCTAATGAGGAGCCTGCTCGGGTGCTGATCGCCTCCGCCGGCGTCCGCTGCCGACAAGCGTGAATCCGCTTGGTTCCGCACCGATCGGTACTTCCCGACGGCGAGGTTGACCCGGCACGGGGTGCTCGTCGCGTATCCTGATTCCGCTGTCGCATGAACCCCACGACTTCGCTTAGCGAGGCCGAAGTTGATCTCTGCCATCTACCAGGTCGAACCATCAACCCCGCATATCTGTGTCGTAAGCTGACGTGCCGCGAATACCCCGTTTTCGGTAGGCGGGCTTTATGGCGGGCGCCCAACCTATTCTTGTATTTTTATTGATGTAAACAATGACTTATGGCGGTGAGGGAGGATTCGAACTCCGCGCTTGGAAGAGCGTCCTTCTCGTCTTCACCGTGCAGGCCGGTTACTCTGGGCGGCAGAGTGCCCTTCCGCGCTTCGTTTCCGATATCAGCGCCGGCAACTGACCAAGGCATAGCGGGCTCGTAACGATAAGGACGGTTCTCGCTATTTGAGGACCGCAACGGGTTGGCGAGTCTAGTCTGAGCGATCAAGCCCGCGCTCTGGACGAGGTCCCATCCTCACAGAATGTTCGCCCACCGGGCCAAACGTGACGCAACGGAACGGATGGTTCACCCGTAAGGTCTTGGGGCGATTGCGAAAGGAGACCAGCATATGACCTGCGAACGAGACGTCGGCACGTTCGAAGAGCCNGAAGGTGCTCGGCGGCGGCAGCGCACCGGAGATAGCGCGCGTGGCATTTCTCAACGCCGCCAAGGAAGCGAAAATCCTGACTGCTTGACATCTCGTCAACGCGTGCCCCCACCACTGTCCATCGTGCATCACTCTTGCAGCGGCCGTTACATTTGTGCAAACATCGTGCGTCGATCATGCGGAGACGCCGAATGCTTGCGCGAGAAGGCTGGAGCCGCGGATCTGCACTCTACGTCGACCCGCGAGTTGACGCGCTCTGTGGCGAATTCCACGTAGAGATCGTCCCCAAGGGCCGCTATCCGAAAGAAGGCCAGACGCGCGCCGTCGGCTCCATCCGCCGGCTGATCGACAATCATGGCGCTGAGCATGCACGGTTGGTCCTGTGTGTCCTGGCTGAGGGCCGCGGCGAACCACGCGCTCACCGAAGAAAGCAGCCTGACGCCGTCTCTGACTTGCTGCTGGCCGGTCCGGACCTAGTGGAGCAGGGCATGGCCGCCGTGCTCGAGGTTTTCGACGCGATCCCGCTCGGCGCATACATGGCGATCGTCAATGAGCTGCGCGGCCGCGTTCATCAGGGGCATGCGCTAGCTGGGATCCTTACCGGCGCCTCCGGGAGAGCTCGCTAACGCAAGGAGACTATTCGGTCCCGGATGGCCAAGGCGGACGCCAACGAGGCTGAAAAGGGCCGGCAGGGCTTCACCAAGCGCCAGCGCAGCCGCGAGGAACTGATCGCACTCGGCAAGAGGATGCTCGCGGTCAAGGCGTCAGTGCCTCATGGCGAGTTCGGACTATGGCTGCGCGATCAACCTATCCCGTACGATTTGGCTTTGCAGGCGATGCGGCTGGCCCGCGGCTGCTGACTAGAAGCGATCGGCCGAACCAAAGAAGAGGCGCTCCCTTGTTTCGCGCCGTATCCCCATCTAGCCTGCACTATTGTCAGTTGAGGTGACGGGTATGAAACAGAATCAAAGCAACGCATTGGCCATCGGGCTTTTGATATCGAGCATATCTCTGGCAGGGTGCACTACAGTCTCAAATAGCGGTGCGGATGGTCGACGCCGCCGTCAGGCACCTATACGGATACTGTCGTTGTGACGGTCACCTTTTGAGATAGGGATGTCCTAGATTAGACTGAACCAGGCGCATAAGCGTCGGAGGCGTAGCCGTCGAAAACGAACTCGTGTTTGAGGTTCCGGTCCGCGGAACAGCAGTTATCCAGAAATGGAACTGACTTTGAACTGTTTCGCTTGCCCGGTTGACAATCGAGGGGTCCCGTTCGGCGATCACCAAGCCTTTAAACTGCACGAGCTGTAAGCCCGTCCGTAAAGCACCCTTACCTTTAGTCGTAATACACGACACGGTCCCGTCCTTCCGACTTGGCGCGGAAGAGCGCCAGATCGGCCGCCTTGATGAGGTCATTTGGCGTGTGGGTCTCATCAGGCACCATGGTTGCAACACCGACGCTGATTGTCACCCGCTCAGAACCGTGTGGAATGCTCAAGGCTCGCACGCTCTGCACGAGCCGCTCGGCCATAGCGCCCGACTGCGCCTGCAAAATATCGACCACCACCACGACGAACTCTTCGCCGCCGTAGCGCGCCGCGAGATCGGTCGAGCGGTTGCAACTGCTTTGGATTACACTGGCGACCTGCTTCAGCACCTCGTCGCCTGCCATGTGGCCATAGGTGTCGTTGTAGCGCTTGAAGTGATCGGCATCGATCATAAACAACGACAGCGGGCTCTTCGTGCGGACCGCGCGCTTCCATTCCGCCGCGAGATATTCATCGAAGTAGCGCCGGTTTCCCAGACCTGTGAGACCGTCAATCCGTGTGAGACGTTCCAGCTCGAGATTCGCACGCATTAATTGCCGCTGGCTTTCTCGCAGGGCCCTGTATGCCTCCTCTCGCTGAACGTGGTCAAGATAGGCCCGGGAGTGATAACGGACACGAGCGACCAACTCGATACGGTCCGGCAGTTTGACCAAATAGTCGTTCGCTCCGGCCTCGAATGCCTCGCCCTTGATGGCCGGATCTTCTTTACTTGACAGCACGATGACGGGGACAGAATGCGTCGAGGAATTCTTTCGGTATTGCCGTACCAAGTCCAGCCCATCAACGCCCGGCATGACAAGATCCTGCAGGATGACCGTTGGCTTCACTTCGTCGGCAACTGTAGTCGCTTTGAGCGGATCGGTGCAGAAGTGGAAATCTATGTCCGGCTGGTTTGCGAGCGCGCGCCGGACCGCTTCACAGATCATTATCTGGTCGTCCACCAGCAGAACCATTGACGAGTAATTGTCTGCCAGGGGTGAGACGAGATTGGATTTGCCCGTCATAGAATAACCTTTCAGCAAGATCGGCCGCACGCCTCGATTAGGCGCGGGGCGATTGAGTCAAGCGGTAGGATCTCGACAGCGGCACCGATGGCAGCGGCGGCTTTGGGCATCCCATAGACCGCACTCGACGCGCTGTCTTGAGCGATTGTCAAATGCCCTTTGTCGCGTAGCAGCTTGAGCCCTTGGGCACCATCTCTACCCATGCCCGTGAGCAAGACACCGATCACGACACCCGGCCACCACTGCGCGGCGCTCTCAAGGAATACATCTACGGAGGGACGGTAGACGTTGTCGTGCGGCTTCGGGGTATAGCCGAGCTTGTGGGCTGACTTGAAGACGAGATGATCAGCCGTGGCCGCAATTAGAACGGTGCCGGCCTCGGGCTCATCTCCTTCGCGTGCCGGACGGATTGGAAGTGCCGCATGCTGGCCGAGCCAGTTTGCAAAACCGGGTACGAACTGCGCATCGAGATGCTGTACGAGAACTATTGCGGCCGTGAAATTGCTCGGAAATGCGCCGAGGATCGCGGCAACAGCTGCGGGCCCGCCCGCAGACGCGCCGATGGCAATAAGGTGCTGTGCCGATGACACAGACGGGGGCAATGTCCGTGTGCCCCAATTTGAAGACGGCGCGTCACGTACGAGTTTGCTGATCGTCGTTATCTTCTTGATGAGAAGCTGTGCGGACCGTCCGGACCCCGGGCCGTCAGAGCCGATCGAGGGGATGTCGACCGCGTCAAGCGCGCCATACCCCATTGCTTCATAGACACCAGGAATGTTGGCCTCAATGCTCGCCGTGACCAGCAGAATCAGGCATGGCGTCTTCGCCATGATCCTGCGCGTAGCCTCGACGCCATCCATTTCCGGCATCACCAGGTCCATGAGGATCAGGTCCGGGAGGTCTCGTTGGCAGGCCTCTACTGCCTCACGCCCGTTAACGGCGATCCAGGCCACCTGATGTTCCGGGGTTGATACAACCAATCGCCGCAGAAGCTCGACCGCAAGAGGCATATCGTTGACGATAGCGATCCTCATTGATGGATACACACGCTGCGCCTCATTCTGTCGCCTGGCCGATCAGGTCGACGACTGCATGGAGCAGTGTCTCGTCGTGGAAACTCCCTTTAGTCAGGTAGTAGTCCGCGCCGGCGTCCAGACCTCGCCTGCGATCGTCTTCGCGATCTTTGTACGACACGATCATGATCGGGGTGTTCCCGAGCCGGCTGTCCTTCTTCATCAAGGTCACCAGTTCGATGCCGTCCATGCGCGGCATATCAACATCGGTGATAACAAGATCGAATGGTTCAGACCGTATGGCGTTCCATCCATCCATACCATCAATCGCCACCTCGACCTCATAGCCGTTATTGTCCAGCAGCTTGCGTTCGAGCTCACGTACCGTCAAAGAATCGTCGACCACCAGAACGCGCTTGCGCCGCCTAAGATCGGGGCTGGTAGTACCACGCCGCAAGGTGCGTAGGCCGCCGGATGACGCGAGCTTGTCTACTGATCGGATCAGATCGTCGACATCAACGATAAGCACGGGCGAACCATCTTCCATCAACGCCGCCGCGCTGATGTCCTTGACCTTGGCAAAGCGAGGATCTAGCGGCCGGACCACCAACTCGCGCTCGCCCAGGAAGCGGTCGACAATCAACCCGTGGGTTTCACCGTGATCACCATTAATCAGAACGACTGAAAGTTCATCGGCGTCTGCTTGCGGCTCAGCGCGGTCAAGAACCTCGTGCGCGGTGACTAGTCCGATCTGTCGATCCTCGAAGCGGAAATGCGGCCGGCCTTCGAGCAGTTCGATGCGCGTGCGCGGCAACTTTATCGTGCTGGCGATGCCTGCGAGCGGGAAGGCGTATGGCTCTCCGTCAATGTCGACGAGCAGCGTGCGGAGCACCGACAAGGTCAACGGCAGCTGTAGTTGAAATCGGGTTCCGAAGCCGAACTCTGAGGAGACGGTTGCGAGGCCTCGGACCTGCTTGGTCATCGCCTGTACGGCATCGAGCCCCACGCCGCGTCCGGAGATGTTGCTAACCGTCGCTTTCATCGAAAAGCCTGGCAGAAACAGAAATTCGAGCAATTCCGCTTCGGCAAGTCTGCCGACGGTCTCCTCTGTCGTCAGGCCGCGCGCCACGACCGTCTCGCGCAGCTTGTTCAGATCGATTCCCCTTCCGTCGTCCGCGACGATTATCTGCAGCAGGCCCGCATTGTGCCGTGCTTCGAGCCTGATGACACCTTCTTCAGATTTGCCGGCTGCTATACGTTCGTCGGTCGTTTCGAGCCCATGGTCGACAGCATTGCGGAGGAGATGGCCGAG
>NZ_AYVL01000075.1 GCF_000502835.1 Mesorhizobium sp. LSJC280B00
GGGTTTTTTTCCCCGCTGGCTCCCGCCTTATCGGTGAATATCGCAGTGGCCTCGCGACCGGCCAAACGCGGGTGTTCATAGTGTGGACACGCCTGCTTCGATCGGACGGCATGTCGGTGCAGCTCGGCTCGACCGGCACCGACGAGCTCGGTCGCAGCGGCATGCCGGGCGAGGTCGACAACCATTATTTCGAGCGGTTCGGCTCGGCGATCCTTCTAAGTGTCGTGGGCGGTGCGACGCAATTCATCGCCAACCTTGGCAACGACCAGAATGGGTCGAACACCAACCAGACCTACACGGACCCGCAGACCGGACAGACGGTGACAATCCAGACGCAGCCCAACCAATACCTGCAGAGCGCCCGCCAGATCGGCGCGCAACAGGTCTCGCAAAGCCTCAACCGCATTGCCGAAGAGGCGCTTCGAAATTCGATCAATATCGCGCCCACGATCCATGTCGATCAGGGGTCGCGCATCATGGTGTTCGTCCGCCGGGACCTCGATTTTTCGGAGTTCTATCCGGACCCGGTACGCGAGGCGTTGAGGGAGATACGACGTGAGCGGGCAGCAAAGAACCGTCTTTCTAAATAAGGCGCTGGAGCCGGTGCGGCGCTGGCTCGACGACGATCGCGTGGTCGAAATCTGTGCAAACGGGCCTGGGCTTGTGTGGGTCGAAATTGTTGGCTCGACACATATGGAGCCCTTCGACGTCCCCGAGCTCGACCGCGCCGCGATCACCTACCTCATGGAACGTATAGCGGCATCATCCTCGCAATCGATCAGCGAGGAAAATCCCTTGCTTTCGGCCGCCCTCCCCGGCGGCGAACGCTTCCAGGGCGTGCTTGCGCCGGCGACGCCGACAGGAGGCGCCTTCGCGATCCGCAAGCAGGTCGTGAAGGATATGCGCCTTGATGATTACCGGAAGCGGGGGTCGTTCGATACGATCTCCGTCCAGGATCCCGGCGAATTGAGCGAGACCGACAGCGCCCTTTGCGAATGTCTCGACGCCGGCAAGATCGAGGATTTCCTCCGCCTGGCCGTGCGGGAACGGTATTCGATCCTGCTTTCAGGAGGCACATCGTCGGGCAAAACGACGTTTCTGAACGCGATTTTGCACGAGGTGCCTTCGGATGAGCGGATCCTCACCATTGAGGATACGCGAGAGGTTAAACCACACCAGCCCAACTATCTGCCCCTCGTCGCATCAAAGGGCGACCAGGGCCTGGCGCAGGTGACCGTTGAAACGCTGCTGCAAGCCGCCATGCGGTTGCGGCCGGATCGAATCTTCCTGGGCGAGATCCGGGGAGCGGAAGCCTATTCGTTCTTGCGCGCCGTCAACACAGGTCATCCCGGATCGATCACGACGATCCATGCGGACAGCCCGACCGGTGCGTTTGAGCAGCTAGCATTGATGGTCATGCAGGCTGGGCTCGGGCTGAGCAAGGCAGAGATCATCGATTACGTGCGGTCGGTCCTGCCGATTGTGATCCAACAAACGCGCCGGGGTGGCTGGCGCGGAACNCGATTACGTGCGGTCGGTCCTGCCGATTGTGATCCAACAAACGCGCCGGGGTGGCTGGCGCGGAACTTCGGCGATCTGGTTCAACCGCATGACCGAATGGAGAGCCGCCAGAAAGGTTCCCCAGAATGTCTCGCGTATTCGCTTATAGGCTTCTCCTCGGCCTCATCGGCCTCGCCGCCTTCTTTGCCCTTTGGAGCCTGGCCTACGAGCTGGTGGCGACATGGCGGTGGACTCCCGCGCTCCCCTCTGAAGGCGCCTCGCGCTGGGGGCTTCTAAAGTACCAGAACGCGCAACGCAGCCTAAGCGGCCTGTTCGTTGCCTGGCAGCATTTCAGCCAGCGCCTGGCCTATCATCCCACGCAGGGCGAGACGATCATCCGGGGCGCGATCGCGGTCGCGGTTGTCGTGGCGATCGGCGTCGGCCTGGTCTTTGCAAGCCTGATCAACCGCAAGCCAAAGCACTACGGCAATGCGCGGTTCGGCACGATCATGGACGCCGAAAGGAAAAACCTGCTGGCAAAGCAAGGCTTGATCCTCGGCAAGATGGGTGGGGCGACGATCCGCTCGGACGAGCCCGCGCACGTCTTGGTGGTCGGGCCGACCCGATCCGNGACGAGCCCGCGCACGTATTGGTGGTCGGGCCGACCCGATCCGGCAAGGGCGTCAGCTTTGTCATTCCGAACGGTTACATGTGGCGGGGATCCTCGGTGTGGTTCGATCCGAAGCGGGAGAACTTCGAGGCGTTCGGTGCGCATCGGCAGGCTCTCGGCGATAAGGTCTTTTTCTTTTCGCCCGGCGAGCAGGATTCGCATCGCTATAATCCGCTGGATTTCATCCGGCGCGATGCGCGCATGCCGACGGACTGCGCGGTGGTCTCCTCCTTCATCATCCCTGAGGCGACAGGAAGTTCCGAGATCTGGGCGCGCGCCGGCCGGCAGCTGCTTTCGGCCATGATAAGCTATGTGCTGACGTCACCACGCTATGAGGGGCAGCGTCATTTGCGCGCCGTCGCGATGCTTCTTTCGACCGGCGTAGATTTTCTCAGGGTGCTGACGAATATCCGCAATGACGAGGAAAAATATCTGCCTTCGTGGGTCGTGCACGGGCTCAACCAGTTCATTGCGCTGGAAAAGGAAACGCGAAACTCAGCCTACTTCAACCTGACGGCGGCTCTCAACCCCTGGACCAATGATCTCGTTGCAGCCGCTACGGCGTCGACCGATTTCGATATCTCGAAGTTTCGCAAGGACCCGACGGCTCTCTTCATCGGCTGCTCGGTGGCGCAGCTCGACGTGTTCCGGCCCATCATCAAACTCCTGGTTCAGCAAATCCATGATGTGCTGATGGCTTCCTCGCCAGGCCCGGACGAGCCCTATCAGGTCCTGGTGATGATCGACGAGTTTCGCCAGCTCGGCAAAATGGAGTCCATTGTTTCCAAGCTGGCGATCAACGCGGGCTATGGCTTTCGCATGGTCCTGATCCTGCAGGATCTTGCCCAGCTTGACGAAGTCTATGGAAAAGCGACGCGGCACACCACGGTGACCGCGTGTCAGGTGAAGCTTTTCATCCGCATGAACGACGTGGAGACCTCGGAACATGTCTCTGTAATGCTGGGACCGACCACGATCGAGGTGCCCACACCGATCATCAGGGCTGGTCAAGGTATATTTGGTGGCCGAGACAAGAGTTTAAGTTATCAGGAAAGGCCGTTCCGAACGGCGGCGGAGCTTCGGCAAATGCCGGCGAAGCAGGCCGTGGTTCTGGGCTCGAGCCCCCCTGGTTTCATGGTGCGCAAGATCACCTATTATAAGGACGCTCCCTATAAAGCGACCTACCAGGAATTTCGGCACCGACGCCTGAAAGTGCCGCCTCTCTCCCGATGGCAGGATCTTCCGCTGCGCTCCATGGCGGAGGTCGAAGCGGCGGCTAACAACGCGCCGGCCGCACCTTTCGAGTTGGGGGAACCCGATACCGTCGAAGCGCCGGTTTCGGGCGATACAGCGTATGCCGATGCGGCGCCGCCTGCGACTGCGGCTGAACGGGCTGATCCCGTCGCGTTAAATCCGAAAGTAAAGAGCGACAGCGCGGACGCACCACAGGTGCTGCCAAGCTCAGGCCTTCCAACGGTCGGTGAGGCTGAAGCAAAGAGCGAGGTCGCCGCTGAAGTTCCGGAGTTGAAGCCGAAGCGGGCCGATCAGACAGCTGAAGATGCGCCGCGGCCGCTTCCCACCCTTGGCCGGCGATCGGCGCCGGCAGCATCAAAGACGTCCGACCCGAGTGCGTCTGAAGGCAAGGCGAGTGTCTTGCGATTCCAAGTCCGGCCGGGAAACAAGTCCACGTCGATCGCCGCACTGCTCGCATCGCTCGATCAGGAAGTAGAGGCCGGCGCTCGTTCCCTGTCACCGTCAGTGGATAGCGGAGATGTCGACGGGGGACCGTCAGCCGCTCTTGAGGCGCTGCAGGATCAAATTAGACGTCACGGCGATCGCTAGGACGTGAAATTCAGTTGAACACAAATGAGCGATTTGTGCCTTCGGTGCCCAAGTCGAGTGTGAGAACAAGACGAAGCGTCCCTAATCGATGGCAGGCGCATCGAACCGTTTCGTTGCGGCTCCCGGTTCTTGGTGGGGACGTGAGCTGATTGCTGGTCCGTAAAATGCGATTGATTGTCACCCTAGCCAACCTGTATCAAAACCGATACAGTGCACCCCGATGAAGGTGATTGAATGGCTTGGAAGCAGCAGGGCGGATGTTCGAGCGTTTCCTGAATATGCGCGGATAGAGGCCGGCTGGCAGCTCGAACTTGTCCAGCGCGGCGACGATCCCGACGACTGGAAGCCTATGCAGATCGTGGGGGCCGGCGTCAGGGAAATCAGGGTTCGGGAGGCCTCGGGAGCGTTCCGCGTCATCTATCTGGCAACGCTGGAGGACCGGGTTTTGGTGCTTCATGCGTTCCAGAAGAAGACACAGGCCACATCCAAGAAAGACCTCGATCTGGCGGCTCAACGGCTAAAACGATGGAAGGCAGAACGATGAACGTAGAAATCTATGAGAACGTCTGGGACGCCCTGGCGGACACCGAGCAGGAGGCAGCAAACCTTAAAGCGCGCTCGGCGCTGCTCTACGAAATCCGCAAGGCAGTCCAGCGATGGGGCATTCCCCAGGAGGAAGCCGCCAAGCGGCTCGGCCTGACGCGCCCTCGTATCAATGATCTGCTGCGCGGCAAGCTCGCCAAGTTCTCGCTTGACGCGCTCGTCAACATCGCCGCCTCCGCTCACCTGGATATAGAAATCCGGGTGAAGGAGGTTGCATAATCACGAGGTGTCAAATCTCGTCTTTCCTCGGAGTACATCTTGCGTTTGGACGCGAGCGTGTGCCGAACCGAGCCGCTGCCAGAGCCCGGCTTAGGGAACAACGAGCCCACGCAGTGGTGCATGACGAGGCAACTACTGCTTTTGCGGCTTTTGTGAATCCGGCTCTTCGCCTTCGACTGCAGCGGTGTTGATGCTNTGACGAGGCAACTACTGCTTTTGCGGCTTTTGTGAATCCGGCTCTTCGCCTTCGACTGCAGCGGTGTTGATGCTCCTCGACTGCAGGCGCTGCAGTTCTTCGAGCCGTTCGCCTTTGACGATCTCGGGATCAAGCCGCTCATTAGGATTCTGCGCCAATGAACGCGCGGCTTCGCTTGCGGCTTGTGCCTCGCGGGCTTCCTTCGCAGCGATGCTTTCGGCGTTGCGCACCATTTCGCGGTCTTGCGCAACCTGCTCAAGCGAGGTCGGATCAGCCGATCCGGCTCGTTCGTCGCGGATCTCCTGCTCGATGGCGCGATTACGGATCTCGCGAGCGCGATCGGCCTCAAGCCGCTCAGCGGCCTCGATCTCCTGGGCGCGATGGATCAAAGCTTCGGCGCGCGCGCCGGCAATCCGATGGGCCTGGTCTTCGCTGACATGCGTGACGCCACCTTCCTGCAGGGATTTGAGATCCGTCCGGATCGCAAGCAGCTCCATGGTGGGCGCTGCGCGCCGTAAGAACTCCGCTTTCGTCTGGCCGTTCATCATGGCCGCTGTCTTGTTAACGGTCTCGTTGATCTGTTTTAGGTTTTCCCGCATCTGGTCCGCGGTGGCATCTGAACTCATTTGAACACCCTTTCCATCTCGAATAGCGACCACAACAGTACCGGATCGGGAAGCTTGCGTCATCCGATCAATGAATTGACTCGCTATCGCGTTATTCGGCTCGGAAACAGCGACCGAGTGCCAGTCCCGAAGGCTTGCCTGCGTGGCCTGCAGCTGGCGCGCCGAAATCGGAATCTTGATCGGGTTGGCCCTCGCGTAGTCGATCCGCTGGCGGGCCTTCTCGATGACGTGCGGGTTTGCACGGGCGTAGGCGCGGTCACGCGCCTCCCTGCCCGGCCGCGGCTTTTCGGCCGTGGCCACAATCGCCTTGTCGCGCGGACCATAGCTTTGCGAGGACGCTCGATAGGCCGCGGAGGTCGCGACGATTTTCATGCCCTGCGCTTGTGCGTGCTGGGCATAGAGCGCGCGCCATTCGCGAAGCTGGGCCGGACCTGGTCGCAAGCGCTCACCGTCCTCACCCTTCACCGCAACGATGGCGTGGACATGAATATGACCGCCCTCCTCCGCCATATCGGCATGCATGCCGAAGGCGAATTTGTGATTGGGGAACTGCTCATGCAGGAACCCGCGTGCGGCCCTCACCAGAGCTTGCCTGTCCTCGCCCGCCTTGGCCGACAGGATCATGTGCATGGTATCGCGAGGCTTGTAGGAATTCAGGGTCTTGTCCCAGGACTGCGCGGTCTGCCGAACCGCCTCCTCAGACGCGATCGCGGCGCCGTCGGCGCCGATCGCCGCTCCGTCATGGCTAAGGCGCGCGAGCTGGAACACGACACCGGCTTTGCCGTGGCTGGGCTCCCCAATTGGCTTCACCGAAACGGTATCCTCCTTGACCCCAAGCGCCTCGGAGATCCGCGAGGCGATCATGGCCCGGGTCGGTGCCGAGAACTGGCGATCCTGCTGGCGTCGATCCGAAAAGTGAAACCGATGCTTCACCTTGTCGTCCCCGTTCTCACCCCGCACGACGCTGTGTCCGGCCATGGTAGCGACGATGCGCGCGACGCTCGATCCGTCCTGCAGTGTGTCGATACGATAGGCGAAACCGTGGCCGGCGAAACCTGCCTGAACTGCCTGTGAAAGGCGCTCGGCATTCTCCTGCCCTGCCAGCGAAAGCCGAAACGTCGCCACATCCTCGCTCTCCCGCCGCTTGTCGAAACCCTTGCCCCACTGTTTCATTTCCTCGGCAACAGCTTCCTGCGTTGCCAGGATACGCGCGTCATGCGTCTCGAGCGCGACACCCTCCTTCTGGATATATTGACCGATGGCGGCTGCCCTTGTGACGCCATGCCCGTA
>NZ_AYVL01000076.1 GCF_000502835.1 Mesorhizobium sp. LSJC280B00
GCCGGCCCAGTTCAACCCGCACGACGTCCTTCAAAGCTGGGGGGATCGATCTTCACCAAGCGGTCTGCGGCCTCGACCGCAGTTCGTATCCTGCTGCACAGCGCGAGATTTTCGGCCAGCATTTCTTCAGTGCGTTGAAGTGCGAGCTCGGTCCGGTGGATGCGCTGCCTGGCATTGGCAACTTCCGATGTCAAAATATCGACCGCCATCCCGTGGCCGTGGGGTTCCATAGTGTCCATGGATTTCTAATACATGGGGGGCGATATCGTTCCATGATGTCGGGCGAAACGGCGGGCCGCAGAAAAGCGCGATGGGCCGAATGACCAATGCGCTCCCTGTCAAAACAGCGGACGCTGAGGAAGATCACAAGGGAAGCACTAAGGCGCAACTCAACCTCAAAGCGAACGGTCCGTTTTTTTGGAATTTTGTGGGCTGGTCGACAAATTGCACGAGGTTCCCTGATATGACAGGCACTCTGACCCTGTCGTTCCCAGTCAGGCGAATGTCGCTGTCGTCTCGACGGACCAAAACCATCACCTTTCGGACCGATCACGTGACGATTCGCGACGGCATGAAAAGATGAAGGCGGCACCCGCTACCGGGTGCCGTGTCGGTGCTGCAGGCCCCAGGCCGAAGCAAGGGGAAGGCCGGTTTTCTGCTTGTGGGGGAACAGCGCCCTTTATTCCCCTGCCCAATACCGAGCAGGTACGCGACAAACGCAGGCGTGATGAATGCGAGCAGTTCCACACGAGCAGAGCGACCCCACCAGCGCCGCATCCTCGCGACGACTCGGACCGTCTCGAAATGCACGAGCACTGTTTAAACCATCAGGACGTTAAACCATCAGGACGGTGGAGAGGGCGAGAGCAGTAGCTATTCTGAAATCTCCAACGATGGTCGGCAAACCGATAATGGAAGCGAGCAGTCAGTCGGCGCCAGAATGGTTGTCGGCCACCTAAGTCGAAGAAATTCTGGAGGAGGAACAAGGCGTCCAAAGGACGGGGGTCAATCACCGCCCAGCATACGGCTACGAGGTGTGGTTCAGGGGATTTAGCCGTAGTGCCAGTGCGGCTTTGGCTCGGTGCCGGTGAACATGACGCCGATGCGGTCTTCGCGACGCCAACGAACCACCGCCTTGTAGGCGATGCCGTCGGTCGGCACATAGAGCAGGAATTCGTCGGGGACGCGAGCGTCGATCGAGGCCTTCAGTTCGGCGCCGCCGGCATGCATGTTGCGCACCGTGCACGTGACCTCGGAATGGGTCATGCCGGTCAGGATTGTTGCGCCCTTGAAGACGCGCTGCCTGCGTTGGCGCCTCTGTTCGTCTTCAGCCATTTCGCCTAATTCCCGGCGTCTGTCGCTTCGTGTAGTTTTTGGTCTGCCAGATAATTGAGCTTGGCTGATGAACATAGCGTTATCGTCAGAGGCGGCGTGACATGCGGGATCGGTTGTGGAAGTACGTTTCAGGAGCATGCCGGCCTCCTACCAAAGGGCTTGCCAAGGCCGCCGGCGACCCCACAATGGGTCAAGCCGGGGATCAAAGCCCGCGTGACGCTTCCAGGAGTTCCACCTCGAGCTATGTGCGCTCTCGCGCGAAACAGCGCGCCCCCTTTCCAGGCCTTCGAAGCAATCCGTCGCTGAGAACACGCGCGACTCACGAGCGTTTCAATGGAGGGAGTTGGTTGCCACGCTCGATGCCGTGCAATTGGCGCCTAGGCTTGTCAAAGTGGAGCGCGTGCAGGTGAGGCCTGCTTGCCGTGCACGCTTTGCGCTGTTGGAGATACTTTCCAGTTGCGGCCGATGCGATCGGCCATTGGTTTGGACGCGTACATGCCGTTCGCAGGCGGCTTGTGGGCGCGACGTGAACGGAAAAGAAACGTTTCCAACATTAGATTCCGCGATTCGAATGAATCTCGCCTGTTCGGCATAGTCGCAACGCGGTGCTGGGCTAGTCGTGCCAACAAATGAATTAGCGCCCTGGCGGAACTGAGCCCGATGAACAGCTTGACGATACGCCGCCGCATACTCGCCAGTTTCGCGGCCGTTCTGGTTGTCATGTCGGTTATGGCCATCATTACATACGTTTGGTTTCTCCAGACGGAGCAAGAAGCGACCAGCGTGGAAAAGGAAACTCTTCCGGACCTCTATCACAGCACCCAGATCATGATGGGACAGATGGATGCCCATAGTCTTCTCCAGGAATATGCTCTTCAGGACAATCCTGCCGACAAGCGGGCTTTCGAGGCTACCATCAAGGCGAACCGCGACGCCCTGCAACGGTCGATGGACGAGTATGAAGAGACCATTGAGTCCGATTTGGACAAGCAGAACTACGCTGTCGTCAAGGACCTCGCCGATCAATTCCGCCAAGCCGAAGCCGCCGTACTGGATGCCAGTCGTGCCGCGTTGGCGAAGGGAGAGATCCCCAACGAGCGCCCGGCCATCAAGAACAATGTGGAGCCGATCTTTCGGAAATTGCAATCGGCTCTGCAAGCCATGGTCGAGGACCATAGAGGAGAGGCAAACAGCTCGACCCAAAAGATAGGTTCGATCGTCCGCACAGCGAAGTTGGGCCTGATTGCCGGGTTCCTCGTAGCACTCGGTTTGGCCCTTTTGTGCGGCTATCTTCTATTCCGTGCCGTTAGTGTCCCGCTTGGCCGATTGCTCGATCTCGTCCGTGTAATGCGCCTGGGCGACTTCAGCGGGCGCCTCGATTTGAAGCGCAAGGACGAGTTTGACACGCTGGCTGAGGGCTTCAACACCATGGCCGATGATCTCACCACGCTGATAGGCCAGGTTCAGAAATCCAGCATTCAAGTCAACACATCGATAACCGAGGTGGCCGCCACCTCAAAGGAACAGCAGGCAACCGCAAATGAGATCGCGGCCACTACGACCGAAATCCGAGCGACCGCGAAGGAAATCTCGGCAACCTCCAATGAGCTCGTACGAACGATGAGCGAAGTTTCTGCGGTCGCCGAGCAAACCGCCACGCTCGCCACCGGCGGACAAGCAGGGCTGGCACGCATGGAGGCAACCATGCAGCACGTCATGGAAGCCGCCACCGCGATTAATTCCAAACTTGCGATCCTGAGCGATAAGGCCGGCAATATCAATCAGGTGGTGACCACGATCACCAAGGTTGCCGACCAGACCAACCTTCTTTCGCTAAACGCCGCAATCGAGGCTGAAAAGGCGGGGCAATATGGGCGAGGCTTTGCGGTCGTGGCAACGGAGATCCGGCGGCTTGCCGACCAAACCGCCGTCTCGACATACGACATCGAGCAGATGGTCAAGGAAATTCAATCCGCCGTCGCAGCCGGCGTCATGGGCATGGACAAATTCTCCGAGGAGGTCCGACGTGGCATGCAAGATGTGCAGCAGGTCGGCGGCCAACTCTACGAGATTATTCAGCAGGTCCAGGGCCTGGTACCACGCTTCGAAGTCGCCAATGAAGGAATGCAGGCCCAGGCAACGGGCGCAGCGCAGATCAGTGAGACGCTGATACAATTGAGCGAAGCCGCTCAGCAAACGGTTGAATCCCTCCAGCAATCCACGCTCGCGATCGACGAACTCAATCAGGTTTCGGGCGGGTTACGCAGCAGCATTTCCCGTTTCAAACTGCGGGCGCTACGAGAGGTGCCTGCGAGCTAGGACGACTATGCTATTCCTCGGGTTCTGTATAGGTGGCGACCGGTATGTGCTGGACATGGAGCAGGTTGAAGAGGTCCTGCCTTACATTGGCGTGAGAACGCTGCCGGGCGCGCCGAACGGCGTAGTAGGCCTAATCAACTGCCGGGGCTTACCCGTTCCCATGATCGATCTCAGCCTGCTTGCGCTTGGCCGCCCCTCGGCGCTGGTGCTGAGCACACGAATCGTTCTGATACGCTATCCAACCAAGGATGGTGAGAACCACCTGCTTGCGCTTGTTGCTGAACGAGCGACCGATATGCTCGAGCGGGATCCTTCTGACTTCGCGCCGTCCGGGATGGAGGCGGGAACTCCGCCCTACTTGGGCCCCGTGGCGTCCGACGATAGAGGACTTGTCCAGTGGGTCAGGGCCGAAGCGCTGCTATCGGACGACATTCGCAAAACGTTGTTCCGTCAGGTCGCGATGAGTTCATGATGTTTGGTGCGGTCGAACAGCTATTGAGGGAAAAGATTGGACTGGACAGCGGCACTGTCGGTCTGTCGGTGATCCGTCACGCGCTCCGGGAGCGGATGTCAGCCTGCCGGATCAGCGGGCTTCAAGATTATTGGCAGTTGCTGGCTGGCTCCCCATCCGAGCTCCAGGAACTGATCAACGCGGTTGTCGTACCGGAGACATGGTTCTTCCGAGATCGTGAAGCTTTCACTGCAATGACGCGTCATGCACGGGCGCGCATGCGGCCGGGTCAACCCATAATGCTCTTGAGCCTACCATGTTCGACAGGCGAAGAGCCCTATTCGATGGCGATGGCCATGTTCGATGCTGGTTTCGGAGCACAGGATTTCAAGATTGACGCTGTCGACGTGAGCACGGGCAATCTCGCGGCCGCGGAGCGCGCGGTCTACGGGCGCAACTCATTTCGCGGCGATTTTCTCGAATTCAGAGGGCGCTATCTCGAAGCGGCCGAAGGCGGACTACGGCCTGAGGTGCGGGTCCTGAAGCAAGTCCGGTTCAGGCTTGGCAACCTGTTTGATCCTGCGGCCTCGTATGGGCCGGCACCGTACGACATTATTTTTTGCCGCAACCTGCTGATCTATTTCAACCGAAACCTGCAAGATCGCGCGCTGGTTTGTCTGAAGACCCTCCTCGCGCCAGATGGCCTGCTGCTCGTCGGTCCAGCGGAATCAGGCCTTCCGATTCTGCACGGCTTTGCTTCAGCGCGATTACCCATGGCATTTGCGTTCACGAACGTGGAGCCGGCTAAGGCGCCCCGGACGGTTGCCCCCTCCAAGTCGCGCTTCGGTCCTGCCACCCCTGCTCCTATCTCTGACGTCAGCAAAGTGCTGAGCCCGATCCGGCCGGCCTCCAGCAATGCAGCGAAAGTGGAGCGCTCCGTCCACCCGTCTGAGCGGGCGGCCCAAAGCCTCGCTTCTGTAGAACGCACCGCCAATGCCGGACGAGTTGCGGAAGCAAAGGAACTCGCGCTGACGCATCTCGGGGAATACGGTCCCTCGCCGGAAATCTTCTATCTGCTCGGGCTAGCTCAGGATGCAGAAGATGCGCGTTCCGAGGCGATCCAGAACTATCGCAAGGCCCTCTATCTCGAACCCCGCCATCAAGAAGCCCTCGCGCATCTTGCGCTGCTGCTTCGCAAGCAGGGTGACATCGCCGGTGCCGAGGCACTCACCGGGCGGCTCGGTCGGATTGGGAAAAGGAGCGGCACTTGACGTCAGCTGAGCCCGGTAGCGCATCATCGGTGCCGGACATCGCCATCGGCGACTGCTGGCGGCAAATAGGCATTCGTGGTGACAGATCGTGCCCTGAACTGGAGCAGCATCTCCACTGCCGGAACTGCCCGACCTATAAGGAAATCGCACGGAACCTCCTGAACCGTCCGCTGCCGCCCGGCTATCGGGACGAGTGGGCCCGACATTTTGCCCAGGCAAGGACCGATGAACCAGTCGGGAATGCCGAGGGCAGTGCATTTCAGACGGTCGTTGTCTTTCGTCTCGGCGAGGAATGGCTGGCGCTTCCGGTTGGCTGCTTCCAAGAAGTGGCCGAGCTGCGTAGCATTCATTCGCTGCCACACCGCAGGAACAGTGCGGTTCTCGGCATCGTCAATGTTCGAGGCGAATTGCTGGTTTGCGTTTCGTTGGCCAAACTGCTCGGAGTAGACGACCGCAAAACGCGGGTACAGGACACGCGGACCAAGGCATTTCCGCGTCTTATCGTCGTCGGCAACAGCGACAAGCGCGTTGCTTTTGCTGTGGACGAAATGCACGGCATTTATCGATTCAAACAGAGCGACAAGCTTGCCGTGCCTGCTACCGTTGGCAAGGCGTCCTCGACCATGACGGCAGCCATGGTCTCGTGGCGAAGGGGCGCGGTCGGTTGTCTGGACGAGGCGCTGCTGCTGGCCATGCTCGATCGAGCTATCGCATGAGCGGCGCGGACTACAGCCAATTTTCGATGCTCGACCTCTTTCGGGCCGAATTGGAGACGCAGTCGCAGGCCCTGACGTCCGGTCTGCTAGCGCTCGAACGCGATCCCGTGTCCGCCCAGAGTCTCGACGCTTGCATGCGGGCTGCCCATTCGCTGAAGGGGGCGGCCCGGATCGTCGATCTGACGCCGGCGGTGGAAGTTGCGCACGCGATGGAAGAGTGCCTGGTCGCCGCACAGCGGGGGCGTCTCAGCCTGAGTCGCGAGCACATCGATACACTTTTGAAAGGCGTCGATCTCCTCGGATCCATAGCGAGTGAGCCTGCCTCGGCCGATGAGAGCGCCAAACTGGAAATAGCCGGTTTTCTGCTGGCGCTTGAGCAGGCATCCTCCCCATCGACAGCATCAGAGACGGAGCTCGCCGGCTCAAATGCTGCCCCGCAGGAGGCGCCGTGGGCCTCTTCGGCGAAGGAGACGAGCGTCCTCGCTCGATCGGAACCACTTCTTCAAC
>NZ_AYVL01000077.1 GCF_000502835.1 Mesorhizobium sp. LSJC280B00
GAATCCGGCCAGACTCAATGTCGCGACATCGGGCCGGGCCGGACTCTGGGCCGTAGCGGCAACACGAGCGGCCATTTGTGGTTCAGCTCCTCGGGAGCCAGACAAGAAAGGCTTTCAAGTCGCTCTCGATGCCAAACACTCAGTATTAAGACTGCATCGACCTGCCGTCGATGGACGCTCAGGGTGCTGTCTAGGGGTACCAATCGGGTCAAGCACCGGAGATACCAAAAAGATGCGGTATTCATTTACGAAGAGGCCGCCGCCGACAGGCGATCACTCCTTTCCAAATGCGTCATCGCCCGGTTGGGGGCAGGGGCAATACCCCAACTGTTCTAAAGCGTTTCTGTTTGGATCGCTCTCAGTCCCCTGACTTGACAACCTCGCAGTGAAGCGTTGCAGGCCGAGGACGATGACGCCCACTACATTCGCCCGCTTCAATTAATGATAGAATTGGTTGGTACTAATTGCGCTGTCGACCACCGCTTGAGAGCAAAAGGTCATGAAGTCGAAACCCGATCCTGTGCGACTAGACGCTTGGGATATCCGGATTCTCTCAGAGATCCAGTCAGATGGTCGGATTTCGAAAAGCGAGCTCGCAAAGCGTGTTCACCTTTCGGCTTCGGCCTGTTCGGAGCGGCTCCGTGTGCTCCAAGCCGCAGGGATCATCGAGGGGTTCTACGCGCGACTCAGTCCAGCCCTCATCGGGGGCATTATCTCTATAATGGTGGAGGTGGTTCTGGATCGCCATCGTCTCGAGGATCAACGACACTTCGAGACTGCGATCCAGGAGATTCCGGAAATCCTGGACTGCTGGGCTATCGGGGGGCGGATCGACTATCTGATGCGCGTTTCATCTCCTTCCATGGCTGCGTATCAGGATTTCATGGAGGGACTGCTGCAGGCAAGCTTGGGTATTGATCAATACTACAGCCTCGTCGTGACGAAACCAGTGAAAACCAATTCACCGATCCCCTTGTCCACACTAAGGCTACGATAAACTCTCGGCGCCATGGTTTCCACGGCGATCGGTAGCGATTCCGCGAATTCGTCGGCTGAGGAGGTGCATTTCAGCGAAACTCGAGAGGTGTTTGCCGGTATGCTAATGGCTACAAAGGCGGCGGGCCGAGTGTTCTCAGCCGACAGATCGCGAGGAGAGGGACGATGCGCTTGAGCAATCTGGGAACCGAGCAACTTCGGGAGAAGGATCGAAGCTTCGTCTTTCATCCGTCTACACACTTGGCCAAGCACAGCCGCGGCGAGACGCCAAACCGGATCATGGCCGGTGCAGAAGGCGTGTACATTTGGGATACGGACGGCCGAAAGAGCCTTGACGGTTTCGGAGGGCTTTACTGCGTCAATATGGGATATGGCTGCACGGAGATTGCCGAGGCCATCGCCCGGCAAGCGCACGAGCTGCCGTTCGCCCATGTCTATGCGAGCCAAGGAACCGAGCCAGTCGCTCTCTTGGCAGAGGCCGTGGTCGAATATTTCGGTCAGAACATGCGAAGGGTCTTTTTCGGCCTCTCCGGCTCCGACGCCAATGAAACCAACATCAAGCTGGTCTGGTATTACAACAACATTCTCGGCCGCCCTGAAAAGAAGAAGATCATCTCGCGCAATCGCGGGTATCACGGGTCAGGGCTGGTTACAGGTAGCCTGACAGGCCTTGCTTTCTTTCACGATTTCTTCGACCTGCCTTTGAATTTGGTGCGCCATACGACGACGCCACATTACTATCGCCAGGCGCACGACGGCGAAAATGAGGAAGCGTTCTCCAGGCGCTGTGCCAACGAACTTGAAGGCCTTATCCTCGCTGAAGGCCCGGAGACGGTTGCAGCCTTCATTGGAGAGCCGGTACTTGGGACCGGGGGTATCGTTCCGCCCCCCAAGGGATACTGGGCTGCGATTCAAGGCGTGCTTGACAAGTACGATATCCTTCTTATTGCCGATGAGGTGGTCTGCGGTTTCGCGCGAACCGGTGAGAAATTCGGTTCCCACCTCTATGGCATGCGCCCGGATTTCGTAACGATCGCCAAGGGCTTGAGTTCCGCCTACCTGCCTATCTCCGGTTCGATTATCGGTGACCGGGTCTGGTCAGTTTTGGAACAAGGGACGGAAAAGCACGGGCCACTCGGCCATGGCTGGACATATTCTGGTCACACGCTTTGCGCGGCGGCCGCGCTTGCTAATATCAAATTGCTAAAGGAAAGAAATATCCTGGAACATGTTCGGGACGTCGGACCGTATTGGCAAGCCTGCATGAAAGCCGAACTGGAGCGACATCCCATTGTTGGCGAGGTTCGGGGCGTCGGCATTCTATCCGCCGTGGAGCTGATGCGGGATCCGAAGGGCCGGGTACCATTTGAACCCGGGCTTCAGGTCGGCGTGCGCGCCGCCGCTGCTCTGTTTGAAAATGGCGTCATAGGGCGCGCGATGCCGCATGGCGACATCCTCGGCTTTGCCCCACCTCTGATCATTACCCGAAAAGAGATCGACATCATCGTCGACGCGACCGCGAAATCAGTCGATACGACCTATCGCGCGCTGAGGGCGGAGGGCGCGATATGATCTGAACGTACCGGATGACGCCTCCCACTCGGAATCGACCGGGATATCACGTCCGGCAGCCCTGTGGCGTCATGACCTGGCGCGCGCAAAGCCACGCTCTTCGCTTTTAAAGGCAACTTGCATGGCGGTGTGCGAACCGATGCTGAAAATGCGACGCCAATCTCGAAAAACACAGTACCGCCTTTCCTTCCGAGACGGTGACGTAGGGCTGCTGCAAGAACACAGACCGCAATTCATCGTGAGGCTGAGCTCCTCCACGGAGACAGTCTCAACAGCCCGCAAACAAACACCCCGACCGCAATGAAGTGCAAACCCAATGAGGACAACTGTCACCTGCTAACAGACGAACTGGAATGAGGTCTCGGTGTCAATAAGAGCGCCGTTGAAGCACATATCGCCCTCCCAAGGCGCACCGGCCCGGCACGGAGCTCAGTCTCCGGCCGGGCCCTTTAGCTGAATGGCTGCGCTTTGGTCGACCCGTCTGGGCTCCGATATGTGGGCCCGAAGCCGTGGGCGAACTCACTGCAGTTTAGCTATGCAAGACGTTTTTCATAGATTTGTAGAGCAAATCGCAGACAGCGCCGACGCGACGGATCTGCGCAACGCTCTGGGCGAGATTGCCTCTTCGCTCGATTTGCCGTCTTTTGCCTATCTTTTCCCTTCGCCTGGCAACGGCCGCAAGGTGCGCCTGATTTCCACCTATCCTCAACCCTGGACATCTCACTACCTTCACAGTCAGTACGAAAAGATGGACCCGGTGATCCATCAGGCGCGTGGTACTCAGGAACCATTCAGCTGGGATGCGCACGGCGCTGATCTCAAACTGTCGACGCAGCAGCGACAATTGATGGATGAGGCGACGCAATTCGGCATTCACTGCGGTTTTACGATCCCGATCCATGACATTGGCGGTCTGTTTGCAGCACTGACCTTCGCCTCCGATGAAAGGCAACCACTGTTCTTCCGCGTGATCGATCGATATGAACGCGCGCTCGAGCTCATCGCGATCTTCTTCCATTTCCATGCCCGTCGTAAGCTGACTGACGCCAGGATAGTGGATGGCGTTGCCCTATCCCGAAGGGAAATCGAGTGTCTGAAGTGGGCGGCTCGCGGCAAGACGGCGTGGGAGATCGGCCGCATCCTGGGGATCAGTGAGCGCACCGCGGCCTATCATCGTGACAACGCCAGGAAGAAGCTTGGCGCGCCGACAACTATTCAGGCAGCCGTTCGGCTGGCACTATCCAGGCCATCGGACGTCACTTGACCTCCCTAACCTGTGCACATGCACAGGTTGTATCAACTCCGGCCTTTGCCTTCAATCGCAAGCATTATCCATGCGAGGGAGAAGGCCGTCATGATGCAGTTGATCACGCCGGATTGCTACGCCGAGTTCGTCGACGAGCTCACCCAGATGCACCGCTTGCGCCATCGCGTCTTCAGGGATCGACTTGATTGGGACGTTTCGGTCAGCGGTGGCTACGAGATCGATCCTTTGATGCGCTGCGCCCCCACTATCTCTTGCTGCGGGCGCCGACCGGGCGCATCGACGGCTGTGTGCGCCTGTTGCCGACCACCGGACCGACGATGTTGCGTGACAGCTTCTCCACTCTGCTTGGAGACCGTTCGGCGCCGGAAGATCCACGGGTTTGGGAAAGCAGCCGTTTTGCGCTTGATCTTCCGCCTGCCGCGCCGAAACAGGCGGGCATCGCTATTGGCACCTACGAGCTGTTTGCCGGGATGGTCGAGTTTGGGTTGTCACGCGGTCTGCGCAGCATCGTCACCGTGACGGATCTGCGTGTAGAGCGGATCCTGCGTCGCGCTGGCTGGCCACTCGAACGGTTGTCCGATCCGCAGACAATCGGCAACACGCGCGCCGTTGGCGGACATCTCAACGTCTCTACCGAGAGCTTGCAAGCCCTCCATCGCAATGGCGGCTTCAAAGGCCCGGTGCTGTGGCGCCGGTCATGAAGATCGCCTGAGCTTCGGGATCCAATCTTCCTCGGAAATGGTGCAATGAACGAGACGAGACTTGGCCCTGCGTGGCCGGACTGGCAAGATGATGATGCCTATGGCTATGTCGAGCAGCTGACCAGCCAGGGCTGGGCCTGGGAATTCCTCAGGCGCAATCTGGACTTCCAGAACCATCTGACGAACGCGTTGCGCCACGCCGAACGTGCGAAAGCCGGTACGTGGACATCATCATGCTGCCGTCGAACACTGTCGATCTTTCGCCGTGGGGCCTTCTGTTTTGCAAGCTCTATCGAAACTGATGCGGGCGTCTTTTGGTGCCCTTGGCAATGTCCGCATGTTTTGCCGGTTGCTGCCGAAATGGCGGCGCGGCCGCGCGGGGTCGACGTGCTCGATCTCGCCGTGCTCTCCTGCCGCATCTCCATACTCGTCACGCGGGATGGGCATCAGCACCTCCTTGTCGAGGACAATGGCAGGAGCTTCCAGTTGGCTGCTTCAGGCGTCAGCATCCTCCAACCTGTGCGTTTGACATCCTCCGCCCTCTGGTCGCCAGAGGAACTGAAGCAACGCCTGAACGCGCTGGAATGTCTGAACAGCCTCCGTTCGACCGGCAGGCTGCAACCAGGATTCTTTCCGACCGAGCCCCGTTGCTCGCGGTTGCGCCGAGTGTTGCGTGCGCTCGACGGCTCCATCGCTGGCGCACCACACCGCGAAATCGGCCTTGCCCTCTTCGGCAGAGCCCGCGTCGACCAGGACTGACCGACCCCGGTGACCATCTTCGCGACAGCGTCCGCCGTGCAGTCAGACGCGGGCGCTCGCTTATGAACGGCGGGTATAAGCGGTTTCTTCTATAGCGATCGTCACCCTCAGGCCTCTTGGCTAGCGAACAGCTCTTTGTACCCCGCGATCACCAGCCAGTGGGCGCGCGCGAGATGGCTGCGAACCGCCTTTTGGGCGCGAGCTGGCTCTCGCACTGAATCAATGCCCAATATCGCCTGCGCCATCTCTTCTTCGCTGGCATTGCCGGCGCATGCGTCTATGAGTCTCAGATAGATCCTGAAGTGCTCATTGTCATAAGCGGTCAGGCTCTCCGCCCAGGGGACCTCGTCGGCAACAGCAGGTTGGAGCAATCTGTCTTCCATTTCATGTCTCGCTGTATGAATTATCCCCCGTCCACCTTTAACTGCACAATATCCTAAAATGGGATAATCCGAAACTGGGATTAGTCCATGAGCCGGTTCCTTCTTGGCCGGTTCGTCTGATGTCGAAATCCCTTCGATCAGCTCGCCAGCGGCGGCTGCTACAACGGCTGATTGCGGTGCGCAAAACCAAAGGGGTCACCCAGACCCAGGTTGCTGATATGCTGGGCCGCCCACAATCCTTCGTGGCCAAGTACGAGGGTGGTGAACGTCGGCTGGACGTAATTGAGTTTCTCGACGTCACCGAGGCTCTCGATATCGATCCTTGCGAGCTTCTGGCAGAAATGCGTCGCTCTCGTGACCTATAGGTGCGTCGCACTTTGTTTGGGTGTCAAACTTCACGATTTACGTCCTTGAGTTCACGGATCAGCGGAATTGCCCTCGCGAAAGTGGTGCCGTGCAGCCGCTCCCCTTTGTTGTCTCTGATTTTGTAGATAATCCTCCGTGGTGAAATCCTCGACCTTCTCGTGCATGGAAATACGAGAGGTCTTTGCCCGCAATCTGCATAGGCATCGCCAAAAAAGAAATTGTCGTAAGAAGCGCTGGCCCATGAGGCTGGCGTCGACCGAACAACGGCCGCCGCCCTTGCGGGCGGCGCGGTTTGTCTGTTGGCCTTTCCCGGTGGCGCGGGGTGGGCGGCACTCCCTTCTAGGCCCGCCGCGGCAGCCCGCAACCCTTCGCGTGCCGCTCAGGGTCCTCCTCTTCGTTCCGGTCCTTCGGATGCGGTCCGCCTACCACGGCGGGCCTTTCCGGTCGCGGCTCGCCGCCCACCCCGCTTCCGGGGAAAGGCGCGGCGATTGGCGAGCGGAGGATGAGACGATGCATGCAAACAGC
>NZ_AYVL01000078.1 GCF_000502835.1 Mesorhizobium sp. LSJC280B00
CCCCGGGAGACGTGCGCGGCACGGCCGGTTCCGGTGGCTGGCTTGCCCCGAGACCGCCCTCCCCCTTCCGGCCGCGAACCGTCTTGAACAACCCATCATCGTCATTTCCAGCAAAGGACAACAGGGCCCGACGCCGGCGCTTGCGGTTCTCTTCTTCGAAAGCCGCGCTCGCGCGAATCCGATCGGCTATGGCTTGTATGGAAGACTGGTCGAGGTTCACGCGCCCTCACCATCCAGCAGATGCGCCGCCTTCCGAAATTTCAGGCCATGGGCGATCGTCATCGCCGTCAACTCGGCGTCGACAGCTTTCACCCTCTCATCCAGTGCTTCCCAAATCGGCAACGCCGCCTCCATGGGGGCAGCGTGGCCGGAATGAATGGCATGGAGAAGCTGGCTGAGGTTTCGGCCGACCATCCGGACTTGCGAGGCCAGCGCCGCGACAGTGCGTAAATTCTCAGCTGACAGAGCGGGACCGACATCCAGGCTGGCCCGGATAATGCGCCGCAACGTCTCCGCTCGGTCAAGCTGGAACACCTTGCAGGCCTCATCCAGGAGCGCGCCCGCCTCCGGCCCAATATCGATCCGGGAACGCTTTCGGGTGTCCTTGTGGGCGGCGCTGGTGTCCAAAATTCCTCGCTATGGCGGATGGGCCTCACGTCGAAGACGGTCCAGGTCGAAGCGAAGCGACGACCTGCTCAGCCAATTTGGACCCAAATTGCGTATCTTGTCAATTCAATACGAAACATTATACTGACTCACTGACACATTATCCAGAGCCGATCATGCATCCTGCGACATTGCACCGATCTGCAAATTCATATTATCACACAGGTACTTATGCGCCTCGGCACTTTGTTGCATCGGCGCATAGTCATAATGCAAGAAAGTCGCTTTGGCGCCAAATCGCCTATGCGCCTTGACGCCAAAGTGACGCAACATTGGGAAAAAAGAATGCCGGAACAACGCGCGGTGCAAATCACAGTGGCCTCTCCCAAAGGCGGGGTCGGCAAGACCATGACCACCATCCTGCTCGCGGGCGAATTCGCCGCCGCCGGTCATCGGGTGACGGTGCTCGACACCGATCCGCAACTGTCCGCGCTGGAGTGGAGCAAAAACAGTCGCCGAGCCGGGTACGCGCTTTCAAACATCGACGTCATCCCCATCAGCTCGACCGACGACCTGATCGATCGCCTGGCGCAATCCGACGCCGAGGACCTGCTGCTGGTCGATGTGCAGGGCACGGCCGTGGCTGCACTCGGCCCGGCCGTCGCCAACGCCGACTTCGTGCTGATTCCGACGAAAGCGCACGTCTTCGATGTCAAGCAATGTCTCGGTCTGATCCGGCACATCCGCTCACTTGGAGGGCGCCACCGCGAAATTCCCCACGCGGTGATGCTCAACATGGTTTCGGGGATCGAACACAACACCATGGCCTTCCGCACGGCGATCCAGCTGCTGCGGCAGGCCAACGCAAGCGTGCTTGAGACCTTTTTGTCGCAACGGCCGACCTTCGCCTCAATCGCAACCGCCGGGACGCTTTACGAAGTCCAGCCTGTGAACAAGGCCGTGCAGGACGCTCGCGACCAGACGAATGCCCTGACCGCCGAGATCATCCGCAAACTGAACGGAGCCACCCCGCAATGAACGAGAAAAACGATCGGACCGCAAACCAATTGCCGCTGCCCGCCTTGAAACCGCGCGCCCGTTCGGATGATCCGTTCTCGCGCAACATGGCTGCCATAGTGGAATCCAGCATCAGCGAAACGGACAACCTGGAGCAGCAGACGAGACCCCGCTCGGCCAGAGAGGCGAAAGCGAAGCTCGAAAGGCCAAAGGCAGACGACGAGACAGCCCGGCTGCACACACGCATTCCTGTCTCGCAGATGATCGAGCTGCAGGTCCATTGCGCGCGCAATAGAACAACCATGCAGGAGGTGGTGCAGAGCCTGATAACGGAATTCCTTGCTCGGCAGCCGAGGTAGCCAGACGCGCCAATTAGCGTCGATTTTCGTTACGACCGACCGCGCACGATACGGCCCAACGAGGATTGGCTACATCTCTCCGGGGAAGGCCATCAAAGACGCTGCTGAACGACTGACGTTCGGTTCCATCCATCACCAGAGTGAATCGATCCGCGTCCGCTGATTCAAACCATTCATTGGACGTGCGCGTCCGGCTGCGCGATTCTATCCGCAATGATCGCGCAGCTCTATCGCCTCTGTATCGAACGCCGCGACGCGGATCGGAACATGGCGCGCTTCTATGCAATGTCGATCGAGGAGACCTTGTTCGGCCAGACCTGCCTGGTCCGGCGTTGGGGCCGGATCGGAACCACCGGCCGCACGGTACAGCACTCCTTNCCGGCGTTGGGGCCGGGTCGGAACCACCGGCCGCACGGTACAGCACTCCTTTGATACCGAGGGCGAAGCTGTTGCCCTCTTCCTCGAGCTGCTGCGCGCTAAGCGGATGCGCGGCTACCAGCCGCGATCCGCCAACCGGACGTGCAGAAGCAATCCCGTCTGCTTGACAGGCTAGCCGCTGGGGCGACGTGAGCCAGGCTTGGAACGAAGTCGCTCGTGTACGCGGCGCTGGCGCGATGTCGCCAGTCGTGAAGTCAGTGATCTCGACGCTGCCGCATGCTCGCACTTTCGGGGCCCTGCCGAAGCACTCACCGTTCCCACGGCCCGCGCCAGCGCAGTATAAAAGCAGGGCAACACCTGCCCTTGTGGCTTAACGCTTTGCTTTGCGCCAACCGGCGGCCACCGCCTCTTCGTCGCTGCAGAACCACCGCTCTCCCTTGCTGGTCGATATGACGGTGCGATCGTAATACTCTTGGCCAGGCATGTGATAGATGTGCTCACCACGGGCGTTGATGTTGCCCTTGATGTTGCAGGCACCGGGCGATGCAGCGAGCAGGGGAGCGATCGTCGATGGCTGTTCGTTGTCAGCGCGATGCTCGGCACGCCAGTCCCAGGGCGCTTCAAACGTTCCTGCCCAGATGCCAACCCTTGCTGCCTTGGCCTTCTCCTGCAGCATGGCGTAGGCACCTTGGCTGTATTTTGGCCAATCAAGAGCTTCGCCGTTCTCGACCATCCAGGCGGCGACGCTGGCACCATCGGCCCGCCTGCAATTGCCGACATAGCGGCCGTACCGATCCCATGACACAAACGTGCACTGGGTCGGTCGCGAGGCGGCGAGAAAGGCATCGAGAGCGGCGGCGGACTTCGCGCCACATTGATAGTGGAAGCCGTTGGCGTCGTCGCACTGCTGTGCTGACTCCGGTGCATCGATACCATTGAAGCGAATGCGCTGGCCATGGATCTCGATCGTGTCGCCGTCGATCACAGATGCGACCCCAGAAATTGCTACCGGTCTCGGCTTGATTACGTTCTGCAGATTGATTTCCGGCAGCGATCCGCTGTTAGGCATGACAAACTGCGTCACCAGAGCGGAAGCCGCAACCACGGTCAGGAAGACCAGCCGCATCGGCGCGCTGGCCCAGCGGCGTCCTGCGCCAGTACGCTTGCGCCACGGGCTCGACCGATCATCGTAGCGGGATTTATCCAAGCCCCTTCTCCCCAGCGCAAGAATGCGCCCAAAATACACGGAAAGTCCAGAATCCTATCAGAACCGCGCAACGGCTCGCCTGTTATGAAATCGGAGGGACATTGCCGCTCTAGGAGCTGTCATGAAACGGCTTCTATCCGCCATGTTGGCCTGCTTTAGCAATCGCTTGAACAAACACTCCGCAGGAGCGTTGACTCTCTGCCAGGAACCACCTCTGGCCACTCCAGACCCTTNTTACAGAACCCGCGCCGCACCGTCATTCGTTAGATCGACGCCACGCAACTTGGGATCGTTCCGTAAGGGGGCAAACGCTGGGTCGCTGCTAATTCGAAATTGGCATCCCACTCTGCAAACAACTCGGGGACTTCATCGACACGAAAGTATCGTTCCGCAGCGGTCTTGCTGGTTGCCTTGTCACGTCGCGCCAACCGCTCGGCTTCTGGTCGTGGAACGAGGTAGATTGCGCGAGCCTTGAACCCCTCGGACGGCAGCAGAACAATGGCCAGCCAATCGAATTGGTCATAGTCGTTGTAGCCGACATAGGCAGCACCGCGCTTAAATGTCCGCGACTTTACCGAAACACGTTGCGCTGGCCGGTCGAATGGCTGCGCGATAACATCGTAGCCGGGCCAGTTGTCGGGAACTTTCAAGGCCGGGATGCCCGCGAGCGTGAGTTCCGCGGCAACGATCATCTCGCAAGCATCGCCCATCTGCTTGGTCGTATATCGCTTCCGTGCAGTGGTCTCCATGCTGGTCGATTTGGCATCCGGAACTCTTAGCATTTGAGAAAATCCCGGTTGCCGGTGGCCCAACCCAAGCGGAGCCGCTGCCCTGACTTTAGGATCACGGTGCTCGACTTGTCAGGTTTAACTTCGGCACCGAAAAGGCTCGCGAAGGTGGCGAAATCCTCAAACCACATTTGGGCTGGCGAGAACGAGTGGACGATCATGGCGGCTTCATCGGTCTTGAAGCGCTGAGCCTCGATCAGCGCGGAAGCCGTCCTGTGCACCAACTGATAACGGATATGAAATGGCGGGACATCATCGAAGCCGAGCAAGCCGCATAGTTGGCGCATGCGCTCTCGCTTCCCCTGCGACGGCTCGGCATACCACTCGCCCACGGTCGGTCCAAACGCCTCGCTTACCTTGCCTTCGATGGTTGCAGCACAAGTCTGTTCGCCGAAGCGGATAAGCGCAAACACGTCGTTCTGGCTGTCACGGTTGCCACCGTCGAGTGGCACCCTGTGCTCGGGCAAGGCCAGTAGTAACTCGGCCGAGCCATCGAACATCTGCGCGACTTCAGCCGGTAAGCCATCAGCACTTTCCCAACAATGAGCAAGCGTCTTTGCCGAGTAGCCGGTTCGCCATTGCCTCTCAGGTTCTGCGAGGAATGCTTGCCAACTCGTCGGACCTTGGCTGGGAATATAAACCCGCGTCCGACGTGTATTTCGCAGAATGCCCAATGGATGACCCCACTAGCAGCACGTTCGCCCACTGCTGCTCACGCCCGATCCTAGCGGATGATTAGTGAACCTCGGTTTAAAGTCTGGACAGTAGGAAGCATCCCGGTTGACGATCCCGTTAGAGAACCCGAGGCGCCGCGCTGGCATCGAACAAATCGGCGATAAGAAGATATGGTGCTTGCCGTGGATAAAAACCGTTGGGCTCTACATAGACGCCTGTGCGTCAGGCGCTGCCACCGACGATCGAAGCGATGCAAGGATCGAGCGGCGGGCCCTCAGGGCTGACGTCGAGTTTTACCCAACGCAGCTTTATTATGGACCGCGCCGACCGGCATATCGCCTCAGCGCTCGGCCGCAGGCTCGGTGTGGCCAAAACAACACAATGCCTCAGGCTCTATGTCGCCCCTTCCCGTTATCTCGCGCGTGCCGGGATCCTGGTGGCGGGCAAGCCGGGCGACGGTTTAATCAGGTGGCGCTGGGCCGCAGTTATCCTTGAAGGTCAGTTGGCGACCGCCACCTGGTTTTGCACGCTGCCTCAACGCCAGAAGCGCCTCGTCTTGCGAGCATGATGGTGAAGGCTTCGACCAACTCGACGAAGAGGCCAGAAAGGAGGGCGTCACGGTGAAGAACATGGGCGTCAGGCTATGCATGAAGGCATCCTGTCTGTCTGTGAACCACTGAGCGGTTAAATAGGGTCATCGCGAAGTTCGAGCGGCAGCTGTAAAGGTAGCGTCTGGGCCATCTGCGGCTGGTGTCCATCCGGCGGGCGATGGTGATTAAGGGCTCGGGCCCACTTTGAAGGATGGCGGATTTGTCCATTTCCAGTTGACGAAACGGCGCATGCCTACAGACCTAACCGAAAGTAGACGCCGTTGTCCCGGCTCGTGAGGCGGGATGCTCGGGACTCTTTTGTGCTCGCGTAGGTGGATTGGTCGAACGTCTCAACGGTTCGCCGAGAATTTCGTCGTGCTCCGGACGATCGTCGGCGCGGCTTTGTCCTCGATCAGCATGGTGACAACATCGCGCGTGCAAACCTCGCTAATGCGCTGGGCCAAAAATGTTTCCGCCATACCGTCCAACCGGAGAGGGACGCGACCGCACCTCACGTCAGTCGGTTGACGACCGACCGATGGCGAAACTCCGAGAGCACGGCGTCTGCCGCTTAAGGATGGATGGCCGCGTACACGGCCATGGAAAT
>NZ_AYVL01000079.1 GCF_000502835.1 Mesorhizobium sp. LSJC280B00
TTCCTCGTCGAGGAGATCCGCAACGCGGGCGAATTCTTGCTTGAGGCGATGAGGTTCCGCGAGGCGACGGACTGAGACCGCTCACCGATAGGTGCAGCGCGACAACTCGGATTGTCGCCCGACAGATAGGTGCGCTCCTCCAACGAGGTCTGCGCGATCATCTCATGGATCGTCTGCACGAAGGCGGTCTCGGCCGGGTTCAGGCTGCGGCGCGGGTTCACCACGAAATGGATCTCGACCGCCGGCAGATGGTCCTTCGGCGGCACCTGCCACAGGAGTCCGGCATCGACGTCGCGCCAGGCGATATGCACTGGCAGCGCTCCAATGCCCATCCCGGTGATGATCATTCGCCGCACCTCGGGCAGATTGGCCGAGAGGCCGTGCGGCTCGGGGTGCAGATTGACCCGCTCGCGCAACTGGCGCACCAGATAGAGCGGTCCGTTGTCGAGTTCGGTCTGGAACGACACCGAGCGTTCGCCGGACACATCCTCGATCCCGATGTCCGATCGGCCGAACAGCCTGTGCGGCGGACCGCAGAACAGGCCGAAGAACTCCCGGAACAGGATGCGGCTGTCCAGCATGGGATCATCCTCGCGCATCAGGCACAGGCCTACCGACGCCTGGTTCTGCCGCAACCGGCTCAGGACCTCGGCGCTGTCGGTGATCGAGATCGAATAGGTCACCTCGGGATAGGCTGTGTTGAAGCGTGCCATTGCCTCATCGAAATGCGGGCAGACCACATGGCTGGTCATGGCGATGGCAACATGGCCGGTGACAACGGTCTCCGCCGCCGCCATCAGACCCCGCAGCCGTGAGATCGAGCCGAAAAGCATGCAGCTTTCGCGATAAAGCGTCTCACCCGCCGGGGTCAGCGCGAAATGCCCGGGCCGGCAATCGAGCAGCCGCTTCTCCATGGTCTCTTCCAGCCGTTTCAGCGCACTGCTGATAGTAGGCTGGGCTGTGTTGCACGGATTGGTGGGTGAACACACCGAGCCCACTCAGAGCCTTTGTTTAAGTGATGCGGACGGATTTCGGGGCGTCCGAGTTCAAGCATGCGGTTCAGAACATGAACGGCAATGGCGGTCTCAGTCGCGCGGCGGGGTTGCGTATTCCGATGAAGCCGGCCACCGATTCCGATTTGAAGCCGGCCAGTCATTCCGATTTCATTCCGGCCACCATTCCGATTTGAAGGCGGCCAGTTTTCGGTCTGATCCCGGGTCTCGTTGATGTTTGGGTTGGGTTTTGTTTCAGGTCAAGCTTCGGTGTTTTCGGGGACGATCGGCGGGCGCTGTTTTCGCATGCTTTCACCGGTGAGATCGATGCGATAGGCGTTGTGAACGAGGCGATCCAGGATGGCGTCGGCCAAAGTTGAGTTTGCAATAATTTCCCACCAGCGATCCACGGGCACCTGACTTGTGACGATGGTTGAGCGTCGTTCGTAGCGATCCTCAATGATCTCCAGGAGATCGCGGCGTTGGTCGTCATTGAGTTTTTCAGGTCCCCAGTCATCGAGGATCAGCAGGTCGGTCCTGGCAAGAGATTTGAGGATCCTGCCGTATCGCCCGTCGCCTCTTGCAAGCGCGAGGGCGGCGAACAGCCGGGGAACCCGGTGGTAGGCGGCTGAGAAGTCTTCGCGGCAGGCCTGGTGGCCAAGAGCGCAGGCAAGCCAGCTTTTGCCGACGCCGGCTGGCCCGGTGACAAGAAGACCGTGATGCTTTCTGATCCAGTCGCAGCCGGCAAGCGCCATGAATATATTGCGGTCGAGGCCGCGTGCGGCGCGGAAGTCGGCATTCTCGATCTGCGCGTCATGGCGAAGCTTGGCAGCCCTGGCGCGAGCCTCGAAACGCTTCTGGCGGCGCATGGTCGCCTCGCGTTCGAGCAGCATGGCAAGTCATTCGCCATGCTCGAGGCCGCGCACTTCGGACTGTGCGTCGAGTTCCTGGAAAGCGGTTGCCATGCCGTAAAGGCCGAGCTCTCGCAGCATGTCGATGGTGGGATTGATCAGCATGGGTGGATCTCCTCAATGAAAGTAATCAGGGCCACGCAGATTGGCGTGATCGACGATGGCGGTTGGTTCGGTGGAATGGCGTGCGGCTTTGTGGTTGGCGATGAGCGAAGCAATGCTCTTGCAGTTCAGGCCACCGATCTCGACAGCGCGGGCTGACACGGCTTCGGCCCGATTGCGATCGATGTCCCGAAACAGGCGTAGGATGCCCAGACATGTTCGAAAGCCCTGCTCGGGATGCGGACGGCTGGCGAGAATTGCGATGACCAGACCTTCGGTTTGCGGCCCGATCGACGTGGCCCAGCGCGAAAGCGCTCCGGCGTCCATTCGGCATAGCGCCGGTGGGAACTGGGCATGTGATCCGGATCGGTTCCATGGCGAGGACCTCCATAGCGGCGCTGATGCACCGCGACGCGCTTGCCGCGGTGGAAGATCTCGATGGTGCGCGCCGTTGCTCTCAGATCGACCTGCTGACGAATGAGGCTGTGGGGCACGGAATAAAAGAAGGTCTTGAACTCGACATGATAATCCGTCGAGACGCGGGCCAAACGCCATTCGGCAAACTCGTAATCCTCCAGTGGAAGACTGGCCAAAGCCGGGCGCTCGACCTTGGCCGTGCCGGAAGAACGCCGACGCCATAGTGGGAAGCCATCATGCCGTAGCTGCGGTTGATCTCGGGATCGTAGAAACTGGCTCGACTGACGCCAGACTTCAGATTGTCGGGAATGACGAGTCTGGGAACGCCATGAAAAAAACGAAACATCCGGACATGCGAGCCAATCCAGTCGGGGAGCGTTTGCGTCCAGGTGGCCTCGGCAAAGGTGTAGCTGGACGCACCCAGCACCGCCACGAAGATCTCCGCCTCGCGGATCTCACCGGTCTTGCGATCGACAATCGGAATCTTTTTGCCGGAATCCACGAAGACCTTGTCGCCGGCCGCATGCTCCTGGCGCATCGTCGGTGACAGTCGCTGCTTAAATCCCCTTAGAAGTTCACAAAAGCGACCATAGCCGTAACCGTCGGGATGCGACCCACGATACTCCTCCCACAGGATAAGCAAGGTGACGCCGGGCTTCTTGAGCTCGACCGCAAGATCGGGCCAGTTCGGTTCCGTGCGTCGTCGCGTGCCCTGTTTGACGCCGTTGCGACTGAAGAGCTTGTGCTCAAGCGCATCGTCGGTCAGCTCGCCCGGCAAGGGCCAGCTCAATCCAACCGCGGCTGCACGCTGCAAATTATCCTGCACCGTACTGCGCGCTATCCCCAATACGACCGCAATCTCGCGGGAGCTCGTCCCGCTTCCGGCAAGCCGCAGCATTTGTCTCAATTGTCTCATGGTCAGCCTTCTCTTTGCCGGCATCAAAATGTCCCCGTTCATGGCGAGGTGATTGATGCCAAAGTTGCTGACCCAGGAGGTAATCTTCAGTGCCGAAAACTGGCCGGCTTTTGATTGGAACGGTGGCCGGCTTCAAATCGGAATGGTGGCCGGTCTTTGATCGGAATGGCGGCCGGCTTCACGTCGGAATCCGCAGCGGGGTTCCGTCCGCGAGCGTAAGCTCGTACCGATCACGCGTTTGAAGCGGCTTATAGACGCCTCCACCAGGGCTCGTCGAGTATACCCGGATCGCTTCTGCCAGCCCATGCGTCCCTGCTCGGTAATGCTTTGGAGATGCCGGTCGCGTTGGGTCGGAGTGGTCTGCACATCCTCGCTCAGCACCGCCGTTGATCGTGGTGGAACGATGACTTCAGCCTCAGGATGACGCTGGGCGATAGTGCCGTAGATGCCAGCCTGATCGTAGGCTCCATCAGCGATGAAGGAGGCGAGTGGAACTGGGATTTGGTCGAGCAACGGCTCGACCTGCGAGCCATCATCGACTCACTACCCGTCAGCTCTGAGGCGAGGATCTCTCCAGTGTCGGCATCCATCCCGATGTGCAGCTTGCGCCAGGATCGGCGCGTTCGGGTGCCATGCTTCAATCAGCCACTCGCCGGGGCCACACAGCCACAGGCCTGTGCTGTCGACCAGCAGGTGAACAGGTCCCCAAGGACCTCGAACATGGCCTTGGCACCTCCAAGGTTTCAGCCCGCCGGCTCAGCGTTGAGTGATCCGGCACCGCCAGATCAAGGCCGAGGAGCTCAGGACTGAGCGAATCAAGCCCTCGGTTTGGCGCAGCGCCAGCCGGAACACCGCCCGGAGCGTCAGGGCTGTCCTGATCGCCAGGGCCGAATAGTGGGCTTGACCACCGCGTGTGGTGCGGGGCTCAGCCTGCCAGGCGGCAATCGCCTCGCCAGAGAACCAGACCGTGAGGCCTCCACGTTGGTGCATGGCCGCGTCATACTCGGCCCAATTCGTGACCCCGTGCCGCTGCTTCGGAATCCGGTGACGGCGAGCGGCATTTGCTTTGAATGGCACAGTAGAGATCTTTGGTCAGAAGGCGAACAGGTCTCGACGCTACCCAGCCGCGGTTACCAACTCGCTCATCCATGCAACACGGCACAACACGGCACCAAGGCGTGAATTCCGCTTCCCCGCGGAGGATCTGTCCGCCATGCCTGGGAAAAAGCCAGGCACCCGACACCTCCTGTCGGGTTCGTCGAGTTCGCGGACATGGTGGTGTTCGGCCTGGTGTCCCGCTGCACTCTCATTGAAGCCATGGAATAATATGCAGAAACATTGTTCTGAGTCTTTTGCCGGTCAGTTGGCCCGGGTTTTGCAGCCTTTCGCTGTGAGGCGGCGGCAGCTGCCGACCGGCACTCATGTCGCGGTCACCGCGATCGATGAAACGAAGGAGGGAAAGCACCATGTTAGGTCTGCGTCAGAACGCATTCTCCGGGAAGGGGGCCATCGGCAAGTCTACCACCTCCCAAAATACGCTCGCGTCCCTTGTCGACCTCGGGCAGGAGATCCTGATCGATCGCTCTCCCGCCAACACGAGATTGAGCATCACGCCTTCTTTGGCAATCGCGGGCTTCGTGATGACATCCAGTTTGTCGGCGTGGACCCATCGTTCCGGGCTGTTCGCTATGCGCTGAATCTGGCCTGCTGGAGGCCGGCATCCCGTACGCCTCCGGCGAGGGCCGCCTTGCGGGAGCATGGCCCGGTAGCGAAGCTGCGCTCTTAAGGTCGTCCTTTCGAGCGTAGTTAGCAGCACAGCATGAGCCATGTGACGTTATTGACCGGACCGGAGCGTCGTCGTCGTTGGCGTGAAGCGGATCAGTGCCGGATCCTGCCGCGGCATTCGCGCCCGGGGCCACGGTGGCGGCGGTAGCGCGTCAGTACGATGTCGCAACCAGCCTGATCTATAAGTGGCGCCGCACGCTGAGAGCCCGCGAGACGGGCTTTGCCGAAGTTGTGGTGGCTCCCGATGAGCCTGTCGCCGTTTCGCGGCCGGCGGCGTCCCCAGCGGGGATCGAGCTGGAGATCGCCGGCAAGGTGCGGCTGCGGATACCGCTGACCACGCCGCCGACACTGGCGGCGGCGATGGTGAAGGCGCTGGGCGTTTCATGATCCCGGTTCCGAGCCAGGT
This sequence comes from Mesorhizobium sp. LSJC280B00, assembly GCF_000502835.1. Classification (GTDB taxonomy): domain Bacteria; phylum Pseudomonadota; class Alphaproteobacteria; order Rhizobiales; family Rhizobiaceae; genus Mesorhizobium. Next base: position 5,530 of record NZ_AYVL01000079.1, read on the forward strand.
GCGGATCTGGTTGGCGGTTGGCCGGACCGATATGCGTCGCGGAATGCAAGGCCTCGCTCTGCAGGTTCAGGAGACGTTGGGCCGGGATCCGCATGCCGGCGATCTTTATGTCTTCCGCGGCCGCAACGGCAACCTGATCAAGATTATCTGGCATGATGGGCTCGGCATGTCGCTATATGCAAAACGGCTCGAGAAGGGCCGGTTTCTATGGCCGTCGCCGGCGGACGGCACGGTTTCCATATCACCGGCGCAGCTCGCCTACATGCTCGACGGGATCGATTGGCGCAACCCGCGTCACACGTTCCGACCGCAGCGCGCGGGCTGAGTTTTTCTTTGAGTTTGCGCCATTTTCCGCGAGTCAGCGGACGCGTTTTATGATTCACTCCAGGGCATGGTTGCCACCGCCCAGGATGCTGTTCCGGACGATATTGGCGCGCTGAGAGCAGCGCTGACCGCGGCGCTGGCCAGAGCCGAAGACGAGGCCGC
>NZ_AYVL01000080.1 GCF_000502835.1 Mesorhizobium sp. LSJC280B00
CAGTCACTTGGCTTGAGATCATGCCAAGCGTCATCGGCCGCCGCCCAAAGGGCGTCGTCGCAATATTCGTCTCCATTTTCTTTCACCCTCGATTAGGCAAAAGAAATCCGCTCGCCGAAAACCGACGCTATGTCTCTTGACAGTGATTCGCGGAAATGAGATTCTCGAAGTGCGATCTACGAGAAGGGCTTCCGCGACGGCGACGTTCGGGGGCCTTTTTCTTTTGCGGTTTCAGTCTCCTGTTGCTGCTTTCTCCGACTTTCTAAAGGCCTCGTAGAGTCCCTGCAGATTGTCGGAAATCCAAGTTCCAAAGCGGCTGCCATCCGTCTCCTTTACGGCGATCGTGACGGCCTTCCCCGCTCTTTGAACGCTGACGCTAACCGACTTGTCATGCGGAGCCCACGATTGGACCCCGGGTTTCACACTGGCCTTGCGGACGCGCTTTTCCTTTGCGTTCAGGGCCATGAACAACTGCTCAAAGCGTCGGTTACTCTCTAGCCCACTGAATTCGGGTTCGGAGAGGATTTCATCGACTATGTCCGATTTCTTGCCGACGAGCAGGGATAGCTCAACCCACCGCTCGCGACCTATAGATGGAGCTGATCCAATTTTACCTATGACTGATGGCGGGATCCGTGTAGCAACCGACACCATTTTTGAGACGGCGGCGGCGTTCGCAGCCAATGCCGACGAGATGACATCTCTGTCGTAATTCAGCTCCTCGAGACGCTTTGCGAACGTCGCCTTCTCGATAAAACTTAGATTTGCTCTGGCAGAATTCTCCTGGCCCTGAGCAATGACATGAGCCTTGTCGTCAATCTCCTTGACGACCGCCCTAACCTTCCGTCGGAGATCTCGGGCCACCCGGACGCGCCGATGCCCAAAGACGATCATGAAGCGGCCTTCGATGCTCGGGTGGGGGCGCACAAGGATGGGGGAATCCTGTCCCCTCTGCTGAATCGCTTCCAGCAGTTCCTGATATTGTTCCCTGTCGTCATCCATGCGATCGGAAACGAACGAGCCGTCAATAGCGTCCGGGTCGAGTTCGACTACATGCTCACCCTCAAGGTAGGCATCCGCCTGCTTTGCCAATTCATTAACGGAGCGGATCATGGATTTCGAAGCACCGCGAATCGGATAGGCCGCAGTTGAACTAGATGTCAGCTGGTCGTCTGCCTCCGTCTCAGCGAGGCCGGAAAGAAGATTCTTACGTGCCATCTTAGTCTACCTCCGGATACAACTTAGTCTGTTGAAAGCACAGCGCAAAAGTCCGTTTTTGTCAGCGGACAAGTCAGCGCCCCCATGCTTTATGTATCAACGTGGCGATTTCTCCGTTTACGACATCGAGTGCATCCATTGCCCGCTCGTATGTGGAACGAGTCATCGCGTTTTTTTCGACTTCGTAGAGGCTCTGCTTGGTGATCCCCGCATCAGAAATCGCCGTGGATTTCAGCATCTGGTTCTTGAGGATGAACTCACCAAAAAGCGTGTGGAGGAACGCTACCATCTGCGCTTGCGGCTGATCCGTCGGCTCGTATCGCGTTATAAGATAGCGATACCACTCCAGGTTCACCTCGGCACCCGCTGCCCGGATTGGCTCCAGAATATTCCCGAGCATCAACAGGAATTGGCCCATTGACATGACATCGAGCATCTGCGGATGGATCGTTATCAAGACTGACGTTGCCGCGGTCAACGCTGTAATTGTCAAATAGCCCAGTTGCGGTGGGCAATCGATAACGACGACATCATATAGGGCGTCGACCTCACCCAATGCCGTCGAGATGCGCGTGAAGAACGCCTTTCCCACGTTAGACGTCCTGTCCGTCATCGCCAAAGGCGTGTCGTATTCGAATTCTTGCAGCTCAAGGTTTGCTGGGACGATATCCAGTCCCGGGAAATTTGTTGGCCTGATGATTTCCGAGAGAGAAACCTTCTCGTCGTCGTAGCGGATCGCATCGTAAAGCGATTTCGTCTGGTCGAGTTCTGGCTGGAACCCGTGCAGTGAAGACAGCGACGCCTGGGGATCAAGATCGACAGCCAATACACGGTGTCCCGTCAGAGCGAGATACTGGGCGAGATGAGCTGCTGTCGTTGTTTTGCCGCTACCTCCCTTGAAATTAACCACAGCTAGGATTTGAAGTTTCTCGCCCGACCGACGATGGGGAACATACATGCGGGCGTCGGAGCGCCCGTGTTGGTCAAGGTATTGGCGTAGCTCGATCATCTGCCCGGCCGTGTAGGATCGTCTGCCAGAAGACGAGGTTTCAGGTACTGGGCCTTTGCCCTCTAGATGTAGTTTTTTTAGATGGCTCTGAGAAACACCGAGATACGTCGCCACTTCCGCCAACGAAAAAGAACGCAAATTCTTCTTGGCGTGGGGAGGAAAACGCTGCATCGAGAGAAGGTGCAGCTTCTTTGATATCTGATCCCCTTGTTCGAGAATGCGTTTCTCGAACAGCAATGGGGTTTTCGCGGGAACGGGCGAACTCACGTTCATTCGATCAAGACTCTCTAAAAACGATTTTTGGCGGAATGTGGCCAAGCAACCGTCATTATGTCCGATTCGTTCGAACCGGCAAGAAGTTTTAAGTTAACAAGAGGTTAATGCCCTCTGCTCGCATTCTGCGCGGCATAACGAATATAATCTGATTCAAAGAATTGAATACGCTACGCAATTTGCCGATTTTGTCAGCGGACAAGAAACCTCCCTTTTGAAGTTGCCCTTTGCACCGGGCAGGAGCTTCCAGTTCGGCCGGGCCACGTGCTGGGCATCGCCTAGCAATAGACGTCAGCAAGGCCGGGCGGTGTGAATGAAGACCCGTTTCAATGACATGCGCGTAGTAGTCGGTCCGAACTCGCCAGCCACGATGAGCAGTAGTAATTCGACCTCGCCGATTGCTTTGTCCTGCACGATCGAGGTCATGGGACACGACAAGACTGCAGTAACCGGCGCGGCCATCTCACACCGGGCAATCAGATCAACAGCAAAAGCGGCTCTCTCAGAAATCCGCGGAACGGGCCTGAAACGAGTAATGTCTGGGCGGACTAATGCTCATCGCAGTGTTTCGGGCGAGGATCGAGGCGCAGGGCCAGGCCGCGACTAACGCTTTGAGAAGACCTCAGCGGGTCAGCGACGGAGTGAAATGCCGTAAAGGCGCTGTGTGCCGGATGGGGGGCGGGTAGTAGGGACAGAGAGTCGGGCGAAGAGGCTATCAGCCAAGTTGGACCAGCGTTTTCGCAAGGATATGAAGTGGAACTGCCTCGACGTCATGTTTCAGCGGAAAGCGCTCTGCTCCCGGATAGACAACGAGGCGACGGATAGGATCTACGTCCTCGCACGCCAGATGAAAGCCCTTCTCCACTTTTGGCGTCAGGCTGCGCTTGATCTCGATCCCCCATGGGCGGCTGCCTGGAGGGGTCAAGAGGAGGTCGATCTCGGCGCCAGCGGATGTGCGATAGAAGTTGGCTTCTGTGCCGGGCGGTGCGACCGCAATCAACGTCTCAATAACAAAACCTTCCCAGCTGGCGCCGGCCACGGGATGAGCGAGAACGTCCTCAAGGGTTGTCAGTCCAAGCAGCGTATGCGCAATGCCGCTGTCGCGCACGTAAACCCGCGGCGACTTGACCAGACGTTTTCCGACATTTGCATGCCACGGCTCGAGCCTTCGCACCAGCAGCAGATCGACTAGCAGGTCGAGGTACGAGGCAATCGTCTTGCCATCGACTCCGAGGGCCCGGGCAAAGTCGGCAGCGTTGAGGAGGCCGGATTGATGATGTGCCAGCATGGTCCAGAAGCGGCGCAGCGTTTCGGCCGGAATGCGAGGCCCGAGCAGCGGGATATCGCGCTCGAGGTAGGTGCGGATGAAGTCCTGCCGCCACCGCTGACTGGCGCGGTCGCTCGCCGCCAGAAGGCTGTCGGGAAAGCCGCCGCGCACCCACAAGGGGTTCAACTGTTCGGCCGGCACCTCCAGTCCGTCAATCGGATGCATCTCAAGATAAGCAATGCGGCCAGCGAGTGTCTCGCCAGTCTGCCTGAGGAGATCGATGGAAGCGGACCCCAGCAGCAGAAAGCGCCCTGTCTTCTTGCCGCTGCGGCGACCGCGGTCAATCAAGCCACGAAGATTCTGGAATAGGTTTGGAAGCCGATGGACCTCATCGAGGATCACCAACTCGCCCTCGTGCTCGGCAAGGTAGAGCTCCGGCTCCGCGAGCTTGGCTCTGTCCGCATCGGACTCGAGATCGAGATAGATCGACGGCCGTGTCTCGGCTATTTCGAGCGCGAGTGTAGTCTTGCCGACCTGGCGCGGCCCAATCAGTGCCACGGCTGGGATAGTGTCTATCAGTTCGGCGAGTTGCGTTTCGATGCGGCGCTTGATCATCCTCGCAATTATGGAGTGCAATTCCTGATTTGCAAGAAAGGACTGACGAAATTGGTCAGCATTGAGCCTATTGGCAACGCAACGTCCGATTTGGGAGAGGTATGCCAGATTGGCAGGGGAGGGGACTTCGTCCTCTATAATCCCGACGCCTTGGTGAGGTTGATTCGAAACCGGTCGCGCCGCCGCTGATATCTGCGGGTCATCTCAGCGCTTGTGTGGCCGAGTTGCTTCTGCACATAGCGCTCGTCGACCTCGGCCGACGAGGCGAGGCCAGCGCGCAGCGAATGGCCGGAAAACTTTTGGCCGCGTTCGCCTTCCGACAAGTCGCCNTCTCGACCTCGCGCCAGCCCGTCTTGCCGCGCAACGTCACCAAAATACCTTTGTCGAAAATCTCGACCCAGCCGCGGCCGTCCTCGGTTTGATCGCGCGCAACGTCGAGGCCGACGATTTCGGAGCGGCGCAAGCCGCCGGCGAAGCCCAAAAGCAACATGGCGCGATCGCGCAGGCCACGCAGCGTGCCTCGATCGAGCGTTTCCAGCATGGCGATCAAATCCTCGGGCAGAATGGCTTCCTTCTGCAGGGGAGGGGAGGCGTGGGTGTTGCGGATACCGGCGAGCACGGTGGCGATGTGGCGGTCTTTCCTGTCCAGTGGTTGGCCACGCTGAGTATAATTCCAAGACAGCGAAGAAAGGCGGCGCTCGATCGTCGCCACCGATTTTTTGTCCCGACCAGATCCCGAGGCTTGCGCAGTGATGTAAAGGCCGACGGTCTGAGGATCGGGCGGCAACACCTCGATGTTCTGGCGGCGCGCCCAGGCGCAAAAATGCTTCCAGTCGGCGGCGTAGGCGCGCCGCGTGTTGGCCGAACTCGCTGCCTCGACGTAATCGCGGGCGCGGCCGGCGAGCGCCTCGAGATGCGCAGGAAGGCTGGGATCCGCGATGGCTGGAGGGGGCGAGGCGTAGTCGGCATCGCCGGCGAAAAGCCAACGGTTTGGGTTCCCGAACGACGAACGCTCGTCCGGCTGCTCGTCCGGTGTCCTGCCCATCTCCATTACGACATCGACGATGTCGGGCATGTCGTCATCGCCGGAAGCAGCCGATGATCTTTGAGCGTTGTCAGCCATGCTCATGCCGCTTCCATATCCGTTTGGGAGAAGTCGTTGCCTATGAAAAGCAGCGGTTCATCTGCACGCTTTGCCAAAGCATAGGAGAGGCAATCGGCAAAATTCAGCGCCGCCGGGTGGTGGCCTTTGCCGTAGGTAAGCCAACCCTGGGTCGCCAGATCAACCAATTCGGAGTCGACAGGAATGATGTCGGCCTCGATTTTGCGCAGCCAAAGATCGATCTCGGCCAACTCGTGTTCGCCGCGCCTGCTGACCAGCACCATGCGTGCCTCGAGCACGCAGGTTGCCGGGACCAGACGGATTG
>NZ_AYVL01000081.1 GCF_000502835.1 Mesorhizobium sp. LSJC280B00
ATCGCCGAGCCGCTTCAGCGATCCTCGGCGTCGTGTTGCTGCCAACCGTTTCTGCGTTCTCTACCTCGGCGACTCCCTGAAGGTGTGCTTTCTAGAAACGGTGCTCCGCGACCGCCGCGAAGGGCTTGTCGACGATCTTCCGATAGAGGAGGTGGAACTGACCCAGCGGCGCTATGCGGAGATCACGACTACGGCGGACCTTCGCCTCGTCGACCTGAGGGGCGACAACGCGGTCAGGATGGGTGTGCCCACCGATGTCGTTCGGGCACAGCGCCAGAACCTGGCACGCCGGTGGTCACTGGCGTTTCACCAGCACCCATCTGAGCCTGACGGGGTCATTTACCCCTCGCGCCTCAATGAGGCGACCAATCTCGCCATCTACGACCGGGCGATACTGAAGCTTACGCCGAAGCGCGTTTTGACACTTCTCGGCGCGCAGGGGCTGGCTCAGGTTCTGGAGGATTTCAGGATAGGGTTGGTGTGAAGATGCAGCTCGTATCCGTATCGCTTGGCGAAGATGGCTGTAGCGTCAGAAGCGTCCACTAAGCCGGAGCAACGGAACGACCGGTGTGGGGCCGAAGCAGTCAGGCGGCTTAAGGCTACCGATTCGCGAAGACCAGACGTTCGCTGGCGCGAGAAGCGTCGTAGCCGTTCCGCTCGAAGAGGCTACTTGCCCGAAGGCACTGACACATCCATTTCTGGCACGTAGCTGGAAATGAAGTTCGAGCATCGCCACATCAGCATACGGATCGGCAGTCTGATGGCACTATTGTCATTGATAACAATCTTTGCGACCGACGAAGCGTCTCGCGACTGCCGTTGATGTTTGAGGAGTGTGAATGACGGTACGCTTTGCATTCGACAACAGCTATGCTCGGCTGCCGAGCTCGTTTTATGCGCGTGTTTCCCCGACCCCGGTCTCCGCACCGCACCTCCTCAAGCTTAACCAGGAGCTGGCCGTCCAGCTCGGGCTCAACCCGGTAGAACTCGCCACGCAGGCGGGTGTTGAGATTCTTGCCGGCAAACGGATTCCCGAAGGTGCCGAGCCGATCGCTACCGCCTATGCCGGACACCAGTTCGGCCAGTTCGTGCCGCAGCTCGGCGACGGAAGGGCAATCCTGCTAGGCGAGATCGTCGATCAGGAAGGAGTGCGCCGGGATATCCAGCTAAAGGGCTCCGGCCGAACACCGTTTTCCCGCGGCGGCGACGGGCGGGCGGCGCTTGGCCCCGTTCTGCGCGAGTACATTGTCAGTGAGGCCATGGCGGCTCTTGGCATTCCGACCACTCGGGCGCTTGCTGCGGTCATGACGGGTGATGAGGTGATACGAGAAACCTACCTGCCAGGCGCAGTGCTGACACGGGTCGCATCCAGCCACATGCGGATCGGAACCTTCGAATTCTTCGCGGCGCGCGGGGACGTGGATGCGGTGAGGGCTCTCGCTGATCACGCGATCACCCGGCACTACCCGGATGCCGCGGGTGCTGCTCGCCCCTACCTGGCATTGCTGGAAAGTGTGATTGCGCGCCAAGCGAACCTCGTAGCGCAGTGGCTGCTCGTCGGCTTCATTCACGGGGTTATGAACACCGACAACATGTCTATCGCCGGCGAGACGATTGACTATGGCCCCTGCGCTTTTCTGGACATCTACAATCCTAAGACCGTATTCAGCTCGATCGACCAGTTAGGTCGCTACGCTTATGCCAATCAGCCTGCGATCGCCCAGTGGAACCTGACGCGGCTGGCGGAGTCTCTGCTGCCCCTCCTGGCTGAGGATCAGGACAAATCCGTGGAGCTGGCCCAAGCGGCGCTTTCTGCCTTCGCAGCACGGTTCAGCGACGCTTATAATAGTGGCTTGCGTAGCAAGTTGGGACTTTTGTCAGAGCGGGAAGGCGATCTTGCGCTGACGCAGGATCTTCTCGATCGGATGGTCGCTGGCAAGGCGGACTTCACCCTGACTTTCCGACGCCTGAGCGAGGCCGCTATGGGACCCGAAGGCGACGTCGCGGTGCGCAGCCTCTTCGAAGACCCTGCCCCATATGACGACTGGGCCGAGGGCTGGCGCAAACGGCTCGGGCAAGAGCCGCAGGAAGGTTCAGCGCGCCGGGCTTCCATGCAGCGCGTCAATCCGGCCGTTATCCCGCGCAACCACCGCGTTGAGGCGGTCATCGAGGCCGCCGTGAAGAAACAGGAGTTCGGACCGTTCGAGGACCTTCTGACCGTGCTCGGCAAGCCATACGAAGTCCAGCCAGGCTTCGCGAGCTATGCCGAGCCACCACCGCGCGATGGCCGCGTCTATAAGACCTTTTGTGGGACCTGAACCTGAGGTTCGTTGCGAAGAGATGCGTTGGATGACGAAAAAAGCGCTCGATCGCGCGAGCGACGTTCCTGTCGCTTGGCAACTTAATTGGGTTCTTCCTCACTTTGTGTGATTCATCCGCGGTTAGCGAGGATATCGCTATGGGCGGACATGCAGAGGAAATCGAAATGGTCGCCCGGCCCCGGGGTCAGAATTTGGGTGTCGCGCTTGCCGATGATGACAGATGGGTTGTTTCCGCTGCCGCACCAGCAATCGGCATTTGTCCCGATTGCGGACGGCGAAGCCGAAGTCGGCACGGCTGGTCCAACCGCAGCCTCCAAGATCTCCCGGTCCAGGGCAAGCCCGTGACCGTGAAGCTCCTGCTGAGCCGCTGGCGATGCGCAAATCGCAAATGTGAGCGACGAAATTTACCGACCGGCTGCCGATGATCGCTGCTCCTTATGCGCGCCGGACGAGAAGGGTCGGGGAGATCGTTGGCCTGCTTGGCCACAGCACTGGCGGCCGTCCTGGCGAACGCTTGATGCAACGGCTCGGCATGCCGGTCAGCGACGATACCATCCTGCGGCAGTTGAAGCGGGATGCCACGCTCGCTCACCGCAACTCCGAGGTCCGGTGGTCGGCATCGATGATTGGAGTTGGCGGCGGGCGACAAGCTACGGGACCATCGTGGTTGATCTCGAGCGCCGCTCGGTTGTCGACATTCTCGATGATCGGAGTGTCGATAGTGCGGCCAAGTGGCTGCGGAGCCATCCTTCGGTCGAAGTCGTCAGCCGGGACCGCTGCGGCCTCTATGCGCAGGCTATTCGCGAGGGCGCACCGCAGGCACGACAGGTCGCCGATCGGTTTCACCTGGTCCAGAATCTTCGCTCGGCCATCGAAGAACAGATGAGCCTTTCTGGACGTGCCACCGGCAGGGCCATCCTGTCGGAGGATGCAATCGTGGACGCTGCGACACATCGCCGGCGCGCCCGTCTCGCGCATAGGCAATTTCGTCAGGAGATATTCGAAACGCTCCACGCTTTGCGCGACGAGGGACTGTCGTATAGCGAGATCGCCCGCCGGACCGGCTATGAACGTCGCAGCATAGCGAATTGGCTCAAGTTCAAGGCTCCGCCAGACAGGCGGCGCGCAGCATTGAACCCCACATCACCTTGGTATTTCGAAGCCTTCCTCGCCCAATGCAGGATGGGAATCGCTGCGGACGGCATCTGTTTCATGACGTCAAACAGCGGGGCTACACTGGCAGTTTCGCCAATCTGGAGCGGCTTCTCGGAGCCTGGCGGCGGGCCGAAAGAGAGCAGGCCGGTGACATTCAGTCTCCCGCGCTGAACTTGGAGCCGGTTCGAGATCCGGATACCGGTCCTGCGATCTCGCCAGTTGTCGCCGCGGCGCTGTGCATCAAGCCGCGAGGCCTGCTGACAGACCGGCAGGTAAGGAAGGTCGATGCCCTGAAGCAGGGATCTGACGCTTTCGCCGAGATGCGACGCCTGGCGATGCGCTTCAACGGCATCCTTCGCGGCAAGAGATCGGCACCACTGGATGCGTGGATCGACGACGCAATCGACTCCGAACTCATTCCGATCATGCGGTTCGCCCGCGTCCTGCGCAGAGACATCGATGCCGTCAACAACGCCATTGAGCTGCCTTGGAGCAACGGACAGGCCGAAGGCCAGATCAACCGCCTCAAAACCCTCAAGCGCGCAATGTACGGTAGGGCAGGCCCTGAACTGCTGAGGGCACGCATGCTCCCTCCGCGCCACACAAAGTGAGGAAGAACCGAATTAAATGGAAAACGACACAAGCGATCCGTCGCGTCCGCCACGGGCCGGAACTCCCTCGTCTCCGGATCCCGGATGTAGATGTGGCTGATATCGCGAGGATCGTATCGCACCTCGATCCGGCCCAAATGGTTTCGCTTCGGGACCAAGCCGCCCAGCCATGGCGAGTAGTAGTCGAGCGCGAACATGCTGACGCCCTGCGGCGAGGCGTCTTTCTGCCCCGGGCAGGAATGCAAGCAGGACCCGCACAGGATCGTCATCGAAGCGCGGGAGATCACGGCTATGCCGTTCCCATTCCGTTGCCGAGACCCTCAACGTCTTCGCGTTCTCTTGAAGATTGTGGTCGAGCACGGCGAGCGCCACGCACCGCTCCAGGTGCGTCGCAAGAACGGCATTGAGCTTTCCTAGCAACGTTTCGACCACCCCGCCCTGGTGGACGCGGCCGCGATTCCGGTAGCGGATGCGAATGCCATAATCTTCGCACCCGCGTTGGAATGCGTGCCCTTTGAACTCTTTCGCGGAATCGGTGACGAGCAACCGTGGTCGCCCGAACATCGGCCAACGATGCTCTATGTCACGCGCGGCCAGCCAGGCATCCTTCGGACACATTGCTTGTGCGAGGCATAGCGCGACGGACAGCGCCGACGGTTTTTCTAGGGTGAGACAGAAGCCGATTATGCAGCGCGATGCCACGTCTGTGACGATCGTCAGGAATGCGCTGCCGACGAAGATCCCTCACCTTCGACGACCTCCACGAAATTGATGTCGGTGGGCGTATGATCGATCTGACAGACCTCGAGCAGTCGCGATGCGTGGATGTATCCTGGTCGCGGTTTGAGGCGCTGCAGATGCTTCGGATTCGCCGACCGCTTCCTGGCGATATCCTCAGGGCTGAACAGCGAGAGAATGCGGCGGGCCACGGTGAGGTAGGATGGCGCAATCAGACCGGCCTCCTCGCAGCGAGCGCGGATCTCGGCCACTACCGGAGCGAGCGGCGGGGCCTCCAGCACCAGCCATTGCTCTCGCAGTGTCGTGGCGATGATTCCCTCGACGTCCTGGTGAAGTCGCTGCTTCCTCGTGCCGTCCGTGCGAGGCAGCAGCGACGTCACCCTGCGATCGACGCGATAGCGCGCCAGGAGATTGTAGACCTGCCGGGTCGACAGGCGCAGCTCGGCGGCAGCCCGATCTATTGCGGCTCGACGTGGTCCCGAACCCTCGAGGACCCTGTCCAACTCTCGAGCCATGCGGCGCGCGGCCAGT
>NZ_AYVL01000082.1 GCF_000502835.1 Mesorhizobium sp. LSJC280B00
AAGGAGCCAATCGCCGCCTGATCCGGATGGCTGCGCTCGTCCCGAGCGTCCCCGAGATCCGCTATCTCCTCGCCGCCTCATCTTCCCACCGACACAAAAGCCCTTCATCATCGCCTGGTCGCTATGGCGACGACGACATCAGGCTGCGGCCACCATCTGTCACTACAAACGGCATCGGCATCCGCAACTGTAGTACTAAGGTCCGGACTCATAACCGTTGGTCGACTGGGGGCTCTGGTTGCCGTTAATCGCGGGGCGCTGAGCGGGGCTCGATAGAATCAACCGAACCTGCGATACTCAAGGCAATCTGTTGGAGTGATGATGCGCATCGTAACCCGTCTCACTGATCGGCTTGAACTGCAGCATCCGATCATCAGCGCGCCGATGGCATTCGCATCGGGCGGGGAACTCGCAGGTGCGGTCAGTTCAGCCGGAGGGCTTGGGCTTATCGGCGGCGGCTATGGCGACGCTGATTGGCTGACGCGAGAGTTCGAGCGATCTGGCAACCGACCTGTCGGCTGCGGCTTCATAACATGGTCACTCGCCAGGAACCCGCGCCTACTCGATAAGGCCCTGGAGCCGCGACCAAGTGCGATTTTCCTATCCTTTGGCGACCCGGCGCCTTTTTCGCCGGCGATACGGGCCGCCGGGGTCCCCTTGATCTGCCAGGTCCAGAGCCTCGACGACGCGCGCCGCGCTCTTGATGTCGGAGCCGACATCGTCGTCGCCCAAGGCGCGGAAGCCGGCGGTCACGGTGAGAAGCGAGCGACATTCACATTTGTTCCGGAGGTCGCGAACTTGGTACGGCGACGGGCGCCGGACACGCTCATCTGCGCGGCCGGTGGCATCGCCGATGGTCGTGGGCTTGCAGCGGCGCTGATGCTTGGCGCTGATGGCGTCGTGATGGGATCACGTTTCTGGGCCTCGTTGGAGGCTCTCGTTCATCCAAATCTGCACCAGGCTGCCCTTGCGGCGACCGGAGACGACACGGTTCGAACCTCGGTGATGGACCTAGCGCGCCGCCTGGATTGGCCATCGCGGTTTTCACTGCGCGTTCGGAAGAATGCTTTTACGGAAGCCTGGCACGGCAATGAGGCCCATCTCCTCGCCGACATTGACGCGCAGTCCGCTGCCTACCGCGAAGCGTGGGCAAGCGGCGATCCCACGATAGCCGCGATCATGATTGGTGAGGCCGCCGGCCTCATCCACGACATCGAGCCGGCGAGTGACATACTCCTTCGCACCGTTTCTGAAGCGATCACCCTGCTTCAGGGCGCAAGTTCGCTTCTGTTTGTCGAGGACAACTGTCACAGCCAGTAACCGACCGTAGCGGCGAGGCAGACGGCAGCGAGGAAGTTAGTGGCCGATCGATCGTAGCTGGTGGCAATGCGGCGGAAATCCTTGAGCCGTCCAAACATGGCGTTGCGATCACGGTAGAGGAAGGGGAGAAGCAGTTCTTCCAGCGCCGGTTGGCTTTCGACGGAATGTTCGGCATCGCCCCTTTAGCCTCGACCTTGTGGCGAATGGCATTGGTGTCATAGCCCTTGTCGGCGTGCAGGATCGGGCTCTCGGGCATCTGCTCCAGAAGCAAATCTCCGGCGCTGCAATCGGCGACCTGGCCACCGGTCAAGAGGAAAGCGATCGGGCGGCACAGGCCATCGGTCAGGGCGTGGATCTTCGTGGTTCGCCCACCGCGCGACCGGCCAATCGCCTGATTTTGCTCCCCCCTTTGCCGGCAGAAGCGCAGCGATGCGCCTTCACGGCCGAAGAGTCGATCAGGACCTCAGCCGGAGGACCGCCAGCGCTTGCCGCGCGTGTCGGTTGGCAGCAGCGCCTGCAGCCGCGAAAACTGCTCCTCGGTCAGCCAGAAATAATCGCGATTCATCGGTGGCCTCCCTTTGGAGACCGTGAATCATAAAACCACCGTCAGTGGAACCCTTTATGGGTCCGGACCCTAGCAGGTTGTGACCATTGCTGTGGCAATGCAGCAGTCCTGGATAATAAGTCCAAGATGCCCCGGGTGCGCTTCCACCGCACCACCGGGACCTTCGCTGCAGCTAAATGCAGAAAATCCACGCGCGCGCTGAAGCCCGAAAAGGCGGCGGCGCTGGCGGGTTGAAACTCCAGTCGGGCTACGCCCTCCCTGCGTTCCAACCCGCCAGCATTCTCATCTTGATTGAGGCAACGCTCGCAGCTTCATTGTCGCGCCGCAGGTGGCGGATTCCTCCGTCTGCCCGCTTCACTCCGTGCCCGGCGAGACCCCTCCGCCCCCCTTGCTCCCCGCTGCTCGCCGCGATGCACGGGGACAGGCGACCTGAACCCGTCCCCAAGCCGATCTGATGGCAGAGGCGGTGGGGCTGGACATGGGCCCGTGGTGGACATACGTGCCACACAAATCCTCATGCTCGCCTAACCGGCCGCAAGGTATGGCAATCCGGGCTGACCCGACGAGAGAAGGAGTAGGTCTCGGCCATTCCCGTGTCCGAGCCCAGAAAAGTTACTGGTTTCCTTACGGGCGCGATACAAAGGGCACAGGCTGGACTTGGCTGCCGGGGGCGGGGCTTGTCGACCGCTCGATCGAAAGTGAGAGACGAGGAGGAGAATCACCGACCCGCAGAGCGGCAAGGCGCTCGCCTACCTCCCTGTCAGTCACTGTTAGCCGATGGTTTAGACGAAGATAGTCCGTCCATGTCGGCGTGCGGAATGTCTCGGTCCAAAGAGTCGAGTTCTGAAGATCGCGCTGGAGGGTCCAGTCCCGCGCACCGGCACGGCTCTGAACGCGCCGCCTTTCGCGCATGCAGCTCAGAAATTCCTCGATATTCTCCTCGGGGATCGAGTACTCCACCTTGATCACGATCGGGCCGCTCCTGGGCTTCAAATCGAGGGCCAGTTCTGGTGGCCTGAAGTCGAAGGCCCCTTGATCCGATTCCTCCCATAGCCGTACCGGCAATAGCTTTCCCACAGCTGCAACCAGCAACAGCGCCGCTGCAGCACCTTCCAAAGCCCACGTCAGGGAATAGTACTGCGCGACAGCACCCCAGATCCAGCTGCCCGCTGCCATGCCGCCGTAGGTCAGGGCGTAATAGATCGACAGGGTGCGACCAACGACCCACCTTGGGCTTGCCAACTGCACACACACGTCGGTTCCGGTCCAGGTGACAACCCAGCCGGCGCCAGCGATTGCAAGCGCGATCGCTGCTACAGCCACCGATGATGTGAGAGCCAGTAAAAGGCAACACGTTGCGCAAGCAACGGACGCGAGCGTGATCAATCGATTTTGGGACGTGATGCGTCTCAAGTAGCTATTGCCAATGCCCGCGATGAAGGCGCCTGTGCCGAAGCCGGCCAACAGGACGCCGTAAACAATTGGCCCCCCCGCCAGTTGGTCGCGAACCAGGAGGGGGAGCAGAGCAAGGATCGAGATGCTTGACAGCCCGAACAGGGTTGCACGCACGATCGCCACTCTGATCTCCGAGGAGATTGCCGTGAAGCGCATGCCATCATGAATGGCCGTCGTCATCCGCTCGCGCGGAAGAGGCGAAGAACGAACTTGCCACTTGGAGCGCAGGACAGCGCTCAATGGGACCAGGTCGGTCAGCGCAGCGAAAGCGAAAGCCGTAAGGGGGCCCAGCAAAGCCAAAATTACACCGCCCAGCGCCGGTCCTATGCTCCGAACCACGTTGTACCCCACCGACATCAGCGTCACTGCAGCGGGTATGTCGCGCTTTTCCAGGATGTCGCCGACCGAGGCGTGCCAGGCTGGATCATTCAAGGCAAAGCCGCATCCCGCCAAGAAACTCAGTCCCAAGATCAGCCATGGACTGACAAAGCCCAGTCCAACAGAGAGAGCCAGCGCCGTGGATGCCAATGCGATCAGGCAATGTCCGGCAAGCATCACGCCGCGGCGGCTGAAGCTGTCTGCAATCGCTCCAGCAAGGATCGACAAGAAGAAGGCGGGCAGTGTCGATGCAGCCTGCACGAGCGCAACCATCAGATCGGAGGCTGAAATCGTTGCCATAAGCCAGCTTATAGCCACGCTCTGCACCAGCCAGCCAAGGCTGGATATCTGCGTGGCTGTCCAGATCGAACGAAAGACCGGATTCTGAAGAGGGATCAGTGTGTTTGCCGCAAAGGGCGGGGAATCTTGACGCCGCATGACTTCTCACCTCCACCACGTAGTTCTTTCGCTCACTCACTTGCTGACAGCGGTGCGCTTACGCACAGCTGCGTCACAACCAAGTTCCGATATCGCGCTCGCAACAAAGTAAACAAAGTAGATGTCGCATCCACGGTGCTGATGCGCGATGAGTGTGCCAGTTGGGCGTCAGCTGGTCTGGGTCGCGCAGCCCGATGGGGTGCGGTCTGCCCTGCGACTCTTGGTCTTGGACGGTGCTACCGCCCCGATGGCCGGGTTGTCAAACTGCCACGGTGCTAGCAGCGCCCATCCCATCCTGACAGGCATGAGCATATGACGCAGCGCATCGCTGGTATCGGAGGCGGGTGCAAGATCAAGGGTGGCATCGTCCTGACAAGTACGAGCTGGTGGACGCCTTTGCCCGACCTATCACATCGGCGATTTATGGGGCCGCCGTTCAACTCGTTGGTCTATGCACAAAAAACATAATACGCTTGAAAAGACGTTTCGGGCCGGTGCCGGGGCCGAGGAGGGGGCTGAAGCCTTCACTATCGTCATCCCGCCGCCGAATGTCACCGGCTCGCTGCATATGGGCCACGCGCTCAACAACACGCTGCAGGACATTCTGGTGCGCTTCGAGCGCATGCGCGGCAAGAACGTTCTTTGGCAACCAGGCATGGACCATGCCGGCATCGCCACGCGATGGTGGTCGAGCGCCAGCTGATGCAAAATCAGATCCACCGCCGCGACCTGACGCGCGATGAGTTCATCGACAAGGTGTGGGAATGGAAGGCAGAATCCGGCGGCGCCATCCTCAACCAGCTGAAGCGGCTCGGGGCCTCGGCCGACTGGAGCCGGGAGCGCTTCACCATGGAGGAGGGCCTGTCCAAGGCCGTGCTCGAAGTGTTCGTGACGCTCTACAAGGAAGGGCTGATCTACAAGGACAAGCGCCTTGTGAACTTGGACCCGAAGCTGTTGACCGCCATCTCGGATCTCGAGGTCGAGCAGCAGGAAGTCAACGGCAACCTCTGGCACTTCCGCTATCCGGTCGAAGGCATG
>NZ_AYVL01000083.1 GCF_000502835.1 Mesorhizobium sp. LSJC280B00
GATCCTGGTTTGCGACGAGCCGCTGAGCGCGCTCGATGTCTCGATCCGGGCGCAGATCGTCAATCTGTTCACATCGCCAAAGACAGCTCGGCCTTACCATCGTGATTGTCGCGCATGACCTCGCAATCGTGCGCGAAGTCTGTTCGGACGTGACTGTGATGTATCTCGGCCGCATCGCCGAAGCTGGCGTGGCACGGCCGCTGTTTCGCGAACCCGCCCATCCGTACAGCCAGGCGCTGCTGTCCGCAGTTCCTTCGCCTGACCCGCGCATTGAGGCCGACCGTCGCCGCATCATCCTCGCAGGCGACCCGCCGAGCCCGAGCAATCCACCGCCGGGCTGCCGGTTCAACACGCGCTGTCCGGTGGCGATGGATATCTGCCGGTTGGACGAGCCCCAACTGCGTCCCGTTCCTCATGGCAGCGTCGCCGCCTGCCATCTGGCTGAGAGTGATCACCGCCCGGTGATCTGGACAACGAATGGCAGTTGGTCTTCCGAGAATAACGTTAAGCGCCGTCTGCGGGCGTCTGATCTCGCTGCGACGGGATTAGATTGGCCTACCACCACCCTCGCACGGCGGGGAGGCCGGAGCGGACGCGCGATTCGCGTCCGGGTGTGAAAAAGGTGAACTCCTGCGTGTCCAACAAGCCGTAGCGAGACGCGATGTCGTAATAGCAAGCGGCCTCAACGCTGGCGGCGGCCTCTGCTCCACCGATGCAGGCCACCGAGCAATCCGATCTTGAAGATTACGAAAAGGGCCACGAATGCAATCACTGTGTAAGAGATCGGATTTGAGGCGTCGCTTAGACCGCGCCACGATAGCCACCAGGGCGCGCCTGCGTGCATGGCGATCAGCGCGACGATGCCTAGCACTAGGCCTATGGTGTGCAGGTGGCTCATGGCTGCAGGCCGTGCCGGGCCTGAGGGTTCTTCCGTGCCGAGAGCGACAAACCTATCGCGAATACGGGCGACGTCGGCGGCCGCCGTGGCTAGCACGAACTGCAGGTTCTTCGTGCCAACCGCGCCGCTAGCGACGATGTTGAGACCCGAGTCCCGGAATTCCGTTATGATGTCGTCGACTGTGCTGACGCCGTGATGGCGGAAGCGATCGATGAAGCCTCCATCCTGTGGCGCTTGCACGAAGTCGACGGCGAGTACGCGACCGGATGGCTTCAGGACTCTGTGTATCTCATGAGCCATCTGATTACGTCCATCGGCAGAAAGATGATGGAGCATCAGCGTCGTCGTTACGACATCGAATTCGGCATCCCGGAACGGTAATGCCTGGGCGGCGGCCTTTTCAAAGGTGACCTTCAGACCGACTCTTCGAGCCTTCGCACCCGCCCTGGTGATCATTTCCGGTGACGCATCGATCCCGTGCACGGTGCCCGTCGGCCCGACCTGCTGCTTGGCAAGTATAGCGAGCGTTCCCGTCCCGCACCCTATATCGAGGACGGACTCTCCAGGTTCGAGCTGCGTCAACCGGAGGATCTTTTCGCGAAAGGCGCGTTCGCGGCCTAAGGTGAACAGCCAAGTCATCAGATCGTAGCGTGCTGCCCAATGTATGACGCGGCCGGGCGCGCCGGCTCCGCTGTTGTTATGCCCATGTTTTCTCATCAGAGACTCCTTGGCCACTCTCGCCGGTTTATGGACATCATGTTCGGAAACTGACATGATATCCGGGAACGCGTCAACGACCATTCGCGGCAGAATGTCCGGTACCGCACGGTCCTCTGCCATCTGACCGGAAAAAGCTCATGGGAACGGAAAAGACGATAGACCGCCGTGTCGCCCGGACCCGGTCGACTCTTCACCATGCGCTGATCACTTTGATCCTGAGAAAGGGATATGAAGCAATTACCGTCGAGGACATCTGCAATGAGGCGAACATCGGCCGATCGACCTTTTACGCGCACTTCACCAGCAAGGACGACCTCAAGCGCAGCGGCCTGGACGATCATCTGCGCGCCATGCTGGTCGAACGCCAGCGGCATGCGCTTGCAGCGCCAGGCGAGCTGAAAGATCGCAGCTTGGGGTTCGTGCTCGGTATGTTCGAGCACGCGCGTGAACATATAGATCTCTACCGAGCTCTGGCCGGGGGCCGCGGTGGGACTATTGTGCTCGGCAGCATCCGCGAGATTCTATGCGATCTCGTGCGCGCGGAGCTTGCCGCAAACAAGGACAGGAAGCTCCCCGATGTCGTGCCGAACGAACTGACCGTCCAGTTCGTCGTGGGGGCCTTTCTGTCGGTGCTGATCTGGTGGCTCNGTTCGTCGTGGGTGCCTTTCTGTCGGTGCTGATCTGGTGGCTCGACGGCGGCGCCAAATTGCCGCCGCAACAAGTCGACCAGATCTTCCGGCGTCTGGCCACCGAGGGCGTCCCGTCGGCTTAGATATCAGGCCGAAGAACTGTGTAGCAGTCAGTTGCACTTGCCGGCGTTGCCAATTCACCAACCACCGGCTTTGTTCGACGCATGTCCTTGAGGTCGCGATACACCGCCGTGAGGTCTGTCGACCAACGCCTCCGATACGTGGCTTGCGGCCGTCAGACGGCCGTCGGCGTGGACAGCAGCCACAGCCCGAAAACCGTATATCCGACCATAAAAACGGTCAGCGGAAATTGGCTGAGCGCCGCGCGGCTGCGCGCCGGATGCAAACGGAACGCCAGCCCATGCGCGACCAGAACGGCAAGTATATGGCCGCCGATGATCGCCGCCGCCTGAAAGTTCCAGATGATCCACGCTGCATCGGAGCCCATGATCACTCCCGCCCCGACATTCATGTGCGCCGTGCCGAATAGGTTCCATCCCCGATCAAACGGATCCGAAATAGCGACGAGCGCATTCTGGCCGTTCACCAGGAGGGCCGTCAGATAGTGGGAAAAATGATAGGCGAGCGCGATCGGGACGATCGACCAGACAAGGAGCCCGACCGCTTTTCCGAAAGAGATGCTCCCGGCCAACCGCTCACCGACAAACACTGCGGCGAAGAACACGGCGACAAGTGCGATAAACATCAGCACAAGACCGGCGCTGTTGATTCCGACTAATGCCGAGCGCCCCGGAAATTCGAGCGGATTGACACCATTCGCGCCCAGCCAAGAGAAGGTCTTCGACAGACCGTCGAAGGACACCGAGCTCAACGTCAGCAACAGAAAGAGCATACCGCTCGCCGGTAAGGCTTGCGCGCTCCACAATTTCGCTCCAGGCCAGCAGAGTGAGAGGGCGCGCCCCCCGCTTGGGTGGTCCGGCGTCGTTTCGACGATGGCGAAGCGTGACACCATGCGGAAGAACGCGGACAGAAACTCGCCGCGCCGGCTCCAGCCTTCGTAGCCGAAGATGATCATGCAGACGAAGGTCGAGAGCCAGTAGGCCATGAGAGCGAACGCAAGCCGCGCCGGATCTTCGGGCGCCCGATAGATCAGCTCGAACCAGGCGAAGCTTGCAAACAAAATCAACGCCGGCCAGTAAGCCAGTCCTTGTGGCATTGTGCGATCGCGGAATGCCGGGAAGACGCTGGAGAAAATGCGCCACGGCCCGTACCACGGGTTTGTCCACGACCAAACATTGCCGAATACGCCCTGAAGCAATGTCAGTCCGACCCAGACCAGCGTCCACACCGTTAGCGGAAGTGGATTCGACAGCGGATCTCGGCTGCCGAGAATTCCCGCCGCCACGAGTATGGCGAGAACCGCGAAGGCGAGCGTGCTGATCCAAATGCGCGCGGCGTCGCCGAATTGACCAATTGGCAGGCGGGATGCCGAAATGCGTTCGAGCAGCCTGGGCGGCAGGACAGCCAGAACCAGAAAACTCGCGGCTACGGCCACCGCCCCGCCCACGACATAATATCCGGTCGGCAGGAGCATGACATAGCCGCGCTCGGAAGCATGGGCAAAGGCTGGGGTTGTGAAATGCGGCACGAGGGCAGCAGCTGATAATGCGATGCCCAACGCTCTCGCAGAGATGCTTTTATGTTCGCTGTCCGCCGCCATCCATCCGTCTTGCCACATGGCATTTGCGAAGGAAAGCGGACTACTGCTCGCGCAAGTGGAGGTGCCAAAGTGGGTGCCCGACTTCGTGCTAGCCCCCAAAGCCCGCTTGGTGAACAGGCCATATGATGCAGCTACGACTTCGAGTCGAGAGTTGCGTTGTGGACGACGTTCTCGTCCTCTGCCGTCTGCTGCAATACGTGGCAGCTGTGCCTGCGCCGGCCGGCGGCGCATTATCGTCGAAACAGGACCGGAGCGCCCACCGCCAGGATCGTCGACGTGCAGAAGTTGTGGGCCGAACATCTACCAATGGCCGGAACCCGCGGCGCTGTCGATCCTGTTTCGCGAACGCCTGGTGTATTCCTTCGAGAGTCGGCCGCGCTTGTTCGACATTATCTCGCGCAGCATCGAAGGCGTCGCCGGCCTGATCCTGGGCCGGCGTCGCGGTCTGGCAGGTCGCTGCGCGCTGACCAGGCCCCGGATGGATTTCTGATTTGCGTCTGCCCATCCGGCCGGCGCATGGGCTGGCGGGAGAGGTTCGCTAGTTCAGGATCTGGGCCAGAAACAGTTTGCTGCGCTGGTGACGCGGATGCGAGAAGAATTTGGAGGGCGTGTTCATCTCGACGATCTCGCCCTGGTCCATGAAGACGACGCGGTCGGCGACCTGGCGGGCAAATCCCATCTCGTGCGTGACGCACAGCATCGTCATGCCATCGTCGGCCAGCGCGACCATGGTGTCGAGCACTTCCTTGACCATTTCAGGATCGAGGGCGGAGGTCGGTTCGTCAAAGAGCATGATCTTCGGGCTCATACAGAGCGCACGGGCGATGNTCGGGCGGATGGCGAGCGCACGGGCGATGGCGACGCGCTGCTGCTGGCCGCCGGACAACTGGCCGGGATATTTATGCGCCTGGTCCGGGATCTTCACCCGCTCCAGATAGTGCATGGCGGTCTGCTCGGCTTGCCCGCGCCGCATCCTGCGCACCCAGATCGGCGCCAGTGTCAGGTTTTCCAGAATGGTCAAATGCGGGAACAGGTTGAAGTGCTGGAACACCATGCCGATATCACTGCGGATTACGTCGATCTGCTTCAAATCGTTGCTGAGTTCGACGCCTTCGACGACGATCTGCCCCTGCTGATGCTCCTCCAGCCGGTTGATGCAGCGGATCATCGTCGACTT
>NZ_AYVL01000084.1 GCF_000502835.1 Mesorhizobium sp. LSJC280B00
AGCCGGCACGCCGAACGTGATCGGCGACATACGAGCCGCGCTGGCCTTCATCGTCAAAGATGCGATCGGACTCGACGCGATGACAGCGCGCAATCGCGAGCTGGCGCGTCGTGCTTTTCGCGCATGGAAAGCCCTGCCGCGGCTGGAGCTCCTCGGTCTATCGGATCCTCAGCGGCTTCCGATCTTTTCCTTCCGGATCAAAAACGGAAAGGACGGCTACGTCCACCAGCAGTTGATCACGCGCATGCTAAGCGACCGGTTCGGGATCCAGGCGCGCGGTGGCTGCGCCTGCGCCGGCCCGTATGTTCACAGACTGCTGTCGATCGATGACGAACAGTCCGAGGAAATCAGGCAAGCCATTCTCTCCGGCGACGAAATGAAAAAGCCGGGATTCACCCGGCTGAATTTCAGCGTTCTGCTGCCGGACGAGAAGGTGCAGTTCATACTCGATGCCTTGGCGCAGATTGCGTCCGACGCAACGGACTTTGAGCATGACTACGACCTCGATCCTGGCCGGGCGATCTTCTTCCCGCGAGCCGCAGTCGAGGGCATCGCCCATGCAGCAGCCTGAAGTCGCCGGCTTCTATGATGCACGGACGGGCAGCATCCAACATGTCGTTGCATGCCCGAGTTCACGAAGATGCGCCATCATCGACCCCGTACTCGATTTCGACGAAAAGTCTGGCTCGACAGCAACGACAAATGCGGACGCGATCCTCGACTACATCAACAGCCGCAATTTGAAGCTCGAGTGGATCCTGGACACCCATCCGCATGCCGATCACTTTTCGGCCGCGGGTTATCTCAAGGCGAAAACCGGCGTGCCGACAGCGATCGGCGAGCGCGTGAAGCAAGTGCAGCGGATCTGGCAACGGATCTATAACTTCTCGGATCTCCCGTGTGACGGCTCACAATGGGATCGGCTGTTTTGCGACGGCGAGACCTTCAACATCGGCGAGCTGGAAGCGCGCGTCATGCACTCGCCAGGACACACCTTGGCGTCGATAAGCTATGTCATCGGCGATGCAGCGTTCATTCACGACACACTTTTCATGCCCGATAGCGGCTCCGCCCGGGCAGATTTTCCAGGCGGCAGCGCAGCTGATCTGTGGCAGTCCATCCAGGACGTTTTGAGCCTACCCGACCGGACGCGCCTCTTCACCGGGCATGACTACAGGCCGGGAGGGCGCCAGGCTCTGTGGGAGAGTTCGGTAGCGGAGCAGAAAGAGAAAAACCCGCATGTCGCCGGTCATTGTCGGAGTACGTTCATCAGGCTTCGAGAGGCCCGAGACAGGACATTGCCAATGCCAAAACTCATATTGCATGCCCTGCAGGTCAATATCCGCGGAGGGGAACTGCCTCAGGTCGAGGAAAATGGCCGGCGTTATCTGAGGATACCGCTCGACGCGCTGCCAGCATCGGTCTGGGATTAGTTGACGAATTGGATGGCTCTCTCCAGCAGTTCCTGCCCGCGATCGGTTTCAGGATCACTGATCGGGTGTACGCTCGGTCCGATTGGCGGAGGCGAGTCGATCCTCGCTACGCCCTATTGATGTACGTCGTCGGAATGAGCAATCCTCGGATTGCGCTCTCGGAGGTGATCGCGGCAAGCAATTGCGGTGGCGCGTCTGCAACACTATTATCGATCGGAGGGGATATCTCGGATGTGGGATAGGATCATAAACCTTCGGATATCGAGCCACACCTGGGAGGTAATTCTTTTGGGGACGAAAAGCTTGAGGCGAACCGCAAGTAGCCGATGTATGTACTGGTGATTTGGCGCGATTCCAGTCGACTAGAGCAATTTGATAGGTGCTCCAGACAGGCCGGAACTACCGAAGGCTGATCGCGGCTTTCATGTTCCTCGCGCGCAACTAAATAGCCGGATTTGGCGCTCCTAACTCGTTCCCATGGCCGGCACAGTTGACTGCGGGCGACCCGGGCAGCGATCATAGCGATCGCCCACCAAAATCACCGCTTGTTCTCCCGTAGCGCTCTTGGTGTTTGAACGCGATGCCCTCAAACATAGATGCGACCGGTCTTGCCGCATTAAGGCGCGGACGTCTAAGTTACACGACGCGAATGCCAGTCCACATCGTCGAGCGGAGAAGAGCCTGCAAATGCTCGGCCAAGTCGAGTTCACCGCGCGCCTCGATCTTCAAAAGATATCGTGCCTTGGCCCGGCGATCACCTTCCCTGACCGCAGTCCATTTCGTGGATCGCCTTGCCGAACGCAGTGTACATTGCCTTGTGCGCTTTGATCAGCGCCCGCAGATCGCTGGACGGTTCCTGGTCCCAGCGTCGCGGCTCTGTGGCGAGAGCTGTTGCCGCAACCGTCGAGGCGATAACGGCGCTGCCGGCGTTGAGAAGCAAGGCGCGGCGATTGATCCTGGACATGGTGAACTCTCCTCTTCACTTCATGGCAGACTGCCAGATCGGTGCCGTAACACCGGCCCGGCCGCGCTCTCACCGTAGCACGGCTGCCGGCGCATTTATGTCAGGATGGATGGCAGGGTTAGCCGCGTTACAGCCAGGGCATGGCAGGAGCGACCGCGCGGATCGGCATCTCGCGAAACCGTTCGATCAATTGTTTCTCCTCGGCACCGCCACCAAAGAAGATCGCGGTTGCCGAAAAACTCCATCACTTCGAAGATTGCTGGCCCTTGCCGTCCGCCGGAGACGGCCAAAGAAACCGGCTCTTCTCGAGCCGTTTTGCATACAGCGACATGCCGAGCCTATCATGCCAGATAATCTTGATCAGATTGCCGCAATTATCGACATTCTGCATATGGTTTCCGCTTTGCGACGGTTGCCTATCGCTGGCATCCGTTGTTTGGGAGCACGTTGCAGGTTTCGCCATTTCGTCGTGGGAAGGCGTTGACGTGCATCTACACGGAGGAGCGTCCTGACCTTTGCCGCGAACTCCCGAATTGGATGTTCGACGCCGGCTACTGCGCGGGCATGACGCTTGGGCGACCCGAAATCGGCATCGAGGGTCTCAATGAATTGACGATCGTCCTGCCGGCGCTCGGCGCGAATCGCAAGCAAGGCGCACAATCCCGCCCTTCAAGGAAGAAGGAGAGGGACGGTGCGAAGAAGCCGATATCACAATCGCGCGCAGCTCATCCTGCAGCTGGAGCGTCAAATTCCTCATCCGCCAGTGGGCAAAAACACAAAGGGACTGGTCGAGACATTGGCCGACCTTCTGCTGGAAGCGCTGGCGGCCGAAGCGGATCAGGGAGGCGGTGATGAACCCGAAGATCACGCCTGATCACCTCGCCCGCTCGGCGGTAGTTTACGTTCGTCAATCGACCATGTCGCAAGTGACGGGCAATCTGGAAAGTCAGCGCCGGCAGTATGACCTGGCGGGAGCCGCAGAAGCGGTCGGCTTTGCATCGGTGACGGTGATCGACGACGATCTTGGCCGCTCGGGGTCCGGCCTGATGCAGCGACCCGGCTTTGAGCGGCTTGTCGCCATGGTCTGCTCCGGCGATGTCGGTGCGGTCTATTGCATCGAGGCGTCACGACTGGCGCGTAACGGACGGGACTGGCATCATCTGATTGACTTGTGCGCGCTGGCCGGCACGCTGGTCGTCGATCCGGATGGCGCATACGATCCGCGGCTCGTCAACGACCGCCTGCTGCTTGGGCTGAAGGGAACGATGTCGGAATACGAACTGAGCCTGATGCGACAGCGCGGCATCGCCGCCCGTGACTCCAAGGCCAAGCGTGGGGAGTTCCGCTTCATGCTTCCGCCAGGCTTCTGCTGGAGCGAGGCCGATAAGGTCGAGATCGATCCTGACGAGCACGTGGCCGACACCATCCGGCTGGTCTTCGCGAAGTTCCGCGAGTTGGGCAGCGCGCGGCAGGTCTTCTTATGGCTGCGATCGGCAGACATTAAAATGCCCGTGGTCCGGCGCAATGTCGAGGTTTGCAAACTCGTCTGGAAGCCTCCCGCCTACCACAGTGTCATGCAGATTCTTCACAATCCGCTTTATGGCGGCGCCTACGCATTCGGCAGAACGGCGCAGCGGACACGGATTGTCGAGGGGCGCGCCCGTAAGGCCAGCGGCTTCAGGAATTCTCGCGACGAATGGCATGTGTTGTTGCGTGACAATCATCCTGGTTACATCAGCTGGCAGGAATACGAGGAGAATCAGAAGCTCCTGCTCGAGAACGCGCATATGAAGAAGAACTGTGCGCGCAAATCTGCACGTGGAGGCCGCGCCCTGCTCACGGGATTGATGCGTTGTGGGCGATGCGGACGAATGATGCGCGTCTTCTATGGCATGGCGAAAGGCAACGCCCATCGCTACCAGTGCCGCGGCGATGATGCCCATGTCGGCGCTGGCCTGTGCATCGGCATTGGCGGTCTGCGGATTGATCGCGCCGTCGCCCTGCAGATCCTAGAAGCCGTCTCCGATCGTGCCGTGGAAGCCGCGATCTTTGCTTCGGAGCAGGCCGAGCGTTCGCGAAAGGACATCGTTGCCGCCGTCGAGCGGGAGCTGGAAGCAGCCCGATACGATGCCTCGCTGGCCGGGCGTCGTTACGAACTGGTCGACCCCGCCAAGCGCCATGTCGCACGCGAACTCGAGGCTCGCTGGAACGATGCGTTGGACCGCGTGGCCACACTGGAGCGCCGGATCGCGGAGCTGTCGGCTCTGTCGGCGACACGCCCAAAGGTCGATCGCGCCCGTTTGCTTCAGCTTGCCCACGATCTACCGGCGGTATGGAACGCACCCTCAACCGACACTCGGACCAAGCAGCGCCTTATCCATATCCTGGTTCAGGAGATCGTATGTGATCTCGATGAGGCGACCAACGAAGCCGTGCTGCTGATCCATTGGACCGGCGG
>NZ_AYVL01000085.1 GCF_000502835.1 Mesorhizobium sp. LSJC280B00
CCCACGTAGGCGCTCCGTCTCTCGCGATCGGGGGGATTCTTCGCACATTCACCTCATGCCCCGCACGAGGGGAGCGGCGTGGCGCTTACGGTGATCGAGCAGCTCTGATCTTTCTTCGCCTTGGCGGCCGCCGGGATGCAGTGCCCGAAATCACGGGCGCCTGACGCACGAGATCGACGACGCGCGATTGATGAATCGAAAATTAGCGCTCAAGCCCCTTGAGCCAACGTTCGGAGTCGATCCGATCCGGTTGAGAGTATTGGTCGGCATTGTCGGCTCTGCCGCGGGCAAGCAAATACTCGACGACACGGATCGGCTTGAACTCTTCCTTCAGAACGGCAATAGCCTCTTTGGGGCGGGCCCGGCCACACATAAACACATCTAATGCCGCATAGCTGTGCTCTGGCCAAGTATGGATACTGATGTGAGATTCCGCCAATACCAGTACGCCTGAGACACCCTCGGGTGAAAACCGATGGAAGTTTGAAAAAAGTATAGTGGCTCCAGCGGACTGTGCGCTTTTCGTAATGGCTGTTTCGATAAAAGCGGGATTGCCAAACCTGTGCCGCCGAACAGATCGACAATATAATGGGCGCCAGCGCAGATCACGCCGTTAACTGAAACAAAGCTACCTGCACCGCCTTCGCGATTGTGCGACATGCTAAAAGCTCCAAAATATCGAAGGAGATCGCTCAGCTATTTTTCTGGCCGACCCAAACGAAAATGGCGTCGTAAAGTGGGTCCCGCTGTATCTCGATACGACGGCATTCCAGCGGGGTGAGCCCCGCATTCTTCATCGCGCTGGCTATCAGTTCGATGCTCAAATACGAATTGTCGTGCCCATCCTTCTGCGCAAATGACTGCCGCCTTGCCCAATCCGCTCCGATAGTTCGGCCCGTGGGTGCAAGGTGATCAGCGATGTGCTGGAAGCAATCGTCGTACGCGTCAGCTGTCCCCGAAATCGCTAGATTACCGAAGGCAGTGATCAAGTCGTATCGGTGGCTGTCCATCCAACTTGGCCACCGCTTCAGGCAGTCGAAAATCAAGAACTCGGCAAAGCGCTCGCGAAGCTGGTTGACCGAGTGATTGGATATTTTGAAATGATCGGCTACCCAACCGTAACACTCAGGAAGCGGTTGATTGCTCCGTACGAAGTTCGCTAGCACGCTAAGGGCTTCAGGCGCGATGTCGCAGCAAGAGAGGCGATTGACTCCCTTGGTTGGGAGATACCAGAACAGCGTCGAAGTTCCAGATCCCAGATCGAGAGCATTTCCCATAACGCCCCATTCCGCCATCGCCTTCAAAATATCCTCGGCCCCTTGGCCCTTGATGAAGGGGCCGGAGAAATACTCCGTCAGATAGGTCTCAAAATAAGCTCGGACGGACGGACGCATTGGAACCAACTGCAGGTCTTTCGTTCGAAAGGCATCACGGTCGTTCTGGAACCCTCGGCCGAGTTCCCACATAACCCCGGACGGGGGGAGCTGATCGTCCCGAATGTCGGTAGTTGCGCTGAGAAGAAAAATCATTCGGGCGTCGTTCGGCTGGTACCAGTTGCGTCCGTAGTCGCCGAACACCTTTTCAACCTTCAATCCAGCATCGACGCAAAGCGCCGTGAACTCGTCGACGCAGTAAGGCCTAAGTCGAATGGTCGTCTCGGTCTCGTCGATGGCCGTCTCAGTCTCACGAATGTGTCTGAACGACACGTCGACTGTGCCGTCACAATTGTGTTGCTGCATACGATGACGAGACAACGTGAGCCTGGCGGCTAGCGGGCGCGTCCACTCAAAGCGCCAACTGCCATCAGGGGCAGTAGGATCGAAATAGTCTGGCTGGAGGTAGGCCTGTTCTGGCCTGACCTTTGCGAAAGACGATAGGTCGATCATCAATGTCCCATCGTCCGAGAGGTGCCGTCGCAGCGCTTTGAGCGACTGCCGCGCCTGGGACAAGTCCACCAACAGCTGAAATGCCTCTCGGGGCACGAGGATAAGGTCGAACCGCTCTTCGAGGTCCAACGTCCGGAGATCCCCAACGAGTGCTGACACATTGTTGACGCCGAGTTTTTCAGCCTTTTCTGTCAGCCGTTCGACCATAGCCGGTTCGTTGTCGACAGCGACTATCGAACATCCGCTTCGAGCCAAATTAAGCGCGTTACGCCCGACCCCACACGGAATCTCAAGGACCGAGCGCGTAGAACCACCAACAAGACTGGCGAGAAAAGCATGGTCTACAGTGTCCGTATATTCGACATCGTAGTACGCGGCCCGTTCTTTATATGATATCTTATGCCGCATCGCCATGGCCGCCCCCTCACGCGGATTTCTTGGCCAATGCATCGATCAAGGCAAAGTCGCTAATCACGTGCGGATGGATGATCTCACCGTTTTCAACAAATTTGCCCTTTTGGGAAACCGAGTCCTGGAAATCCTTAAGGAAAATCGATTTGCCGAGACTAATAAGATAACGCGTATGGTTTGTGGTTGCCCCGATCGACGCCGTCTGATGCACGTGAGCTGGCATGACGGGATCCTTGTAGTGCCAAACGCCATGCACCTTATATGGTGCCGCGCCCATCCAGGTGAATGTATGGGCCGTCGGGATGTATCCTGCTCCATAGCCGCAAGTGACGTCGATGATCATCGAGCCTTCCTTCATCTTCTTGACGAGTTCGTCTGTGAGCATCGCTGGTGTATCGTAGGTCGAAATCAAAGTCGCTCCGATCACCAGGTCGGCGTCGGGTATCTCTCGCTCCAGGGCTTCTTGCGAGACAATCAGGCATTTGACGTTCGAGGGAACGGTCCCCTCAAATCGGCGGAGGCTTTCCTCGCGGTAGCCAAAGACAACAACTTCGTTTCCGAGACCTGCGGCTGTTCGAGCAGCTGCTGCGCCGACATTTCCATGCCCGATGACGACGACTTTCGGCGGCTTCATCCCCGGTAGGGAAGCCAGCATTATGCCGAGCCCTCCCTGCGTCGATAGCAGGTGATGGGCCCCAAAGAGCACAGCCAATTTCCCGCTGATCTCGCTATCGGGCGTCATGAGCGGAAACGAACCATCTGCGGCCTGAAAGTACTCATAGCTATAGGCTGTCACCCCATGCTCGCGCAGGTGGTGCGTTAGCTCGTAGTTTTCGCCTGGGTAAAAGTATGCGCCAATATGCAGCGGGCGGCACAGGTACCGCCGTTCGGCGACGCTCGGAAACTTATATTTCAAGAGGAATGGAGAAACTGTCCAAGCCTCGTCTGTTGAAACGATTTCGCCCCCTGCCGCCTTGTAGTCCCCATCAAACGCTCCCGAGGCGGCTCCGGCATCATGCTCAACGTAAACCTTAAAACCGGCCTCGACAAACTGTCGAACACCTTGCGGAAGCATGATAACCCGCTTCTCGTTGTCGCGGGTTTCTTTCAGGATAGAGACCGAGAGTTTATCTGTCATATTGGTACTCTTCATTTCGAGATTTTGTAGAAGTGTCGCGCTAGGCCCCTGACCTGCGTCCTGGTTAGATTCGAGCTGTTCGTCGCGTTTTAGGAATAGCGTCAGCCGCACCAGCAGACTGAGAATTCCCACCTAACGCTGCGAAAGCGTTAGCGGACGATGCAGGGCTTTCATTCGGCAGGAGCCTGCAGCAGCGCTTCGTCTGATCTTCTCAACCTTCCGCATTCTCTTCCTCCCGAGCCCGCTCATAACGCTGAGCATTTCCTGACCGATCTCCGTCGCCTCGACGCTTGCGGTATGGGAAGCTCTGACCCGAGCTCTTGCCTGATATTCCCGCCCGCGGTCCCTTCACGTCCAACCTCAGACGGCGAGACAATGCCGACTATTGTGTTTCGCCCGATCGTCAATGAATTGCTTCAACTCGGCTCGCCACATAATCAGTCCCCGTGGCTCGGCATGGTACGCCTGCAGATCTTCAGCCATCTTCAGTTGCTCCGAGCAATTCAGGCCAATTGCCATCGTCATCTCCCTTGGTTTGCGGGCAATTGCCGTCACGATGGCTTCCCAAAGTTGATGTGCAAGTGACGTGCCATCCTGATGATGTAGCTCCGCGCTGATACTCAAGTTGGGCCGGCGCGCCTTCTCCCCGCGCGCGTCTTCTGTTGTTGCTTTGAGGGCTTCGCACGAAATGCAAAACGTTCGACTATAATGCGTCCGTTCGATAGTGGACAGTTTGGGCCAAAGGCCACAATATTGTTTGCATCGGTCGAGACACCATGGGAGCGGCGCCGGCTTGAGCGCTGCCGCCCAAGCCGCTTCGAGGGCATGCCGCTCATCCATCTCATCTGCTTTTGGACCGATTTTGACACAAAACTTTCTCTCCGGTGCGCGACACCCAGGCTGGAGCGCGTATGTTGACATAAAGATGTCTTTATGTGAATTGGACACTACTGTCGTCTTGAGGATGAAAATGTCGCAGAATTCTGCATCGCTGGACGCATTGTTCGGCTCCGTCGCGGCAAAGCCCGACGAGTCGGAAATGCTTGCTGCGCTGACCGCAGCGGTGCACGAACGCATCCTCATCCTTGACGGCGCCATGGGCACGCAGATCCAGGGCCTCGGGTTTGACGAGGACCATTTCCGGGGTGAGGCCTTCGCCGGCTGTGCCTGCCACCAGCAGGGCAACAACGATCTGCTGATCCTGACGCAGCCTGGGGCGATCGAGGAGATCCACTATCAGTACGCCATCGCCGGCGCAGATATCCTTGAAACCAACACCTTCTCCTCGACCTCAATCGCCCAGGCCGATTACGGCAT
>NZ_AYVL01000086.1 GCF_000502835.1 Mesorhizobium sp. LSJC280B00
CTTCCAGGCGCCTCCGGCGCCTTTTCTCTTTATGGGCACCAGAAGCGCGGCATCTGGCGCATCGTCTCGGCCGGCTCGACCTACCTCGCCCATGCCGTCGGCGCCGGCAAGACCATGACGATTGCCGCGGGCGTCATGGAGCAGCGCCGGCTTGGCCTGATCGCCAAGGCCATGTTGGTCGTTCCCGGCCATTGCCTTGCACAGATGGCCCGCGAATTTCTGGCGCTCTATCCGACCGCGCGAATCCTGGTGGCCGACGAGACGAATTTTTCTTTAGCCAAGCGACATCGCTTCCTGTCGCGTGCGGCGACGGCGACCTGGGATGCGATCATCATCACCCACAGCGCCTTCCGCTTCATCGGCGTGCCGTCGGCATTCGAGCAACAGATGATCCACGACGAACTGGAACTCTACGAGACGCTGCTGACCAAGGTCGAGAGCGACGACCGCGTCTCGCGCAAGCGTCTCGAGCGGCTGAAGGAGGGGCTTAAGGAACGGCTGGAGGCGCTGGCGACCCGCAAGGACGACCTGCTCACCATCTCCGAGATCGGCGTCGACCAGATCATCGTCGATGAAGCCCAGGAGTTCAGGAAGCTCAGCTTCGCCACCAACATGTCGACGCTCGGCCTCGATCCGAACGGCTCGCAGCGGGCCTGGGACCTTTATGTCAAATCCCGGTTCGTGGAGACGAAGAACCCGGGCCGGGCGCTCGTGCTGGCGTCCGGCACGCCGATCACCAACACGCTTGGCGAGATGTTCTCGGTGCAGCGCTATCTCGGTTACCAGGCGCTGCTCCAGCGTGGCCTGCACGAGTTCGACGCCTGGGCTTCGACCTTTGGCGACGTCACGACTGAACTCGAATTGCAGCCATCCGGCAAATACAAGCCGGTGACGCGCTTCGCCACCTTCGTCAACGTGCCGGAGCTGATCGCGATGTTCCGCTCCTTCGCGGATGTGGTGATGCCGCAAGACCTTCGGGACTATGTGAAGGTGCCGGCGCTTTCGACCGGCGCGCGTCAGATCATCACCGCCAAGCCGTCCGCCGCCTTCAAGCGCTACCAGATGGTGCTCGACGCCCGCATCAAGGCGATCGAGGAACGCGACCGTCCGGCAGAAGCTGGTGACGACATCCTGCTGTCGGTTGTCACCGATGGCCGGCACGCTGCTATCGACCTGCGCCTGGTTGATCCCGACAATGACAATGAGCCGGACAACAAGCTCAACGATCTGATCGGCAATGCCTTCCGTATCTGGCAAGAAACAGCGCAAAGCAGCTATGTCCGCGCCGATGGCAAGCCGTTCGAGCTTCCTGGCGCAGCGCAGATGATTTTTTCCGATCTCGGCACGATCAGCGTCGAGAAAACCAGAGGCTTTTCGGCCTATCGCTGGATCAGGGACGAGTTGGTCCGCAGGGGCGTTCCGGCATCTGAAATTGCGTTCATGCAGGATTTCAAGAAGTCGGAGGCCAAGCAGCGCCTGTTCGGTGATGTGCGGGCCGGAAAAATCCGGTTCCTGATCGGCTCCTCCGAAACGATGGGCACCGGCGTCAACGCGCAGCTCCGCCTCAAGGCGTTGCATCACCTCGATGTGCCGTGGCTTCCCTCCCAGATCGAGCAGCGCGAAGGTCGTATCCTGCGGCAGGGCAACCAGCACGATGTCATCGATATCTTCGCCTACGCCACGGAAGGATCGATGGACGCCCAGATGTGGCAGAACAACGAGCGCAAGGCCCGGTTCATCGCGGCCGCCCTCTCCGGAGACACGTCCATTCGGCGGTTGGAGGATATGGGTGAGGGGCAGGCCAACCAGTTTGCTATGGCCAAGGCGATCGCCTCGGGCGATCCGCGTCTGATGCAGAAGGCAGGTCTGGAGGCAGACATTGCCCGCCTGGAGCGCCTTCGCGCGGCCCACATTGATGATGAGCACGCCGTTCGGCGGCAGATCCGCGATGCCGAGCGCGATATCGAATACGCGACCCGGCGCATCGGCGAGGTCGGCAAGGATATGCAGCGCCTCGTGCCGACGACCGGCGATGGGTTCAGCATGGTGGTCGGGGGCGACGTGTTCACGGAGCGCAAACTCGCCGGTCGTGCACTGATGAAGGAAATCCTGACTCTCGTGCAGCTTCAGCAGGAGGGCGAAACCACTATCGCCTCCATCGGCGGCTTCGATTTCGAATATTCCGGCGAGCGCTTCGGCAAGGACGGCTACAGCTATGCCACGATGCTGATGCGCACCGGCGCCGATTATGAAATCGAGCTGCCGGTGACCACTACGCCGCTTGGTGCGATTTCTCGCCTCGAGCATGCCTTGGCCGGCTTCGAGGGCGAGCAGGTACAATACCGCCAGCGTCTTGAGGATGCCGAGCTCAGGCTCACCTCCTATCGCTCGCGTCAGGGTGGCGAGTTCGGATTTTCTGGTGAACTGGCTGAGAAGCGCCGGCAGCTTGCGGAAATCGAAGTCGATCTTGCGTCTTCGATTGATGGCCAGGATCCGCGTGCAGCCGCATAGCAGGCTCGATAAAGGCTGCCGCTCATTGTCAGCCATTGACCGGCGGCAAAGGTTCAGGGCCGCTCGGGGTGAAGGCGATGCAGGAGGCGCGCCGAACTGCTTAACATGTTGATGCCAGGTTTCAGTCATGCTCGGCTCCGGCCAGCCAGACCACATGACGTAACGTCAAGAATCAGCTAACTGGATCATCGCGGCGGACCTGATTGGACCGTCCGGCCGGCGCCTGCCAGAGCCCCCCGCAAAAGCAGGCGCCGGCCTTTTAGCGCTTGAAAGATCGAGCAGTCATATTGTTTCGTCTTGTCCCCATCCAGACACGAGGCAGTTGCGATGGACGACACCAAAGGCGGCGCAAACCACACGTCCGTTGAGATAGTCGAGGCGATGGGCGAGTGGTTCGTCCGTGTTGTTGGGAACGGCGAAGAACTTACCCGATCATTCGACCTGGAATCGGTCGCCCTTGCCTTCGCGGAAGGCCAGCGGATACGCCTGGGGCTTAAGGACTTCAAGCGGATCTGACCCGACGTCCGCGTTCGCACCATAGCCGCCTAAGTTCAGTTTGCTATCGATCGTTGCGGGACGGCCCCATGTCGTGCCGATCAACTTCCGTTCTTCACCATAAGACGGCAGGACCAAAATCTTGCACCATGCGAGCAAAGGTCTGACGTAACCGCTTTGGTTTCGTACTAGTCCGTTGGACGTTCCGTTATTTTAGCTAATCGGCATATAATCGGCCCATCACTTGGATGGGTTGTTGGTCTACAGCTTAGTCGCGGCCAAAAAGAACGCGTCAATTTTGGCGTCGCTCTTGCCCAGCGCCGCAATGCCGGATGCCATCATTGGCTTAGAATAGATCAGGCCAGGTTGCGTACTGGACATTGCTCAAATAGAGATGGGTACAAATCAGACAAAAGGACCGACACATTGACAGAAGAATCCGACCACAGCGCCGCCGAACTAGCCGAGCTTACTGCGGAGATTGTGTCCGCCTACGTAAGTAAGAACCCTGTACCGGCTACCGGCCTGCCTGAACTAATCGCATCCGTGCACATGTCTCTGTCCGGGCTTGGTACGCCGATCGCACCTATCGTTGAGCCGCAAACTCCCGCCGTCAACCCAAAGAAGTCGGTGACGCCAGACTTCATTATCTGTCTCGAAGACGGCAAGAAGTTCAAATCCCTGAAGCGTCACCTTAGCACGGACTTCGGGCTGACGCCGGACGCCTATCGCGAGAAGTGGGGCTTGCCGCGCGACTATCCGATGACGGCTCCGAATTACGCCGCTCAGCGCTCGCAACTGGCGAAGTCCATCGGGCTTGGACGCAAGGCTGAACCCGTCGCACCAGCCAAGAAGGCGCCTGCGAAGCGGAAAGCCAAAGTGTCCGCCACCACCTGACGCTACGTAACGACTCAGCTATGTCAAGGCGCGGCGGATCCCAATCCCGCCCGGGGCCGGCGCCATTCGGATAGCTCCAGCGAGGGCGCCGGCCTTTGTTCTTAGCGTGGCGGAACTCGCCGGGCGAAGAAACCCCAACCACCTCAAGCCCGGCGAGCCTACACCTGATCAAAGTACCCGATCAGGACCGGGACCAACCGGCACCACGACCGAAGCAAGCGCAATGCCAACACTTTGGTCCCGAAATGGGACAATGCCGGGTTCCCTCGCTAGCACCCGGGTTTCTCTTCAGAAAAACCAACGTAGAACAAAAACCCTGTGAGCTTTCGCCACGGAGCCGCCGCGCCAAGGCAGA
>NZ_AYVL01000087.1 GCF_000502835.1 Mesorhizobium sp. LSJC280B00
CGAGGTACGCGGCATCAACCGCGTGGTCTACGACGTGACGAGCAAGCCGCCAGGCACCATCGAGTGGGAGTGACGGATACAAATGGCGGCAATAGCGTAGTTTGAAGTAGTTACGACAAGTCTTCGTGGCACTCTTGAGCGACCTCCAATGACTCAGGATATTCCTCGTGTGATTTGATGGCGCTTTCTCGAAAAGTAAAGAGAGGTGTGGTCGGCGGAGTATATTGGCGTGCTGGAGCGTACAATTCGGCGGTTCGCTGGAGATCGGCGCAGCTGGCGTCGCAATCGGAAAATGAACGCAATCCTAGCCAGCGCAGCACGACAACTTGGCGACGTCCTTGGCAAAGCCGAGTGCCGCGAGCTTCAAGCCCTCGACAGTGGTTAAATACGGAAAGATCGCATCGGCGAGATCCTCGACATTGAGGCCTTGCCGGATCGCCAGCGCCGCGGTCTGGATACTGTCGGCTCCTTCCGGCGCGAGAATATGCGCGCCGAGCAACCGGCCACTGCTGGCATCGGCCACGAGCTTGATGAGCCCACGGGTGTCGCGAGCGGCGAGTGCGCGCGGCACCCGCTCGAGACCGATCGTCGAGACACGGACGGCATGTCCGGCGGCACGGGCCGCGGCCTCGGTGAGGCCCACGCTCGCCACTTGCGGGTCGGTGAAAACGATGGCAGGCATGGCGCTGTTGTCGTAGCGCAGGCTGTCGCCGTTGAGCGCATTCTTGGCAGCAAGCTTGGCACCATAGGCGGCCATGTAGACGAACTGGTCGCGGCCGGTGACATCGCCGGCAGCATAGATGCCGGCCCCGGAGGTGCGCATGCGGTCATCAACGACAATGCCGCCTTTCGGTGAGAGCACGATGCCGTGCTCGGCGAGCCCAAGGTCTTCGATGTTGGGCGTGCGACCGGTAGTGATCAGCACCTGATCGGCGATCGTCGTATCGTGGCAGTCGATGGAAACGTCGAGCACAATGCCGTTCTCGGTCCCGCGGATAGCACGGTAGGCGATGCCAGAGACCACGGTGATCCCTTCGTCCTCGAAATACCCCGTCAGGGCCGCGCCGATCTCGGGCTCGGCCTCGGGGAGCAGCCGAGACCGGCAAACGAGCGTCACCTTGACGCCGGCGCGGGCGAACATCTGGGCGAGTTCCGCCCCGATGTAGCCGCCTCCGATGACGAGCAACGATCGTGGTAGCTCCTCAAGATCGAGCGCGGTCGTACTGGTCAGATAGGGCACGTCCTCAATGCCAGGGATGGCGGGAACAGCCGGCCGCGCGCCGGTCGCGATAATGATCTTGCCGGCGGGAATGCGCGCGCCGTTCACCTCGACACCACCTTCCACGAGACGCGCCGCGCCCTCATGATAGGCGATGCCGTTATAGGCCGGCAGCAGATCCACGTACTTGGCTTGGCGCAGTTCGGAAACGAGTGCGTCCTTCTGACGGATGGTTCCGCGCCAGTCCGTCAGCTCGGCCTCGGCCGCGATGCCGGCGAAACGTGCTGCCACGCGAGCGTTGTGAAGTGTCTCGGCAGCGCGGATCAGCGTCTTCGATGGGACGCAACCGATATTGACGCAAGTGCCGCCGATGGTGCCGTGGCCGATGAGGGCGACTTGCGCACCCTGATCGGCGGCGGTGATCGAAGCCGAGAAGCCGGCTGAGCCGGCGCCGATGACGACGAGATCGTAGGCGCCACCATTGCGACCGTTCGCGCGGAAGGGGCGGTCTGTTGCTGCAGCGCTCTTCAACGCCGCGCGGACCGACGCGTGTGGTGCCATCTCGAGGCCAGCGAGGCTGGGTCCGAAGAGAGCGCGACCCGCCTCCAGTCCTTCCTCGATCGACAGCCGAAAACCGGGCTCGTCCGCGGTACGCTCGCGGCGCCAGGCGGAGAGATGGTCTTCCGAACAGAAGAACGCGGTCGTCGCGCACAGCGAGTTCGCCGCGCACGCGCCTTCGTAATGGACACTTTGCCACATAACGGACGTCTTCGGTTCAACGCGAGCCAGCATCCTACCTTGATCCCGTGTGCTGATCCGAATTGGCGCACCACAATGGCGGCAGCGCGATGCAATCGCGATGTCGCGACCGGTCATGGCGCCGATGCCGAGCGCGTCCACTGCGCACATGGCGTTAACGACGCGTCCGTCCAAGGTGACCTGATGGTCCGCATCCCGGTCGGTAAAGGGATAGGCTCCGACGATCCGATCGCCGTTGAGCACGACGAGGTCACGACGTTGGAGTTCTTCGAGCTGCGGCTGAACGGTCGTCTCGCTCAGCCCCGCGCGCTTGGCAATCGCACTTTGGGTAGGTGCTCGCCCTGCCTCGGCGTAGAGCTTAAGCAGCGCAACGCGAACTCGATCCACGAGACGGTCGCGGTCGCTCCAACGATCGGCGGGTTGGTTGGGTCCAGCCATGATCCGCAGAACATCGTTCATGGCCAGCAGTGCGTCTTTGACGAGGGGAGATGTGACCACAGACCAGTCCGGAAACGTCACGCCGGGCCGCACGGTGTAGCTCGGCGGTGTCGCGGATGCGGAAGCTGCAAGCTTGCCCTGGGGCGAGGAGGATGCGCAGCAATCGTTCATTGCTTCATGCTTTCCTTGTGAATCTTCTTCTCGCAGCCCGCGGCTTGTGCCCGGCGATAATGGACGCCCCACGCGACGAGGCCGAGGCTCGCGCCGATCAGGGGAAGCACCACCAGACCGGCGCCTGCCAACCACGCGCCAAGGCCGGCCAGGGGCAGACCCACGGCGAGGAGCGGCGCCGCGCAGCAGATCGCGGCGAGGATGGCGCCGACCACGCCGGCGCGGACCAGGGCGCGGTCGCTCATCTCAACTGCCCTGCTGTGTCGGATGGGCCGGATAGCCGGCATTCATGCTAGCGGTCGCGATAGTATCCGGGTTCGTCTTAGCGTCGTCGAAGGTCACGGTCGCGGTCTTGGCTTCGAAGGAGACGGCGACCTTCGCAACGCCGGGGACCGCCGCCATTGAGCTCTGCACGATGTAGGGACATGAGGCGCAGGTCATGTTGTCGACAGCGAAGGTGACGGTGCGCTCGCCAGCCCACGCGGCCGGAGCCACGATAACGGAGCCGATCAGGGCGAGCGCGCTCAAATACTTGGTCATGGATGAAACTCCTTTGTCTCAGGCGCCGAGCAGCAGCGGGGCGATGTAGTCGAAGGCGAAGGCGGCCAATACGAGCACCGTCGCGATCCAGAGCGCGAGTTGAACGAAGCGGCTAGGGATCGGGCGCGCGCAAGCGGCGTCATCGGCGCAGGCTCGCCTGGGCTTCCAGTAGACGAGGTAGAAGCCGCATCCGAGAAGGCTTGCCGTGCCGGCGACGAAGAATGGCTTGTAAGGCGCGAGCGCCGTCAGATTGCCGATCCAGGCCCCGCCGATGCCAAGGCTGAACAGAAGCAGCGGCACGATGCAGCAGGAGGAAGCCGCGAGTGCGCCGAGAATGCCGCCCACGGCGATCAGACGCTGCCGCCCGGCGTCGCCTCGTTCAGAGGCAGACAAGTCTGCAGCGGCAGTTTGGGCCGCCGTTGTTCCGGATCGCGATGCAACCATGTCCGGCCTCTCTTCCTTGCCGAAATCCCAAGCGTGCCGTAGCATGCGGTCTGTAGTCACTACAGGGTCAAGAGGGATTTTGCGATGCGCGATCATGCCGCGGTGAAGGGCCTGCAACGGGCCGAGCTCGCGCAGCGTACGGGCTGCAATCTGGAGACCGTGCGCTATTACGAGAAGGTCGGCCTTCTGCCCGAGCCGCCGCGTACGACGAGCGGCTATCGCAGCTACGACACCATGCACGAGCGGCGCCTTTGCTTCGTGCTACGCGCGCGAGAGCTAGGCTTTTCCCTCGATGAAATCCGCGAACTGCTGCGCCTCGTGGATGAACGCGATCGGCCTTGCGGCGAGGCAAGAGATGTGGCCGCCGCCCATCTTAAGGACGTGCGGACGAAAATCGCTGACCTCAAACGGATGGAGCGCATGCTGAAGGAGGTGGTCGCGCAATGCGCTGACGGCACGTTGCCGGAGTGCCCGCTGATCGAGACGCTGTTCCAGGAGCGAACTACCGCATAAGTGCGTCCGAAGGCGACTGGACGATGCGCGCCTACCGCGAGCACGCGGTCGAGACGATCCGCAAACAGGTCGGCAAGGGCAA
>NZ_AYVL01000088.1 GCF_000502835.1 Mesorhizobium sp. LSJC280B00
CTGCTTGTCGTGGTCCTTCACGTCATGCAGCGGCGCCGGCAGATTGGTGCCTTGCGCGCGTTCGGGACGCCGCGCGCGGTGGTGTTTGAAATCGTCTGGCTGGAGACGTTCGCAATCATCGCAGCAGGGGTGCTTCTCGGCTTCGGGCTGGGCTACACGGCCGCCAGGACGGGTGCGCACCTCTTGAGCGGAGCCAGCGGCTTTACATTGCCGGTCGAGTTCCGCAGCGAGGACTGGCAGTCCGCCCTTGTGTTATTGGCTGTCACGGGTCTGATCGCTCTGGTGCCGGCGATGCTTGCATACCGGCAATCGCCGGCGCAGGCACTCAGAAACTGAACCGATTTGTGCTCATCAAAAATTCTCACCGCAGCCCGAATTAGGAAACTGCTCGTCCTTGCAAACGGTTTCGTCAAAGCCAACAAAACCTATGCCCAACGCTCTATCGCGATTGACACCCAAGACAGTCGTCGGTTCAGGTTGCCGGAAGATCGTGACGGACGCAAAGGAAGTGCAATTGGCTGAAATCGGGTGGAGCGAGGCGGCGATCCTAGGAGTGGTTCAAGGACTGACGGAATTTCTTCCGATCTCCTCAAGCGCGCATTTGCGGATCGTTGGTGAATTCCTGCCACCGGCCGGCGATCCCGGCGCCGCATTTACCGCCATTACGCAGATCGGGACCGAGATCGCGGCCCTGATCTATTTCCGCCATGACATTATCTGCATCATCGCCACATGGCTGCGTTCCCTGGCCGGCCGCCGTGAACGGCTGGACCCGGATGCCCGCATGGGATGGCTGGTGATCATAGGAACCCTGCCGATCGGCATCCTAGGACTATTGCTGAAGAACCTGATCGAAGGTCCGGCCCGCAACCTCTATCTCACGGCAACCATGTTGATCGTCTTCGCTGGTTCTCGCGGCCGCCGACCGGCNGACCGGCTGGGCGCCAAGCGCAAGGCTTTGCGCGATCTGGGCTGGCGGGACGGCTTTCTGTTCGGCGCCGCCCAGGCGATGGCCCTCATCCCGGGCGTTTCGCGATCGGGAGGCACTATAAGCGCCGGACTGCTGATGGCTTACACGCGAGAGGCCGCCGCCAGGTATTCGTTCCTGCTGGCGATACCTGCCGTGCTCGCCTCAGGCTTCTTCCAGCTCTATGCGAGTTGGGGGGCAGACAGTCCGGTCGGCGCCGGTCCGACCGCGCTGGCCACCCTGCTGTCCTTCGCGGTCGGCTATGTCGCGATCGTGGGTTTTCTGAAGCTAGTCTCGACGCGCAGCTACATACCCTTCGTCTATTATCGGATCGGGCTCGGCGCCTCGATATTTCTGCTTCTTGGCGCCGGTCTCCTGTCAGCGTCCTGAGATTATTTCGTGCCGCTGACGAGAATGTTCTGTTGGGATTCGATCGCTTCCCAATGGCCGGAGTTGGATCGCGACTGGCGCTTCAGGTAGGTATATCCGGTGTCCGACCACAGCAGGACCTTCGGCTCCAGATTGTCGAGAATGAAGTCACCGGCGGTCGTGTTGACGCTCAGCATCGCGTGCCCCTCGCCGCTCGACTGCCTGACCACCGTTATCCAAAAGGTTTTGCGGGGCACGCCCTGTCTCATCAGTTCGCGACGTTTTTCCAGCACGATGTCGTCGCAGTCGCCAAATCCCTTATAGGGATACTCCCATTTCTCCTCGACACCGGGTATCTATGTCCGTCATGGCCATGATCGTCGTGTTGGCCCTGTTGTTGATTTCGATCAGCGTCTCACACAAGGAGCGGGTCAGTTCGACGGGCTTCGGGTCGCGCGTGACGATCGAGCAATCATCGCGATAGTTCCGACAGTATTCGTAATGACCGATCGCTGCGTTGTCCGTCCGTTTGTTCGCATGAATGTGAGCTGCCCTGCATTCGCCGACCATGACCGATGACTTTTGCGATCGCTGGTAGGCGTCAACGTATCCGTAAACCACCGCGTCAAGCCGGTGAGCGACATGGAACACAATGGAGTTCCAGAATATTGGTCCTATCCTGACGATAATCTGGGTGATTGCGAGGATTATGCACTGGAAAATCGGCGAACGCTGACGCGAAAGGCCTTCGCGTCTCCAGTCTGCTCTTGACGGCAGTGCGCAAGTCCGATGGCGAAGGGCACGCTCTATTGGCGGTTCGAACCGACAAGGGCGATTTCATTCTCGATAATCTGGGGTTCGTCCCTGGTACGAGACGAACCATCACTACCTGAAGCGCCAAGCGGAATACAACACGAGACGGTGGGTTTCCATCTTAAGCGAAGACAATCTTCTCGTCGGCGCGCTTAGGTAACGCGATGCCGAACATTTTTTCCAGCGTCCTTGCATCCGAACATCCGAACACCTTGCCGGCTCGCAAAACCTCCGCCTCTCTGTTATAGGCTCGAAAGCACACTGCCATGACCATATGACGGCACACTCTGCATCCCTTCACGGAGCCGGAGGCTGCCAACGGAGCCTCATGCCAACAGCCAAGCTGCAGCCCTTTTTCATGACGGTGACGATCGTTGCAACTTGTGTCGGAACGGCCCCAGCCGTGGCGCAGACTGTCACAGTCGTCCCGACGGGCAATCGTCTTGCCGAGCAACCGGTGATCCCAAGAGCGTCCGCGCTTCGTTCCAAGGCATTCAACACGACGTACGAGGAGAAGTATCGGGCCATAACCGCCTTGATACGGGACGACCGCAAACTCGTCGGCAAGATCAGGAAGGCGGCGCTCGCCTATGGCATCGATCCGATCCACATCGTCGCGGCTCTCGTCGGAGAGCACACCTACAATATCAGCGTGGTCGACTCGGTTCAGACCTATTACGTCAAGGCGCTCGCCTATGCCGATCTGAAGTTCTCCTTCAGCTACAGGGGCACTCCGGTCCAGTCATTCGTCCAGCGGCCCGAATTCGCATCCTGCTCTTCTCTCGAAAGCAGCGCGCTGATTTGGAGCTGCCGTGACCAGGTCTGGGAAGAGACATTCCGGGGTCGCAAGGTCGATGGCGTCGACTACGAACCCATCACGTTCCAGCGGGCCTTCTTCCAACCCTTCTATGCGGGGCAGACCTTCGGCCTGGGACAGATAAGCCCGCTTGCAGCCCTGCAGGTCACAGACATGGTCAGCCGGGTCAGCAAGCTTCCCCGATTGTTGCCCGATCGCCCGCAGGCGATCTATCGCGACGTCATGGATCCTGATCGCAGTCTTGTTTACATCGCCGCGATCATCCGGGATTCGATCGATGCCTATCGGGAACAGGGGTTCGATATATCCGGTAATCCCGGAATCACCGCCACGCTCTACAATGTTGGCCAGCCGCGCAGACGTGCACGTGAGTTGAGGCAAGCCGTGACCGACAAGACCGGCCGCACCCTGCCCGTCGAGAACTATTACGGCTGGCTCATCAACGACAGGCTCGAAGAACTCAAGGCGCTTCTCACCGATGGCACGAAATGATCGTGGTTGGTGGCCGGACACTCGCGAACCTGCGTCGGATGGCAGGACAGATTTATGCCGGAAAAGCTGGCTGTCATGAGACCAATTCCGCTTGCATTTGGCGAACATCTATCGACATCAGATGGAAGCAAACAGTGCACTCAAGCGAACTCATAAAGCGCGCCGGAATTGCCGGTCGCGTGCAAGATGGCCAAGCGAGGTATCGTATGTCGATAACCATGCGGCTCCAAACTGAGAATGGCTTACCCAGCGCGACGCTCTGAAAACCACATATTTGAAAGACAAGGTGGCGTTTGGCATGCGCCTCTACGGCTTGACTGACTGAGGGGGTGACATCGCCATGCTTGATCCGATCGTGAATTTCTTCACCCGGATTTTCCAGTGGATCGGCCGCGGCATCGGCTTAGCCATCGGCGTCATCCTGTGGCCGTTCGTGTGGGCCGGGCGTTGGTATACGCAGCGCGGCTGGATCCTGAAGGCGGTGCTCGGCCTGGCTGT
>NZ_AYVL01000089.1 GCF_000502835.1 Mesorhizobium sp. LSJC280B00
ATCTTTCCGATGCTGTACGACGAGATGCGGCGCACCGGCGGACATGCGGCCACACAGGCGCTGCACCTCGATATCTGCCGCGCATGACGATCTTGATGTCGGAGTTTGCGCGACGCTGGAAAATATTCCACAGCAATTTCAAAAGGTTACATGTTATTTAAACAATCGAGTGGGCGACCCCTAGCTGACATTTGCGTCAGATATTCTCCGGGGTGACTATTTCGAAAGGTATGGACCGCT
Source organism: Mesorhizobium sp. LSJC280B00 (assembly GCF_000502835.1). Classification (GTDB taxonomy): domain Bacteria; phylum Pseudomonadota; class Alphaproteobacteria; order Rhizobiales; family Rhizobiaceae; genus Mesorhizobium. The sequence continues at coordinate 241 of NZ_AYVL01000089.1, forward strand.
GAAGAGTAGCTAAGGGCGCCTGTGGTCCAATGACATCAATCATTGTCTGTACAAGAAGGGCCGAAGTGGCTTCAAGGGGGTGGCAGAGAGCTGCTGTGATCAAGCCCTCGGACAGTCCTTTTCGGGTTTCGGGGCCAATGTCACGACATACCACCTTGATACCCGCTCGCCTCTCTGAGGACACCTCCCTCAAAGCACGAAGTACACCGGTAATTCCGCCACCGACGATCAGAATTCCCACAAGATCGTCATTCGTCTTAAGCAACTCGGCCACCATTCGATAAGCCTCGTTCGATTCCTCGTGGGTTGGGCGGCTTTCCTCCACTGTGAGCCGCGGAGCGTGTTCGCGCAAATACGAACGGAAACTGGCGTCTGAGACGTCCTGGCATTGATACCGATGGTTTCCTATGAAAACCGCAATACGACCCGGTCCTTGAGTGGTTTGGGTGATCAGGAAGGCCGCCGTGCGACCCAGCTTCCAATTGTCTGTGCCAACATAAGCTGCACGTTCCGGTGCGGATTGATCCGTAATGTAAGAAACAATCGGTCTTCCCACTTCCGTCAGTGAGCGGATCGCCTGGCCAATAATTGGGTGATCTGCCGCGACCACCGCAACGGCGTCGCATGAATCGCCGAGCGCAATCAGCCGGCTCGCGATTGTCTCGGGTGTCAGCAGATCGACGAAGTCGACTACTGAATCGATGACCTCATCCCGACGCTCACGACAGGCGGCAATAATCTTCTTCCCGAACAACTGATAGAGGTCGCGGGTCGACTGCTGAAGCAGGAAGCCTAGTCGGTAATGTGGAGATATCTTACGAGCCCGATCATCAATGGCTCCGATTCCGTAAAACCCAATCTCTTCCGCTGCGCTTTGAACGCGTTGGACGGTTTTCGGGCGAACTGAAACGGTGCCACTCAGAATTCTGTTCACAGTCGCCACCGAAACGCCTGCCGCGGTAGCGAGATCGTGGATTGTCGGCCGCGTCTCTCGCGATCGGGGGGATTCTTCGCACATTCACCTCATGCCCCGCACGAGGGGAGCGGCGTGGCGCTTACAGTCGGCCTTGCGAGCGCGGTAACGAACCATGCCGATGTCGTCGACCGGTGGCGGACGCTCATTTGTGAAGTTGCGCTGTCTTTGCCGCAATTCCCTGCCGCCGGGACAGACGTAAAGATCGCGCTCGCGGTCATATTCGAAGTCCGCCCGTTCAAAGGTTCCATCCCGGCGTTCGGATTTGTCGAAGACAGGCATATGCGGCTCGATGCCGTGTTCATGGACCAGCCAGGCCAGCATCTCGGCCGAGCCATAGCCAGCGTCGGCGATCAGCCGCTCCGGCCACAGATTGTGATCGTCGTGGGAGCGTTCGATCATCCTCTTGGCCGCAGTGACCTCGGCCTGGCGCACCGCAGTCGATGGCTCCACATCGACAATGACAGCGTGCTCCACATCGATCAGATAGTTGGCGCAATAGGCACCGGGCCGCCCTAGGAAGCCGTCCAGCGCGCGGCGGGATCGACAGGCGAGATGAACTTCGGCTCAACCGGCGTGGCCGCGCCGAACGCCGCATCGTCCAGGACAGCGAGATACTCGGCCACGGCCCGCTTGGCGGATGGGTCGAGCTCTTCCTTCGCCTTCACGCCGTTCTGACGATGCGCGTCCGCACGGATCAAACTGGCGTCGACGGCAAAACCCTCGCCTCCTACCAGTCGCTCCGCAATGCAACGGCGCACCGTCGTCTCGAACAATTCGCGCAGAAGGCCGCTATCGCGGAACCTACCGTGGCGGTTCTTCGAGAAGGTCGAATGGTCAGGCACATCGCCTTCCAGCCCGAGCCGGCAGAACCAGCGATATGCGAGATTGAGAGCAACCGCCCGGTTGTTACCGCGGAGATTTCGCTTTGATGCGAGCGATGAGTTCCTGGTCATCGACGAAGGCTTCGAGGAAGTCACTCCATTCGTCAGCGGTGCGGCGCGCATGGGTAAGCATTTGCTCCAGCTCTTCCATTCCGTCGCGGGTAAGCGAAGTTATTGCTTCGTCCGGTCCGGTGTAGACGCTGATGATGCTGCCGTAGCTCAGGTTGTCATCATTGCTGACGATCGCCTGAAGGAGTTCGGCATCTTCATCGAGCAATTTGGCGACGTAGTCGATGCTGAACACATGGGTCACCGTTGCCATCAGGCAGCCTCGGCGGAGATGGCGGTGACAGGTGACCAATTCCAGGGAAGCAACTCGTCGAGGCGATTGATCTTGTGATCTTGGATGCGGTCGAGCACGTCTGCGAGATATGCCTGCGGATCGATGCCGTTCATCTTGGCCGTCTCGATGATTGTCATGGCGCGAGCCAGGGTCTCCGCGCCGGTGTCGGCGCCGGCAAATAGCCAGTTTTTTTCTTCCGATTGCGAAGACCGATTCATTATGCACCTCCTTTTCAAATGGCGGAAAACAGCGATTCTTGGTTGTCGTCGTGGATGCGACGCGGAGTATTGCGCGCCAGTTCGGCCTTGATCCGTTCGTCTTCGAGGTCGCTGGCGCGGATCTGGTAGGGCGCGCCGCGCATGACCTGCTCGGCGGGTAAGAGGCCATCCCTGATGAACCGGCGGATTTTGACGTGCGACACGCCGAGCTTCGCGGCCGCATCCGACATAGTGAGCCACTCGCCATTCTTGTCGGACGAGCGATAGCCGCTGATCTTGTNCTTCACCCGGTTCCTCGACGATGGGCGGATCTGCCTATCCAACAATGCAGCCGAGCGAGCCCTGCGCGGCATCGCGAAGACTGATTCATTATGCACCTCCTTTTCAAATGGCGGAAAACAGCGATTCCTGGTTGTCGTCGTGGATGCGACGCGGAATATTGCGCGCCAAATCGGCCTTGATCCGTTCGTCTTCGAGGTCGCTGGCGCGGATCTGGTAGGGCGCGCCGCGCATGACCTGCTCGGCAGGCAAGAGGCCATCCCTGATGAACCGGCGGATTTTGACGTGCGACACCCCGAGCTTCGCGGCCGCGTCCGACATAGTGAGCCACTCGCCATTCTTGTCGGACGAGCGATAGCCGCTGATCTTGTGCACCGTGCGCAGCGATTGGACGCGACGCGCGGTCCAGGTCTTTCCCTGACCGGTCTGCATGCCCATGCGGTTGAGTGTGGCAGCGATTTCGGCATCCGACCATCGGGTTGCCATGGATCGCATGATCGCCAGAGCCTCCTCAGGCGTACGCTGGCCATGCTCTCCGGATTTGGGCTTGCGAACCCGTACCTGCGAGTGCTGGCCTCCGTGCCAGTGGATGGTCAAGATCACGTCGCGCGCATCGTCATCGACATCCGCCACGATGTCCTTGATGAGCGCGCGCAGCAGTTGCTGACGACAGCGCATGTCGACACCCGGCGCGTTCCAGGTGGCCTCGAGATTCTGGGCGAGGCCCGTGAAGTCCGGAACCGCGTCGACAGGCTCCACACGCTGGACTTCGCTCAGCCGGGCCTCGCAGGTCTCCACGCGCCTGAGCGTGGCTTCCCAACTCCTCTCGAGCTGGGCCGCAATAAGCCGGTTCTCCGGGTCGCAAGCGGCATAGCGGCGCTCGGCGAGCGATGCCTCATAGCGCGCCTGCTGCAGGTCCATCTCGATCATCTGCCGCCGCTTGGCTTCGCTCTCCAGCTGCATCCGTTCAGCCTCCAACGCCGCTTCGATCGCCATCGGCGCAACCGCCTCCAGCG
>NZ_AYVL01000090.1 GCF_000502835.1 Mesorhizobium sp. LSJC280B00
CGTCGGGCTCAGCGGGCGTAAATGGCTGACGAGGCAAATATTGCCTGCGGATGAGCGCGCCGCCATCGAACGTCACCTCGGCTTGATTAACCAGGTCAACGAGGCGTTGACGGTGGTCGAGGCGGATATCGCCTTGCATGCCCTCCAGGATCCGACAATCCGCCGCCTGATGACGTTGCCCGGCCTCGACGTCACCGTGGCAGCGAGCCACAGAGGCTTGTCGCCTATCTTGGCCTCAATCCGAGCGTGCGGCAGTCCGGTGAAGGGCCGGCCTTTCATGGACGCATAACGAAGCAAGGCCGAGGTCACGCGCCTTCGCCTCAAGGCGATGTACCTGACGCTCGATCCGGTTCGGCTGGTGCGCGACATACGCCTGGCACAAGAGAGGTTGGTCGACATCGCCGACACGCCGACGGTTCGGCTGCCGCCGACGGCGAGGCATTGCCGCTCGAAGACTTTCTGTCCGGGTTGCGGATTGCGTGGCGTGGTGGGGAAGTGAAACCCGACCGCCCGCCCCAAGCCGGCGGGTCAAGCGAGAGCGGCGCAGACCCGATCCTCTCCTTGCTGTCACTGCCGAGCTTGAGGAATGGTTCGAGGCAGAGCCTTGGCGAACGTCACGAGAGTTGCTTGAACGCTTGCAGGTCAAATATCCCGGCGTGTATCCCGACTGTGCAGCGTCGAATGCGATCTGGCGCAGTACGCACGCCAATGCGTTGGTGTTCGGGCCATTCGCCGATGCCGCGCGGACGGAAATTATAGAGGTCGTGCAGTGAGATCATCCCCGAGCAACACAGGATCGGCAGAGGCTAAATCTCGGAAACAATCAGTGAGGCAATCGAGAACATCCGAGTGAGGCAACGGCATTGTTCTTTGGGAACACTCTTGGGCGAGGCAATACGAATCTCATTCTGATCGCCGCACCGCACTACGGGCCATGCCAAGCGCGGCACCGACTTCGACTACAATATCCCGGCCAAGCGCGCAGAAGAACGATCCCGAGTCGAGAAGGCGGAAGCTGCCTATGCAGCAGCGACTTCCCGATGGCGGCCTCGGCCGGGCAGGACGAAGGTTGTGGAAAAAGACGGTATCGTGAGCCGATAGGGCTATTCTAAAACATCCGTCTGCATCGGCTTGCCAGGCGCGATGTAGTGCCGTTCGACACGGACTTGGTTGGCCCATGCCAGGATTGCGTTCGAGGTGAACTCGCTGCCATTGTTGCTTACGATCATCGTCGGCCGGCCGCGTTCGGTGGCGAGCCGATCCAGCTCGCGCGCAACCCGTTCGCCGCAGAACGGTCAGCTTCTCCTCGCGATAGAGCCGGAAGAGCTTCTTGTGGTTCACGACGCGTCCTCGCGNCCTCAGCATCACGAGTAGACGCCGGTATCCGAGCCGGCGACGCTCCTCCGCGATCGCCCTTCATCCGTGCGCGAAGCTCGCGGTCGTCGGGCCTGCTGGCCTCGTAGCGAACCGTCATGCGGCAACAGCCCATGGCTTTACGCGCGCCCGCCGTTCGCTCATCCCGAAGGCTTCCACTTCTGGCGGCCGTTGGCAGCGGAAGCCAATTCCAGAAGGCCCGCGATCTGGCCGCATGGCTGGGCCTGGTCCCGCGAGAACACTCGACCGGAGTGCGTATTCCAATGATTCCGGACGGTCATTCCGAGACGAAACCGGACACCTATTCCGATAGAATACCGGACGCGATTCCGAGGCGAAGCCGGACGGCTTAGAGCGCCTCTGGGTCTTTTTCGATATTTGTCGACGAACTCGTTTTCGGTCAAGCGGGAGTTGCGTCTGGGACTGGCAGGACCTTGTGTTTGCGCATGCTTTCGCCGGAAAGTTCGATGCGATAGGCATTATGAACAAGGCGGTCGAGAACGGCATCGGCGATGGTCGGATCGGCGTATCCCTTGTTTGACGCCCTGCCGGGAGAAGAGCCGATGTTCGAGAACATCGTCAGTCAGCTCCGCCGGTAACGGCCAGGATAGGCCGGCGGTAGTCGCTCGCTCTATGTTGTCCTGCACCGTGCTGCGGGCAATCCCAAGCATGGTGGCAATGTCGCGAACGCTTATGCCGTCCGCGCTTAGCCGAAGCAGTTGTCTCAATTGTCTCATGGTCAGCCTTCTTCTCTTCGGCATGCGTCTCTCCTCTACCGTCGAGGAAATGCATGCCCAGGTTGCTGACCCAAAGGCACTATCCAGGCTTCAAAACTGTCCGGTATTTAATCGGAATCGCGTCCGGTTAATTCTCGGAATCGCGTCCCATTCTTGATCGGAATGCCGTCCGGTAAATCGTCGAAATCCGCAACCGGAGGGCAAGCAGACGCTCCTCGGTATCAGTAAGCGGGGCAACCGCTACGTCCGCAAGCTCCTCGTTCATGGCGCGCGATCATGCTTCCGCCATTTGGATCGAAACCGGGGTCGCCGGGGTCTTTAGAGTCGGATGCATCCGAACTAGGCCGTCATCGCATTGGCTGCCAAGATGGCGCGTACTCATTATGGCCTGGGCTGCAACAGCAGTCCACTCGCGAGAGGCCGGATACATTTATGCAACTGGAGTCGTCATCGGCGATGTCGCGAACCCTTGCACGGACGGGGCGGGCCATACATTCTTTCCCACGAAATCCTTCTGCGCGGGCATTGTCGAACATGGCGTCGGCAAGAAGCCGCTTCAGGCGCGCGTTCTCGTCCTCAAGGCTCTTCAGACGCCTCGCCTCGGAGACGTCCATCCCTCCGAAGCGGGCCTTCCAATTGTAGATCGAGGCATTGCTCACCCCATGCTTGTGGCACAAATCGGCGACCGAAATCCCGGCTTCATGCTCCTTCAAAATCCCGATGATCTGTTCTTCCGAAGGCGACTGCGGATTTCACTAAACTGGGACAGCGATTTCGGTATGTCGCGGACAAGCGTTTCGCAAAGTCGCGGACAAG
>NZ_AYVL01000091.1 GCF_000502835.1 Mesorhizobium sp. LSJC280B00
CGCGCCCTATACTTATGTGACGACGAAAACTTTTCTCTCGCAGTTCGGGCTCGACACGCTGCGCCAGCTACCGGATTTCGAGGCGCTTGAGGACGCCGGGCTGCTGTCGAAGGAGAAGCTGCTGGCCGGCAATATTCCAGCCGGGCTGGCGAGCGGGGAGGGCGACGGCGAGGACGATGTCGTTGGGGACCAAGCGCCGTGACGGGGGACGTCGTCGCGTTGCGATCCCAGAGACGGTCGATAACTCAGCACCAGGACGACTGGTCGTGCGGCAACCGTTGATCGGGATCGTGAACCGCGACATGGTCGCTGTCGACAAGATTGGCCGGAAAGATCACCAGATTGGTGCCGCCGGCGTGACGCAGCGACGGAAACAGGATGCCGCGAAGTCCGGCGGTGATGACCAGATCCGCGAGCTTCCACGATGGTGGGATCTTCTTGTCGATGCGAGCGACCTTGCGCCAGGCACAATCCCACTCCTTCCACGGGCCGTCCCAGATGTCCGGGTCGAAACCCTGCGAAAGGTCGGCTACCTCGGCGAGCGTGATCTTGTAAGCGGCAAGGGTGGCGGGCGGGGTGATGCTGGCTCCCTGCTTGTATTCATCAAGCGCCGTCTGGGTCGCACGCGACAGATAAAGTGCTTCGATGCCTGGCCGGTTGAAACGACCGCCGTCCATCGCTGCGCCTGCACCGCTGGTGGGCAGGAAAGCCCATTTGGGATTCAGATAGCGATGGAAGATTTCGTCTGGACCGATGCGGGTGATCCTCACCCGCGCGCACCATTCTCGAGATCCCGGATAAAGGCCAGAACCGCCTCGACCTGGCCGCCCGCGACGAGCTCGGCTGCGGTACGATGGCCATAGTCGGCGATCGGTTCATTGCGGTACCAAAAGATCGCCTTGTTGACGTCGCCGGTGAGTTCCGTCGCCGCCGAGATCACTTTCACCATCTCGCGCATCCGGCCCTGCAGGCGCTCCGATGAGGGATTGCGGAGCGTGTTGCGGTGGACACCGGTCAGTTGGGCCAAGTTGGCCACCTTCACGCCCAGCGCCTGCGACAGGCGCTTCGGCGAGATATAAGGCGTGCGCGGCTCCTGCAGGCTATCGACAAAGCCGGAAATCACCGTGGAATGTGCGAGCTGTGCGTGGGCCATGACAAATCTCCGACCTCTCATATGCACAATATATGCACATTCCGATGCATAGCAAGTGGACGGAGGCCCTACTCCTTCCACCAGACTACTTGCCCTTCTTCATTCCGTAGCGTTTGTTAGCTCTTATGACCGTGGTCAAGCGTGGTAGATGAACTTTTCCGCCCCATGTCTTTGCCACAGGATGTTTGCCGTTGATGGACAGCACGGGGACGGGATGAGCCCTTGAGACGACGGTCGATCATGCTCTTATCCGCGGGTTGGCTACCGCACTTCCGTAATCCGTCTTGGGCTATCCTTGTCTAGAGTCGGGCGTTGGGCCGTTGCCCAGCCACATAGCTAGCGCGGGAATTCCCCACCGTGGCCACATCCCGTCTCCGTGCTGTCCCGGTTGTTCCGCCGGATTGAAGCCGTTCAATTAGCTTCAATCCGGCGGCGCCCGTGGGAGACGAGCGTTTGCTGGAAGCTCAATCTTCACGGGGGAAGCGCACCGCATCTTCAGCGCACCGGCTCAACCTGGTGGCCGATGGCCCACAGGAAAGCCGCCATCTCGCGGGCGATCGCCGCCACGACGATCGGTCTCTTCTTGCCAGAGGCCGTCAGGCGCCGGTAGCGGGCGCACAGTCGGGTCTGCGCCTTCCAGGCAATCTCGCGAACCGCCTTGGGCAGGCCCTCGAGGCGGATGCGAATGGTTTCCGTCACCCGGGCCGGATAGCGGTAGCTCCAGGCGCCCTCCACCAGGACGCGGCGTGCGCGGCGGTTGCCGGCAAGCGTCAGGCCGCCACGCTTCACCGTCTCGCCGGTTGACCGCTCCGACGGCACCAGGCCGAGAAAGGCCATCAGCTGCCGCGGATTGTCGAAACGGCGCACATCGCCGACTTCGCTGACAAAGGTGACGGCAACGATGAAGGAGACACCACGCAGCGCCTGATAGGCCGCCACCACCGGCGCCATCGACCAGCTCGGCACCAGCTCGGCGAGTTGGGCATCGAGCCGCTCCAGCCGGTTCTGCGCATCGGTGATCACATCGACCTGATCCTGGAACACGATCTGCTGGGCCGGATGGTCGAACTTCTGCGCCGCCAGCCAGCGGGCATGCGCCGGGCCCCAATTCTTGCGTCCGCTAAAGACCCGGCCATGGCGCAGCAGGAACGACAGAAGCTGCTGGCGCTTCTTGCGCAGATCCTCGCTCGCCGAGCTCCGAACGCGCACTAGATCGCGCACCGCTTCATGCACTGCGTCGGGAACCCAGATCCCGGTCAGCTCCCCCGCCCTCAGCAGCCGTGCCAGGGTGACCGCATCGCGTCGGTTCGTCTTGACGCGTTCGCCCGGGCGCTTCGGGATCAGCGACGGCGCAACGACATCGCAGCGGTGGCCGAGCTCAACGAGCTGGCGACAAAGCCCGTAGCCGGTTGGGCCGGCCTCGTAGCAGAAATGCAGGCGCGGATATTTGCGCTCCAGCTTACGCACGAAGCGTTCCACCGCCGCCGGTGTCGCCTCGATCTCGCCGAAATAGCGGACCTCCCCCTCCCGGCCACCCTCCGCAATCGCAATCGCGTGCTTGGCTTTCGAAACGTCGACACAGACGTAAAAATCCTTATCTTCTGCCATGGCTCGTCCTTCCTTTGCTGGGGCTCGGCTCGGCATTCCCGAGCAACCCCCGTTTGCTTACAGCTGCAAAGACTAAGGACGGGCCGCCGCTCAGACCACGGTCATAACGTCTAGCGGCGGCAATGC
>NZ_AYVL01000092.1 GCF_000502835.1 Mesorhizobium sp. LSJC280B00
CGATCCTCAAGGAGCGCGCTGAGCACTACAACAATGGCTGGTTCGATTTCCGCGCCGACGATCGCTTCTGGTTCGCCTATGGCCAGCTCTATGCCTATTACGGGCTGATGAAAGGCGCCGAGGCCGATTTCGAGGACGTGATCAACGAAAAGCACCTGCAGAGCCTGTGGGACACGATGGACTCGCAGTTCGTCTCGGCGCTGCGCATCCAGCCCTTCATCATCGCCAATGGCCGCGAGGATGGCTGGCTGTTGCCGAATCACCTAACGACAATTGGCTTCTACATGTTGCGCGTGCGCTCGAACCTGGTCGAGATCAGCAACGTTCTTGCGCAGTAACTCGGTGGATGAAGCGCTCGAGGGCATCGAGGCATTGGGACCGGTAACTTCTCTGGGGTGAGCGCGGCCACGATTTGTTAGCGCCGACTGGGCCATCACCGTTACTTTGTTTAAGGCGGCGGCGATGGCGGTGGAATGGACGATCACGATCGAGAGCAGGAACGAATTCGGCGATGTCGAAACGAGGTCCGGATCGACAAAAGCGATGAGCGTCCGCGTGGCGGAGACCTTGACCTGTCGATCGAGGATGGCAAGAAGATCATGACCGCCCTGCAAACAGTGGTCGCGACCTAGGAGGCGAAAACCTACACCCTGTTTCGACGGGTCTGTCCGGATTGCCACAATTTTCGGCCAGTCAAGGACTATACGACGCGTCGAATTCAAACGGTGTTCGGCACAGTGGAGGTTCGCAATCCCCGCTGGGTGTTGTGCCGGGATTGCCATCCAGGGATGGACGCCGCATCCAATGATCGAGGTTCCGACCTGTTGAGGGAAGTGCATGAATGGACCGGCTTTGCGGATAGCTTCACGCATGTTCGCACCGGCGACGTCCCAAGAAATGTCTCGGCCATGCTGGCCGGCGTACTGGCGGATGCGACCAACCTTGGTCCGAAACGGATGGCCAGCGCGTCCAAAGGCATCAGCGCTCACCAGATCAGTTGGATGAGAACCTTCCATGCACGGTCGGAGACCTACCGCGCGGCGCAGGCCTGCGTGACGGACGCACACACCCGCCATCCGCATTCTCGCCTTTGGGGCAATGGCACGACGTCATCATCTGACGGCCAATTCTTCCGCGCGAGCGACCGAGCCGCAAAGCGCGGCGACATCAATCTGCATTACGGCAGCGAACCCGGCTCAAAGTTCTACAGCCACCTTTCCGATCAGTACGGCTACTTCAGCATTCTGCCCATCAGTCCGACCGAAAGTGAGGCTGCTTATGTGCTCGATGGGCTATTCGATCAGGACACGGTCCTCGACATCCAGGAACACTTTACCGATAGGGGCGGCGCGAGTGATCACATCTTCGGTCTGTTCGCCCTCATAGGCAAACGCTTCGCGCCGCGACTGTGCAACCTCAAGGACCGGAAATTCCACACGTTCGAGAAAGGCGATGCATACCCGGCGCTGTCGAACCACATCGGCGCGCCGATCAACACCACCCTGATCCTCGAGCACTGGGATGATCTCCTCCATCTGGCGGCGTCGATCACCACGCGATCCTTAGTGCCGTCCACGATCCTGAAGAAACTATCCGCATCTCCGAAGGAAAGCCAACTCGCACGAGCGCTACGGGACTCGGCCGGGTCGAGCGATCGCTGTTCATGATCGAATGGTACTCAAGTTCGGCGCTACGCCGGCGTTGCCAGGCCGGCCTCAACAAGGGTGAGGCTGCGCATAACCTGAAGCGCGCCGTTTTCTTCCACGAGCGTGGTGAAATCCGTGACCGGTCGTTCGAAAGCCAGGCGTTCCGCGCCTCCGGCCTCAACCTCGTCGTCGGTGCGATCGTAGGAATACGGTCTATATCGAACGGGCCGTTACCTACTTACGCAAAACGCATCGCGAGATTCCGGATCATCTGCTCAAGCACGTATCGCGGCTGAGTTGGGAGCACATCAACCTGACCGGCATCTACACCTGGGATGCAGAACATCAGATGCCTGAAGGATTCCGTTCGCTCAGACTTCCGGCTCGGTTACGCCACGCCGCATGACGTTCATGCTCCGTTCGACGTTAGCGTGTCGCTGGGAACGGTTCTTGTTCCGACCCCCTACTCGCTGGGTTACACAAGCAGCCAACTGTTCCGACGGGTCCTATTTCCCCAGGTGGCCCTCACGGCAATTCCCGAGCTGACCACCTCGATGATGGTCATCATGAAGGCGCTTTCACTCGGATTCGCCATCGAGGTCGTCGATATCTTCGCGCAGTCCCAACTGACCGCCGCGCTGAACTTCTACTACCTCGAAGCCTTTGTGATTGCCGTCGTGATCTACATGGTGATCGCCTATGTCGTCATACAGATCGCCGACAGGCTGGAGCAATCCCTCCGGGTGTGGACGTGAGGCATGCATGTGGGACAGGATCGCCAAGCTTCGGGATTACTCTCGTCACGGTAGGGGCCGCCGACCGTCGCGCGCGCTGGGCGCGCTATTTCTCATCGCCGTTGGCCTCTATGTCGGATACCATGGCTGGACAGGACTATCCGCCGCGGGGGCCTGATGCGCTCATGCTTCAACCCAAGACCGCAATCCGAGATAGCGAGCCAATCATGAAATCCGAGACAGCAGCCACGGAAAGCGTTGAGCCGGCGCCTAAGACGGTTCCATCGGGTTGGCGAGTGTTGATGACGCGCGAACGCTGGACCGAAGTCGCGCGCATCCTTTTTACCGGCTTGATGGCGTTGCTGTATTGGCAGCAGCTCATTCCAATACAAGCCTTGTGGGTGGCGGTTGCCATCGGCTTGTATCCGCTCGTCAAGACCGGCGTCGTTGATCTCGTAAAAGAGCGCAAG
>NZ_AYVL01000093.1 GCF_000502835.1 Mesorhizobium sp. LSJC280B00
ATCGGCACTGTCCTTCCACCCCTGATCGAAGAGGCCCGTATCCGCTGCCCTGCTGTAGGTAACGAACCCCTCCCCGTTGCGGGCTCCGACTTCTTCCATCGAAGCCGTGGCAGCACCCAGTGATTCCCAAATGCGATCGACAAAGTCCTCATCTCCGGTCCTGTCGGCCGAACGGCAACTCGCGAAGCACGGCCATCTCGCCCTTGCGCGTTTCGTGCATGATCTTGCCTGGGTCCGCGTCTCCGAAGACGGAAGTCTCGGTCGATTGGTAGCGGGCGAGAAACGCCAGCACGCCACGGGCAAGCTCGGGATTGAGCCAGAGCATCTGCAAGGCGGAAATGACTCCGTCGCGACCAAAGGCGGTTGAGAACCACGGAATGCCGGCATACGGGTATGGTCCCGTCTCGAGGTCGGTTGTCAGGAGCGCGATGTCGGCACGTGTGCGGGCCAGCCAGTCATTGAACACGCGTCCGGAACTGAAACGGTGGCGCCTTGCCGGCGCTTTGAGCGAATCGCACATCGCGCTCGCGCAGCGGCGGCACGAAACCGGTCACTGGACGGAATCTCTTCGCCGTGACCGACCATCCAGATGGAGGATCCTGCGGTCACGGCTCGGCACGACAATGCGGAACTCGGCGTAACTGGAATGCACCTGATCCGGCTCCGCAATGACCGACTGGCGCGCCACATTATCAAGCCCTTCGTACCGAAATGTGACGCTTGCCTCACCAATCAGCGCGTCATGGGGCACGACCGCGATGGCTACGCGTGGTGCCGCGCACCGCGAACATGTCTCGGAAATCGGCATCGAAGTCGACACGGACCGGCAACGCAATCTCGCGCGCGAAGTAGTTGGTGAAGGTAATGCGCTCGAGCAACGGGGGGCTTCGCGCGAGCCAGTTATCCGATCTGCCGCTCAGAAATTTTTACCAAATATTCCGACCTCCTGATGGAACCCATTCGTTGCGGGCGAGTTGCGGCTCATTGGGACGGACTTCCCGAACATGACAACCAGCAACAAAGCAGACCATCAGTCTGTCTCCGAAGCGTTTCGGAAACTGATCCGTTCCGAAGGCTATCGTCATAACGTACAAACGTTCTTAAATCTGGGGGTCGAACCAGAACTGCCGCCAACCCTACAGTCATTACTTGCGGCTATTGATCGGGCCAAACAGGCCCCGACGGAAGAAGGTCCCTAGCCGGCTGGGTGAGCGTCAAAGCGGAAGAGTACAGAGGCTCGCTGCGTGCTTGTTCTCTAATCCCCTCTTGGAAATTTCCTACAAACATTCCCTTGATTTTTCCCGACAGAGGGTCATGAATGTTCCGCGTGGGTTCTCGCTGAGGTGGGAGGCCTGGTATGAACGTTTGGACGAACTGCCGACCCATCAAAGTGACTGCCAATGAGCTTGTTGAAGAGCTGATTTTACGAGCCCGGCGCGGCCAAATCATCATCTCCGTCAAAGAGACTATCGCAGCGGTGCGCCGAGACGGCCCGCATCTGGCGGAAAGTGACTGCGAGCTGGTGGAGCTTATTGTCGATCTTGCCCCAACCTTTGGCATGTTCGTCGCGTTCGACCTTCGCGAATAGCCTGATGGCAGGTTCTTCCCTCCGGTATACGTCGGGACGATTCGACCCAAGGTTGTGGACGAAAGGCGGATCGAAGCGCTTTATGGTCGGAGGGGGTCTGCGCGCGAGCCAATTATCCGATCACCGATCAGAAACTCGAGCTAAAAATTGCTGACTGTTGCGGCCTAGCACCGTGCCAATTCGTACGATTCGTACATGGCGTTGATGTCGGTCAGGAAGTGAGTAGATTCCCCTTCGGCGTGTCCCTGGGGAGGGCCGGATGAGCGTCGCGCAAAGGGTCGGTCCGCTTCTAGAGCAAGCAATCACTGTACTCCTCAACAGGGCGGACCGTCGCGACACGGTCTCGATCAAAGCGGCACTACGCGAAGCTCGGGAGGCTGCGCCTTATTTGGTGGCCTCCGACGAAGAACTGACCGAGGCGATCCTCGAGGCAGCAACTGCCATGGGCCTCTGCGTGCCTTTCGACGGTCGCGAATAGCTGTCAGCCAGCTTCGCTTGTCGTGACCTGGCAATGGCGACCGTGTGCTGCCATTCATTCTCGACATTCCCGCCTTGGCGTGACAGCCCTCACATTAACGCTCTCGCCGAGGACGAATAAGCATCGGATGCCGCAGATTTCCGAATGGTCCTTTGAGGCGATCGCCGCAATGGCTAGACCGACAACAAGCGAAATGACTAGGGCGACACCCACCGGAAGATGATGCATACCGGCTTCGTACCGACCGCTCGGATAAACGTCGATGGACGTTTGGAAACACCCGTCACGGACTCAGACCATCCCTAACAAATGGTTAGCCGTCCTCATCGCTGAGCCGGTTTATAGACAGGAAACCCGCTAGCCGCCCTAAGGCCCCTTCATGGCTCGCCACTGGTTCAACCCTCCGGTCCCCGTCAAGACCGAGCGTCCCGGGATCATTCGCAACGTCAACAACGCCGAGACAGCCGGCGAGGAGCTGATGAAGTGGACCAAGCGTGGCCCTTGCTGGGATCTCGCGGTGCGCGTTTGCATGGCCGTGATTTTCGACGAGATGGAACCTGAGGAGGCCCGCAAGGCATTCCTGGCTGCTGCAAAAGAGGAGGGGACATTACTCCCCCCAATGACAAGTAGCTAACTTGAGTTGCGGTAAAGGTTCTCTGACCAACACCGCCTTCGCGAAAGGAGCCCGCCGCCCGTGAGAAAGGCGACGGACCCCCCCACAGCGGCTGCACATCCACGAAGAATCCCGCTGCAAGCTCTAAACCCGCGA
>NZ_AYVL01000094.1 GCF_000502835.1 Mesorhizobium sp. LSJC280B00
CTCGTCGAGCGCCAGATAGGCCTCGTTTTCCCAGGCGATCAGCACGTCGCCCAGGCCCTTTTGCGCGAAGGTCACGGTCGAGCCACGCGCGCCGGTGTCAAGCACCGGAACATGGGAATAGAGGTTGCCGACGAATTCCTTGGTCTTGGCTTCATCGCCGCCATCATTGGTGTTGGCCCAGGCCCAGGCCGCGAGGTAGGCCCACCGGCCACCACCGGAGGTCTTGGGATTGGACGTGATCACCTGGACGCTGTCCTTTGTGAGATCGCCAAAATCGTGAATGCCCTTGGGGTTGCCCTTGCGGACGAGGAGGACAATGGTCGAGGTATAAGGCGCCGAATTGTTCTCGAACTTCGTCCGCCAGTCGGGATTGATCTTCTTCGTTTTCGAGACGATCGCGTCGATGTCGCCTTGCAGCCCCAGCGTCACCACGTCGGCGTCGAGGCCGTCGATTACCGCGCGAGCCTGAGCGCCCGATCCGCCATGCGACTGCTGGACGGTGACGGTCTCGCCGGTCTCGGACTTCCAGTGGGCGGTGAAAGCCTCGTCGAATTGCTTGTAGAGCTCACGCGTCGGGTCATAGGACACGTTGAGAATGGTGGTATCGGCAAACGCGAAACCGAGCGTGCCGAACTGGACAGATGTGGCGACCAGTGCGCCGAGCAGTTTCATGAAATGAGGTTTGGTCATTTCCGCCTCCGTTGAACTCGCNGTGGCGACCAGTGCGCCGAGCAGTTTCATGAAATGAGGTTTGGTCATTTCCGCCTCCGTTGAACTCGCGTCAAATCTACCGAATTGAATTTAGATGCATTCAATGTTGCCTTTTTTGGCCTAGTGAAGCAATTTTTCGCCTATTTCGCCCTAAATGAGGAATGTTTTTCCTCACATAGCGTGACTCGGGATCCTGGGCTCCCGGACGCGATAACTAGAAACCGCCAGCCCTTCGGCAATACGCAAGTGGCGATCAGGCGCGTGTAGGGCGTCAGGAACAGCAGGAGCGACGCCGCAAGCGCAAGCGGAATTGCCAGAAAGGCGATTGCTGGGACCATGCCGATCTGGCCGCTTGCCAGAGGGCGAAAGCGGGTCCGCTCAACGTGGCCGTCGAACCTGCGATCGGCAATGTCATTGATCGTGGACCCGGCGCTTCTCATCAGAAACGCGCCAAGGGTGAATAGCGCCAATTGCTGAACGGCGGGGATACCATGTGCCGCTTGGATCAATGCGGCCCAACAGGGAACAACGTCAGCCATATGCCCACTGGCCGATCCAGCCGCGCGAGCCGCGTGTAGGGCCGCCATGCACGCGGCAGCCGGCGATCCACCCAGTCACCTCTATGAATATCACTCAGGTCCGGTCGGCTCAAAGTCGCCATTAAGTAATCTTAATCCCGCGCAGAGAAAGGCATTTTCCTGTTCGGTTGAAGTGCCAAATTCGCAGCGTTGCGTATGCGCGCAATGGCAGCCTCGGGGTGGCAAGCGGAAGTCCAGCGTGAACGCGCGGAACAGTTGCTTTGCGGACCTGAGCCGGCATTAGATTGCGCAAGCTGTAGCGGCTGATCTTGGCACGACCGAGACCAACGGCGGCGCTCACGCGCAGGACCGGCTCTTGAAGCCAGTGCCCAGCGGGCTCTACGCCAATAATGGGCGCTTTCCAGAATGACCGGAACCGCACGGCAATCGCTGAGCAAACCCTTCTAACCTTGGCCAGCGGAGCAATCACCTTTACGATTCGACCAGGATCACCAAGGACTCTGGCACCACTCCATCGAAGGCCATCGCATCCGCGGCTTCCTTGCTCTGCATAGCTTTCATCATGGCGTCCATGTCCGGAACGTCCATAAGAACGGCCACCCGGGTCGGATTTTGTGGATCTACAAATGTTCGTATGTTGGTCACGCCGAGCGGACCAAAAAGCTCTTTGCGCTTCGGCGAGTCGAGCCAGTGCTTCGCTCCTTTTGTGATGTTATGGTGGCCAATGACTGTCGGCATTGCATCCTCCCTATCGTGACGGCGAAGTCCGGCATCGCCAAGAGTGCCAAGATCCATCCCCGTCGAACCACGGAGCGCCGTTTTGGTTGGACTGTCAATTATTTCGTTAAGGACGCGGAAGAACGATTCGGAGAGGGCGTTTCTTCCGGACGGTTCGACCTCAATGAACCAGGATCGCGGTCACGCGGCTGTGGCTATTGACATGTGACATGCGCAAACAGCCGGACAACAACTGCAAGGGCCCGCGTGGCAGATATCGGGATCCAGCGCGGGGGTCGGAAAGGGCAGTTGCGGGAGTAGGGCTGCCATTCATGACCCGGCGGGCCAAGGTCGTCTTCGGGTCGACTCCGGCCGTAGAGCGAAGGTCCGCTGTTGAGAGCGGCGGTGAGGGTCCGGTAATGGCGCTACTTACTCGTTCAGGTGGCCGCTACAGTTGATTGCTAGAGTTAGTCTAGCGTGTCCAAGCGCCATGAAGCGAGCTTACAGCCAAAAGGAAAGTCGGCGGCCCATTTTTCAATGAGCGTTGCCCGAACCCGCCGACCTGCGGATTGCCATTGGCCCCGCGATTCGCAGCTTTGCCGGAACGGAGGCGTGCCGTCTAGCAATGTAAGCGTGTACCATTTCAGCTGCGGAAGTTTTCAAGATCTCTGCCTTAAATCTTTCGGCCATGGCTCGCGCAATCTGTGCTGCCTATAAAGTCGCGCAGCACGAGGTGATCTAGTACTACAGTTGCGGATCATTTGATTTTCTGATTCACTTCGACAGGTTATGGAGGGA
>NZ_AYVL01000095.1 GCF_000502835.1 Mesorhizobium sp. LSJC280B00
CCGGAAGGGAAAGAGACACGGCCTTCATGGTTCAGCGCTCCACGATGGCGATGCGACGGTTGTACCAATTGGCCGCGCTCGACAGGCTCAGGTTGAGGGCGAGATAGACGCCGAGGATGATGAAGACGCCCTCGATCGAATGGCTGGACTTGCTGATGATGGTGTTCATCACCGCAAGGAAGTCCGGATAGCCGACCGCGATCGCCAGCGTCGAATTCTTGACGACGTTGATGTATTGGCTGTTGAGCGGCGGGACGATCACCCGCAGCATCTGCGGGATGATGATCAGACGCAATATTTTGCCGCGTGGCAGGCCGAGCGAATGACCTGCATCCCACTGACCGCGGCCGACCGAAAGCACGCCGCCACGCACGATCTCGGCGACGAAGCCGGTGGTGTAGATGGTCAGCCCGATGAGGATGGTGCTGAGTTCGGGCGTCAGGTCCTTGCCGCCTTTGAAGTTCGACCCAGTGAAGGTCGGCCAGTCGACGGAGAACTTCGCATCGGCAAGCCAGAGCCCGGCAATGCCAACCGTAAGGATCGCCGGCGCGGTCAGCGGTGAGAGCCATCCTCTTCTCGCCGCCGCCCAGCCAGCGGCCGCCAGTGCCAGGGCGAGAGCAATGACGAGCAATCCCGCGGTGGCCACGTCCATGCTGACGGCCGGCACCACAAAGCCGCGCATTGAGGCGTAAACGCCTGGCAGCGGATTGAGCGCTTCGCCGACCGGCGGCAGCACCTTCCACCACAGCGAATAGAGAAAGATCAGAAGCACGATCGGCGGTGAGTTGCGTGCAACCTCCACCCATACGCGGCAGGTGCCCGCCGCCAGGGGATTGCTGCTCAGCCGGGTGATGCCGACGACGAGGCCGAGCGCGGATGAAAAGACGATGACGACCGCGGAGATGAAGACCGTATTGGCGAGCCCGGTCGCGATCGCCCAGTAATAGGGGTCCCGCGACTTGTAAGTGAGGATTGCTTCCGAGATGACGATCCTTGACGGCATCGTCAGGAAATCGAAGCCGATCGGGATGCCGCGTGCCCTGAGATTGGCGAAAGTCGTGCTGACGAGCAGGGCAGCGAAAGCGGCAACCGCGGCGGCCAGGGCACACTGGATGATGATCGATCTGGTCTTGGCATCGCTCAGCATGTTGACCTCGAGGGTTCGCGGCGTTGGCAGGGAAGGGGAGCGCCGGGCCCGTTCCCCTCCATCATGCGGCTCAATCCCAGGGGAAAGGATAGTTGAGGCCCCCGTCCTTCCACAACGCGTTCAGACCGCGTTCGACCTTTAGCGGGCTGTCCTTGCCGAGATTGCGGTCCCAGATCTCGGCGTAGTTGCCCATTTGCTTGATGACGTTGTAGGCCCACTTGTCGTCCAATCCGAGCGGCTTGCCGAAGCCGGGTTCCTCACCGAGCACCCGTTTGACTTCCGGACTGCCCGACACAAGCTTTTCATCGATGTTCTGCGAGGTGATGCCGTTGGCCTCGGCCCAGAACAGGGCATTCAATGTCCAGCGCACGACGTCGAAGAGTTGATCGTCGCCGCGGGCGACCGCGACGCCATTGGGTTCGGCGGCTTTGCCGACCTTGATGATGTCGTAGTCGTCGGGGTTCTTGGCCACCGAAGCACGCTGTCCGGCTGCCGCAGTGCCGTCGGTGACGTATGAATCGCAGCGGCCGCCGAAGAAGGCGTCGCGCGCCTGAATGGTCGAGTCGTAATAGACTTTCTCCATCGCGATCCCGAACTCTTCCTCGGTTTCCTCGATCGCTTTCTCGGTCAGGCTGCCACCGCCTTGCAGGCAAACGGTCTTTCCATCGAGCAGTTTGGGCTCGGTAATATTGTCGGCCTTGCGCACGAGCATGCCGTCGGTGTCGTAGAGATTGATCCAGACGAAGCGGACAACCGTATCGCGACTGTAGGTGATGGTGGATGTGCGCGACAGAACGTCGATCTCTCCGGTCTGCAGCGCAGGAAAACGCTGGCCTGCGTTAAGCGGCACGTAACGGATCTTCTCCTTGTCGCCGAGGATGGCGACCGCGAAAGTGCGGCAAATATCGGAATCGAAGCCGCGATAATACCCCTTCTCGTCGGGCCGGGAGAGACCGGGCACGCCCTGGCTGGCGCCGCAGCTGACATAGCCGCGTTCCTTGATCTTGTTGATAACCGCCTGCGCGCTGGCGTCCACGGCGCCCGAAGTCAGGCTGGCCAATCCTATCGCCAGACCCGTGAGCCATTTCAGAACTTGATGTTTCATAGTCATTCCCCTTCTCGTTGAGGTTCTAATCATTCGGCGGCCTTGGCGTCGGCTGCTGCGGTTCCGTTGCGCCGGGCTTTAGCAAAGAGTTCGAAGGCCTGGGAAAGGTCGGCCAGAAGATCTTCGAGCGCCTCAAGGCCGATCGACAGGCGCCAGACCGGGCCGGGCTTCAGCCAATCGAGGCTGGCGCGCCCTTTGCGCGGATCGCTGACGGCAATCAGCGAATGCACGCCGCCCCAGCTTGCGCCGAGCCTGAACAGCCGCAGGCTGCGCAGGACATCGGATTGCAGTGGCGCCAGTTCCGGCCGCAGCACGAAGGAGAACACGCCCGCCGATCCGGCAAAGTCACGCTTCCAGATCGCGTGGCCAGGATGACCAGGCTCCGC
>NZ_AYVL01000096.1 GCF_000502835.1 Mesorhizobium sp. LSJC280B00
ATCGTGATCTCCATCGAATCTCGCAATCCGACAGAATCACAACCTGCTGAAATCACTCAACTGTTTTTGGAACGGACACTAAGGTCTCCTTAGTGTGCCAGAATATGCGTTCCGGTTGGATAGCGTCTCGGGGACAACCTCCCAGATCTGCGGGGCGAGGGGACGTGCAACAGCGAAGTATTCGGTCAAATTCTGGAAGGATTGCGCCGCCCTGATCGACCCGAGGAGGATCTGCTTGGCCGTGGAACGGATAACTTCCCGCCGAATGGTTGATCTCGCCAACTCTTTGGGTGCGGCACGGAGTGCACCAGCCTGCCAACTTGAACCTGCGACACCCACGTCGTTTGTTGCCGACAAGGATGATCAGCGGCTCGTCTTTGCCAACGTAATCGTTGAATTCCTGTCCCAGGAGCGGGCCGGAGCTTCTTCTTTTGCGTAAGCCGGCCGGTTTGACTGATCATGGCTCTCGTGTGTCGTTTTTTGGCTCTTCTTTCTTTCGGTCGATCCTGGCAGAGCCCAGTGGGTAGCGATTGGCCAGTCAAACGTGATAACCAAACCGGTCGACCTCACACCGGGCCTGGCGCAGTGCCATGTACCTCGCCAATCGGCGGATGCGGTAGTCGCGTTCTTCGAGGATCATGGCTTTCTTACTTTACCTGAAACCCGAAGGCGAGTGGGTCCCGCTCATCGACCAGAATGGTATTATAACCGGTGACACGCGCCCATCCGCCGATGCTCGGAAGAATGGCAGGACGTCCTGCAACTTCCGACACATTCTCAACACGACCATGGAATAGCGTACCGACGAAAGACTCGTGGACAAACATTTCACCGACGTTCAGCAACCCCTTTGCAACACGCTGTGCCATGCGAGACGAGGTGCCGGTGCCGCAGGGCGAGCGGTCGATACCGCGTTCACCGAAAAACACGGCGTTGCGTGCATTTGCTTGCGGGTGCTTGGCCTTGTCAGTCCACATAACATGGCTCACCCCAGAAATCCGATCGTCCTCTGGATGCACTGGCTCCACGGCATCCTGTACCAATTTGCGGACAACCGGGCTAATCTTGAGGATATCGTCGGCCGTCATGCTGTCGAGACCCGTCCAGTTCTTCTGAGGTTCCACAACGGCATAGAAGTTGCCGCCGTAGGAGACGTCCACGATAAGTTCTCCAATGCCTGGAACGTCGATTTTTGCGTCACTTGCATGAAGATAGGCCGGCACATTGTAGATGCGGACCTCATCAATGAAACGACCGTTTCGTGTGTACTCCACCTCGACGCGACCGGCGGGCACCTCAAGCGCCAGCCGTCCTTCGGTCTTTGGCACTACGAAACCCTGTTCCAATGCGACGGTTACCGTACCGATGGCGCCATGGCCGCACATGGGAAGGCAGCCGGAAACCTCGATGAACAGCACACCGATATCGCAATCCTCACGTGACGGGGGATAGAGAATGGAGCCCGACATGACATCATGGCCGCGAGGCTCGAACATCAACGCCTGGCGCACCCAGTCATGATCGCGCAGGAATATCTGACGCCTTTCGGCCATGCTGACGTTGGGCAGTATAGGAGCTCCGCCGGCAACAACGCGAACGGGGCTCCCACATGTATGGGCATCGATGCATATGAAGGTATGGGGATTCATGATTATCCTCTAGATCAGGAAAGACGGCTGACAGAAAAGGGTGTAAGATTGATGGTTGGCGCTCTTTCGTCAACCATGTCCGCGACCAGCCGCCCGGTGGTCGGCCCAAGCGTTAGACCACAATGACTGTGACCATAGGCGTGGATGACGTCATTGCGGCGCGGGAGAAACTGATCACCGGAAGTGTGTCCGGAGTCGTTGGACGATGCCCCATCCATCGTGTGCCCTCTGTTGATATAAGATCCGGGAGGTAAACCTTCGCCACTTTTGTCACTTCGACGATAATTGGGGGCGCCTCCAGTCTCGAAATTCGCCGCCGCCGCCGATTCGCAATTCCATATCCATCGGCGTAGCAACGAACTTGCGCTCTGCGAAAACGACCTCCCGGGAAAGCGTCACTCCAGAATTTGGTATCGTGATGTTGGAGCCACATTCGCTTCAAGCAACACGCGGTCGCCGATGGTCTTGGCGAGGCGCGCCGATCATGTATCAGCCGCAATCACCAACTTGTCGAAGTCGGAGTCTTGTCCTCCAGACAAACGAAGCTTCTTGCCTTCGATCGCGTGACCTCGGTCGCAGGCCGTCCCGAACGCGGATTGCGGACTGCGGATTGCGGATTTCACCTAGCCTGCGTCCATAGGTTGCAAGGATTTGCAAGATCGCATTCCGCAGCCCCGCGGGCGTCTTGTCCGTCCTTGCGGTGGGCTGAATCATGCGGGGCTCCTCAGGCCGAGTCACTGCCGTCGGACAACGCAAAAGTCATTCCAGATACAGCCAGGACTTAAATTTCAAGCGGTTAAGAATTCTTTCGTGCTTGCGGCTAGGCGGTGTCGCTATTTTTGTCGAATTCCTTGCAGGAGCTTGAAGAGAACCGGTCGAGGGTTCCTTCATCTACTGGCTGTCAGAGCCTGAATCAAAAAGAGTGTTTTGATATCAACTTCTTGCGAGCCTGCGGGTGAGCAGGCGAAT
>NZ_AYVL01000097.1 GCF_000502835.1 Mesorhizobium sp. LSJC280B00
ATCGTCGGGGAGGGTAACGGCTATGCCGGCTTTCAGCCTCTCGCCGGCGACGCCGGCCATTTCGCAGGCACAACGCCCGGGACGATAGCCTCGTCTTTCCGGATCGGCGAGCAGACAACCCATTTTTTCAAGGTGGCGGTTACGAGCCATGCCATGGCGACAACGCCACAAGACCGCATCTGCTTTCCCAGCGTCGCGGTCTGGCCCAGGTCGCAGCCGTGGACGCCGCGATAGGTGCACGAAGCAAAAGTTGATTGCTGGTTCCCATGAACCACTCCTCTTCGGATTCATTGAGTCAATAAACTATCTTGCAAATCGCTGCGCAAGTGTCTCTGACTCATATCCAGCGAGGGGAGGAGGGTGCACATGTCCGGATCGGTGCCCGATGGGCCGGGTAGGGGCCTCGGTGTCGAGTTGACGCGGGGCGGTCTGATTTTCTGGATTTCGGCAAGGGCTGGGACCATCAGGCAATCGATACTCTGAATGCGCGCTATGGCGCGGCGGTCGCAATGGCATCCGACTGGACGAACTCAGCGGCTTCGTGGGGAGGCTCGATGTCGCTGTGAGCCTCCCGAAGCCGCTGTTCGAGTGCTAAATAGCGAGCCGTAATCGCATTCATCTCTGTGAAGAACTGCTTGCTCTGCGCAGGGTTGCCCGGCACAGGCGGAGGGGAGAAAGCAAAAAGAGCTTCCCGATCAGCGTCTAGTTGTTCCAGCTCCGCACAGAAACGGCAAACCTCGTGGTCGGTCGTTCTGGAACTCCGATGTGATGCACGGCGTGAAGCACGTGTTGAGTTAGTCTGCCGACCCACATCGTTTGACGAAAGTACGATCATATCCAAGGCGTTTCCTCCACGCCGGGTTGTGGCCATGCAATTTGGAATAAAGTGGGTTGCAATCTAAGTATACTGGCGGTTTCGCCTGTCACTTTTGACAGGTCGCGAGACGCTGGAATCCAGCGACGAGCAACATAGTTAAATAGCCCGCGCGAATGGCTTGGAGAGGCACGTCGATAGCAAGGAGGTAAGCTGGGTATGGCGCAATTTGACTCAAATTTTCACGACATGACGGAGGGTATTCGAGCAGTTGCCTCTCCTGCGGACGCAGCGGGCCTTCTGAACACAATTGTCGAAGGTTACGGCCTGGAGACGGCGGCCTTTCTTACCGTCAGGCCGGTTTACGAGGAACCGAGTCAGCCGTTCTATGTGACCACCTATTCGCCTGACTGGGTGAAACGCTACATCGAGAAGGATTTTTTCGAAATCGATCCCGTGCTTCCCTACGGGCTGCGTGCTGTGACATTGGTTGATTGGAAGGAGATCGACCTATCGGACAAGGCCGTGCGGACATTCTTCGGTGAAGCGAGGGAACATGGGGCCGGAAAGCATGGCGTCACGTTCCCGGTTAGGGGTGTCGACGGCGACCGCGGCATTCTGAGCGTGACGAGCAACGAGAACGCAGCGGCGTGNGTTTCTCAAATCCGAGGTTCGTAACTTCCAGCATCTCGCCGGCGAATTTCACCATGCTATCGGTCGAATGCAAGGAAGGCCACGCCATCAGACGGTCTGCTCCGATAGAGAGATCGAATGCCTGAAATGGTACGCGAGGGGAGAGAAGGTCAAGAGGACCGCGGAGATATTGTCGCTGTCCCCTCGCACGGTCCGATTTCATCTTGATATGGCACGGGCCAAGCTGGGGGCCAAAAGCTTGGCGCATGCGGTTGCGATCGCGGCCGAGCGTGGCCTTTTCTTCCAAAGACGGTTCTGATCGCTAGCCAAGCGCTTCGCGGGAAGGGCCGCCGGCGATGGTTGCCGCCGGCAATATTAGTACCGTCTCGTGAAGCTGGGATTATAGAATGATAGTGAGTAGATCATGGGGAAAGAAGGGAAACGGCGCTCTGGACAACCTCATCCGGAAAGGCACCGCGACCCTCTGAGGGTAGAACGCTGGCCAAAACAAGTGCCCTATTCGCAAACCATACGGTACCGCTTGCCGGGCTCGCTGACGTTTTTGCAGACAAGCAGCTTGTGCGGCTCGGAAGAGGAGAGGGGAGGACTTGCGACCCGCGATGCACGTCTGTTTGATGTCTTGTAACTTGCCGTACGGCGCGGTTCGAGCCTTTCCGGCTCCTGTGGCGCAACCGGAAACACGCTGGTTTCGATCTGTGGCTGCTGCAGGCGTGGCGGCTCTTTGTCAAAGAATCGCCTGGCATCAAGCGATCTCGGAATAATCACCGTACCATCATCGCTGCGCGCGCAGCCGCTGCCCAACAGTAAAGCCAGCCCCAAGAAAAAAGGCAGTATCCGTCCAAACATAAGCACAACCCTCGGCGGGCATATACCCCGGCTTGCGGGTCGCCGACAACCGGCGCAATGGGCGCGAAGAAAGGGCGGCATTGCTTGCCGCCCTTTCGAAATTGTCGAGATGCGAGGACCTTTAAAAGCCCATGCCGCC
>NZ_AYVL01000098.1 GCF_000502835.1 Mesorhizobium sp. LSJC280B00
AGCCTGTCGGCGCTCGGGCATGGGCTGGTGCCGCGCGCCATAGTAGCGTTCTCGCGCCGGCATCCGCAGGTGCGCATCAGCTATCAGGTCCGCACCTCCAACATCGTGCGCGACCTGGTGGCGTCTGGCAGTTTCGATATCGGGCTCGCGGCCGACGAGGTCGACACCAGCGGCGTGCTGCACAGCATCTTCACCACGCCGCGCGCCGTTTGCGTCATGCCGAAGAACCACCGGCTGGCGCGGAAGCAGATGATCACGCCGGCCGATCTCGCCGACGAGGCTTTCCTGGCATTGTCGCCGGAAGATACGGCTCGGCTCGCGATGGACAAGATCCTGGCCGCGCATGGGGTACGGCCGCGCATCCTGATCGAAACGCCCTACGGCCTGACCATCGCTATCCTTGCAGCGAAGGGCATGGGGATTGGCTTGGTCAATCCCTCCGTCATTGCGGACCGCATGATCGGCGGCATTTTGGCCAGGCCATTCGAGCCGGCCGTCAATTTCCGCGCGCTACTCCTGCGCCCGCCGGACGGCATCAATTCGACCTTGATCACCGACTTCATTGCCGAACTCTATGCCGCCCGCAATATGCTATCGAGCGAGGCATAGGCAATGTGGCTCGCCGCCTAAACATAGACGCGACCGGTCTTGCCTCAGTAAGGCGCGGACGTCCATGGCCTCACGCAGCCTCGCACGGCGCAAATTCGTGTTCGCCCTTTAGCCGGCTTCCTCGTTTGCAAGAAACCGGACGATCTCGGCGAACGCGGAGCTATCCTGCCAGAGAAATAGATGGCCACCTTCGAACATGCGCAAGGTCGCCCTCGGGAGTCTTCCCACCATGCATTCCTGAGATGACGGTAGAGCGATCCCGTCGTACCACCCGCCACATATTAGAACTGGGGACCCGATTTGGTCCAGGCGCTCCCAGGGGCGTTGTCACGGTAACCGCGTGTCAGGGATCGCTGCGATAGATGCTGGGGACGAACACTTCGCAGATCAGCTACAAACGGCATCGGTTCCCAACCGAGATCATCGCCCACGCGGTGTGGCTGTATTATCGATTTCCGCTGAGCCTGCGTCGTGTCGAAGAAATGCTGCTGGAGCGCGGCATTGTCGTTTCCTACGAGCCGATCCGTCGGTGGGGAAAGAAGTTCGGGCTGGACTACGCCCGGCGCCTGCGCCGCAAGCAGCCCAGTCGAAATGATATCTGGCACCTCGACGAAGTCGCCATCATGATCGCCGGCAAGAAGCATTGGTTATGGCGGGCCGTCAACCAGGACGGCTATGTGCTCGACGAGATCGGCTAGACCCGGCGCAACACTAAGGCCGCCAAGCGCGTGCTGACACGGCTGTTGAAGAAGCAGGGCCAGGTGCCGAAGCGCATGATCACCGACAAGCTCGGCTCCTATGGAGCAGCGCGGCGTCTAGTCATGACGGACATCGAGCACCGGTCGCACAAGGGCTTGAACAACAGAGCGGAGAATTCGCATGTGCCACTGCGAAAACGAGAGCGGATGATGCAAGCTTTTCGATCACCGGGGAGCCTCCAGCGTTTCGTCTCGACGTTCTCTGCAGTCCGCAATCTCTTCGTCCCGCCCCGTTCAAAACGCTCCGCCTTTCAGATCCATCTTCACCGCTTGAATGCCATGGCGCAATGGAAAGCTGCTGCCGGCGTGATCGCCTGAAATCATTCCCAAAAGTCACAACGACAGCCCATCTCCGTTTATGTGACATCACCTCTTGGGGTTGATGATGCTCCCGCGGGTCGAATAGAGGTCGCCAAAGAGGTAGCGGCGCCGTCTTTCCCGGCACAAACCAGCTCCTGCGCTCGTCGTTCCACCTCGCTCGCGGAAACGCCCCCGAAATCGCTCGACGGTCATTCGGTCATAAGGAAAGTTCGCCAAGGCACCGGGCGTGTCTTGTTTCTGAGGCGTAGAATGATGCTTGGATTCCTCCACGGTCGTGCCGTCAGGTGTTGGATCCGCAGAGCAACGTCCCGCCGGCCTAATGGTTCACACGCGAGCCAGAACTCTGGGCGCGCTGGGATTGGGCAGGCTAGTACTCCGTAATCATTCGGCGCGGCGGAGCGCAATTAGGAGTCTCGCGAGTGCACCGTGGACTTGCGAAGCCCGTGAGCAAATCGCCGATGGCGGTAACGAATCCGGAAACTCGTCCCGGCTGCGTTGTTCAGCGCTGGCGCCTGATTCCTGGCCGAGGAACGCTTGCCGCGCCAACCCTGCAACCTAGTACTACAGTTGCGGATGCCGATGCCGTTTGTAGTGACAGATGGTGGCCGCAGCCTGATGT
>NZ_AYVL01000099.1 GCF_000502835.1 Mesorhizobium sp. LSJC280B00
GCGATGTAGATGCCGGCGTCGAGCATGTCGAAGAAGAACAGCTCTTTCAGCGCCTCCTCCCTGGGGGTGATGGCATAGGGGCGGTCGATCCGGCCCCGACGGAAATGGGCCGTGCGAGCGAGCCAAGGCCGCGGAACTGCAGCGGCGCGCCGGCCGTGTCGGAGATCGCGTTGAGTCGTTCGCGCAGGCCTTCCCCGAGCGCGAACAGGTCGGCGGCGGCTGCGGCGGTAAACACCTCTCCCATGGCGGCGATCCCTGCCGCCATGGACATCACGTTGTTGTTGAACGTGCCAGCATGAGGCACCTTGTAGACGAAGATCTTCATGAGGTCGTGGCGCCCGCCGAAGGCGCCGAAGCTCATGCCGCCGCCGATATACTTTCCAAGCGTGGTCATGTCGGGCAGGATACCGAGACGTTCCTGCAGGCCGCCTCCCGACATGCGCGAGGTCATCACCTCGTCGGAGATCAGGATCGCACCGGCAGCGCGTGTGNCCTCGCCCAATGCGGCCAGGCTCAGTCCTCGCGCCATGGCGTCGTGGAGGGCGGCATCGATGCGGCTGTCGGTATGGCCGAACAGGCCGGCAGTGTATTCGCCGCACAGGTCGAGATAGGCGTTACCATCAATGTCCCAAAGCCGGCAGCCCTCGCCGCGCGCCATGGCAGTCGGAAAGGCGCATAGGTGAGCACGGACCGGGTGTTGCCGCCGGGGAGAACGTTTACCGCCTCGCGATGCAGCGCCGCACTCTTCGGGCGCTTCGCGGTGTAGCGCTCCCGCGCTTCGAGCAGGGCGGCGTCGAGGGAAGAATTCTGTTGGGCAGGGCTCTGGGGCATCACAGATCAGATCTCACTGAGGCATCGTGCCCTGCATCCCGTCGAGCCGCAGCCGCAAAGTCCCTTACGCCTACGACAAGACACTGTATCGCCCGCGGCGCAGGGTCGAGAACCTATTCGCCAAGCTCAGGGACTGGCGACGCATCGCAACGCGCTACGACCCATGTGCCCACACCCACTTGTCCGCCATCTGCATCGCTTTCAGCCCGCCCTTCACTTGCCGGGTTTCCATCAGCACGACATCAAGCCCTGCTGCGCTCAACCCGCGATGCAGCCACTGCCGTCGACAGCTAGGTGCCGGTTGTCGCGTATGCGACGCAATATATTCGGCTTGGCCCCTCACTACATTCGCATGTAAACCCTTGAGAACAGTAAAGAAAAACTCCTCTGCGCGTTTGGCATGACTTTTGAAGCTCCTTCGTCGCGGCGGCAGGACCTACCTGTCGGGATCACATCGCGATCAAAGGAACGAAGGAAGGAAAGCTGCATGTCAGATCCGTGTCAGATCGTATTCTGTGGAAAAGAAGACATCGGTAAATCCACATGTCCCAAAATCAACTCGCCAGTCTGTCAGCTTTCAGACAGAACGATCTCGAAAGTAGGCTGCGACTCCAAGGCCACTGGCCAGCGAGGGGGACCATGGTGCCATCGGGTGTAGGGCGCGCCAACATTCAGGGGGCGAAGCATGATTTCGCGGCAGCCTATAATTCCAGGTGGCCGCACGCCTATTTTCGCGCGCATCTGTCCTTAGACTACGTGATTCCAGATCGGGCCAAGCCGGTTTTCGAAAGGATCTTTGCCGATTATCGACGCGTTCGAAAGAAAGCCAGGTTGAAGATTATCGATGTGGGTTGCTCCTATGGCATTAACGCAGCCTTACTCCGCACCGATCTTAATCTCGACGATCTGTATGCTGCCTATCTGAGACCTAGCGGATCGCTCTCGCGCCGACAGGAGATCGAGCATCGCGCCTTCTTCCGCAATCGTGGCCTCCGCGACGACATCCAGTTCGTCGGCGTTGACCCATCGTTCCGGGCTGTTCGCTATGCGCGAGTTCTGGGACTGCTGGAAGCCGGTATCATGGCTGATCTGGAAACCCGTGACTTGACGGTCGAGGAACGCCGCGATCTCGCGGGTGCGGACATCGTCATCAGTACAGGCTGTGTGGGTTACGCCACAGAGCGAACATTTGCACGCGTGTATGATGCCTCCGCAACGTCACGCCCGTGGGTCGTTGCCTTCGCGATGCATCCCTTCAGCTATGACAATATCGCAATGGCCCTTCGGGATTTCGGACTGGAGACCAGGCTTGTAGACCGCTTCAGACTGCGCCAGCGCCGCTTCTCGACAGTGAGGGAACGGCGGGCTATCCTAACCGCAATGACCAAGCTCGGCATGGAGGATCGCTTGGAGCGCACGACTGGTTATATTTACGCGTCCTGCCACATCTCCGCACCGCCGGGCGAATTGGTCTGAGCCCCCCTCAACAGGCATATCTCCAGGCGAATCGACTGTCGCGACACATCACTTTTCGGCGGGAAAACCGTGTGCCCCTTCATCTTGGAGGCCCGCCACGGGAAGGTGCGGAAAGCCGGGCGTAGGCGCCGCGGATTGCTAGTCGCTCTTCCGCGCATCAACGGTAAGCGTTGCGCCAACGAACTTTGCAATAGGCCCGATGAGCATCGAGCCATGACAGGTCGGAGCGCGGGCGCATCGTTTACGATCCGAAAACCTAAGAGCCTGAATCAAAAAGAGTGTTTTGATATCAACTTCTTGCGAGCCTGCGGGTGAGCAGGCGAAT
>NZ_AYVL01000100.1 GCF_000502835.1 Mesorhizobium sp. LSJC280B00
GCACCAAGACGACGCAAGCCGACGCCGACGCTTTTGTGCTGCTCGTCGGCCGCCCGGTGCTGGTCCTAAAAGACTGGCTCGAGCGCGCCGGCATCACCGACGGCGCCGTGTTTCGCGGCATCGACCGTTGGGGCAATCTCGAAAAACGTGCCCTAACGCCTCAGGCGGTCAACCTGATCCTGAAGCGCCGCATCGGCGAGGCCGGGCTCGACCCGGCAGCGTTCTCCGCCCACGGCCTGCGCTCCGGCTATCTCACCGAAACCGCGCGCCGGGGCATTCCGCTCCCCGAAGCCATGCAGCAGTCGCAGCATCGCTCCGTGCAGCAGGCCTCGAACTACTACAACGATGCCGAACGAACGCTCGGAAGGGCAGCAAGACTCATCGTTTAGGAACCCGGACCGCCGGTTGCGGCGCCGTCCACTAGCTCCATCAGCCGCTCGGCGGCAAAGCCGATCATCTCGCGCAAGAGATCGGAATCCGGAGTCTTCTCCACGAGCGCGCGCAGGTTCATCATGTCGTCGGTCATCGATGGTTCCTTCGAATCAGGTTGGTGTCAGCAACCCGACCTTACCGGCGAACCGTCGATGACCACCGCAAAGCCGCTCGCTCGCTACTGCGCTATCGAGAGCGCGCTCGCGAGCGGCTTCGCTACCGCCGAGCTACACCACCTGTGGGGACGCGACCAGCGAATGCGGAGGAAAGAGCGTTGCGGGGATGGTGCGATCACAATTCGATCGAGGTCGGTGACTGATATTGCCCCGAAAGCGTCGCGCGACACTTGCAGCCGAAAACGTCCCTGCCCTTCCCGAATGCTTCATCGCCAGGACAGCTGGTTCTTCGGCAGCCGGCCGCTCGGGTCGAATTCAGTTACCTTGTGAGGAAGATGCGGACCCCAGTGCCAAAGCACCAGGTTGCGATCCTCCGTTTTGGCACCGGGAGCAAAACTCGGAACCAGAATGCCCGCAATGCCTTGAGGCCGCAGTCGGTCATGGATGGACCATGACGCTGGGCGATTTCCATCGCTGAGAGCCGTCGCCCAGGCGCAGGCCATGTCCTCGAGCGTGACGGAGAATTCTCCCCTCGCCTGCTGCTCTGTCGTCAGGTCCGCAATGTCGTCGCAATCGACTTCGTAGGAACACAGTACGCAAGGGTCGATCCGATGCGCGAAACCCTGGTTGGCTTCCTTGACCGCTGTCATGACGGTCAGCGCCAGATAAAGCGCCGGCACACCCTTGGGATTGAATCGGGCACCCCGGATCGCCGCTCCATCACCGGAAGTCGGCTTGAATGCCCAACGTGGATCGTGCGCCCTGTAGCAGGTTCCGGCAAACCTCAAGCAAAGCCACCAACGGCCATGTGATCGAGATAGTCACGGACCGCAGCGGCCTTGCCCTCCTTCACAAGCGCTTCGGCGGTGCGCCCGCCGAATGCCGGAAGCGGCTGGGCTCGATACCAGGCCATCGCCTGTTCCTTGCCGCCCGCCCAATCCGCCACGCGGCTGATGATCTCGAGCATTTCCCGCAGACGTCCCTGCGTCTTTACCGTCCGGCTGCGCTCCGACCGATAGAGGGTCTCGCGGGCAAGACCGGCGGTCTGAGCCAGCTGGCCCTTGGACATGCCAAAACCGTCCGCGACCTGCTCGATCGCGATCTTCCCGTTGCGGTCCATATAGGACAAGACGAGAGGTTCATTCTGCACGAGTAACTTCGGTGCCTGGCCCATAGCAGCTCATTCACCACATAAATCGTCATATTTTATGTGCAGAAGATATGGCATTTCTCGATCGCTTTCAAGTCCGGAGCCGAACCAGCTTGAGCGCCTGCATGAGTGGACACCAAGGGGAGGTGCTCAACGGACAAAGTCGTAGTCGGGAAACGGCTCAAGCCCGAAGGCCGGGCCTCGTCGCAGAACCAGTCATTGTGACCTGGATCCGAGAAACTTCGTCGCTGCTGCGGGACCCTCGTCAGTTCAAAGTCCGCGACCGACGCTCGACATCTCCGAGCCGCTTGTACGCCACCCAGGCATCCGCAGGGACGGCGCTGCCGGCCCGCGCCAGCCAAGCCGCGCGATTGGCCTCGGTAAGTGAGTTCCACCACACTATCCCGGCGGTTTCATCGGG
>NZ_AYVL01000101.1 GCF_000502835.1 Mesorhizobium sp. LSJC280B00
GAGCACAAGAAGGAGAGCCTGAGGGCCTTGGCCGCCTGAGCACCGTCATGTGTCCGCCGCTCCGCTAAACACGGGGGCTGCGCGGCGGACACGCCGACGTCACCGCAATGCCACGCCATTTTGCAGAACTTGACGCACACAACTTTCCCGAAACCCGACGTTGAGCGCAACCAGCGCTCCTGACCCTTGCCAGACATTCCAAGGCCAGTGATCGCGATCGTCGGCTATGGATTATTGTTTGCGGTCATTCAGCCCGACGGTTCGAGGCTGTTTGCGATGAGCGGAAGCGGACCTTCCCCGATGTGACCATACTGCGACGCCTCGGCTCGGAAGCGGAGCGTCCACTAGGGCGCCGGATCGCTTCGGATTGATTTGGCTAAGAGAGGTGGAAGCTGTTCGCGTCTATCCGCGACGTTGACCATAACAATTACCGACCATGATCATCTTGACATGCACAATAAGCAGTAGCCTGCGACCACGTTGACCCTTAGTCTGCAACCGTAGGCAACGGTTCAATACGGGTCATGGCAACGCAACTTACTCGGTCGGCGGTTCGCATTTACGGGGCGTTGTCTGCACTCGGAAATGACAGCGGAAACGTGCTGGAAGGGTTGCTGCCGTTCTTCGATCCGATCTTGCGCCGTCACAATGGCAGCAAACTCGACCCAGATGTCATCGCCGCAGCAATTCGCGATATGTACAAGTGGAACTTCAACTCCGATCTGGTCGAGACATTTGTCCCTTACTTAGAGCGTCACGGCTGGATTGTTGCTGACATCGCAGGTGCCAAGGATACCACGTATACGATTCAGATGGCTGACAACGGCGAGCCGGATGCATCCACTCAGACCGTTGAGGCTGAGCTACGCCGCATCGCCACTCAGTTTAAGGAGTTCTCCGAAGCGCTTTCGCCACTCACTACAATCCCCCGAGACGTCGAAGAGTTCGAGGACATCCTTGTCGAATGGCTCCTTTACGTCGAAGCGTTCAGCGAGAAGAGCATCGAGTTCAAAGCGGGCGTCAAACCGGATGCGTCAGGAAAGCTGCGGCAGGTAGTAGAAATCCCCAATACGACCTCCCTCCGAGACGAAGAGAAATTCCTGTGCGCGCGCTTCGTCAAACATGCAATCGAGGAGAACCAAGGCAGTGCTGAGGTACTTGCCCGGATTGCAGCTATCGGGCTTCTGACCGAGGTCGTTCAGGACTTTGTGAAGCCGGTGACCTCGGTCGATAAGACCGACCTCGTTGTCTATCTGGATGCGCCAGTTGCGATGGAACTTCTCGGTGTCTCCGGGAAGTTGGCGCGCGAGAACACTGCCCCTGTCGTGGCCGAACTCATCAGGATCGGGGCCTCGGTTCGAATTTTCGGGCAGAGCCTCGACGAGATAAAGAATAACCTGCAAGCCGTCTTGAAGAATCCGCGCCCTACAGGCCCGACTGCGCATGCCCTATTGAGGCGTGAGGTCTTGCGGGAGTATGTGAACGAGGTGTCGCGCAACCCTGCTCCCCTGTTGGACGCAGTGGGTGTGAAGGCTACGTATCGAACCCGGGAGCAGGCCATCCGAGCACCAGTTCTTTAACAAGGACAACTGGCAGGACCTTTACGGCAGGCTCAGTTACGCCGAGAATCCGTTGGCGCGTGAACACGACACCGACATCACTGCCTTCATTGTCAGACAGCGGCGGGGCAGAACTAGCCGAGACATATTCAAGTCGCACGCGGTCGGCCTGACTCGGAACGGTCTTCTTGCCCAAATTGTCCGCCGAGCGTGTGTCCAAATGAGCGGACTGCCTGACGAAACGGTGCCGCCCGTCGTTCATCGCCGCGTACTTGCGACCGCCATCTGGCTCCGCACAGGCATGGGGGCCGGTGATCTCAACATTCCAAAACGAATGCTGCTGGCAAGCTGCGAACATGTGCTCGCGATCCGTCCGGGAGGATACCCTCCGGCGAAGGCCGCCTTGCGAGAGGACGGCACGGTAGCGAGGCTGCGCTCTTAAGGTCGCCCTTACG
>NZ_AYVL01000102.1 GCF_000502835.1 Mesorhizobium sp. LSJC280B00
GTCGCCGCCAGCCGCCGCGTCGCCGGCACCAGGCGCGTGGAACTCGAAATCGGCGGCGAACGTCGGCGGGTCGAGATCGAATTGCCCGTCGACCATCCGGCGGCGCAGAAAAGTCGCGTGGCTTTTAGGCCGCGGCGCTGGAAGCTTTTTCCGGCTGGTTGATTACGAGGCGATTACCAACTTGTGCACAACAAGACGTTTCGCTCTTTCAACGCGCCTTAGCGAGAGCGCAAGGGTCATCGGATTTTTCGGGGAAGCCGCAAAGCCGTAGTGCTCGTAGAAGGCTTTCGCTTCGTCCGATATGGCATGAACAAGAAGGCCGCGAATCCCGAGGATCGTCGCGGCGTAACGCGTGCGCAGAACGGTGTCTTGCAACAGCGCGGCGCCTAACCCCTTGCCTTGCCAGCTTGTGTCCACGCTGCTCGAATGTCGCGCGGTATACGTCGAGCAGCCTGATGGAGCAGGTCTGCACGGCCTTGCCGTTCAAGATGGCTTTGGTGGACCGCGATCACGTTCCCGGCGGAAACTCGCTGTCGGTTGTCTCCCATCCTTTGATGGGCATCCACGTCATCGACCGGCGCAAGCGCTGCGTCAGCGGATAGTGGTGTCGATCCACGCGTCTTCGCCACAGCGGCGCCAGGAGCCACCATTCCCGGCGCTTCTCCAATACTGACCTTCGCGCGCTACGGCTTGACGCGATTCGGAGCTGACCTTCAAAGATATAGCGAATTAAAGAAAACAGCGGTATTTTGACCGATTGAAATCTCCTTGGGGTGCTCATGGCTCTAGATGTCATTGGTGCAGGCATGGGTCGCACTGGCACATATTCGCTGAAGCTCGCGTTGGAGCATCTTGGGTTCGGGCCGTGTCATCACATGGCAGATGTCCACGCCAATCCCGAGCAGAAAGCGCTGTGGCGCGCCGCCGGCCAAGGACAACTCCCGACCTGGGATGCGGCATATGCCGGCTATCTTTCCGCGGTCGATTGGCCAACGGCGCATTTTTGGCGCCAAGTGAGTGACCACTACCCTAATGCAAAGGTTATCCTGACAGTTCGTGACCCGGAAGCCTGGTATGACAGCATGGCGCAAACAATAGGGCTCACGATGGATGCTGCTACCAATGATCCACAGTCCTTTGGTGTGGCGGTGGTTGGAAACACTGTCTTTGGCGGTCGATTTGATAACCGTGATCACGCAATCGCTGTCTATGAAGCACATAACGCTTCCGTGAAATCAACGCTGCCGCCTGAACGCCTTCTCACGTATCAAGTCTCCGAAGGATGGGAGCCGCTTTGTGCCTTTCTCGATGTACAGTTGCCTTCCGAACCGTTTCCACGCACCAATTCGACTGCCGAATTTCGTGCTCGCATAGGGCGCTGAACGGCGGTTTTCCACCCCGGCCGGACCTTCCCGAGCCTCATCAGGCAATCTGATCTATGAACGCGCCAACCGACCACATGCGCCAGTAGCAGTCATCCGATCGGACGAATCGAATGACCGCTTTGGCTAGTTCGGTTCGAAGCCTTAGGCTTTAAAGAGATGCGCTTAAACATCTTGGATTCGAACGCGCAGCAGTTTTGCCGAATTCAGGAACACCAGGACATCTGGCCCCAAGTGCAAAATCGCTGCCTGGATAGGACCGATCCAGCCCATCAGCGCTGCGGTAATGCCCAAAACATGCACAACACCAACGCCGACGAAGATATTCTCCTGAATTGTCCGGTAAGCGCGTCGCGCAATCGCGCGGGCGCTGACAATTCTTGCCAGGTCATCCTTCATCAATGCGATGTCGGCGGCTTCCAGCGCTGCCTGCGTGCCGCCGCCCCCCATCGCAATGCCGACATCGGCCCGTGCCAGCGCCGGCGCGTCGTTGATCCCGTCGCCGACCATCGCCACGCGATGGCCCTGCTTTTGCAATTCGGCGAT
>NZ_AYVL01000103.1 GCF_000502835.1 Mesorhizobium sp. LSJC280B00
TGTTCCGGACGATATTGGCGCGCTGAGAGCAGCGCTGACCGCGGCGCTGGCCAGAGCCGAAGACGAGGCCGCACGCGCTGCGCTGGTCGAGGCCGAACTGGCGGTCGCCAGGGCCAAGGCATCGGATGATGCGGCGCTGATCGCACATCAGGATCTGACGATCCGGAAGCTGCAGCGGGCGCTGCATGGTCAAAGTTCTGAACGTGCCGCCCGCCTGCACGACCAGATGGAACTCACCTTCGAGGAACTCGAGAGCACGGCAACGGAAGACGAGATCGCCGCCGAACAGGCAGCGGCGCGGACCACCGAGGTGGCGCCTTATGTGCGCAAACGACCGGCGCGCCAGCCATTTCCCGAGCACCTGCCGCGCGAACGCGTGGTCGAGCCGGCGCCGACCGCTTGCCACTGCTGCGGCGGTCATCGGCTGCGCAGGCTGGGTGAGGATATCACCGAGACGCTGGAGGTGGTGCCGCGGCAATGGAAGGTGATCCAGCACGTGCGGGAGAAGTTCCCCTGCCGCGACTGCGAGACGATCAGCCAGGCTCCGGCGCCCTTCCACGCCACCCCGCGCGGCTNCAGGCTGGGTGAGGATATCACCGAGACGCTGGAGGTGGTGCCGCGGCAATGGAAGGTGATCCAGCACGTGCGGGAGAAGTTCACCTGCCGCGACTGCGAGGCGATCAGCCAGGCTCCGGCGCCGTTCCACGCCACCCCGCGCGGCTGGGCCGGTCCCGGCCTGCTGGCGATGATCCTGTTCGAGAAGTTCGGCCAGCATCAGCCCCTCAACCGCCAGGCTGAACGCTATGCCCGCGAAGGCGTGCCGCTCAGCCTGTCGACGCTCGCCGACCAGGTCGGCGCCGGCGTCGCGGCGCTGATGCCGCTGTTCAAGCGGCTCGAAGCCCATGTGCTGGCCGCTTCACGTCTGCACGGCGACGACACGACGGTGCCGGTCCTGGCCAAGGGCAAGACCGATACCGGCCGATTATGGACCTATGTGCGTGATGACCGACCATTCGGCGATGTCGATCCGCCGGCGGCGGTGTTCTATTATTCCCGCGATCGCCGAGGCGAACATCCCGCGGCGCATCTCGCCGGCTGGAGCGGCATTCTGCAGGCCGATGCCTATGGCGGTTATGGCGATCTCTATGCGGCGGCCCGTCAGCCGGCGCCTATTCTGGAAGCCAGCTGCTGGGCCCACAGCCGGCGCAAAGTGTTCGAGCTGGCCGATATCGAAGCGGCGGCGCGCAAGAAGGCGCACGGCGAGAAGCCCAACCTGGTCTATCCGCTCGCGGTTGAAGGCGTGAAGTGCATCGACGCCCTGTTCGATATCGAGCGCGAGATCAACGGCCTGTCGCCGGCCCAACGCCACGCCGTGCGCCAGGAGCGGAGCCTGCCGCTGGTCACCGAGCTCGAGCGCTGGATGATCGAGACGCGCGACAAGCTCTCGCGCGGACACGATCTGACCAAGGCTTCAACTACATGCTGCGCCGCTGGTCATCCTTCGCCCGGTTCCTCGACGGACGGGCGGATCTGCCTATCGAACAATGCAGCCGAGCGAGCCCTGCGCGGCATCGCGAAGACCGATTCATTATGCACCTCCTTTTCAAATGGCGGAAAACAGCGATTCCTGGTTGTCGTCGTGGATGCGATGCGGAGTATTGCGCGCCAAATCGGCCTTGATCCGTTCGTCTTCGAGGTCGCTGGCGCGGATCTGGTAGGGTGCGCCGCGCATGACCTGCTCGGCAGGCAAGAGGCCATCCCTGATGAACCGGCGGATTTTGACGTGCGAGACTCCAAGCCGGGCGGCCGCGTCCGACATGGTGAGCCACTCGCCATTCTTGTCGGAAGAGCGATAGCCGCTGATCTTGTGCACCGTGCGCAGCGATTGGACGCGACGCGCGGTCCAGGTCTTTCCCTGAC
>NZ_AYVL01000104.1 GCF_000502835.1 Mesorhizobium sp. LSJC280B00
TCGCGCGGGCATCCTCCAACGCCGCTTCCGGCAGCGGCATCAGGCGCGGGGTCGCGTTGCGCGGACTCGTTTCGGTCGGGCCGATGCGCAAGCCGAGCGGACGGCGCGACAGCGCCGGGCCGAGCGCCATGAACTGCCCGCGCTCGAGGTCGCGAAAGGCCTCGGCCTGGCGGCGCTCCATGCCGAGAAGGTCGGCGGCACGCGCCATGTCGATATCGAGAAAAGTCCGGCCATCGGGGCTCTGCTTGGCTTGCCGGTCACACAAACACGATAGGGTTTTTCTCGCGCCGTGCCATGCGGATCAATTCCGATAGTCCATCGGCAAATTCCCGAACCCATGCGTCGGTGCTTGATTCGATCAGCCGCAATTCGCGCTCAAGCTCGACAAAGCTCGGCTCCTCGATGACGTCTCCGACACTGCAGGCTGAAAAAAAGGACAATCCGTTCCAAGGCCGAGCCTTCGCCGAGAAGGCCGGCAATCGCCTCTCTAAGCGCGGCGACGTGGGCGATGTTTCCGACACACCAGTCGCACACCGTGACCACGTCCCAGGTGAGATTTACGCCCTCGGGATGGATCACCTCGCATTCGCCCGTTGTCGGTTCCCGCTGAAAGCGATAGCCGGGGAATTCCCGCTCCATGGTCGAAGCGCTTTTGAAAACTGCAACGTCGAGACCCATTCCGATCCTCCGGCTAGCCCCAAGCCAAAGCAGGCGCGCAGCACTACTCCGGCAGCCCCGCCACCCGCATGGCGTCGGTCACGATTCCTTGCGGGTGCTGCCGCCACGAATCGATCATAAATGGCCTCGCGCCATCAGGCGAAACACATCTAGGTTAGCGCCTACCAAGAAAACACTTGGCGTGAGCGGACTTAGCGATCGGGTAACTCAGCCCAAAGCTTCTTCGCGAAGCCCCGTTCGTCGAGTTCCCACAAGTCGTCTGCTATCTCAGCTTGGCCGTTGCGGCATCGATAGGAATAAACGGTATCGTGACCCGTCGCGACGGCTGGAACGTCTTTCGCGTTTGGATTCTGCCGACAGAACTCATCCGCACCAGGATTGTCGCGTGCCGCATTCATCTTGGTGCAGGGCAGGTTGGCGCCGACGAAGCAGACCATGACCTTGCCGTCCATGCAGCGATATTGGGCCTGTGCCCGCAGTTCGGAATCGTCCGGCGCAATTTGAGCGTCCGAAGCGAGCGCCTTGAACGCCTGGACCGTCTCGTCATGAAGCGCGGGCGAATAGTCCTGGATCGTGTCGTCGTTGTGCACCTGGCGGCACAATTGGTGCATGTCGGCAGCCTCCGCTTTCGTGACGCCGAGCGCGGCAAGGCTGAGCAGGGCTCCAACCAGCCATGCCGCAGCGCCGGTGTTTGAAAAACGGGACATTTTCATCGCAAAACCTCCTTCGAAAAATGCGCATGAAACCGCTCGCGACTTGGCGCCGCAGAGCAGACACTTGAGCAAGAGTGTCAGGATAGCGCGCAATTTGACCGCCACCAGCCAGTAGACAGTCCCACCGACGGCGGCGCAGAATAGCCACCATCAGGATTTTCTCCGCCCGGGAGACGGCATGGATGCCATCAGAGCGCATGTACCCGATCATCACTGCGACCGCCCCGGCAATCTAGAGCCGTAGCGGCTTTCTGCCGATCAGCCGCCGCGGGACCTCGATCCCGATCGCGAAGATCAGCATAGCGTACAGCGCAGCCAATGCGCCGAGCAGCGTGGCGCCAGTCTCATACAGCCAAACTCCCCTGCTCCGCCTCCTCCGCATTGGGATCCCCCGGTGCCGTTGCCCAGGCGAGCTCCACCAGCGTCACCGTCCGCCGGCCGGCTCCGTCGAGCTGGCATACGATCAGCCCCTGCTCCTCGATATAGGTCAGCAGGCGCCGGGCGCGGCGCAGCGAGTGCGAG
>NZ_AYVL01000105.1 GCF_000502835.1 Mesorhizobium sp. LSJC280B00
ACCGGCTTCAGGGCCAGTTAATCAATGACGGATCCTATGCCGGCATGAGCGAGGGCATCATGAATCTGATCCATAGGGCTGAGGCCGCCTAAGCTCCTCACACTTTCAGGACTTTTCACCA
Source organism: Mesorhizobium sp. LSJC280B00 (assembly GCF_000502835.1). Taxonomy (GTDB): domain Bacteria; phylum Pseudomonadota; class Alphaproteobacteria; order Rhizobiales; family Rhizobiaceae; genus Mesorhizobium. The sequence goes on from NZ_AYVL01000105.1 coordinate 122, forward strand.
TCGGCCAAGAGGATCCCGTGGACAGGCGTGAGTTCGGCAGGACTGGATTGCAGGTATCCGCGCTGAGCTTTGGTGCGTCCTCTCTGGAGGTGTGGGCATGGGCCTCGCCGAAACCCTTGGCAGAGGCAAACTCGAAATCCCAATTGGCCCCCTTCTGGCCGGGCGATTCATGCGTGATGACGATGATGCCGGCGTCCTTGGCCTTCTGCAGCACCGGCTCGAGCACCTTGGCGTCGTTCGGCACCACGCCGATGACTTTTACGCCCTGAGCGATGAGATCCTCGATGGCGCGAACCTGAAGTGCAGGATCGGCGCTGGTCGGGCCAACCATGAACGCATCGATGCCGAGCTTCTGACCGCGCTCCTTGATACCGGCCTCCATCGCGTTGAACCACGGAATGCCACCAATCTTCACGACGATGCCGACCTTGCCGGCCTATTGCGCCAGCGCCGCGAACGATGCGCCAAGCGATAGCGATGGGCGAGCGCCACGGCGGACGCTTCGCTGCAAGTTGATGGGTTCTCCGCCGCAGCCGAAGTTGTGTTGGACGGGTCTTCATATCTCGCCCCCATCTTAGTCTTTCAGGCTCGGAAACAGCAGCCAGCCCGCCGTCCGGGGAATGCCGCTTGCCGTGAAGAGCTGTTCCTACGGGATCATCTGTTGGGCGATGCGCACCAGATCATTGAGCGCCGAGCGGATCTGCGGCCAAGGGAACTCGGAGCATTCCTCCCAGGCCTCGCCCTCACGCAACACGGCATCGAGCTTGCCCGCTATACCGGCGAGAGTCGTGGCGGGCGTGGACGAGATCACTTCCAGCAGATCCTCCGCCCGGTCACCAGCCTCGCGCTCGGCCCTGAGCGCTGCGGTGTAACCGGTCTCCTCGGCAGCCGCATCCCAGCGTGCCTGATGCGCCGCGAAATCAGCTTCGGCTCTCTCGCGCAGAGCCGCCATAGCCGGCCCCTTTGCCGAGCACGCTATGGAGCGCCTCGATCGAGTGGAGCGTCACGTCCTCACCCTCGGGCAGGCAGATGCTCACACAAGGAAAGCCAACGCTGTGGACAAGCTGCGTCTCGAGGCGCTGCTGCCCCTGGCAAAGCTGCTCTGTCAGCTTGTGGGCTTTCTCCCATTCAAGCCAAACCGCCAGCGCTGGATCGGAGGGGGGCGTCTTCGTTGCCGCTACGTTACCGGCAACCGCATTCTTCTCAAGCACCAAAGCGGCCGGCGTGATCATCGCTCCCGCAAGCACTTGCCTGCGAGTGACGAAGGCAGAGTCATGGTATTGTCGGAATCAGATGGGGTATTCGGCTCGAGCCCATCTTCAAAGGTGATGCAAAGAGGTGTTGCNGTAAGGCAGAAAATGACAAAAGCGCTTGACCCCAAGCCGCCGAATAGAGAAGCCATGATCCGAGCTCCAATCAGCTTGGGTAGTGGTTAGGCCGTGCAAGGTGTAACGAGCACCTCGTGCGGCCGCATCTTTGTCTTCCAAAATGTCACTTTTTGTGACTTTTAACAAGCAGAATATCATGAAAAAAGACATATCGCCCCAGCAGCTCCGCGCCGCCCGAGCCTTAATTGATTGGACGAGAGAGGATCTGGCTAACGCATCGGGGATAACCGTTCGCACGCTCGTCAGAATTGAGAATGCCCAAACCACTTCGAGGCAAACCACGTTTGACGCGTTAGTTGCGGCGCTCGAAACTGCCGGGATCGAATTCATCCCGGAAAACGGTGGTGGTGCTGGCGTTCGCCTGGCGCGTAGATCTAACAGTCCAAAAGGCCAAATGTGACCGTTTTGCATAGACCGGCTGTCGTTCGTAACCGTGGCCTGCGGGATTACCGAAAGCCGCAATTGCGTATCCGACCTGTTGGAGCGGCGCTCGACTGGTCAGAGGGAAGGCTTGGCGCGCTGCTCCTCAATAGGTGAGCTAGCAACAGCTCGTCTGGACCGAAGACGATCCGCTCCGAGGCCGCCCGAAACGGCGGCGAAATTCTCAAGGCTCTGACGGATGGAGCAACAGAATTCCTTGTGGAGCGCGGCAGCGGAACCTGGAGTAGGAAAGGCCTTGGTGAGCACCATACCTCAGCCGTCACATCCCGATTCCGCGCTTTCTGCCGAAGCTCCAGTCGATGCCGCCGCTGTTTTGCACGAGGCCGGTGATGTGCTGGCCGATGCGCCCTTCCAGCATCGGCTGCCAGGGCACGAGCCGAAAGCCGAGACCATTGTCCAGCATGGCGAAGCGCCCGCTCGCAAGACTGACGGGGCCAAGCAGCGTGCCGCCGACATGATTGCCGGGCTGGACGGGCGCGAAAGTGAGGCCGCGCGCAGCGGCCATTTCTTTGCCGACGCGCGCGACCTCCTGGCGCTCCAGCGTGCCAACAAGGTCGCGCGCGAAGGTGATGGTCCGGCTCGTCGCGTCGCGTTCGGCATGGCCCATCCTGACAAGCTGGGCAGCCCGTTTATCGAGCGCGTTGTCGACGTCGAGACCAAAGCCTGACCGGACCAGCGGCATGGGGATCCTGGCCGTAAGCTCCCGGTCGAGCCAGGTGGCGCCGTCGCTGCCGATCTGCGCGTCGAGGTCAAGCGTCGAAAGCACGCGGATGGAGAAGTCCTTGCCGCGGCTGCGGGCATCGTAGGCGATGCCGCGCTCGGGCAAGTTTTCCGGAATGCGCCAGTGGTCTTCGTCGATGCGTTCGACATGGCCGGCCCGGCGCAGCGCTTCGAGACGGCGGACATGGAAGCGGACGAAGGCGTCCGGGTCCTTGCCCTGCTGCAAAAATGTTTCCCGGATCGCCTCCAGGTGCCTGCTCGGCCGATAGATGCCATCCTCGCCGGCTGCGACGCCGATGTTGCGGTCGGCGGCACGCGGCTCCTCCTTCGGCGGGATCGGATCAAGCGCTACGATATGGCCGCGCTGGATGTCTTCGAGCTTTGCCGCATCGGCGGTCTCGACATAGTGCGTTCGTCCGTCGACGCCATCGATGACGAGCGACAGCCGGTCGCTCATCTCGTCGCCGGCAAGCCCCTTGGCAAGCACACGGCCGACGACCGGCTCGGTGATGGTCTGGCGGTGCATGACATATTG
>NZ_AYVL01000106.1 GCF_000502835.1 Mesorhizobium sp. LSJC280B00
CATCGGCCTGAATTGCGCGCTCGGCGCCAACGCCATGCGCGCGCATCTGGCCGAGATATCCGGTGTCGCCGATACGTTCACCTGCGCCTATCCGAATGCCGGCCTGCCCAATGAATTCGGCAGGTATGACGAGAGCCCGGAATTCATGGCCGCGCAGGTCGAGGATTTTGCGCGGGAAGGGCTGGTCAATGTCGTCGGCGGCTGCTGCGGCTCGACACCCGATCATATCCGCGCCATCGCCGAGGCGGTCAAAAAGTATCCGCCGCGCGCCATTCCCGAGATCGAACGCAAGATGCGCCTGTCGGGCCTGGAGCCGTTCACGCTGACCGACGAGATTCCCTTCGTCAATGTCGGCGAGCGCACGAATGTCACCGGGTCGGCCAAGTTCAGGAAGCTGATCACGGCGGGCGACTATGTGACCGCGCTCGACGTGGCGCGCGACCAGGTCGCCAATGGCGCGCAGATCATCGACATCAACATGGACGAGGGCCTGATCGATTCCAAGAAGGCGATGGTCGAGTACCTCAACCTGATCGCCGCCGAGCCGGACATCGCCCGTGTTCCTGTCATGGTCGACAGTTCCAAATGGGAGATCATCGAAGCCGGCCTGAAATGCGTGCAGGGCAAGCCGCTGGTCAACTCCATCTCTATGAAGGAAGGCGAGGCGGCATTCCTGCATCATGCCAGACTCGTGCGCGCCTATGGCGCGGCGGTGGTCGTCATGGCCTTCGATGAGGACGGCCAGGCCGACACCAAAGCGCGCAAGGTCGAAATCTGCACCCGCGCCTACAAGCTTTTGACCGAACAGGCCGGCTTCCCGCCCGAGGATATCGTCTTCGACCCCAATGTCTTCGCCATTGCCACCGGCATCGAGGAGCACGACAATTACGGCGTCGACTTCATCGAGGCGACGGGAGAGATCACCGGGACGCTGCCGCATGTCCATATCTCAGGCGGCGTGTCGAACCTGTCCTTCTCGTTCAGGGGCAACGAGCCGGTGCGCGAGGCCATGCATGCGGTGTTCCTTTACCATGCTATCCAGGCGGGCATGGACATGGGCATCGTCAACGCCGGACAGCTTGCCGTCTACGAATCCATCGATCCCGACCTGCGCGAAGCCTGCGAGGATGTCGTCAACAACCGTCAACCGAAAGGCGGCGGCACCGCCACCGAACGCANCTGGTCAACGGCATCACCGAATTCATCGATGCCGACCCGAGGAAGCGCGGCTGGCCGCCGAGCGCCCGCTGCATGTCATCGAAGGCCCGCTGATGGCCGGCATGAACGTCGTCGGCGACTTGTTCGGCGCCGGCAAGATGTTCCTACCGCAAGTGGTGAAATCGGCGCGGGTGATGAAACAGGCGGTGGCCGGCTTGCTGCCGCATATGGAGGCCGAGAAGCTGGCCAATACCGCCAATGGCATCGACAATGGCGAGCGCCAGACGGCGGGCAAGATCCTGATGGCGACGGTGAAGGGCGATGTCCACGACATCGGCAAGAACATCGTCGGCGTCGTGCTGGCCTGCAACAATTACGAGATTATCGATC
>NZ_AYVL01000107.1 GCF_000502835.1 Mesorhizobium sp. LSJC280B00
TTCGCGGATTGCTGTGCCATAGCGCGCCTGCCGCGCGGGATCGTCAGCGATCCAGTCGCGATAAGCTTTCTCCTGGGTGGCCTTGCGCGCGTCGAGCCCGATCGCGTCGGCGCCGGCGAGATCGCCCGCCAGCTTCTTGGCGGAGTTTTGTACGCCTCGCAGGATGGAGGCGTAGCGGATCTGCGCGTCACCATTGCCTGCCGTTGCCTGGTTGATCTGGGCGGCATAATCCGAGAGCGAACGCTGAACCGCGGTTCGAATTGCGCGAAGTTGAACCGAACTTCATCCGCCGTGAGGAACCGGTGGGTTGCGCCGGGAAAGCCGGCGACCATCACGAAATCGCCTTCCTTGACGCCTTCACGGGCTATGCGTAGCCAGCTCTTCGGCCGGTAAGGAACATTGTCGCGCGCATATGGCCGGGAGGAACCATCAGGAGCGACATAGGCGCGATAGAAGCCGAAGTCGCCTGTGTGACGCGGCCACATCCAATTGTCCGTTTGGCCGCCGAAGTTGCCGATGCCGAGCGCGGGCGCATAGACGAGGCGCACGTCCTCAATTTCGAGCTTCTGGAGGAGATAGTAGGAGACGCCGCAATACGTCGCAACGGCGATTGGGCTGTCCTTCACATGCGGCGATCAGGGCCTTTTTGTTCGTGGCGAGCCGCTCATAGCGGGCAAACCCGTTCAGCTTGTCCGAGACGCTCTTGAGCATTTCGGCGGTCACATCCCGCATGTCCTCGATCACATAGATGCGGCTGCCTGGCGCCGCGGGCAATTCTTCACCCAGGGCTCTTCGCCAGAAAGCCGTCTGTGAGATAGTCCTGGCCCTCCTTGCTGTGGTATTGGATGGATTCTAACACGCAATGATGATTGGTTGCGACCAGCCCTTGTGGACTGACGAACGAGGCGGAGCATCCGCCCAGTGATACGATCGCGTTGAGCGGGTCAGCGTCTAGACGGCCCAGCTGGGCGGGATCGATCTGGAGCCCATCCGCGCGCATGGCCGCGCACACTTCCGCAGTCTGGCCCGGCATCCACATACCTTCGTCCGCCGATGTAGCCGTGACCGTCCAGAGCAAGGCGATGGCAGTTGCTTTGGCCAAACATTTCAAATTCGAGTTCGTGCTGACTGTCGCTGTCATCTTGCCTCCTGTCCTCCGCAGATTGGATTGGTGACTATCGGGATGGCCGGAGTCCTGGCGCCCGCGCGGCGGCCAACACCGTAAGACCGAGTGGACCCGTTAACCGCAGGAATCCTGATGGCGCTCACCTCTCATTATATCGGTCGCGCGCAACGTTTGCGGATCATTCGCTGCACCAATCGTGCCAAATGAATAAAGCCTTCAGTTGCAAATGGTGAGCCGCCCCATCCATGTCCGATCTCCGACGTCTTTCACGTAAAGGGCTCGGTGCTTCCACGCTCGTTTGCTCTTCGCCCGTCCCTCTTCCGTCTTGACTAGCAGGAGCCTGCGG
>NZ_AYVL01000108.1 GCF_000502835.1 Mesorhizobium sp. LSJC280B00
TACGCCGGAGGCAGTGGGTCGATGCTGGGTGCCTCGGTGCTGCAGCCGGGTCACTCAACGGCGCGCCATCATCATGCGCCGGATTCGTCAGTGGTTGATCTGAATCCCCCCGCACCGTCCGAGTTGCGTGACCATGCTCGTTCTGTGCCGGCGGCGGTGCAGCCAGATCGCCCAAAAGTGGTCTCCGGTCCCGACAAGGGTCCTCTTTATTCCAACGATGCGACCCTTGTCGAAGGGCTGAGGTCAGCACTCTATGCCGGTAAGGTCGGGGAGATCACGGTCAAGCGCCATGTAGATATTCTTTTCGGCTTTGGTCATTGGCTCGTTGAAAATAACAAGCCGGGGATTGCGGATCGGCTTCACGATTCGTCGCTGGATCGGGATCGCAAGGAGTACGAGATCTGGGGTGGCGGCCCCTCGGCCGTGGCTGGGTCACTGGGTCGTCTCAAGACGTGGGCGGGCGGAGCGCCAGTGGTGGGCCGCCCTGCCCTGAATCCCCACCCTGCCGACGCCGTGCTCATCAGAGAGTACACAGCGGCTCTCATCAAAGCGTACGAGGCAGCGCCGACCGGGCCGAAACCCCGTACCGTTGAGGTCTATGGGTCTGCTCTTAGACGTTTCAGTCAATGCCTGGTTGAAAACAAAAAGCCGGGGATTGCGGATCGGCTTCACGAGCGGTCGCTGGATGAAGATGCCAAGCGCTATATGAAAACCGCTGACATCAGTGCACTAACTCATGTCCGGAAGTTCGCACTCGGGCGCGAAATTGCCCTTGCTGCTCGTCCGGAAGACGCAGTCGGCATGGAGGCTCGTGCCATTGGGGACGCCGCTGCGCAGNATCAGTGCACTAGCTCATCTCCGGAAGTTCGCACTCGGGCGCGAAATTGCCCTTGCTGCTCGTCCGGAAGACGCAGTCGGCATGGAGGCTCGTGCCATTGGGGACGCCGCTGCGCAGACCGCGGCACAAGCTCATGGCCACGCAGGAGAGCAGGGACCCATCTCTCGAGCTCAACAAGTCGCGCCAGCGCCGTTTGAACGGCACTTGGGCAAGAAGCGCGAGGCCCAGGACGGACTGACGAGTACACTTGACAGGAGCAACCTCGTGAACAGCGGGGGCGTCATCATAAACAATGAACATTACACAGCGCTGTTGAGACCGGCGAAGAGGCAGAGGACTGATAATCCGCAAAGCCGCGCCATGGGGCGGCAACTGAGCGAAGCAACCACGACGTCCATCAGCCAAGCCTCCGATCAAGCCCGAGCGGACCTAATGGCTTCCTTCAGAAGCAGGGAGCGCTCCGACGCGGGGCGTTGAGCTCCATGGCTGGGGTCAAGCAGAACAGCTCTCTTGACGACAGAGGGGCTGATGCGATCTCCAGACCGGTAGCTCTCGCCGTAATTGATCAGGCTGGTACTGTTGGAAGGCTTGATCAGCCTCGTCACCCCAATCT
>NZ_AYVL01000109.1 GCF_000502835.1 Mesorhizobium sp. LSJC280B00
ATCCGTTGTCCCCACTGCCGCGGAACCCTCTCCGCTAAAAATCTGCCAAAGTAGTGCTAGGACGTAGACTCATTGCGATGAGTTTTAGGGCGGCAAGAAAGTTCTCGGCCAGCTTGTCGTAGCGCGTCGCGATGCGACGGAACTGTTTGGCTTTGTTGAAGAAGCGCTCGATCAGGTTACGGGCTTTGTATAGGAAGGGCTGAAGCAGATCGGGGCCTTGCGATAGGCTTTGGGCGGGATATTGGCCCAAGTGTTCTGGTCGGTGATGGCAGTGCGCAATGCGTTGGCATCGTAGCCCTTGTCGGCGAGCAGCATCGCACCTTCAGGCAAATCTTTGATCAAGTCCGCTGCGGAGGCAGACATTTGGCTATGAAAGTGCCGTCCAGACCACACTCTCAAGATCGGGAGAGTAGCGGGCGATGATAGCCTCTTGATCATTTTCCTGCGTGAGAATTATCTGCTTCCCAGTAGCGTCACCGAGCAATCGCATAAAGCGGTCAAGCTTCTCAACCTCGGTTTTTCCGCTGACTTGCCTTGGATCGAAGTCGAACTCAATTTCGACAGCGCTGAAGAAGTGACATGCAAGCTGGATTGGCCCGACGTAAAAAGACAGTAAGCTGCCTGTTTCGCTTTCCAGGGCCGCTTCGACGCCCAATGGCATCGACTCGATCTTGCCGGAGACACTGAAACTAGCAGGCGGGGTCCATTCGAGGAGGATGTCCCAGACGACCTGCCAATCTGCCTCAGACGTGTTCAGAACGTAGATGTCTCGCCAGTAGCCGTCCCAAGCGAAATCCGATGCTATCTGTTCCCAATTCATGCATGAACCATTCTCTATGACTGCAGTTCTAGCATGACATACGCCATGAGCGCTTTCCACAAATCCCAAGCCCGCTTTCCACCTATCCCGGTCATTCCGCATTTATGAGTTTACGGCCTAGCACTACTTTGGCAGATTTTTAGCTCCGGGAGCGTTTCGAGGATTCCCAAGAGCGGTTTTGCGTGATTCAT
>NZ_AYVL01000110.1 GCF_000502835.1 Mesorhizobium sp. LSJC280B00
TCGGGATTTTCAGGGTGCCGTTATCAAGCTGGGGACGCGGCGTATCGAGCCCAGGTGCGGGAAACTGTGTGGTGTGAAACTCCTCGCCATCCGACGCCGTCAACAGCGGCTTGTCTGGCGCACGCGTCGCCGCATAGATCATCCAGCCGGCGAAGACCACCGCACCCAGCGGCACCACGATCTTGAAGAATGTGCTCGCCCCGAATTTTGGCGGGGCGACCACTGTTCCTTCCTCGGCGAGCATTCTGTACTCATTGGGAGATGGCATCAGGCCCCCTCACTTTCCGAACAGTCCCACCGCCGACACGCTGCGGCTCGTAAGGTTCAAGCCCGGTCGGTTCGTTCACATTGTTCAGTCTCAGATTGAAGACGCAGGTTGCTTCGTTGCCATTGCGCAGCGTCCATTGGTAATTGACCTTGTCGACGACGATGTACGGGCCCTCGCGGCGATAATTCACAAGCGTCTCATTGCGCTCGCTGTCGACGACATAGATCGCCGGCACTTCCCTTGCCGGATCGAAGCGGAACCAGGTCTTCACGCCGTCGTCGTAGATCACGAGCGGCTTATTTGCCGACGACCCCTTGTAAGCATAGGACGAGTTGGCGTTTTCGGCCTTGAAACCCTGCCGGTTCGGCTGTGCCGCCCGGGCCTGGGCTTCGTCCATCAGCGCCGCGTCCGATGCCTCTTCGGGATAGCGGAACTTGATCGCGTAGACTTGTTGCGCAACCGGCCGAAACTCGCCGTTGAGGAAGAATACATAGCTGCGCTTGTTGGTCAGGACGTTGAGATTCCCGCCCGCATTCTTCTCGATCGGCTTCACAAAAAGCACATTGCCCTTCTTATTGGGCTCGATGCTCCAGGCCGGGACGTCGCCGGCGCCGAGGGTTTCGATTTTCTCGTCATCGCCGAATTCGATCATGGTCGAGGCGCCATAGCTGGCCGGCACCGACACCACATCGTCCTTTTGATACCAGAC
>NZ_AYVL01000111.1 GCF_000502835.1 Mesorhizobium sp. LSJC280B00
CATGACGGCGCCCGCCGTGCGCAGGCCGACGCTTTCGAGGCTGGCGCGTACCTCCGGGTCGATGCGCAGCGCCGCCAGCGGCAAGGGCACGAGAAGCGCTTCCTCCTCGCCATCGGGCACGATGCGGTCACCGGCAAACCGCGCCGCCGCCCAGGCAGCACCAGGCGTGGCGGCAAGCCCGGCGCGGACATCGAAGCCCTGATGGAAAAAACGCGACAGGATATCGTCCAGCATCGAGCGTTCGCCGCCGAAAAGATGGGTGCAGCCGGTGACGTCGAGATAGAGGCCGTCGGTCCCGTCAAGCGCCACCAGCGGGGTATAGCGGTCGCACCAGTCGGCGAGGCCTTCGAGCAGGCGCCGGTCGGCCTCCGGATCGGCCTCCACGATGTCGATCGAGGGATGCATGGCGCGTGCGTCGGCTATGCCCATGCCGCGCTTCAGATTAAGCGCCTCAGCCCGTTCGTCGAGGGCGGCGATGCGCTGGGTGTTCCCTTGGCGATGGCTGATCACCAGCGGCAGGTGATCCGACGGCCGGGAACGCCAGGACCGCCCCAGACGCTGCCGCAGGATCCTCTCGGCGGCGAGATGCGGAAACCACAGGGATAGGATTCTTTGGCCGTTCTGGGGGCCATTCCTGAGACCTTCCTTGCTCGCCCCGTCTTTCTTCGAATATGCGTTCATCGGGGTTCCACTCCAGTGTGAATTTTCCGGGCAAGGCCGTGCGGCTCTTGCCGATGGCGACGGTGAAGGCGGGCCGGCCGATCGAGCCGGCGAGCGGCCCGGCAAGCGTCTTACGCGTTGCCGCCGGTGCCGCCGACAGGATGAGGCGGACGGGCGCTGCCGTCGGTTCGGGCTCGCCGGCCTGGCGCAGCAG
>NZ_AYVL01000112.1 GCF_000502835.1 Mesorhizobium sp. LSJC280B00
CGACAAGTTCGAAAACATGGGCGCGCAGATGGTCCGCGAAGTTGCTTCGAAGACCAACGACATCGCCGGCGACGGCACCACGACCGCGACCGTTCTGGCGCAGTCGATCGTCCAGGAAGGCCACAAGGCGGTTGCCGCCGGCATGAACCCGATGGACCTGAAGCGCGGCATCGACCTCGCCGTCGCCGACGTCGTCGCGACGCTGATCAAGAACGCCAAGAAGATCAAGACCTCGGAAGAAGTTGCCCAGGTCGGCACCATCGCCGGCAATGGCGATGTTTCGGTCGGCTCGATGATCGCTGAAGCGATGCAGAAGGTCGGCAATGAGGGCGTCATCACCGTCGAGGAAGCCAAGACCGCCGAGACCGAGCTCGAAGTGGTCGAAGGCATGCAGTTCGACCGCGGCTATCTCTCGCCCTACTTCGTCACCAACGCCGAAAAGATGGTTGCGGATCTGGAAGACGCCTACATCCTTCTCCACGAGAAGAAGCTCTCCAACCTGCAGGCCATGCTGCCGATCCTCGAGGCTGTCGTGCAGACCTCGAAGCCGCTGGTCATCATCTCGGAAGACGTCGAAGGCGAGGCCCTGGCCACGCTGGTCGTCAACAAGCTGCGTGGCGGCCTGAAGATCGCCGCCGTCAAGGCGCCGGGCTTCGGTGATCGCCGCAAGGCCATGCTGGAAGACATCGCC
>NZ_AYVL01000113.1 GCF_000502835.1 Mesorhizobium sp. LSJC280B00
ATTTGCGGCCAGGGGAACACGGAGCATTCCTCCCAGGCTTCGCCCTCGCGCAACACGGCATCGAGCTTGCCCGCCACACTGGCGAGAGTCGTAGCGGGTATCGTTGAGAACGCTTCCAGCAGATCCTGCGCCCGGTAGCCAGCCTCGCACTCGGCCTTGAGCGCGGCGGTGTAACCAGCCTCCTCGTCAGCCGCATCCCAGCACGCCTGATGCGCCGCCAAATCGGCTTCGGCCGTCTCCCGGAGAGCCGCCATATCCGGCCCTTTGCCGAGCACTTCATTGAGCGCTTCGATCGAGTGAACCGTCACGTCCTCACCCTCGGGCAGGCAGACGGTCACACAAGGAAAGCCGACGCTCGAGACAAGCCTCGCCTCCAGGCGCTGCTGCCTGCGGCAAAGCCGCTCGGTCAGCTTGTGGGCGGTCTCCCATTCCCGCCAAAGCGCCAGCGCAGGGTCGGGGAGCATACTCGTTGCCGCTGTGTTGCCGACAAGCGCACTTTTCTCAAGCACCAAAGCGGTGGACGTGATCATCCCTCCCGCAAGCACTCGCCTGCGGGTGACGAAAGCCAGAGTCATGCTATTGTCGGAAGCAGATGGGGTATTCGGCTCGAGCCCATCTTCAAAGGTGATGCAAAGAGGTGTTGCGCTTCGAGCTG
>NZ_AYVL01000114.1 GCF_000502835.1 Mesorhizobium sp. LSJC280B00
GGTGTCCGAACCGGATAGATAGGTAACAGAATGGACTGATTGCATGGGTGACAGTTTTCTCCTTCGCCGGGAGGACCGGCGATGGTTTGGCGAGAGACTGGCATCATGGATGAGCGGCTTCGGTTTGTTGTGGAGTGCCTGGCGGGTGATGAGACGATGACGCAGCTTTGTGCTGACTTCGGCATATCGCGCAAGATCGGCTACAAATGGCTGGGACGGTACCGGGAGTTCGGCCCGGAAGGTCTGCATGACCGGCCGCGGGCGCCGCTCAATCATGGCCGGGCGACGGCGGTGGATCTGGTGGAGCGGATCGTTGCTTCGAAGGAGGCACATCCACTGTGGGGGCCGAAGAAGATCATGGCGCGGCTCAAGCGCACCGCTCCCGAGTTGGCCTGGCCGTCGGCCTCGACGGCTGGCGCGATCCTTGAGCGGCATGGGCTTGTCGGTCGGCGGCGCGCCCGCTGGAAGGCGGCGGGCAACGGACCATGGCC
>NZ_AYVL01000115.1 GCF_000502835.1 Mesorhizobium sp. LSJC280B00
GCTCCTTGCTTCAGTGTCAGTATGTCTCGCTCATCACCTCAAGCCGCGCCAGATGGGGTCAGCTTGGCGCTTACAGAACACCAGGCTCCGGCGCGCGATCTCGGATCTGACAGTGATCCGACCCAGGAGCCGCCGTAAGCCCGGCAGTCCTTGGGAGAACGGCTATCGCGAGAGCTTCAATTCGAAGTTCCGCGACGAGCTGCTCAATGGCGAGATCTTCTACACGCTGGAGGAGGCCAGGGTTGTCATCGAAGGATGGCGTCAGCACGACAACACGACGACAGAACGCCCACGGGATTGCGGAGCACGAGCTTTTTTACCCGTGGCATCCTTGGGCCGGGAGCCTGGCCCATATTCATGAGGTGGTCGAGAAGGCTGGTAGAGAGATTTTCCGTTGCAGCCTCTCTGGTCGGTGATCCGATCGGTGGCTGGAGAT
>NZ_AYVL01000116.1 GCF_000502835.1 Mesorhizobium sp. LSJC280B00
TCACTATCTCCACCTTCGCCGGCGTCGATTTCGATGGCCTCATCCTCCGCTGAGGCACCGATGAGTCGTCCACCATCAACTGCGCGAACATCGGCGCCATGCTTTCCGGCAGTGCCAGTTGTCCCTGACGAAGGCGACGCCGCCAATCGTAGACCTGCCAGCGGGTCGCGCCATGCTTGCGTGCGACCGCCGCCACCTGCACCCCCGGCATCAGGCTCTCGGCCGCAATCCGGGTTCTCTCAGCCTCCGAGCGAACCCGCCGTCCCGTTGGACCTTCCAGAACCTCGAGCCGGCCTGCGTAGCCAGCTGTTGGGACGTCCAAATCGACGTCCATTTTGCCGTCTGCTCCCACGTAGGCGCTCCGTCTCTCGCGATCGGGGGGATTCTTCGCACATTCACCTCATGCCCCGCACGAGGGGAGC
>NZ_AYVL01000117.1 GCF_000502835.1 Mesorhizobium sp. LSJC280B00
CTTCCTCGTCGAGGAGATCCGCAACGCGGGCGAATTCTTGCTTGAGGCGATGAGGTTCCGCGAGGCGACGGACTGGTAGCTCGGTAAACGTCCGCCCCACAGCGTCACTTTCGGGTATCGGGGGAAATGGCATTAGCTCCAGTGGAATTTGCTGATACGCCTCATAAGCCGCAAGTACCAATTCGGTTTGTGCATCGTGACCCCGCTACAAAAGCGGATCCGTAGATAGTCTGGTCTGGATATTCAGTGACGAAGGTCATCCTGGGCGGTGGCAACCATGCCCTGGAGTGAATCATAAAACGCGTCCGCTGACTCGCGGAAAATGG
>NZ_AYVL01000118.1 GCF_000502835.1 Mesorhizobium sp. LSJC280B00
CTACAGCTTTCCAGGCCGCCGCATCGCCGATGCCATGGTCGACCTGCCCTTCGCGCTGCCGACAGCGGTGGCCGGCATCGCGCTGACCACGCTTTACGTACCGAACGGCTGGATCGGAAGCCTGCTGATGCCGCTCGGCATCAAGGTCGCCTACACGCCGCTTGGCATCGTCATCGCGTTGATCTTTATCGGCCTGCCTTTCGTCGTTCGTACCGTGCAGCCGATCATGGAGGAGATCGACAAGGAGGTGGAGGAAGTGGCCGCAACGCTCGGCGCCAATCGCTTCCAGATCATCAGC
>NZ_AYVL01000119.1 GCF_000502835.1 Mesorhizobium sp. LSJC280B00
GCTTCATTCATCACCAGCCGTCCAGTCGTGCCGCCGCCTCGGCCTTTCCGAGAGCTATCTCTATCGCCGAACGGCATCCGAAAACCTACACAGAACCGGACAGTGTTCGTTCCTTGACTAAATGTCAGGCACGCGTCGTGCAGACGTCGCAGCCGTCAACATCATGATCGGCTTGGCCATGATGGTCGTCGTTATAACTGGGGGATTGAACCTTGCTGTAGGGGCGATCGGCGTTTGTGCCGCAATGACTTGCGGCTATCTCATTGAGG
>NZ_AYVL01000120.1 GCF_000502835.1 Mesorhizobium sp. LSJC280B00
TCGGGCTGCAGAGGAAATCCACAGATGTGCTTCCGACAAAAGGTTCGTTCAGGTCCTGTTGCTGGCCGGCAACGAAATGCTTCTTGGCCGGAGCCAATATTGGCCGATCTATGAAGCGGCCCAAAAGCATGGGTTGCCTGTCGGCATCCATGCCGGGACGATGTATCGCCATCCCACGAGCAGCGGTATGGGTTGGCCGTCGACCTACCTGCAGGACTATGCCAGCGGAACTCACATTTTCGCGGC